>NZ_PDEP01000003.1 GCF_002554705.1 Longimonas halophila | reverse complement strand
AAAAGGCGCACGAGCGCCGCGCGAAGAGCCTGTTCCGGTACGGGTTAGATGGGTTGCAACAGATACTGACGACCCCCGAGCGGCAAGACGCCGCCCTCTTCCGCTGTTTGAGCCTGCTTCAACGACCGACGGCTCATCTGCCCTATGGATAATATCCTATGGGTAGGCAATCATTCGCGTTTGAAGAGACACTCAACTTTTGTCATGTACCATGGGGTCCGCGTACGTGACAGTCATGTTACGCAAACATCCTGCACTTTAAAATGTAGAATATAAACATGAAGACTCATATCTGTATCTGATTGGTAAGGATCGAACGCGTGTATCCTTTGCGCTGCAGTTGTGCTTCTTGGTTCTGTAGCCAAGATTCCCCATCTTCACTGTTGCAGACTGCTGTTTCCCTTGACTTGCTCATCCTCTTGCATGACTGATTCTATTCCATCAAATATAGCGCCCGACGGTCCGCCCGACGCGGAGCGGCTCATGGCGTTACGTCATTACCATGTGTGGGATACAGCGTCAGAAGCGTCTTTTGATCACATCACCGAGCTGGCATCGCACGTGTTAGACATGCCCATCGCGGCCATCAACCTCATCGGGGCCGATCGGCAGTGGCCCAAGTCATGCGTTGGGTTGGAAGCAGAGAGCATGAGTCTCGACAACGCCATTTGCAACACCACCATTGAAACGCCGGAGGTGCTCACCATCCCCGATCTGCGTGCCGACGACCGGTTCGCTGACAAATCGTTTGTGCAGGACGAGCCCAAGGTGCAGTTTTACATGGGGGCACCGCTCATCACGCACGATGGACACCGCCTGGGGGCGCTTTGTGTGATGGATCACACGCCCCGGCACCCCACCTCCCACGACGAAGAGACGCTGGCTCGCCTGGCCCAGGTCGTGATCGATGAACTGGAGCAGCGGGCTGCCGAGCGCAAAAAACACGCGGTGCTGGAGGCGATTGGGGAGGCGTTTTACACGGTAGATACGCAGTGGGGCATCACGTATGTGAATGACAAAGCAGCGGAGCACTGGGGCGAATCCCCTAAAGCGCTACGGGGCCGGGTCGTATGGGAGCTTCTGTCAGATACAGAGCGAGTGGCTCTGGAGCCTACCCTGCGCAGCGCGCAGCGCGAGCAAACGTCGCTGCAAACGGTATATGAGGATCCAGAGGCAGACTGCTGGTACCGCGTTCATGTGCATCCGTTTGAGCAGGGGCTGTCGGTGTATGTACACGACATCACCGAGCAGCAGGCCGTTGCCCATGAACGAAACCTGCTCGCAAAAGCTGTTGAGCAACTTAACGAAGCCGTCCTCATCACCGAAGCCGAACCACTCGATCCGCCGGGACCACCCATTGTTTATGTGAACCCTGCATTCGAGGAGATGACGGGGTATACGTTTAATGAGGCCAAAGGAAAGACCCCGCGCATCCTACAGGGCCCAGAAACCGACCGGGCGGTGCTGGAGGTCCTGCGTGCGCACTTGGAGCGTGGGCAGCCGTGGGAGGGCGAGACCGTCAACTACCGCAAAGATGGCACTCCGTACACGGTGCAGTGGAACATAGCACCTGTTCGCAATGAAGAGGACACCTGCACGCACTGGGTGTCGGTGCAGCAAGATGTGACCGAGCGCAACCGCCGCGAAACAGCGCTTCGCCAGCAGCGCAACCTGCTGTCGCAGACGCAGCGTATTGCTGGAGCATGGGAACTGGACGTGCAGGCCAATTCGCTGTCGTGGACAGAGAAAGTCTATCGCATCCATGAGGTGGATCCCGATACGCCGGTCACCGTACACAAGGCGCTGAGCTTTTACTCTGATGATGCACGCACGCGCCTCCAAGAGGCCCTGGACCGCTGTATCCGCACCGGGGAAACCTACGATTTGGAGCTGCAGCTTACGACAGCGAAGGGCAATGCCTGCTGGGTACGCACGGTAGGCGGCGTAATTGACCGAGACGACGAAGGCACGGTCATTCGGGTCGGCGGAGCGCTTCAAGACATTACAGAACGTAAAGAGGCGATTGAGGCATTGGTAACGGCCAAAGAGAAAGCCGAAGAGATGAGCCGCCTGAAGACCGCCTTCCTGGCAAACATGAGCCATGAAATCCGCACGCCCCTCACATCGGTTATTGGATTCTCGGACGTGCTAATGTCGCTCGATCTGCCGGAGCGTGCCCGCAAGTGCACCACGCTCATCCATAAGGCGGGACGGCGGCTTCTGAACACGCTGAACTCCGTGCTCGACCTGTCGCAGCTTCAGGCGGACGCCATGACGTTGCATCCGGCTGAGTTCGATGCGGCCTCTGTACTGCGCAGCACCGTTCGGATGCAACGCCGTCAGGCCGACGAGGGCGTCGTGTGTCTTGATGTGCACGCGCCCGAGGAGCCGGTGCCTGTTGTCCTTGACCAGACTGCGTTTGAACGGGTCGTTACGCACCTGGTGGATAACGCCGTCAAGTTTTCGTCCGAAGGAGAAACCGTCACGGTGCAGTTGCAGGCCAGCGACCAGCAGCTTCAGCTTGACGTACAAGACACAGGGATTGGAATCGATGCGGACTTCCTGCCCCATCTGTTCGATGCCTTCAAGCAAGAGTCAACCGGCGATGCGCGCGCCTACGAGGGCAACGGGCTGGGGTTGGCGATCACAAAGCGTCTTGTCGACCTGATGGGCGGATCCATTCGCGTGGAGTCTATCAAAGGCGAAGGCACTACGTTCTATGTGGAATGGCCGCGGTGGAAAACGGAGCCTGGCGAGTAGTAGTCGGGGGAGAGGGGGGCGCTTTGGGTCCCCGAAGCGGAAGGATCTCAACATCGAACTTGCACGCTCGGGGCCGTTCTCCTGGTCCCAGCGCCATCTCAAGTGAGGCTGATCTTTGCCCAAGCAAGTCTGGCGGCGTCAAAAGTAACGTTTGCCCGCGCGTCGACTTCGTTGCATCTTGGTCCGAATCTATCAGATAGATGCCGGAGTTGTGATTTTGTAATTTACATGCCCTCTTTCTCCGATAGCGATGCGTGTGTGGCAACACGCATACTTGTGCGTGCCGAAACATAGTTGCGCACACAAATGGATGTTCACCTATGAAGGCAGATACGATAGACCTTTCTACAGAGCACGATCGCTACGGTGAGCCCCATGCTCCCGCGCGCTTGGCCGCTCTCCAGCGCTACCAGATCATGGATACGCCGCCCGAGGAGGCGTTCGACCACATTACCGATTTGGCCGCGCACACGCTCGATGTGCCGATTGCTGTGGTAAACTTCATTGATGCGGAGCGGCAGTGGTTTAAGTCGTGCGTGGGCACCGATGTCAACGAAACGCCTCTCGACCAGGCGCTCTGTAACACCACCATCCGCACGCCGGGGCTGATGGTGGTTGAAGACGCACGCCACGATTCACGGTTCAAGGGCAACCCGTTTGTGGCCGGACCGCCGCACCTGCGCTTTTACATGGGGATGCCGCTCACCTCGCCCGATGGCTACCGCGTAGGCACGCTCTGCGTAATGGATACGAGGCCGCGCTCGCCCACCGAACAAGACCGGCAGACGCTCAAAAAGCTGGCGCAGGTGGTCATGAACGAACTGGAAATGCGCGCTACCGAGAGCCAGCGTGCCTATCGCGAACTCTATGACCGCGAGCAGCGGCTGCGCAACCTGGCCAACAGCATTCCGGGCGTGGTCTTTCGCATGGATACGCACATGGAGCCTAACGACGCGCCGCGCTACGATGTGCAGTTCATCAGCGAGTACGCTCGCGAACTGCTCGACTACCCGCTCGACACGCGAGGCACGCACGAGGCGTTTGCATGGTTTGCCGCCCGTGTGCTCCCCGATTACCGCGAGGCGTTCCTGGCGTCTGTGGCAGAAGCGGTGCGTTCCGGCACGCCCTGGCGACATGACGTCCCGTTTCAGACGGATACAGGCGCTGTGCGCTGGATTCGTGGAGTGGCAGTGCCCGAACAAGGCCCAAACGGACGCACGCTGAACGGTGTGCTCTTAGATAGCACTGCCGAGAAAAAAGCCGAGGAGGCGCTGCGCGATGCGAAAGAGAAAGCCGAAGAGATGAGCCGCCTCAAGTCGGCCTTTCTTACCAATATGAGCCACGAAATCCGCACGCCGCTGGCTGCAATCATGGGGTTTGCGGATGTGCTCAACGACCTGGACCTAAAGGGCCCTGCCAACAAGTTCAGCGCGCTCATGCGGCGGTCGAGCCAGCGCCTGCTCGATACGCTCAACGCGGTGCTGGAGCTCTCGCAGCTCGAAGCCGCAGCGGTCAGCGTGCAGCCCACGAAGCTCAGCGCGGCGGCGGTACTCTACGATGTGGCGGTGTCGTTCCGCGCACAGGCTGAGGATCAGGGCGTAACGCTAACGGTAAAGCGCCCGCCTTCGGAGGTGGAAGCCGTCATCGACCGCGAGGCGCTCACGCGCATCCTTACGCACGTCATCGACAACGCCGTTAAGTTTACGCCTGCGGGCGGGACGGTTACGGTGGGCATCCGCGCCACCGAAGCAGACCTTACGTTGACTGTGGCGGATACGGGGGTGGGCATGCGGCCCGATATGGTACCACAGATCTTTACGGCATTTCAGCAGGTCTCCACTGGCGATACGCGCTCGCACGAAGGCAGCGGCCTGGGCCTCACCATTACCAAGCATCTGGTGGAGCTGATGCAAGGCTCCATTCAGGTGGATACCGCGCCGGATACCGGCACCACGGTGCGTGTGTGCTTGCCCCGTCGCCCGGCACCTGCGCCAACGGACCCCGCACGGCTCCACTACTGATGCCGCTCTTTCCAGTCCAAGTACAGCGCGCGGCTGCACATGAATGACGTCTTTGCGGTCGACTTGGTGAACCAGTAGTTCACGCCTGCGCCCACGGCGGCTCCGGCCAGCGGAATGAGCTGCCCCAGCTTGCGGCGGATGAGCGCCTTGGCAATTTCGCGCGGTACGTGGCGGTTCTGTTCATGAAACGACCCGGTGCGGCGTCCGCTGTACGGGTGGTCGTGCACCAGAGCCGCCGCGGCCACGCTGGACTCACGAAGCGCATCGGCGCGAGTGGCGCGGCTGCCTGAGGCTGCGGCGGTAAAGATGGCCAGCACAAGCGGACGGTACGCGGCGTCGTGCATCGGGAAGCCGTAACACGCGCTGATCGTCTGGATCACGCGGAAGTTGATCGTAAACAGCAGCGGAATATCGGCCACCAGGAGCGCCGCGCCGCCCAGCCCGGTGCCGCCGCCCTCCAGCGCCGCAATGAGCGCGTTCTGTTGCATGCGCGTGCGGGCCAGTTCGTCGAGCACCTCCAGCGGTTCGTGGCGCAGATCTTCTACGGCGTCGATCTCAATCCCTTGTGCGCGGGCATCGGAGCGGACGGTGTCGAGCACGCCGGTGCGCGCGGACATGTCGCTGAGCTGCGAGAGCGCTTCGGCGGTCACGTCTTCGGCGCGATCGAGCATCTCGCCCGACACGCTGCGCTCCACCACCCAGTCTACCGGCTGCATGGCCCAGTTGATGAGCTGCGACACAGGCGAGCTTAGGCTCTGCGCCCAGGTATCAATATCGCGGCGGGCAGCACGTTCGTCGGCGGTAAGACGCATGGGCACAAGGCAGGTTGGCTATGGGGATGCGAAAGGTAGGCTCGAAGCCGTCTATTGTACGCATCCCCCAAACGCAAAGTTACGACGCGCGGCTATGCCACCGGCGCGGCAGGCGATTCGGCTTCTTTGGGAGCATGCTCCGAATCCAGAATGAGGCGGGCGTGGCGCTTGTACGTGAAGTAGTTGTAGATCCAGTCCATGAACACGCTGGCGCGATTGCGGAAGCCGACCAGCTTGGCGATGTGGATGACGACCCACATGAGCCAGGCGATGATGCCCTTGAACTTGAGTCCGCCCGCGAGTTCGGCCACGGCGGCATTGCGTCCGATGGTAGCCATCTGCCCGTAGTCGCTGTACGAGAACGCGGTGCGCGTGCGCCCCTGCACATTGTTACGAATCTGCTCGGCGGCATGCTCGCCCGACTGAATGGCGACCTGTGCGACCTGCGGCAGCCAGTCGCTGGTTTCATCGCGCTCCATAGCGGCCATGTCGCCCACCACGAACACATTGTCGTGAGTAGGCAGCGCGAGCGTATCGGAGACGACGACCTGCCCGCTGCGCGTTTGCTCGGCCCCAAGCAGGTCGGCCAATGGACTCGCCTGCACGCCGGCGGCCCAGATCAGGGTGTGTGTGGGGATGCGCGAACCATCGGCCAGGGTGACAGCGTCGGCACCGACCCGTTCGACGGTAGTGCCGGTTTCGATCTCTACGCCGCGATCTTCGAGGGTGCGGCGCGTGTAGTCTTGCAGCGAGTCGTCGTACCCCTGCAGCAAGGCATCTTGCATCTCCAACAGAATGACGCGGGCGTGGTCGCGCACGTCGAAGTCGGGATAGTCGCGATCGAGTGTGTCGAAGAGCTCCACGAGCGCGCCCGACATTTCGACGCCGGTGGGCCCGCCGCCTACGAGCACGAAGTTGAGCATTCCGTCGGGGATGGTGTCGGGCGATTCCTGGCGCAGGCGGTCGTAGCGCTCAAACTGGCGCAGTGTGTGATGGCGCAGGTTGACGGCATCGGTCACGTTCTTCAGCGGGAAGGCGTGCTCCTGCGCGCCTGCTACGCCAAAGTAGTTGACCTCGGCCCCGCCCGCCACGATCAGGTAGTCGTAGGCGATGAAGCCGTTATCGAGCTCGATGCGCTGGTTTTGCGTGTCGATACCGGTGACGGTGCCCATTCGGAAGCGGATGTTGTCGTCGTTGCGGAAGATGTCGCGCACGTTGTGGGCAATGTCATCCGGCTCCAGCCCGGCCATAGCCACCTCGTAGAGGAGCGGCTGAAACTTATGGTAGTTGTTGCGATCCACGAGCGTGACCTCGACGGGGGAGCGACGCAGGGCCTTCGCCGCCTGCAGCCCGCCGAATCCCGCGCCAATGATAACGACATGCGGCGGCGCGCCAGCAGGCGACTCGGGTGGGGCAGATCCGTTCGAAGACGATCCGTTGACAGGCATATTCATAGCAAAAGGGGATTGGGTTACATGCAATACTGCACGTGCGGCGTATAACGCCTGCACGGGTGGAATGTGCGGAGTTTGCGGGGCGGAAGCGGCAGAGAGACAGCAACGTTACGGCATTAAAGAGATGGGCTTCAAGAAAACATAACATTGTGTTGTGCAGATGTTCTTGCGTTTTGCTTTGTCGGTTTTGTTGTATACCATCGTCCATTCAAAAAGAAATGGGGCGATTGCCTGCACGTCTCTGTCAACAGAGCCACGGTCAAACATGCATAGGGTAGTGGGTAGACGCTAAGTGATAAAGCTATCGTAGAATGTAGGTTTGTCTTGTTCGAACCCCCTCTCCCTTCGGGTTTCTCCCCCTTTTCCAAGGGGGAGATGTCGATAGACAGAGGGGGTTGTCTGGCTCCGATGATGTCGGCCATATGACAATCACTTACCATTGAACCGCTACCATGCATAGAACGCTCTTCACATTGATCGCAGCCGTCTTGCTACTTGGCTCTGCCTACGAAGCCGCAGGCCAGCCCCAGGAGCAACCCCTTGAGGTGCGGCACACGATTCCGAGTGATGACTCGTTCATTGGGCAGGTTCGCGATGTGAAAGTCAGCGATGATGCGGTGTTTGTTGCCGACTACCAGCGCAATGAGGTGCTTGTCTACACACGCGACGGCACCCTGCTTAGGCAGATTGGAGAAGGGGAGGGCGAGGGGCCCGGCGAGTTCCGCTACATTGGGCACATCGACGTGAGTGGAGACTCAATGCTCGTTTCGAACAATGGCAACCGCCGGTTCGACCTCTTTCACCGAGAAGGGCAGTTCATTGAGACCTATGCGCAAAAGTACGTCTACGCAAGCGATTTTACGTTGACCGAAGATGGATCTATATACGGCTCCGCATTCAAACGCAGTGGATCAAACCGACTTATTTCCAGAATGGGCCGGGATGGTGAGCTACGAGAGCGCTTTGGAGATATGTACTTTGAGGATGAGGAGATCATCTTCCTGGCGAGTAACGGGTGGATTCATGAAGAGCACGGCCAATTTGTGTATGTCTCCGAGCACTACGAGACTGTGAGAGTCTTTGAGGATACGACCGAAACGCACCGCTTCGACATCTACAATGAGGTGCTCGACGACGCGCTGGCTAATAACAAAGACCTGAGCCAATTCCGTCCGGCTGTTGATCAACGGTTTCCCTTCCAACCCTATATTCGGGCCGCTGCTGTCCATGACGACATTGTGTACGCGGCCTTCCAAGAGCCAGAGCAGATTCGCATTTTGGCGTATACGATCGACGGCGAGCCGTACGGCAACTACGTCTACGATGGCATCCAACGTCCCGATGATCTGGTCGTCCGGGCCATGGACGTAGACGACGAGGGCATCTATCTCGGATTAGAGGACGACATCCCGAAGGTGCTCGTGTTTGCACATCCAGATAAATAAGACGAACTTCCAGACTGACCTCACCCATTCCGCAGCCGCTCATACGTTTTCTCCAGGTTGACAATGGGCTCGGGGTAGTCGGCGCCGATGACGCAGTTGTACTCTTTCTGCTCTTCGTGCGACATCGTGTGCGGCTCGTGGACGTAGTGGTCGGGCACGTCGGCCAGTTCGGGCAGCCAGTGGCGCACGTAGTTGCCGTCGGAGTCGTAGCGCTTGGCCTGCTTTACGATGTTGAAGTAGCGGTTGCGCGGGTCGTTGCCCACGCCGCTGTTGTAGGCCCAGTTGCCCCAGTTGCTCGTTACGTCATAATCGACCAGCTTCGCCTCGAAGTACGCTGCGCCCCGCCGCCAGTCGATGTTCAGGCTCTTGGCGAGCATGCTGGCCACGTTTTGGCGGCCTCGGTTGGACATGAAACCGGTCTGGTTGAGCTCGCGCATGTTCGCATCCACGAAGGGAATGCCGGTGGTGCCGCTTGCCCATGCCTCAAACGAGGGCTCATGCTCGGTCCAGTCTACCTGCACGTTCATGGGACCGGATTGGTGGAAGAGGCGGTCACCGTACTTCCATCCGATAAACGCAAAGAAGTCGCGCCAGATGAGCTCGAAGATCATCCAGTACGTCGATTTGTTGCTGGTACGCTCGCGCTCGTAGCGCTTTACCTCGTCGAAGATGTAGCGGGGCGAGACGCAGCCGTGCGCCAGCCAGGCGGAGAACTTCGACGAATAGTCGGCGCCCAGCAGGCCGTTGCGGGTCTTCTTGTAGCGCTTCAGGTGGTCGCCGCGCCAGATGTATTCGTCGACACGGTCGAGGGCACGCGTTTCGCCGCCTTTGAACGGGAGCACGCTGCGCTCATCGGGGACGCCGTCGTGGTCGAAGCCGAGATCGCTGAGCGAGGGAATGCGTCCGGCGTCGAGTCCGTCGGGCAGCGGAGGCACGGCGTCGGGCGTGGGGTACTGCTCGCGAATGGAGCTCTGCTTTTCGAGCTTCTTGCGCGTGGGGGTGAAGACATCCGGCAGCGCCTCGGGATCGGGAAACGGCAGGTCGTCGATGTGATAGAGCGTCTGGCCCCAGAAGAAGGCCATGTCGGCATCGGTGGGCTCCAGCGCGTCAATGACGGCGTCCTCCACGTCGCGCTCCTCAGTGCCCAACTGCTCGTAGCACGTCACCTCGGCAACATCGTGCTGCTCGACCAGCTGGGGAATCACATCCTCGGGGTGGCCCTCACGCACGACCAGGCGGCTGCCCTTCGCCTCCAGCGAACTGCGCAGGTCGTTCAGGCTTTCCAGCAGAAAGCGGGCGCGGAACGGACCGGTTTTCGGGAGATCCCACCACACCGTATCGAAGTGACGTGGATCCACGCAGTAGAGCGGGATGATGGGGCGCTCTTCAGACAGCGCGTAGGAGAGCGGTTCGTGGTCGTGCAGGCGCAGGTCGTTGCGAAACCAGACGAGAAGCGGGCGGGCCATAAGACAAGGGGTTGGCGCAGAAGCTATTGGTCATCAGGCGGGGCCGCCCACGGCACATCGTCGCGGTGCTTGTTGCGCCGGCAGCGTTCGCTGCAGTACTTCACGTTCTCCCAATCGTCTTCCCACTTCTTCCGCCACTCGAACGGGCGGTTGCATACGGGGCAGATCTTGGTGGGGAGGTCAGATGAGCTGCGGCGTCCCATAAGCGCGATGCAGGGCGGTTAGGTAGATGTGCACGAAAAGCACGCCCTGTGCACGTGTGCGCGCCGCCTCCGTGCCCGCACGGTCCCACATCTTACGAGCGTATCACGATCGGCGGTCGATTACTTGGCGTTTTGCTCCTGCGCACTGCGCTGTTCTTCCTGCTCCTTTACCCGGTCGAACATGCTCTTGCCGTCGCTTTCGTACACAGCCGTCTCTTCTGCGCTGCCCGAGTTGGAGGAACTGTCGGGGCTCGAAGGAGCGGTAGAAGACGGTAACTGCAGCTGATCAAACGCACCGTCGCGGATGTCGTACAGCGTGTCGATCCAGTTGGAGACAAGGCGTTCGGCCTGAGCGGGGTTCATGTTTTCGAGCCGAAACTGGATCCCGCTGGTTTTAAATCCGCGATGCCGCACCGCCATGACGGTTCCGTTTTCGGCGCGCGCAGACACCTGCAGGGCCACCGGAAACTCGTCGTCAAGGAGCACAGGAGCCGAATCGCTCGTCACCTCAAACGGGTCGTCGAGCCCTTCAAACAGGGCACGATGGTCGTGCGTAACCGCGCCGGTGGCGTCGTCGCGGGCCGACTCCGATACGGATCCGCCAAAAGCCACTCCTACGGCCCGATGCCCCAGCCCCACGCCTAAGATGGGCACGAGCGGAGCAAACGTTTCAATGGCAGGCACGGTAATGCCGGCATCTTCGGGCGCTCCTGTACCTTCCGAAAAGACCAGCCCGTTCGGGCGCAAGTCGCGGACCTCCTCCAGTGTGATGGCGGTGTTATCGACTACGCGCACGGTCTCCCCACTGATGCGCAGCGCATTTGCCAGCACGTTGATGGCAGGGTCCTCGTTGTCAATGATGAGAATCATAGCGGGGCGGGCAAGCCGGTGAAAAATCAAGCGGCGCAGTGAGCCGCGAATAGGATAGCAAGACGTGTTCAACTGTAGTGTGTACTTTCCATGAGAGCCAGTGTTTACGAGTGCGTCAGAAACATGGATCATTGGAGCATTCGTTCATGCGTTTTACGTTCGCTTTATAAAAAATAAACCTTGCATATCGATCATGTCGATCCTTGAATATACTTCAATGCGATGCCGTCATCGCTTCGTGCGCACTGCGCCGTCGGTGCGGCTGCATGTGGTTGAAGCCGGACCGCCTACGGGCGACCCGGTGATTCTGCTGCATGGCTTTCCGGAGTTCTGGTACGGCTGGCGGCATCAGATCGTGGCGCTGGCACAGGCGGGCCGTCGCGTCATCGTGCCCGATCAGCGGGGCTACCATTGGAGCGACAAGCCGTCCGACGTAGCCGCCTATGGGATTCGCCACCTGATCGACGATGTGCGCGTGCTCATTGACGACACGGGGCGCGCCCAGGCCGATGTCGTGGGCCACGACTGGGGCGCCATTGTGGCGTGGACGCTCGCGGCCTGTGCGCCGGATAGTGTGCGCCGCCTGGGCATCCTTAACGTGCCCCATCCGCATGTGATGCTGAATACCTTGCGGACCGATCCGGTGCAGCGCATCCGCAGTCTGTATGCGGCCTTTTTCCAGCTTCCGCGTGTGCCCGAATGGCTGCTGCGCCAGTGCAACGGCGAGGCGCTGGCGTTGCTAATGCGCCTGAGCGCCCATGCCGATACGTTTTCGGAGGCCGAGTTACGGCGCTACCGTGTGGCCTGGCGCCAGCCGAGGGCGGTACGCGGCATGCTCAACTGGTACCGCGCGGCTGTGCAAACCAACGGACTGCGCGCCGTCCCGACCGAGCCGATCCAGCCGCCTACGCTGGTGCTCTGGGGCAAGCAAGATGTGGCGCTCCGGGCGCACATGGCCTCCAAAAGCGTGGCCCGCTGCGCACACGGACGCCTCGTGATGCTGCACGACGCGACCCACTGGGTGCAGCATGACATGCCCGATCGCGTAAACCGCGAACTGCTCGCGTTTTTGGATGCGTAACTCACGGCGTGAGTTGAGGACTTTCATGTTGAACGCCCTAACGGCCCAGAAGCGACATGAGCGCAGCGAACCGGTATGGCTGCCGGATGTTGTCCATTGTCTTGCATGCTCTTGTTCTACACCAACTGGTCCGAGACTTCGATGAATAGCATCGCGATCAACACCCTGCTTACGTCGCTCGGACTGGTGGCCGCGGGCATTACGGGGGCGTTTCTGCTCTACCGGCTCGTTCGGTGGCTGGCCCTGCGGGCCGACCGGAGCCGCTACCAAATTGACGGACTTGTGCTCCGCATCATCGGGCGCCCGCTTAGCGTGCTGCTGGGGCTGGCCTCGGTCAACTATGCGCTATACCGCATCCCGCAGGTGCAGATCCAGTTCGACAAGTGGGACGGAGCTCAGAATGCCGTTCTGGTCCTCACGGGCACCTGGATCTTCGCCAGTCTCGTTAAGGCTGTGGTACGTGAGTACGGCCAGCCGCTGGCCGCGCGAACCGACACCGATGTCGACGAACGGATCGTGGGCTTGCTTGACCTCACTGCTGTCTACCTGATCTGGACCGCCGGTATCCTTATCGCACTCCGCGAGGTGGATATTGAGGTGACTGCATTTATTGCCTCGCTTGGTATCGTGGGGCTGGCGGTGGCGCTGGCGGCTCGTACGGTGCTTTCGAACGTACTTGCGGGCATTACGCTTACGGCCGATCGCAACTTTCGCGTGGGCGACCGCATCCAGGTCGGGGATTACATCGGCGACGTGCTGGAGATCAACCTGCATAAGACGGTCATCCGCACGCGCGACAACGAAATCGTGCTGATTCCCAACGATGTGCTTGGCAAGGAGGTGATCATCAACCACATGCTGCCCGAGCAGATCACGCGCATCGAAATGACCATCGGGATTGCCTACGATGCTGACTTGGACCGGGCCACAGCGATCCTCCAGGAGATTCTCCGCCACTCCGATCGTATCCACAACGACCCAGAGCCTGAAGTGAATGTAGCGGCTCTTGGAGACAATGCCGTCGTTCTGCAGATTCTGGCCTGGATCGACCGTCCACGGGGCAAACGCTCGGTGCGCAACGCGGTCTATCGCAGCACGCTCGCCCGCTTTGCGGAGGTGGGGATCGACATTCCATTTCCGCAGCGGACCCTGCATCTTGCCCGTTCTGCTCAGGACGCGTTTTCTGTGCCTGCGCGCTCCAGCACTTCATAAGTTCGGATTGTGCTCACTCCGGCGCATCCAGCGTGCGTAGCATATCAGTATGCAAGCGGTGGCCGCCCTCGAACGTGTGCGTGTCGAAGTCGATGTCGTGAGCACGCAGCCGGTCGTGCATCTGCGCCCACGCGTCAGCGCTGATGTACGGGTCGTTGGTGCCGCGGACCAGCGTCAGGTGGAGTGTGCGGAACGTGGGCGCGTGGACCTCCAGGTCAAGGTCGGGCGGCACGCGTCCTGCCCAGAGGGTGAGCCGATCGATGGTTGCGGGGGTGCGCGCGACCCAGCGGCAGGCGGTGGCGGCGCCCTGCGAGAAGCCAAGCACGTGTGTGGATTCGGGGCCGCCTTCGCGAAGCAGGGCGGCATGCAGGCGATTGAGGTAGGCGATGTAATCGCGAATCTCATCGGTGCGATGAGCGCTTGTCATCCAAGAGGCCCCAATATCGCCATGGGTGCCGTCCCTGTAGAACCGCGATAGTGCCTCGGGGGCAACAACACATGCTGTATCCTCTCGAACAACCTTTTCAAAGGGCTGGATGAAGTCGGCAGCGCGCTGGCCGTAGCCGTGCAATACCACCCAGAGCGTTGGGGCGGTAGCCGGGGTGCCGTGCTGCACGTAGTGCGCGGTGCGCGGCGTTTGAAGCGTGCGAGAGGAGGCCATGGGCGGCAGGTGCTATTCCTGGGGCGCGGCAGTGGGGATCTGAAGGGTGGCGTCGAGGTGATGCAGCGCCTCGCTCGGCGTGCTGGCCACGAATATCAGCTCTTCGTGGGGGATGCGCGAGAAGTGCTGGGCATAAAGCTGCTCAAAGAAGCCGAGCAGTGGATCGAAAAAGCCGTCGTGATTGACGATAACGACAGGCCGCTCATGGTAGGCGAGTTGGCGTAGGGTAAGTACCTCCAGAAACTCCTCAAGTGTGCCAAAGCCGCCGGGCAGCACCACGAACGCGTCCGAGCGCAGGTACATGATGCGCTTGCGCTCGCTCATGGTGTCGGTAACGATGAGCTCGTCGGCGGTGTCGCGGGCTACGCCTTCGATGGATTTCAGCTTGTTGGGAATAACGCCCACCACCGAACTGCCGCCCTGGCGCACCGCACGCGCTACCGTGCCCATGAGTCCAGATGTGCCGCCGCCGTAGATGAGCGTGTGCTCGCGGGCGGCCAGCCCCTCACCGAGCGTGCGGGCCACGGGCGTGAACCCATCGTCGATTTGCGGACTGGAAGAGCAGTAGACACACACGTTAGCCATGCAGAGATGCTATATCTGAAACAAAAACAAAAGGATGGACGGCAGCCGACTTATTCGCTCGTCCAGCGAGTGCGGAGGGGCGCTTCGAGTTGGGTCAGCCCGGCCCGCATGCCGATGTCGAGGGCGCGCTCTGGTGCTATGTCGTGCAAAAAGTAGGCACGCGCAGCAAAGAGGCTGCCTACCCGGTTTCCGCTGCTGCAGTGCATGAGCAGCGGACGGTTGGTGGAGTCGGCCAGCGCATCGTTGAGTGCGATGGCGGCCTCTTCGGTTACGTCATCGGGGTCCGATATGGGGATGTGGATGTACTGCATGCCGAGTTCTTCGACAAGCGCCCGTTCGTCGAAGCCGTCGAATTCGCCATCGGGACGCAGGTTCACGACGGTGCGAATACCCTGCTCGTGCGCGGCGCGCAGCTGTGCTTCGGTGGGTTGCCCGCCCGTAATCACATCCTCAAACAGCTGGCGTCCGTTGGGTAGGTCGAGTCCTTCGGGCGGAGACGCAGGGTTGGCTTCAGGGGTGAAGGCGTGTGCGGAATCGGTCGATGCGTCGGGGGCCGCATCAGATTTCGGCTCGGACGATTCGCTTCCGCATCCGCTAATCAACAGCACGAGCAGTGCGCCGATGGCGAGCCCAGGAAGTAGCACGAGGCGTGATGCAGAGCGTCGCATGTACTCAATTCGTTTGTCAGGGGGATGCAAAGGGGCGTGCACGGGCGAGACCGTCCGTTGACACGCGGACGTGATATGCTATCCGAAAGTGGAGCGTTCCGGCGCGCAGGCGCTACGCGGCGTGCTGGGCGGCCTCATCCGCCAGTTGCTGCCCGGCCTCGGTACAGGCCAGGTGTCCGCTGCGTACAGTAATAAGGTCCTGGTCGCGGAGGTCGCTGATCAGGGCCTGCGTATGCGAGGGGAGCCACCCGAACCGGTCGTGCAGCCGATTGGAGGCTTCGGAGAGCGGCACGGGCGGCGTGCTGGGATTGGCGAGATAGGCGGCCAGGAGCTGTGCCGAGAAGCGGGCGGTGTGCCGATGTTGGCGGCGCCAGGTGGCAACGAGGCCGCGCTCGGGCGCTGCAACCAGGGTCACGCCAAAGAGCAGGCCCGCCACAGTCGCCATGGATCCGGCAATAGAGGCGTCGAGCGCAGCGGCGCCGGCGTATCCCACCAGCGCATACCCCACGCCCAGTCCCGCACTTAGCACGATCATGCGATCCAGGCGATCGGTGAGCAGGTAGGCGGTAGCCGGAGGTGCCACCATGAGAGCAACCACCAGGATAGATCCGACGGCATCGAAGGCGCTCACAGCGGTTACAGATACGAGGCTCATGAGCACGTAGTGCAGCACGCCCGGGATGAACCCGAGGGTGGCGGCGAGTTGCGCATCGAACGTAGACAGCTTCAGCTCTTTGTAGAAGGCCGTCAGGAATGCCGCGTTGAGGAGCAGCACGGTGCCCATCACCCAGAGGGCGCGGGGGCCCAGGTCGAT
This sequence comes from Longimonas halophila, assembly GCF_002554705.1. GTDB lineage: Bacteria > Bacteroidota > Rhodothermia > Rhodothermales > Salinibacteraceae > Longimonas > Longimonas halophila. Next base: position 316,830 of record NZ_PDEP01000003.1, on the reverse strand, counting down.
GCCGCCCCATTCGAGGCGGTCGAACGGCACGAATGCGAGTTCACCCAGGAGCACCGCATCCACATCCAGATGCACATCGCTCGCATAGCGCGCCAGCAGCACGACCCCGATGCTGAACAGCACCGGAAAGACGAGCCCGATGGCCGCATCCTCGCGGACCAGTCCGGTGCCCTCAATGCGCTCCACCAGCACGACCGTGAGCACGCCGGTGGCGGCGGCGCCCGCAATGAGCAGGGGCGAGGCGAGCGACTCCGTGAGCATAAACCCCACTACAATGCCCGGCAGAATGGCGTGGCTGATGGCATCGCTCATCATCGACAGGCGGCGCAGCACCAGGAACGCTCCCGGCAGCGCACACGCCACCGCCGTGACGGCGGCGACCAACTGGACTTCGGCTTGCGGGCTCATGAGTCAGCAGGAGACGAGGTAGAAAAGGACGAATTCGATGAAGAAGGTGCGGCAGTGCGGGGGCCTCCCATGCGCCAGAGGAGGCCGCGCTCTGGAGCCAGCAGCATCGACATGGCCACCACGGCACCCATGCACAACACAATGGTCGGCCCGGTGGGCAGGTTACGCATCGACGCACTGACGACCGCCCCTGCAACGCCTGTAGCCGCCCCAATGCCTGCTGCGAGCGCGACCATGCGGCCCAGCCGGTTCGTCCATTGCCGCGCGGCCACAGTCGGCGCAATGAGCACCGCGCTCATGAGCACCACGCCCACGGTTTGCAAACCAATAACAATGGCGACGACAATCAGCGTGGTAAGCAGGCCGTTCAGCAACTGCATGGGCAGGCCCAGGCTGTGTCCAAAGTCGGGGTTGAAGCTGAGGAGCTTAAGCTCTTTCCACAGGAGCAGCATCATGACCAGTGCAATGCCACCGAGCGCGGCCATCACATACACATCGCGCGTGACGAGGGCGGCGGCTTGGCCGAACAGGAACGCGTCGAGTCCGGCTTGCGAGGCCCCTGCGTGGCGCTGCAGATACGTCATGAGCACCAGGCCGAGCCCGAAGAAAGCCGACAGCATGAGGGCCAGGGCGCTGTCGTAGGGCACCCGCGTGGTGTGGGCGGTGGTTTCCACCAGCAGTGCGGCGGCCAACCCGGTGGTGGCCGCGCCCAGCATCAGCACGAGCGGGTTCATGCTGCCCGTCAGGAGGAACGCGCCCGCAATGCCCGGCAGGGCCGCGTGAGCCACGGCATCACCAATGAGGCTGCGTCCGCGCAGCACCGCGTAGCTGCCCAGGCTGCCGCCCACCATGCCCAGCAGCGCAGCGCCCAGCGCTACGGTGCGCAGCGTGTAGTCGGTAACGAGTTCGTAGAGCAGATCCATATGGAGCGGTTGGGGTTGTGTGATGCACAACGCAGATAAATGAGGACGTGTGCATAAGACAAGACAGAGCAGAACCTCTGAATAGCGTCCGTTGCACGGCGGAGGGGCGAAGGTCATGCTTTTTATGCTATGCGATGTGCGAGGATGCTGGCAGCTGTCGGTAGACCGGACCCGTAGAGACGCGCCAGTGGAACGTCTCTACTTCACATGCTACAACGCCTAATGCGCTTCTGTGGAAGCGCGCATCTCTGTGCCGTACGTGGCACTCACATTGGCATCCGTAAAAACCGATGCAACGGGTCCGCTGGCCACAGCGCGCTTGTTTAAGAGCAGCACGCGATCGAAGTAATCGGCTACGGTGTGCAGGTCGTGATGCACGACCACCACAGCTTTCCCGGCATCGCGCAGGTTGTGCAACAGCTGCATGATGGTGCGCTCGGTGGTGGCATCAACGCCCTGCAGGGGCTCATCCATCAGGTACAGGTCGGCGTCTTGCACCAGCGCCCGCGCCAGAAACACGCGCTGCTGCTGTCCCCCCGAAAGCTGACTGATCTGGCGGTCGGTGTAGTCGAGCATACCTACGTCGCGGAGGGCCTGGCGGGCCTGTTCGTTCTCGTGAGCACCTGGACGCCGAAACCAGCCGAGCTGGCCGTACAGGCCCATCAGCACCACGTCGAGCGCGTTGGTGGGAAAGTCCCAGTCCACGCTTCCTCGTTGCGGCACGTAGCCCACGCGGTCTTGCTGGGCGGCATATGTATCCCCAAAGACCTGAATGCGCCCCGAGGCGACGGGCACCAGTCCCAGCACCGCTTTGAGCAGGGTGGTTTTGCCTGCGCCGTTGGGCCCCAGCACGCCCGTTATCGTGCCACGGGGCACCGTCAGCGACGCATCCCACAGCACAGGCGTGTCGTGATACGCGACCGTACAGCCTTGAATGTCGAGCGCGACATCAGTCATAAGAGTGCGCTGTTGAATCCAGCAAAAAAGTGTTAGCGGCGGGCCGTTGTGGTGCCCGAAGAATCCGAATCAGCTAATCCGTTCACGATCGTGTCGATGTTATGCCGTACGGCCCCAACGTACGTGCCCTCAGGCGTGTCAGTACCGCCCAGGGCGTCGCCGTAGAGGGCATCGCCCAGTTGCACCGCGAAGCCCTGGCTGCGCACGGCTTCTTGCACGGCCCGCAGGCCGCGCTCGGACACCGAGGTCTCCGCAAAAATGGTGGGAAGGCGGCGTTCCGCAATGAAGTCGGCCAGCGCCTGCACATCGGCGGTACCGGCCTCTGAATCCGTCGAGATGCCCTGCAGGCCGCGCACCTCTATGTCGTAGGCCGCGCCCAGGTAGCGAAAGGCGTCGTGCGAGGTCACGAGCACGCGCTGTGCCTCGGGGATGGTTGCGATGCGCTCGTGGGCGTACGTGTCGAGCGAGTCGAGGCGGGCCGCATAAGCGGTAGCCCGCTCGCGGTAGGCAGAGGCATGATCGGGATCGAGGTCAGCCAGCGCATCGCCCAGATGCAGCGCAGCGCGGCGCCAGAGCGACACGTCGAACCAGACGTGCGGGTCGTACGCGCTTGCGTACTCGGTCGAGCCAATGCGCAGGCTGTCGGGCACGGCCTCCTCGGCCAGGGCCGTCGTTGCAATGCCGCGCCGATCCATTTCGGGAAAGAGATCGACCATCTTGCCCTCCAGGTGCAGGCCGTTGTACACGATCATGTCGGCCCCGGCCATGCGCTGGATGTCGCCCTCGCTGGCGTTGTACTGGTGCGGATCGATGCCCGGTCCCATCAGCGTGGTCAGCGCCACCGCATCGCCGCCCACCTGGCGCACCAGGTCGCCCACCACGTTGGTCGTAGCCACCACGCGCACGCGATCCTCCGAGGTTGAGTCGGCACCTGAGGACGAGCAGCCCGCCATGAGCACAAGGGCGCCCAAAAGCATGGCGCAGCCCCCCGCGTTGCGCATCACCGATCGTATCCAGAACATGCTGTGCATCCAACCTACCCCAGATGGTGAACAGTCATCGAAGCATTTTAGCCATGACTAAAAATATTTAGCCTTGCCTAAAAGTTCCATTGGGGGTAGGGGAAAGTAGAAGTGGGGGTAACCGTGGACATGCGTTCCGCGCTCCGATTACGACATTGTTGCGTGCAGGACGAGCCTCACTCTGCAGGAGGCCGCACGAACACCTTATTCGCGACCGGATGGCCAATGATCGTCTCGTCGCCGTCGATAGCCACGACCATGAGCCCCTCCAGCGGACGCGTTTCACGCACGTCGACCGTGGTGCCGGGGAGCAGGCCGCGTTGCTCCAGCAGGGTAAGCACCTCCGCATCGTCATCAGAAACGTGGTCGATGACAGCGGTATCGCCCTCGGCAACGTCGGCCAGGGTGTGGGTGGAGAGCGCGTCGACGGCGCCCTCGCGGGTGGGGATGGGATGGCCGTGCGGATCGTGCGTGGGGTGCCCGAGCATCTCCTCGATGCGATCCTCGAACGTCTCAGAGATGTGATGCTCCAGCCGCTCGGCCTCGTGGTGTACCGCGGCCCAGTCGAAGCCCATCACTTCTTTCAGGTAGAGCTCCAGCAGGCGGTGGTGGCGGATGACCTCCAGCGCTACCGTGCGCCCCGGTTCGGTGAGCGTAGCACCGGCATACGCCTCGTAATCGATAAACCCGAGGTCGTCGAGGCGGCGCACCATGTTCGAGGCCGAGGCCGGGGCGACTTGCATGGCCTCGGCAATGGCCCCAGATGACACCGGCGGGCCGCTGCCCTCCGCTTCCAGCTTGTAAATCGTCTTCAAGTAGTCCTCAATCGAGGGCGTGCGCATGGACGTACACGGGCGGTGGAGCAGATCGGCGTGCAAGCGACCGTACGCAATGCGTCTTCATAAGTTACGAGCGGTAGGCTCCACGCAGGCAGGGCCTTCGCCAATGCGGGTATCGTGAACACAGTGTAACACGAAGTCCACCTGTAAATCTCAAACAGATAAGCAACGCGATATGCACCAGAACGCGCCGTATCCAGGCCGTTACAGAGGGGTGAACCAGCCCGTTACAGCCATGAAGATGACACAGAGGTACGGTGAACCCATCGCGATTCAGCGGTGAAGCTGCCCCGAAACCGTAAGGAAGCGCTTTTGCTCGGTAACATTGTTCAGGGATGCTTCGTGGTAGGGGTGAACACGGGACGCGCGTCCCATCCCCGATGCGCCGCAGCTGCTCCGGAGAGCTGCGAGCGGCGCTACAGTTGCCTGCCTGTACGTATGCGTAGGAAGCTGTAGCGGACATTCTATCTCTTTATTGTCCGCAAACTTAAATAGGCAAACGTTATGAAAAACGCCCCCAAGCCCCGCGACAAGAAATTTCTCGTTGGAAACTTCATGAGCAGCTACATGCCGCTCGCCAAACCGCCCGCGCACGACCTGAAAAGCATTGCGTTGCCGTCGGAGCAATTGCAGAAACGTCTGCAAGCGCGTACCGATCGCCGCGTGCAGCGTAGCAAAGAGTACAACCGGTTCCGCCTGGCCGGATCGCTGGTTATCTTCGCGATCATGGCGCTGGGACTGTATGCCAGCCTGACGACCACCGATACCAGCACACAGACGGCCCAGACGCCGGCCTCAACCCAACAGGTGACCCCCTCGGCGTCGAGCGTGTCCACCACGACGCCCATTCCCGCGCTGTTTCAGTAGGCCATGAGGATGCCGCACAGCAGGGAGATGGAAGGCGTATCACGGCAAAATCACATAATGAACGGGCGCGCTTGGTTGGTACCGGCGCCCATAATCAGCGGCTCGCTGGCATTACGCTGGCGAGCCGCTGCTGCATGGAGCTATGTCGTGTGGGATGCTGCATCCACAGGAATCTGCAGCGCTTTAGGCACGCCCTGCGCGCACATCGACGCGACCAGCCGGGCCAGGCGCTGCTGTTCGGGCCACTGCAGTCGCTGCTCGGCCTCGCCCACCGATACCCAGGCCCAGCCATCGTGCTCGTGGTTAAGCGTAGGTGGGCCGCTGACCGCTGCGGCAAACGCCGGAATCAAATTGATGCGGTCGTGCTGCCACTCATAGAAGTGGTTGAGCGAGGGCAGCGCCCAGAACTGCTCAGGCACAAGGCCCGTCTCTTCCCGAAGCTCGCGCAGCGCAGCCTGCCAGGCCGTTTCGTCCGCTTCCATTGTGCCGCCCACCATCCGCCAGGTGCCCGCGTACGATGCCTGGTCCGATCGGCGGAGCACCAAAAGTTCAGGCGTATCACGCTGTATCCGGTACGGATACACATCCACCACGCGCACTGAGACCGATCGTGTGGTGGCGGAGTGCGGTTTGCGACCTTCAGGAAGCTCGTCCGGGGGATTCATGTCGTCTGGAACGTGTGGTTGCAATACGTAGATAGCGCTCCCGCATCCAAAAACACAGCGGAACAGGATGGCCAAGGGTTCATTCAGTGGAGTGTCTCAAGCCAATACACACGCACTGCACACCCATGGTCACTTCGCGTCACATAGCAGCCGCCGCGCTTCTGGCGCTGTTTGTGATGGGAGGCATCATTGCGCCCAGCGTACATGCGGCGCATCATGCCAGTGCGGGGTCGCACCAAGGCCATCATGGGGTACCACAGTGCGAGGCCGTTCCGGCACGGTGGACCACGGACACATCCCATGCCGATGTCGACTGTACACTGTGCAGCGCGGTTGTTCATGCCGTACCGCCGTTGCGCAGCCCGGTTGTGCATGCCTACGGGGTTCGCCTCGTCACGGTGCCTGTGCAACCCACATCTGGATCGCACAGCGCGGTTCTGCCTCCTCCTACCCGCGGCCCGCCCCATGCCCGCGCGCATGCTTAACGATCGGGCACGCATGCTGCATGCATCGCATTCTGTGATGTACCTGTAGCTTGGCGAAAGCCATGTTGCATCCCCCCACGCTTGCCTGTGCTGTTAAGACGGCGCGCCCCACTGTCTATGATCATGGGTCGCTTGTCTGGGTATTCTGATTGGTATGGGTATGATTCGCTCTATTGTACGACACGCATGTGTATTGCTTCTTTTCATGGCGGGCACGCCGCTAACGGCATGGAGCCAGGCCAACGCTCCGCAGACCAACCGCGGCACCGTAGCTGGTACGGTGGTTGACGATGAAGGGGAGCCGCTCCCCGACGTCCAAATCGTTGACCTCACGCTGCAGCGCGGCACCACGACCGACGCTGACGGCACCTACGAAATTGACGGCCTGCCGACCGGCGAGCACCTGCTGGAGTTTCGGTTTGTGGGCTATCGCACTGTAGTCCGCGAGGTGCAGGTCACCGCAGGCGAAACCACGACGGTAGACGCCACCTTGCAGACGCGCGTACTGGAGGTAGACGGTGTAACCGTGACTGGCACGGCCCGGGCGCGCAGCACGCTTCGCGCGCCCCAGAGCGTTGATGTGATGGGGCTGCAAGAGTTGGAGTCGCAGCGCGGGGCCGCCCTCGGCGACCTGCTGCAAGACAACGTGCGCGGGGTCTCCTCCATCAAGACGGGCTCGCAAGCAGGCAAGCCGGTGCTGCGCGGACTGAGTGGCAACCGTGTGAAGCTGCTCAAAGACGGGGTGGCCCAAGAGTTCTACCAGTTCGGCGTACGTCACTTTCCCACCACCAACGCCAGCGAAGCCGAGCGCGTGGAGGTGGTGCGCGGCGTAAGCAGCATCCTGTATGGCTCGGATGCGCTGGGCGGCGCCATCAATGTCATCAGCAAGCCCGCCCCCACGTCCAGTTCAGGCCAGGTGGAGGCCGAGGGCTCCGCATCCACCCAGTACTACACCAACAACAACGAGCGTGCCGGATCCATCGACCTGCAGGTGGCCCAAGGCAATGTCGGCTGGCGTGTAGGGGCCGAGCGGCGCGTGGCGGGCAACTACCACGCACCGGATGCGCCGACCTTCTTTGAAACGGGCAATGGCGGCACGTTTGGCGATCCGAAGTACACCGGCGAGGTGCCCTTCACCAACTTTGAGCAGTGGAGCGCTTACGGACAGGTCGGCGTGCAGGGCGACTTTGGGAGCCTGCAGCTGCACGGTGACTACTGGCAAAATGCCCACAACTTTGCGCTGCCCACCGGCGGGCCCCAGGGGAATGTCAACAATCCCCCCGACGGCGTCGGGCAGAACCTGGAGCACAGCAACGTGCTGCTGAAGGGCACGCTCACCGCAGGGGATCTGGTGCTCAAACCACGCTTAAGCTGGCAGCGCTCCATCCGGCAGTCCGCACCCGGCAGCGGCGATGTGACGCTTGCCACGATTCGCGACAACGGCGGACTGGGTGGATTCGACTACCCTCTGGACCTGAAAACCGACATCTACACCGGACGCCTGGAGCTTGTGCATCCGCCTGTGGGTCCACTGAGCGGCACCATCGGCGTCGAGGTGCAGCACCAGGACGCCGACACGCGTGGCCCCGCCGAACTGCAACCCTCAGCCCGTACCTGGAATGCCGGACTCTTTGTCTTCGAGGACGCCGAGTTCGATGCGCTCACCCTGTCGCTGGGCGGACGCGTTGACCTGCGCACTATTGAGGCCGTTCCGAACCAGCGTACCCAGGACCCAGACCAGCTCGAAAATACGTACACCACGCTCTCGGGCTCGGCGGGCGCCAACTACGCACTGGGCAACGGCATGGCGCTGGCCACAAACCTGGGGGCCGGGTTCCGCGCGCCCAGCGTCTTTGAGCTATATGCCAGCGGTGTGCACGGAGGCGTTGCCGCGTTTCAGGTGGGTAACCCCGACCTGGACCCCGAGCGCTCCTACAGCGCCGATCTGTCGTTCCGTGTGCGCCGCGACCGCATAACGGCCGAGCTTACCGGATACGTCAACGCCATCTCGAACTACATCTACCTGCAAAACACCGGCGATACCAACGCTGGGAGCGGGCTGCCCATATACGCTGCGGCGCAGACCGATGCCGTCATTCCGGGCATCGAGGCGACCATTGAAACGAGTGTACAGCCGTGGCTGCAGGTGGGCGGCAGCACGGCCATTCTCGGAGGCACCGGCACCGGCTTAGGCACCAACGGCGGCGATGGCGACCTGCCGCTGCTTCCATCCAACACCGTTTCGGGTTTTGCGCGCTGGGTGCCCCGCGGCACCGACCGATTCCGCAACCCGAGCGTAGAGATCACCGTGAAGCACGCCCTCGACAAAGACGCCGCCGGGCGCTTTGAGCCGTTCTCGCAGTTTGACGGCGACTTCGGGCCACCCTTCGGCACAGCGTCTACGCAAGCCTATACCGTAGTCAACGCGGAAGCGCAGGGCACGCTGCGCACCGGCATCGGCGTGCCGCTCACACTCTCGGTTGGCGTCGACAACGTGTTCGACACCACCTACCGCGACTTCCTCGACACCTACAAAGGCTATGCGCTCTCGGCGGGGCGTAATGTCCGGTTTGGCGTGTCTACGTCGTTTTAGGGGCGTCCGCTTGGCCTGCGCTGGACTACCCAAGAAAGCCCCAGCGCAGGTGGAACCGAGGCGCCCCGGCATCATTCTGCCGGATGTTAGAACACACACAAATACGCACACCCATGCACACGTGGCGGCACATTGCGGCAGTGGTGCTTCTGGCTACCTTCGTAGTCGGCGGCGTACTGGTGCCCGCCGTACACGCCGTGCATCATGCTCGCGGGGCCGCCACCGCCACGCACACGCACGTCACGCAGAGCGATGCCGATAGCAGCATCGACTGTACGCTGTGCGAGGCGGTATTTCACTCGGCCCACGCCGCAAGCCTCGCCGCGCCCACGCCCACGCTTCACATTCGGGCATGGGAAGGCATCGCGCCTGCATCGCCGCACCTGCATCTCGCCGGGCATCACGTCATTCGTGGTCCACCGCATGCCTGATCGCAGCCATTCCCGTCAGGAATGGTCTACTCTGGGAGCGCTCTGAGCCTTCCGGACTCAACAGACGTGCAACAACGAACCCGCGGCTCTGCGAATAGCGCGCAGCGCGGGTTGCTAAAGCGGTGATGTATGCAACGAATGATGCAACATGTGGCCCTTGTCGGGCTGCTATGGAGCGCGGTATGGGTTGGGGGAAATGCAGAATGCCTTGCATCCTCCCATATAACGATGCAGGAGACGAGAGGCACGCTCTCGGGTGTGGTGGTGGATCGCACAACCGACAGTCCCCTACCCGGCGCTACGGTGCAACTCAGCCCCACCGGCCGTGGGCAGGCCACCGATGCCGAGGGTCGGTTCACGTTTCGCAATGTGGCGCCCGGCGCGTACGAGATCGAGGTGCGTTTTGTGGGGTACGCCCCGCATCGCCAGTCCGTCGAGATGGCCTCAGACGAAACAATCACGCTGGCCATCGACCTGCGTCCGCAGCGCGTGGGCCTTCCTGATGTCGTGGTCACCGGCGCTCTGCGCGAGCGCACGACCGCCGAGGTGTACCGCCCCATCACCGCACTGGCGGGCGAGGAGCTTCATCAGCAACTGGGCAGCAGCATCCCCGAAACGCTGCAGCGCGTGCCGGGCTTCGCCATGCAGTACAACGGTCCCGGTGCGGCGCGCCCCTCCATTCGTGGCATGGGCGGCGACCGCGTGCTCATGCTCGAAGACGGCCAGCGCACCGGCGATCTCTACCAGACCACCGCCGACCACGGCGTGATGATGGAGCCGCTGACCGCCGAGCAGATCGAGGTCATTCGTGGCCCCGCCGGACTCCTCTACGGCTCGCAGGCGCTGGGCGGGGTGGTGAACGTCATTCGGAACGACATCCCACGCACCCGGCCCAACGAAATCACCGGCATGGTCACCACGCAGGCGACCTCCGTCAACGACGGGCTTGCAGGCGGAGCAACGGTGGAGGCACCGGTCGGACCGCTGGCGCTGCGTGGCGAACTCAGCCTGCGCAACGCCCAAGACACGCGCACCCCGCAGGGCGATCTGCCGTCTACCGACCAAACCGTGCTCAACGGCAGTTTCGGCGGTAGCTGGCTGCCCGCCTGGGGCCTGGTGGGGGCGTCGTATCGCTACTACGATACCGCGTATGGCGTGCCCGGCACGTTCAACGGCGAACTGATTCCGGGCGCGCACCCCGGCGGCGTCGACATCGAGGCCACGCGCGAAACGGGCCGCCTGCGCATCGTCTACGACCGCCCGCTCCTGGGCGTCTTCGACCGTGTCGAGTGGGATGCGAATCTGATCCGCTACGACCACACCGAGATCGAGCGCCGCCGCACCGATGCGTCCGACATCATTGGCACGCGCTTCGAGCAGACCTCTGGCGAAATGAACCTGACCGTGCGCCACACCCACGCGCCCCACGGACTCCGCCTGGAAGGCGCGATGGGCCTGTCGTGGTACGGGCGCGACCTCGAATCGGGCGGCGTATCGCCGGGCACGCGCTCAGGCCGAAGCGGCACGGTGGCGGCCTTTGCCTACGAGGAGGTGGGATACCGTGCCGTGCGCCTGCAACTGGGCGCGCGCTTCGACTACACCGAAACATCCACGCCCGACCAACGCGACATCCGGGTTCGCACGCGGGAGGGGGAGCGCATCATCAAGTCAGTATCGAACCGCACCTTTGCCAACGCCTCCGGCTCGCTGGCCGCGCTCTACAACGTGTCCGACGCGTGGACCGTCGGCACCAGCCTGTCACGCTCCTTCCGCAGCCCCTCCATCGAGGAGATGTACTCCGACGGCCCGCACCTGGCCGACTTCTCGTTCGACATTGGCACACCCGACCTCAAATCTGAAATCGGGCATGGACTCGACCTGTTTGTGCGGGGCAACACCCCGCGTCTGGAGGTTGAGGCCGCCGCCTATGTCAACCGCGTCAACGACTACATTTTCTACGCGCCCACCGGACTCACCGTGTTTGTGGATCGCGAGGGCGATCTGGGACGCATCACGCCGGTCTTCGAAGCCGAAAACGCCGACGCCACCTTCTGGGGCGGCGAAGGGCGCGTGCAGTACGAGGCTGTCCCCAATCTCATTGCCGATGTCACCGCCAGCTACGTGCGGGCCACGCGGCGCGCCGATGATAATCCGCTGCCCTTCATCCCCCCGCTCACCACCGATGCCGAACTGCGCTACGACGGCGCGCGCTTCTTTGGGCACCTTGGCATGAGGTGGACCGCCGACCAAACCCGCGTGCCCGATCCCGTACAGCGCGGCGGCACTGCCGAGCGTCCGCAGCCGCCGACCGACGGCTACGTGCTGTGGCGCGGCGGGGTTGGCGCCGCCTTCGCGACGCACGGCACGCAGCATCGCATCACCCTGCAAAGCCAGAACCTGACCGACAGCACCTGGCGCGACCACACGTCGCGCATCAAAGACGTGGCCCCGCAACCGGGCCGCAATATCAGCCTCACGTATCGCGTCCAGTTTTGACGCGGCATCTGTTCACAACCCAACCCAATCAGTTATGAAAACGAACACACCGTTAGCAAAACTCGGATCGCTGCTGGCGCTGGCCCTACTTCTTATTGTAGGCAGCGCTTGCGACTCTATTGTCGGCAGCGACGACGATGATGACCACGACGATCACGATGGCGAGTTGCTCCGAATCGACCGTGTCGAACTCGAAACCCGCGATGGTACGGGCACGCCTATAGCCACCTGGACCGACGAAGACGGCTGGAACGTCGACGAACTCACTGTTCCGCTCGATGACGGTGGCGACCACCCCGTGTGGACCATCCGCATGTTCGATGAGGACGGCGATGAAATCACGCTCGAAGAAGGCGGCGAGTTTGAAGCGCAATACGCCGTCGACAATGCTGCCCCCCAAGATGTGATCTTTTTCGACAGCTCCGGCGAAATCGAATTTGAGGGCGAGGCCGCGGCGCTGTATGGCGAGGAAGGCGAGCTCTTCCACGGCGACCACGTGCATGTGTATCCGCAGAGCGCCGGGACCACGCAGGTGCGCTTCCTGCTCTGGCACGACAATCACTCCGACGACGACACTGCCCTCATCGACTTGACGGTGCAAGAATAGATGCCTCCGTGCGTTGTATCCGTACAGAAACGGGTAGTGGGTTCGCTGCTACGCAATTGTGCCTGATTGACAGACAACCACAAACATCATCTGCGTCCGACGGTCCCCCGTCGGACGTGTAGACAAGGACGCTCCTGCGTCGTTGCGTAGAATAGACACGCGCTCGTAGCGGAATAGCTGCGGGCGCGCTGTTGTTGATAGCGGGTTCACAAAACATTGTTAAGGGGGAAGCGAAGGTCATGAAACCTTGCAAGTTTGGACTCGATCTAAATAGGTGCGTCTTTGTCCGCTCCAACGTACCTTTAGCGCGTTATGCAGTCCGCTTCGTTTGACACGTCTACGCTTTTCGAAACCGAGCGCGGCCATGTGGCCTACGCCGACGAGGGTCACGTGCACGTCACGTTCGATGATGTGCAGCTGGCCATGAGCACCGAGGGCCTGCAGCAGGTGCACCAGAAGCTGCATGCGTTGTCGGGGTCGGTGGCCGGATGCGAATGCTCCAGCGGCTGTCGCTGGCAACTGCGCGTGCCATGCACCAAGCAGCCCGTCCTCGTCCTCAACACCGACGAGATGCGCGCCCTGGCCACACTCATTGGCGGGGCCGCCACCATGATTGAGCTGGATGGCATCCTGAACGAGGCCGCTATCGATTGGGCATAGCAGCACGGTGGACCAACTGCACGGTGCAGCATCTCTTCAAATCAAAAAAGCGCCCCACACAGCGCCGCGTACGGGCGCGCTGCATGGGGCGCAGTCGTCGTCTCTGCCTGGCTGAGCCGACATACGAGTAGATGGACTCTCCTACGAGATTTGGCTCGCTATTTCATCAACGAGTTTGATATCATTATCTCGTGATACTGCTGTTCACGATCATACCAAGTAGCGACGAAATCTCCATCTTCGTTTAATTTGAGGCTAATACCAACTGCGACATTCTCTTCGTCAACCTCTTCTGAGAGCCGGTCTTGAATCCTTTGTACTTGTGCAACGAACAGAGCCAAAACTATTGCGATTTCTTCTCTGTTGTCAGCTTCTATTCGCAGTAATGTCCCACGATAGCCTTCGGGATACGGTAAACCGATCATGAACCGACAGTTAGGGGAAAGAGATTTCTTGGCTCCTATAATTGCATCAACAAAGCTTTCTATTGCTTCGACAGAGTTTTCTTTCAGAACTTTTGCAATAGCGCTGCTTTGTTTCCAACTCGATTCAGCTGCTATACTGCCTATCTTTTCTAAATATGACTTAAAGAAAATGGCTGCAGCCGTCCCGAGTCCATTCTTCCAAGTTACTGCATCCAAGACAATTTGAACCAACTCGGGCACAGTTTGCGACATCATGTAGATCGTTTGAGAACGATCTACGTGTATCGTGTCTCTTAATTCATCTTCAAGTTTAGAGCGTACATCTTGAGGCACCTCTTGATTGTAAAGGATGATACTCTGCTCATTGACTGCTGAAGGATCATCACTCATATCTGAATGTGCTCTTTTTTCTTGCTACGTGCGTTAGTTATGCCAGTCGTACAGTTTCGTTGTGGTGGCTGAATCATGCTTGGCGATATGCTGCGCTGTTTCTAATTGTCCGCTGTTTTCCAGATATGTCGTGATGTTAGCACCCGAGAAGGTATGGTAACCACCTAATCGAGGTTCAAACCGGCTTCCCTACATTACAGCACGACACGTCGTCTAACAAAAAAACGCCCCACACAGCGACGCGTACGGGCGCGCTGCATGGGGCGCTGTCGTCGTCTCTGCGATGGTGGGCAGGATAGAGACGACGAGGATTCAGGACGTTGTTTCTACTTGATCCTGCGTTGCAGATAGCTCTTTACTGAAACTGCGGGTCAACCGGCGTTCCGGCCAGGTGGTTCACGTAGTTGCTGATTGTTTTTACGCCGATCAGGCCCACGATTTCGTACAGTTCCGCTGTGGTGAGGCCGGCCTCTTCGAACTCGGCGCGGTCTTCGTCGCTGAGCCAGCCGCGCTTGCCCAAGAGGCGCTTGGTAGCCCGGGCCAGCAGGCGCTGTCGCCCTTCGCTGGGCAGGCCGCCGTCCACCAGTTCTTCGATCACATCGGCGTCGAGTCCGGCTTGTGCACCGGCAGCACCGTGGGCTTTGGTGCAGTAGTGGCAGTCGTTGTATCCCGAAATCGTAAGGATGACAAGCTGCTGCTCGGCGGGACTGAGCACGCCGTTGCTCAGGTGGCCGTTGGCTTTCAGGTAGGTCTCGGCAACGGCGGGGTTCTCTGATGCCAGTTCGTCGATGAGATTCGGAACGAAGCCAAACGCGTCTTTAGCCGCGTCGCGAACGGCGTCGGCACGGTCTACAGTGGAGGTTGCCATATCAGGAAGGTCGTATCGGTGTGTAGAATACGAAGCACGCCGCGAGGTCTCTCGCATGCGCACTTTCTTTGTACGCCGCCCCCCCGTTGCGTTACGCCGAAGCGTGCAACGAGCCTGTTATGTGCGTGTGAGAACACGAAAGCTGGCGATCTTCATCGACGGATCATTGGGGTACTGTGGCCTGCACGTCGCATTCTACCGAAGTGCCTTCTATCTTGCGTACGTCCTTCGCATCCTCTGATCTGCCCCCGTTCTGCCATGCCTGCCGACTACGCTGAATCGCGCCCCAACGTGCTGCTTCACGGCGGCACGGTCATCGACCCGTACGCCGAAACCGCCACCCGCGCCGATGTGCTCATCCGCAACGGGCACATCGACACGGTAGCTGCCGACCTCGATGCCGACGTGAGCGACGCGGTGCCACGCATCGACTGCTCGGGACAGCACATTTCGCCGGGCTGGATGGATATGCATGTGCATCTGCGCGAACCGGGCTTTGAGCACAAGGAAACTATTGCTTCGGGCACGCGCGCTGCGGCGTTTGGCGGATTCACAGAGGTGGCTTGCATGCCCAACACGAATCCGCCGCTCGACACGCGGGCGTCAGTCGGATTCGTAAAGCACCGCGCTGAAGAGGGGCCGGTTGCAGTCCACCCCATTGGATGCGTCTCGAAGGAGCGCGCCGGCAAAACCCTGGCCGAGATGGCAAGCATGGCCGAGGAAGGCGCCGTAGCGTTCAGCGATGACGGCGCGCCCGTGCACAACGCCGGACTCATGCGCCGGGCGCTCGAATACAGCACCATGCTCGACGTGCCCATCATCAACCACATGGAGGAGCCGTCGCTGAATCCCGATGGTCACATGCACGAGGGCGCGGTGGCTACGCGGCTGGGGATGCCCGGCATTCCGGCCTGCTCCGAAGACGTGATGATTGCGCGCGACATTGAGCTGGCGCGCCTTACAGGCGGACACGTCCACGTAGCGCACATCGCCACCGCTCGCGGGGTGGAGCTGGTGCGGCGCGCCAAATCCGACGGCATCGAGGTCACCGCCGAGGTCTGCACGCACCATTTGGCGCTGACCGACGACGCGGTGGAGGCATCGGGGCTCTCCACGCATACGAAGATGCACCCGCCGCTCCGCAGCGCCGCAGACGTATCGGCCCTGAAAGCGGGCCTGGCTGACGGCACCATCGATGCGATCTGCACCGACCACGCGCCGCATGCGCCCCACGAAAAGGATGTGCCGTTCCCCGAAGCGCCTAACGGCATTCTGGGCCTGGAAACCGCCTGGGGACTCGTGGGCCGCCACCTGTTGGCGCCCGGGGTATGCTCACTGATGCAGGCGGTGCAGGCGCTCACGGTGGCGCCGCGTCGCATCCTACGCCTGCCCGCGCCCACGTTTGAACCGGGCGCCCCCGCCAACCTCACGGTGTTCGATCCCGACACACGGTGGACGTTCACCGAGGGACACATCCGCTCGAAGAGCCAGAATACGCCGTTTGTGGATACCGAGCTTGTTGGCAAAGCCCACGGCATCTATCGCAACGGCCAGTGGGTGGCGTGCGATGCGGTGCCCGCTCGATAGCGACCGCGCTACGCATCCATCAAAGAAAGCCGTTCGGGGTGGGTGCGGTCCAGGATCAGCTTGAGGGTGATGAGCAGCAGCACCGCTGCAACCGGAATGAGCACCTGAAACGCGGTGATGAAGAGCGACGACACTTGCAGTCCAAGAATGAGCACGATGGCGGGAGCGCAACAGGCGCCACCGGCCAGGAGCGCCGGCAGACTGGCCAGCACGCCGGTCGAGCGGTTGAAGCTGCACGCGCTTGGCTGATTGTAGGCTACGTACGTCACCATCAGGTTGAGGGCGGCGAGGAGCGAGAGCACACCGCCCACCAGGATGTTCAGCGGCGCAATGAGCACGGTAACGCCGGGCAGCGTAAGCCGAGCAATGGCCTCGAAGGTAAAGGGGCTCGTAGGGCTGAACATGCGTGTCCATTCCACCGTGGCAAACCGCACGCCGCTGCCCCCAAGCGTGATGTCGCGCAGTGCAACCAGAAACAGCACCAGGTACACGGTCCCAATGCCCAGCGCAATGCGCCGGTAGCGGGCCACGCGAAGCAGGGTGATGAGCGTGCGCCAGGCGTTTCTCATGGTATTCGCGTCAGTTAGATGACTGGGTAGCGGGAACGCACTGCTCGGGATATCCGCATCCCCGGCGATCTGCTGTCCGGGACGTGAGCCATTCGGCACGAGCGTCAAGGATGCTCCGTATCCACCCCTCAGTCGCTACGCGACAGCTCCCCTCTCCAGGGGAGCAACTTCGGGCGACGTGCTTCCATCTGTCTTCCCCTGCGCTAAATAGGTACGACCGTTGCATGCAGAAGCAACTTTCGTATCCCGACGATAGAGCGCTATACTGTATTGCTGTTGGGGTAGAACGCATTCCAGGCGAAGAAGAAAGCCTCCACCGATACGAGCGCGTCGAGCGGTAGGGCGTCGGGCGCATAGGTTTTGCCGTCGATCTCGTAGCGATTGTTTTCCGTGGGCGTTATGTCGGGCAGCGCATCGGCCTCGTAGATGTGCCCGGTGTTGAAGCGATCGTCGTACACGGCTACGAAGCGCCCGGTCTGCTGCACACGGTCCGATTGCAAGTCGTCGAGCACGAAATGCACGCTCTCTTCGTCGGTGCGAGCCCCCACGACCATGTCTTTGGGATGGTGAGCGTCGGACTCGTGCATGAGCGGAAAGATGACCTCGCGTGCATCGTAGTAGCCACCGCGCGGATTGTAGCGTCCGTATGGGTCGTTGCTGTAGTTGCGCAGGTGGCCGGTGTTGTCGCTCAGGACGCGCGTATCGGGATGCTCGGCACGCCACTGGCCCCAGGTGGTCCAGATCAGGTTGACCTCGTCGAGGGTGGCGCCGGAATGGGTGCCGGTGAGGCCGGTGGCTGCGATCTGCGAGAAGTAGCTCTCGGTGTCGCGGTCAAACATCACAAGGTTGCTATTCAGCAGCTGCCCGGAGACGCCCAGTGTCGTATCCCCGCGCTTAAACCCTTGTGCGGTAGCGGTTAGTGGGCAGTAGGTGACAGCCACGTTGAGCCCACCCACGGCGTCGTTGACGATTTCGTGGTGTACCAGAATGTTCTGGGGATAGGCGCGCGCCTCGCCGTTATGCATAAACCCGATGATCATATCGCCGTCGTCGAGATTGGCACCATCGGCATCCACGAACTGCGGGTCGTCGATAGCGGGAATGCCGTCGGGCGGCGGCCCGCCCGACATCATGAAGTCGGTGTACGCCGACAGGTCGTGATGCAGTACGTACGGCGTATCGGCCAGCGGGAGTGCGGGGTCGGGCGCTGGAGAGGGAGCCTCGGTGGTGAGCAGATAGAGGCCGAGGCTTGACAGAAGTCCGGCAGCGGATACAAAGACGGCACGAGAAGACAACATGGCAACACAGCGCGATGGTGAACGGGGCAGCACGCGTCGTATAGTGGCACTTAGGTAGTGGCGCTTACGCAAGCTACCGTTACAGCGCGTTGGCTGTGTTGGCGTTAGGGGATGCCGTTGGGGGATGCCAGGGGCTGAACGCCAACACGCAAACCGATCATGATGCATCCACAGCAGTCCTGTCTCAAGTTCGACAGGCTGTGTTGTGAATCCGACATGACGCATCTACAACAAAGAATGTCGCAAAACCGATGATAGGGATTGATAGGCTGTTCCTGCATGCTTCACAACGCGCTCTATTCATTAGAGGATAGCCTGCTATGATGTGTACATTTCTACGATCTCTCGTTTGCATGTGTACAGCGCATTCCGCACGGTGGCAGGGGGCCTTACTGGGGCTAACAGCGCTTCTGTTGGGCGGTATGCCTGCCATGGCCCAGATTCCTGCACAGCCCATCAATCAGCCGTGCACCACCTGTGAGCCTACAGCCATGCACGAAGCCGACCTGGACGGCGATGGTGCCCCCGACGTGTTATCGGCCTCCAAGTTTGACGAGAAGCTGGCTTGGTACGAAAACACGGGCAGCGGATACGGTGAGCAGCAGGTCATTGACGATGCGCTGCCGCTGGATGCGGACTTCAACAGCCAGCCCATGTACGCGGCCGATGTTGATGGCGACGGCGACCTGGATGTCGTAGCCGCGCCCAGCGCCGAAGAACGTGCCGTGTGGTACGAAAATCAGATCGGCGAAAGCGGGTCCGATGCCGATGGGTTCGGTCCGGCCCAGACAATTACTACAGCGCATGGAAAAGTCTATGCTGTTGCCGCAGCAGAGCTCAGTGGGGATGGCAAAGCCGATGTTGTGCTCGGCACAAGCGACAGCGGTATCATCTGGTTTGAAAGTCAGATTGGCGAAGGCGGCAATGATTTTGGGACGGCTACGACCATCGCATCCCTCTCCGAGGCGACAGATCCCACCGCTATCGTAATGGCCGACGTGAGTGGGAATGCCAACCCCGATGTCATCTATGCAGCGCTTGGCCAGATTGCCTGGCACGAAAACACGGGGGGCAGCTTTGGCAGCCAGACAAGCATTGCCACCCCGCTTGAGGTAGGCGGAATAGCAGCGGGCGATGTGGATGACGACGGCGATCTGGACGTGGCGGCTTCCGCAGATGGAGACGTCGTCTGGTATGAAAACTCAGGAGGCGCTTTTGGGAGCCAGACGGCTATCCAGTCATTTGGATTCGGAGCAGCAGCCCAAACTGTTGCCGTGGCTGATGCCGACGGCGATGGCAAAGAAGATGTGTTTGCCGGGATTCAGAATACGTCTGCCGGAGATGATCGCATCGTTTGGCACGAAAGTCAGGTGGGCGAGGCGGGCGCCGATAGCGACGGGTTCGGCAGCGAGCAGGTAATTACAACGTCCCTGCTCACGCCACGCGACCTGGCAACGGCCAACGTAGACGGCGGCTCGGACTTGGAGTTGCTTTCGGCCACCGAATCCGACGATAGAATTGCATGGTACGAGAACACCGGAAGCGGATACGGACCGCCCCAGCCGGTCAACATCTGGCCCGATGTCCTGCTCCCCCAATCTGTTGTCGCCACGGATCTCAATGCCGATATGGCAACCGATGTGCTCGTGGCATCGCGCGATGACAACAAGGTGAGCTGGTACGAAAACACGGACGGAAGCGGGGCCTTTTCCTCACAAAATGTGATCGCCAACAACGCGCGGAGTCCGGAAGTAGCCCTTGCCGCAGACCTCAACAATGACGATAAGCCAGACGCGGTCGTAGCATCTGGAGGGAGATCGGCTACGGGACGAATCACCTGGTACGAGAATCAGGTGGGCGAGAGCGGGGCCGATGCCGACGGCTTTGGCGCGGTGCAGGTCATTGACGCTCCCAACGAGGTAAGCCTGCTCGAAGCAGTCGATCTGGATGGAGACGGCGATCTCGATCTTGTTGCTGCATATGGGAGTTTCTCGT
Organism: Longimonas halophila; assembly: GCF_002554705.1. Classification (GTDB taxonomy): domain Bacteria; phylum Bacteroidota; class Rhodothermia; order Rhodothermales; family Salinibacteraceae; genus Longimonas; species Longimonas halophila. The sequence continues at coordinate 296,745 of NZ_PDEP01000003.1, read as the reverse complement.
TCACGCTCGTCTGGTACGAAAATCAGATTAGCGACGGCAGTGGATTTGGAGCCGCGCAGACCATTGCCAGCAACGTGTCTAACCTTACCGCCCTGGAAGTGGCCGACCTGAATGGCGGAGCCCCTGACGTGGTGATTGGATACGGCACTGATCCGTTTACCCTCGCCTGGTTCGAAAACACCGACGGTGCCGGGAGCTTCTCCAGCGAGAACGAGATCGACAGCGATGTTGGCGGCGAACTTAGCGACATTAACGCCTCACCTGTTGATGGAGACGCCGATCAGGATCTTGTGCTGGCCTCTCGCGGATTTAATTTCGACGGACTTGCCTGGTACGAGAACCAGATTGGTGCGGGCAGCGGCTTTGGGGCGCAGTCCGAAATCACCACAGCGATTGAAAGCCCCCAGGCGGTGCACACTGCAGATGTGAATGGCGATAGCCAGCCCGATCTGCTTTCCGCATCGCGCGGCGATGACACGGTGGCCTGGTTTGAAAATACAGGTGGAGCGTTCACCGCACAACAAGTCATTACCACCTCTGACAAGGGTCGCTTCGTGCAAGGTGCGCAGGACGTGTTTGCAGCGGACATCAATGGGGACAGCCAGACCGATGTGTTGTCGGTCTCAACCGGGCGCGAAGAAATCGCCTGGTTTGAAAACACCGAGGGCGTGCTTCCGGTGGAGCTCACCCGCTTCGACGCACAGCTCAACCAAAATGAGGTACAGCTTTCCTGGGCTACCGCATCCGAGACGAACAACGCACGCTTCGATGTGCAGCGGCGTACGACAGGGGCAGACGGCGCACGCTCGTGGACAACCACCGGACGCATAGAGGGTGCGGGTACGACCGAAACGCCCCAGTCCTATCATTTTGTGGATGCAGACGTACCATCCACCGCCGACACGCTCCGCTATCGATTGCGCCAGGTAGACACCAATGGACACGTAACGCTTTCGGAGGCAGAAACCATCGTTCGCACTGTCGACGCACTGCATATCCGAGAGGGATACCCGAATCCGGCGCACGACCGCGTGACTGTGCCATACGCTTCGCCCAACGCCCAGCAAGTCACGGTGTCCGTATATGACATCCTGGGACGGCAGGTGCGGTCGGCGCCCCGCGAGATGGCAGCTGGACGGAGCACGATGCAGGTGGACGTCAGCCGTCTGTCGAGTGGAACCTACTTCTTGCGCGTGGAGAGCGATGAGATGGTCGAGACGCAGCGTATCACGGTGGTGCGCTAACGCTTTGGTGCTGCATCACGTGTGCCACATCCAGGCGTAAAAATGAACAGCCCCTCGCATCCCTCTGAATTAGCAGGAGGATGCGAGGGGCTTGTCTATTGTGATGGAAAGAGGCAGCGGTTACCGCTCCACTTCGACTTCGCGTTCGGTGTAGTTGAAGGTACCTGGCACGCGCTCGTCGTTTTCGTCGAGCAGTTCGAGTGTGAACGTGTACGTGCCGCTGTCGAGGCCCTCTACGAAGGCGGGCGTCCACTCATCCATCGTGAGCTCGGCGACTGGCTCATCAGATCCCTCTTCTTCGATGGTGTAGTGCGCGCGGTATCCATCTTCGCTCAGCTCCACATTGTAGAGGTAGAAGTCGAGCATAATGCGTTCGGCATCGGCACCGCTGTACGTGCCTTTCGGGCGGCTGTAGATGATGCTGGGTTCGCCCTCTTCAAGCGGGAAGTCCGCGCCCTCGGCGTCTTCGCCCACGTAGAAGTTCACAACGTCGAACGCGTCTTCGCTTTTCACGCTTTCGTGGAACGAGCGGCTCGGGAAGACGAATGCGGAGTAGGCGCCGGGCTCCAGTTCACCCAGGCTAAAAGGTTCGTCCTCGGCATTGTAGTTGGCAAAGTACGGGTCATTGTTTAGGATAATGTGCGTGTGCTGCCCGTTACCTGAGTTGGCCAGCTGCTCGCGGCGCGGTACCTCGGTCTGCTCGCCGGGCGTGAAGTTTTCAACCGCGACCTCGACGTTCACCTCACCAGGCTCAAGCACAGCTTCTGATTCAGGCACTTCGAAGCGGGCCATAGCCCCGTCGATGGCAGGGGCTCGCTCGCCCGCTTCGAGGGTGACGGTGTTGGCATCGTCGCCGTTATCAGACTCGGGGGCATCGCCTCCGCATCCGGCGAATATCAGAAGTCCAGCAAGTACGAGCGCAAGAGCGCTCAAGCGGCGCGTGAAGGTAATCATAAGGTAATCGATAAAGTTAGGCACGTAGGATGACGAGGCATTGGGCATACACCGCGTTACAACACGTACAGAGAAGACAGTTCCGCGCACTGCGGAATCGGGAAATTGGACCGTACAGCGGGGGGCGCACACGTTACGTGGTACTCTCGGGCTTCGTCCAGATGAGGCGCACCACCGCTGCTTGGCCGCTATGGCCGGGGCCTTCGTTGAGCGATACGACGAGCTCGGTGAGCAGCTCGATACCGGATTCGGGAAAGGCGTCGCGCAGTTCCTGGGCGGTGACCATCATTTCGACGTCGGGCGGGCCGCCGCTGGTGTAGCCGTCGGTGCGTTGTTCGGGCCGGAACCACTCGGCGATGAGGGTACCGCCGGGGGCCAGGCTGGCTTGCATCATCTCGTACAACCGTGGCTGCCACTGCACCGGCAGATGCACATACGTGGCTACGAGGGCCTGCCAGGTGCGGTTGGGTGTCCAGGTCGTTAGGTCGGCGTGGATGGTGTCAAGCGAGGTGTTCTGTTCGGCGGCCAGCCGCTCGGCCTTCTGGAGGGCGGTGGCCGAATAGTCGAGCAGCGTAACCTCGCACCCGTGGGCCGCCAGATACACTGCGTTGCGCCCTTCGCCTCCGGCCAGGTCGAGCACCGTGGTGCCCGGCGCCAGGCGGTCTTGCTGCGTAGCTATAAAATGATTAGGCGCAGTGCCATACACAAAATGATCGCGGTCGAAGCGGCTGTTCCAGAACGAGGGATCCATGTAAAGGAAGTAGGTAAGGTAGAGGGATGCGGTTGGTATCACTCACCTGAGAAGAGTTCGTCCACATCCACCTCAATGTCGGTGGCCGGGTCGGTAAGCGTCCCGCGGTCCAGCGTGCGCGGCTTGGCGCTGTCGGTGTACACGGTGATGGTTTGCATGGCCGGTTGCACGAGCCAGCACGATTCTACGCCAGCGTCCAGCATGTCGTGAATTTTGTCGGCTACGTCTTGTGTGCTCTGCGACGGGCTTACGATCTCCACAGCTAAAAGCGGCGGCTCGCTAACCCGGGTGGTGTCGTGCGCAAATGTGATCTTGCGCTTCCGAAACACGCACAGGTCGGGTGTCAGGCGGACATCGCCCAGCTGGAGTGTCAGTTCGCTGGCAACGGTGTACTCGTCGCGATGTGGGCCAAAAGCGAGAGAAAGGAGAAACTGAAGATGACCGTGATTTAAGCTGGGCAAGGGCTTGCCGCGTTCTTGTTCGTAGGTGCTGGTGGATTCAGAGCGTGCGTCTTCAGCGGACGCTGCTTCAGACAGCGATTCTGCGGGCGCACGTGGCGCGTCAACATCGGGAGCAGGCATGGGGCGCGTTCGGCAATCAAAAAAGGACTCCGTAGGGCTACATGTACGCAGCAGCGTCGTGAAGATTCCGTGGGCACGGTGCAGGAAATACCGATTCCGATAGCTGGCCCCTGGTTAGGGCATTTCGCCCTGCTCACGCAGCACGCGCTGCAGCACCGAATCGGCTTTCGTAACGCTGCGCATGCAGAGACGTGCGGTGAGGCGGATCTGCTCGGCCTCCGAGAGGTCAGCATGCGTGCCTTGACGCTGCATGCGGTCGTGGCGCGCGTGGTAGAGCCCCACCGCCGCCGCTACCGAGATGTTAAAGCTCTCGGTAAAGCCATCCATGGGGATGATGCAGGAGATGTCGGCGGCATCGCGGAGCGCCTCGGACACGCCGTCGCGTTCGTTGCCGAAGACGAGTGCGGTGGGCGTGGTAAAGTCGAGGGAGGCAATGGGCACCGCCTCGTCATCCAGATACATAGCTGCCACGCGGTAGCCACGCTCCTGAAGATGCTCGACACACGGCACGGGAGCGTCCCACTGATGCACATCCAGCCAGCGCTGTGCGCCTTTGGCGGTGCGCTCGGAATGCTTGTAGCGCCCGCCGGTGGCAATGACGTGTAGATCCTGATAGCCCATGGCCTCGGTCGAGCGCATAACGGCGCTTACGTTGCCGGTATTGACCACGCCCTCGATAACAGGCACCACGGTGCGCGTGCGTTTGGCTACGATCTCGCGGATGCCGTTCAGGCGGCGGTCCCGCATAAAGGGGCGCAACAGGTCGATGACGCGGCTTGGTGCCAGCGTATAGTCGCCCACCTGCAGCGGTGCGTTGGGCGCGTCGGGGCGCGGCAGATGATCGGGCGCTGCATCGGGCCCAATGAGCCGATGCATTGCATTACGCGCTTCCGGTGGGGTAGACTCAGGCATAGGCGGTAGAAAAAAGTAGTGGATAAACGTTAAATGATAACTCCCCTGATAAAAATCTTTCCTGGGGCGAACGGTCCCCCGTTCGCTCCTGTCAACCATGCCGGAGACGTCCGCGCCGGGCGGCGCTCCCCGTCTCCGGCTACTGGCCTATTGCCTCCATCACTTAGCGTTGCCGCTACCGAAAAAACAATCGATACATGCGCCTCTGTAATGCACTGTGGATACGATATGTCCACGCTTGCCCGTATATTCCGCATGACGTAGTGAATGTTGTTCGCCTCCCTTTTGACTCAACCCACGAAATACGATGACCTATTCAGTTCGCATGGCACTCCGCACGATTGGGGTTAGCCTGCTTTTGTGTTTGGCTACTGCTCAGATAGGAGCACCAACATGGGCGCAATCAGCATCCAGCATTATTGACGAGGCCGATGCTGCACACCAGGAGATGGCACAAGACATCCGCTCATTTACGGTAGAAACCGAGGGCGAGACCAACCGCTACGAGCGGGAAGAGGAGAATGGACGCTACATCTACCGCATAAGCAACGCCAGCGGCCCGGCCAGCGCTGATGACATGCCTGTGATGGGCTTTCTGGATGAGTCGTATCTCGAAGGCCTGAAGGAAGAGGCCGTGTATGAGGGCACCGAGTCGATTGATGGCGTGGAGACGCATGTGCTCTTTGTAGAGGACCCGCGCCGTCTGGAATCGTATGCCAGCATGGAAGGACAGGAGTTTCAAGGACTGGAGTCGATGCGCTTCTACTTGCGTACCGACAACCTGATGCCTGCACGCTTCCTGTTCAATGCCGTACTGCCTGAAGACGCAATGGAAGGCGCGCCGTTTCAGATTGACGGTCCCATTACGTTTCAAGTTGACTTTCGCGACTACCGTACCATCGACGGGCTGGTGTATCCGTTTGTCACTGAGATGAGCAACGACATGATGGAGCAGATGCCCGAAGAGCAGCGCCAGCGTATGCAGCAGATGCGTGCGCAGATGGAGGCGCAGATGGAACAGATGCCGCCTGAGCAGCGCCAGATGATGGAAGAGCGTATGGGCGATCAGTTTGCACAGATGCAGGCGATGATGAGTGGGGAGCCGGTGCGTAGGACGGTAACCAATGTCACGGTGAATGAGTAGCAAACTCGGGAATCTGTGACTGTTGCGTCACGCTTTGCATGCGCAGCGATCAACGGCAGTAGTGCTGTCGTTGGGGCTGCGCATTTTGTATGGCATTTGCTTATATGGCATCTACGCAGAAGCGCAGGGTACAGACGCCATGCCAAACAGGGTGCTGCAGGTTAGATGCATGCCCTTGTATTCGTAATTCGCAAACACAGAGCGACAACGCCTATGACTCTTACCAATGCAGTGGCCCTTGTTACCGGAGCCAGCTCCGGACTGGGGCAAGAAATTAGTGTGCAGCTTATTGAGGCGGGGGTGCAGGTCTTCGGACTTGCACGTAGCACCGAGCGCCTGCAAGCGCTGCACGATACGTATGGCGATGCCTTCATTCCGTGTACTGCCGATGTGCGCGACCAGGACGCCATTGACGCAGTGTTCGAGACGATTCAGGAGGAAGCCGGACGCCTTGACATCCTCATAAACAATGCAGGCCTGGGCCGCTTTGGCCCGATCGATGAGATGGCTGTGGAAGACTGGGATGTGCAGCACGATACCAATTTGCGTGGACTGTACCTGTGCACGCGGGCGGCGGTACCCATGATGCGGGCTCAGAACGAGGATAAGGGATTTGGCGGACACATCGTCAACATCGCATCGATTGCCGGGCTGATTGGCAATCCCAACATCTCTGCGTACAACGCCAGTAAGTTTGGTGTGCGCGGATTCAGCCAGGCGCTGATGAAGGAAGTGCGAGGCGCAGGGATTCGTGTATCGTGCCTCTATCCCGGATCTATAGAAACAGACTTTTTTGAGCGCGCAGGCGCTGACATGACTGATAACCCCCTGCGGGCCGAAGATGTGGCTGCCACAGCTATGCATGTGCTGAAGGCGCCTGAAAACCATCTTATCTCCGAAGTGGTCGTGCGCCCATTGCGTCCGCGCAACGACATGTAAGAATCTGGTTGGGTGTTGATTTGCACGCGAGAGCAAGCACCGGACGAAGTCCCCTGTGGTGCTCGTACTTTATACATTATCGCAGGCGCTTCACTGTAAAGGGCGGAAGGCGCGCGTGAGGGGGGCATCGGAAGACCCGATGGCATCAAGGAGGGCATCGGGGGTCATCGGGTAGCGCCGCTCGGTGCCTGCGCGGATATCGAGCGTGCGCTTGTCAGCCGGAAAGAGATACTGCCATACAAACTGCTTCGAGGCCCACGGAAACTGGCGCACAACCTCGTCGGGCACGTCGACGGTGCCGTATCCATCTGCAAGATCATGGTCATGCAGATCGCGTACGTAGGAGCGCTGCTTGCGAAGAGGCTCTTGCAGCGACTCTGGAAACGAGACACTACGATCCGCGCAGCCCGTCGAACTCGACACGAGAATGGTGCGCTTCGAGATTTCGACATCCCCCACCCGCAAGCGCAGCGCTTCTTTCAGATTCAGATCGGTGTAACATACAACAAGGGCCAGCACACGCTCAGGCCCGTTCAGTTGCGATACAATCTTGCGCTTTTCTTTGTCGGTAAGCGTGGCCAGGCGATAGCCATCGCCGCAGACGGTTTGGCGTAGTAGACGCTCGTGATAAAAAACCAGCGCCTCTGCCGCGCCCTGATAGGTGGATTCGTCGGAGTGGGGACTGTCGCGAATCTGGGTGAGGAAGCGTTTTACATATGCTGGGCGCGGTGCTCCCAAGCACTGGCGTTTCAAATAGTCAAGATAGCCTTGAATCCAGGTGCCATACAACATGCGCTTCCGCTCGCTGAGTCCAGGTGCGCGGTTAAGTTGGGCGAGCGCGATGGCAGGCGTAGAGAGCGCATCGGTGTCTGGTGCAGGTACAGCGAGTGCTTCAGAAGATTCGTTGCGTGATGTCTGAGCGTGGGGAGAAGGGTCTGCAAGAGCTTCTGGCATTACAGTAGATGTTGACAAGTTCATGGCAGAACGCGTTCGAGCAGCGGAAAGTCGTGAAGAGCAGGCAGGGAGTGTACTGGTTAAATACCGAGACGGCGCGCCTTCAAAGCTTCCAAGCCCCAATGGCTATCGTTGTCCAACGCTGCTCATGGTGCATACTATTTTGAAAATCTCTGTGGCAATAGCTCAGCCGTAGGACTATCGGGGCGGAGCAGCCTTGTTAGGGAGGCTATACCGGGTGTGCTCTATCTGCGCACCCGATTCACCAAGGTATACATCTGAATGGATACGAATGCGGATCACAAAGTGGTGAATATTACCCTATGTGTTACGTAATCTCTAATCCATGTAATGAGTATGCACATAATCATCATGTGATGCCATTGTGTAGGTGTCCCACCAGTTTATATGATGCATATTCACTTAAATTAAACAAATAGGGTGAGGTAGAGGGGCTGTGAAAATGAAAAAGCGTGACGTACTGCTCTCAATGCGAGCAGATGAAACGACATACAGCAGATCTACACGACCTCTGCCTTACACCACATCCACATAGAGGCCTTGCTCCTTAAGATGACTGACAATGTGGTCATCGACAGAAGCATCAGTAATGACGCGGTGCACGGCATCAAGCCCGCAGATGCGACGGAGGCTACGGCGCCCGAATTTGCTGGAGTCTGTTACGATGATCACGCGCTGTGCTGCACGAATCATATACTGGTTGAGATGAGCCTCGGGGGCATTGGCTGTCGTTAAGCCGTGGTCAAGGTCAAACCCGTCGACACCAAGGAAGAGCTTGTCGCATGCGTATTCCTTCATCATCTCCTGAGCGTAGGGACCCACCACCGATTTTGAGGTGCGGCGCACCATGCCGCCAAGCATAAGTACCTCCACATCCTGAAGATGAGCGACTTCAAGCGCAACGTTCATTGCGCTGGTAATCACTGTGAGTTCCGACTTGTCGCGCAGATGGCGCGCCACCTGCGTCATGGTCGTACCCGATGCAAGGATGATCGAGTCGCGGGCGGCCACCAAGTTGGCAGCGGCCTTACCAATACGACGTTTTTCCTCGGTGAACTGGGTAACTTTTTCATCGAGCGGACGATCGCGCACGTACGGGTCGCGCACATTTGCACCGCCATACGTGCGATGGAGTAAGTTGCGACTTTCGAGTTTTTGGAGATCCTTACGAACTGTAACCTCCGAGACGTCCAGACGCTCGCTCAGGTCCGATACCGTTACGTATCCATGCTCTTTGAGACGCTGTAGGATGATCACCTCGCGTTCAGCAGGGCCATGATTTTTGTCGGGCATGAGGGGATAAGGCTGTAGTCCGAGAAAACAGATCCGTAGAAAGAAAGCGCTTCCGGCTATAAAAAGCACCTCGTGCGCCTACAAATGGAAGGAGTCTGTGATCCAATACCCCTCGCGTTGCGATAACGTAACAATTAAGGGTTAAGCAAATGTTGACAAAAGCGCTTCCACGCCCTATTGTGTGATTGTCGATCCGAAAGGAAACGAAACGTTTTGATACGAACAGCAGGTGATCGTAATGGGATACATTCTCGCATTTGACCAGGGCACGACGAGCTCGCGTGCCATCATTTTCAATCGAAATGGGCAGATTGAAGGCACAGCCCAGAAAGAGTTCGAGCAGATCTTTCCGAAACCCGGATGGGTAGAGCACGACCCCAGCGAGATCTGGTCGTCGCAGGTGGGCGTAGCCGCCGAGGTGCTTAGCCGCACCGGTATTTCTTCAGATGACATTGAAGCGATTGGCATTACCAACCAGCGCGAAACCACCGTAGTGTGGGATCGTCGCACCGGCGAGCCGGTCTACAACGCCATTGTCTGGCAGGACCGCCGCACGTCCGAGATGTGCGACACGTTGAAAGACGAGGTCGGTATTGATCTCTTCCAGGAAAAGACGGGGCTTATCATCGATGCCTATTTCTCAGGCACGAAAGTCAAGTAGATCCTCGACAACGTAGAAGGGGCTCGCCAAAAAGCAGAGGCAGGGCACCTCGCGTTCGGTACGATCGACAGTTGGCTCGTGTGGAAGCTCACGCGCGGCGGTCAGCACATCACTGATGCCACCAATGCCAGTCGTACCCTTCTCTACAATATCCGAGAGAGCGAGTGGGACGACGAACTGCTCGATATTCTCGACGTGCCGCACAGCATGCTCCCCGAGGTGCGCTCTTGCAGCGAAGTCTACGGCCACGTCCACAACGGCGTGCTTACTGGCGACATTCCCATTGCAGGTATTGCGGGCGATCAGCAGGCTGCGCTCTTTGGGCAGATGTGTACCAAGAGCGGCATGAGTAAAAACACGTATGGCACCGGCGCCTTCATGCTGCAGCACACCGGTACCGAAGCGGTTCATTCCGAAAACCGCCTGCTCACAACCATCGCTGCGGAGATTGACGGCGAGGTGACCTACGCGCTTGAAGGGAGCATCTTCATTGCGGGCGCGGTCGTGCAGTGGCTACGCGACGGACTCGGCATCATTGACTCTTCGGCCGAGGTGGAAGCGCTTGCGCGTAGCGTCGAAGACAACGGCGGTGTGTACGTGGTACCCGCATTCTCAGGACTCGGTGCTCCGCATTGGGACCAGTATGCCCGTGGCACGATTGCCGGCATCACACGCGGCGTAACCGACGGGCATATCGCTCGTGCAGCGCTGGAGGGCATTGCCTACCAGGTCGTCGATGTCATCGAGGCGATGGAGGCCGACTCGGGCATCGAAACGAAAGAACTGCGCGTGGATGGCGGTGCCGCCGCCAACGACCTGCTGCTACAGTTCCAGTCCGATATCATGCAAGTGCCGGTCATCCGCCCCGAAGTGACGGAGACGACTGCACTCGGCGCGGCCTACCTGGCCGGACTCGCCGTGGGCTACTGGAATAGCCAGGAAGACATCGCGAAGCAGTGGAAAGAAGACCGTCGCTTCACGCCCTCGATGGAGCCAGAGCTCGTCGGAGAGCTGCGCGAAGGCTGGCGCAAAGCGCTTGACCGTGCCAAAGCATGGACCGGTCCGGCAGCTCGCCCGGCCAAAGTTGACGCTTAACGCGCACAGACAACGTGGCGCGGGGGCCCGGCATCTTTAGCCTGCGGCCGGGCTCCTTGCCTGCCACGTCAACACTACGTTTTTTCGCTTAACGACACTGACCTATGCAACGTGACGCTGGACAACAAGCGCTGAATGCGCACGACGGTCCGTGGGACTTTATCGTGATTGGTGGAGGAGCCACCGGGCTGGGTACAGCCATCGAGGCTGCTGCCCGTGGATACGACACCCTGTTGCTGGAGCAGCACGACTTTGCCAAAGCCACTTCCAGCCGTTCTACCAAGCTGGTGCACGGCGGCGTGCGGTATCTGCAACAGGGCAACATTTCCCTGGTGCTCGAAGCCCTCAAAGAACGCGGACGTCTCCAGAAAAATGCACCTCACCTGGTGCACAACCTGGCGTTTGTCGTGCCAAACTATGACTGGTGGGAGGGCCCGTTCTACGGCATCGGCATGAAGGTATACGACATGCTGGCCGGGCGCCAAAACTTTGGGCGCTCAAAGCACCTTAGTCTCGACGAAACCCTCGAACATCTGCCGACCATTGAGCCGAAAGGCTTGCGAGGTGGCGTGATCTACTACGATGGACAGTTCGACGATGCGCGCCTGGCCGTCAACATGGCGCAGACCTTCGTAGAGCAAGGCGGTACCGCCCTCAACTACATGAAGGTGACCGACCTGCTGAAGGCTGACGACGGCTACGTAAATGGCGTAGTGGCTGAGTGCCAGGAAACCGGCACCACCATGAACATCGAAGCGCGCGCTGTCATCAACGCCACCGGTATCTTTACGGATAGCATCCGCAAGATGGACGATCCTACGGTGAGCAACACGCTGCGCCCGGCCCAGGGCACACACATTGTGCTCGATCGCTCCTTCTTGCCGGGCGAAGCCGCCATCATGATCCCCAAGACCGATGATGGGCGCGTGCTCTTTGCCATTCCGTGGAACGATCGCGTGGTGGTAGGCACAACCGACGAGGAGGTCGACGGCCCCGAAATGGAGCCAGTGCCCATGCAGAAAGAACTCGACTTTCTGGTCGAGCACGCCGGTCGCTACCTGACCAAAGACCCGACACCGGACGACGTACTCTCCGTGTTTGCTGGCATTCGTCCGCTTGTTACTGATCCTACGAATCCGGGCTCGGGCGACACCTCCGAGATTTCGCGCGACCATGTGCTGCACATCTCGAACAACGGGCTCGTCACCATCTCGGGCGGGAAGTGGACCACCTACCGCCAGATGGCCGAAGACACGATTGACCAGGCAGCCACGCTCGCAAACGTCGAAGAGCGCCCGTCGGTCACTGCCGACCTGCACATCCACGGGTGGCATGAGCATGCCGAGCAGTTTGGCGACTTCAGCAAGTATGGATCCGATGCTCCTGCATTGAAGGGGCTGGTCCGCGAAAACCCCGAGCTCAACGAGCAGCTCGATGAGCGTCTGCCCGTGCGGGCAGTGCAAGTTGTGTGGGGCGTACGCCACGAAATGGCGCGCTCGGTCGAGGACATTCTGTCACGTCGCACGCGCTCGCTCTTGCTCGACGCACAAGCCAGCATCGACATTGCGCCGAAGGTAGCTGAACTCATGGCCAACGAGATGGGGCAGGACCAGGCCTGGCAGGATGAGCAGGTCGAAGCCTTCACCGAAGTGGCGAACGGTTACAAGATGCCTACCTAATCTCGAGTCTCAGGTCGTCAGCAGTGTTTGCTGGAAAGAAGGCAAGCGCTGCTGAACTGCCTGATTTTGAACCCCGCTTTTGTACCCTAATCCAACCCAATACGCGATGAAACCGATACGAAAGATCTCGCACTATGCAACTGCTGCGCTATTTGGCGTGGTCCTGCTCTTCGGAACGCTCGCCGTGTCGGATGCGCAGGCACAGTCTATTTCCATGGACACCGACGACGGGTGGAACTTCGGCGTTGCGGGCGCTATCCCTGTGTTTTTGAACGCCTCAGGCCATGAGGGCGCCCGGTCAGATGGCGAAAATCAATTCGCTACGCGCATCCAGTCGGGCTTCAACCCGGGCAACATTACCTTTTCCGTTAACGCCCCCGAACAAAACGGCGTCAACGTGTCGGCCACCTTTCAGATTAACCATCACCTGCAAGGGGCAAGCGTGCAGAATGACGGTTTGTTTGAAGGACGTGTCGCTGACATCGCGGTGTCGGGCGACTTTGGCACATTCAACATCGGCAAGGGCTTCGGTATTTTTGGCGGCAGTGCTATTGCCGATCAGGGCAGTGCCATGGGGGTCGGTCGCTTTGGTGGCCCCGATGCCGCCGATGCCACGCTCGGGCGCATTGGCACCGGCTACACCTATGCCAACTTCAACCCGCGCATCACCTACACCACGCCCAACCTGGACGGCTTCTCGCTGAAGCTGGGTCTGATCAACCCGGAAAAGCCAGGTGGCGCACCTAATCAGGCAATTGAAACCACCACACCCCGCTTTGAAGGACAAGCCAACTACCTGGCCGAGTTTGAAGGCGGCACGCTCGACCTGTGGGTCGGCGGGCTCTATCAGAACGTCGATGTGATCCCCCAAGACTTCAGCTACAGCATCAACGGCTGGGACGTTGGCGCCAGCCTGAGCGCTGGTGGCTTTGGGCTGCGCGGCGCATTCTCGCAGACGCAGAGCATCGGCTCCGACGGACTCATCGGGCTCGGGCTCGACAGCGGAAGTGGACTTGATCAGGCCGAGGCCGATGGCACGCAGTGGTACGGCGAAGCCACCTACGACTTTGGCGGCTTCGTACTCGGCGGCAGCTATGGCGAAGGGTCGCACGACGAAACGTCGACCGATGTGGGCGGCGTACCCGAGAACACCAACCAGCTGCTCATGGGTTTTGCCCGCTACATGGCCACCGACCAGCTCACGCTCATGGCTGAGTTCCAGGACTTCCAGTCCGACGCACAGGCTGACTACAACGCGTTCATCTTGGGCGCGCAGATTACCTTCTAAACCCCCCTTGGGGTACCGATTCTTTTCCCGTGCGCGGGGAGCCGTGGGGCGCAGTAGTTTCGGGAGCCTCTCGTGCGAGACTACTGAACCGGCGTTCCACGGCCACCGCGCATAAGAAAGACCGGCTGTTTGCTGTAAGACCGTCCCCACGCTATTTCGCTGCGGCTGGCACGCGTCGCAGCGCCTCGTTGCGCTACACTCACCTATCTATCCCCACACTATTATGGATATCGACGTCTTCCTCATCATTGCAGCCTTCGCCGGGGGCGCCTTCGGGGCGGCTATCGGTGCACTGCCTGCATTTATATTTACAGGATTTATGGTTATTGCTGGAGAGGCCGGAGGGCTCTCTGGCGTGACTGGACAGGTTGGATTCGGTGCGTTCTTCGGCCCGCATATTTCGTTTGCTGGAGGTGCTGCGGCGGCGGCCTACGCTGCAAAGAAAGGCTACATGGATACGGGCAACGGCTACCATGAAGCCAAAAATATCACCTATGCCTTTGGCACAAAGGTCGATGTATTGGCCGTTGGTGGGCTCTTCGGGATTCTGGGCCTGCTTATCCAGCAAGGGGCCGTAGCCGCTTCGCTTCCGCTCGATACCATTGCTATTACCGTCGTGGTGTCTGCACTCTTGCACCGTGCGTTCATGGGATACAGCATTATTGGTAAAGTGCGCGGCAGTGGCGTGCTCGACATGGGACCCTTCGAGCGCGATGAGAACAAGCCCGATGGCGCAGGCGCTGTCTCCGATCAAGTGAAAGACGTGACCGACCGCCCAGCCACCGAGCCCTGGCTTCCCCACCAGTACAAGTGGAGCGGCGTCGCCTTCATCGGGCTTGTTGCTGGACTCTTGGGAGCGTTCACCGCTATCCAGACCGAAAGCCCGTTTCTTGCCTTCGGTATTAGTGCCGCTACACTTCTCTTCCTGAACCTGGGTGTTGAAAAAATCCCAGTTACGCACCACATTACGCTCCCCGCAAGCACCGCGGCCCTTGCCGTTATGGCATCCGGCGATGCCGTCTTCGCCGGGGTGGGGCCTACCACAGCGCTCATTATTGGAGGCGCATTCGGCGTAATCTGTGCACTCTTCGGCGAGTTCTTCCAGCGCATCTTCTACGCCCACGGCGACACGCACGTGGATCCACCCGCAGCCGCCATTACGTTTGGCACGCTGCTCATTGCGCTGCTCTACTTCGCTGGTATCTTTGGATCGGCCAGCTGGGTCGTTTAACGCCTGGATCCGGTTCACCCACTTGGCGCGGCATATTTTGTCCAGCATATGCCCTGCCACCCCGAATCGCCCCCGTTGTAACAGGCGGGTGGCGGTTTGGTGGTTACATTCCCGCTGTTGCTTTCCCTCTATAATCTACACGAACGCTATGAAAAAGCTCATCAACAACCCCGATGATGTAGTCCGCGAAGCCCTCGAAGGGATGGCGGCGGCTCACCCCGACCTGCTCACCGTCCACTTCGACCCGACCTACGTCGTCCGCGCCGATGGCGTGCCCGACGGCAAGGTCGGCCTGCTCTCAGGCGGCGGAAGCGGCCACGAGCCTATGCATAACGGATTCGTAGGTCGCGGCATGCTCGATGCCGCCTGTCCGGGCGAGGTCTTCACCAGTCCAACGCCCGACCAGATGCAAGCCGCCACCGAAGCCATTGATGCGGGCGCAGGCGTGCTCCACATCGTCAAGAATTACACCGGCGATGTGATGAACTTCGAGATGGCCGAGGAAATGGCCGAATCCGGAGGCATCGATGTGCGCAGCGTGGTCATCGACGACGACGTGGCCGTTGAGGACAGCACCTACACCGCCGGACGCCGCGGCGTGGGCGGTACGGTGCTCATCGAGAAGATCTGTGGCGCGGCTGCTGACAAGGGCTATTCGCTCGACGATTTGGAAGCGCTTTGCACACGCTGCAACGACAATGTGCGCAGCATGGGCATGGCGCTGACCTCGTGTACCGTGCCCACCGCAGGCGAGCCTACGTTTGATCTGGGCGAGGACGAGATGGAGATCGGCATTGGCATCCACGGCGAGCCCGGACGCAAGCGCATGGAGGTCGAGCCTGCCGATCAAATCGTAGAGCGCCTCATGACGCCCATCGTTGAAGATCTGCCGTTTAAAGACGGCGACGATGTCATCCTGTTTGTCAACAGCATGGGTGGCACACCGCTCATTGAGGTCTACCTGGCGTACCGCAAGGCCGCCGAACTCGCCGAGCAGCACGGACTGCGCGTGGTGCGCAATCTGGTAGGGCCGTACATCACCAGTCTCGAAATGGCGGGCCTCTCCATCACCATGATGCGCGCCGACGACGATATCGTGGAGCTGTGGGATGCGCCCGTCCACACCCCCGGCATGCGCTGGGGCGCGTAACCCGGCAGCCTGCCGTCCCATACCAGTATGTCCTCATGCCGCAGCGCCCCGCGCGCTGCGGCGTCTGTTCTTCCAATCGATACCCCTGCTTATGCCCTTGACTGCCCCCGACCTGCACGCCTGGATTCGCGCCTTTGCCGACCGCGTAGCCGAAGAGCGCGCCTACCTCACCAAGCTCGACTCCGCGATTGGCGACGGTGATCACGGCCAAAACATGAACCGTGGTCTTTCGCACGCCGTCGACCAGATCGATGACGACGCCAGCATGAGTGATACCATGCGCACCGTGGCCATGGCACTCATCTCCAAAACCGGCGGGGCCAGCGGCCCGCTCTACGGCACGCTCTTCATGGATGCAGGCAAAACCACCGCCGAGCATGAGGAACTGGGCACGCCCGAAGTGGCTGCGCTCTTCCGCGCCGGACTCAACGGCGTGCAGCGCCGCGGCAAAGCCGAGCCCAACGACAAAACAATGGTCGACGCGCTCTTGCCGGCCGTAGAAGCCCTCGAAGACGCCGCTGAAAACGGAACGCCGCTTTCCGAAGCCATTCAGCAAGCAGCCAACGCCGCAAAAAAGGGCATGGAAGCCACCACGCCGCTCGAAGCGCGCAAGGGACGCGCCAGCTACCTGGGCGAGCGTAGTAAAGGCCACCAAGACCCCGGAGCCACCTCCACATACTACCTCCTCGACGCCGCCGCTACGGCCTGGAGCGATCGCGCATAGAACCTGTTTCAGGTCATGTTCTCGCTCAGAGCCCGCGCATAAATAGTATGAAGACAAGTATAAAGGGGAAAGCAAAAGCTTGGCCTCCACAAACACCCCTCCCGAACTTGTAGGAAACAAGCCGGGTACGCAAACGGGGCGTTGTGCGTGGTAACAAGTTCGCATCCACCATATACGAACACAGCGCAGAAGCCGCGCTATCACCGCCCCGGTGCCCTGCCCACACGCAGGGGCCACATCCATCCTGCTGGGTAATCGCACTGCACCATTATGGTAAGCCTCGTTCTCGTATCGCACAGCCAGGCCCTGGCGGATGCGCTCCTCCCCCTCATTCGTGAAATGGCCGACGACGACGTGCAAATTTCCGTTGCTGCCGGGTCGGGCGACGACGGCACCGCCTTTGGCACCGACGCCGTAGCCATCATGCAGGCCATCGAATCCGTCGACAGCCCCGACGGCGTGCTCGTGCTGGGCGATATGGGCAGCGCCCTCCTAAGCACCGACACCGCACTCGACCTGCTGCCCGAAGAAACGCGCGCCCGCACGCGCCTGCTGTCCGCGCCCTTTGTAGAGGGCGCTATGGCAGCGGCCATCCAGGCCAGCATGGGCAGCCCGGTTGACGACGTGGTGCGCGAAGCCATGAACGCCCTCGCCCAAAAGCAGCGCCACGTGGGCGATACCGACGCCGACGCGCCCTCGCCCACCGGCACCCCCGACGTACACACGCCCGCCGATGACGAGCCTGGTGCCGAATCATCTGGAGCGGCTCAAACCGCGGTTGCCGAACTGGTGAATCCGCACGGACTGCATGCACGTCCGGCGGCCCAACTGGTGCGCACCGCTGGGCAATACGATGCCGCGATTACCCTTTCGCGTGAGGGCGATGACCACGCGCCGGTGTCGGCTACGAGCATCTCGTCGGTGTCTACGCTGGGGGCGCGGCAGGGCGATCGTATCCAGCTTTCGGCCCACGGCCCCGACGCTGCTGACGCCCTGGAGGCGCTCACCACCCTCATCCGCGATGGGTTTGGGGAGACCGAGGCTGCCCCTGAACCTGCAACACCTGACCCCGCCGCATCCGCAACACCCGAACCACCACAGTCCGCCAAACTGCCCGAGGGCGCAGTGCAGGGCATTCCCGTGCAGGCGGGCACGGCGGTGGCCCCGGCGGCTCGCTTCAGCGCGGCGCTGCCCGAGCTACCCACTGCGCAGACCGCCCCGCCCGAAGAGATCTGGGATGGCCTGCGCGTGGTGCTGGCCTCCGTACAGGGCGAACTGGAATCCGATGCCTCGGGCAACGCGTCGGCTGCCGGTATCCTGGATGCGCAGGCGCTGCTCTTAGACGATGACGAGCTGCTCAGCGAAGCCCGCCGCCGCATCACCAACGAGGGGGAGCCCGCCGCCCGCGCCTGGCACGGCGCCACCGAAGCACTGGCCGAGCGCTACGCCGCTCTCGACGACGACTACCTGCAAGCCCGCGCCGCCGATGTGCGCGATGTGGGACGCCGCGTTATCCTGGAGCTGCTCGACGAACCCGCCGATGCGCTTTCGCTGCCCGACGATCCCTGCATCCTCGTAGCCGATACGCTGCCGCCCTCGGTCGTGCCGCATCTCAACCCCGACCATGTGCAGGGCGTCGTGTGCACCGGTGGCAGCCCCACCGCGCACAACGCTATCTTGCTGCGCGGGCAGGGCATTCCCACTGTGTTCGGCGTGGGCACGGCGCTTCAGTCGGTTGACGACGGCACTCCGCTGGGCCTGGATGGCGCTGCCGGACGCGTATGGATCGAACCGGTGCCTGAGCAGGTGGAGCAGCTTCAGGCCGCGCGCAGAGCCGCTGCCGAGCAGGCCCAGGCGCATCGCGAGGCCGCGCAAGAGCCTGCTATCACTGCCGACGGCATTGCCATTACGGTACAAGCCAATGTGAGTCAGCCCGGCGATGCCCGCGAAGCTGCCGCACGCGGGGCCGAGGGCGTGGGCCTCTTGCGCACCGAGTTTCTGTTTGGGGATGCGGAGGAGCCGCCCTCCGAAAACGACCAGGTCACGGCGTTGAAGGCTGCCGTCAAGCCCTTCACCAAGCCTGTTACCATCCGCGTCCTCGACGCCGGGGGCGACAAGCCGCTGCCGTATCTGTCGTTTCCAGACGAGGCGAACCCGTTCTTGGGCGTTCGGGGGATTCGCGTGCTGCTGCGCCACCCCGAGCTCTTCCAAACCCAACTGCGCGCGCTGCTCCGTGCGGGCGCGGCGCATCCGGTGCGCTTGCTGCTGCCGATGGTGGCTACGCCGGACGAAGTCGAAGAGGCCCTGCAGCATCTCGAAACTGCCCGGACGGCGCTGGCCAACGCGGGTACGCCCCACGCCGAGCGGCTGCCCGTGGGCATCATGATTGAGACGCCGGCCAGTGCGCTGGCGGCTGAGGACCTGGCGCCGCAGGTGGACTTCTTCAGCATTGGCACGAACGACCTGGTGCAGTACGTGATGGCGGCCGACCGAGGCCATGCCGACCTGTCGGCGCTCGCGGATGTGCTGCATCCGCCGGTGCTGCGCCTCATTCAGCGCACCGTGCAGCAAGCGGGCGATGTGCCCGTGAGCGTGTGCGGCGAGGCCGCTGCGCAGCCTATGGCGATTCCGCTGCTGCTGGGACTGGGCGTGTCGAGCCTGAGCGTGAATCCAGGGGCGGTGCCGGGCACCAAAGCACTCGTCCGCGCGCTGCGCCATGACGAGATGAAGACGCTGGCCAAAGAGGCGGTCGGATGCGCCCGCGTGAGCGAAGTGCGCGCACTGGTGCGCAAGGCACTGCCCGAGGCGTTCGCCCACGGCATCGCGACGGGGTAAGTGCTTACCGTAGTGCTCTGTCAACCCCTGAATGCCCGCTCGTCGCAAGGCACAACCAGCATGACCTGCGGCCCCTCTGCCTTGCAACGCACTCTTCAGGGGCTCTGCCCCGTGGGATTCTGCCCCGTCCTTTTGTTGGGGAGGCAAGCCGGCCCCAGCGAAGGGAGCGTCTTTCAGGTCACGTCATCCCGGACTTGATCCGGGATCCAGCGCTCTCCACCGAAGGTCGTGCCCAACGTTGCGAGGTAGGCGTTGAGATCTGTCCTCCACAGTCGTCAGGATGATCTTGAAGTGCGAGGAGCAAAAGACAAGCCCCACCCCGCTCCCCTGGAGAGGGGAGCTGTCGCGCCAGCGGCTGAGGGGTGGATACGCACAGACCGCCGAGGGTGACCGCTGAGGATGCAAGCGGGCCCCGGCACAGGATTCTTTGCATACGCTCGTCGCAAGGCCTTGTACGATTGTAAGATTCATCAAAAGACCTGGCACCGACGCTCCCCCGTCGGTGCGATGGGGCAGAGGACGCTCCTGCGTCCGACCAGCAGCCTCGAACCTATTCGGGCATATTGTTCCGTTGGGGACACAAGCGGTGCAGATAGCCTTCGGCACAAGTTACCCGGCTATGGGAAATCTCTGTGGGCGAGCGTCGCAGCGTGCGGCGGCTAATCTCAGAACCTTATATTGCCTTGCGACGCACTTTTTAGGGGCTCTGCCCCGCCCGACTGGCCTGCGGACCTACCGAACGATGATTGGCAGGATGCCACGACGGAGATGCACGCAGAGAAACGGGCAAGCAGACAAGACGGACAGCCGAGGCGAAGAAGTGGGGATGCGGACGGTGTGTTCGTTGGAACGCAAGACCTACTATCCCAAGACGCCCGGCTCGCCCGTGGCATCGCATCCGCACGTGCGAGGCGCGGATGCATAGACGGGCGAGCACGGGTCCTCTGTTTTTCCTTCTACGTAATTTCGAGGGTGCCGCCCCCAGCTTCGGTTTCGGCCCCTTCCTTCCACTCAAACTCCAGTTCCAGGCTCAGCTCGGGAGTACCGCCGGAGCGCGACGTTTCGCGCTCAGCCTTCACCTCGAACTCGAAGCGCTCGGGGATCGTCAGGTCAAGCGTGTTGGGGCCGCCGGACAGGTGCACGGTGCCATCGGCATCGAGCTTGTCGGCGAGGGCGCGCAGGTAGGCGGCGGCTTCGGCGCGCGTGGACGTGTGCTCTGTTTCGAACAGGGTTTCTTCGGGCATGGTCGTCACCGTAGGTTGATGCGAACGTAGGTGAACAAACAAAACCCTCGATGCAGCAATGGGGATCCCGAAGCACTTCCAAAATCGGGGCATTCCGGACGCAAGAATCAGGGATGTGCTTACACGAAGTGTGGTCTACCCGACGCGCAAGAAGCCCATGGACTGGTCGGCGTAGTAGCGGTCGAAGTAGGTGCGGAGCGCCGCGTGGGCCTCGTCGGAAAGCTCGGGGTCGCGGGTGATGAGGGCGGTGGCGGCGTTGCGGGCGGTTTCGAGGGCGTCGGTGTCTTCGGTGATGTCGGCCAGCTTCAGTTCGGGCATGCCGCTCTGGCGCGTGCCGAAGAAGTCGCCGGCCCCGCGGATGCGCAGGTCCTCTTCGCTAATCTCGAAGCCGTCGGTGGTGCGCGTCATGGCCGCCAGGCGCTGCTTGGCCTCGGCCGATTGCTTATAGCCGGCCATGAGGATGCAGTAGCTCTGCTGATCGCTGCGGCCCACGCGTCCGCGCAGCTGATGCAACTGGCTGAGTCCAAACCGCTCGGCGTGCTCAATGAGCATAATGGTTGCGCCCGGTACATCCACGCCCACCTCGATGACGGTGGTGGACACGAGAATGTCGAGCTCGCCCGCTTTAAAGGCGCGCATGGTACGGTCTTTTTCGTCGGAGGCCATGCGTCCGTGTACGAGTCCAACATTGAAGTCTGGAAACTGGGCTTGCAGCGTGGCATAGCCGCTTTCGGCATCTTTGAGGTCGAGCTTTTCGCTCTCTTCCACAAGCGGATACACCACGTAGGCCTGCTCGCCCGCCTGCAGGCGCTCGCGGATGAACGCGTACACATCATCGCGTTGCTTCTCGCGACGCATGACCGTGGTTACGGGCTTGCGCCCGGCAGGCATCTCATCGATTTTGGAGACGTCGAGATCGCCGTAGAGCGTCATGGCCAGGGAGCGCGGGATGGGCGTGGCGGTCATGAGCAGCATGTGCGGACGATCGCCCTTCTCGAACATCTCCGCGCGCTGCATCACGCCAAAACGGTGCTGCTCATCGACCACGGCCAGCCCCAGGCGGTCGAACGCTACGTTGTCCTGGATGAGCGCGTGCGTGCCCACGGCCACGGGCGTTGCGCCCTCCGCCACGGATGCGAGGGCCGCCTCGCGTTCGGTCTTAGACTGACTGCCGGTGAGGAGCGTGGGCTGCAGGTCGAGCGGCGCCAGATACTCGGCGAGGCTGTTGGCGTGCTGCTCGGCCAGAATCTCGGTTGGTGCCATGAAGGCGCTCTGGTAGCCGCTGTCGTACGCCTGCAAGATAGCGAGCACCGCGACGACGGTTTTGCCGCTGCCCACATCGCCCTGCACGAGGCGGTTCATCTGGATGCCGGTCTGCGTGTCGGCTACGATCTCGCGCACGGCGCGCTTCTGGGCCTCCGTAAGCTCAAACGGCAGCACGTCTGTTGCAAACTGCGTGGTGAGCGAACCCGGAGGATCGAACGTGGGGCCCGCGATCTCCTGCCGCTCGTGCCGCGTGATGGCCAGTAGCAGCTGGATGTAGAACAGCTCCTCGAACTTGAGGCGCTGCACCGCCTGCGCGCGCTCCTCCTGACTTTTGGGGAAGTGAATGGCGCGCAACGCCACGCGGCCCTCCATCAGGCCGTACTGCTCGGTCATCCAGTCGGGGAGCGGCTCGCCCAGCTTCAGGCCGTGCTCCTTAAAGAAGCGGTAGATGATGCGCCGAATGGAGCGGCTGGTGAGGCCCACCGCCTCCATAGCCTGTCCGCCCGGATACAGCCCCACAATGCGCCCGGTGTCGAGGGCGGCGGCCTCGTCGCTCAGGCGGTCGAAGTCGGGATGCGTCATCGAGAACCAGCGTCCGTACTTCTGCACCGTGCCGTGCAGGGCCACGCGCTCGCCGACCTCGAACGTGTTGCGAATCCACCAGAGCCCCTGAAACCAGACGCCCTTCATGCGCTGGCCCTCGGCATCCTCAAGGATCAACTCGAAGCGCTTATTGCTTTTGCCCGGCACCACGTTGCCCGACTGCACGGTGCCCATCACAGTGGCGGCGTCGCCCTCGCGCAGATCGCGCACGCCGGTGGTGGTGGAGCGGTCGAGGTAACGACGCGGGTAGAAATGCAGCATGTCGTGCACGGTGCGCACGCCGTGGGCTTCCGCCCAGGCATCGGCGCGCTTCGGCCCCACGCCCTTCAGATACTGCACCTCGCGCTCCAGAATGTCGGTGTTCATGGGCTGGTGTGTTCAGGGGGATGCGACAGACAAACGGTCACCCGCGCAAACCGGATGCATCCCCTACAGGTTCGTGGATGCCGCGTAGAAAGCGGCCACACGCGAATGGATGCAGCAGGCAATGGTTGTGTGCTGCATGGCGGTGTGCAGAGCGCCTATAACCGGGTAACTTTTACTGAACGCTATCGGCATCGCTTGCGTCCCCAACAAAGACATAACAGAATAGATGCGACGCTGCGGGTCGGACGCAGGAGCGTCCGCTGCCATTGCACACCGACGGGGGACCGTCGGTGCCAGGTCCTATGGGTAATCTCACAGTATCACAGAGCCTTGCGACGAGGTGACGTGTGTGGTCCACAACTGCGCCAAGCCCTCGGTTGAGCGGACGTCCCCAGCGTTTCTATCATCCATCCGTCCATCCCTCCACCCCCATCTCACTCCGGCGGCTCAAACCGTACGCGGGCCGAGATGCGATACGAATAGCCCAGGTCCTGCGCGGTGAGCCCGGCAAAGTCGCCAAAACTGACGTCCAGCGCCACCTGATTCAGCGTGAGTCCGGCGCCAATGGAGGGCGTGATGTCGAGGCCGATGTCGTCGCCCGTTTGCACGCGGCTGATGCCCGCGCGCAGTTCCGCCACGCCCGCATACGAGAACGCCCCGCCCACCCGCGGATGAAACGACACATCGCCAATGTTCGGCGCAAATGCCTGCTGGCCGTCGAACGCGATGTCCGTATCCAGCCCGAGCGTGACCGAGTGCCGACCCACCGGCCAGACGGCGCCCGAGCCGAGCCGCACCACCGGGAGGACCAGCGCAGTGCCGCCGGTAGGCAGGTCCTGGCCGAACACCTTCTCAAAAGTAAACGGATCGCCCGTATCCGGATCTACGTCGTCAATCGCAAAGGCGGATTCGTTGATGCTCCAGCTCTGCAGCATGGTCGAGAGGTCTTGCACCGTGACGCCCAGGCGGTAGCGCTCCGAGCGCCACTGCGCGCCCACATCCATGCTGTAACCCCACGCATCCGCAAAATCGCCAATAGTGCGGCGGATGCCCTTAAAGTTGACGCCCACCGACCAGTCGTCGCTCAGCGTGCGGCTGTAGCTGACGAACAGCGCCCAGTCGGCTGCCGAAAACGTGGTGATGAGGCTCTCGTAGTTCGGTCGTGGGCGGGGCGGGCCTACCACTGGGTTCGGATCCCACGCATTCAGCGTGTTCACAATGTCGTTCACACCGCTTCGAAAGACAGATAGGCCCAGCGCCGAGCGGTCGCTAATGGGCAGTGCGCCGGCGGCATAGTCGAACGACACCGCCCCGGCAAAGCGCTCCACATGCATGTACGACAGTTCGGGATGCGTAAGGTGGCTCAGTCCGGCTGGATTCCAGTAGCCGGCGCTCACCTCCTCGGCGTGTGCCACGTACGCGCCGCCCATACCCAGGGCACGGGCATCCACGCCGCCCGCCAGGAAATCAGCGCCGTACTTGGCGATGCGCTGTGCATCCGCCGTTGAAACCAGACTGCCGCTCAGACACAGACAACAGAGAAGGGCAAGAAAATGCTTCACGGTGCTCGGTTCGGAAAACGATAGGGTATATGCATGTCCGTCAAATGCGCGGTTCACTGTTTTGTTACAGTAGGAACCCGCCCTGCACGCGTTACACAGTTCCGTGTCACGAATGGGCGCTCCTCGGCATCAATCCATTGCGTTTGGCGGATGCAATCGCGTGATTGTGAACAATGTGTTTTGTCATCCCCGCCTCTCATCGTTTTGGCATCATGGTCTACTGGATACGACACGCTACAGCGTTCCTGCTACTCATGCTCGGACTTGCCGGGGGGGGGGCTGCATCCGCACAGCGTCAACGCGCAAGCCCTGACCAACGCCGACCTGCGCGGGGCCGAGGCCGAGGAGGGGCTCTTCACGGTGTACGAACTGGACGACCGCATCCTGTTCGAGATTCCCGATTCCCTGCTGGGGCGCGACATGGCTGTGATGAGCCGCTACGCCCAGGCCCAAGACGGACTCGCCAACGGGGGCGGACGCCTCAACCAGAACATGGTGGTGCAGTGGGAAGCGCGGGGCAATCACATCTACCTGCGCACCCAGTCGCACAGCACCACTGCCAACGAAAGCGACAACGTGCATCAGGCCGTGCAGAACTCGAACTTTGCGCCCGTCATTGCCAGCTTCCCGGTTGAACTGACGCGCAACGGGGCGTCGGTCATCGACGTGACGGATCTGTACATGGGCGACCATCCATCGTTTTCGCTACCCGAGTGGCAGCGCTCCGAAATGGAAGTGCGCAGCTATGCCCGCGACCGCAGCTGGCTCGAATGGACGCGCAGCTTCCCCGAGAACATCGAGATCCGTGCGGTGCGCTCGTACGACGCTGCGAATCCCCCGTCGAACGAGCGCGGCGGCACCGTCTCCTTCGCCATCAACCACTCGATGATTCTGCTGCCCGAGGAGCCGATGATGCCGCGCCTGGCCGACGAGCGCGTCACGTACATCACCGTCACCCAGACCGACTACTCACGCGACTTCCAGGGCGTGCGTCCCGTGCAATACCTGCGGCGCTTTCGGCTGGAGCCCAGCGACATGGAGGCGTTTGAGCGAGGCGAGCTTGTGGAGCCCAAGGAGCCCATCGTGTGGTACATCGATCCGGCCACACCCGAACGGTGGATTCCTTACTACAAAGCGGGCATCATGGAGTGGGACGATGCCTTCGAAAAAGCCGGATTCAAGAACGCACTCGATGTAAAAGTGGCCCCCACCGAAGCGGAGGACCCCGAGTTTAGTCTGTTGGATGCGCGCTATAACGTCATTCGCCATGTGGCCACGCCTGTGCGCTCGGCCAACGCCGGGGGCGATGTAGTCGACCCGCGCTCCGGCGAGGTCATCCGCGCCCACATGAACATATACGAGGGCCTCGACGAGCGGCTGCGCTGGTGGCTCATCTCGCAGGTGGCCACCGCAAACCCGGAGTTCCAGACCGACGAGCTGGCCGAAGAAGACCTGGGCGAGGCGCTGCGCTATGTCGTCTCGCACGAGATGGCCCACGCACTGGGCCTGCCGCACAACCAGCGCGCCAACTTCGTGTATCCGGTTGATTCGCTTCGCAGTCCCACTTTTGTGGAGGAACGCGGGCACTCGGCCTCGTCGGTTGGACGCACGCGCTACAACTACGTGGCCCAGCCGGGCGATGGCGTCTCGCCGGAGCGGCGCGCCGGCGTGTGGGATGAGTTTGCCATCATGTGGGGCTACCGCCCGATTCCCGAGGCCACCACGCCCGAAGACGAGTTTGACACCCTGAACGAATGGATCGTGGAGCGGGCCGACGACCCGTGGTTCCGGTCGGCCACCGCCCAGTTTGGCATGGATGAAGAATGGGACCCGTACCGGATGACAGAGGGCATCTCGGATGATCCCATCGAAGCCGCCGAGTACGGCATGCGCAACCTGCGCACCGCGACCACAAACCTGATGGACTGGGTGCTCGATGAGGGCGACGACTACTACGAGCTGGAGACGCACTACCTGCAGAACCTGACGCAGTGGAATCGCTACGCGCAGCATGCGGCCTCGGCTGTAGGCGGGTCGTGGACGCATCATAAGCGCTACGGCGAAGAGGGCTGGGTCTACACGCCCATTGAGGCCGAGTATCAGCAGAAGGCGATGGACTTCATCGATGAGCATGTTTTGCAGACGCCTGAGTGGGCGCTCGATATGGATCTGCTGCGTCGTATCGAGCACGCAGGTGCGGTGGAGCGCATCCGCGCCTACCAGGAGCTGGCCGTGCAACGCCTGCTCAACCACGCCCGCCTGGCTCGCATGATTGAGCACGAGGCATTCCTTGGGGAGGACACCTACCTCCCCGCCGACATGCTCGACGACGCGCGGGCAATGGTCTGGCGCGAGGTGCAGCAGGGCGCAGCCATCGACACGTATCGGCGCAACATGCAGCGCGCGTACCTGGAGCAGGCCCACCACCTGCTGCACGATGCCGAGGCCGACCACTGGGAGCCGCCCGCCTCCGGCAATCTGCGTGTAGGCAGCAATGACAATCCACCGCTCAATGCCGACCTGCACATCAGCCAGTCCGACATCCGCCCGCTGGTGCGCGATCAGCTCCGGCTCCTGCGCGACGAGATCACCGAGGCGCTGGATGCCGACGTATCCGACCGCATGACTCGCATTCATCTTGAGGGCATCCTGGAGCGCATTGACCAGGCATTGTAGTTAGGTGAGGAGGTGCGGACGTGTGGAGGTGCAAAAGAGTACCCACACCTTCTTCTTTCCAGCCATCCTTCGACACGCCCACACGTCCATTCTACTCCATCCATCGCACATCGGTTACGATCTGATGCGCTGTGCATTCGCATTTGAAGAATGCATCTTGTTTGTTATCGATGCTCCATCTTCTGCACAAGCCCCACCCCACATGACCAGTGAACGTCGCGCCGCATTTGTCTCCGGTGCCTCCCTTGGCCTTCTCCTTATTTTTGTGGATGCGATGGTTCTCCGCTTCGTCGGATCCTTCGCGGCAGGTGTATTGCTCATCCGCCTTTGGAAGCCCGCCTCAGGACGCGCCATCCCGCGCACCGAAGGCGCTCGGATGGGCATCATTACCGGGCTCATTGTGGGCGTTACGCGGCAGTTTGTGCTGCTCGTACTCGTTATCATGGGCGTGTTTTTCGACCCGGCGCCATCGTTCATGCAGCCCCCCAGCGATGCGCTTATCTACGAATTTCAGGAGGCATGGGGATACAACTACTACACGGTGCAAATTCTCTTCGACGTGTTCGGGGGCTGCGTAGCTGCGGGGCTGGGCGCAGTGCTCGGCATCCGGCTCTACGAAAGCGATGAAAGCCCCTAAAGCCAGCCCGGCGCCCGTATGGAAATTCGCCCAAATTGGGCCCGAGGGAAGAGCGCGGCTGTCTTATGCCGTTCTGTCTCTTTAGAATAGATCTAAACAACTGATCTTTTCGATAATCCAACCCTACCAATGATCAATAAGACATGGACGGTGTGGAGTGTATTGGGTGCCGTGCTGCTGAGCAGCATGGCGCTCATGGGCTGTGGCACCGGTGACGACGCCGACACCACCGATGCAGAGAGCGACGAACTCGTCATCTATACCGGACGCAGCCAGGCGCTTGTGGAGCCGCTCGTGGAGATGTACCGCGAGCAAACCGACCGCGAAGTGCGCGTGCGCTACGGCTCCGACGCCCAACTGCTGGCCGCGCTGGCCGAAGAGGGCGACCAGAGTCCCGCCGATGTGTTTTGGGCCAACACCACCGGCGCACTGGGCAACGCGGCCGAAGAGGGCCGCCTGACCGACCTGCCCGACGACCTGCTCGGCATGGCCGACTATTTTGTGCCCAGCAATGCCCAGTGGACGCCCGTCACGGCTCGGTTTCGCGTTCTGGCCTACAACACCGACCGCGTAGACCCGGAAGACCTGCCGAGTTCGGTGCTTGACCTGCCTGCGCAGTCCAATCTTGAGGGCCGCTTTGGGTGGACGCCTGCCTACTCCAGCTTCCAAGACTTCGTAACCGCCCTGCGCGTGGTAGAGGACTCGGCGTCTGCTGCAACGTGGCTGGCAGATGTGGAGGCCAATCTCGATCCCAACAGCTATACCTCGAATACGCCGCTTGTTGAGGCCCTTGCCGCTGAAGAGATTGACGCCGGGCTGACCAACCACTACTACGTGCTGCGTAAGCGGTATGGCGACGCCAAAGTCGACGATGAATCGACCATTGATCCCGAGGCCCCCATCGCGATTCACCGGTTTGCCGATGGCGACGTGGGCAACCTGGCGCTCGTGACTGGAGCCGGTGTGCTTCAAACCAGCACTGCACCCGAAGCCGGACACGACTTCCTCCGCTTCCTGCTAAATACCGATGCGCAAACCTTTGCCGCAGAAACGGTGAATGAGTACCCGGTTGTGAACGGCATTGACGTGCCCTCGTACATGCTGCCTGTTGACGAAGCCCTGCAAACCAGTCCCGAATTCGATCTGGAGCAGCTCCGCAACATCGATGGCACGCTCGACCTGCTGCGCAACCAGGGACTGCTGTAGCCAAGGGGCTCTTTCTGTTGGTGAACCAAACACACTGTGCTCCCCACTCGCTGGATAACGTTCTGGCGCGATCACTTGCGCGACCGGTGGTACCTTCTGGTGCCGGTCGCGCTTGTGGTCGTTGGGGTGCTCATCCCGCTGGCCTACCTCTTGGTGCGAGCCGCCCAGGCCGACCCCGACGTACTGTACCGCCTTGTTGTGCGGATGCGGACGCTGGAACTGCTCTGGAATACGGTTGCGCTTACCGGGGGCGTACTCGTGGGCACCATGCTGCTGGCGTTTCCCCTGGCGTGGCTCACAGCACGTACCACCCTGCCGGGCACGCGCATCATGACGTGGCTGGGCGTGCTGCCCCTGGCCATTCCTGGATACGTGATGGCCTACGCACTCCTTGGGGCTACGGGCAGTCAGGGCGTGCTTAACCAGGTTGTGGGGCTGCCCATCGACCGGCTGCACGGCTACTGGGGCGCCTGGGCGGCGCTTAGCCTGGGCACATTTCCGTATCTCTTCCTAAACCTGCGTACCGCGCTCCTGGGGCTCGATCCGGCGATCGAGGAGTCGGCCCAGGCGCTGGGCTATCCGCGCCACCAAGTGTTCTGGCGCGTGGTGCTGCCGCAGCTGCGCCCCGCGCTCCTGGCGGGCGGACTGCTCGTGGGGCTGCACGTGTTGGGCGATTTCGGCGTTGTGTCGCTGATGCGCTTTGAGACGTTCAGCTATGCGCTCTATCTCCAGTACACCGCCTCGTACGACCGCATCTACGCCGCCTGCCTGGCGCTGATGCTGCTGGCGCTTACCATCGCGGTGCTCGTGCTGGAAGCCCGTCTGCTCAAGGGCCTGCTCTACCACCGCACCGGCACAGGCACCGGACGTCCGGCCACGCCTGTTTCCCTCGGGGCATGGACCGGGCCCGCCTACGGGGGGGTCGGGTTTATTGCGCTGACGTCGGTGGTCATTCCAGCAGGCACTGTCGTGTACTGGATGGCCTCGGCTGCACAAACCGGCGTGCCGTGGGGCGGACTTGGCACGGCGCTCTGGGATTCGTTCTCGGCCTCAGCGCCTGCTGCTTTCCTGGCGGCCAGTCTGGCGCTGCCGGTGGCATATCTGAGCGTGCGCATGCCCTCGCAACTTACGGCAGGGCTGGAGCGCATCGCGTATCTGGGCTACGCCACGCCGCCGCTCGCCTTTGCGCTGGCGCTCATCGTGTTTACGCTGCAGGTCCTGCCCTTCGCGTACCAGACGCTCGGATTGCTCGTGGTGGCCTACGCGCTGCACTTTATGGCCGAGGCCGTTGGGCCCATCCGTAGCGCGCTCTACCAGGCCCCGCCCAACATCGAAGAAGCGGCCCGCTCGCTCGGACGCACGCCGCTGCACGCCTTCGCGAGCGTGACGCTTCCACTCTTGCGTCCGGGTCTCATTGTAAGTGTGGCGTTCGTCTTCCTTTCGGCGATGAAAGAACTGCCGCTCACCTTTCTGCTCTCTCCGCTGGGGTTCGACCCGCTTGCACTGAACGTGTGGAGCTATGCCAATGAAGCTATGTTCGCGGATGCTGCACCGTACGCACTGGCCATCATGGGCTTTTCGGCCCTGTTTGTGGGCCTGTTGCTCGTTCGCGAAAAAACAACGAGCCGTCAAACGCACGCTGCTCCCATGTCGTAACAACATCTACTGGCCGCTTTCTTTTGTGTAGCCGCTAAGCCGTACAGGCCGCGCGCTGGTTATGACTGATCCCATTCTTACCGTTGACGGCATCACAAAGTCGTACACCGCCGAGGGACCGCCCGCGGTGGACCAGGTCTCGTTTCAGGTGGCCGATGGCGAAATCCTCGCTGTGCTCGGGCCCAGCGGATGCGGAAAAACCACGATGCTGCGCTGCATTGCCGGATTCGAGCGCCTCTCTGCCGGATCCGTCGAAATGCGCGATCGCATCCTGGCTAACCGCCACACCCACGTGCCTGCCGAGCGCCGCGGCATCGGCCTCGTCTTTCAGGACTACGCGCTCTTTCCGCATCTGAGCGTGCTCAAAAACGTGATGTTCGGCCTCCGCTATCACACCGACCTGCCCGACAAGGAAGGCCGTGCCCGCAAAGCGCTCCAGATGGTCGGCCTGCAGGGATATGCCGATCGCACGCCGCATCACCTGTCGGGCGGACAGCAACAGCGCGTGGCGCTGGCCCGCGCCCTCGCGCCCAAGCCCGAGCTGCTACTGCTCGACGAACCCTTCTCCAATCTCGATGCTCTGCTGCGCCAAACCACGCGCCAGGAGGTGCGCACGCTCCTTAAAGATAACGGACTAAGCGCCGTCCTCGTCACGCATGATCAGGAAGAGGCGCTCTCCTTTGCCGACCGCGTGGCCGTCATGCGGCGCGGACGCATCGAGCAGGTGGGCACGCCCGAGGAGGTCTACTACCAGCCCCGCACGCTCTTCGTGGCGCAGTTCCTGGGCCGCACCAACCTGCTTATGTCTGATGCCGACGGCACCGAAGCCGACACGCCCATCGGACGCCTGCCGCTGAACCGTCCGGCCTCGGGGCGCGTGCTCGTATCGCTGCGCCCAGAGCACCTCACGCTGGCCGCGCCGCAGAACGTGCCCGACCCCGACGGCTGCACGCCGGGCACCGTCATCGACCGCGCGTTCAAGGGGCACGACATCACCTACCGCGTGGCCTGCGACAGCAGCGAATACCTCGTGCACACCTCCAACCGCTTCTCCTTCCAGCCCGGCGACGACGTGTACATCCGCCCGCTGGAGCCGGGGGTGGTGCTCGAAAGCAGCCCCGCTGAGCTCAACACGTCGGCCTAACCGGCACTTGCGCTACGCCGGTCCGTTACAGGTGGATGCGTTTTGCTTTGCTTGTCCCCCATCGTTATGTCAACGCGTTTGCTGGTTGCTACCTTGTTCGCTGCCCTTCTTGGAGGCGGAGGCCTGAGCTTCCCCCTGCATGCCCAGTCGGGCCCCGACACGTCGCCGTCCGACACGGCGTGGGTCGGAAGCTGGGAGGGTACGTTGCGTGTGTCCGGCACCGAGCTGCGCGTGGTGCTGCACCTCGACCGCACCGACAGCGGCTTCACCGGCACCATGGATAGCCCCGACCAGGGCGCGTCGGGCATTTCGCTGGACGACATCACCGCGACGGGCGATAGCCTCACGCTCGCCGTACCGTCCATTGCCGGGCGCTACGAAGGCGTGCGCACCGCCCCCGACACCGTGCAGGGCACCTGGATTCAGGGCGGGATTGAACCTGAGCTTACACTGGCGCGCACCGACACGCCCTCGCAGGTGAATCGTCCGCAGCAGCCCGAGGCCCCGTTCCCGTACGCGACCGAAGACGTGACCTTTTCCACCGCGACCGAGGGGCACACGCTGGCCGGTACGTTTTCGCATCCCGAGGCCGAGGCGCCCGTGCCCGCCGTGGTGCTGGTGTCAGGCTCCGGTCCACACACGCGCACCGGCGAAACCGCAGGTCATGAGACGCTCACCGTGCTCGCCGACTACCTCACGCGGCAAGGCATCGCGGTCTTGCGCTACGACGAGCGCGGGCAGGGCGAATCCGAGAGCACGTTGCAAGGCGCCACCACGCCCATGCTCGCCGACGACGTGCGTGGCGCACTTACCTACCTGGAAGACCGCTCCGAAGTCGATGCCGAGCGCGTTGGCATTGTAGGGCACAGCGAGGGCGGGCTTATTGCGGGATACCTGGGCGCACGCTACCCCGACCTGGTCGATGTGCTTGTGCTCGTGGGCAGTCCGGGCGTACCTGGCGATGCTGTTCTGAGCGATCAGCTTGCTGCCAGCGCCGAGCGCGCCGGTGCACAGGGCCCTCGCGTAGAGGCGCA
Organism: Longimonas halophila; assembly: GCF_002554705.1. Taxonomy (GTDB): domain Bacteria; phylum Bacteroidota; class Rhodothermia; order Rhodothermales; family Salinibacteraceae; genus Longimonas; species Longimonas halophila. The sequence goes on along the minus strand of NZ_PDEP01000003.1, from coordinate 263,895 downwards.
ACTGGACACGCAGCAGCGCGTCTTCGACATCGTGAAGCAAGAGGACGACTCAACGGCCATTGCTCGCGATCTGCGTGCGCTCATCGCCGAAACGAGCGGCATGAGTCAAGGCGATATGGTCGACCGCGAAATCCGTAACCTGACAGATCCGTGGTTCCGTTTCTTTGTGCGGTACGACCCGGCCTCCGACCTGCAGCAGCTTACCCAGCCGGTCCTCGCGCTCCTTGGTGAGCGCGACCAGCAGGTACGTCCAGCGCTGAATGCTGAGCCGCTCGAATCCGCTTTGCGCACGGCCCCTACCTCCACCTACGACGTAGTGGTCCTCAACGAACTGAATCACCTCTTTCAGACTGCCGACACGGGGGCGCCCAGCGAATATGCCCAGATTGAGGAGACCATCGCCCCCGATGTGCTCAACCGCATCGCTACGTGGATTCTGGAGCGTTCTTCTGACGAGTAGCACAGCCCCCATGTCTACCATTCATCTGGATGCCTCAGCCGACACCTGGTGGAGGCAGGCGCAGTGCGACTTGCGGGCGGCCGAGCATCTGCTTCAGGGCGGCTTCGCGCGGCATGCGGCGGTACTGGCGCACCTCGCCGTTGAGAAAGCACTCAAAGCAGTGTATCGCCATCAGCACGAAGCGCCGCCGCCCGCCAGCCACGACGTAGCCTATCTGGCGGGGCAGATCGACTGGCCCGAGAAGAACGCCCCACACGACCGCGCCCGCATGCTCGACGCGCTCGGTGACCACGGCGTGGTGGCACTGTACACCGACCAGGCATTTGGACCGGGCGTCCCCAATGACGCCACCGCCCGCGCCCGCCTGGCGGATGCCCACATGCTCATACAGGCACTGGCCCCCGCGCTTGCATAGCACCGCCGATTCTGAGACGTGCTCACCACACGCTGTGTAAACTTTCGGTGGATGCGGGGCGTATTCGTATCCCGCAATGCATGCAAAAAGCCCGTGCTGCCATGACGATCTCAAAGCGCATTGTAACCGACGAAAACATGAATCCGGTGGCCGTCCAGATCGATTACGATGACTGGCTTGCTATCGAGGAGCAGTTGAAGGTGGAAGATACTACGCCGAGTCCGCGTTGTGCTGAGCTCAAACGTCTTCTAAAAGATTCCCGCGGCATTTGGAAAGGGGGCGACGGACTCGAATATCAGCGGCGCATTCGCGCCGAGTGGCTTGATCCGTGGGAGGAGTGGGGGGCAGATGAGGGGGAAGACAAATGAGCGTGCTACTTGACTCGGTAATCCTGATAGATCATTTCAACGACCAAGGCGATGCCACAGCGTATCTCCAATCTGTACACGGAGACGCGTTCATATCGGTGGTTACGCGTGCAGAGGGGCCCGAAGGGTCATGCCGGTTGTGCCCCTAAACGACTGCGTCACGAGGCAGAGCCTCGCGACGAGATACCCATGTGAGCGTTGCAACTGCGTAGGTCCTCAAGGAGCAGGTCTAACTTTTTTGCTTTACCTAAGCGCAAGCGTCTCGGTATAGGTGCGTCCAAAGCGGTCGGTGGCCTCTACGGTGACTTCGGAGGCTGTGGGCGAGGGCGTGGCGGCATACAGATGCGCCGTAGGCACCGGCGACACCCACGGATGGCGCTCGGGCTGATCGTCGCCGCGGTACAGCGCCTCCGCCTGCGGATCGGTGCCCACGTATGCCTCCATCGGGCCTTGCTCGACGCCGTCCTCGTACCAGATGATGCGCCATGCGTCGTCGGCATCCCACACGTTGGCGATGAGCGCGTCGGGACGCTCGGGGTCGGTGCCCGGTGCGTACAGATGCATCTGGTGGGTGGCGTCGTAGTCAGTCGACTGGTAGCGCCACGAAAGGGCGGTGCCATCGACTTCGTAGACGCCGTAGCCGGGCGGGGTGCCATCGCGGCCAATGGGACCGGTCCACCACGCGCCCGAGGCCGCGCCCATCACATGTTCGTGCACATTTGCGGGATAGCGATGCTCGGTTTCGTGGGTATGCCCGGTGATGATGTGGGCTTCTGCAAACGGTTCCAGCATCCGATGGAGCGCCGCCCGGTTCACGGTCATGTTGCGCGGGGACGGGCGGTCGGTGCCGCGCCGTTCGTAGAGCGTGCTCAGCATTGGGATGTGAGTGAACACCACAACGGGCTGGTCGGGCGAGACGGTGGCCAGGTCGTTCGCGAGCCAGAATAGCTGCCGGTCGGGCACATGGCCCAGATACGAGTCGGTAGCGCGCCCAAAGCCGTCTTGGCCGGGCCAGTACACGTTATTCAGCACTACGTAATGCACATCGCCGCGGTCAAAGGCATAATAGCCGGGGCCAAAGTGGTCGCGGAACGTCTGGTACGATCCTCGGTGCGCCGGGCTCTCGAAGTTGAGGTCGTGGTTACCGACCACCTGAAAGAATGGCATGCCCATGCGCTCTACGGCACGTTCATACTCAGGAAAGAGCGTGAGGTCGTCGAACATGAGGTCGCCGTTGCCGACGCCAAAGACCGGCGTATCCCCCAGCGCTTCTACGGTGGACTGCACCGCCGGGACGGTTTCCGCATGAAAGCGGCTCATGTCGTGGGCATCCAGCGTCTGCGGATCGGCCAGTACGATGAAGGCATGGCGTGTGTCGTCGGTCGGTAAGCGCTCCAGCTCGAACGTGGCCGTCTGCTCGGGGGCGTCGGTGAGCGGCTGGAAGAAGCGCGCCGTGCCGGTGTCGTGCTGGGGGATGCGGTATCCGGCAGGCACCGCCATGTACACGAACGGCTGCCGCGCATCTGCAGGAAGGGTGAACGCGCCGTCGGCATCGGTCTGCACCACGGAGAGGCCGTCGGTGATGCGCACGCCTGCCACGCCGCCGTCGGGACCGGTAACGCGCCCGGTAACGGTGCGCGCTCCAGCGGATGGGGCGCTTGCGTTGGCACACCCTGGCGTGAAGGCAGCCCACCCGGCGGCTCCACCGAGCAGCCCAGCACGCTTCAGAAACGAACGGCGGTTGAGATCCGATAGGGGCATGGCACAGCGTACGTATCCAACAGAAACAGAGGAGGTCTCAATATGCAGCAGCGCACGCTGATTTGCACGTGGCGTGTGTTTTTTTGGATTCGGAGCCCCCCTCTGTACACCAAACCCCGCGCATCTCCAACAGGAGACCGCGGGGCCGTGTGTGGTGATCTGGAGGCGAAGGGGCGCGCTCAACCGGTTACGCTTCGCAGGCGCGGCATTCGAGCAGCTCGCGCGAGAAGCTCTGCGCGGCGTTGACGCCGTTCTGGTAGTAGAGCGACTTGATGCCCTTGCGCCACGCCTCAATGTACAGCGTGTTGATGTCCTTCACCGGCACCGAGCCCGGATCAATCGCCAGGTTCAGCGACTGCGACTGGTCGATGTGCTGCTGCCGACTGGCCGCCTGGTTGATGATCGTCATCTGTCCGATCTCGCTGAACGTCTTGAACACGTCTTTCTCGTGCTGCGACAGGATGTCGAGGTGCTGCACCGAGCCATCGCGCAGGGCAATCTTCTCCCACATATCGTCGGTATCAGCGCCCTTCTCGGCCAGCAACTCCTTCAGGTGCGGATTCTTGTATGTCACCTTCATCTTGGCCCGATCTTGCACAAAATAATTGCTCTTAATCGGCTCAATGGAGGGACTCACCTGCCCCAGAATGAAGCTGCTCGATTTCGTGGGCGCCACCGCCATGGTGGTGGTGTTGCGGCGTCCATAGCCTTCGAGCACCTCCGGCTCGCCAAAGCGATCGGCCAGCTCGCCCGAGGCGGCATACGAGCGTTCCTTGATGGTCTTGGCCACCTCGGCCCCGGTCATGTTGGCCTCGGTAGATTCGAAGGGAATCATGTTGTCTTGCAGGTACGAGTGCCAGCCCAGCATGCCGATGCCAACAGCCCGGTGGCGTTTGGCAAACCGCACGGCCCGCTCCATGTGCTTAATGCCCGACGCGCGGTCGATGAACTCCTGCATCACCGCATCCAGAAAGAAGGTGAGCGTCTCCACCGCATCGGTGTCTTTCCACTCGTCGTAGTGCAGCACATTCATCGACGAAAGGCAGCAGACGAAGCTCTCCTTCGCGTTGGAGGGCAGGGCGATTTCGCTGCAGAGGTTACTCGCCTTTATCTCATAGCCCTTGTCTTTGTAGACCTGCGGCTTGTTTTCATTGACATTGTCCCGAAACAGAATGTACGGGATGCCCAGGTTCATGCGCGCCTCGATGACCTTAGCCCAGAGCGCGCGCTTCTCGGCGTCGCCATCGATCATCTGTTGCATCCAGTCGTCGCCCACCACCACGCCGTAGTACATGGTCTGGATGGTGTCGCCCTCGGTTTGGATGTTGAGCCACTCCTCCACATCGGGATGTTCGATGTCGATGTAGCCGGCAAAGTGGCCCCGTCGCGTTTCGCCCTGACTGACCACGTTGATGATCTTGTCGAAGAGTTGTGCAAACGGATAGGTACCGTTCGACGTGCCGTTGTTGGTGATCTCGGAGCCCCGTGGGCGGATGTCGCCAAAATAGCCGCTGGTGCCGCCGCCGACTTTCGTCATCATGCCGACCTCGGCATGGGTGTCGAGGATGGCCTCCATCGAGTCGTCAATGTAGGAGCCGAAGCAGCTAATGGGCAGGCCGCGTCCCAGGCCAAAGTTGGCCCACACGGGCGAGGCGAGCGAGTAGTAGCCGCGGCTCATGTAGTCGAAGAAGCGATCGCCGAATCCGGGCATACCGAGCAGCTCCTCGGCGCGGTCGGCAATGGCGCGCACGCGCTCTTCGGGGCCGGTATCATCGAGCAGGTAGCCGCGGCGCAGGAACGTGCGCGCTTCGTCATTGAGCCAGTCGAAGGGGGCGCGCTTCGGGCGCGTTTTGGTTGTAGGCATAAGCACAAGGTCGTGTAGAGAGATAGGGGCACATGAGGATGGTACGATGCAGCCGGAGAGGCATCATACCTGCGCATCCCCCTAAGCGAGCCCGCCGGGGGATGCGAAAAAAGACGCGTGCAGACGGAGCCGGGCGCTAAAAGAGATCGTCGCCGCTGACGCTCTGGGTCATTTTGGAGTAGCTGGTGCCGCGCTTCGAGAAGAAGTCATTGCCCTTCGTGAGCAAGATCTCCTCGTAGAACCAGCGCGTTTCAGAGAGCCGGTCGTCGTCGACCTCAAAGAGCGGGTCGACATCCACGTAGTCGAGCGACGCGTTGAACTTGTCGCGCAGGAACGCATCCACGACCGGGCGCGGAAGGAAGTCGAGTTCGCCTTCTTCGAAGATCCAGTCGAGCACCTTCTGTTCGGCGCTGTAGGCCTTTTGGCAGGCGTCGACCACGCGGGTTTCGAACTCGGTGCCGAACCACTCGGGGTACTCCTCACGCATCACGCTGATGAGCTCCACACCAAAGAGGCCGTGGATCTGCTCCTCTTTCGAGGTAGCTTCAACCGCGTTGGCCACGCCCTTAAACCGCTTCTCGTACTTGTCGAACGAGAGCATGATGAGGAACTGGCTGAACAGGCTCACATGCTCAATAAAGATGCTGAAGAGCAAGATAGAGAGCGCAAAGTCGCGCTTGTCGGCGCTGTCGGCGGCCTGCAAGGTGTCTTCGAGATACGCAATGCGGTCGCGCAGGGCCGGAATCTCCTCCACCTGTTCGAAGGCGTCGTTGAGCCCAAGCAGCTCCAGCAGGTGCGAGTACGCGTCGAGGTGGCGCACCTCCGACTCCGCAAACGTCATGCCCACCGCGCCCACTTCGGGCACCGGCAGCCGCTTGTAGATGTCGGCCCAGAACGTCTTGACCGACACCTCGATCTGCGCAATGGCGAGCATCGTTCTGGTGATGACGCTGCGCTCGGCATCGGTACAGTTGACGTGGAAGTCCTGGACGTCGCCTTCAAAGTTAAACTCGTCGTGCACCCAGTACGACTGTCGGATGGCCGTTTTGAACTTGAGTAGATGGGGATACTGATAGGGCTTCAGGTTAACGCGCTTCTCGAACAGGGGCATACAGGCAGGAGCGAGCGACAAGTGAGCGAAGAGGTTCGGGAACGCCACGCATCATGAAGAGGGGTCAGTGCAGCACCCGGTTCGTATGAGCGACTGCAAGACGTGTACAGCCGCCGTATTCGTAGCGCGGGGGACGGTCTCCCACCACATACCACGCATCTGTATGCCCGCAGTAAGCACGGGTTAGCGCCCAGGCTGGGCACCACAAACAGACGCATAGATACGAAAAACAACAGGGTGTGCCACCGGTCTCCAGGACGCGTGGAGCAGGCTGGGGCACAAAAGCCACACAGCCAGGGGCTATGGGATGCTATTGGCGATGCAGGGGGCATTCGGACTATCACCGCTGCGCGCCAGCGCCGGAGTTGCACCGGTCTTCCCCCCAGGCTACGGCTTCAGATGCCAACGGAAGCAGAGAGGCCGTAGTGGCCACGCCATCACAGCGGGCCCTGCATTGCACAACGTGTTGTACACGTGGCATGTTATGTACGAGGCATGGCAGATATTTTCAAGGCCGCAATGTAACGTCTGCGAATCCCGGTAAGGATTCAGCTCTCTGGGGCTATCGTGTGTTTGGATCTCTTTGATAGGCAGACCGCACAGTATGTGTTGCAAGAAATCTGGGATGGGTGTTCGGGATTGATGCGAACCCAACCTCGTTCCCGCTATTCAATTTGCTGAACATCAGTCACGTGCTTATTTCGCGCAACCAGTTTCTCAATGAACAGCATAGATGATGCGGTGATGCAGGCCGTGCAGCGCTTGGAGATTCGGGCGCGGCACCGCGTCGAGGCGCTGTTTGGCGGGGCCTACCGCTCGGCTTTCAAGGGGCGCGGCCTGGAGTTTGCCGAGGTGCGTCCGTACCAACGGGGCGATGACGTGCGTGCGATCGATTGGAACGTGTCGGCACGCATGGACGACACGTATGTGAAGGTATTCGAGGAGGAGCGCGAGCAGACCGTTATCGTAGCGGTGGATGTGTCGGCCTCGCAAGCCTTTGGCACCGGGGCGGCCACGAAGCGCATAGTGGCCACCGAGGCCGCAGCCCTGGTGGCATTTAGCGCGCTGCACCATCAGGATGCGGTTGGCCTACTGCTGTTTACCGACCGGATCGAGGTGCAGCGCCCGCCGCGTAACACACGGCGCCACGTGCTGCACAGCCTGCGCACGCTGCTTGGCCATACGCCACAATCGCGCGGCACCGACCTGCGTGTGCCGCTGCGCTACCTGCTGGCTCGCATGCGGCGTCCGGCGACCGTGCTGCTCGTGAGCGACTTCATGGACGATGGCTATGCGTCGCTGCTGCGTGCGGTGGGCCGCCGCCACGACCTGGTCGGCATGCATGTGCACGACCCCGGCGAGGCGGAGCTTCCAAGGGGCGGACTGATCCCGCTTACCGACGCCGAAACTGGAACCACCCGCCTGGTCGATGCGCGCGATGCGGCTACGCGTCGCGCTGTAGCGCAGGCAGCCCAGGAGCGGCATGCGCGCATAGCCAACACGCTTCGTCAGGCGCAGGCGGGCTACTTGCCGCTTTCCACGGCGGGCGATACTGCCGAGGCGCTCATCAGCTTCTTTCAGCGCCGCATCCATGCTCGCTCGTAACCGTTTGCCTTCGTCTCCCCTGGTATGACTCGCACGCGCTGCTGGCTTCTGGTGCTGATTGGATGGCTGGCCTTACTTCCGCCTGCAAGTCAGGCCCAGCCGGTTCAGGTGGATGCGTATGTGGAGGCCGACAGCCTGCGTATCGGCGAGCAAACCACGCTGTGGATGGTGGTGGAGCATTCGTTTCGGTCGGAGGTCGCGTTTCCGGAGGCCGACACCGGGCCTACGCTCTTTGGCGATCTGGAGGTGCTGGAGCGCGGCACGCCCGGCTATCGGTACATGGGCGCCGCCCGCACCGGTGGACGCATCGACAGCGTGGGCTACACCGTAACCACGTTTGCCCTTGACGAAGCCGAGGTCCCCGCGCTGCCTGCATGGGTTGTGACGGGCGAGGACACGACCATCGCCGGGTCCGATGCCTTCACGATACCCGTGCCCAGCGTGTTACCTGCCGACACCACGACCGCCATGCAGCCGCTGATGCCGCTGGCACCGTTTCCGTACACGGGGAGCCAGTGGCTGGCGGCAAGCGCACTCGTGCTGGCATTACTGGCGCTGGCGCTGTGGGGCTACATGCGGTACCGGCGTCGGGGGGAGGCAGAGGCTGCCAACGACGAAGCCGCCACCATCTACGAAGCAACCTGCACCACGCTCAGCACGCTTGCACCGCCTGAGGCCAATGCCGAAGCCAAAATATTCTACACCGCGCTTACGCAGGCGCTTCGGGCCTACCTGGCCAAGCGGCTGGGCATACCGGCACGTGAGCGCACCTCGGCTGAAGTTGTACATGCATTGGAGCAGCATCCGCAGGTGCCACAGAAGGCAGCCGGACGTATCCAGGCGGTGCTGGAGCTGGCTGATCTGGCCAAGTTTGCCGATACCTCCCCCGACACTGCTGCAAACCGTACCGCGCTCCAAGAAACGAAACAGGCGGTTGATGCGATAGAACATGCCCTGAGTCCACCTGCCAAATCACGTGCCAGCGCGACGCTCCACGACGCCAACGCGCCCCGTGCCGACCACAGAACCCCTGATGCTGCCTCCGAATAGGCGGGCTCTCGCTGCGCTCCGCATCCCTAAGAACCTGTTTGGGTTTTGGTTTGACGGCGAGAGCGAGCGCCGGTGGAGCGAAACGAGAACCACGATCGAGGTTCGTAGCCGGGGCTACGGGCCGAGATCGGGGGCTCGTTGTAGCCCAGCGACGCCGCTCGCAGCCCAAAATAAGAAATCAAAACAGGTTCTTAAACTGACCCCGATGCATTTATGACGTCTGTACCTGACGAACTGGTCGATGCGCTGGCTGCTGCTAAAACGGTTGCGGTGCTTACCGGGGCCGGGGCAAGTGCCGAAAGCGGCATTGCCACCTTCCGCGATCCGGATGGGCTGTGGGAGCAGTTTAGTCCCGAGGAGCTCGCCAACGTGGAGGCGTTTCTTGACAACCCGACGCTCGTGCAGGGCTGGTATCGCTACCGGCAGGCAGCCATCGAAGAGGCCGCACCGAACGCGGGGCACCGCGCCCTAACGCGGCTGGAGCAGCTTGTACCCCGGTTTGCATGCATCACGCAGAACGTAGACAACCTGCATCAGGAAGCCGGCACCGAACGCGTAATTGAGCTACACGGCAACATCATCCGCAGCTACTGCATCGACTGCGGCGAATCGCACACGCTCGACGCGTCGGTGGCCAACGACGATGATCCCGATCCGGTGCGGTGCGACGAATGTGGCGAGCTCATCCGGCCCGACGTGGTCTGGTTCGGCGAGCGCCTGCCGCCCGATGCCATTGCTTCTGCCAGTTCCTGGGCCCGCGATGCCGATGTGTTTCTGTGCGTAGGCACCAGCGCGGTGGTCTTTCCTGCTGCCGACCTGCCGCTGGAGGCACTCGACCATGGCGCGTACGTGGCCGATATAAACCCGGACACAAGTGCGGTCTCGGGCAAGGCGCATGTGCACCTGCAGGCGCCTGCGGGGGAGGCCCTCCCGGCACTCGTTGAGGCCGTAGCCGCTCGCATCAACTCCGACGCCGCATGACGTTCGCATATCCGTGGGTGCTGTGGGGACTGGTGGCGCTGCTGTTGTGGGCCGTGTGGCGCTGGTGGCAAGGGCCACACGAAGACGGGGTGGCTGTCCCCACGCTGGCAGGCGTGCCGGAGCGTGTCTCGTGGCGCGTGTGGGTGCGCCGGGCGCTTCCGCTGGTGCGAGGCGTCGCTCTGGCGCTTATCATCGTGGCCCTGGCGCGTCCGCAGCAGCACGACGTCGTGCAGGTCGACACTACCGAAGGCATCGACCTGGTGCTTGCGCTGGATGCCTCCACCTCAATGCGCACTGCCGACTTCCCCCCAAACCGATTCGAGGCGGCCCGCTCCGTGGCCATCGACTTTGTACAGGGGCGGCCCAACGATCGCATGGGACTGGTGGTCTTTGCCGGGCGCGCCTTTACGCAAGCGCCGCTTACCACCGACCGGGCATTCCTGACCGATGCCATTGAGGCGCTGCGGCTGGGGCAGTTTGAGCGGGGCACAGCCATCGGGGCGGCGCTGGCCACCTCCGTCAACCGGCTGCGCGAGTCGGAGGCGCCCAGCCGCGTCGTAGTCTTACTCACCGATGGACGCAACAACCGCGGCTCGATCGATCCGCTAACCGCTGCCGAGATTGCGCGTGTGCTGGGCATCCGCGTGTATACGATTGGCGTGGGGGCTTTTGAGGATGCCCCTTTCGAGCCCGAGGCCGACCCGGAATCTGACGACGAAGTGGACGAATCCACCCTGACGGCGATGGCCGAGCGCACCGGCGGGCAGTACTTCCGCGCGTCGGATACTGAGGCGCTGCGCACTATCTATAACGAGATTGCAGGCATGGAGCAGGGCGAGATTGAGACGACCACCTACACCGATGTGAGCGAACGCTTCGCCGGGTTTGCCGGAGCCGCGCTGTTTCTTGTGCTGGTGCATACGCTGCTGCGCACCACCGCCGCGCGCCGCGTGCCGTGAGCAGGGCACACAGGTGGGCAAGGATCGGAGCGAAAACTTCCCGACGCATAGATTGTTATGAGTCATGCAGCTTGATTTCATAGTTCCAAAAAAAAGAGCCAAGCTGATCTCAAAATAAAATGGATACAGAAATGTTGGCTCATTCGGAAAACATAGCAGAAAAAGAAGCGGCCTCTGATGGTCTTGAAGAGCGTCGTGAACAATTCGAGCGTGCGCAAACGACGTCTGAGTTGCGGCAAAAGACATTATCGTCGCAAGAACAGACGAATCAGCAGGACCTGGCTGGGCAGCTCATTCGCATGCTGGCCCCAGCTCAACGTGCAGGAGAGGCATCGCCCGCGAGAGAACTGTCTGCCTTGAACCGTCTCACGTCGGCAGTAGCTGAGGCGGTCGAGCAAGGCATTCTTTCTGAAGAAGAGGCAGAAAGCGTGTTGCAGCATGCGCTGTCTAACTTCGTAGAGAAAAGAATGGAGGAGATAGTAAATACCCTCTTTAGCGAGTCCCATTCAAAATGGTTTTTAGCGGCTTCCCATCATCGTTATGAGCGAGAACGCAGATAAAACGTCCGAGAACACGGACATGTCAGCACAGGCAGACAGCACATCTGAATCCAGTACCGACCCAGGTGCTCCGGACGCAAATCCCGAACAGCTTCAGGGGGCGATTGAAAAGCTATCGCAGCACAAGCCGGAAGCTGTATCCGAGTTTATGGCTATGATGGGAACGGGACCTGTGACGAACCCGCTCCACCGGAAAATGGAAGGCGGACACATCACGCAGTTGCTGGACTTGGCTGCTGATCATGACGAGCGTGAATACGAACTTCAGAAGCAGGCTCAAGACAATGCGTCTTCCGATCGGGCTGCCGATCGCCGGTACTACTTCCTCGCGTTTTTGGTAATCGCAGTTCTGTTTGGTCTCCTGCTGTTTTTATTTCAAGACCAACCCGATGTCCTGATTCCTGCATTGACAGGACTGGGTGGACTTGTGAGTGGTTTTCTGGGCGGGTGGGGCGTTGGCCACCGCAGTGCGTAGCAAGACACGGGTCTTCTGCCCGTTGACTCAAAGTATTCGGCGCTGTTTCCTTGAACGACCAGCGCTTACCTGATGACCGTTTCAGACACACCCATAGCCCCCAGCTTGCCATGATTGACCTCATAGACATTGGAATTGATGATGCGCTCGCGTTTCGCGTAGAGGGTTCGATTACGAAAGATGAGATGACGACGGTGCTCAATCATGCTCGCGAAAAGATAGAAGCACACGACACCATTGTGCTCTTTGAACAGATCGACTCGTTTGGAAGCGTAGAGATGGGGGCGCTGGTGGAAGAGTTTAAGTATCTGTTCGAGGTCGGTATCTCCAACATTCGCAAAGCCGCGGTGCTGACGGACAAGAAGTGGGTCACGAAGGTGGTGGCCCTTGAAGACAAGGTGTTTAAAAGCATTGAGATGAAGTGCTTCCCCATAAGCGAGCGCGAAGCGGCGATTGCGTTTCTGCGGGAGGCGTAGCTGTGCGCTCCCCCGTGTGGATGGTTGCCCGTTTGCGGTGCGGACGCTACCTTGACAGTTGGCGTCATTTCGTGCGTCGGAGATTCGCGCACCCCATCCCACACACCCCATTGCCATGCATCTTGCCCTTGTTCAGCAGCACGCCACCACCGATCTGGACGACAACCTGAAGCGGGGGCTGCGTGCGCTCGACGCCGCCGCCGATGCAGGAGCCGACTGTGTGGTGTATCCCGAACTGGCGTTCACACCGTTCTACCCGCAACACCGGGCCGGGTCCGATGCTCACGACAAGGCCGAGCCGATCCCTGGGCCCACCACCGAAGCGTTCCAGGACGCTGCCGCGCGCCGGGGCGTGGTCGTGGTGCTCAACCTGTACGAACGCGACGGCAACCGGGCCTTCGACACCTCGCCCGTCATCGATGCTGATGGCACGCTGCTCGGCATGACCCGCATGATGCACATCACTGACTACGACGGGTTCTATGAGCAAGGCTACTACGCGCCTGGCGATACGGGGGCCCTTGTCTACGACACCGCTGCCGGGCAGATCGGCGTGGCCATCTGTTACGACCGCCATTACCCCGAGTACCTGCGTGCGCTCGCCCTTGGTGGAGCCGATCTGGTCGTTGTGCCCCAGGCCGGAGCTGAAGGCGAGTGGCCCGACGGACTGTTCGAGGCGGAGCTGCGCGTGGGCGCTTTCCAGAACGGCTACTTCATGGCACTGGCCAATCGCGTGGGCGAAGAAGACGTGCTCACCTTCGACGGCGGCTCGTTCGTTACCGACCCGTTCGGGCAGCTCATAGACCAGGCTCCGCGTGGTGAAGACGCGATCCTTCATGCGCACATTGACCTGGACCGATGCACAAAAGCCCCGGCTCGTCGTCTATTTCTAAAGGACCGGCGTCCCGATCAGTACGCGCATGGTGCTGTGGCGCCAAAATCAAAGCAAACCGAGACGTAGGCATAATCCTGGGTTTCCTCGTTTGGGTGCTCGTCCGCTTGTGATATAGACGGCCCCGCAACGCAGTGTGCAGGTGTGCGATTGCTTTTCGGGCTCGCTCTCATTGATGATAATCCAGTTGGGCTGGCAGTGGGGCGTCGCGTCGTGTGCTGGAGGATAAAAGCGCACCTATCGACCCAAATACAATCTGTCCGAGTGATGAGTAGGTCTCGTACGCAACTACTGGTTGGCCTCTTCTCCGTTGTGCCGTTGATCAGCAGTGTCGCTACTGCGGTGTTTGTGGTTTGGTATCCCGATGCCCTGCACGCTGTTACTTCAGCGGGAGATATATCGCCCGTGCTGTACGCTGGACCTATCTGGGGATTCTGGGTCGCCAGCCTCGGTGTAGGAGTTAGCATTGCGCTGTGGATTTACTTCATATGGCGCATCGGACACACGAAGGCAATGGCGCGTCGCCAGAAAGTGCTTTGGATGCTGGGATGCATCCTGGCCGCACCACTGGCTCTGCCCGCCGTGTGGTGGAAGCTCAGTACTGTGGATCCTGCATAAGACGAATGCCAATTCCGTTCATCTGCAAAGCCTCGACGCCCCAAACCCGCCGCCGCACCAGGCGTAGGATGCATCTGCTACTGCCTCAATGCCAACTGCGCTATGGAATGGGCCGCACCCGAATACATCTGGATGCTGGGGGGACTGCCGGTGGTCGTAGGGCTGTTTGCCTGGGCGCAGCGGCAGCGACGTGCTGCGTATGCCCACGGGTGGCTCCCTGAAGATATTCGTCCCACGGTGCGGTGGCGGCGGCACGTGCAAGCCGCCGTTGTCACCGTTGCGGTAGCGCTGCTTGTGCTGGGGCTGGCGCGTCCACGGATGGGCGGGGCCGAGCGCGAGGTGGAGCAGCGGGGCCTTGACCTGGTCGTCGCGCTTGATCTGTCGCGTTCGATGCAGGCTGAAGACATCGCCCCCACTCGCCTGGACCGCGCGCGCAGCGAACTCCACGATGTGCTCAACCAGCTGGCAGGCGATCGCGTGGCGCTCGTCGTATTTGCAGGCACCGGTCTGCTGCAAGCGCCTCTCACCACCGACTATGCCGCACTGCGGAGCTTGCTGGATGCCGCCGACCCCGCCTCCATGCCTGCGCCGGGTTCAAACGTAGAAGGGGCCCTGCAGGCTGCTACAAACGCGCTCGATGCCCGCGATACGCCCACCGACCCTAATGCACCCCCACGTGCACAGGCCGTGCTGCTCCTCTCCGATGGCGAGTTTCACGGTAGCGAGGTCGAGGCCGCTCGCGTCCAGGCCCAATCCAACGAGATTGCGCTGTACACGGCGGGTATTGGCACCGAAGACGGCGCCCGCGTTCCCATCTACAACGAGAACGGCACCCGCACCGAGTGGCTGCGCGAAGACAACGGGTCCATCGTGACGACCCGCCTGAACGACGAAGCCCTGCGCGCCTTGCCCACGGGGCCCGGACGTTACTACGAACTGGGCCCCACCACCGGCTCCCTCAGCGCGTTCGTGGACGATCTGCGCGGACTGGAACGCTCGCTCATTGGCGTGGAGCGCTTTGACACGTACTACGAAGGCTTTTGGATTCCGCTGGCACTGGCGCTTGGGCTGCTTCTGGTGGACGCCGCGTGGGACCCGGCGCGCCCCGTATTTGCTACCAACTCCGCAATCGCATGACGCTCCTCCGCTGGCTAATCCTTCCGGTATTGATGAGCGCGCTCTGGACGTCGAGTGGAGACTCGGAGGGGCGGCGCGGCAACACGCTATACGAACGCGGTGCGTTTGCGGAGGCCGAGGCCGCATTTCAGGCCGGCATTGCACAGACGGACCCGCGCGATAGTACCCGCTATGCGGCGCTGCACCACAACTGGGCGGCGGCCCTGTATCAACAAGAAGCGTATGCCCAGGCCGATTCGGTGTTTGCAGTGGCACAGGAATACGCCCGCGACACGGTCGAGCGCGTGCGCATCCGCTACAACCGGGCCACCAACGCCGCCCGCACCGGCGATACCGAAACCGCCCTTGCGCACTACCGCGCTGCGCTGCTCCTGGACCCGGCCCACGATGACGCCCGCCACAACTACGAAGTGCTGGCACGCCAGCAGGCAGCGGCTCCGGCACCGCGCCCCGCCCCCGACATCGACCCGTCGGACTATGCCCAGCGCCTGAAACGCCGGGCCGAGGCGCTGGCTGCTCAGCGCGAGTATGCCACTGCATTCGAGTTGCTGCAAGACGGCCTGGCCGAAGACTCAACCGTAGCGGCGTATCAGGACTTCATGGGACGGCTGGGTGCCATTGTCGCCATTGACCAGGACAGCGTATCCACCGTCCGCCGCCCGTAATCTGAAGGCGGCTCTACCTCACATTCCCCCATGCTGATGTCATACCTCCGCTATATCGTTCTCGTTACTGCGCTGTGTTGGGCCGGATGCGCCAGCGATACACCGTTCCCGAACAGCGATGCCATCTCCGACACTACAGCTACGGAGTCTGCCGCTGCCGCGTCGCCTCAGGACGCCTTCTGGGCATCGTTAGAATCGCTTTGCGGACAGGCATTTGCGGGCACCGCGCTCGATGCGCCTGAGGGCGACGACACCTTTGCAGATACGACTCTCGTGATGCATGTGCGTCAGTGCTTCGACGACGAAATTCGCATCCCCTTTCATGTGGGCGAGGATCGCTCCCGCACCTGGATCATCAGCCAGACCGACGACGGGCTGCGCCTGAAGCACGATCATCGCCACGACGACGGCATCGAGGACGAGACCACGCAGTACGGCGGCGACACCGAAGACGAGGGCACCGCCACGCGCCAGTCCTTTCCCGCCGACGCGTTTACTGCCGACCTGTTGCCTGCTGCGGCCTCGAACGTGTGGACGGTGGAGGCGACCAACGAGGCGTACACGTATATTCTGGTTCGCGAGAACACAGGCGCTCGCTATGAAATTGCATTCGACCTTACCGAGCCCGTCGATCCGCCGCCCGCGCCATGGGGCTACGAAGACGCCGCTCCCACGCATGAGAACGAGGGTAGTGGGTAGACGCTAAGTGATAAGGCTATCGTAGAATGTAGGTTTGTCTTGTTCGAACCCCTTCTCCCTTCGGGTTTCTCCCCCTTTTCCAAGGGGGAGATGTCGATAGACAGAGGGGGTTGTCTGGCTCTGATGATGTCGGCCATATGACAATCACTTACCATTGAACCGCTACCAGAACGAGAATACGTAGCACGCACTACGCATGAAGCGGCGGACGCCCCCCCCCCCCCCCCCCCACATAGCAACCGCCCCACGCAAGCGCTTCGGCGCGCGTGGGGCGGCGTTTGTTGGGTAGCGGGATCCAGTGCAGCAAGCGGCTACAGATTCGCGCTGGTATGAGCTACCGTTCGCTAAGCGGGCGCGCGAGCTTCTCAAAGACCTGGCCTCCATCCAGTTCGGTTGGGATCGCGTCAAGGCGATCATAGCGCCGTGCGTCGATCCAGCGGTGACCGCCTTCGGCCCAGAGCGAATAGCGGCGCTGAAACAGGATCTCGTCAATCAGCGCCTCTTCGTTAACGGGGCCGTCGTACGTATTCAGCTCCCACGTCTCCCGGATGATGTCAATGGCATCGACCGCCTCGCCGAGGTTGCCCGTTTGTGCCTGGGCCTCTGCATGGATTAGGATGAGTTCCTCATTGCGCATGAACGGAATCGGAGACTCGTTCGATTCGTATCGATTATCCTGGTAAAACAGCTCAACGCCTGGCAGGTCGCCGTTCGTGATTGGTTCGTTGCGTTCAAAGAACTTACGCTCTACGCGCAGATCGCCCGGCAATGCATCGTCAATCATTGAGGGATGTACCATCAGGATCTGGTTCGTATTCGCATTGCGCGGATAAAAGAGCGGGTTAAACTGATCGGGGGGCGAACCGAAGACGTGATAGGCACCTTCATTCATGCTGGCCTCGCCCGGTGTTAGTGATAGGAACGAGTTGTCTAACGCATCGAGGGCGCCGGGCCAGTCTTCGGCATAGATGGCTGCCCGTGCCGCGATGGCTCGGTTCAGCTCGCGCATCGTGGTGGGCGTATCGAAGCCGGCAAAGCCTTCCGAGAGCGTGAATGCAAAAGAGTCACCTGCGTTACCAATCTCAGCGTAGGCTTCGTCCAGGAGTCCGCGGATTTCCGCGAGGGCCTCGTCGTAGCCAAGAAACGGGCCCGGATTGAGCGGGTCGGCCACATCAATACGGATTGAGCCAGGCGGGTTGCGGTCGGGGCCGCGCCACTGGCCGTTCAGCGCGATCAGATACTGATAGGCCTGAATTGTCTTGGCAAAGCCGATATAGCCGTTGCGTTCCTGATCGTCGACGGCATCGGTGTTGTTGACGGCCTCGATTAAAAAGTTGCCCTGTTTGATGGCGGCGTAGGGCGTGTCGAAGGCACTTCCGTCAGCAAAGAACTCGGCATCGGGGGTTACGCCTTCCTGGCCCAGCCAATTCGTAACGAAGCGTGGATCTGAGGCAAAGGCCGCATACACCTCGCGTCCGAACGATCCATAGAGTTCGGTAACAGCGGGTGGGGCGTTGCGGTGCCGATCTTCAAGGCCTGTCACCAGGTTCTGAAGCTCGCTCTGGCTGGCCCCACTCAGCACGGCCTCGGTAGAGGGGCTGTTGGGGTTGGTGACGGTGCCAGGGTCGAAGAAATCGCAGGCCGCGAGGGTTGCGGCCAGTAGCAGGACGAAGCACGCGTTGTAGGCGAAACGTTGCATAGTCATAGGACGGAGTCTCAATCGGAAGCTGAAAAAGTGGGGCGGGGCGGGCGGCGCATTAGTATTCCAGCCGCAGGTGGAATGTGAGCCGTCGTGAGCTGGGGTACGGCGTTACCTCTACCGACTGCGCTACCGCCTGCGTCCCAAAGACCGAGACTTCCGGATCGTAGCTGTCGTAGTCGCTGAATAGCAAGAGGTTAGACCCGGACAGGCCCAGCTTGACGTTACGGAGCGCCCCATTGAAGGCTGTGTCGAGGACGCTGCTCGGAAGCGTGTAATAGATCGACGCTTCGCGGAGCTTAACGTAGCTGGCCTCTTCAACGAACTGTGCCGCGCCCGGCCCAAACATGTCAGTACGATCAAGGCCGTTGGGTACGCCGTCGCCATCGTGGTCTTCATTCCAATCATCCGTCGTTCCACCGATGTCAGAGAGGAAGCGCGACAGGTTGATGTTCTCGCCGCCGCGGCTCCAGTGAAAGAGAAAGCTCAGCTCCAGATCTTGAAACAGGGTAAACGAATTCGAAAACGACATCTGAAAGTCGGGCTGTGCGTCGCCATAAACCGTGAACGGGACTTCCGAATCGGGCGTGGCAGGTGTCCCCACGATGGTCGTTGGCGAGAAGCCTTCGCCGATGTAGTAGGTGCCCAGCGCAGCGCCAAAGCCACCTGTTGTGAAGGCGGGGATCGTCAGATCGGTCATCTCCGAGTCGTTCTGCCAGAAGAGCGTCCGCGAGAACCAGGAGAAGTTCTCGCGGTCTACGGGCAGAACGCTGAGCCCCAGCTCGATACCCGTATTTCTGAGCGTCCCAGCGTTCGTAGCGATCGTAGTGATGCCTGTCGAGACCGGGTTCTCTCGGTCAAGGATGATGTCGTCCACGGTCTTGCGATAATAGGTTGCTTCGAGCGCGAGGCGCCCGTCGAGAGCACTTATATCGGCACCGAGCTCCAGCTCACGCGACCGCTCGGGGTCGAGATCGGGATCGATGCCTCGCGTGGATATCGTAGAGCCCAGCCCCCCTCCAATATTGACACTATTGAGAGCCGAGAAGGTGGCCCCGAACTGGGGCAGGCCACCCGTCTCGCCGTAGGCCGTACGCAGTTTCATCTGGTTGATCGAGTCGAAGCCCCAGAAGTCGAAATTATGCAGGTTGATGGCAAGCGATCCTTTCGGGTAAAAGTAAAATTCTTCCTGGTTTGCGTTCAGCGTCGAGCGGTCGAAGCGCGCGCCGACCGTCCCAATGAGCCTGTCATCCCAGTTGACTTCCTGCTGGCCAACATAGCCGATGTCAACGATCTTCACGAACTGCTGGGAGAAGATCTCCTGGGTTTGCCCATTGAGCGGGTTGAGCTGGCCCGGAGCCAGTCCGCGACCGCGTACGAGCTGTCGATTCTCATCCTGCGTGAAACGGGTGAAGCCGCCTTGTGTCGTTAGGCTAAATGGTCCGGCTCCCGACTCCAACGTTTGGTTGTAGACCAGGAAGCCCTGCATATTTGTGTTGAAGTTGTCCTCTTTCCCCTGAATCACATCACCGGGGTCGGACTGGGCCTGTTGAAACTGGAAGAACGGGGGGAAATACACCGTGCTGTTGCTGTTCAGATAGTCCAGGCCTCCCTTCAGATCCAACGAAAGGGAAGCATTCTCGCTTTGCAGCAGATCTGCGTTTAGTGAGAACGACTGCAGAAAGCGGCTGACCTCCTGGTTGTTAGTTGCTTCGTTGACCAGCCGGAGGGGGTTCTCTGCAAAATAGGGGTTGTCGGGGAAGTTGCCATCCTCATCCGGCTGCAGTTGCGCATAGGTGGGCGTGTAGGCCAGGGTATAGCCCACCGAGCCGCCCGTCGAGTTCTGGTTGCCCGTGAATCCGCGGTCCGAGTCGCTGTAGATATAGTTTGAGCTTGAGGTGAGGCGCACACGGTCGCTCAAGCGGTGATCAATATTGGCCCGGACGGTCTTGCGGGCGAAGCCGGTATTCTCGATAATGCCGTCTTCTTCTTTAAGGCCACCAGCGACGAAGAACTGCGTTTGCTCATCACCTCCAGAAATCTCAAGCTGGGTGTTTCGGGCCAGCCCAACGTTGCCATAAAGCTCCTCCTCATAGTCGAAGAGATTGCCATTTTGCTGGGCTTGATTGAAGCGCGCTCTCTCACGCGCAGCGGCGTCGGTGCCTTCGCCATAGATCAGGTCGATCTTATCCTCGCTCCATGAGGCCACGCCAAGGAGGTTCAGGGCCGATACAGCGCCCAACTCCTGAGAGAAGTTCACGCGCGTGTCGCCTGCTTCGCCGCGTTTGGTGGTGATAATCACCACACCTGCATTGGCGCGCTGACCATAGATCGCTGCTGCAGAGGGGCCCTTCAGCACCTCGATGCTCTGGATCTCATCGGGATTCAGGTCGGCGAGGCGATTGGCCGAGTTATCCTGATTGCCCTCTCCGGCTCCGTCGGCTGACGATCGACCTGTTGAGATCTGGCTGTTATTGACGTAGACCCCGTCGATGATGTAGAGTGGCTGCGAGGAGCCCGCTCCCAGCGTGCTAATACCGCGCATCTGCACGTTAATGCCTCCGCCAGGTGCCCCACTCTGCGACGTAATGTTGACGCCTGCCAGCTTGCCCTGCATCGCACCGTCGAGCGTTGACGGATCAACGTTTCCCGCGATATCCTCCGCATCAATCTTTGTGACGGCATTGGCGAGGTTCTCGCGTTTGATACTGGAGGCCAGTCCGGTAACCACGACCTCGTCAAGCCCCATCACATCGGGCTCCATCGACACCTCAATGCTCGTCTCGCCTTCAGTCACATCTATCTCTTGCGTAGCGAAGCCGACAAACGAAAACACGAGCGTGCGGCGTCCTTCCGGCAACTCAATCGTGAACTGCCCATCAGCGTTGGTGAGTGCTCCAATCTGGGTGTTTTGCACGGTTACGTTCACGCCGGGAAGTGGAGATTCATCCTCCGCGTCGATAACGGTGCCCTCTACTGTGGTTTGGGCGGTTGCCAACATGGGCGCGCCCAGCAAAGCAAACAAAATCAACCATGCCCAGGCATGGCGCATCAGGTATCGGTCATGCATAACGAAATGACAAGCAGTCTGTGCAGAACATATGAGCAGGCACAGCCCATAGAAACGAGTCGTACAGGAACGGGGGACGTTCGCAGGAAGACACGATGAGGCTGTTGGAAAAGACACGTCTGGCCAACTGCCCACGACCTCTACCTCGTGCAACAGCGTATCGCTACTAAGCGACCCAGAAGATGCTTTCTGTGAAACGAAGTGTAGTAATATGTAAACATAATGTCAAGCAATTGCAATGAAATTGTGAATCTATGTAAGCGCTTTTATCGGTTTGGGAGCTGCGTCTACTCGTTAATACGTGCACTCGTTGTAAAAACCTGTCATGCCAAATCCGGTTGCGGCATTACGGTGAGAACGTGCGCAGTTACAACTCACACGTCACCCCGTCGCGGGGCTTCGCCTCGCGACGAGGCCGTTCAGGGGCTCTGTCCCGTTCTTCCACACAGGGGATAGCAGATGACGTGATGGAGCGCGTATCACCAAACGGTATCGTCTCTCTACAGCGCTCCGGGTTGGGAGCTATGTAGGTCCACAAAAATAAGCAAGGACGTCATCGCGAGTGAGCGGAGCGAACGCGGCGATCTCATGCTGCCGAGCAGGGCGCAACGCCGATTTGAAACGTATAGATTGTACCCCAAGGGCACTCCCTCTACCGACAGATGCTGTGTTGAATGTCAAGTGTTTGGGGTGCCCGGATGTAGCGATGGGTCAAAGGGGCGGCCGGATTTCAGTACGCCGTAGCAAATATGCAAGAGCTTTCGCATGGCGGCTCCGATGATGACCATCTGGTCCTTGCCGCGCTCCTTGAGCCGGTTCCCAAACGCTTTGACTGCCTCATTACATCGGAGCGCTGTCATCGCCGGATAATACATCGCGCTTCGCAGCCGGGCGTTTCCAACTTTTGACATTCGAGGCTGGCCCCGCACGGAGGAGCCCGACTGGTAGTGGCTCGGAACCAGGCCTGCATACGCAGCCACCTGACGCGCACTCTCGAATCGGTCCGGTGATTTAAGCTCGCTTATGACGATCGCGGCGGTCTGCAGGGCCACGCCCGGAATCGAGGTTAAAAGCGAACACCGTGTGCTCAGGTCAAGAGATTCGTTAACCTGCTCGGCGATCTCTTCTTCGAGGGCGTCGATTTTCTCCTCAATCGTATCCAGGAGGTCTTCGTATGCGTCTCGGATTGCTTCATCTTCGGTGTCAGCAAGGCGATTGTTCGTCCGGGTTTTCTCCTTCTTGAGTGCCTGCCGGGCCCGTGTGAGCTCGCGCAGTCGGCTCGCAGCGGCAGCCGGCGGCGTCCAACGCCTTGGGGCCTCCCGGTGGCCGAATCGAGCAATCAGATTCGCGTCAGCCGAGTCGGTCTTGCTTCGCTGGAGCTGGCTGTCGGCGTAGCCTTTGATTCGTCTGGGGTTGACTACGCTTACCTCGTAGTCTTCCGCGTGTAGAAAACGAGCCACGCCTTCTTCGTAGCCGCCGCTGGCCTCCATGCACACGCGGGTTGTCTCCGGGGTTGTCTCCGGGGTTGTCTCCGGAGTGGCCTCCGGAGTGGCCTCCGGCATCATGTCCGGGTCGTGAAGCCAACTCAGCAGGCGGTCCCACCCGCCGGGATCGTTGGAAACGCTCGTTTTTGCGAGGATCCCATTCGCGCCACCATGTGCGCCAAACAGGCTTACCTCTAAGTTGCTCTTCCCGACATCGATGCCCAGGGTAAGCGCTGCGTTCCTCGAAGTCGTCGGTGCTTCTCTCATGCTGGTAAATGCAGGATCTATGTCCTAAAGAATCTGTGTCCTAAAGATGCTGTTCGGAGTGAAGCGCACCGAACAGGGAGACAGAGACTCATCTGTCGATCGGGCTCACCGACACGGTCGCAAAGCACCCTGTCGGGGTCAAAGCTGTCGGGCAGGGGGCCCTGTCTCCCGTTCCGAGCGTCCTCGGATCAGTCCCAACACGTATCGTTCCCGATAACATCGTTCCCGGTAATATCGTCCCGATACGTGTTGGGAAGGTGCCCCTCTTGCGAGGGAAAATCAACATACCAGCTGTCGGTATCACAGCGCTTCGTCCTTCGTCCTCGCAATAACATCTCCGCTAAGGTACTTCTATGGGTCTACTTAGCAGGTGCGAAGTCCTGACACGAGCGAAGCGACTGATGAACGCAGTGAATAAAGATCTCCCCCAAAGTAGGCAGGACCCTCTGTCCCGCCGTATCTTCTGAACGCCAAGGAGATGGTTCGACTCTCGGCTCCTTCGTCGCCTTCCGCTCACCACGACACGCTTCGTTGGGGAATGATTGGGGCACCCGGTCGAAGGTGTAGGATGAAAACTCCGGTCACCCCCCAAACCTGCGATTGAGTTCACTTACGTACACGAATGAAGCATGCGGAGTTGGCATCAGATCCGAATAGCAGTCCCGCAAAAATCCGTGTGTGTACCTTACCGTAGGGCACCCACGCCGAGAGAGCAGTCAGCGTGTAGATGAAAGCTCCCCACCGTGCATCGGTGGTCGCATGGCCAAATAGGGACCTGTGTGCTCCCAACATGTTAAAACATCGAACGTGGGTTCAAATACAGGATCTCAGTTGCCACATAACGCGCATTCGATTATGGCTACCCTTCCTGCCCATCTGCAGCCGCTTTTGCGCGACGTACGCGCTTCGTTGGAGGCCCTCTACGGCGATCGGCTTGTGGAACTTGTGCTCTACGGCTCGCAGGCGCGGGGCGATACCCACGCCGAATCGGACGTAGACCTCCTCGTTGTGCTCGACGGACCAGTGGAGCCGGGGCGGGAGATCCGGCGGATGAGTGATGTGTGCTTTGAGCTTTCCATAGAGCACGAAATGTATCTTTCTGCGCTCCCGGTGTCAAGCAAAGCCTATACATCCATGTCGTCCGCCTGGCTGATGAATGCAAAAAACGAAGGGGTACCTGTATGAGCAATGGAAATGATGCACTACAACGCGCTGAACGCTACTTGGAGACCGCTGCCTTCATCCTGGAAGATGTCGACCTCGAAACAGCGGTCCGCGTTCCTACTACGCAATGTTCTTCCTGGCCCGTGCACTGCTGAAACGAGAAGGTATCATGCCCAAAACGCATAAGGGCGTGGTTAACCAGTTTGGGCTGCATCTCGTGAAGCAGGGGCCGATTTCAGACAAATATGGCCGTGCCTTGCGAGAAATGGAGGAGCTTCGGTCGTTTGCCGACTACGCCGAATCCCGCGTGATGTCGGAGGCAGATGCCGAAACTGCCCTGCGTGATGCCCGGGCCTTTGTCGACCGTCTTCGTCCGCTGCTGGTGGAGTAGGTGCTCGCTATTGGCCAGGCAGCAGCGTGCGTGTGGATGAATGCCCCACACCGCGCATCGGTGTTCGCATGGCAGCATCGGGGTGGGGCACTGGGCTTCTTACCTACGCATCCCCCTGTACTGGTTTGTAAGGGATGCGCCTGCCGCCTCGTATCCGCCTGCTTCTGCCTGCTATGATGGATTCTACCCCTGCCGTCGATCTGGATCTCATTCGCCGCTACAACCAGCCGGGTCCGCGGTATACGAGCTACCCGACGGCACCGCACTTCTCGCACGACTACGACGCGACCGACTTTGCCCGCGACCTGGCGGCCGCTGACACGGATACGCCGCTCTCGCTGTACGTGCACCTGCCGTTCTGCCGCTCGCTCTGCTACTACTGCGGATGCCACATGAAGGTAACGCAGCGCGCGGATTCCATCCAGCGCTACGTGGATGCGCTCAAGCAAGAAATCGACCAGATGGCGGCGCTTGTGTCCGCTGAGCGTCCTGTGGTGCAGATGCACTGGGGCGGCGGCACGCCCACGTATTTAACAGCCGAGCAGATTCGCGATCTGGGCACGCACATCCGGCGCCGCTTTCGTGTGGCCGATGATGCCGAAATCAGCATCGAGGCCGATCCGCGTGGGCTTACCGAGGACCGCGTGGCTGCTGCGGCTGAGGTCGGGTTCAACCGGATGAGCGTGGGTGTGCAGGATGTGAACCGCGTAGTGCAGGAAGCCATCAATCGCATCCAACCGACTGAAACCGTGGCGCAGGCGCTACGCTGGGCGCGAGAGTACGGATTCGAGGGCCTGAACGTGGATCTGGTGTACGGGCTGCCGCACCAGACGCCTGAGCGGTTTCAGCATACGCTCGATGTGGTCGACCGCTTGCAGCCCGATCGCATTGCGCTGTACAGCTACGCGCACGTGCCCTCCATCAAAAAACACCAGCGTGTGATCGACGAGGATGCGCTGCCTGTCCCCGAGACGAAACTGCGCCTCTTCAAGCAGGGGCTGGAGCACCTGACCGCACGCAGCGGCTACCGCTTCATTGGGATGGACCACTTTGCGCGTCCGACCGATGCGCTGGCCCGGGCGCAAGACACCGGCGATCTGCATCGCAACTTTCAGGGCTATTCCACGCGGGCGGATGCAGAGGTTGTGGCCTTTGGGGTGTCGGGCATTAGCCAGCTTCGCGGGGCCTACGCGCAGAACGTAAAGGCGCTACCAGCCTACTATGAGCAGGTCGCCAACGAGAACGCGCCCACCGTATTTCGGGGTGTGCGCCTCTCGCCGGAGGACCAGCTCCGTCGCCACGTCATCATGCAGTTGATGTGCAACTTTCATCTCGACAAGGCCGCGGTGGCCGAGCGCTTCGAGATTGACTTCGACGATGTATTTGCCGATGCGTGGGCGCGTCTATCTCTGCTCGAAGCCGATGGCCTTCTCATCCGCACTGAAAACGCGCTACACGTGCAGCCGCCGGGCCGCCTGCTCATCCGCAACATTGCCCGCGCCTTCGATGCCTACTGCGACCACGCCGACCATCCGGTGCATGCGCAGACGGTGTAGGCGCATGCGTGGCACGCTACGCTCCCCGCCGGTACATCCTGAGATGCTTCACCTCGTCCAGCACGACGAGGACGGAACGAAGCACCTCATGAGATCCGGCATGCCCCTCCACACTTTTGGTCGGTATCCATTTTTTTTGGTAGTGGGTAGACGTTAAGTGATGAAGCTATGGGACAGTGTGATTTGTCTTGTTCGAACCCCCTCTCTCCCTTTATCCCGCTGCGCCCCATGAGTCGTCCTGCGGACTCGTTTGGGGTTCTCCCCCTTTTTTAAGGGGGAGATGTCCACAGGATCACGCCTTTGGCGAAGTTCGGTAGACAGAGGGGGTTGAGCAGAATTCGATGATGTCGGCCATACGACAATCACTTAGCATTGAACCGCTGCCCATTTTTTTTCAATACACAGGCGGCACAGCAAAACGGCCTGCCTCGCTCTTGGCGGGGCAGGCCGTTTCGTTGTATGCCACTGTGGAGCGAGCATCCGTTACCGGACGATCGTGAGGCGCTTGGTTGCCACGGTGCCGTTCGCAAGCATCCGAACAAAGTAGGTGCCCGCTGCAAGTTCGTGGGTGGGCACTTGCATCTCATGGCGGCCCGCCTCCACGCGCTGGCTGGTGAGCGTCGTGACCCGCCGTCCTAACAGGTCGTACACCTGGAGCTCAACGTCGGTCGGTTCGGCCAGCGTGTAGCGCAGCGTGACGACATCGCGGGCGGGGTTCGGGAACGGCGTGCGCAGCGTGGCCGACTGGGGCGCAGGCACATCCATCACAAACGGCTCGCTGAAGCTCTCCGTGCCGTCGGTATCCGTCTGACGCAGGCGGTACGTGAGCTGTTCGACATCAAAGGGCACGTCTTGGTCGCGGAAGCGGTAGGTTTGAACCTCGTCGGTTGTACCCGCACCCTCCACGAACCCAAGCGGGGTCCACGCAGCGGTGCTATCGGCGCGGCGCTGCACCTCGAAGCCGGCGTTGTTGATTTCGGAGGCGGTTTCCCACTGCAACTCTATGCTTTGCTCGGCGGTGGTCCCTCCAAAGTTGGTCATTTCCACCGGAAGCGCGGTGGCACCGTTCGACAGAGGCAGACTGGCAAACGTCGTTTCGGGTTCGCCGTTCACCTCTGCAATCGCTGCGTCTCCGTTTATCGTGAGATCCGAGGGCTGGTCGAGGAAAAACTGCACGTCGCTGGCTGGAGCTCCGGCATCCACATCGATCGTCAGAATCAGGTACCGTGCTGAGGTCGGAATCGGATCGCTGAATCCGGTGAATGCAATCGTCTCTGGCGCGCTTGTGTTGTCGGTGGCAACCGTGGCGAGCTCGGTATCGCTTCCGGTGTTGAGCGTGGCATCTGCCGACCCGAAGAGCCGAACGGCCGAGATGCCTTCGATGCCAGGTGCATTGCTGGTGATGGTCAGCGCCTCAAGCGAGGCACCGGGGGCGTTGGCCGATAGCGCAACGATCCCCACCGCATTGTTGGCCGTGCCGGGCGCGACCGAGGCGTCGAAGTCCAGCCCATCGATCGAACCATCGGTGATTGTAAGCTCGCGGGCCTCGCCAGTCCCCTCCAGCGTCACGTCGTAGGGATTTTCGTCTGGATCGTTATTGGTCACGCTGAAGGATTCGGAGAAGGAGGTGGCGCTCGACGGTGTGAATGTGACGTCGAAGGTGAATGCTTCGCCGGGGGCCAGCGGCGGGGTGCTACCGCCGATCGCGGTCACATTGAACGCGCCCGGAATCGAGGACGGCGGGCTGATGTTGAGCGTGGCGTCGCCGTTGTTTTCGATAGTGAACGTTTCGGTCGAGGAGGCGCCCGCGGTGACTGTGCCAAAGTCGAACGTGCCGCCGTCGGCAAGGGCGGTGCGCGGCGACGTTTCGACGAAGACGTCGGCTTCTGGCGCCCCGGCAGCCGCCGTGATCTCAAACGTGTAGGGGTTCTCGTTGCTGTCGCTGTTGTCGATTGTGACGGTCGTGGTGTAGGTGCCGGGCGTGGCCGTCGTAAACTGCACCGCGAAGTCGGTCGATGCTCCGGCAGCGACGGTGGATGACGGCACCTGCGTGAGGGTGAAGTCCGTCGTATTGCTGAGGGCAGTGTTCGTTACGGCCAGGTCGGTAGACCCGTTGTTCTCGATGGTAAAGGTCTGCTCCGGAGAGCTGGCCACGCCGTCGACGGTGCCGAAGTCGAAGGTGCCCGAGCCGTTGGGCAGCGTATTCGTGCCATCGGTTACGGTGATAGCGGGGGCGCCAGACGTCGTGAAGGTGGCGTCGCTGCCAATCGCGTTGCCCTCGGTGTTGTTCGCCTCCACGCGGAAGCCGTACTCGGTATTCGGCGTCAGTCCCGAAATATTGGCGCTGACGTTGACCGGCGAGTCGCTCGTCACCGGACTCTGGTCAGCTGTGACGGTCGTCGTATTCGCCGAGTTGGCCGTTGGGAAGTAGGTGAACGTGACGGTGGCATCGGGGCCGCCGTCGGTGCTTGCGGTGCCGTTCAGCGTGGCTGCTGTTGTGGTTACACCGGATGCGGCATCGGTTGTCGCGGTGGGGGCCTCGTTCACATTCGTGATGGTGAGCGTGAGGCTTTCGCTGTCATCTGGGTCGACGCCAACGTTCGGGTCGTCCACTTCAACAGTGACGTCGTAGGTGGTCTTCGTCTCGAAGTCAGCGACCTCTGTAAACTCCAGGTCCGAGCCGTTGATCTGGAAGGACCCGGCATCGGTGCCACTGAGCGAGAGGGTGTTATTGCTGCCGGCTTCGTTGTCGTCGGTGATGGTGATCGTGGCGACCGAGGTTGGCGGACTGTTGTTTTCGGCCAGACTCGGCGTTGTGGTACTCAAGGCGAGCGCGGGCGGATCGTTGACAGCAGTGACCGTGAGGGTGAACACATCTGTAGCAGATAGTGACCCACCGTCGGTGACCTCCACGGTGATGGTGGCGGTGCCGTTTTCATTTGCCGCCGGGGTGACCTCAATGGTGCGATTAGAGCCGGAGCCGCCGAGGGTGATGTTGCCGTCGGGCACGAGCGTCTGATTGTCCGAAGACGCCGTCACGGTAAGCGTACTGGCTGCGTCGTCCACATCGCTCACGGTAAAGCTGAGAGGACCGAGCGTGGCGTCCTCTGCAACCGTCTGGTCGGAGAGCCCTGTGATGGTCGGGGCATCGTTAACACGGGTGATGGTTACGGTCGTCGGCCCACTGACATCCGTAAAGCCGCTGTCCTGATCATCCACCTGAACCGTAAGGTCCGTGTTGAAGGTGCCACTGCTGCTCGTATTGTCGCTGGGGCTAAAGCGCAGATTGTCGAGCGCTGTGTCAATCGTACTGGGATCGAACGATCCGTCCACACGGAAGACACCGCCGCCTTCGTTGGTCACAGTCGTACCATTGACGCCGTTGATGACGCCCGCGGAGGCATTGGCAAGAGTCACGCGCAGCGCGAGGTCATTTTCGCCGGGATCCGGATCGCTCACATCAATGCCGTCAAATAACGCGGTAGGCCCGGCATTGTCATTCAACGAGGTGGGGCTGATGGTGCCACTTGCGGTGGGAGGCGTGTTGGTGGGTGGTGCTGAGGTTTGGACCAGCGAAAACGCGTCAAGAAACGTATCGATGAATCCGCTACCGTCTGCCCGGGCAAAATTAGCCGTTAGAACAGCCTGGCTTGCACCAGTTGGGGCGGTAATTCCGCTCTGGGATCGCAGTTCCCAACTGCTACTGGTGGGGTATGAACTGTTGGCATCCGTATCCACAAGCGTGATAGGAGTGCCTACATCCGTGCCCGATCCATCCTGAAACTGCAGTTCAACGATTACGCCGTCTTGCGCAGCGTCGGCCTCATCAAACGTTGCAATGTAGACCTCAAAGTCGTACGTTGCGCCGCCCGCAATTGAATTCGTGATGGTTTGGGTTGCACTTCCCGTGCCTGCGTTTATTGTTGCGAAGTAGTCACTTCCCGTCTGTCCACTGGTTGGCGAATTCGGAAAGGTGCCCGAAAGGTTTTGGCAGTCCACATTGGTTGACGACCAGTCTGCAGGACCGGTTGCAGAACAGGCCCCATTGCTTACGAGATTCTGTGCAGCTACGGGCGTAGTGAGTCCGCTGAACAGAAAAAACAGGGCAGCTAAGCCGCCAACGAGTTTGGTGATCCGAGAGCGTAACAGATAAGGCATAATTAAATAGTCAAATCAGTAGAAAAGTGAAGCGATTGTTTATGCTACTTAGAACCTGTTTGGGTTTTGGTTTGATGGCGAAAGCGAGCGCCGATGGCGCGAAAAGGACACTACGATAGAGGTTCGTAGCCGGGGCTACGGGCCGAAACCGAGGGATCCTTTGCAGCCCAGCGGAGCCGCTTGCAGCCCAAAGTAAGAAATCAAAACAGGTTCTTAACCGGCATGCTGTTGGGGCATTCGATTTAGCAACGGTGTCCTGCCCACTCACGTGGGCTGCTCGTAAGAGAGCAGGACATACAGCGCTGCCAGTGCGTCTTTCACGTTCACGACACAGCCCGTTGAGGCCTATTCGCCTTTCGTGTCGCCACCGGGCGGCTTATCCTTCAGGTTTGCGACCGTAAGCTCGTAATGACGCTTCTGGGGATCGCCTCCAACAACGGGAACGAGAAAGAGCTCGCCGGGGCCTGCGTCGGGGTGCTCGACGCGGTGCAGGTCCTGGTCGAAGGCCTGATCGACAGGCCCTTCAAAGACCGCCGAGAACCCGTCGACCTGCTCATTGCTTTTGTCGTTGTAGTCGATCTGGGTGAGCTCCGCAGTCGTTTGTTCGTCAAGGTGCACCTTGAGGGTCATTCCTTCCTTCCCTTCAAAGTGTTCGCGCTTAGAGAGCGTAGACATAACTGAATCGTAGGTTAAGTGAGGCAGGGGGTGAGAATTAGCTACGTGGAGGATAGACGCCTACCAGTGCAATCACAAAATTGACAACCTGGTAGGGCTGCACATTCATATGAGCCTGACTGCCCCCAGCGTTGGTCGTAAAAACCTCGGCGCTCCCCATTTCGACGTCTGCGTCGGCCCGATATCCATCTATCTGGTTGCGTCCGGTGGTCTCAACAGCTGGAAAGTGGTTGGCAGGGCTGCTCTCATCGGCAACCTGGGACGACGCTCGCGGCTTGACCGTGGCGGTATGGTCGTGCGTCGGCATCTGAAGCTGGTTCAGCGTAACGTCCTCAACGCCGCCTTTCTCGCCCAGCCGACGAAGACTGAGGCCTGGCCCCTGCCCTTGGTGCATGGGAACGCGGCTACGCAGATCCGGCAGTCCAAACGTGGTTCGGCCATTGCCGCCGAACCTCGTACCGAGAAGAGAAAAGAGGGCTGTATTTTGAGAGACTGGGAGGATTTGTCCATCGCAGAGTGCCCAGCCTTGGGGTGCAAAGTTAAACCCAACCATCGAAATTTGACCGATATAAGGATCTACCATAGCAGTTGTATGTGTCTGTTCAAAAGAAGAAAAAGGATGCCATATGCAAATCAAATAACAGCGGCATCCGATGACCCCGGTCGCAAAGACCGATTTGCAGAAAGGGGAATAATGAAGTTTTACGGAACCCTGCCTTCAATAAGTCTCACGTAAGCATGAAAATCAAGGAGCATTCCCTTTCTGGCGTCAAGACGATGTCGTTGTAAGATTGCACAAGATTACAGACGCAATCAAAATGGAACGCATCAAACACGCACCGAAAAATACGCTGTACTGGGTCTCTCCCGACTCTCGTGTGTGCCTGATGCGCAATCAGTATACACCATGTGGCGCAGTCTTGCTTTCGTATATGTCTCAAATGTTTTCGTATATGTGCCAATCTGTGTGTCAACCGGTAATAGCGCCTTTCTAACTGCAGCAGAACGCTGGTTGCAGGAAGCACGCAGTTTCATGATGATGAATGCACAATGGGGCACGGTTAGGTCGTCTTCTCCCCTCGCATCCACAAAATGAAGTGGGTGGGTGCACGGATAGAACAGCGCGGCAGGAGGGCATCACAACGTTGGCCATTCGTTGCGGATGTAGGGACTATGTGTTAGGTTGGGTGCTGCTTATCCCCACCGTATCACATAATCCTCTAATTTTCCCTGCCCGTTTTCTATTATGCGTAGATGGATTGCCCCATTTTTTGTAGCCTGCTGGATCAGCGTGGCCGCACTCGTGCCCGCAGCACAGGCGCAGGACTACAGCGATCTCTCGGACCTGAGCGACCTGCGCCGTACGTTAGAGTTCATGGGTGAAGGCTATGCCAGCGGCTACGTACAGCCGCTTACCGATGCGTTCGGGGCGGATATGCACGGCGGCCTCTTTCGCACCGCCGATACCGATGACGGCTTTCTGCCGCTCTTCCCAATTAACATCTACGTAGGGATCAACGTGTCCGGGGTACCCACCGGCTCGCTCGACAAAACCTTTGTCCCACCCTCCCAAGAAACGCTCTCCGACGGCACGGAAATCACCTTCGATGGCGATCGCGCGCCCACCGTCTTTGGCGATACCGATACGCCCTCTCGCGATGAAGCCTCTTTTACCGTGACCGACCCCGACGATGGTAGTGAAGAGACGTACAATGTGCCGCCGGGCTTGCTCGACACGCCCATTGCGCCCTTGGTGATGCCCCAACTGGGCATTGGCACCGTGTTCGGTACCGATGCGCAGATCCGCTACTTTCCGAAGTCGAATCTGTCGGCGGGAGGCGGTAGCTATGGCGAGGTCAGCCTGTTTGGGCTGGCACTGCGCCACGACCTGAACCAGTGGATTCCGGTGCCGCTGCCGTTAAAGCTGGCCGTGCAGGGGTCGTACACCCAGTTTGCACTGGAGAACGACTTCGAAGTCGATAACCGTGTGGAGAGTCAGGAGGTGGTCAGCGCGTCGGGGTGGGCCGTAAACCTGCACGCCAGCCGCGGCATCCCGCTGCTCCCACTCACCGTCTACGGCGGCCTGCAGTACGAGCGCTTCGAGATGGACTATAGCTATACGTTCAACCCGCCCGGTACAGACGAACCCGTGGGCATCGACATCAGCCAGACGGCGGCCAACAAGACGCGGGCCCTGGCGGGACTCTCGTTTACCGTCGCTATCTTCCGCCTCAACGCCGACTACGCTATCGGCAGTGCCAACAACGTGCTCACAACGGCTGTGGGGCTGCGGCTGTAGCGTCTGAAAGGGGGATGTGCAGGCAAGTGCCGAGGTGAAAAACAGGCATTCCTACAAAGAGGCAGGGACACGGCGTGCCGTGTCCCTACGGTTTTTTGTCATCCTTTGTGGCGTGCACGAGAGCAGCGTTCTGCCCTTCTAAGAACTTGTTTGGGTTTTGGTTTGACGGCGAGAGCGAGAGACGCTGAGGCGAAAATTGGACCCCAATCGAGGTTCGTAGCCGGGGCTACGGGCCGACATTAGGGGCAATTTGCAGCCCAGCGGAGCCGCTCGGAGCCCAAAATAAGAAATCAAAACAGGTTCTTAATCCTTCCTCAGTAAAAAAGGAACGTCCTGCTTTCAACACCAGATGAACATGCGTGGGCGCACGGTGCGGCACGAACCCTTGGGGGGCCGCTATCGTAGGCCGTAGACAGCACTGCCGCCGCACAACCTTCACCACAAATCTACGGGCCGCCTGTGAGTTCTCTTGGTTTCAATACGGGCTACATTGAAGAAATATACAAGCAGTATCTGGACGATCCGCAGAGCGTGAGCGAGAGCTGGCGCGATTTTTTTGCGGACTATGAGCCGGATGCTTCGTTTGTGGCTGCATCAACGCCAGCCTCAGACGCGACGCCAGACACCGTTTCTGCCTCCTCTGATGCATCGGCGAAGACGCCTGAAAGCGATTCCGCCTCGGAAGCGGCATCCGACACGACATCTGTGCCTGCTCCCGACGCCGCTACGGTCGATGTGCCCAAGCAACCGGCGCGTCCGGCGGGCGATGGCGCTGTAGCGCCTGTCACTCCGGCCTCGGCCCCCAGCGTAGCCGACAACGTGGAGGTGCAGGCCATGCGCGGGGCCTCCGCCAAGATCGTGGAGAATATGGAGGACAGCCTGGGCGTGCCCACTGCCACCTCGGCGCGCACCATGCCGGTGAAGCTGCTCCTCGAAAACCGCAAGCTGCTGAACGACTACCAGCGGCGCGTGGGCGGCGAAAAGGTGTCGTTTACGCACATCATTGCGTACGCGCTGGTGCAGTCGATGAAGAAGTATCCCGACATGTACAGCACCTTCCAGCGCGACGAGGAAGGCACGCCACAGCACATTCAGCCGAACCAGATTAATCTGGGATTGGCCATCGACATTGAGCGCCGTGGAAAGCGCACGCTGCTCGTGCCCAACGTGAAAGATGCGGGCAGCATGACGTTTGCCGAGTTTCTGGGCACGTACAACGACCTCATCAACCGGGCTCGCAACGGCGACCTGCAGCTGTCCGATTTCCAGAACACGACTGCGACGCTCACCAATCCAGGTATGATTGGTACCTCGATGAGCGTGGCCCGCCTGATGCCGGGGCAGGGCGTGATCGTGGGCGCGGGGGCCATTGGCTACCCGCCCGAATATCGGGGCTACCCGAGCGAGGTGGTGAGCAAATCCGGTGTCTCGCCCGTTATGACGCTTACCTCCACGTACGACCACCGCGTCATCCAGGGGGCCACGAGCGGCAAGTTCCTGAACCATATTGAGCACCTGCTCGCGGGCGAGGACGATTTCTACCGCACGGTATTCGCCGATCTGGGCGTGCCGTACCAGCCGTTCGAGATGTCGGCCGATACCACGCCGCAACTGGGCGTGCGCGAGCCGGGCGACGACCTGGACATGACCGAGAAGCAGGCGGCGGTGCTCCAGTTGATCCGCGCCTACCGCGTGCGCGGTCACCTGCAAGCCGACGTCAACCCGCTCGGCTACGAGTGGCGCTACCACCCCGAGCTCGACCCCGCCACGTACGGCCTCACGGTGTGGGACCTCGACCGCGAGTTCATTACGGGCGGCCTGGGCGGCGAAGAGATGCTGCCGCTGCGCGAGATCCTGTCGATTCTGCGCGAAGCCTACACCCGCAAAATCGGCTCCGCGTTCATGCACCTGTCGGACCCCGACGAAAAGACGTGGCTGCAAGATCGCGTGGAGCCGATGCGCAACGCCGATCCGCTGTCGAACGAGGAGCGGCGGCACATCATGAAGAGGCTGAACGCAGCGGAAGCGTTTGAGCGCTTTCTGCACACGAAGTACATTGGCCACAAGCGGTTTTCGCTCGAAGGCAGCGAAACGATGATTCCAATCATCGACACGCTCCTGTCGGATGCGGCGGCCAACGGCATGGAGGAGGTCGTGATTGGCATGGCCCACCGTGGACGCCTGAACGTGCTGGCCAACATCATTGGCAAGCCGTACGAGCAGATTTTCTCCGAGTTTGAGGGCAACATCGACCCGAGTACGACCCAGGGCTCTGGGGACGTCAAATATCACCTCGGCGCCGAGGGCTCGTTCACCGGCTTTACCGACGACGATATCCGCGTGACCCTTGCCTCCAACCCGAGTCACCTCGAAGCGGTGAACCCGGTGGTGCAGGGCATGGTGCGCGCCAAGCAAGACCGCCTGCGCAACCACGACCCCGCTGCCGAAGACGATGCCCTCGACACGGCCTTCCCGCTGCTCATCCACGGCGACGCGGCGTTTGCTGGACAGGGCGTTGTGGCCGAAACGCTTAATCTGAGTCAGCTGCTCGGATACAAAACGGGCGGCACGGTGCACCTCGTCATCAACAACCAGATCGGGTTTACCACGGTGCCCGAGGATGCGCGCAGCTCGACGTATGCCACCGACATCGCTCGTGCCATCGAAGCGCCCATCTTCCACGTCAACGGCGACGACCCCGAAGCCTGCGTGCGCATTGCGCGGCTGGCGCTGGAGTACCGGCAGCGCTTCAACAAGGACGTGGTCATCGACATGATGTGCTACCGCGTGCATGGCCACAACGAAGGCGACGAGCCGACCTTCACGCAGCCGCTGCTCTACGAGAAGATCGAAGAGAAGCGCTCCCCGCGTAAGCTCTACACCGAGCAGCTCCTGCGCCGCGGCGAGGTCGAGCCCGACGAGGCCGAGCAGATGCTCGACGACTACCGTGGACGTCTGCAGGAGGCCTTCGAGCGGACCAAAGATCTCGAAGAGAAGGATGCGGAGAAGATCGTCGAAGATCGGGCCCAGCGCACCGCTGATGCGGAGCTGCCCGCCGTCGATACACCGGCCAACTACGACCACCTGGAGCGCGTGGTGGAGGCGCTAACTGACTTGCCCGAGGACTTCGACGTGCACCGCAAGCTGCGCCGTCAGTTTGGGAAGCGTCGTGACCTCTTCCACGACAAAGAGCGCATCGACTGGGCCTTTGCCGAATCGCTCGCGATGGGGTCGCTCCTGCAAGAGGGCACGCCCATCCGCATGAGCGGACAAGATACGCGCCGCGCCACGTTCAGTCAGCGGCACGCCGTGCTCATCGACCAGGAAGACGGCAGCGAATACACGCCGCTCAACAACCTGTCGGATGAGCAGGCCAAGCTACTGATTTACGACAGCCTACTCTCCGAATACGCGGCCTGCGGCTTTGAATATGGCTACTCGGTCGAAGAGCCCAGCGCGCTGGTCGTGTGGGAGGCGCAGTTTGGCGACTTCGCGAATGGGGCCCAGATCGTGTGGGATCAGTTTGTGTCCAGCGCCGAGCAGAAGTGGGGGCAGACCTCCAGCCTGGTGGCGCTTTTGCCACACGGCTACGAAGGCCAGGGTCCAGAGCACTCCTCCGCGCGCCTGGAGCGCTACCTGCAGATGTGCGCTGAGCAGAACATGATCGTGGCGAACTTCTCGACGCCCGCAAACTACTTCCACGCGCTGCGCCGTCAGGTGAAGCGCGACGCGAACAAGCCGCTCCTGATCATGACGCCGAAGAGCCTGTTACGGCATCCGCTCTGCGTCTCCACCCCGGATGACCTGACGAGCGGTGGCGTGCAAGAAGTGATTCCCGCCACCGCCGATCCCCTTGGTGTGAAGCGGCACGTCTTCTGCAGTGGCAAGGTCTACTACGACCTGGTACGCGCGCTGGAGGACCACGAGGACCTGCGCGATCAGATTGCGATTTCGCGGATCGAGCAGTTCTATCCGTTCCCGAAAGAAGATGTGCGCGAAGAGCTCAAGCGCTACCAGTCGGCGCAAGATGTGATCTGGCTGCAAGAGGAGCCTGCCAACATGGGCGCGTGGTCGTTCCTGCAGCCGCGCCTCAACGCGCTGTTGGAGGCCCTGCACGGGACCTGCGAAGAGCGCGCACAGTACATCGGGCGCCCCGCCAGCGCAAGCCCGGCCACCGGCTCTGCGAAGGTGCACAAGCGCGAGCAAGAAAACTTCATTGCTGACGTGCTCGACGTGTAAGCATGCGTCGACACATTGGGCAAAACGAACACGCCGAGTCGTGCCTGCGGGCAGGGCTCGGCGTTTTTTTGCTGATAGGGGAACCAATGTCGTCTGAGCGGCGGCGATTCCGTATGACCTACGGCCTATCCGCTGCTCATGCACGATGCGGGCTACGCCGTGGGGGCGGCCCCGAGGTCAGAGGTGCAGTTTGGGCAGCGCGTAGCTTTGACCGAGATGTCTGACACGCAATGCGGGCACTTCTTCATGGTGGGCGGCGGGGCCGGACCAGTGTCGGGCTCCTGCAGCTTGTTGATGTACCGGATCAGCAGGAAAATGGCAAAGGCGACAATCGTAAAGCTAATCACTGTGTTGATGAACAGCCCGTAGTTGATTGTCACCGCCCCGGCTTCTTGCGCTGCCTGCAGCGTGGCGTAGGGCGCTTCGGTGGTGCCCTCCTTCAGCACAACGAAGAGGTTCGTGAAGTCCACATTGCCGGTGAGCAGGCCCAGCGGTGGGGTAATGACATCTTTGACAAGAGACTGCACGATGGTGCCAAAGGCGGCCCCGATAATGATGCCGACAGCCATATCAATGACATTGCCGCGCATCGCAAATTTTTTGAACTCATCAAGCATGGATTCAGGGGTTGTGGGGAGAATGCGTAGTCCATGAAAGGCATTGCATCCCTGGAAAACAACCCGACTGCTCAATGAAGCGGTGCGAACGGTTGAGCACCGCGCCGTCAAACGGTAGCGGTTCAACGCTAAGTGATGGCCCAAATATACCAGTAGCCGGAGACCGGGAGCGCCCCGCCCGGCGCGGACGACGGGAGCGAACGGGGGACCGTTCGCCCCAGGAAAGATTATTATTGGGAGAGCGATCACTTAACGTCTATCCACGACCTGTCAAACCAAAACCCAAACAGGTTCTTAGGCCTCGATCTCGAACGCGGACTCATTATCCACAATGGGGGTGCCAAAGCTCTTTACGATAAAGACCGGGCAGGGCGTGCGGCGCACTACCTTTTCGGCGACGCTGCCAATCAGGAAGCGTTTCAGGCCCGTGCGTCCATGCGTGCCCATCAAAATGAGGCCGCAGTCGAGCTCCGACGCCTGGTCTACGATGTCCTGGGCCGCATATCCGGGCATGACGTGGGTTTCCACCGCACAGCCGCTATCGCGAAGCTTAGCTGCGTAGGTCTGCAGGGATTTGCGAGCCCGTTTCAGCACATCGGGGAGCACCGGCGTAATCGGGTCGATGCCGTACACGGTTGGGTACGCTACGTCTTCGACGACGTGCAGCAGGTAGATGTGGGCATCGTAGAGCAGGGCCAGGCCCTGTGCATGGGCGATGACATCGGGAGTGTGCTCCGACAAGTCGACGGGCACAAGAATGCGGTCGATGGGCTGTGCTTCGGGCAGTTCGGGGGCATCGGCATCAGCGGCCTGGCAGAGCACGGTGAAGACCGGGCAGGCGGAGCGGCGCACGACCTCTTCGGCCACGCTGCCGCTTAACAGGCGCTCGGCTCCACGGCGTCCGTGCGTGCCCATCACGACCACGTCAATGCTGCTTTCCTCTACGCGTTGCACGATAGCATCGGCAGGCGAGCGGTCGTTAATCTGGTGATACACGACCGGTACCGGCGTATCCTGCTCGTCGTCGGGGCCCGGCGCATAGTAGAGGCTGGAGCCATCCTCAGCTTCCTCAAGCGGCAGGTACTCCATTGGGCGATCGTCAGAGCCTTCGCCCACTACGGTAAGCACATGCACGGTGGCTCCGGTGTGCTTGGCCATGTGGATGGCATGCTCGAAGGCCTCCTCGGCACAGGGCGAAAAGTCGGTCGGAAAGAGAATGTGATCAACGGTAAGCATGGGCGTGCGGGGATCGGTGAAAAAAACGGGATCGGGGGGAGGCGCGAGGCGAGCTGCCGTCATCCGGCTTCGCTCTCGACCCACTGCACAGCGCGTTGCATCAACTCGGTGGCCGATTCCAGGTTCAGCTTGTTCTTGATGCGGGCGCGGTACGACTCGATTGTTTTGACGGAGAGGTGCAGGCGCTCGGCAATTTCGCGGGTGCTTACGCCGTTGCCGGTAAGCTCAAACACTTCGAGCTCGCGATCGGACAAGATTTCGAGGGGCGACTGCATGAGGCGTTCGCGTCCGCCTTCGGCCATGCTCAAGAGCAGGCGCTCGTTAATCTCCTGGCTTACGTAGATGCCTCCGCCCAGCACCTGGCGGGCCGCCTGCACAATGACGTCGGCGGCTTCGAGCTTCATGACGTAGCCCCGCGCCCCGGCCCGAATGGCGCGCTCGGCATAGAGCACCTCGTCGTGGCGCGACACCACCAGCGTTTTGATGGATTCGTAGCGCGCCTGCATGTGCTTCAGCAGCTCCATGCCGCTCATGCCGGGGAGCGAAATATCCACGATCGCAAGGTCGGGGGCAAGCGCCTCCATCTGCTCAAGTGCATCCTCGGCGCTGGGCATCTGTCCGACCACATCGAGGTCGGGTTCGCTGTTCAGCGAGAGCGCGAGCCCTTTGCGCATCAGCGGATGGTCGTCTACAATGATAATTGAGTGCGTCATGAGAGCAAAACAGGGTCTGGGAGAGCGTGGATGCGGAAGGCGCGGTTAGATGGGGCACCCGGACGGGGGAGACGCGGGGCCGACGGGAGTGCTTTTGGGGGGCGCGGTGCGTTCGGTGTCGGCGGTGCGGGGCAGCGTGCACGTAACGGTGGTACCTTTGCCAACGGTGCTGCTCACGTCGAACGAGCCGCCGATAATGCGGGCGCGGTACTGCATAATACGGAGGCCCATGCCGCCGTTCTGGGCGCGATCCTGGTCGAATCCGGTGCCATTATCATGCACACGCAGCCGCACCTGCTGGGGCCCACCCGCCAGGATAATGCGGATGCGTGCGGCCTCGCCATGGCGCACCGCGTTGCTCACCGCCTCTTGCGTGATGCGATACAGATGCGTAGCTGCCTGGCTGTTGTGCACGAGCGTGGTGCCGGTTTCCTCGAAGACGCAGTCGACATCGAAAAGGCGCTGCGCGTTATCCGAAAGGCGACGGAGGGCCTCCGACAGCCCGCTGGCCTCCAGGTCAATGGGCGTAAGGCCACGAGCCAGGTCACGGGCATACCGATCGGCATCGCGAATCAGATCGGTAATCTCGGCAGCGTCCTCGGCCATGGGATGGTCCTCGCGCTGGAGGCGGTCGGCCAGGTTCTTGTGCAGCAAGCCCGTGCCGGTAAGCATCTGCCCGAGGCCGTCGTGCAGGTCTTGGCCAATGCGGCGGCGCTCCTGCTCGCTAATGCTCAAGATCTCCTGCTCCAGCCGGCGGCGCTCCGAGATATCGCGCACGATGCCGGTAAACGTAATCCGGTCGTGGCGTTGGACCTCGCTCACCGCCAGGTCCATCGGAAAGGTCGAGCCGTCTTTGCGCCGACCCGTGACCTCGCGCCCGATGCCAATGATGCGCTGCTCGCCGGTTTCGTGGTAGCGGTGGAGGTAGTTGTCGTGCTCCTCGCGATAGGGTTCAGGCATAAGGATGCGGACGTTTTTGCCCATGACCTCGTGGGCATCGTATCCAAAAATGTCCTCGGCGGCCTCGTTGAACGACTCGATCCCCCCATCGGCGTCGATCGTGATGATGCCGTCGACGGTGGTTTCGAGGATGGCGCGGGCGTTGGCCTCGCTCACCTGCAATGCGCGCTTGGTACGGGCCTGGTCCACCGCGCCAGCCAGCACGTTAGCAATGGACTGCAGGAAGAAAACAGCCTGGTCGTCGTACGAGCGCGGGGTGCGGGCATGCGCCCCAAGCACGCCGAACGGCTCGGGCGAGCTGGCAATGGCAACGCTGATGCCACTTTGCATCCCGTGCTCGGTCAACAGGGACGGAAACACAAAGCCGGATGTATCCTCTGGGTGCGACACGACTACGGGGCTGTCGGTGGCCAGTGTGTATCCGGCCTGCGAAAGCGTGCCATTGCAGCGTTCAGGGATGCACACCGTACCCAGGTAGCCGCCCGTCCACCCCGCGCCAGCGCGAAGCGAAAACGCATGGCGTGTGGGCTCATGCTCCAGAATCTTGCAGGCGTCGACGCCGAGCAAGGGCGGCACCACATGAGCCACGTAAGCCATAAGCACATCCAGATTGGTTTCGGACAGCGCCCGTCGGCTCACGTCGGCCACCACCGCCTGTGCCCGTGTTGCGGTGCTTACGTCCGAGGACAGCGTGCGGTGCACCGGGGCGGCATGGTACTGCTCCACTGCATTCAATCGGACATCGAGGCGGCTGCGATCGCCCATGGTTACGATGCAGTCGTCCACACCGGCGCTAAAGAGGGCGTGGATGCGCTTGCGTGAGGCCCCGGGCGCCACTGCCAGCACCAGCGTGGTGCATCCGGCGGTGCGCATGTCCTCGATCCAGGCCGTAGCTGGGGCTCCCGGAGTGCAGAGGACCACCAGGTCAGCGGATTCGGCATCAGACCGCGTAAGGGTATGTACGCTGGGCATCAGGGTGGTGGCATACTGGCGGCGCTCCAGCGCATCGGCCAGCGCACGGCGTGAAGGCGAGTCTGGACCAACCAGGAGGGTCTTCATAAGGCAGAAGCAAACAACATCAAGATGGAGGCGAGGCTCATGTGCCGACCATGCGCCATCGTGCACTTACCGGGGCCCCGTAGGGATTTTGTTTACAGGGGAGCAGGTACAGATGCTTAATACGAGGCGCCCCAGTACGGCAATCAAGAAACGAAACGTGCGCCCTATGTGCTGTCGCGTAGAGACCGACATGCACGTACGACCAGCCCCGATCCCGCTGTGGGGGGGCTCCTGACATGGGGCTTCACAGTTTCCCCACACGTCAGGTGCAAGACCTGCTGACAGCAATGAAGCGGGCTGATATCGTAATTAAAGACTACCGTGCATGGTTAGGTACGGCAGGGCGCTGTTAGACAGCGCCGCGGGCGATGCCCGCTGGTTTCGTTGCTCGTTGGTTATTCCTGATCGGCTATGTGGTCTCCTCGTTCCATTTTGTGCCCGCTTCCGTCAGTTCAGGCAGTGCCTGCTGCGCTGC
Source organism: Longimonas halophila (assembly GCF_002554705.1). Lineage (GTDB taxonomy): Bacteria > Bacteroidota > Rhodothermia > Rhodothermales > Salinibacteraceae > Longimonas > Longimonas halophila. The sequence continues at coordinate 221,737 of NZ_PDEP01000003.1, read as the reverse complement.
ATCCGATTGTGCGGTGGGCGCAGCGCCTGGACATCCCCCTGCATGTTACGCCGTGGCCACAGGCTGAACCTGCAGACCGTTTGATTCCGAACGAAGCGGCACCAGAGGCCCTGCTGCAGGAACAGGTGCAGGCGGTGCTTCCCGAGGCGGCGCTCGACCTACGTACGCAGGCGTGGTCACAGAGCAGGTTGACCATTGCAGAGTGGCAGGCCTACGTTGCGCATCACGACATTGATCTGGTTGTGCTTACACCGCCCACCGGCGGCGCGCCGAGTCCGCTTCTGTCGGTGCCGGGGGCCGAATCAATGATCGCAGGTGTTGCGTCTGCTGTGCTTACGCTGCCCCGGCGGACGGCGAGCGAGTCGTTTACCCATGTGCTGGCCCCGACCGATTTAAGCGAGGAGGCGGTGCCTACGCTGCACCATGCCGAAGCAATGGCCTGCTTCACCAAGGCGCGCCTCGATGTGCTGCACGTGCTCACGCGTCGCCAGTACGTGGCTTTAACACCTGCCGACATGCTGGCTCTTGACGATGCCGCCGCTACGCCGCGCGTGGCAGCACGCCGCCTACGTACGTGGTATCATCGCTATACGCACCCGATGTACAACGCAGAGGAGGCGACCGAACTGCATGTTAAACAGGGCGATCCGGTGGGTACCATTACCCGCGTAGCCCGCTCATACCCAGTCCCCTTGATTGTGCTGGCGGCCACCCACCATCCAACGCGGAGCAATACGTTGAGCACGCTTACTGAAAACGTGCTGCGCCGCACAACGTGTGCCATGCTTCTTACGCGTCCTCGTGATCACAGCCTTGTAGAGACCGTGCCGCACGAGGCGGCTGCGCAGAACATACCGTCGTAACGGAATCTTGCTACACGTTTGTCGCACAGCGCCGGGAGATGCCGAGGTCAGCCTCCATGCTACAAAGTAAAGCCAGCGCGCTTGACAGTCTACCCTCTATGTTCGAAATTGGGAAATACAAGTTACCGACTCTGTATATGCATATAGCGCCACAGCGAGAGCACCTGGCCCGTCGGGAGATCCCCCACACGGCCATGTGCAGATGCATTACACCGGGCGCATCGGCTCGTCTGTCATTAAGTGCGACAGCGCCCATGCACCTTGTACCGACGCTCATCCGCCGCTCGATCATCAGCCTGTTCGGTTTGTCTTATGCCTTCTTCTTCCACCACCCAGGCCCCCCGGGTCCACCAAGACGATGTGGAGGTCTTCTCGTATGACGAGCAGATCACGCGGCTGTTTGTGCTGGCCACGGTTATATGGGGACTCGTTGGGATGCTGGTGGGGCTGCTCTTGGCCTTGCAGCTTCCGTTTCCCGAAGCCAATTTGGGCGAATATCTGTCGTTTGGGCGCTTGCGTCCGCTGCATACCAATGCGGTGATCTTTGCCTTTGCAGGCAATGCCATTTTCGCTGCGGTGTACTACTCCACGCAGCGTCTCTGTAAAACGCGCATGTACAGCGACTGGATGAGCCGCTTTCATTTCTGGGGATGGCAAGGCATCATCGTATCCGCTGCAATTACGCTTCCGCTGGGATACACGACCAGCAAGGAGTACGCGGAGCTGGAGTGGCCCATTAGCATTGCCATTGCAGTGGTGTGGATCGTCTTCGCCATCAACTTCTTCGCGACGCTCAAGAACCGGCGCGTAAAGCACATGTACGTGGCGCTCTGGTTCTACATCGCCACCATCGTCACCATTGCGGTGCTGCATGTGGGCAACAACCTGGCGATTCCGGTGGGTGCGTTTGAGAGTTATCCCGTCTATGCGGGCGTGCAAGACGCGCTGGTGCAGTGGTGGTATGGGCACAACGCGGTGGCCTTCTTCCTGACGACGCCGTTCCTGGGGCTGATGTACTATTTCTTGCCCAAGGCGGCTGAGCGTCCGGTCTTTTCGTATCGACTTTCCATTGTGCACTTCTGGAGCCTGGTGTTCATCTACATCTGGGCCGGGCCGCACCACCTCATCTACACCGCCGTGCCCGAATGGGCCGCTACGGTCGGTATGGTCTTTAGCGTAATGCTGTGGATGCCCAGCTGGGGCGGTATGATCAACGGGCTGTTTACGCTGCGCGGGGCCTGGCATAAGCTGCGCGACAGCGTGGTGCTGAAGATGTTCGTGGTGGGTATCACCTTCTATGGCATGTCGACCTTCGAGGGGCCCATGCTCTCGGTGAAAAGCGTAAATGCCCTTACGCACTATACGGACTGGACGATCGGGCATGTGCACTCGGGGGCGCTTGGGTGGAACGGCTTTATGACCTTTGGCATGATCTACTGGCTTTTGCCGCGCCTGTGGCGCACGCCGCTCTGGAGCGATAAGCTCGCCAACGCGCACTTCTGGGTGGGCACACTCGGCATCCTGGTCTATGTCATCGCGATGTACGTATCCGGCATTACGCAGGGTCTGATGTGGCGCGCCTTCGACGATGCCGGGCGCCTCATGTATCCCGACTTCATGGAAACCGTGGTGCAGGTCATCCCCATGTACTGGGCGCGCTTCATTGGCGGCAGCCTTTATCTGGCGGGCATGGTGATGCTTGTGGTCAACGTTATGATGACCATTCGCAATGCGCCTGATACGCTCCCCGACGCCGCCCAGATCGCTGCCCGTAAGCCGGTTACGGCCGGTATGAGCGGCGACGGCGCGCCAGGGACTGAAGGTGACGGCGCTGCTGCTCCGGCCTCCCAAACGTCGGCTGCCGAGGCCAGTGACCAGGGCGATGCCGACGATGACGAGGACGACGCCCCGCGCCCGGGCACGAAGCGTGTGCAACTGCCCACGCCCGGCGACGACTAACTGGCCCTACGACCCTGCCCTGCTTCCTCCCCCTGACGTTTCCCTGGTTGTTTTATGAGCCGCTTCATTGATAAAGACGGGATGCACCGCTCGCTCGAAGGGTGGCCACTCGTGTTCACTGTGCTAACGACCATCGCGATCCTGGTGGGTGGGCTCGTGGAGATTGTGCCGCTCATGCTGGCCGATGACGCCGCCGAGCGCATTGAAACCGTGGAGCCGTTTACGCCCCTTGAGCTGGCCGGACGCGACATCTACATCTCGGAAGGATGCGTGGGCTGCCACTCGCAGGCCGTGCGTCCCTTCCGACATGAACTGGAGCGCTATGGCGAGTACCAGCGTGCTGGTGAAACGGTCTACGAGCGCCCGTTCCTGTGGGGCTCGAAGCGCACCGGCCCCGACTTGGCCCGTGTAGGGGGCAAATACCCGCACCTGTGGCACGTGCGCCACATGGAAGACCCGCGCTCGACCAGTCCCGGCTCGATCATGCCGCCCTACCCGTGGATGCTCGAAAAAGACGCCGACCTCGACGTGCTGCCGCGCAAGCTGCGCGCGCTCCGAGCCCTGGGCACGCCCTACTCCGACGAAGAGATTGCCCAAGCCACCGAGCTGGCTGAAGAGCAGGCCGCCGAGATCGCAAGCGAAATTGAGCAGCAGGGCGGTCCGGCAGATCTTGAGTCGAAGCAGATCGTAGCGCTCGTGGCCTACCTGCAACGCCTGGGTACCGACATCGACGCCGCCCCCGATGTCGAGAACGAGCTAAGCGATGCCTCGTCGAACGCGTCGGGCTCCAACTGATCTGTGACCTTCGCATCCTGTGTTCCTGACCCCCTGCCGCCATGTGGAAAGACGCCCTGCGCACCCTTGAAACCGGCCCCCTTGCCGAAATTGGTCTGGTGGCTTTCGTGTTCGCCTTTTGCATGATTGTGCTGTACGCCTTCTGGATGCCAAAGGAGTTTCGTGAACACGCCAAGCACATACCGCTCGACGATGCCCCGCCTCACCAAAACGGATCCTCCTCATGAGTCGCACTGACCCCTCCAGTACAGATTCCTCCAACACCGGCGCCGACGACGGCTCGGTGCTCTACGGCGGTACCTCCGATGAACTCATTCAGGGCCATCACTACGATGGCATCCAGGAATACGATAACCCGATGCCCGGCTGGTGGATCTGGATGCTGTGGGCGACCGTCGCGTTTTCGGTCGTATACGTTGTAGGCATCACCTATTTCGACTGGATCAACACCTACGAAGACGACCTGGCCGCAGGCATAGAGGAGATCCAGATGATCCGCGAGGCATACGCCGAGGAGCAAGGCGGCTCGTTTGAGGTGACCGAAGCATCGATCTCTGAATACGTGGGCGTAGATGAGCACATCACAGCAGGCGAGGAAAACTACCAGCGCCTGTGTGCCTCGTGTCATGGTGAGCAGGGACAGGGCATTATCGGCCCAAACCTGACTGATGAGTACTACCTGCACGGCGGCAGCAACGTGGATCTCTTCAACGTGCTCACCGACGGCGTCGCCTCCGCGGGCATGCCGGCATGGGAAGGCACGCTCTCGCCCGAAGAGCGCGCGCAGGTGGTCGCGTTTATCCGCTCTATTGAAGGCACTGACCCGCCCGATGCTAAGGCGCCGGAAGGCGACCCCTACGAAGGTGGATGACACGCAGCCTTCGGTTCCCATTGGTTTCAGCGCGTGTATTCGCCGCGCTATGCAGTACCCCCTAAGATCATGGCCCGTAACGATCAATTTATTGATGCCGAGGACGTAGGTATTCTCGACTCGCCCGAAGCGGTGCTCTCTACAATGGACGAAGAGGGCGACCGCCGCTGGCTGTACCCTACGCCCAGCAAGGGCTTTTACTACTGGTGGCGCCTGGCCATTGGCTGGGCACTCATTGCGTTCTTTGTAAGCTTGCCGTGGATCCAAATCAACGGCAAGCCTGCCGTGCTTCTGGATCTGATGGAGCGTGAGTTCACGCTCTTTGGCACCACCTTCTACCCGACTGATACGCTGCTCTTGCTTGGCTTCTTGCTGGGCACGCTCGTAAGCATCATTCTTATCTCTGCAGTGCTGGGGCGCATCTGGTGCGGGTGGGGGTGTCCGCAGACCGTCTACCTGGAGTTCGTGTATCGGCCTATCGAGCGGTGGATTGAGGGCAGCGAACATGTGCGCAAGCGCCGCGACGAAGGCCCGCTCACATACGACAAGGCCTGGCGCAAGACCGCGAAGTGGGGCGTCTATGCTGTCATCTCATTGGTGCTGGCCCACACGTTCGTGTCCTACTTCGTCGGGTGGGAGCGCCTGTTGACCTGGATGCAGAGCGACCCGCGTGAGAACTGGGGCTACTTCCTCATGATGGCGGGCACAACCGGGCTCATCTTGTACGACTTCGGGTTCTTCCGCGAGCAGATGTGCACCATTGCGTGCCCGTATGCGCGCTTCCAGTCGGTTTTGCTTGATCCGGATTCGCTCATCGTGTCGTACGATGAAGACCGGGGCGAGCCACGCGGACGTGGCAAAGACCGCTCGGAGCTTGGCGACTGCATCGATTGTGGGGCGTGTGTGCGCACCTGCCCGACCGGCATTGACATCCGCGACGGATTGCAGATGGAATGTGTGGCCTGCACGCAGTGCATCGACGCCTGCGATGACATTATGGATAAGATGGGCTGGGAGCCGGGGCTCATCAAGTACACCTCCGAGAAAGCCCTCAACGACGAACCGACCAAGATTGCACGTCCCCGCACGCTGCTTTACAGCGGTGTGTTGCTGGCACTCACGGTGTTCTTCGTGGGCTTGCTGTGGACTCGACCGGCTTACGACATCAATGTGACGCGGGCCGGAGGTCAGCCTTTTATGGAGTTGCCTGATGACCGTATTGCCAACCGTGTGCGGGTGCGGGTGCGCAACCAGACCGCCACCGAAGCCCGCTTCAGCATTGGGGCCACGGGCATCCCCGACGTGCAAGTCAACCCGGTAGGCACCGGCGAGACGGTGCTGGCACCCCAAGAAATGAAGCGCACCGAAGCCTGGATCATCGTCCCGCCCGACGCGCTCCGCGACGAACGTGAGATCACCATTGTGCTCCAGTTCGATGATGGAACGGAAAAACGCATTCCATTTCCGCTTTTGAGCCCAAGTAATCAAGCGGCTCCTGCGGAGTCGGCCCCTGCCCCATAAGGCACGTGCGTCTCTGCCTCCCTTGTGCGTCCTTTTGCTGTACTTACCTGGTGTCCCCCATGCAACGCTTTACGCTGCCCCCGCACATCGCCTGGCCTGCTTTCATCATTTTCATTCTGGGCATTGGCGTAAGCTCCGCCTCCTACACGTTTTACCAGGCCAACAAAGACGGCGGGGTGGCCCGCGTGGCCAGCGAAACCACGGCGCAATGGGAGGCCCGATCGGCCGCCCGCCACACAACCGACGACTGGGAGAGCAACGTGCGCTGGAGCGCCGATACGCCGCCGCGCCTCCACCTCACCCTTCACAACGCTCGCAACGAGCCTGTGTCCATCAACGAAGGCACGCTCACGCTGCGGCAGCCGCACCACGAAGACCCGTTCTTCGAGGCCCCGCTCACCGAAGCAGACTCGGGCACCTACGAACAGGTCGTGCCTACACTCAACGACGGGCTGTGGGATGCGACCGTCCGTGGCACGGTGGCAGGGACGCGCATTGAGCATACGCTACGCTTCGAACGCGGCCAATAAGTGCGGATATGACGGCTCCGACCTCTCCTGCATCAGTTCCAGATACACAGGCCGCACCCCCGGCGCCTGATACCGCCTGTGCGCATTGCGGACTGCCTGTGGGCACAGCGCCGGTGTACGACCCCGAAGCGGCCCCCGATGCGCCTGCCTTCTGCTGCACCGGCTGCCAGGCGGTGTATCATACCCTGCACAGCGCCGGCATGGACGACACCTACTATCGCCTCGCAGGCATCGGTCAAGAGCGCAAGCCGCAGCCCGCCCAGCAACCCGCCGACGACCTCGTCTACGCCGAGTTGGGCACCGATGACTTCCTGGAAGAGCACGCGCCCGTCCGCGATGACGGCACACGCCGCCTCACGCTCTTTGTGGATGGCGTGCACTGCGCCGCCTGCGTGTGGCTCGTAGAGCGCCTGACCGAAGCGTTCGAGGGCATTACCGATGCCCGCCTCGACCTGCCCCGGGCCCGCCTGCATCTTGCGTGGCGCGATGGCACCGTGGCCCTGCCCGATGTGGCCGACTGGCTTGCGCAGTTCGGGTACCGCGTGCATCCGCTGCGGGGCGATCAGCAGAACGACCGCACCAGCGAGGAGCGGCGCCTGCTGCTCAAAGTAGGCATCTGCTGGGCGCTCGCAGGCAATGTGATGCTCCTGGCCTTTGCCCTCTACGCCGGACTCGACGCGGTCGACTCCACGATGAACACCGCGGCCCACTGGGTGAGCATGGCGCTGGCCGTGCCCTCGGTGCTGTACGGCGGTAGCGAGTTCGTGCGGCGCGCGTGGTCGAGCATCCGGTGGGCGTGGCAGCAAGGCACCGCCCACCACCTGCATATGGACGTGCCCATCGCGCTCGGCATCTGGGTCGGCTTTCTGGATAGCGTGTGGGGCACCGTGAGCGGACGCGGCGAGGTGTGGTTCGACTCCATTACCGTGCTCATTGCCGCCGTGCTCACCGCCCGATGGCTCCAGCTGCGCAGCCGCCGCCTCGCGGGCGATGCCAGCGACCGCCTGCTTTCGCTCCTGCCCACCATGGCACATCAGGTGCGCGATGACGGCACAGTCGAAGCCGTACGCGTGGATACGCTCGACCCCGGCGACCACGTGCGCGTGCGACCCGGCGATGCCTTTCCCGTCGATGGCGTGGTGGTGGAGGGGCGCTCCTCCGTCAACAACGCCGTGCTCACCGGCGAGCACGAACCGACCCCCGTATCCCCCGGCAACGAGGTGACGGGCGGCGCGACCAACCTGAGCACGCCGCTCACCGTGCGCGTAACCGCCACGGGCGAGGCATCGTCCATGGGGCAACTCCTGGCGTGGGTGCGCGAGGAGGCCCCGACCACCGCTCGCGTAGCTCACATCGCCGACCGCCTCACGGGCTACTTTGTGGCCGGCGTGGCTACGCTGGCGGTCATTACGGCTGCGCTCTGGCTGATGTGGGCGCCGGAAGAGGCCTCGCGTCACGTCGTAGCACTGCTGGTCATCACCTGCCCGTGCGCGCTCGGCATGGCCACACCCCTCGCGCTCGCCGTAGCCACCGGACAGGCCGCCCAGCGCGGCATCTTCATCAAGAGCGAGCACACGCTGGAGCAGTGCACCACGGTCGATACCATCGTGCTCGACAAAACGGGTACGCTCACCGAAGGCACCATGTCTTTGTTGGATACGGAAGGCGATGCCGGGGCCGTTCGGTTGGCAGCAATCTTGGAGGCCGAAAGCACGCATCCAATAGCGCAGGCCCTCTCCGCAGCATACTCGGCTGCGCACCGCCCAAATCTCGCAACGACGGAGGTCCACGAAACCGCCGGGCGCGGCATTACCGGGTGCGTGGGGCCGCACCGCGTCACCGTAGGGCGTCCCGACTGGATACAGAGCACTGCCACCTGCTCCGACAGGCTCCGCGATGCCGTCCACCGCGCGGCCACCGAGGGGCATACGCCGGTCGCCGTAGCCGTAGATGGCACAGTGCGAGCGGTGTGCACCTTGGGCGATCGTCTGCGCCCCGAAGTGCCCGCGCTCGTGCAGTCCTGGCGCGATGCCGGACACCGCGTGCTCATCCTCTCGGGCGATCATCCGAGCGTGGTGCAGCACGTGGCCGACCGACTCAACCTGCCCGAAGACGATGCCCGCGGCCACGTGTCGCCTGCTGACAAGCGCGCTGCGGTTGAATCGCTTCGCAATGAAGGCCATACCGTAGCCATGGTGGGCGACGGCGTAAACGACGCGGGCGCGCTGCAACAGGCCGACATCGGCATCGCAGTGGATGGCGGCGCTACGCCCAGCCTGGTGGCCGCCGATGTGTTTCTGACGCAGCAGGGCCTGGCCCCGCTGGATGCGCTGTTTGCCGGATCTGCCCACGTGATGCGCGTCATAAAGGGCACGCTGCTGTTTTCGCTGGCGTACAACCTGGCGGGCGGTGCGATTGCCATGGCAGGCTGGGTGGGTCCGCTCGTGGCGGCGGTAGCCATGCCGGTAAGCTCGCTTGTAGTCGTGACGGCGGCTATCCTGCAGCGAAGCTTTCCATCAGACGATCAGTTAGAGACGCGGCGTCCCGACAACGCGCCCCCGTCGCCTGATGCAGGGGCGGCCTGCCCGCGTCCTGCACAGGTGCGCTAACCGCATTAGGAGTTACGCACTTTGGTCCCGATGGTCGTGTTTTCTTGCATAAGGACGGAGCAAAGCCGGTTAGAAGTGCCACACATCCCCCTTAATCCCCCCTCAACCGAAGGGGGAGAGAAACGGAAGGGACCGCCCCCGATCGCTCCCCTGGAGAGGGGAGCTGTCGCGCCAGCGACTGAGGGGTGGATGCGCAGGGTTTTCGGCCTGAGGACCGCTAAACAGGTACAAGCCTCGCGACGAAATGACATTCGTGAGCCGTAACTGCGTAAGTCCTTCTCATGTGTTTCGCCCCCAATCGAACAGATAGCTATGAACGTATTGTATCTCTTAGTTCCGCTGGCACTGCTTTTGGCCGGATCCGGGGTGGCCGCGTTTGTGTGGTCGGTGCGCAACGGGCAGTACGACGATGTGGAAACGCCCGCGATGCGCATCCTTATGGAGGATGATGTACCCGGCCCTACCTCCGAGAATGAACCCGACACCGACGAGACGCCGCCTCCACGCTCGTGAACGGTGGTGGCCTGAGCGCCCGACCTTCGCATCCCCCTAACTTGATCTTACATCCTGATTATGCCCGAAATAGAAGCCAGCAGTCCCGCCCCGCGCACCAAATCGCCGCAGGCCCCGCGTCCGCAAGCGCCGATTGACGGACAGACCGTTGACGGGCGCATGGCGGAGTTCCACTGGAGCAGTGATCCGGGGGCCGGCACGTATCGCCTGCAGATCAGCCGCAGTGAAGGGTTTGACACGCTGCATGTTGACTTTACCGTGGATGACACCACGGTCACGGAGCTGTCGGGGCTGTTGCCCATCGACGGGTCGACGTGGCACTGGCGCGTGCGGGCCGAAGAAGCCGGAAGCGACTGGAGCGATCCGGCCACGTTCGTTGCGGGCCGCTCGGCGGAAGACGCTACGCCTCCATCTGAAGACCGATCGGAGGGGACTGATGTATCTGCGAAGAAAGAGATCGCGCAGACCGAGTCGTCTGCCGAAGCCGAAGTGCCCTTTCACACGGCCCGCACTTCGGGCGCATGGGCGTTTACCGTGGGCCTGGTAATGGTTGTCACGTTTGTGATTACCTTGTTCTTCATTGCCTCGGCGGTATAGAAGCGCTTCAGGAAACAGCGCTGTAGGGATACGCAGGGGGCGTGCTGCGTGTACATAGATGCTGGTTTTTCGCACTCAACCTCGTATCCCGCTATGATTCAACGGCGCACCATTGGAATCGTCGGTATTGGCAATGTAGGCAAAGCCGCGGCGTACGCCCTGTTCAACCAGCGCCTGGCCAGCGAAATCATTCTGAATGACCTGGACCACAAGCGTGCCGAGGGCGAAGCGATGGACCTGATGCACGGCCAGATGCTGGTGGGCAACGTAACCGCCCGCGCAGGCCACTACGCCGACATGGCCGACGCGCAGCTTATCGTGATTTCGGCAGGAGCCAGCCAGAAGAGTCCGGATGAGACGCGGCTGGAGCTGCTGGAGCGCAACGTGCGCATCTTCGAGCAGATCGTAGCCCAGCTTGACGAACACGCTCCCGGTGCGATGCTCGTGGTAGCTACGAATCCGGTGGACGTGCTCACGTACGTGACGCAAGAGCTATCGGAGCGTCCGGCTGAGCGCATCATCGGGACGGGCACCCTGCTGGATACGGCGCGGTTTCGGGCGCTGTTGGGCCGCCACTACGGCGTAGATCCGCGGTCGGTGCACGCCTACATTCTGGGCGAGCATGGGGATTCGGAGGTGCCCATCTGGAGCAATGCGTCGATCGGCAACCAGCGCATCAAGGAGGGGCCCATCAATGACATTGCCTTCGACGAGCACGCGATGCAGCAGCTCTTCGAGAATGCCCGCGACGCAGCGTATCAGATCATTGAGCGCAAGGGCCACACCGACACCGCCATTGGCGTGGTGATTGCGCGCATTGTGCGGGCGGTGATTGAGGACCAGCGCAGCGTGCTCCCGGTGAGCGTGCGCGCCAACGGGGCGTACGGCATCCGCGATGTGTGCTTGAGTCTACCCGCGGTGGTGGGCCGCCACGGCATTGCCGGGCGCGTTACGCCCACGCTCTCCACCACCGAGCACGAGGGCCTGCAGGCTTCTGCAACCGTGCTCAAAGAGAGTCGGGAAGGGGTGACGGTGTAGGGAGGCTTCTGAATAGCACCTCATAGAAGTGGTAAGCGGATAGGCTTGGGCTCCAGGCGTAGTGCTGGAGCCCGATTTGCTTTTAGGGCCGCCTGCGTTGGGGCCTGCTTACGACTGGCTCGCTTCGTAAATAATGTCCTGCTCCAATGCAGAAGGAAGTAGTCTACAGTACCGAACTTAAATAATTGCGCTCAAACGCAGTACGGTAGTTATCAGGTGTTGATAAGAGGTGCTCTTGCCGGATGATTTGTGGATCCGTGATAAACCGTTCTCTGAACACACGTGAGGCTTTTTTACCTCGGCATCCGACAACAGCAATCCCCAAATCTTCTGAAGCAACGATTCCCCAATCGTCTCTTTGGCCGTGCAGGTAGAATTCGGTGGGCTGCACGACCAAGAAGAAAGAAGATACATCTTTTTTCTTGCCTTGTATGTAGTCCTTCCAGGGGAGATTTACTTTATAGATTAGTCTTCTATCTTCGTTGCGTGTTCCAAATTGCTTTTCTGCTCCTATGATTACAAATTCGGATTCTCCGAGTTCGTGTAGGGCCCGTTGTGTTTTTTGGTAGTCCCGGCGGAGCAAGTAGTAATCGTTGATGATAAAGCAATATCGAAAACCGGACTCGAACACCCTGTCGGGGAGCCATCGAGGATTAGATGGGCCCCCTTTTGATTTGAAGATGCTTTCGAACGACTTTCGCCACTCCCTGTCAAAAGTTTCTTTTGACAAGACATGCTTCGAATCAGGACGATAGTACGGGTCTTGAGTGTGGTCTTGTATCACGTGTTCCTGTTTCATAAATAGTTTTAGCTTTTGCGGTACTGCTATCAGTGCCCTGCCCTTATCTTAAGTATTCTATCCTCATTGACATAATTGATATCAATACCGAAGTAGTCTGTATTCGTGGAAGGATATCTCGTCATTACGATGCTTCCGTCTGAGTTTCTCAATTGGAGACGCCCCGCATCGTCAAGTTGGCTAACAGTCGTCCCCCATTTACTCTCAAAGCTGTGCAAGATATCCATCGTACTTGTTCCTTCGGGCATCACCCATTTGCCAAACAGTTTATCCCCTTGTGTTGCTATGTCCTCAAGCAGATTTAGGTCGCTGGTATTGTTAATGAGTTGGTTGACGTAACCAGAGTCAGCCATCGCCCCCATCACATCGTCATACCAACCGAGTCCAAGGCGGTCGGCGATCTTGAGTCCGCTAAGAAGTTCGAAAAAGCTGACGCCGAGCAGTTGATCCGCCGCGCAGTCCAAGGCACTTACGATGGCAACCGGGTCGCCCGTGGTCGCATCCATTGTGTTCAAGCCACATTCGAGGAGATCATCCCACTCTTCCTGGCCAATCCGCTTCCACGTCTGCACGTCGAGGAGGTCATCGCCGCGGTCGATCGCATCTTTGATCTTGCGCCCGATTTTGATGGCTTTGCCCCAGCCAGGTTCTTCCTCGGGCTCATCTTCAGACGTCTCCTCGTCGTCACACTCCGTCCCTCCAGGATCGCCGGCCCCTCCCGGATCAGCTGGAGTGGGATTGTCAGGATAGTCCGGGTCGAGTAAGTCAGACCCAGAGGCCGGGTCCGCATCGGGCTGCGGGATCAGCCAGGTGGGCACGTCGCCAGACGCAGGGTAGGCCGCGGTGCTTTCGGGCGTTGGGCCTTGTAGGCTGCCGCTGCAGTCCGCGGGATCGGATGGGCTGCCCCCGCCTGAAGGAGTTCCATCGTCGCCGGGGCCACTGGGTGCGCCGGGATCTGGAGGCGTGGGAATGGTCGGCGTATACCCGCCACCACCGTCTGCAGTGACAGTGACCTCATTGAAAAAGCACACCATCGCGCCGCCTCCGCCATCAAAGCAGGTCAGGTAGTCCGGCACATCCTGCACGTAGTTCGACCGAAATGCAGCGCCGTCGTAGCCGCCGTTTTGTGCAGCGCGTTGTGCACTGCTCTGCGCTTGGCCCGCCGCACTGCTGTCTGAATCGACAAAGCGATAGCCGTCTTCGCCAAACTGGGCCTGTAGATCCGCTTCAATGCGGTCGGCCATGAGAGCCAGCGCCTCTTCCGTTGGGGGCACGTTACACCGCACGCGCGAGGCGGTCTGGCGCGCGGTGCTGTCGGCTGCCGTGCTGTCAGCGGTGGGCTCCAGCGAAAGCGTGAAGTTGAACTCGGTAAACTCCGATTCGACCTCGGACGAACTATCGGCCTGAACGCTATCCGGAAAGGCCAGCGCCAGGTCGTAGGTGCGGTAGCCTGCTTCGGCCTCGGGGTCAAACACGTTGGCGGTGCAGCGATACGCAGGGCCGGTCTCCGACGACGCCTGTTGCATGCCCCCGGGAAGTAGCGCTACAGATAACGCTGATGACGACGCATCGGGGCGCTCTGATGGCGGGTTGGTGTCCTCCATTGGGCTGACAGACGGGTCGCAGCCGGTCAGTCCAATGAAAAGCGCCAGCACAAGCACGCCCCATCCAGCATGACTCCACCCGGAGCGCTTCAGGCGGTGATGCAAACGAGAACAAGAGGGAGAAGGGGGTTCTTCCGAAGAGGAAGAAGACGAGCCAACAGGCATAAGGGGGAGACGATACAAGCGCCAGAACAACGATAAGAGAGAGGCAGCACTACGGACGCAACAGAAGAGATGCGTGCATCTGCGCATACACAGGATATACCCCCCCCGAAGACTTTCAACCGATCCATGTTTTTTTTGCGTGAAGGTTGGTGGGGGTCACTCTCATGCCTGAACAGAGGAGCATAGAGCGTACGCGACCACGGAATGCCCTACAGAAATGCATCGGTAGTAGGGGAACGCATAGAGAGTTGTATCCACAAAGAAATCGCCTGACGCGCAGACTACGTGCAGGGCGATTGAAAATGGGAGACAGCCAGCGAGAATGCTGTGCAGGAGGTGCGGCCCTGGGCAGCCTACCTACGACTGGCTCGCTTCGTACAGAATGCGTTTTTCCTCTTCGCTGAGGGAGTCGTAGCCCTTCTCGCTGATCTTATCGAGGATGCGGTCGACCTCGTCGGTGTTGCCCGAGGAACGGCCCGACGAGGATTGGTCGCTGCGCTGCGAGGAGCGCCGGCCCGAGGCTTCTTTCACATCGGTCGACGAGCCCGAAGACGAGCCGACCTTCGGGTCGCCGCCAAGCCACTGCTCCAGGCGATCCAAGAAGCCCATCTTCGGTTCCGTGGCGGTACGGCTGCCGCGTCCGGAGCGGCGGCTTCGGCTCCCGCGCGACCGGCCCTCGAAGAAGAAACGCGCCCACGAGGTCACATCAACGCCGCGTTGTCCGGCACGGGCACACAGGAATCCCGCCAGCGCCCCGCCCCAGTGAGCGGTAACAGCGACGCCCGAGGATGACAGTGCAAGCAGCGCATCAATGGCCAGAAAGCCCAGCACCAGGTAGAGCAGCTTTACGGTGCCCAGGAAGATGAGCGCGACCTTCTTGTAGGGGTAGAGAATGGCCACGGCCATGAGCACGCCCAGCACAGAGCCGCTGGCGCCGTGAATGATGCTGCCAAAGAAGCCGGGCATTAGCAGACCAAAGAGCAGCGAGAGGAGTCCGCCCCCGACACCGCCCAGGATATACAGCGCCAAAAGCTCGTGCGAGCCGTGCATCCGCTCAAACTCTTTGCCGATCCAGTACAGCCAGAGCATATTGAAGGCGATGTGCAAGAGGCCGCCAAAGCCCGCTCCCAGATGCAAGAAGTTGTAGGTCAGGAGTTGCCACGGCATGAGTACCGCGCCGGGCCACTCAGTGTTGAGCGCCAGCACGTTGTACACAAACCCGTTGATCGGCTCGACCCATCGCAAGAACTGCCACGCGATATACACGACCACGTTAATGGCAATGAGCGTGCGCAGCGCAACGGGTTGACGACTGTACCACGATTGAAACTGGTTCACGGCAGC
The DNA here is from genome assembly GCF_002554705.1 of Longimonas halophila. Lineage (GTDB taxonomy): Bacteria > Bacteroidota > Rhodothermia > Rhodothermales > Salinibacteraceae > Longimonas > Longimonas halophila. The sequence continues at coordinate 206,529 of NZ_PDEP01000003.1, read as the reverse complement.
AAGGTGGCCATTGGGATGCCAGAATAGATGCAAGGCAGCAGCACGCCACCAAGGCCTGCCGCTGCATGGTGTCTATACCCCGCACCAAGATCAAGGTTTTACGGTTGGGGCAGTGGTCCCTTATCAAGATACAGCAGCACGGCGGATGTTACCACCGCATCACGCGCTCGGGCTGCGTAGGCAGTTTGCCGCGCCAGTATTGAATTAGGACAAAGCCGAAGATCATACCGCCCAGGTGGGCAAAGTTGGCAACACCGGCCTGCGTACCCGAAATGCCCGTGTACAGTTCAAACACGCCGAGTCCAACCACCAGCCACTTGGCCTTGATCGGGAAGAGAAAGTAGAGGTATATGGGCTGATTGGGAAACATCATGCCGAACGCCAAAAGTACGCCGTACACGCCGCCCGAAGCGCCAATGGTGGGGACTGGGCTGCTTATGAAGAGCAGATGTGTAAGTGCAGCACCCACCACACACACGAAGTAGAACGTGAGGAAGCGTTCCGAGCCCCACTTGTTTTCGATCTGTACCCCGAACATCCAAAGAATGAACATATTGAACAGGATGTGCGGAAAGTTACCGTGTAGAAAGCTGTACGTAATCAGCTGCCACGGCCAGAAACCGGGCACCTCGCCTTGAAAGAAAAGCGTTATGCCCTGGTCGGGCGCGCCGGGCGGGTACAGCGCCATGTAGTTCAGTACGGTTGTAAGAGCAGCATCCGTTGTAAGCGTGGCTTCGGCCACCAGTTGGGCCATAAACAGCAGTCCGTTCAGCACCAGCAGGTTCTTAATGACGGGCGGAAACACCGAGAACTGCTGGGGCGGACGGTAGTAGTCTTGTCGTCGATTCATCAAGGGCCAGGGCCAAGCGGACGGTCAGCGAACGCGCAGCGATGCAAGAGATACATCATTCTGGCTGTACCGCCACGGTCCGCGCAAGGTTCAGGCCGCTTTCCACTCCAATTGTTCGCATCCTGCTATTCGCATTCCGGTAACGGCGTGGTCCTCTTTGTATCCGACATGCATTTGGGGCGCAGTTCGGCGCGTGCCAGTCGCGAGCACGAGCGGGCCCTTATCGACTGCTTGCGCGCGCACGCCGACCAAGCCACGCACTTGTATCTGCTCGGCGACGTGTTCGATGCGTACATTGAGCACCGGTCCTACATTCCGAAGCAGGGCATCCGCCTGATGGGTGAACTGGCGCAGTGGACCGCTCGCCGGAAGCCGGTGTGCTACTTGCACGGGAACCACGACCCGTGGCATCTCGACTTTATGGACCGGGAGCTGGGGGTGCGCGTGGTTGAGGGGCCGTGGACGGCACATCACTACGGGCAACACATTCATCTGGCGCACGGCGACCGCGTGGCCTCTACGCATGGGCGGTGGGGCCAGTGGATGCGTCAGGTTATGCACCACCGTGGGGCCGTGGCGGCATACCGCACGCTGTTGCCTGCAGACTGGGGACTGGCGGCGGCGCAATGGGTAAGCCGCCGCCTGCATGGCGACCCTGACCCTGCTGTGATTCGCGCGCTGCGCAGCCATGCCGTACAGGTGCTGCACACCACTGCAGCCCACGCCGTGTTAATGGGCCACAGTCACGCCGCTGAGTTGCACGAAGACCGGGCCGGGGTCTACCTGAATACGGGCAACTGGTACGAAAAACGAACCTTCGTGCGTTTGACTCCTGACCGGTGGGCGCTGATGCAGTGGAACGGAGCCGCCGCCCGCCCGATTAAAACGGCTCCGGTGTCGCAGGGGCAGCCCTGAGGCGGGAAACCCACACGCATGCTGCGGGTGCAGTACCGTCCCGCGTGCTGCCTGGCAGTCCACCGCTGCACGCTCACAGCATATGTACCTTCCCGAACGCTGACGCTTCATGTCAGACCAGTGGTCTTTTTCCGACGGCGAACTCGAAGAGTACTTCGACGATCCCGAGGCACGCAAACCCCAGCAAGACACGAACGAAGGCAGCGCAGCCTCCGCATCTCCCTCTGATCTTCCTTCAGAGTCCATTCCCGAAGCTTCTGATGAAGAGGCTTCGTTCAACACGCCCGATGAAGCCCCCTCCGACCGCGATGCTGCAGCAGGCAGTTCGGTGATGTGGACCGGCTGGGCTGGGCAGTGGATTGACCACCCGCAGGTGGCCCAGGCTGCCTCTGTGCTTGGCGTTGTTGCGGGGCTTGGGGGGCTCGGACTGCTCGTGCTAATCGGGCTGTTTGCCGCCCTGGGGTCCGACATTCCGTCTACGCAGCGCCTTGAGAACCCGACGGTTGAACTGGCTACCATCGCCTATACCGCCGATGGGGAAGAGCTGGCCCGCTACGCACGACAGAACCGGTCGTGGGTGCCGTACGACAGCATCGGGACGAACGTCGTCAACGCGCTCATTGCAACGGAGGATCACCGGTTCCGGCGGCACTGGGGCGTAGACATTCAAGGCATTGCGGCGGCGGCGTTCAGCACGCTTACGGGCGACCTGCGCGGCGCGTCTACGATCTCGCAGCAACTGGCCCGCAACCTGTATGATGAAGAGGTGGGGCGGGAGGTCACCATCATGCGTAAGATCCGTGAGATGATTACGGCGGTGGAGCTGGAGCGCCGCTATACGAAGACGGAGATCGTTGAGATGTACCTGAATACGGTAGCCTTTGGCTCGAACGCGTTCGGGATTGAGGCGGCCTCGCGCACGTACTATGGCAAGGCGCCGCAGGAGCTTGCCGTGCCCGAAGCAGCCACGCTCATTGGGTTGCTGAAAGCAACGACCTACTACAACCCGGTTCGGAATCCAGAAAACGCCAAAATGCGCCGCAATGTGGTGATGGGGCAGATGGCTCGGTACGGCATGATCGAAGATGAGGAGTTGGCAGTGTATCGTGAGGAAGAGGTTGCAGCCAGCTACCATTCAGCCGAACTCTATACGAGCCTGGCGCCTTACTTTGCTGAGCATGTACGCACTGAGCTGCAGCGCATGACACGTGACCCAGAGCATCCGCTCAACGAATATGACATGTATGGCGACGGGCTGCGCGTATACACCACGGTCGACAGTCGGATGCAGCAGCACGCAAAGGCGGCGGTTGACTCGCAGATGACGCGCTTGCAGGCGGTGGTGGATTATGAGTGGAGCAGCGAGCGCACGCGCCTCCTTAGCCGTGAGTTTGAGCCGTACATGGAGCTCGTTCGCGGCGAGGACTACGAGCCCTTCTCGCACTTCTGGTCCTCTAATACCGGAATCGTCAACGAGTACATCCGCGACACGCCCCACTACCAGCGCCTTGTTGATGAAGCTGGACAGACCGATGAAGAGGCGCTGCAGTCGCTGCGTACCAATGAAACGTTCGTCGACTCGCTGCGCACCCTGCGCACGAGGCTCGAAGCCGGTCTTGTGTCGATGGACCCGCGAACCGGCCAGGTGAAAGCATGGGTTGGCGGACGCGACTTTCGGGACGATAAATATGACAAGGTGAGCATTGCCCAGCGTCAGCCGGGGTCTACGTTCAAGCCCTTTACCTACACCGCGGCCATTGATAATGGCTACTCGCCCTACGATACATTCTTAGACAGCACATTCGTGTATGAAGATGTGAACGCGGATACCACCTGGAGTCCGAACAACTTTAGCGGATACAGTGGCCAAGAGTTGACCATGACACAGGCTCTTGCGCGCTCTATCAACACTATTACCGCACGGGTAGCGCTTGAAATTGGGCCGAGCACTATTGCGCAATATGCGCGTCGCATGGGCATCCAAAGTGAACTGCAAGCGGTGCCGTCCATTTCACTGGGCACCAGCAACGTAACGCTCTTGGAGATGGTCACGGCCTACAGTACGCTGGCTAACGGAGGGCTGCGCAACGAGCCCCAGGTTATTACGCGCATTGAAGATCGGTTTGGCAATCTGCTTTGGGCTCCGCGCTCGGCTCCCCAAGAAGTGCTGTCGGAGCGTACCGCCTACACGGTGGCTGACATGATGCGTGGTGTGATTGACTTTGGCACAGGCCAGCGCATCCGTACGCAGTTTGGCTTGGGCGATTACGACCTGGCGGCCAAAACCGGAACCACCCAAGATGGAGCCGATGGCTGGTTCATCATGATGCATCCCGATTTGGTGACCGGTTCCTGGGTAGGATTTAACGACCAGCGCATCACCTTTCGCACTAATGCTTGGGGGCAGGGCGGACGCAATGCGCTCTTTTTGGTGGGTGATTACACCCAGCGCATTGCTAACATGGGTACCAATGCGGAAGAGAGTCCGCTTCGCAGAGAGGCGGAGTTTCCGTTAGAGGAGTTCATGATTGAGGCGCCTGAAGATGACCGCGATGGAGGCGGTGTGGGCTGGTAAAAGTATGCAGCCAAGAGCGCGCAGGCTGCAGAGGCTCTTGAAAGAGGCGTCGAGGCCCTTGCAACTCGTTTTTTGATGCCTCAGCAAAGTTGCACCTCTGTTGGTTGTATCGTAATATTCAGACCACGCGTCGAAAGCCTGCGAACGGCGCCGGTGCCAACTCGTTGGCACATACCATATGCACAGTGCCATACAGCAACTGGGCATGCAGCCAACCATTGCTTCCTGTTACATTTTGTGCCCTGTTACGCTACCGCGTTGTGCATGCTGCGGCCCGAACAGGCGTAGCTGGACTGTAGCTGAGCCGTAGCGATGTTTTCCCTGTCACTCATTTACTGAATATAAGAACCCGTGGACATCCAATCGCGCACCGTAGATATTCCTCGCAAGGAGCGCACGACGAAAAGCGACGATCCTGTGGCCGTATGGCCGCTCATCAAGGCGGCGCTTGATAAGATCGAGGCCGACCCGCCCACGCGCGAAGCGGCCGAAGCGGCTATTGCCTACAGCGATGGCTGCGCCGTACTGGCTAACTACCTGAATAGCCAGGCCAAGCGCGTTCATAAGATGGACTATCGGTTCAAGGTGCCGCTTCTGGTCCTTGGGGCCGAGCTGGCCCGCGAAGACGATGGCTCCGAAACCATCTACGATCCCGAAGAGGGAGCTATCTACTTCGAGACCGACGACCACCAGTTCTCGTTTCACGTCTATAAAGACTGGACGGTTGACTGGGAAGAAGTGGCCGATTACGTCGAACCCGGCTACGAATGGATTGGCGTAGACAACCAGGTGTGGGCCCTCGACTGGCTCATGGACTACCTCGAAGTGCCGACCGACCAGTACATGGTCGACGATAGCGACGATGACGACGAAACCGAGCACTTCAGCCGCATCTAAACACTGCATTCGACGCTGTGTGCTTGTCTGGGTGCGCCAAGGGCGCATCCGGCATGCACCAGAACTTGTCCGCTTGTTGCGCGCAATCCTGAATCCGGCTGGCGCGTTTTTGCCGATACTTGCAGTCCACTGCTTTTCCTTGGTCTGTACTCGGCTTACATGAAACGCGTTATTGGATGCAACTCCGCCTATGGAGCAGGCGGCATTGGGCAACATCTGGCCCACATGGTCGAAGAAAGCCGCACGGCCGGTGCACTCTGGCGCTACCTGGTGCCCAAAGGCAAACCGGACGATGCGCATGCTCAACGCGTACCGTCTCCGTGGTGGATGCGCTACGTGCATGCCTGCCCGCCCATTCGGTGGTCGCCCACGTGGCGCAATCACCTAAGCAACGAGGCGTACGACCGGGCGCTCGCCGCAGCGCTGCCCGAAGACGGGACGGCGTATATGGGATTCGTAGGCAAGTCGCTGCGGGCATTTCGTGCAGCAGAGGCCAAGGGATACGACCGCCTTGAGCTCGTTGCAGCCAATAGCCATATCGACAACGTGGCTGTCCAGCACGATCGCGCCGCAGCCCAAACCGGAATCCGCGACACCTGGCTGAACGCGGCCCAGCAGCGCAAAACTCGCGCCGAGTACGAAGCTGCCGATGCGATCTACGTGCACTCCGACTACGTACGCCAGTCTTTTCTGGATGCCGGGTTTCCTGCATCCAAGCTCATCCGCACTCATCTGCAGCCGGCCCCGCGCTTCCAACCGCCCGAGACGCGCCCCGCTGGTGGGTCTTTTCATGTCGTGTATGTGGGCCGCCTCGACGCCACGAAGGGCCTCCCGCTCCTGATCGACGCGTTTGCACAGTGGCCGCATTCCAATGCACGACTGACGCTGGTAGGCGGCTGGGCCACCCCGGTTATGCGACGCTACATGCAGGCTGCGCTCCGGGCCGACCCGCGCATCACCGTAGCGCCCGGCGATCCGTTGCCCACCCTGCACACCGCCGATGTGTTTGTGCATCCGAGCTTTGAAGACGGATTCGGTTACGCGCCCGTTGAAGCGCTGGCTTGCGGCGTGCCTGTCATTGCCACTGAAGACACCGGCATGGCCGAGTACATCACCGACGGCGTGAACGGATACGTGGTGCCGACCGGCGACGCGGATGCGCTCATCGAGCAGCTCGATGCGGTTGCGACTCATCCGCTGGCTACGACCACCTCGCTCTGGCCCGAGCAGGCATCGCATCCGGTGCCTGCTGTCAACTGATTGAGCTGGCTATCGATGAAGGTCCTGAAGGGGCGCGTCCGCATCCAAAAACTGCCCATGAAAGCTCAGCGGAATGGCCTGAGGGGCGGGGGCACGGGCGATCTCGGTGAACGACTCCGCATCCAACACCAGTAAGAACGAGCGTTCCGCCTCGGTATCCAGCACCACCGAGAGCACGACGCCTTCATCTTCGGCAGTGGAACGGGGGGCTGCCGCGAAAATCGGCTCGCTGGGAAAGCAGCCGTCCGCATGCCAGTGCTGGGCGTTGCCCGTGGTCATGTCGATTTTGACGAGCTCGTCGGTGAAGTTCCCGGGCGTGCGGTTGCCGGTGCCATACACGTAGCGATACGGCTGTCCGTTGCACGCGGCGTAGTGGATGCGTGGCACCTCGATGCCCGTGTCACTGAGGCGCTCGTGGGTGGCCGTGTGCTGCTTCAGGTTGACACGCAGGCGTTCGGGACGGGCCATCTCCACATCGTCCCAGCCACTGCGCAGCGCATCCAGGTACATGCGGTCTACGATCGTGGCATCGGGGTAGGACGCCAGGTCGATGCAGAGTGCATCGCCGTCGTCGAACGCGTTGATGTGGTGAAATGCGAACATCGGGTCGGTGGGCACGGTCGTAACGTGCGTGCCGGTATCGCGCTCAAACACATGAATTTGCGTGCCACGTTCGGGCTGCCACTCAAAGTTCTCGATAAACGGTTTGCCACTGAGCAGCACATCCAGCGGGTCGAGCACCAGCGGAAACGCCACCAGCGCCAGGTAGCGCCCGGTCATCGCAAAGCTGTGCATGTACGAGGGACGCCGCACCGCATGCGTGCCCAGCTCTTTTCGCGTAGCGGTGGCCGCGTCGAGGCGGTACAGACGGTAGGTGCTCGTGGGCTTCGAGAAGTCGACGACGTAGCTGTACAGCGTGCCATCGGGCAGGCGGTGGGGATGCGCGGTCGTGAGCGGTCCACTGAGCGTGTCGTCATAGTCCACCACACCGAGTGTGTCGAGCGTATGCGGATCGAAGCGCACCGGCAGCGGCGTCTCCGTCAGCGCGACCCAGTCCCCGGCCAGCCGATGGATGCTTACGTTGGCGTTGTCGGTGAGCTGCGGACGAAAGACGGTCATCACGCGCTCAAACAGCGAACGGCACGGGTCTGTCGCAAACGCCGACTGCGTGATGCGACCTTCCGCTTCGGCCTCGGTGTAGGCGCTGCTTTGCAGAAAGCGACTTCGGTAGGATACGCCGGCCTCGGTGATCGTGAAGGCGTGCAGCAGCGCGAGTCCATCGAACCAGTGGTTGTAGGCCTCGTCCTCGACCTCGAAGCGTCCGGGTCCATTCCGCACGAGCGTACCGCGCAGCCAGGGCGGCAGCGTGCCTCGTACCGGAAGCGCACGGGACTCGGGGTGCTCGTTTGCCGTGGTGAGGCCAAGGGCGTAGGGGGCAGAAGGCATCGCTCAGGTAGATGTGTTAGGACGTACCGGTGGATCCAAATCCACCTGTGCCGCGGGTGGTGGGTTCCAGCGTGTCGACCTCGTTCCAATCGACGGATTCGTAGCGCGCCACTACGAGTTGGGCGATGCGCATGCCGCGCTCGATAGTCACCGGCTCCTGCCCCAAGTTGATGAGCGCGACCTTCACTTCGCCCCGATAGTCTGCGTCGATGGTGCCGGGCGCGTTCAGGACGGTAACGCCCGTGCGCACGGCAAGTCCGCTCCGGGGGCGCACCTGCCCTTCGCATCCTGCAGGAAGCGCAATTTTGAGTCCGGTTGGCACGAGCGTACGCGCTCCGGGCTCCAGCGTGTGTGGAGCGTCTTCGGGCAGGGCAGCGCGCAGATCCACGCCTGCGCTGTGCGGCGTAGCATGTTCGGGCAGCGATAGGTCAGCAGCATGCGAAAGACGCGTTAGGGGGATGCGGGTGGACATAGTACAACCGGATAATCAGAATGCGAACGATAGCTTTCCTCAGGACAATGAACCCATAAATCCATATTAGTCAGTGCTATACCGCGAGTACGACACACGCTATGTTGGGCCCATGAGGATAAGACTGCAAGGGATGAGCAACGTAGGAAAGTCCGAGCGGCTTTACCGTTTAGCGTTTATCAATTCTCAGGAGGGTAAACCAAGGAGGCTATAGGCGTGAGCAAAGGCCAATAAGAACAATGCGGTCTGTCATCGGTCAGTGTGGCGCGTTGGTGCGATGGCCGTTCTTTCTGGCATCAAAGAAGCCCAGCTCTGATCTCTTTCGTGTGGTTCTCCAGTTTACCCAGTGGCTCGCATGCATATTTTTCATCTTGGTTGGTGGAGCAACCAGCTACATCTGTGGGGCGAAACGTCGGAACCGAAATATCAGATTGGTGATGCGGGGCCCAACCACCTGTCCCGAGCCTGCCAGCCTGATGTGCTAATGGATCTGCTCAACGAGCGGGGGCTGTCGGTAGACGAGACGCCCGAGACGCTCGTTGCGTGGCTGCCTACCGTACGCGATGCCGCTGTGCCATCATCGCCGGTACTGGAGACGGGCGACGACTCCCCCAGCCATGCGGAGGCGGTCTCCCTCGCCCCATGGCGCGTGCCGACGCTTCCGCTTAACCGGGCGGCGGTTGTCGACCTGTGTGCGGGCGATCCTGAACGTCGCATGTTTGCGCCCGGCCAATTGTTTGGGAGCGACCTGGTCTACTGGGCTCACGTCGTCCGCTTTGCAGGGGCCCTGGTGGCCCGCGAACAGTTCCTGCCCGGCATGCAAGAACGGGACGGCACTTACCACGCCCGCTGGGAGCCTGTTGTACGGGGCGAGGAGGCGGAACGGGTAGCGGCGCTCGCTAACGCGATGCCGCCCGCCTGCCGCGCGCTCTCTACATCGGACACGAAGGCGCCGGAAACGTCCCCTCGGACGGCACTTATGGGTGTGCTTGGCGACCTCGTTGACTGCATCGTTCGCATGGGAGAGAACGGGCGGGCGGCTGCATCCCATCGTGCCCCGGCTTCCTTCGACAGCCTGCACGACCAGTGGCTCCACGCCCTGCGTACGCCCGACGGACGGATGAAGGGCAATACAAATGAACTGACGCACCTGGCTGGTCAGTTACGGGCGTGGCGGCGACGCATTGAGGTAACGGCTGGTGCTCCCTTTCGCCTCACGTTTCGTCTCGAAGAACCAAATGGAACGGGAACAGATGACATAACGCAGGATGCCGACTCCTGGCACGTTCGCTACCTGCTGCAATCCACAGCCGACCCCAGCCTACAGATTGACGTGGAAACGGCCTGGGATCCGGATGCGTCGGCGCGGCGCGTCCTTGAGCGTGTCAACTTCCACCCCGAACCATACCTGCTTGCGGCTCTGGGGCAGGCCATGGGCGTGTGGCCCGCCATCGAAGACAGTCTCAAGCAACCTAACCCGGCGGGGCTGGAGCTGGACACAGCGCAGGCGCATGCCTTTCTGCGTGAGTATGCCCCGCTGCTGCGGCAGGCCGGCTTTGGGGTGCAACTCCCCGCGTGGTGGAAGCGAGGACGGACGAAGGAGCGCCTTTCTGCAAAGGCCAACGCAGCCGCTCCGGACATGAAAGCGAAGGCCGGACTCTCCCTCAAGACCATCGTTCAGTTCGACTGGGAGGTGGCCCTCGGCGATCATGTGCTCTCGCGCGAGGAGCTTGACGAACTGGCCGAAATGAAAACGCCCCTGGTGAACCTGCGAGGCGAGTGGGTCGAGGTGGATCTCGATGCCATCCGGGCGATGGTCGATCGTATCGACCAGAAAGACGCCGACCGCTTTACGGTTCGCGACGTGATGCAGATGGCCCTCGGCGCCGAGGAAGGCCCCGCCGGGCTGCCTGTCGAGGCCATCTCGACAAGCGGACAACTGGGCGATCTGTTGGACCGGCTCAATCGGGGCGACACCGTCGAGCCGCTTCCCGAGCCCGACGGCTTTGAGGGTACGCTGCGTCCCTACCAGCAGCGCGGCTACGCCTGGCTCGCCTTCCTAAAGCGGTGGGGACTGGGAGCGTGCCTCGCCGACGACATGGGCCTCGGCAAAACTGTGCAAGCCCTCGCTCTCCTACAACGCACCTACAACGGGTCCCCCGAAAGCAACGCTCCTGAAAACGGCTCCGCAAACGCATCCCTCCTGCCAAGCCTTATCGTGTGTCCCACCTCGGTGGTCACCAACTGGAAGAAGGAAGCCAACCGGTTTACGCCCGACCTGTCTGTGCTCGTCCACCACGGCGGTGACCGCGCGTCGGACGAAGAGGCTTTCACCGAGCAGATGGCCAATCGCACGCTGGTGGTCACCAACTACGCGCTTCTCCGCCGCGACGTGGAGCTGTTTCGGGCTATTTCGTGGGACACCGTGGTCCTCGATGAGGCGCAGTACGTCAAAAATCCCAGCGCCCAACGCACGCAGGCCGCCCGGTCGCTTACCGCCCAGCATTGCATTGCCATGACGGGCACGCCGGTGGAGAACAATGTGGGCGACCTGTGGTCGATCATGGAGATTTTGAATCCAGGGCTGCTGGGCAGCCAGGCTTCCTTCAAAAAGAAGTTCTTCCGGCCCATTCAGAACGAGCGCGACGAAGAGGCCATGCGCCGCCTGAAGCGCATCACCGGTCCGTTCATCCTGCGTCGCGAGAAGACCGACCCCACGGTGATCGACGACCTGCCAGAAAAGCAAGAAATGACCGTCTACACCACGCTCACCGAGGAGCAGGCCTCGCTCTACCGGGCGGTAGTGAAGAAAACGACGGCGGCACTGGAGGGCGAACAGTCGGAACTGGACATGGAGCGGCGCGGTCTTGTGCTCTCGACACTCATGCAACTGAAGCAGATCTGCAACCATCCGGCCCAGTATCTGCACGACGATTCGCAGATCGCGGACCGGTCGGGCAAGCTGTTGCGGCTGGTAGAGATGCTGGAGGAAGTGCTTGCGGCCAACGAACGGGCGCTCATCTTTACGCAGTTCACCGAAATGGGCACTATGTTGAAGCGACATCTGCAAGAAACCTTCGGGCGTGAGGCGCTCTTTCTGCACGGCGGAGTCAAGCAGGAGAAGCGCGACCAGATGGTCGAGCGCTTTCAGGAGGCCGACGACGCGCCACCGTTTTTTCTGCTCTCGCTCAAAGCAGGCGGCACCGGGCTCAACCTCACGCGGGCCAACCACGTCTTTCACTATGACCGCTGGTGGAACCCCGCTGTAGAGAACCAGGCCACCGACCGCGCCTTCCGGATTGGGCAGACACGACGCGTGCAGGTGCACAAATTCGTCTGTGCGGGCACGCTGGAGGAGCGGATCGCCGAGATGATCGAACGCAAAAAAAGCCTCGCCGATCAGGTCGTCGATGCAGGCGAAGGCTGGGTCACGGAGCTCTCGACCGACGAGCTGAAAGACCTCTTTCGGCTGCGCGAGGAGGCCATGTGATTCGTGCTTCTCACACATCACAGTCGCTATACGCAGAGATACACAGTCACAGATAAACGAAGCCCATGAACTGGTACCAACACTACGAACGTACGGAGCCGCGCACGGTGAAGGGTGGAATCAAAGCCAAGTCGAAGCGGGGCGCGTTTGGCACGACTTGGTGGGGCGAGCGCTGGGAGGAAACCCTGCACGGCTTTGGCATCGACAGCCGCCTGCAACGGGCGAAACGATATGCGCGAAAAGGCCAGGTGCTCGCTATCGAAGTGGAGGCGGGACAGGTGACCTCAGAGGTGCAGGGATCGCGCTCCGACCCGTATGAGGTCACCATCCGCCTGCGTCCCTACGACGAGACCGAGTGGGGCGAGATCGTTGAGGCGTTTCGGCGCCAGCCGTACTTTGCCGCCGCGCTGCTGGCGGGAGACATGCCGTCTGGCGTGGAGGCCATCGTCGAGCGTGCCGGTCTTACACTGTTTCCTGAGCGCGAGGCCGACCTAAAAACAAACTGCTCCTGCCCGGATTGGTCGAATCCCTGCAAGCACATTGCGGCGGTGTATCTCCTGCTTGCCGAGGAGTTTGATCGCGATCCGTTCTTGCTCTTCCGTCTGCGAGGGATGCGACAGGGCGCGCTCATGGATCGCATTGGCAGCAGCGATACCTCCACCGATCCCGAAGCCGCATCTCCCAATGACTCGACGCCCGCCCCCGCACCGCTGCAGACCGATGGATTTTGGGACGCTCCTGACCTGCCGAGCACCATGTACGGATCCGTCGAAACGCCCTCCACCCACGCAGCCCTACCCAAGCAGTTGGGCAAGTTTCCGTTCTGGCGATCCGACGTGGATCTTCTCAACACACTCGAACCCGTGTACGAGGCGGCCTCGGAGGCAGGCATGAAGGCATTCGAGGCGGAAGCGGCACCGGCGGAGTCGCCCTGATGCACCACGCAAAGAGCAAGCGGATGAACGAGCAAAAGGAGAGCATGCAGCAGGATGCTGAGTTGTGAGCAACGGTCATGATTTTTTACGACCGATGCAGCCTTTCATGGCTGCCAACGTATCCGTCGCGATACGTCACGACGTAGGTTCGGACTCTGAGGGGACCGCCCATTGATCGATGAGACGGTGCAGGTGTGCGACCGCGTGCTCAAGGTGGCTCCGATCCTCGGAAAGGGCACTGAGCAGGAGCGCCCCCTCTATAGTGGAGATAAATACGGTTGCTCCCTCGGCGGGCTGCACATCGTCAGCGATCGTGCCCCGGGCGACCCCGTCGGCAACCGTCGTGCGGACGAGTTCATGGAGCGCGGCCATCGCTTCCTGCACGGCGGAACGGAGGGCGCCATCCTGACCGCGCGTCTCGACGGCGGTGTTGAGGATGGGACAGCCGCCTGCAAACGTCCAACCCTCGTCATAGACCTGTGCAAATGCGGTCGCGATGGATCGCAGGCCCATACGAACGTCGTCGTGAGCATCGATGGTCTGCTCCAGCCCGTCGATTAGCTTCTCGGCGGCAAATTGGAAGCTTTCCACAGCCAGCTCATCTTTGCTTCCGAAGTGATTGTAAATGCCCCCACGCTTAATGCCAGTGACCTCGGTGATGTCGCTCATCGAAGCGCGCGCGTATCCCCGCCGATTGAACAGCGCTGCCGATTGTCGAATGATGTCAGCGCGCGTGCGCTCTCCTTTGGTAGCAGCCATGAGCGTGTGATGTGTTAGGGTAACTTTGATAACGGCGATTTGACACACAAAACGATCAGTCGGTTTATTGGTCCAATTTCTTGCAATTCCGACCGATCGGTATTTTATTGGTGTGTACATGATTTTCTCTCCGCACTCGCCCCCACAGCCCCATGTCATTCTACTGTCCTCTATGCACCCTTGCAACTGTCGGATTGGTGATTGTGGTCGGCGCGGCCTCGCTGGCTACAGCCTCTATTGCAGACTACTCGCTTCATGAGTTGGATATGACGTACGACGAGCTTGAACGAGAACTCTTCAACGCACAGCAACGAAACGGATTCTGATACCAGGTCTGCTCATTCCGCCGGGGCTTGTCCGCCTCATAGACGCTTTATCCGACCCAAACAACGCTCCATCCGATGAATCTCTGGTTTCGCTTGCTCCGGCTCCTCGTCATACACCGCTGGCCCGGTGGGCCGGAGCCGTGTCCTGTGCTCGGCCCTTGCCGGACCCACTTTCGCGTGGGGCCGACCGATCTCGATCTCTTCGGCCACGTGAACAACGGGAAGTACTTTTCGCTGCTCGACCTCGGGCGTATCGACCTTCTCGCGCGGTCGGGACTGCTGACGGAGTTGCGCCAGCGGGGCTGGTATCCAGTCGTTACAGCTGAAACGATGCAGTTTTACCGGCCGCTCCGATGGCTACAGCCCTTCGTGATCGAGACGAAGATTTTGGGCTGGGACAAGCGCTCGTTCATCGTGCGGCAAACAGTTCTCCGCCCTATCGAAGAAGGCGACGAGCAGGTCATCACGGATGCAATCGTGCGTGGAATGATTCTCAAACCGTCGGGCCGTGCCGAATCTGCCGAAGTGTTACGCCTTGTTGGACATACCGACGATCCTCCGCCTCTTCCGGCGTGGGTCGCCGAGTGGGTCGACGCCCAGGACGCGACGAAGCCGCACCGGCGCACGCGCTCCGCCTAACCCAAACAATTTCTCTTTTCATCCTGTTGGGGCATCGTTCCTTGCCTGATTTTACTCTTCTCATCGTACCGTTTTTTATGGCTGCATCCGATGCCCTCCGCGCTCTCCTCACCACACAACTCGACGCTACCGTGGCTCGCCGGTCGCACACGGAGATTCTCCGGGAGATTCCCGCCTCCGCCCGGGGCGTGTTGCCCGATGGGCTGCCTGAGGCGTATTCGCTCTGGCAGATTCTGGAGCACATGCGACGTTCACAGGCCGACTACCTCCAGTACTGCACGGATCCCGACTATACCTTTTCGACGTGGCCAGACGATTACTGGCCCGACACGCTCGGACCGCCCAGCGACGCGGCTTGGACCGAGAGCCTTGACCGGTTTCAAGCTGACCTGCAGGACGTACAGACGCTCGTGAACGATTCATCTATCGACATTGCAGGCGAGATTCCGCACGCCAGCGGGGTAGGCTACCACAGCACCCGGTACGCTGAAGAGATCGCAAGCATTGCGGATCACAATGCCTATCACCTCGGCCAGGTGGTTACGGTGCGCCGTCTACTTGGCATTTGGCCCCCTTCCAATCTTGAAGAAGCGGACTGGTCCGCACCGGAATGAGCCTATGTTACTGCTGTGTCAGAGATGACTCATGAGGTAAAGCATGGCCTCTCATTTTAGAGTCATCCCGGCCAAGGCACCCTGGCGCTGCAGAGCCGGGATCGTTTGTGGTATTGCATGACAATCATCCGCTTTCGCAATGAATCGCTCTCAACTCCCTCGCACTGCCTTCGCGTCCCCCGACATCCGTAAGCAAGCGCTGGATGCCTGGGCCGATGATGCGCTCGACCGGATGCTTACTCACCTGTCGAGTGCAGCCGCGCGATCTCCGCTCCCCGACCGCGACGACAATTTCGGGGTTGAGGAAGCGCCCATCGTACCCGAGCAATCGGTGCCCGAAAGCGCACTGCTCGATGAGGCTGAGGCGCTAATCCAGGGTGCGATGAACCCGGCGCATCCCGGCTTTATGGGACACATGGATCCGATGCCTGCCACGGCATCTGTGCTGGGCGACCTACTGGCTGCTGCAGCGAACAACAACATGCTCAGCCAGGAGATGGCCCCTACCTTCACCCGGCTGGAGCGGCAGGTGACCGGTGCACTGGCCCGGCGGTTTGGACTTGGGTCGGAGGGCGGCGGCGTGATGACGAGTGGCGGCTCCCTGGCGAATCTGCACGCCCTGGCGGTGGCCCGAAACACGGCGTTCGACGACGCCCGTCGCGCCGGTGTGGGCAATTGCTCTCCCGTTCTCTTTGCGTCGGAAGCCGCGCACACCTCCATTCAGAAGGCGGCGATGCTGCTCGGGCTGGGGACGGACGCGGTCGTTCCAATCCCGACAGATGCACAGCGACGGATGGATCCCGCTGCGCTTCGAACGCGCATTCAGGCGGCCGACCACGAAGGGAAGGAGCCGTTCTGCGTGGTTGCTACAGCAGGGACCACCACAACCGGCAGCATCGATCCGCTTGATTTCATTGCGGATGTCGCGGATGAGCATGGGCTCTGGCTGCATGTGGATGCGGCTTATGGCGGCGCCCTCACGTTTTCTGACACACACCGCGAGCGTCTGCTCGGCATTGAACGGGCCGACTCGATCACATTCAACCCGCAGAAGTGGGCGTATGTGGCTAAGACGTGCGCGATGGCGCTCTTCCGCGACCTACCAGCCATGACGAATGTATTCCACGTTGAAGCGCCCTACATGCGCGAGGGCACCGGTGTACAGAACCTCGGCGAGATGAGCGTGCAGGGCACCCGCCACGCCGATGTGCTCAAGCTCTGGTTGACCCTGCGCCATCTTGGTCGCGAGGGACTGGAGCAGCTTATCGACGAGAGCTACCGCTTGACTGAGTACTTCGTGGAGTGCGTTGAAGAACGTCCGGAGTTGGAGCTGGCCGCCGAGCCTGAAATGAATCTCGTCTGCTTCCGGGGTGTGCCGGATGCACTCGGATGCGAGGCTCGCGATCAGTGGAACGCCGACTTACAGCAGTATCTCTTACGCGAGGCCAACGTGTTTCTCTCGCTTCCGCGTCTCAACGGGCGCAACTGGCTCCGAGCTGTCCTCCTCAATCCATTTACGGAGCCCGAGCATGTGGACCGGCTGTTCGAGCACGTGGATCACTTTCTCGCGCAGTCGCAACGTGAGGCAGCATGAACAACCACTCGCAACAAATCCAATCGGCAATGAGCACACCACACGAGTCCACAGACCATGACGCCCGGCCCGTTCTCACCATTGCGGGCATCGATCCGAGCGGCGGGGCCGGACTGGCAGCCGACCTCAAAACGTTCGCCGCGCACGGCACATACGGCATGAGCGTTCTCACCGTGGCCACCGACTGCACGACCGAGGGCGTGACCGATGTGCACGCACTCCCCCCGGCGTTCGTCCGCCGTCAGCTCGAACGCGTGGTGGATGACATCCCGCCCGCTGCCGTAAAGACGGGCATGCTCTTCAACATGGCGATCATTGAAACCGTGGCGGAGGCTGCGGCGGACCTCGATCTGATGCCGCTCGTCATCGACCCGGTGATGACGACGCGGCGTGGCGAGCCGTTGCTCTCCGAGGATGCCGAGGCGGCGCTTCGCACACTCATCGGGCACGCCACGGTGACCACTCCGAGTCTGCCGGAAGCCGAGCGACTGGTGGACATCGCCATCCAATCTCGGGCGGATACGGAGGCCGCTGCCCGCGCCATACACGATCGCCTGCATCCGGCACATGTCGTCATTACGGGCGGACATGCCTCGGACGAGACAGCCGCCGACTGCTGGTACAATGGCGATACGATCCATTGGTTGGAAGCTGAGCGGCAGCCATACGCGGTGCATGGCGGCGGCGACGCGTTCTCGGCGGCGCTCACGGCGGGACTGGCACAGAACCTAAAGGTTGATGCAGCACTCCAACGTGCCAAACGATTTGTCACACGGGCCATTCGCCAGGCGCCGCCGCGCGGGGCCGGTCATCGACCGCTGGCCCTCAATGGCCGCACCCACGCTCTCGCATCCCCCAATGAGAGCCTGTTTTGATTTTTTACTTTGGGCTGCGAGCGGCTTCAATGGGCTGCAAATTGTCCCCGATATCGGCCCGTAGCCCCGGCTACGAGCCTCCATCGCGGTCCAATTTTCGCCGCATTGCTGCTCGCTCTCGCCTGCAAACCAAAACCCAAACAGACTCTGAATGACACCCGCAATGCCTGACACTGCCGACGTACTCATCCTGCAACACGTAGCTCCGGAGCCGCCGGGCCGCATCCGACACGCGCTTGAGGCCCACGGCTGCTCGCATCACACCGTACGCATATTTCGCGATGAACCGGTGCCAAAGACCCTCAACGCCGATGGGCTCGTCGTGATGGGCGGACCCATGGGCGTGGGCGACATCGACAAGCGTCCGCATCTGAAGCAGAAAATCGCGCTCATCGAACAGGCGCTGGAAGCGGAGATCCCTGTGCTCGGGATCTGCCTGGGCAGTCAGTTGCTGGCGCACGCCCTTGGGGCGGAGGTGCACCCCGGATCCCACAAAGAAATTGGCTGGCATGAAATCACCCTTACCGACGCAGCGGCAACGGACCCGCTCTTTCAGGATGTAGCGCCGTCGTTCACGGCTTTCCATTGGCATGGTGACGTGTTCGATGTGCCCGAAGGAGCCGTATCGCTGGCTCGTAGCGCACAGACGGGACATCAGGCATTCCGCTATGGCGAGCACGCGTACGGCTTGCTCTTTCATCTGGAAGTGACGCCGTCTCTTGTCGAGGGCATGACGCGCGCCTTCGCCGATGAGCTTACCGCCACGGGCCTGGACGGCGCCGCGATTCGAGATGCGGCCTCCGCCCATGTCGATACGCTTGCCGAAATCGCCGATACGGTTTTTGGGAAATGGGCACAGCGTATTTAATGACATAACATTTTCGTTTCATTTCCGACTGGGTGTTGCATGGGAGCGCGGTGTCTATCGGGTGCATGTTCAGGCGAGCCAACGGTACAATGTCGCCTGACCTGTGCTACGACACCTGTTTCCCTTCACAAATGACACAGCGATCCATGCTACCCCAACGCACACTTAGTTCGCGACTTCTGTCGCTGGTTCTCGTTGTTGTGCTATCGCTCGGACTCGTGGCCTGCGACGATGACGATGGCCCGGGGCCGCCTCCTGAGCCGCCCGAAGACCCGGCAACCATTGCTGAAATTGTTAGCGATAGCGACGACTTTGCCACCTTGCTGACGGCGTTGCAAGACGCCGGCCTCGCTGAAACGTTCGCCGATGAAGAGGCTACATTCACGGTCTTTGCCCCGAACGAAGCTGCCTTCAGCCCCATTGCTGTTGATGTGCTGCTTGACCAAGAGGAAGCGCTTACCGAGGTACTGGGCTACCACGTGATTCCGGATACGGAAATCGCCGCTTCAGACCTCGAAGAAGGCGAGAACACGGTGGAAACGCTCTCGGGCGATGAACTCACCGTGGTGGTCAACGACGACGGCGTGTTCATTGAAGGCTCCGAGGTCGTCGAAACCGACATCGAAGCCGAGAATGGTATTATTCACGTGATTGACCGTACGCTGCTCGGCAATCAAAACCTGGCCAACACCGCCTGGTTCGTGGGCGAGACCGGCAACCTGTACAACGCGGTTGTCGATGCCGGGCTGGCTGAGGCGTTCACGAACGCCGAGGGCTGGACGGTTTTCGGTCCGAATAACGCCACGTTCGAAAATGCCGACCTGAGCGGGTTCTCGGATGAGGAGATCCAGGAGATTCTGCAATACCACGTGTTTGCGGAAGACGTCGTCGATTCAGGCAGCCTGCTTTCCCTGCTCGACGAGAACGACGGCACGGTTACCATCGAGACGCTGCAAGGCGAGGGTCTGACGGTTGCGCAAGACGGCGACCAGATCGTGTTCAACGACGGTCAGGCCACGCTCGACACGGCCAATCTCGATTACACCGCCTCCAACGGCATTCTGCATGTAATTGACGGCCTGCTGCTTCCGCCGAGCTTGCAAGAAGCAACAACGATCGCCGATGTCGTTGCCGATAGCGATGACTTTTCGACCCTGCTTGCTGCGCTGCAAGAAGCCAATCTTGTCGATGCGCTCGCGGATGAAGAGGCTACGTTTACCGTCTTCGCACCCAACAATGACGGCTTCGCGCCGATCAATACCGATGTGCTGCTCGGGCAGCCGGATGCGCTCGAAGCGGTGCTCGGCTATCACGTAATTCCCGATGCCGAAATTGCGGCGGCGGATCTGAACGAAGGTGAGAACACCGTCACTACGCTTGCCGGTGAAGAACTCACTGTAGTAGTCAACGACGACGGCGTGTTCATCGAAGGGGCCGAAGTCATTCAGACCGACATCGAAGCCGACAACGGCATCATCCACGTGCTCGACCGCACGCTGCTCGGCAATCAGAACCTGGCCAGCACCGCCTGGTTCGTAAGCGAAACCAATGAGCTCTACAACGCGGTCGTTGACTTCGGCCTGGCGGATGCGTTTGTGAATGCGAACAACTGGACGGTCTTTGGGCCGAATAACGCCACGTTCGAGGAAACCGACCTGAGTGGATTCTCGGAAGAAGAAGTTCAAGAAGTCCTTCAGTACCACGTGTTCGCCGATGACGCGGTGGATTCGGGCAGCTTGCTGGCCTTGCTCGACGACAACAATGGCGAGGTTACCATCGAGACGCTGCAAGGCGAAGACCTGACGATCACGCAAGACGGCGATCAGATTGTCTTCAACGACGGTGATGATGGCCCACAGGCGACCCTCGACACGGCGAACCTCGACTACACAGGCAGCAACGGCATCCTGCATGTGATCGACGGACTGCTGCTTCCGCCCAGCTTCCAGTAGGAAGCGTAGCAGCGTTGTTCCATCTTGCAGATGACGCATCTGCTTGTGTTGTGCGAAAGCTGCAAATTGGAACGTCACCGCACGGATCCCTGCGCATCAGACACGTGCACCTGGTGGGCAGGGCGGTGAGGTTTATTGCGTCCCCACTCCGCTGTTAAGTAATGCTCACTCTTGTCGATGGCAGCCTCCCCTTCGGAAGCTCCGGCTAAGCCTTCCGGCAACAACGATGTACCCGATATCGACACGCTAAAGCACCGCGTTAGCACGTCGGACCGGGCTGCGTTTGAAAAGCTGTTCCGGCAGCTCTCGCCGCGCATCTTTCGGTTCGTGCGCGGTATGCTTCCGTCAGATGCGGCGGCCTACGACATCACCCAAGACACGTTTGCAAAGCTGTGGGACATCCGCACGACCCTTGATGAGGTCGACGCGGTGATTCCATACGTCTTCCAGATGGCGCGTCATCGCGTATACAACCGAAAGCGCGACGAGCGCACACGGCGCGACAACGAAGCACTGCTTGCCGATGCTATCCACCCGAAGTCGTCAACCTCCCCCGAATCTGAACTGGATGCTAAACAGCTCCGTGCCCTGTTCGACGAGTGGATTGACGAGCTTCCTTCGCGCCAGCGCGAGGCGCTCACGCTGCAACGTATGCAGAACATGAGCCATGCAGCGATTGCCGAGGTGATGGACATCGCGCCGAGCACGGTGAACAACCACATTGTGCGAGCGCTTGAACACTTGCGTAACCGGCTCCGCGAACAGCGTCCCGATTTGCTCTCCTGACCGTTTCCCCCGACGATTCGACGCGCCTGGATGTAGCACGCAACCCACGACCTTTTTCACAGCACACGGCCTTACCGCTTGTCCAATGGATACGGACGCTCCGCCTCCCCGGAATGACGACAACGGTCTTCCAGAGGATATTACCGGTCTCGAACATGCCGATGGAACGCGTGAGGAGTATGCGGCGCTCTGGCAGAGGCTTCGTCAATCCGACAACGCCACCGACGCTGCCTTCTCGCCCGATGATGCGTGGAGCGACTTAAGCGAACGCATCGACCCAGCGCCTGCGTCTGACCGGCGTGCGTCCGATCGGTCGGCCAGGCAGCGCGCCGCCGACGCTGCCCCGCGCCGAATGCGCCGCTGGCGTGCCGTGGCGAGCGTGGCAGTGCTCATTGCGTTTGCCGTAGGCATTGGGCTGTGGGCGGCTCGCCCCGTAGCTGTGGAAACCGCCCGTGGCGAGCAGCGCACCGTCACGCTGCCCGACGGGTCGGTGGCCGAATTGAACGGAGCCACTACGATTACCTACCCGCGCGGATTTACCTCGCTCCCGTGGATTGGACACGAAGCCCGGCAGGTAACCTTGCAGGGCGAAGCCTTCTTTGCGGTAGAGCCTGCGGCGCGCTCCTTTCAGGTAGACACAGATAATGCGCGCATCGGCGTGTACGGCACCGCCTTCAATGTGCGCATGCGCGACCCAGGGGAGCGCCTGGTCACCGAGGTGACGCTGGCATCTGGGCAGGTGCAGGTGCATGGCCTCCCCGAAAGCAGCAGCGTCCATCTCGACGAAGCCGGATTGCAGAGCCGCGTTATCGGACGCCGCCCGCCGACGCCGCCCGAGCCGGTTGAGGTAGACCAGGTTGCAGCATGGCGCCAAGGCGGGTTTTCCGTGCGCAATGCGCCGCTGCCCGATGTACTCCGCGATCTCGAAGCCCAGTTCGGCGTTCCTATCCGTCTCGGCGTACCGGCTGCGCGTACGGACTCAATGACCCTGCACTACCGCCGCGTAGAGCGTCTTGAAGCGGTCCTACGCGATATCGCGCTCGTGCAAGACATGCAGTACCGCAAGCTGGGCGACGGCTACGAACTCATTCCGCTGGACGACTCCGCCTCCGAATCCCCATGACTGCTCCATTGGCTGTACCGCATCGGTGTGTTCTGGGGGGATGCAGAGCAGCAGCGCACTGCCCTCGTCTGTTCCTGGTACTTACGGTCGTTGCCGCACTGTGGGCCGGCTTGGGCGCTCTCTGCGCATCTGCCCAAACGGAGCCCGACACAACCGACGCCACCGATCGCTACACAACCGTTCTGCGCAACGTACCACTCGACGAGGCCCTTCAGCGCTTTGTCGAAATCACCGAGGCCGATCTTGGCTACGCCAATGCGCTCGTTGAAGACCGCTACACGTACTGCCGCATCCGCGATGCCACCACCGAGCAGCTACTCCAGTGCATCCTTGAGTCCGCCGATGTCGACTACGTGCGTACCTCCGACGGGTCGTACGTACTGGTCGCTGCTTTTCAGGCACCCGATGCCGAAGGTCGGCTAACCGGAACGGTCGTGGATGCGGAAACCGGCATGCCGCTTCCCGATGCCAACGTGCTGCTGGCAGATGCGTCTGCCGGGCGCGCTACGAACGAGGCCGGACGCTTCCACTTTAGTCCCATCCTGGCAGGTGAGCATCAGGTTGTGGTTACGTATGTGGGGTACGAGTCCGAGGTGAAGCGCGTGTGGGTGCCGCAAGACGGACAGGAGCGTGTGCGCATTGCGCTGAACCCTGCTCCACTAACGGCGCCGCCGCTGGTGATTAACGGATTGGAGCGTCGTCTTCCCTCGTTTCGTCTGGGTACGAATACGACCGACCGCGAAGCATTGGAGCGCGTCGAAGGCCCCGGCACCCCCGATGTGGCCCACGCGGTGCGCCGGCAGCCGGGCGTTGCGCTGGGGCATCCGCGGGCCGATCTGCATGTGCAAGGTGGAGATATCGGCGAGCACGCCACCTTGCTCGATGGCGTACCGATACGCGAACCCGTCACATTAGGGGGGCTGGTGTCCGCCTTTAGCCCGGATGCGCTGCGCCGTGTGCAGGTACACAAAGCCGGATTTGGCGCTCAGCATGGCAGCTACACCGCGGGGGTAATCGCCGCCGAGCACGATCTGGCACGTCCCCGCACGAACTACGCACAGGTAAGTGCCGACCCCGTTAGTATAAACGCACGGGCTGAGGCCAGTTGGTCTGCCGGGGATACGGCTTCAGGCCGCGTGATGGGAGCCGTACGCACCAGTGTGTGGGACATATACCGTTCTCCTGCACTGCACCACCGGCTGGCTACGTGGACGCGTCCTGATCCAACCCTGACGATGCAGTGGGACCCTGCATCTGTGGAAAATACAACGGGGCTTGCACAACGGTCTTCGGCCGACGCGCAGTTCTCTGATATCCACCTGGCTGCCCAGCAAGAACTGACCCCGTTCCATCAGATCTACGCATCGGTCTACCGGGGCCATACGCGCATGCAAACCGATGTGAACAACACAGGGGCATCTCTCGATGCGGCCACGCCTTTGGCCTCTGCCAACCAAACACGGCTTCTTGCGACGCATGGCCGCACGGGGTGGACGAACACCATGGCTCAGATTCGCCATGACTGGAGCGTGACCGATCGGGTGGCGAGCCGGGTTCGTGTTCATACATCGCACCACGAATCCCATTCGCTGTTTGAAATGCGCGACTCGCTCATCCAACAGACCGACATGCCGCCTCAGCCCAACACCCCCACACGGGTGCGGCTTGATGCAGCAGATCATGCGCTTGAAGAGAATGAATTGAATGAGTGGGGCGGTAAAGCTTCTGTCGATGTGAGCCTTTCGCCCCGGTACCGCCTCAACGCCTCGGTGGCGCCTCGTTACATGCAAAGCACGGTGCACATACGCAACCGATTTCTGGGTGCGTTTGAGCATCACACACGCGCCTGGCACCTGGAGGGACACGCAGAGGGGGAAGCAAGTCTTGGGCTCGGCACCACGTTAACAGCAGGAACGCGGCTCACGTATCTGTCGAATCGACAGATGGTATATGCTGAACCACGAGTGGCGCTGCGCTACGACCGGTCGACGACCCCGCTCGGCGATGTAGCGCTGCGCGTAGCAGGAGGGCTCTACCGGCAGTACGTCACCCAAGCCGAGATCAGCAACGATGGCCCCATGGCGGTGGTACCCTCGGTGCGGTTCTGGCTCCCTATTGGAGCATCAGTGGCCCCGCCACGGGCCTACCACGCTACCGCCGACGCGCTCGTTATGCCTACCGATGCCTGGTCCTTCCGCCTGGAAACCTACTACAAAGCACAGCCCCGCACGCTGGAGGTGGACTACGCCCGCTTGGTGCACGCTATGCCTCTTTCGGATATGCAGGCGGTTGCTACAACGCAGACGAATCGCCAGGATCGTATGCTGGCGGCGGGGCGTGCACGAGCCTACGGCGCATCCCTGCGGGTGCAGCGTAACGGGACACGGGTGGATGCAGAGGTCGTAGCCGAGATGGGCCGGTCCCGACGTCAGTACCCGGGACGGTTCAATGATCGGTTGGTCCCTGCTTCGTGGGAGCAGCCCGTTCGCCTCGATGCAGACCTCGGAGTCGCACTTGGCAGGGGCATGGAAGCGCGCGTGAGCGGACAGGGCGTCTGGGGCCGCTCATGGGCACTGCGCCGGGCCTACTACGACTATATTGCAAATATCGAGGGCAGTGATACCTTCGAGGGGTTCGACTTAAACCGCCCCGGCGATCAGCAGCTTGCCCCCATGCTGCGTCTCGATCTTGCGCTACGCGGCACGTGGACGCTCCGGGGCATGGGCCTGCGTATGCAGATTGGTCTTGTGAACGCTCTTGATCGTAAAAACCCATTCGACTGGAGTTTGGATACCAGCGGAGCCGTGCCCGAGCCCGCGCCCCGTAATCTGCCCGGACGCCGCGCCTTCGTGCTGG
Source organism: Longimonas halophila (assembly GCF_002554705.1). Lineage (GTDB taxonomy): Bacteria > Bacteroidota > Rhodothermia > Rhodothermales > Salinibacteraceae > Longimonas > Longimonas halophila. Next base: position 181,297 of record NZ_PDEP01000003.1, on the reverse strand, counting down.
TGGGCATCCGGTATTGAATAGACCCTATTGAATAGATCCTGAGTTTATGCAAACCCCAGCATCACCATGCCGACCATGCAGACGGCAGCCAGGGCCAGGAGCTTGAGCACCAGCGGCATGCAGAACCGAAACCAGCGGTCGTAGGGGATGCCCGCCATGCCCAGAATGCCCATAAGCACCGCGTTGGTAGGCACGATCATGTTGGCGAAGCCGTCGCCATACAGAAAGGCCTGCACCGCAATCTGGCGCGACATGCCCAGCAGGTCACTCAAGGGGGCCAGGAGCGGCATCGTCACAAAGGCCTGGCCGCTGCCTGAGGGGACGAACAGGTTGATGACGGCCTGCATGCCCATCATGCCCACGCCTGCAACTTCGGGACCGACGGCGTCGAGCGGAACGGAGAGGGCGTACACGATGGTGTGCAGAATCTCGCCCTCTTCCATGATGAGCGCAATGCCGCGCGCAATGCCTACGAGCAGGGCGGTTTCGGTGAGCTCCTTTGCCCCCACAACAAACTCCTTGGCCATCAGGCTGGGCCCCAGGCGACCAATGGCGGCGGTCACGACCCCCAGAATCAGGAAGGCAGCGCCCAGTTCGGTGAGGTACCAGCCCTGCGTGGCAATGCCCCACACCGCCGTGCCCAGTGCCACAAGAAAGGACACCATGATCGCAATGTGGGTCCACTGCAACGCCGGATAGCTGGCAGTGTCGGTGTCCTCTTCCTCAACCGGCATCGCAAGGTCGGATACGAGGCTGGCGGCTGGGTTCGCCTGCACCTGACGTGCGTAGTGGTACACATGATGCGTGCCCACCCCTACGAACGGAAGCAGCAGCGCCATGCGTACGGGCCAGCCCGAGTACGTCTCAAGTCCGGCAATGCCCTGGGCTACAACCACCGTGTATTGATTAAACGCCGCTGCGCCATACCCAATGCCGTATCCGGCTACAATAATGCCGACGGCAGTCATCGTATCCATCTTCATAGTGCGGCAGAGCGCGGCCAGAATCAGCACGAAGGGGATGTACTCCGCTGACGCGCCCATAATGCTGGAGGTGAGCGCAAACACAAAGATCGTAATGAAGATGAGCAGGCCCGGCTGCCCGCCCAGCGCATCCAACAAGCGCCCCAGGAGCGCATCGATGGTGCTGGTTTCGCGAATCACCGCGAGCACGCCGCCGATGATAAACAGGAAGAAGATGATGTTCTGCGAATCCGCAAACGCCTGGGGGATTGCCGTGAATAGGTCAACGGGGGTGAGCGTATCGGCATCGGTGCCCAGTTCGAAGGTACCCGGCACCACGGCCTCGCGTCCGTTTACCATCTCGGTGTCGAACGCGCCGGAGGGGACCACCCAGGTTAGCGCGAGTGCGCCGACCATCAGGAAGAAGAGCAGCGCAAGCGTGTGGGGCATCTTGAAGTTCATAGGCGGTAGCGTACGGCACGAAACAGAGCACGACATCCCGCAAGATACAGCGCGGACACGAGAAGCGAAACCGCCCCGTATCCGCGCTGAGATCCATTCGCCGATATGTCAACAGCGCGTTAGGCGCGCCGCAGCGTGCGCAGCGACCAGCGCCCGAACGATTCAAACGCGGAGTAGATAACCGGCACCACAACCAGCGTCAGGAACAGCGCAAAAAGCAACCCGCCAATGATGGAGGTGCCCATTGGGCTCCAGAACTGCGTGTTTTCGGAGCCGAACTGGAATGCCGGATCGAGCTCAGCCAGCAGCCCAATGAAGTCCACATTCAGCCCGAAGGTGAGCGGGATGAGCGCCAGAATGGTCGTAAGTGCGGTAAGCAGCACCGGACGCAGCCGGTCGACGCTGCCGTTGATGATGGAGGCGCGGTCGCTGGCGCCCTGATCGCGCAGCTGCTGAATGTAGTCGAGCAGCACAATGTTGTTGTTCACCAGGATGCCGAACAGGCTGATGATACCGATGAAGACCATCAGCCCAAACGGTGTTTGGCTGACGGCCAGCGTGAACACAACCCCAATTTGGCTGAGGCCCACGGCCAGCAGCACAATGAGCGGGGCCGCCAGTGAGTTAAACTTGGCCACCGTCACCAGAAAGATGAACATAATGCCGGCGCCAAGTGCAAAGAGCAGGAAGCTAAACGCCTGTTCCTGATCTTCTTGCTCCCCCGTGTACTGCATCGTGTATCCGTCGGGAATCTCGTTCTGGCGGAAGTCGGCCAGATACGTCTGCACGCGGCTCAGGACCTCGGGGCCCGAGTAGCCGGGGGCGTTCTGCCCCTCGATAACCGCCACGCGGTTCAGGTCGAGCCGGGTGATGGATCCCAGCCCGGCGCCATCCTCAAACTCGGCCACGTTAGAAAGCGGAATAAGCGCGCCTTCGGCATTGGCGATACGCAGGCTCTCCAGACTTTCGAGGCTGGCGCGATCTTCGGGAGCCAGGCGCACGGTGATGTCGTAGTCCTCTTCGTTCTCGCGGTAGGTGCTGGCCTCGATGCCGTTGACGGCGGTACGCACGGCCTGCCCGATCTGTCCGGTACTCAGCCCGTAGCGCGCCGCTTCCTGCCGGTCAACATTGATGCGGTGCTCGGGGCGAGCCAGCTCCAGGTTGTCCTGCACATCGACGAGTCCGTCGAGCGTGCCCTCGCTTACGCCCTCAGCCAGGCGCTGCTGCACCTGTTCGGAGAGGTCCGCAATCACGTCGAACTCAGGCCCGGTAATCTCGATGTTCACCGGCGGCCCGGTGGGCGGCCCTACCTGGTCGCGCTGAATGTCGAGCAGGATGTCGGGGAGAGTGCCCGAGATGGCTTCGCGGATGCGGGCCAGTGTGGTGGTGCTGGGCTCGGCGCGGTCGGCATAGTCGCGCAGGTTAAACGTGATGCGTGCGAGTTCGGACCGGGGCTGGCCGCCGCCGAAGTCGCCCGAGCTGGCCACGCCGACGTTGGTGAGCATGTTTTCGGTGTTGGCAAAGACGCGCTCGTCCTCGCTCAGCAGATCCACGAGCTGCTCCTCAGCGCGCTGCGCAGAGGCATTGTTGGCGTAGATATTGGTGCCGAGCGGCGCCTCCATCGTAACGCGCACCTGGTTAGGGTCGGTCTCAGGGAAGAACTCGACGCCGGGGTTAGCGACGTAGAAGAGTGCAAAGATGGCCAGCGCGCTGCCCAGCAGTCCGTTCAGCAGCACCGAGCGGTTGTCGGTGAGCAGGCGGGGGGCCGGCAGCACCATGCCCAGCGCGCCCAGCGCCATAATAGCTATTGGCAGTGCCATGATGATGAGATAGACGACCGGGTCGATAGACCGCAGCACGAGCGTGGTCAGGCCCAGCACCGCGACCAGTCCCACGGCAAGCACTGCGCCGGACTGCACGGTGAACCAGCCGCCGCGCATCAGGCCGAGCACCGAGTGCAGCGCCGCGCCCAGCACGCCCGCTGCCAACAAGAGCCCCGCAGGCGCTAAGAATACGTATCCCGCTACCGGACTTACGAGCGTGATGACGCCGCCCAGTATCCCCAGAAGTAAACCGCTTGTAAGGCTGCCCAGCGCCCACATGTTTTTGAGATGCGCACGGTTGTCGCTGTAATCGCGCTGCAAGGCCCAGCTTAGCAGCATGCGGTGGTACGCCAGCACGCGCGGCAGTACGTCGTGGATGAAGCGCTCAGAGACGGGCTGAAACGCGTAAATAAAGAGCAGATACGCCACGGGCGTAGCAACGGCCAGCACCAGCAGCGTTTGCCAGTTGGCCAGCCCCAGCGTAAGCGCCGACAGAGCGAGCCCGCCCAGCACCAGGTACCAGCCCGTGCGCGAGAGGCCGCCGCTGTCGTCCATGTCGTCGGTGCGGCCAAAGATGGCCATGGTAGCCGGGCTAATGAACACCGCCACGAAGAGCGAGGCCAACAGCGCAATGATCAGCGTAAGGGGCAGGAAGCTCATAAACTCCCCAATGAGGCCAGGCCACAGCAGCATGGGCGCAAAGGTGAGCGAGGTGGTAAGCGTGGCCACGGTAATGGAGCCTGCAAAGGCACTGGCGCCCTCTTTGGCGGCCTCGACGGGTCCCAGGCCCTCTTCGTCCATGAGTCGGTAGATGTTCTCGACAATCACAATGGCGTTATCCACCAGAATGCCGAGCGCCACAATCAGCGTAAACAGCACAATAAAGTTCAGGGTGATGCCCATGGCTTGCAGCACCATGAACGACACGAACATCGACAGGGGCACGGCGATGGCTACGAGCGTGGCGTTGCGCACGCCCAGGAAGAAGAGCAGCACCAGCACCACGAAGATGAGCCCGCTGATGATGTTGTTTTCGAGGTCGGAAACGAGGTTGCGCACGTTCTCGCTCTCGTCGCCGGTGATGATCCAGCTGGTGCCATTGGGAAACGGGAAGGCCTCCAGCTCCGAGAACACCGCGTCGACCGTCTCCAGAATGTTGTCGCCCGACTGCTTGGTGATTTCGAGGCTGATGACCTGCTCGCTGTCCTGCCAGTCATCGACCGGATCGAAGGTTTCATCGGGCTGTTCCGTCTGTAGCTGGCGCAGCCGTGCAAACGAGGTGCGGTCGGTGAAGCTAAACTCCACGTCGGCCACGTCGCGGATGTAGACGGGCGTCCCGTCGGGACTGGCGATCACGAAGTCTTCGATGGCACGCGGTTCATCGACCTCGCCATCCACGCGAATGAGGTAATTCTGGCGGTCTACGTCGATGGAGCCGCCGGGGACGTTCACATTTTCGCGCTGAATGGCACTGACGATGCTGTTGTAGGTGAGGCCGTAGCCGTGCAGGGCGTTCAGGTCGACATTTACGCGCACCTCGCGCTCCACATCGCCGTTGAGGGTAGCTTCGAGCACACCCGGCACGCCCTCGATTACATCTTGCAGATCCTCAGCCACCCGTTGCAGGCGCGCAATCGGGTAGTCGGCCGAGAGGTTCACCGTTAGAATGGGGAAGTCGGAGAGGTCGACCTCGTTGACAACGGGCTCCTCCACATCGGTGGGCAGGTCCGGGATCGCGCGGTCGACGTCGTCGGTTACGCGTTGATACGCCTGGTTCGTGGGCGTACCGGCCAGAAACTCAATGATGATGACAGAGACGCCCTCGGCAGAGATTGACCGGATTTCGTCGACGCCCTCGATGCCTTGCAGCTCCTGCTCGATGGTCTGCGTGACGAGCGGCTCCACATCCGCCGGACTGGCGCCCGGGTAGATGGTCTGCACGATAATCGTGGGGATCTCGATGTCGGGGTTGGCCTCTTTCGGGATCGTGAGGTAGCTGGTAAGGCCGCCTGCCGTAATGATAACGGCGAGCACCATCACCGCGGTGCGGAAAGAGACGGAAAAATCGCTGATACGCATGGAGGCACGGAAAAAAGCAATAGAAAGAGCGCACAGGAGGCACGTGCCGTGGAAGGCCCGCGGCACGAACCGACGAGTTTGCGCGAAACCGTTAGCGTGAGGTGGATACGGGACGCTGCGTCGACGCCGGGTCGATCATGGCTTCGTCGAGCGTCGCATAGCGTTCCACAATGTTGGCGCGGTCGCCCTCGGCCGCGTTGTTCTGGCCTGTGACGATAACCGCTGCGCCCGGCTCCAGGCCGTCGAGGATGGCGGTGCGACCTTGCGCGGTGGGGCCCAGCGTAACCAGGCGGCTTGCTACGCGTGGCGTATCGCCGTCGGGATTGGCGACCACGTAGAGGCGGTAGCCGTCTTCGTCGCGTTCAATGGCGCGGCGGGGCACGACCACCACGTTTTCCAACTGCTGACGCGGAAGCAGCACACGGCCTACCATGTCCGGGTGCAGGCGTCCGTTGCCATTTTCGAGCTCTACTTCCACCCGAAACGTGCGGTTACGCGGATTCACGGTGCCGCCGACAAAGGCAATCTGGCCCTGTAGGGATTCGCCAGCAAGCGACCGAAAGCCCACGTCGACCGCAGCGTCGGGGTTGATGTCGTTGATATAGCGTTCGGGCACGCCCACGGTCAGGTACATGCGCTCGGTGCTTACCATGCGCAGCACAGGGGTGCCTGCCCCCACCTGTTCGCCCACCTGCACAAAGTGCTCCTGGATCGATCCTGCAAATGGGGCGCTAATCGTGGTATTGTTAAGGCGGTCTTGCGCCTGTTCCAATGCGGCTTCGGCCTGCTCAACCTGGGCCTCGGCCTGGTTGAGTTGGGCCCGTACGTTTTCAAACTCAATGGCACTGATCACGGAGTCGCGGTATAGAGGCTCCTGGCGATCGAAGCTGTCTTGCGCCTGGGCCTCGGCAGCGCGAGCGGCGCGCAGTTGCGCTTCGGCCTGGCGCTGTGCGGCGCGGGCCTGTGTGGGGTCGATGCGAGCAACGGTAGCTCCGGCCTGTACTTGTGTGCCCAACGCGGCGCGCGACTGCAGGCGCCCGCCCACCTCGGCGGAGAGGGTTGCATCGTCGTCGGTTTCGAGGGTGCCGGTCAGGTCGAGGCGGTCTTGGAACGACTGGGCGCTGGCCTGTAGCACAGCCACCGGCACGCCCTCGTCGGCAGATTCGGTGACCTCTTCGGAGGTACACCCCGTCCACGCCATCAGGGCGGCAACGGCAAAAGCAAGCGGAAAACGCAGCGGCATAAGAGCGGTACGCATGGATACAGAGCAAAAAGGCAGAAAGCAAAAGGTATGGTACAGCACAGGGGGGCCAGAGGGCCCCTGCGTATCAGCTAAAACCGGAGGGCGGCTTTAAAACTGGAAGGTCGCATCAGGATCGGAGCGCAGCGGGCGCCCCACGGCAGTTTCGAGCGCGCTCAGCGCCGACACGTAGTCGAAGGCGGCTTGCAGGCGGTTCAGGCGGGCCTGGTCGAGCTGCTGCGAAGCCTCGCGCTCCTCGATAGGGCGGGCCACGCCCTCTTGTAGGCGCTGCTGCGCATACTCGTAGTTGAGCTCAGCGCGCTCCACGTTTTCCGTTTGGCTATCCAGACGCTGCTGGGCGGCGCGCAGGTTACGCAGCGCCTGCTCCACCTCCAGCTTGACACCCTCACGAGCGCGCTCCCGGTCAATGCGGGCTTGCTCCACCGCAATGGTGCGCTGCTGCACCTGGCGGCGCGTCTGGTTGCCGTCGAAGATATTCCAGGTCAGGCTCAGCCCTACGTTCACCGACTGATCCCAGTAGGCGGTGTCAAAGAAGCCGCGTGTTTCCTGGTCGAAGGCGAACGGGTCGTCGGGATCGGAAAGCGTAACGGTGCGACTGTCGGGCACGGAGCCCACGTAGTTGGCATTGGCGAAGGCGCTGACCGTAGGAAAGAGCCCGCCGCGTGTGATGGAGCGGTCGATCTCGTTGAGCTCCACCGCAAGCTGTGCCTGCCGCAGGTCGGGGCGATGGCGCAGGGCCATATCGGTGGCGCTTTCAATAGTAAACTCGCCGATAGCCTCAGGCGCTGCCGGGGCGTCCAGATCGTCGTCCAGTACAATCGGTGTATCTATCGGGATGCCCAGCACGTTTTTGAGGGCGTTTACTGCGAGCTCGGCTTGGTTGGAGGCATCAGTGAGATTGGCGCGCAGGTTTGAAAGCTCGACCTCAGCGCTCAGGCGGTCGAACTTGGGCGCGGTGCCCTGCTCTACCGACTGCGAGATCTCGCGTACGGTCCGCTGCACGCGGTCTACGCTCTGCTGGGTAACGCGAGCCCGCTCGCGCGCCAGCACCGCCTGGTAGTACGTAGCCCGCACCTCATCGATGAGGAGCTGCTCTTCGCGGTCGGTGCCGCGATCGCGGATCTCGCGCAGCCGGTCGGCCCCGCGCACCGCAGCAAAGGCCGAGGCATTAAACAGCACCTGAGACACCGTAATTCCCGCCTCGAACTGGTTGGGCACGGCAAAGGGATTGCCGCTCCCGCTGGGCGAGATGCCCGCCTCGCGCAGCCCCTGCTGCTGCTGCTCCTGAAACTCCGGAAACGAAATTGGCTGCGTATCGGGGTTGTCGTCGGTGCGGGCCTCTTCGTTAAATGAAAGCCAGTCGACGAAGCCGAGCGACTCGAACAGTCCGCCGGCTTCGCTTCCGGCAAACGGGTTGGGCGAGCGCACGCTGCGCGTGTAGCTGCTGTTGAAGGTCACGCTGGGGATGAGCGCGCCCCAGGCTTCACGCACCTGCACATCGGCGGTTTCCTCGTCGAGGCGTGTCTGGCGCAGCGCATAGTTGTGGACCAGCGCAATCTGCACGGCCTCGTCGAGCGAGAGCACGGCCGGAGCCTCACTGCTGGCTTCGTTGATCAGCGCATTGCGGTCGGGGCGGTCTTGGGCGGAGGCCACGGGCCCCGGTGCCGTCACCAAGCCTACACAAACACAAAGCGCAGCGCAGGCAAGCGAAAAACGAGTCATGAATCAAAAGGCAAGTCCAAGGAAACACAACGCAGGCCGCCTCCTCCATGCTATGCAGAAGGAGGTGCCGCTACGCCGTCGAAGAGCATCGTAGTAAGGAACGTAGCCGCCTTCTCGGGGTCGTCGAGAATCGACTGGTGCTGGCACGATGTGGGGCGGTCGGGATGGTTGGCCATAATGGCACGGTGCACGATCAGCCCATCAATGTTTTCGATGAGCAGGTGGGCTATCGCTTCCAGCGGCAGGTCGCGCAGCGCGCCGTTCTCGTCTGCTTGCTGAAGCATGGGCAAGAGCGCATTTACCATGCGCTCTTGCTGACGCTGAAAGTACGCCACCTTGCTGGCGTCGTGGCTAAAGCACATGCGGTAGGCCTCTTTGATGAGAATCACAAAGAGGTCTTCACGATCGTGGTAGAAGGCCAGCGCCCGAACGACCAGAGCGTGATAACGAGCGCGTGGATCTGTGCCGTTGGCCGCGTCGGCCACGCTCCTGGCAATGAGGTCGCAGAGCTCGTCGTAGATGGTGTCGAGCACGGCAAAGAAAATCTCCTCTTTGCCTCCTTCAAAGTAGTTGTAGAGCGTCCCCTTGCCAAACTCGGCGCGCTCGGCAATCTCTTCGAGCGTAGCGTGGGGGTATCCCTTTTCGGCAAATACCGACTCGGCAGCACGTAGCATGGCCTGGCGCCGGGTACGGCGCTCGCGCTCGCGGCGCGACAACGGAGTATCAGAATCAGTGGCCATGCAGAAATCAGAAGGAAGGTGACTGGTCAGTCATTCGGTGAACGTCAAGTCATTTATGGGCAGAGAGTTCGTCTATTTGGGTGAAAGAGTCGGGAATCTACCGTGAATGAACAGGAAGGACGGCTTGTAGCCTGCCAAAGGAGGCGGCCATAACATCCGGCCCGGCAAAATCCGGAGACAGTACGGATGGAAGCAGCGCGTACGGATGCGGCGCACAGGGGTGTCGTGTTTGGCGCATAGCCGGAGCGCCAAAAATGGTCCTCAAATGCGCAGGTAATAGGGGTGGCATCAGCCAAGGCCTTACTGCTATGCGCAAGAGACTGCGTATCGTGTGAATGCGCCGCACCACTGCGGATGCGACCGGCACGGTGCCGATTCGCTGGCTGCTCACCCCCCAAGGTGTTTATCATGACGAACATACCTCGCTCGCTGTCCTCGATGATCTCTCGTATTCGTGCATTGCGCAGACGTAGCGCGCTTGTGCTCTCTGTGTTGCTTCCTGTGGTTCTGCTGGTTGCAAGCGTGCTCCCCGCCTCTGCCCAATCGCCCTCCTCCGAATCCCGCCTCATCCCAACGCCGGTAGCGCCCTCGGTGCAAGACGTACAGGTGCGCATTGAGCGCGGGGAAGACGTGGTGCAGGCGCCCAGCCTGTGGTATCAGGAGGGCAATGCCCCGCCCGATAGCCTCGGGCTCATTGGCATTCCGCGGGGCCCGCACGACCGCCACGCTGTCACTTTCCGCGATGCACGCTACGGCTTCGATGTGAACCTGCAGCACGCCACCCTCATGCGCAATGGCGACGTCACCGAAGTACGAATTTCGCCCGAAGTGCTCCGGGGCGAACGGACTGCGCGCTTCATCATCCGCCCGCCTGCCGACGACTTTTACGACGTCGCCTATCCGGCAGGCATTGAGGCGCTGGAGACCGTTCCAGGCGAGCAGACGGTCATTGACGTATATGAGTGGTACACCGGCGCCAACAGCCGTGCGCTGTCGCTGGCCCCGGTACGCGCCACCACGCGTCGCCTCAACGACCTACCGCTCACGCGCGAACTGCACGGCAAGCTGCAGAGCACTGCCCCTGGCGGCGAACGCGTGTCGTTCTACCTGACGGTGCGCCAAGATCTGCCACTGGAGCGGACCGAGCCGCGCGAGCTGGCGCTGTTTCAGCCGATTTCTGTAGAGCGGCCCGCTCCGCAGGTTACGCGCCGCGAGATTGTATACCGCGACCGCCCCAGTCAGGCGAAGCTGGAGTGGATTACCCGCGTTGGTTTCATGGCCGGGGCAAACCGTGCCACGCTGCCGCGCAATCCGAATCGGGAGTACAGTGCCACCCGTGGGCGGGGCGACATCACCACTGCGCTGCGCTGGCATACCAGCGAAGACCTGTGGTTTCAGGCCGGCGTATTCGCTATCTCGCAGCCCACGATAAGCTCCGATGGCGATCACCACGACGTCCCCTACGGAGCACAGTTCGCCACACGCATCGGGCAGCAGCGCGCCTTCATGTTCATTGGCGATGCCGCACTCGAAGACACGCCTTTTCAGCAGCAGAACTTCGGCAAGAGCGACCAGCGCCTGCGCATGCTCATGGGGGTCGATGTGCAGCGTCCCGGCTATGCGTACCGCGTCGTGCTCGGCCCCACGTACTTCCGCGACCGGCCCTCCATCTTCGAGACGCGTCCCGACGCGCGCCAAGCGGGCGTGAGCCTGCTGGCTCAGTGGGTACGCCCGTTTCAGCTGGGCGCGGCTCCACTTGTTCTTGATGCGTGGGGACAAGCCGATCAGAGCTGGGGGTTCATCACCGATGCCGGCAGTGCGAACACGCAAGGCACGGCTCGCCTGGCGTTGCGCTACCGCTTCGACCTGGGCATCTCCACAATGGAGCTGGGCCCGGTGCTCATGACCCAGCATCATCGGAGCCGCTTCGATGGGGTCGATGGCATTTCGGAGTGGAGTGTGCTGGGCGGCATTGAGTTGAAAACCAACGTACGCCTCTTCAGCGGACTGTAACGCAGGCACGCTCAACCATGAGTGCGTTCGGGGGGAGGCGAAGCAGTGTCGCTGTCGGGCGGATACTCGACGTAGCGCGATACGATCTGCCGGTCCGAAGGGCCGCCCCTCGCCTCCACAAGCGCCAGGGCCAGATCAAGGCCCGATGACACACCCGCGGCTGTCCACACCGGACCGTCGCGGGTGACGCGTTTTTGGGCGAGCTGTACATTCGGCCAGCCGCGCACCTCGTCATGCGCGCTGTGATGCGTGGAGACGGTGCGGCCTTGCAACACCCCGGCGGCATGCAGCACCCGCACGCCGGTACACACCGAAGCCACCGTGCCGCCGCGGTCCAGGCACATGCAAATGCGGTTCAACACGGCCTCGCTCCGTGCAACAGAGCGGCTGCCTTCGCCGCCTGGAATCACCAGGATGTTTGGGATCGATGTCGCATCCAGCCGACTGTGCGGCGTAATGGTGAGGCCCTTGGCCCCGGTAAACGGCTCGTCAGACAGCGCCACCACACGGCAGGGCCAGCCTGCGGCCTGGGTGTGCCACGTCTGAAAGCACTCGTACGGCCCCACCAGGTCGAGCTCTTCTGCGCCGGGAAAACCCAGCACATGCACGGCGGCCTCTGTATCCCCCTGAATGGATTTAGCCATGCCGCTGCTCAAACGCATCCATAAAGTCGACGAGTGCCTCCACGGCCTCCATAGGGAGCGCATTGTAGAGGGAGGCGCGGAGTCCGCCCACGGAGCGGTGGCCTTTCAGGTTAACGAGGCCCTCGGCCTTCGCCTCCTGTAGGAAGCGCGGCTGCAGCGCGTCGTCGTGCAGGCGGAAGACCGGGTTCATGGTGGAGCGCGCGTTGCGGGCCACAATGCCTTCGTAGAAATCGGTGCGGTCGATGCGGTTGTAGAGCAGCGCGGCTTTCTGCTGATTCAGCGTATGCATCGCCTCGACGCCGCCCTGATCGCGGAGCCAGCGTAGCACCTTCTCGACCACGTAGATGGGAAAAACCGGCGGAGTGTTGAAGCGGCGCTCGGCGTGGGTGCCGTAATCGAGCATGGTAGGCAGGTCGTCGTTGCGCCGCGCCAGAAACGAATCGCGAATGAGCACGACCGTAACGCCGGCTGGACCCATATTCTTCTGCGCTCCCGCGTAGATGAGTCCGTACGGGTCCAGGTTCATCGGGCGGCTCAAGATCTCGCTGGAGGCATCCGTCACGATCGGCACCTCGGCCTCCGGATCTCCCGAAAACTGGGTGCCGTGCACGGTGTTATTGGAGGTGATGTGCAGGTACGCGGCCTCGGGCGAGAGATCCCACGTGTCGCGATCAGGAATCGTGGTGAAGTCGGTATCTTCAGCGGTCGCGGCCGTGTGGGCGGTGCCCAAGAGCTTCGCTTCCCGCAGCGCTTTAACCGACCAGCGCCCAGTGAGTACGTAGTCGGCGTGGCCGTCGGGCGGCAGGAAGTTGAGGGGCACCTGATGAAACTGCATGGAGGCCCCGCCCTGCAGAAACAAGATGTGCCAGTCGTCGCCCAGCCCCAGCAGGCGGCGCAGGTGGCGGCGGGCGCTCTGCTCAACCGCATCGTAGTCGGCGGAGCGGTGGCTGATTTCCATAATGGAGGCACCCGCGGTGCCGTACACCGGTAGTTCGTCGCGGACTTCCTGCAGTACGCTCGTGGGCAGCGTACCGGGGCCCGCAGAGAAGTTATGGAGGCGTTGGGTGCCGTCAACCGGCGACAGGGAAGGCGAGGCAGGCATGCAAACCGGAATTAGGTGGAGGAAAAATGCGCGCATCAGACTGTACCCAGGCGGCGGGGCAGTTGTGCCGCACGGGGGCCCCGAATCTTCGTGTTGGGGCTGGCGTACGCGCAACAAATAGAGCCTGCCTGTTTCTCTGTATCGCAACTGCTCGTCTGCTATGACTCGGCACGACTGGATCAGCCTGGGAACGACTGCGGGGCTGCACCTGCTGCTGCTTCTGATTTTTGCCGTGCTTTCGGCGGGCCGTCCTGATGCGCCCCAGATCGGATACATGGAGGTTGAGTTTGGTCCGCTGGCGCAGGGACAGCCTGTAGAAGCGGCCGAAGAGCCCACACCGCCCGAGCCGGCTCCCGAATCCCCCCAGACCGAGGAGCAGCCCGACACCGAACCGGCAGAAGAAGCGCCGGAAGAGCCGGTGGAGCTGCCTGAGTCGGAGGACTCGGAGGAGGCAGTGCCGCCTACCGAAGAAGAGCCCGAAGAGGAATCGCCTGAGCCCGAAACGGAGCCCGCCGAGGGCGACGACAGCGCGGACGCGGAGCCCGATCCCGAAGCCGATGACGGTGCGCAGACCGACGACGCCCCAACCGATGAAGGTGAAACGGAGGCCGACGATGGCACCTCGACCGATGAAGACCGCAGCGCGCCCTACGATATTGAGGGCCTCAACCGCGATCCGCAGTTCGCTCCGCTTCCCACCTACAACGAGCAGGTGAACGCCCGCGTCCGCGTTCGCATCACGGTCGACCCGCAGGGCAACATTGTGCGCCGCATTCCGCTTATCAAGGGCGACCCTGCGCTCGACGAGGCCGTTATGAACGCATTGTCGCGCTGGCAATTCAACGCGCTGCCCGAGGGCGCTCCGCAAGAGAACCAGACCGGGATCATCACTTTCACCTTCCGCCTCGAATAACCGCTTACGTCGCAAATCCCTGTGCCTATGATTGCCCCCACGGTATCCACAAACATTGATGTCGATGCGCTCTACCGCGCGTTGGCGACGCCGCGCGCCATCGAAGAAAAAATGCTGCATCTCATCCGGCAAGGGCGTATCAGCAAGTGGTTTAGCGGATATGGACAGGAGGCCATTGCGGTGGGTACGGCGTGGGCACTGCACGAGCAGGACTACATTTTGCCGATGCACCGCAACCTGGGCGTGTGGACCACCCGCGACGTGCCGCTGCGTCCGCTGCTCTGCCAGCTTTTCGGGCGTGAAGGCGCCTTCACCGAGGGGCGCGACCGCACGTTTCACTTCGGGCTGCCCGAACAGCGCATCATCGGCATGATCTCGCACATGGCCGCAATGCTGCCGGTGGCCTGTGGCATTGGGCAGGCGTTTCAGTACAAGCAGGAGGATGCGGTGGCGCTCGCCTTCTGCGGCGACGGCGGCACCCGCGAGGGCGACTTCCACGAAGCGATGAACCTGGCTGCGGTGTGGAATCTGCCCGTCGTCTTCCTGGTCGAGAACAACGGATACGGTCTATCGACGCCGACCTATGAGGCGCTCGCTGAAACCGAAATCGTGTCGATGGCCTCCGGCTACAACATGCCCGGACGCTCGGTCGATGGCAACGACATCTTTGGCGTCATCGAAGCTGTAAAAAACGCCCGCGAAACCGCGCTGCGGCGCGGTCCGGTGCTTCTGGAGATGCGCACGTTTCGGATGCGCGGTCATGAAGAAGCCTCGGGCACCGCATACGTACCCGACGAAAAGATGGACACCTGGGCTGAGCGCGATCCGGTGGAGCGCCTCGAAGAATATCTGCGCATAGCCGGGGGATGGGCCGACGACGACCTCAAAGCGCTGCAATCCGACATCGCCACCACCGTCAACGACGCCGTAGAATGGGCACTCGACCAGCCGCCGATTGAGAGCACGCCCGAGGAGGAGTCCGCAGCGGTGTATGCGCCGCATGAGCCGCACGATGAGGCTCCGCCCCTCGAAGCAGACCTTGACGACGACACCGCCACCGCCGAGCGCCGCTACATCGACGCCCTCACCGACGCGCTCGACGAAGCCCTTGCCGCCGACAGCGATGTGCTTATGATGGGCCAAGACATTGCCGAATATGGCGGCGTGTTCAAAGTCACCGATGGCTTTGTGGACCACTACGGGCCTGAGCGCATCCGCAACACGCCCATCATCGAAAGCGGCGCGATTGGAGCCGGGCTGGGCCTGGCCATCGAAGGGCTGCGTCCGGTTGTGGAGATGCAGTACGCCGACTTCATTGCGTGCGGATTCAACCAGATCGTGAACAACCTGGCGAAGACGCACTACCGCTGGGGGCAGCCCGTGAACGTGACGATCCGTGCGCCCTACGGCGGCGGCATTGGTGCCGGGCCGTTCCACTCGCAGTCGCCCGAAGCCTGGTTCTGTCATGTGCCCGGTCTAAAAGTTGTGATGCCGTCCACGCCGCGCGATGCCAAGGGCCTGTTGCACAGCGCGCTGCATGATCCGAACCCGACCCTGTTCTTCGAGCAGAAAAAGCTGTACCGCTCCATTCGGGGCGAGGTGCCCTCCACGCCCTACCGGATTCCGCTGGGTCAGGCGCGCACGGTGCGCGATGGGGTCGATGCCACCATCGTAACGTACGGACTGGGCGTGCACTGGGCGCTCGACGAGGCCGCTCACTGGGCCGAGGCGCACGACCGCTCGGTTGCCGTGATTGACCTGCGTACGCTCGTGCCGTGGGACAAAGAGACGGTCCGCGCCTCCCTGAGTGAAACCAGCCGCGTGCTGGTCCTGCACGAAGCCACGCGCACTGCCGGATTTGGCGCTGAACTGGCCGCCGAGATCACCGAAGACCACTTTGAGCTGCTGGATGCGCCGCCGATTCGCGTCGCCGGGGCCGACACGCCGATTCCCGCAACCAAAGAACTCGAAGAAACAACCTTCTCGGCCAAGCGCGACCTGCGTGATGCTATTGAGCGACTGATGGCGTACTGAGAACGCGTTGTGCTATAGGTTCAGAAGTCGCACAGCCCTCCCAACGTCCGTCATCCAGATCCTGAATCGAGTTCAGGACAGGCAAGGCGCCTCTGGCGCCGCTGATCTGGAGCCGAGCGAAGCGACGCACGAGGTAATCCATTCGCCGTTTGAGGGCGAACTCACTCCGCTAACGCATCCGTCTGGGATGACGGTGTGGGGGCATAAACAAGCATTTCTGCATGTTCAACAGCGATCAGATGTATACCATAACGCATACTAAGAGCCTTGTGTGTTTGACTGGATCTTGAGATTATAGAGTTGGAGGGAGGCAGTAGTGCGGGAGATCCCTCGGCTGCGCTCGGGATGACAGCAGGTAGAAGAAGGCTTGCAGCCCGTTCCCTTACCCTGCTCCCTCCTCGTCGCATGGCACCTACGGCCCCTCTGCCGTGCGACGCCTCCTTTCAGGGGCTCTGCCTCGTCTCTCTGATCGAGTTGGGCAATACGCTGCGTGAAAAGAGTAACCCTTTTGTAGATCTGATAGAACAGAGCCCCCCACTACCAACTTCTGACCCCGGCACAGCGTACCCGACTACGTACATTTAACTATTGTCCATCAGCGTTCCCCGCCATGCAAGCCCATATCATCTACGAGAACGAAGACTGGATGCCGCCGCTGCGCACCGCGCTCGACAATGCCGGTATCCCCTACGACGAATGGTTCATCAACGAAGGCCACTTCGACGTGACCGGCACGCCGCCCGAGGGGGTCTTTATCAACCGGATGAGCGCCTCCTCGCACACGCGCGGTCACACGTCGGGCGTAGCGCACACGCGTCAGCTACTGGCATGGCTGGAGCGGCATGGGCGGCGCGTCATCAACGGTGGGCATGCGTTTGAGCTGGAGATCAGCAAGGTGAAGCAGCATGCCGCGCTGGAGCAGGCCGGCATCCGCACGCCCGCTACGCGTGCCGTAATCGGTGGGCCGGAGGCATGGCTCGATGCAGCACGCGACATGGATACGCCGTTCATTACCAAGCACAACCGTGGTGGCAAGGGACTGGGCGTGCAACTTTTCAATAGCTATGCTGAACTCGAAACAGCCGTTGAACAGAGCGCCGTTGAACCCTCGCCTGACGGCGTAATGCTTTTGCAGCAGTACATTGATTCTGCTGAGCCGTTCATCACGCGCTGTGAGTTTGTGGATGGCGAACTGGTCTACGCTATTACCTCTGATACCTCGGAAGGCTTCCAGCTCTGCCCTGCCGAGGCCTGCCGCACCGACGTAGCAACCAACGACGAGCCTGACTCGCTCTTTGCCTTGCGCACTGACGTGCCTTCTGCGCTCGTCGACAAATACAAGACGTTCCTGCAACGTGAACAGATCGACGTAGCGGGCATCGAGTTTATTGAGGATGCGGAGGGCTGCTGCTGGACCTACGACGTCAACGGCACTTCGAATTACTCGCCCGATGTGGAGGAAGCGCACAACCTGAGCGGTATGGCAGCCGTGGCCGACTTAGTGCAGCGCTGCCTGGAGGCTGAGACTGCAGTGGCCTAACCACGCCCTCCCTGCGCATCCCCCTGAACATTTCCTACACGCACGGCTGAACTCCGCATGCGGTTTTCGACCGCCCTCTTTCATGCCAAGAACGCGGCGCTGCTGGTGCTGCTGTGGGCCGGTAGTCTGTGGGCATACCCGCAACTGCCCGATGCCATGCCCGGGCACTTTGACCTGCTGGGTCAGGTGTCGTATCGCACCGACACCACCCTGGCACGGTGGCTTCTGATGCCCATTCTGGGACTGCTTCTCACCGCCACGCTCTATGGCATAGCCCACCTGATGCGGCGCTTTCCGAGCATCATGAATGTGCCCGACCCCGCGACCTTTCAGCAGCTTACGCCCGATCGCCGTGCGGTGGTCATCCATCTGGTGCAAGACGTCGTGTACGGCATTGCGGCGTTGGTCCTGCTCGTGCTCACCGTGCTGCAGGTTGGCATTTACAGCGTGGCTGTATACAAGTCCAGCGTGCTACCTGTACACACGCGCACCGTACTGTGGAGCAGCATTCCCTTGCTTGCAGTACTGGGCCCGGTTATGGTATGGGGCGTGCACCGCATCACGCAGCGGCTTTATCGCGAGCAGAAGCGGTGAGAACAGAGCCAGTAGGAGGATGCACAGGATCGCCTTTTCGTAGGATGTGCACGCAGGACTCCAGGTGTGCCTTGCGCCTAAGCCGGACAGTGGCTACACTACACGATAGCCGCCCACAGCGTTTACTGGATTGCTCACGAACTTCTGCACGCATTAATGGCTACCCCTTCCGCCTCGGACGCAATTGTCGTGACGGGCCTTGGCGCTCTGACCCCCATTGGCCATTCGGTGGATGCATTTTGGACGCATCTGCTTGCTGGAACGAGTGGGGCCAGACGCATCACCAAGTTCGATACCACCGACTTTCGCACCGAAATTGCGTGCGAGGTGCGCGACTTTGATCCCGAAGACCACGGCATCGACTTTAAGTCGGCACGTCGGCAAGATCTGTTCAGCCAGTACGCACTGGCGGTGGCCCGCGAGGCCCTGCGCGATGCCGACCTGGCCCCCGACGATCTGCCCGAGGAGGAGCGCAACCAGTTTGGGGTTGTGTTTGGCACGGGCATCGGCGGCGGCACCATGTTTATGGAGCAGGCCGAGGTGAACTACGAGCGGGGCCCCCGGCGCATCTCGCCCTTCTTCGTGCCCATGATGATCAGCAACATGGCCGCTGGGCTCATTGCCATGGAGTACGGCCTGGGCGGTCCCAACCACTGCACCGTGTCGGCCTGCGCCAGCGGCAACGACGCCATTGCCGATGGGCTCATGCTCTTGAAGCAGGGCCAGGCCGACCGGATGCTCGTGGGCGGTACCGAGGCCTCGATCAATGAACTCTGCTTGGGCGGATTCGGCGCTATGCGCGCGCTCTCCACCCGCAACGATGATCCCCAAACCGCCAGCCGCCCGTTCGACGTAGATCGCGATGGCTTTGTGGCTGGGGAAGGCGCTGGGGCGCTCATCCTGGAGCGTCGCGAGGCGGCAGAGGCGCGTGGGGCGCGTATCTACGCGGAGCTGTGCGGATTCGGCAAGTCGAACGACGCCCATCACTACGCCGCCCCCGATCCCGAAGGCAAAGGCGCGGCCCGCGCGATGCGTCAGGCCCTCGACGACGCCGACGTCGCCCCCGAATCCGTTGACCACATCAACCTGCACGCCACCTCGACCCCAGCGGGCGATCCGGTGGAAACCAGCGCCGTGAAGCGTGTCTTCGGCGAGCATGCCTACGCCATCAACTGCTCGGCTACCAAGAGCATGACGGGCCACCTGCTGGGCGCAGCCGGTGCCATTGAAGCGGTAGCTACCGTGCTCGCGGTCGTGAACGACGAAGTGCCGCCTACCATCAACACCGAAACCCTCGACGACGGCTGCGACCTGGACTACACGCTGCATGAATCCAAGCAGCGCCCGGTGAACGTGGCACTGGCGAATGCCTTTGGCTTTGGCGGACACAACACCACGCTCGCGTTCCGGAAGGTGGAGGGATGAGCAATCAGGCGCTGCTTGACCGGGTGGGCGATGTGGTGCGAGCCTATCCGTCGATACAGGCAGCCTGGGTGTTCGGGTCGATAGCCAACGATACGGCAACGCCCCAAAGCGACTTGGATTGTGCCGTGCTGGGTCCTGCGCCGCTTGCTGCATCCATCATGCAAGTGCTCATCTCCCGCTGGGTCACCGATCAAGCGGACTGGATGCCCCTGCGTCACCGTATCGTACAAACCCGCCTGAAGCAATGGATCGAGTCCTGATCGAAGACCAGTCGACGTCGGTGGAGAGAAACAAGGAAACCGAATGAGCCGCGTAAGATAGAGAATACCTGCTACGCACCCATTAAAGCCTTGGAGCGATGCCTGCATTCGATGCCTACCGGGCCACATTGCGTAAGCGCATGCGTCGGGACGCACGTGCGCAAGAGCAGCAACGCGCGCAGGCACAGGACACGGCCCGTCAAGTCGCACAGTGGTTGCGTACAACATACGGCGTGAAGCGGGTCGTTCTTTTTGGATCCATAGCAGGTGAAAATACATCGCTTGGTCCGCGCTCCGACATTGATCTTGCGGTCTGGGGTCTTGATCCCAAACTGTATTTCGAGGCGGTAGCCCGAGCGCAAGATAAAGCAGCTCCGTTTTCGGTAGATCTCGTGCAAGCCGAACGATGCGCTGATTCGCTGCAAGCGGTCATTGCCCGCGACGGAATGGTGCTATGAGATAAATGTACATTGCTTCCTGGGGCGAACGGTCCCCCGTTCGCCCTCGCCAGCCCTCCCGGAGATGGCCGCGCTGGACAGCGCTCTCAGTCTCTGGCTACTGGCATATTTCTTCCATCACATAGCTGCTGTCAAGAGCGCATCCGTCAGACATTGGCAGACCTGCAATCATTCGCGGATATGCTCCAACGCCTCGCCTCCAATACCAAACCGCCCGCCCCGTAACGCCCCTGCGTCATGCACGCCCTGCGCCTGTTCTTCCAACTGCTCACGCCGGCCGAGCGGCGTCGGCTCTACGGGCTGTTTGCGGCCGTTGTGGCAATGGCGCTGCTGGAGGTGGTGAGCGTCGCCTCCATCATGCCCTTTCTGTCGGTGGCCGCCGACCCCGCCCGCATCCACACAACGCCATACCTGCAGTGGGCCTACGAGTCACTCGGGTTTGCAGATACGAATGCCTTCCTCATTGCGCTGGGATTCGCTGCGCTTGGGGCCATGCTCGTAAGTAACACGGTCATCGTAGGCACCACCTGGGCAATGTACCACTACGCCTGGATGTGGAACCATAACCTGTCGCGGCGGCTGTTGCAGCGCTACATGGAACGCCCCTACGCCTACTTCCTGACGCGCAACAGCGCCGAACTCGGCAAAAACGTGCTCGAAGAGATCCGCGAGGTCGTCAACGGCATGCTCGTGCCTGCGCTCAAGGGCGGGGCCAAAGCCGTTGTGGCGCTGTTCATTGCCGGATTCGTGGTCGCCTACGATCCGTGGATCGCACTCATCGCAGCATGTGTGCTGGGGAGCGCCTATGTCGTCATGTACATGGGCATCCGCCACCGCATCCGCCGCTATGGCGAGGAGCGCGTGCAGGCCAACAGCGCGCGCTATCAGCATGTAGCGGAAGCCTTTGGCAGCATCAAAGAGAGCAAGCTGCACAGCGCCCATGCTGCCGAGCGCCTGCGCCGATACACGAAACCCTCGGCGCAATACGCACGCTACCAGGCCCGCTACAGCGCATTGCAGCACATGCCGCGCTACGCGCTTGAGATCGTCGCCTTTGGCGGCATCATCCTGATTGCCGTCTATCTGATTGCCGTGCAAGACACCCTGTCGAGCGTCATCCCTACGCTGGGCGTGTACGCCTTTGCCGGATACCGCCTCTTGCCTGCACTGCAAGGGGCGTTCAAGGGCGCAGCCAGCGTGCAGTTCAACACCGCGGCGCTGCGTGATCTGCGCGAAGGTCTTCAGGGGGATGCGAAGGCCTCGGCCTCCCCAACATCTGCACCAGCCCCCAAGCCGCTCCCGCTGCACGAAGCCGTGACGTTCGACACGGTCACGTTTCGCTACCCCGGTGCGCAGCGTACCGCACTTCAGAACGTATCAATACGAATGGACACCGGGCAGACCGTCGGCATTGTGGGCGCCACCGGATCCGGAAAGACCACGGCCGTCGACCTGATGCTGGGGCTGCTGGCGCCGCAGCAAGGCACGATTCGCATTGACGGCGAGCCGCTCCGTGGCAAGGTGCTTCAGCGGTGGCAGCAGGCGATCGGCTATGTGCCGCAGCACATCTACCTCGAAGACACCACCATTGCGCAAAACATTGCCTTTGGCGTGCCCCCAGGATCCATTGACATGGAGGCCGTGCAGGAGGCCGCGCGCATGGCGTGCATCGCCGACTTTGTGGAGCACGAGCTCCCCGAGCAGTGGCAGACGCCGGTTGGCGAGCGTGGCGTGGCCCTTTCAGGCGGACAGCAGCAGCGCATCGGGCTGGCGCGGGCGCTGTACCGGCAGCCATCCGTGCTTGTCCTCGACGAAGCCACCAGTGCACTGGACCACGCCACCGAAGCGCACGTCATGCAGGCCCTGCACAAGCGCGACGCACACCGCCTGATCGTCTGCATTGCGCACCGCATCCACACGCTCAAGCAGGCCGACCACATCATTCAGATCGAAGCGGGCCGCGTGGTGGCGCAGGGCTCCTACGATGCGCTGCAAGCAGGCACCGGAGCGTTTGCCTCCGCATCCCCCTAAACCACAGGCCCAACACAAGCCGGAACGTAGCCGAAGCCGCAAGATACACGTCCCGTTGCTGCACCAACACGTCTAACCAAACGAAACGCCCGCGTGCACACATTCTTTGCGGGATACCCCGCGTAAACAGCAGCCCCCGTGTTGCAATCCGGCAGCGCCGCATCTACCTTTACATGCATCTGATAAGACACCAACCGCAGCGTATGTCAACCGACAAGCAAATCACGAGCAAAGTACCCAGCGACCGTCCCGGAGCCAGCGGCGAGCGTCCCGTGGCACTCGTCACCGGCGTAACCGGCCAAGACGGATCGTACCTGGCCGAACTGCTGCTCAATAAGGGATACGAAGTGCACGGCATCAAGCGGCGTGCGTCGCAGTTCAACACGGATCGCATCGACCACCTGTACACCGATCCGCACGAGGAAGAGGTGCGCTTTTTCCTCCACTACGGCGACATGACCGACTCGTCGAACCTGATTCGCATCGTGCAGGAGACGCAGCCGGATGAGATCTACAACCTGGCTGCGCAGAGTCACGTGCAGGTGAGCTTCGACAGTCCCGAGTACACCGCCGACGTAGACGCGCTGGGCACGCTGCGGCTGTTGGAAGCCATCCGCATCCTGGACCTGACCGACAAGACGCGGTTCTACCAGGCGTCGACCTCAGAGCTGTACGGCAAGGTGCAAGAAACGCCCCAGAGCGAAACGACGCCGTTTTATCCGCGGAGTCCGTACGCTGCCGCCAAGCTCTACGCCTACTGGATCACGATCAACTACCGGGAAGCGTACGACATCCACGCCTCCAACGGGATTCTCTTTAACCACGAGAGTCCGCGCCGTGGCGAGACCTTCGTGACGCGCAAGATTACCCGTGCCGCCGCGCGCATCAAACTCGGACTGCAAGAGACGACCTACCTGGGCAACCTCGACGCCAAGCGTGATTGGGGTCACGCCCGCGACTACGTGCAGGGCATGTACCTGATGCTCCAGCAAGACACGCCCGACGACTACGTGCTGGCCACGGGCCAGACCACAACCGTGCGCGACTTTGCGACGCTCGCCTTCAAAGCCGCCGACATCGACATCGTGTGGAAGGGCGAGGGCGAAGACGAAAAAGGCTACGACGCCGACACCGGACAGTGTGTCGTTGACATCGATCCCCGCTACTATCGCCCGACCGAAGTCGACCTGCTCCTGGGCGACGCCGAGAAAGCGCGTGAGCAGCTGGGCTGGACGCCGCAGCACTCGCTGGAGGAGATGGCGGAGGAGATGGTGGCTCGCGACCTAAAGGCCGCAAAGCGAACCTCTATGACCCAGAGTGACGCGTGACTGCTGGCATAGACAGCGGGAAGCCCCTCCACGAGTAAAGGATACAGCGTGCATGCTCAGTGACGTACAAGACCGCATCCGCCGGTTCGTCTCAGGCGCGGCGGGTACGAGCTTGCAGAAGCTTATCCTGCGAGCGTCGTCGGGCACCCTTGGGGTGAAAATCGTTGGGGCAGGTCTTGCCTTCCTGATGCAGATCGTGCTGACCCGCACGCTGGGCGCAGCGCAATACGGTATTTACGTGTACGCTCTTACGTGGGCCCAACTTGTGGCGTTAATTAGCGCTTTCGGGTTCTCGACAGCGTCGGTACGGTTTGTGTCGAAGTACCTTGGGCAGAACGAGATGAGTCGGCTCCACGACTACCTTGCGTTTAGTCGGCGCACGAAAACCGGCATCTCGCTCGGTATGGGCGCTCTGTTTGCCGTGATAGCTGGATTGGTATACGCAGAAGCCGAGACGCAGACAACCTTTCTCATCGCCGCACTGCTTCCCGTCGTGCAGTCCACGCTGGCTGTTCGTATAGCCGAGATGCGTGGGGCCCAGTACGTCGTAGCTGGCTATACCATCGAGCAGGTTGTTCGCCCGGTGTTCGTGATTGTATGCATGGGAGCAGCCGCCTGGGTAGGCTGGGCCGTTCTTTCGTACGAGGCGATGGTGTTGTACGTAACGGGAACCACATTGGCTGCAGGCACGGCTATTTGGGCAACGCGCCGTGTGTTGCCCAGCGAAGCGCAGAGTGAGTCCAGAAGCAATACCCACACAGCCCGCGATGTAGCTCGGGCCACTTGGTTTCGGACTGCTCGCGACATGGCGCTTATTGCAGGGTTCAATTTGATCCTATTTCGCGCCGACACCATCATGGTGGGAAGTTTGATAGGGACCGAGGCGGCTGGGCTTTACGCCGTGGCGAGCAAAGGCGCAGGGTTGGTTGCGTTTGTAATTGTTGCAGTTAATGCCAGCGTAGCCCCGATGTTTGCAGATCTGTATGCGAAAGATGATAGAGACGAACTGCAGTCGGTCGTAACGTTTGGAGCGCGACTCATCCTGATAGGAGTGGCCAGTGCTACGATATTTCTGTTTGCTTTTGCGGCGTTTCTGCTTTCGCTCTTCGGGCCTGAGTATGTAGCCAGTGTACCGATACTGCGCATCTTGTTGCTTGGTCAACTCGCCAATGCTGCCGCGGGACCGGCACTACTGCTGCTAAATATGACAGAATACGAGTCGGTGTCGGCCTGGATTCAGGGGGGGTGTGCAGTCCTCAATATCGGACTCAACGCCCTACTGATCTGGCTTTTTGGTACGGAGGGAGCAGCCGCGGCAACGGCGATTACTATGATCACCTGGAATGCACTGGCACTCGTAGCGGTGTACCATTATCTGCGCATCGATGCCTCCTTTGTGGGCATTAACGTAGAAAGATAGCCGTGGCTGTGTATCTACAAGACATTTGCTTTGCATTCCGCATTTGCTCTGTACCTTGATTAGACCTGATTGGAAAGGATCCGCATGAAACCTGTTTTTATCTTTTCGCTTCCGCGTTCAGGGTCTACGTTGTTGCAGCGCATCATTGGGTCACACCCTGAGGTGGCTACAGCCTCCGAGCCGTGGTTATTGCTCCCGCTGTGCTACATGCAGGAATCGGAAGGAGTCTACGCGGAGTATAACCATCGCGGCTACGTGCGGGCCATAAACGACTTCTACGATGTGCTTCCGCACGGAAAAGCAGACTACGACGAGGCCCTAAGCTGTTTTGTTGATACTCTATATCGAAAGGCGTCTTCTGGAAATAAAATATACTTCTTGGACAAGACCCCCCGTTACCACCTGATCGCCAACAAAATTATGGAGCTGTTCCCCGATGGGAAGTTCATATTTCTCTGGCGAAACCCGCTTTCCGTAGTTGCCTCTTTGCTTACGATGCATGAAAGCGTACGGTGGAACCTGCCCCACTACAAGATCGACCTGTACAAGGGACTGGAGCGCCTTGTGCAGGCACAGGAAGAAGCGGCATCTGCACACCGAGTGCAATACGCGCAGTTAATTACCGATCCGGGATCGGCAGTAAAAGACATGTGCTCATATCTGGGCATACAGTACAGTGAAGACATGCTGTCGGACTTTGGGGATGTGCAGCTCTCGGGACGTCTGGGAGATCCTACAGGCACAAAAAAATACACCTCCATCAGCGAGGGACCGATGAACAAATGGAAGCAGGTCCTCAACACACCCATCCGAAAGGTATGGATGAAGCGGTACCTCAAGTGGATTGGAACTCGAAGGCTTGAGATCATGGGGTACGATTATGAGCATATCGTGGAGATGCTTGACGCGATTCCTCTAAGTATGCATCATACATTTTCTGACATTGTCGGATTGATTCGAGGGGGAATGCGTATTTGGTTAGAGCCGTATATAATAAAAAGAAAAATTGAAGACGTAAAAAAAGAAAACAAAATATACGTAAATACATAATTATAACTAATTGCATAAAATAAATTATAAAATGAAAAAAAAGATTACTATATTTGACTCCGAGTCAACGGGGCATCATTTAGAGTATGTTCAGCACATCGCACAGTACGTTTGTGAAAACAGCCTTCCATATGATGTCACGCTTGTGGTGCATCCAGAAGTGGCTGCATCGGTGAGGCAGCATTTCAGTTCACCGTCCCTCTCGATACAAGGAATCGCTCCGAAAATTATAAGCCGAATAGAGACTTCCAGTAGTTTGTGGAGGCGGTCACTCTATGAGTGGGCGGTGGCACGCCGCTGGGCAGAACAGAGCAATGCCCAACATCTGGTGCTTCTTACGCTGAACTGGTTCCAACTTGGGCTTGTGTCGCCCAGGGCATTTCAGGCGGGATTCACGGTATCTGGTATTTTATTTTCGCCGTATCCACGGTGGAGGCCAGCGGCAAACGGAGGCATGGATCGTCTGCGCAATTGGATCAAGCGGCTGCGCAAGAAAGGGCTCCTTTGGCTGATGATGCGGAATCCAAACATTGCGAGTGTGCACATCCTAAACGATCCAGAAGCTGCCGAGCATCTCAACCGTGCTGTTGATCCACATGGGCGGTTTACATCTCTTCCAGATCCTGTCCCATCACTTCCGAAAAGTGAAAAGCCGACAAGTGTGTATGATACGTATTCGATTTCACCGAATCGAACACTTTTTCTGTTCTTTGGGACGATCAGCAAACGGAAAGGAATTATAGAGACCTTGAAGGCGATGCAGATGCTTTCCGAACAAGAGCAACGCCGAGGGGCCCTACTTTTGCTTGGACGTTTGAAAGAGGGACAGGAATCTCCAATCGGCGAACATCTTCGTAAGCTGCAAGCTAAGAGCAACTTAGAAGTACGCACAGACTTCCGTTTCGTAGCCCCCGAAGAATTGTCTGATGCGCTCCATAGTGCAGATGTGATTTTGGCACCGTACCAGCGTACTGAAGGATCAAGCGGTGTAATTGGGCATGCTGCTCGGGCTCATTGTCCTGTTATCGGGCCGAAGGATGGTCTTATAGGGACACTCATTCGTTCGTACCAACTTGGAGCTACAGCAGAGGTAACACAACCTGCCTTACTCTCTCAGGCTATTGCCGAAGCGATTGAAGGTAAGGTCTCTATAGCTCCCCATCTGGCTAATCAGTATGTTTCGGAGCGGTCTCCTTATAAATTCGCGAGCAAAATAGTAACACTGGAATGATGTTAAAAAAAGTAAAGAGCACGTTGGTTACCAAGATGAAAGAGAGTCCCCTCGCGTGGAGGCTTGCCAGAAGCTGCGGGATAAGTTCGCATGGTGCTATTGCAGGGAGACAGACAGACATCTGTGTTGAAGGATTTGAATCAAGTGCTAATTCGTACACGCTGAACGTCATACGTTACGTGGGGGATGATCTTTCCATTGCCCACCACTGCCACACGGCGGCAAGCGTAAAGATTGCTGTAGAACACGGCGTACCGACCGTTGTGCTTTTCCGCGATCCTGAAGATGCAATTCCCTCCGTGGTATCGCGGTTTCGGCCGGGTGTGTATGAAGCTACCGTCGCTTACACGAGCTTCTACAAAACTGTGATGAACCTTGTTGACGATATCATCCTTGTCAGTTTTGATGAGGCGACGAGCAGAACCGAGGAAATGATTAAAAAGGTTAAAGACCTTACGGCGGTCAAATTCAACGACTACGAGTCTATACAAGAAGTAGACCAGGCAGTCAAGCAGCATATCAAAGAATGGAAAGCAAAGAGCCAAGACCCTTCCACAACACCGCTGCCGACAGCAGAGCGTGAGAAGAAGAAAGGCCACGTTCGCGAGAAGATGCACAGGCTTCCTGAGTATAACCAGGCCGCCAACATGTACCAGCAAGTTTGTGCAGCATATGAGACGCAACAGCAACGCATCCATGGAAATGCGTAACTGACCCACGAAAGCGGACGATCTGTTTCGATAGCTCCCGTATTGAAAATGAAGCGTGCTGCGTCCGCCGTATTCTCGTTCGAAGTTGTCTTTGTCCTATTCCTCTTTGCAGGACGTTTCAAAGAAGACCCCCGATTTGACTGGGTCCCTGTTGATACGACGGTTTTGCTTTTGCTTGGGAGCCTTGCTGCAGGAGGATGGGTGTTCTACAAACGTAAGGGTAAGATGCGCCGTAGCGCACTTCTATTAACAGGATTGCTGGGTCTGTTTTTTACATTCTGTGGATTCAGTTATTTCTGGAGTCCCTCGACTGCATACGCAGTTGAAAAAATTGGGTATCTTTGGGTTTTAACATTTTGGTCTTTTCTTGGGTGTGCATTTATCATTAGCCGAGACCAAGCGCGCTTGCGCCGGTTTTTTGTAGTGCTAATGGTCTTTTCGTCTTGGTTTGTATTCGAGGCGCTAGGTGCATTTTTACGTGCCGACCTGACCGGTCAGCAGGTGTATGCATTGGGGACGCGCTATCTGGGGCTTGGGCGCGTTATAGGACTCGGATCCATTGTGCTGTTCATATATGCTATATCAGCAACGAGGAGCAGAATACGTCGGCTTCTGTTCCTTGCCCTCTTCTTTGCGCATGTTGCCACCCTTCTGGTTATTGGAGGCAGGGGACCGCTCTTAGCAACTGTAGCCGGGCTCCTCGTTCCCGTGTATTTTGGTACGGACTGGGATATGATGAGGGCCAAGGTTTCGGTTCAAAGGTACGTAAAGCCAATCATAGCAAGTCTCTTGGTATCTGTTGTAGGTGTCATCTTGTTTTTGCCTTCGGGAGCACTCACCACGGTCTTGCGCCTCCAGGTGTTGTTCTCGAATGATGTGGGGGCATCAGCGGGTATGCGAATCCAGATGTATGAGCAGGCGGTAGAGATATGGGCAGCTCACCCACTTGGGGGGGCAGGCATAGGAGGATGGCCCGTACTGGCAGGCTGGGGAGACCAAAAGATGTATCCCCATAATCTATTTCTTGAAGTATTATCCGAGTACGGGATAATAGGTTTTATCCTCGTTTCCACCTTTGCCTTCTACGCATTTCGGAAAATGTTTGCAGGTAAGCCCGTCAATAAAAGCATACTTAAGATAATAATATTTGCAATATTTGCAAACACATTCGTAAATGCAATGCTGACAGGGGACTTATCGGACAACCGGGTGCTATTTGCTATGGTGGGGCTTTTCCTGTATTCTCCTTCAGAACGAGATCAATACTGCCATCGAACATAGTCACAGCTTTCATCTATTAGGCAGTGCCTGAAAAGTAAGCGGGCCAGGCGGGAGCCGTTTCCAGCAAGGCAGTCGAAGCAGTTGTGGCAGAGTTACAGTGGCGGAGACCAACACTGCCGAGGCGTGCTATCTGACGGCGCGCAGTTCGCTAAAATTTTTCAGACGCTACCGGGCTGACAGACAATAAGGGTGGAATAACAGAAATGCGTTGCCTCCTTGCAGACTTCCACACCGGTACAACTGTACAGTCACATAAACTGGCATTGCACTCAACGTCTTAGAAAATGAGCCAAACAGTCTTGCTGGTTCGTTCCAGCGCTTTTCAGACATCTCGTCTTGCCAAAACAGCTTTTGCTCTTCGTGAAGCCGGGTACGAGGTTTCCATTTTGTCTTGGAGGCGAAAAGAGAACCGGGATGCCCCACCATTGCGGTCTCAACTTGATGAAGCCGGTTTTCCTATTTATGAGATATGGATTGGTGAGGCTCCCTATGCCCAAGGGGTTCGTGGTATACCCAAGCGACTTCGTTATGTATGGAGCGTGATGAAGTATGTACGTGACCACGACTTCGACGTTGTTCACGCCATTGACATCGATTCGGCTTTTCCGGTTGCTGCAGCCCGTTGGTTGGGATGGCACACAGGTGAGTTCGTCTTCGATATTGCAGACTACATTGAGCTCTATTATACGATCCCAGCGTCTGTGGGGCGAGCGGTAGCCGTTGTAAATCAATGGGTCCTGAAAAACGCTGATCTCATTGTGCTCCCCGATGAGAATCGTAAGCAGGGGGTGCCAAAAACAGATTGGTCTCGCACAACGATCGTAACGAATGCTCCCGACCTCGACGAAGGGGGTATCGAGGAGTTGCGAGATGCCAACTCCAAAACATCGAAACTCGACCTCTTCTACTACGGCTCATTTGCGGAAGATCGAGGCGTCGATGTGCTGCTGGATGCTGCGCGACAGTTGCCTGATACCAACATTTGGTTTGCAGGATGGGGAAATCTGTCCGATCGGATCGAGGAGGCGGCTAATCAGACAGAAAATGTTCACTTCTTAGGGAGCCTGTCTCATACCGAAGTCATGCAACAGGTCGCTGAAATGGACCTCATCGTTATTATGTACGACCCCGCGTACGGTGTCAATCAGATGGCCTCCCCGAATAAACTGTTTGAGGCTATGGCCCTCGGTAAACCCGTTGTTGTGGCACGTAACACCTCAATCGACGAACTTGTCGAATATCGAAAGATGGGCTGGGCGATCGACTACGACGCGAAAGCCTTGACGCACCTCGTTCAGTCGATCGATGATGAAGATATCGCAATTCGGGGGAAGCACGCCGAAGAGACCTATCAAGAATATGCGTGGCCGAAGTCGGAGCGGCGACTGACCCAGGCGTACGCGCAGTTGTAGAACAGCCGCATGCGAGACATAAGCAGACCTTTCTTTAGAAGCAGACCTCTTATGAATTCTGGCTCATCGAGTCGGATCCTGGTTCTCACACCGCGCTTCCCATTTCCCATCGTTGCAGGGGATACGCTCCGAATCGTGAATATGTGCAGAGCTTTGTCCAAGAGGCATACGATCACGCTGGCTTCGCTGGGAAGTCGCAAAGAAGCAGAAAAGCCAGACGTTGCCCAGGACGTGTTTGATGAGATTCATTATGTACATCACCCAGCGTGGCGTGGTGGGCTAAACGTTATCAGGGCGCTTCTATCTTCGCAGCCGCTCCAGGTTGCGTATTACAAGTCAGATCCGTTTCACAATCTCGTTCGCAAGTTGCTGCCTGAGCATGACCTGGTGCTCGCTCATCTTTTACGGGCAGGTCAGTTTGTAGAAGACGCTGATTGCCCCACCGTTCTTGAGATGACGGACGCCCTCTCGCTAAACTACGAGCGCGTCTCAAAGCTCAATACGTGGGGGATCAAACCACTACTCTACCGAATCGAGAAAGGCCGAATCGCACCGTACGAACGTGCTGCCGTTAAAAAGTTTGATCTTGTAACGCTGGTTTCAGAAGTCGACCGAGACTACCTGCTCCAAGGGAGTACGGCAATAGATGCAAGTAACATTGAGGTGTATACCAATGGCATTGACCTCGACGCGCGCCCCTACCGTGATCCGGGTGTAGCTCCCACCATCATATTCATTGGCAACATGAGGACGGTTCACAACCGAGAATCGTGTCTTAGCTTTGCCAATGAGGTGCTTCCTCTAATTCGGGACCAGATTCCTGAAGCCCGGTTTCGCATTATCGGCCACGCAACGGATAAAACCATACGATCTTTCGGATCAATAGATGGTGTTGACGTAACGGGGTGGGTCGATAGCATTCCGGAAGCAAGCCGGGGTGCGATTGCAGGTATGGGGGTCATGCAGGTTGGGGCGGGTGTTCAGAACAAAGTGCTGGAGTATATGGCGCTTGGGCTTCCAGTTATTGCGAACCAGACAGGTATTGAAGGAATCGAAGCAACGGAACGAACGCATTTTCTGAAAGCAGAAACTGCTCGGGAGGTTGCGGACTGTTTCCTAACGTTGTACCGAGACCAAGAGCTGCGCAATACACTCGCTCGAAAGGCACGCACATTTGTTGAAGAACATCATAAGTGGGAGGCCGTACTTTCTGGATTTGTTGAGGATATAGAGCGCATTACAAGAACATATCCATCTTCCAGGGAATCAGGGGCTGCGACATCCCAAAAAAGATAGACCGCTGATCAGGAGGCATGCAGTGCAAAAAGTACGGAGCCTTCTCTTAATATAATACCCCTGCCACAACAGTCGAAATCGTTCAAAGACCAAGACACATAGGTAGACACCATGAAGGTTATTAACGTTGTTGGTGCTCGTCCAAACTTTATGAAAGTGGCGCCTCTACATCGCGCCTTTCAGGAAGTAGGAATCGAGTCGCTTATCGTACATACGGGCCAACACTATGACGAGAAGATGAGCGACATCTTCTTTACGCAGTTGGAAATGCCCGAGCCTGACGTGTACTTAGGAGTCGGGAGCGCCTCGCATGCCGAGCAGACTGCGCGCATCATGACGGCGTTTGAGACCGTGATCGAAGATGAAACGCCCGACTTGGTGCTTGTGGTTGGAGATGTGAACTCGACTGTGGCGTGTAGCCTTGTGGCAACCAAGATGAACCTTCCTGTGGCTCACGTTGAAGCCGGATTGCGCAGTGGGGATCGGCGTATGCCCGAAGAGATCAATCGGATTGTCACTGACAGTATCGCTGATTTCCTGTTCGTTACCGAAGAGAGCGGCGTCGAAAATTTGAAACAAGAAGGGGTCCCCGATGAAAAAGTCGCTTTCGTCGGAAATGTGATGATTGATGCGCTCGTCTCCTTCCGAAAGAAAGCTGCGAAAACGCACATCCTGGAAGAACTCGGTTTGGATCCAGGAACGTACGTAGCCATGACGATGCATCGGCCCTCCAATGTTGATAACCGAGAAGGGCTTGGCGCACTGCTATCTACCATTGAACGTGTTGCCGCATCGCATCCGGTTGTGTTTCCCATGCACCCACGAACGGCAAACCGGTTTAAGCAGTTTGGACTCGCCGATGACGTGAAGAAAATTGCTAATCTGACGGTGCTCGAACCGCTGGGATATCTGGAGTTTCTGCGTCTTATGGAGCACGCTGGTACCGTTGTTACCGACTCAGGAGGTATCCAGGAGGAAACCACGTTCTTGCAAGTACCATGTCTGACATTGCGCGAAAACACGGAGCGTCCCATTACAATTGAACAAGGGACGAACGAACTCATGCCGTTAGATCCAGAAGCTGTGGCAGCACGCGTGGATGAACTCATGGGGGGCTCCCTTAAAGATGGACATATCCCGCCCCTTTGGGATGGAAATGCGTCCAAGCGTATCATTCAGTATCTTACGCAGCACATGTAGAGCCCTGAAGCATACGAGCGCGAGCCTCCTCAAAGTTAGCTGCGCGGACGTTCTTTTGCGTGAACGTCATCTCACAGAACGAAGGAAAGAGCCAATGTTATTGTGAATAGGCGAGCTTTTATTGAAGGGGCCCTCGCAGGAATGACAGGCTCAGCTGTACAACGCTGGGCACAAGTGGCCGAAGACGAGGGCTTTCAGCAAGTGCCAAATATCGAAGCGCTACGTGCGCTGCGAAAGAAGACAGGCGTTGTGTTCGTAGAAGGGTACTACGGCGAGGGAGACGGAGGCGGGGGAATTTTCCTTTGGGATCCAGACGCAACGCGACATAACAGGGGAGATGCCATCGCGCCTGCCCAAGATGGGGCCGGTCAGGCTGAGCCAGACCATGCGCCGGGGCGATGGATCCGATGGCAGCATACAAATACGTACGACATTCGTCTGTACGGAGCACATCCTCAACAGGAAGACAATAGCGAAGCGATACAGGCCTGTATAGATGCAGCATCTAAAGCAGGAGGATGTGCATATGTATCTGCTGGTGTGTATCGTATTGCGCGTCCCCTGGTTGTGCAGCCCTACATGACGCTCCGGGGCGAAGGTATGCAGTCGGTCATTCGGAAAACCTCGAATGTAAAGGGGCCGTCCCTTCAACGTTCGGTGCCCAATCGAGATGTGCAAGATGACTACAATGTAGACTGCGTCATTGCGGTGGATCGCCCCAATACAGATTTAAAGTTTAGCCCAGATGTGCATATTGCAGACCTTCGCATTCAGGGGAAGGGGCATCCAGATTGGAATCTGGAAGAACGCAATGCATTCGGGGTATACGCTCCTCGGCTTATGCGTGCTCGCATCGAAAATGTAAGCGTGGTTGGCGTTGACGTGGGATTTCACTTCAGCGAAATTATTGTGTCGCGTTTGAGCGGATGTAGGGCATCGCAAGGCCGTATCGGATTTCACGTTCCCGATTTGCAAACAGGAGGCGGGACAAGCCTAAGTCTCATTAACTGTTACGCGGCACAGATGGAAGAGTGGGGATATCGGCTCCGCGGACTCAGCTACTCTGTGCTGATAGGGTGTGCCTGTGATAACGTCAACACAAGTCAATCAGCTGGTGGGTACTTCTTAGGGGTGTGCCATGGCATATCCCTTGTTGGGTGTGGGTGCGAGGCTACGCCTGCTCCCATGCTTCGCATTCAACATACTGAGTTGGTGGCAAGCGGGGTGAAGGCTCATGCGATCAGAGGGAGCGAGGCTTCCGGTGCGAGCGCTTCTCAGGCTTATGTCATGACGCGAAATGCAACCGTGCAGTTTACGGGCTGTCGGTTCCCGCCACTACAGAGGCCAGGCAACACGCGAAACGAAATTCATGAAGAAGGCAGTCTCATCACATACACCAGTAGCGAACGACCTTCTGGTGGGCGAGGGGCTCATGTTGGCGAAGAGGCTGCGGTATTCTGTATAGGAAGCCCGGAAAGCGATGCTGAGGAGGACTCAACCAACGTACGGTTGACCCCTAACGGAATATCTGTGCAGGGAGAAGCAGTTGTAGGACGTCGCGTAGCGGCAATTGGCGCTGTTGAGGACAATACCGATGGAACCGCAGCGCGAACAGTTCAGCGCATACGTTCCGCCGATGCACTTGAAGCAATCAACGATAACTTTGCTACACTGACGGCCCAGATGGAACGTATTCGCAGGGTGTTAGGGGAAGGAGGGCACGGCCTCACAGAAGACAGTAATCCCCCAAATTGATACTGATGTATTGTGGAGCGAAGTTACAAAGCGTGTCGGCATAGAGAATTCCTGGCCTGGGAAACGCTGGATGGGGGAGAGGTGATGCAGGGAGGTAAGCACATTGGGGTTAGTCTCTTAATTGGCCTTTTATCCAGTCTTCTGCCTCTGCTCTCCCATGCACAAGATACAGAAATGCCTCCGTTGCGCTACCATCTCAGCACGAGTTCACAGACTGCCCTGCACGGCACTACTCCGTTTTGGCAGTATGCCAACACCTATGGACGACGTGAAGCGGGTAGCCGGTTCAACGGGACAACAGAGATACGGGCGCTCATGCCGTACTGGTCATGGGGGCCTGTAGATATGCAGGCCGGAGCTGCGCTGACGACGCGTTTTTCGGACACACCAAATACAGCGCATTTTTCAGAACTCTACGGTGCGATGCGATATCGTGCATTGCGGCTTCGCATCGGGCGGTTTCGACACATTGTGGGAGGCAATGAGGATGCGCTCTCATTAGGTTCGATGCTAATTAGCCGCAATGCCACACCGATTCCCAAAATCGAGCTTTCAACACCTGGGTTTGTCACAATTCCACTCTCTGAAGGTCGATTACGCATACAGGCATACTGGGCCGAAGGACAACTCGGAGCAGAGCGCCATATTTCACGAGCGCGTCTGCACCAGAAGAGTTTGCATGTGCGCGCTGTTGGCGACCAGTTTAGCCTCACCGCCGGCGTCACGCAGAATTTACAGTGGGCGGGTCGAGACCGTCCTAATTCATTGGAAAAGTACCGTGACGTTCTCTTCAGCGTTACAGGAGGGACAGGCGAAAATACCGTCGCCGCGTACGATGTTGCCGCTTCTATTGATTTGGATACGTGGCAGCTTCAAGCATATCGTCAGTTTTATCTGGAAGACTGGGTGGGGCTACTCTTCCGAAGTCCGTGGGACGGACTCTGGGGGATAGACATTAAGCGTAACGGACGCCACTGGGTGAGTGATGTCGTGTACGAGTTCATGAATACCATTCAGCAGGATGCCTTGCCAGGTTTGCCGGAAGGACGTGCGGGTTACTATACGCACTCTGGATATCGAAGCGGGTGGACCTATCAAGGTAACGTGCTTGGGAATCCCCTCATTCGTAACCCCGGATTCCGGGCGATCGAAAGCAATCCACAGGTCAGGGACGAGGTGCAAAACATTGCACCAACGCCCAACACCATGGTCATTGCACATCACCTCGGATTACGCGGACAGCCTACGCCACGCACCGAGTACGAAGCCCGTTTCACATATAGCCGTAATTACGGCATCTGCCAAGACCAAGTCATATCGGGAGAAGGGGCGTGCAGAATCGGATCAGGCGATACAGTTCCGCCTGATCTCGAAACCATCCCTCGTAGCCAGCTCCGTCAAGACCAGTATGCCACGCACCTGGACGTGCGCTATCTCTTGTCTGAAGTGCACGGGCTACGCCTTCGTAGTTCCGTGGCGGTGGATTGGGGCGCATTTGACGGCACGCAGGTTGGGCTCATGCTGGGTCTGCAGTGGGATGGAACGGTCGCACTGTAGCAGAAAGAGCATAACAAGAAGACAGATAAAGCGCTTTCATTACAAACTTCCTGCAATATTGATGCACATCGAACGACAGGCAAGCCGCGTCCTTGTATGCTGTGGATGACTTTATCCACTCGAAAGCGATAGCATCTATTCATGCGTTACCTCATCACAGGCGGTGCCGGGTTCATCGGAAGCCACCTGGCGGATCATTTGTTGGCGCAGGGTCATCACGTCCACGCGTTTGACAACTTGTCGACGGGCTCGCTCGATACCATTGCGCATCTGGCCAACCACGAACGGTTTGCGCTTACCATAGGCGACGTGTGCAACAAGTCGGCACTGGAAACGGCTGCCTCAGGATGTGACCGCATTGTGCACCTGGCCGCTGCTGTTGGGGTGAAGCACATCTTGGAGCATCCGGTCGAAACCATTACCACCAATGTGCGCGGCACCGAGCACGTGCTGGAGATCGCCGAGGCACAGGATAGCCTTACGCTTATTGCCTCTACGTCCGAAGTGTACGGCAAGGCGCTTGAAACCGTTGACAACCTCGACACGCTCGCTGAAGACGGTCCGTGGGTGCTGGGGGCCACCTCAAAGCGCCGCTGGGCGTACGCTTGTACCAAGGCCATGGATGAGTTTTTGGCACTTGCTTATGCCTCTGAGTACGGCACCCCGGTAATCGCTGCGCGCTTCTTCAACACGGTGGGGCCGCGCCAGACCGGGCAGTATGGCATGGTGGTGCCTTCGTTTGTCAAGCAAGCGCTGGCTGGTGAGCCGATTACGGTCTACGGCGATGGCCGCCAGACGCGTTGCTTTACGCATGTGCAGGATGCCGTGGAGGTCGTGGATTCGCTTATGAACACCGAATCTGCACATGGAGAGGTGTTCAATATCGGACGGCCTGATCCGATATCCATTAACACGTTAGCAGAGCGCGTACGCGAGCTTTCAGGGGCTGACGTGCCGATCAATCACATACCGTACGACGAGGCCTACGGCGATGGCTTCGAAGATATGCGCCGCCGCACGCCCGACATGAGCAAACTGCAAGCAGCTATTGGAACGCGTCCGGAGCGTGATCTTGATACCATTCTGCGCGATGTGATTGATCACGAACGTGCAAAGCAGCAAGACATGCACTCTGAAAATGGTGTTGCGTCTTTGACTGCTGACGCCTTTAATGGGGCATAGCATCTCTTAAAGCGCATGTGTCCTATGCAACAAAAGCACAAAATGACGATGGGTACACGAGAATGCTACAGCATCAGAACAAGTACGCTGTCCCCCATTTCTGCGTGCTTGCCTTTCATGTCTCTGGCTGTAAATGAATGACACACAGCACTATGACCGATATGGTACAGGCACTTCTTGCAAGTTCTTATGGGCTGGCTGCACTGGCCTTTGGAAGTGCACTGCTTACCGGGCTTGTGGCGACGCCGCTCATTATCCGATGGGCAAAGCGCATGGGATGGGTGGCGTACCCACGCGAAGACCGGTGGCATGCTACTCCTACTGCGCTCATGGGCGGCATTGGTTTGGTCGGCGCGGCATTTGTTGGGGGCGCAGCCAGTGGTACAATCGATCTGCTCTGGCCAGTCTGGGTCGGCGGCGCTGTGCTCTTTGTGACGGGCATATACGACGATTTGAAAGGCATGCCACCTGCCGGAAAGCTGATCGCGCAGATTGTGGCAACAGCTCTCCTCATGATGGAGGGCTACCTCTTTATGGGCGACTGGCACTGGGCCATCTCGGGGCCACTCACCTTTCTCTGGGTGGCCGGAATCACGAATGCCATCAACCTGCTCGATAACATGGATGGGCTGGCAGCGGGAGTTGCATGTATTGCAGCTCTGGTGATGTTGATGGTGGGCGTTCCAGTCGAGCTTTCGGCGGTCGTCGGGATTATGGCTGCCGTGGCTGGGGCTGCAGCAGGCTTCTTGGTCTTTAACTTCAAGCCTGCCAAGATCTTCATGGGCGACTGCGGAAGCCTCTTTTTGGGGTATATGCTGGGCGCAGGGGCCCTGGTGGTGCAGACGGAGGTGCCGGTGAATGCATCGTTTGCGGTCATGATCTTGCCGTTTGCGGTGCTGGCGGTGCCTATTTTGGATACCACACTTGTCATGATTGTGCGGCGATGGATGGGCCGCCCGGTATCGCAGGGCGGACGCGACCACACGTCGCATCGACTGGTATTTTTGGGGCTGTCGGAAGCACACGCGGTGCTCACGCTCTATGCGCTGAGCGCAGCCGGAGGGGCACTTGCGCTGGCGGTGCTCGTGGTAGATACGCTGCTGTTCTACGCCCTTGCGGCACTGGTAGGCGTGTCGCTCACCATGTTTGGGGTCTACCTGGCACGGGCCAACGTATATGCTGCGACCGACGACCCGTCCCCGGCTGGGGGCGACGGCGCGCCGGTGCATCGGTCGCCAACCGAGACCAATGATGCCCATCTGCTCTTCCGCCTCTTTGGTCACCGATGGAAGGCGGTCTTCGGCGTGCTGGCCGACAGTGCGTTGCTGGCTGCAGCCTTTGTGGTGGCTCACTATCTGCGGTTTGAGCAGGGGCTCACTGTATCCCAGGAAGAACAGATGCTCGGTGCGCTTCCGTTGCTTATCTCTATCAAAATTACGGTATTTGCCGCGATGGGCCTGTACCGGGCAATCTGGCGGCATGCAGGTACCCCCGAAATTGTGCGTACCATTGGAGCTTCATTCCTGGCCTCGGGCGCCAGCATTGTGGGGCTTGGACTTGTCTTTGCATGGGATGCCTTCTCCGTTTCCGTTTGGATTATCGACTGGATGGTCGTCACCTTAGCCGTGATCGGTGTGCGCTTCGGCTTTCGTGGGCTGCGACAGTATTTCCTGGCGCGCACTACATCCGGTCCGCGCGCTGTGATCTACGGAGCCAACGACTCGGGGGCGCTGCTTCTGCGCGAAATCCGGCAAAACCCAGAGCTTCCATACGACCCAGTTGGGTTTGTGGATGACGATCCGCTTAAAAAAGCGCAGCGTGTGCAGGGACTTCCTGTGCTGGGAACAGGGCAGCAGTTGGCGGCTGTTTGTAGGCTGTATCATGTAGATGTGGTGCTGCTGGCGCGCCGGGCAATGGATGACGATGAACGCTCGCTTGCCCGCAGCGCTGTTGAAAACGTGGAGGTACCCTGTCACGAGTTCGAAATGACACTAATGGACGCTCCGCAGACAACCCGGGCTTCGAGTGACGTACTTGCTCCCACGCCGTAGACATGAAAGTGTGTCCTGTACATCCTTATCGTAGAGCGCGTGCCCGTCATTGGAAGATGCACGTTGTAGCTTGAACCATTTACGCTGACCCTTCCTGATCTTTGCCTTCCATGAACACAAACGGCCAACTTAGTATGCCCGCTACCTCGCTTGTTAAAGCGTTCAACGACCACAGTGCAACCATTGGAGTTGCTGGGTTGGGATACGTAGGACTGCCGCTGGCCGTAGAATATGCGGCGGCGGGGTTCGAGGTCATTGGTATTGAACCGAACGAAACCCGCACGGCCCAGCTTAACGCGGGCACCAACTACATTGATGATCTGGACGATGCGCACGTGGCCTCACTCGTCGAGCAGGGACGGCTGCGCGCGTCAACCGACTATAGCGCTGCTGGAGACGTAGACGTATTTTTTCTGTGCGTGCCCACCCCGGTTACCGAACACAAAGAGCCCGATACCAAGTACATCGAGGCTGCTACACGCTCCATTGCCAAGCATCTGCGTCCCGGACAGCTCATCATCCTGAAGAGCACAACCTATCCCGACACGACCGAAGGGGTTGTGCAGCCCATTCTGGAGGAAGCCGCCGCTGAAAAAGGACTTGCGCTGGGCGAAGACTACTTCCTGGCGTTTAGTCCCGAGCGCATTGACCCGGGCAACAAAGAGTTCACCACAGCCAATACGCCCGTGGTCGTTGGCGGTGTAACAGATGCCTGTACCGAAGTGGCCGAAGCTGCCCTGCGCGCCATTATTGCACAGGTGCACGTGGCCCCCTCGCCGAAGGTGGCCGAGATGGAGAAGCTGCTCGAAAACATCTTCCGCTCGGTGAACATCGCCCTCGTAAATGAGCTCGCCAAGCTGTGCGATCGCATCGATGACCTGTCGATGTGGGACGTCATTGACGCGGCGAAAACGAAGCCGTTTGGGTTCATGCCGTTCTACCCTGGACCGGGACTGGGCGGTCACTGCATCCCTATTGATCCATATTATCTGTCGTGGCTGGCCCGCCGCTATGACTTCGAGACCAGCTTCATCACGCTGGCGGCACGCGTGAACGAAGGCATGCCGTATTACGTGGCCGAAGCCGTCGTTGAGCAGATTGCACGTCAGCCCGTTCGGCTTCAGGATGCGAAGGTGCTCGTGCTTGGCGTTGCGTTCAAGGGCAATGTCGACGACACGCGCCACTCGCCAGCCGAGACCATCATTCGCCTGCTGCGCGAGAAAGGAATTGACAAGGTCGCCTTTGCGGATCCGCATGTCGAGTCGTTTGCTGTTCATACGGCCAACAGCGACACGCGTCCAGTTCAGAAGCAGTCGCTTACGGCCGAAACGCTGCAAGCGTACGACGTGGCAGTGCTTGTAACCGATCACGAGGCATTCGATACCGAACTGATTGCAACGCACGCCAACGCCATTGTGGATACGCGCAATGCGCTAAGCGATATTACCGACGAACGGCGCAGTAAGATCTGTTTGCTGGGCGGAGGCCATGAAAATGGTACCCTCGCTGAAGTGGAGGCGGTGCCCTCTTCAACGGCATAGGCAAACCATACATATGGCCAGGCATGCTGCTGTATAGCATGTGCCTGCAACAACGGGCTGCTCTGTGGGGTACACAGCAGCCCGTATGTATTTGGCCCATTCCCTCTGCTTTGCTATGGCTACTGTACTGTTCTCAGCCCTCGCCGCACAGCCCGAAAACGCGACCTCTATTCCACTCGGCTTGGAGTGGATGCCCATTGCCAGCATTTTGGTGCCGGCCGTGTTACTGGTCGCCATCATCTACGCCGGATCCCAGAACGGCGCATACTAAGCCGCGCATCCACAGCGGTTCGTGGCACTCGTGGAAAAAGAGAGGCACAGCAATGGGAAATGACGTGACTCAGGCGCAGCTATCGAATTGGGTGGCCCCGCTACAAGACGGCACCGCGGCATACACGCTGCTGGCCGTGTGCCCGACGTCCGACGCTGTGCTACGTGCGGCACTGCAGGCCGCCAGCCAGGCCCAGGCCCCCTTGCTCATTGCTGCCACCCGCAATCAGGTCGACATCGATGGGGGATACACGGGCTGGACGCCCCAGGCTCTTATGGATCGCACGGAGATCATCTGTGCATCGCTTTCGGAAGCGCCTCCAGTCATAACCTGTGTGGATCATGGTGGGCCGTGGTGCAAAGATGCAGAGCGGAATGCAGGGGCGTCGTGGCACGAGGCCAAAGCCGGAACGCAGGCCACCCTTCGCGCGGCACTTGATGCCGGATACCGCTACGTACACATTGATGCAACAATAGACCCGCACCGCCACGGTCCGCCCCCGGTATCCGATATGGTCGACCGTACGGACGCGTTGCTTCGGTGGACCGAGGCGTACCGCCGTGAGAACGGCATGCCACACATCACCTACGAGGTTGGAATCGAAGAGGTGGCGCCGCCCGACGTTACAGATCCAAGCAAGCGGCTGGAGGCATTTCTTACGCAACTCGATGCAACGTTGCCCTCCGACATGGCCCCCACCTTTGTTGTGAGCGACGTGGGCACGTCATTTGGCACCGGGCAGTTCGAGGCCGCCCATGCGCAACAGGTGGTTGAGCAGGTGCGGGCGCATGGGGCTCTTGTAAAGGCGCACTACAGCGACTTTGTGGATGCGCTGGATGCGTACCCGCGATGTGGGATGGGCGGCGCAAACATTGGACCGGGGCTTTCGGCAGTCGAATATCAGGCACTGCGCGAACTGGAGGCCCTGGCCAAAGCCATTGATGCCACGCCGACCTGGCACAACGCCCTGCGCAACGCGCTTGTACGCAGTGGGCGCTGGCGCAAGTGGGTCGATCACGACGGGGCCTTCGATGCGCTGGACGACGAGACCCAGAACAGATTGCTGGAAACAGGAAGCCGGTACGTGTGGGCCGATCCCGAGGTTGAAGCAGCACGCACGGAGCTCTACGACCAGGTAGCGCGCTACCGCGATGCCGACGCGTACGTCGTATGGCGCCTGCGTAGCGCGGTCGAGCAGATGTTACACCTGCTGAATCTGGTAGGTCGGGCTGATATGGAAGCCGCGATAGCATAGGAAGGGCCTACGTGGGCATACATCACCGCCACGGCCGGTATTCTTTGGGAAGCTGATCGGCGATGCGCTTAAACGCAAAGTAGCCTGAGCGCGTCACGCCGTACGGATCTACAATGTCGCCCTTGTAGTCAATTGTGGCCGGACCGCGCTCCAGCCATATCTGCGACGTTTGAAACCGCTCGCCAAGACGTACACCGCCTTGCTGCCCGCGTGACTGTAGCCAGGCACGATAGGCTTCCGACTCGGTGGCGCCGGTGTACACGATCTCCACAGCACCCTCAAAGTCGAGCACGCGCTCATTGTCGGTGGCGCCGGGCTCCAGAATTTCCGACACGTCGTTGAGGGGAAAGCGCTGCCCGCTGAGTTGCGGAGCAGGAGCAAAGGGGCCATCCGAGACAGCAGGGGTAGACGTCATGGGGCGCATGTAGAGCCGGAACTGCTGTTCCTCAAGTTGATCGGCAAGGAGAGCCAGCATAAGATGATGAAACGACCCCAGATAGGCTTGGCGGCGCTGGCGGTCCCATGCAGCCTGCTCCTGTATAGAGCCGTCTAACGCCTCAAAGAGGGGCTCGCCGTCCCACCGCGTGCGCGACCGGGTGGTCTGAAACTCCTTCAGGAAGTAGGTGAGGCGATAGCCCAGCGCCTGGTTTTCGATTTCAAGCGTTTCAGCGGCGTAGGCCGTGAGGTTCGACAGGCGGCCCGAAAAGCTAAGCACTTCTGGATTCAGGATCTCAACCTGTTCTGCGTTGGGCGTTTCGCCGATAAAGGCCTCTTTGAAGCGTTCAAAGCGACGCATCCACTGTTCATCGCGCTCGGCCTCCACAACGACCTCGCCAATCTCGATAGGAGCCGGCGTGAGTGCAAAATCGGTGACGACGATACCGGGTTCGCGCAGGTTCAGGTTGCGCGTGCCCGCCTCGTAGCCCACGACCGAGACGTACAGCCGCTGCGCGCCGATCGGTACGTTTCGGATTTCGTAGCGTCCGTTTGCATCGGCGGCGGCCCCACGCGTCGAGCCGGCGATAATAACGTTGGCCCCCGCAAGTGGCTCGCCGGTCTCTGCATCTGTTACAATACCGACGAGCGTAGCCGTACCGCGCAGTTGGCCGCTGGAGGTGGGTAGAATAAACAGGGCAAAGAGCCCAACGAAGAGTAAGCCCGAGACAAGAGCGCGATGAAAGAGCATGGCATCTACAGCAAAAAGAGAAAGTAGCGGTTCAATACTACGTGATGGAGGAAAGATGCAAGGAGCCGGAGCCGGAGAGCGCCGCC
Organism: Longimonas halophila; assembly: GCF_002554705.1. Taxonomy (GTDB): domain Bacteria; phylum Bacteroidota; class Rhodothermia; order Rhodothermales; family Salinibacteraceae; genus Longimonas; species Longimonas halophila. The sequence continues at coordinate 137,422 of NZ_PDEP01000003.1, read as the reverse complement.
CGGTGCGCATGTCTCTGGCGCGGGCTGGCGTGAGTGAACGGAGGACTGTTGCCCCAGGAACAGGTTGCATCAGGAGGTAAGGCCTACCCACTACCAAAGAAAACGACGATCCTTTCTGTAAGACGCAGTACGTAGAGGGAGGTTACAGCACGGAGTTCTGCGCACAAAACAGGTGCATCTACCTTGCACATCGTAACAGACCTGTTAACAGAGATGTGATAGATTCGACTATCCCTTTAACAATGAGATGTCACGTATCTACCTCGATACATATTACGTATAGTAAAACGACAAAGTTACTTTCTGGAGTTGATCAGTCTGGGGGCGGAAACCTATCATGAGGGTGTAGCAATCCGGTGCTGCACCCGTCATCACCCATCGAACAAACGAGAGGCCTAATATAATGGAAGAACTCATAGCACAACTTGGGAATGCAACCTTCGAGAATTACGTGGGATTAGAGTCAGGCTATTCGGAGATGGCCTACCAGTTGTCGGCCCACGTGCTGACGCTGGGCTACGCTGTGATGCTGGCAGCGCTGCTGTACTTTGTGCTCACCATCAAAACGGTAAAGCGCAAGTTTCGGATATCGAGCGTGCTGTCGGTCGTCGTTATGGTGTCGGCCTTCCTGCTTCTGTATGTACAACAGCAAAATTGGATCAGTGCCTTCCAGTACGACACGGAGGCGGGCATGTACATGCTGAGCTCAACCAACCCGGGAGACCTGTTCAACAATGGCTACCGGTACTTGAACTGGCTCATTGACGTACCAATGCTGCTGTTCCAAATCCTGTTTGTGGTAACGCTCACGACGAGCAGCTTCACGTCGGTGCGAAACCAATTCTGGTTCTCGGGCACAGGCATGATCCTCACCGGATACGTCGGGCAATACTACGAAGTTACGGACCCGACACTGTTCTTTGTTTGGGGTACGATTTCGACGGTCTTCTTTTTCCACATTCTGTACCTGATGAAGCAGGTGATTGACCAAGGAAAAGAAGGTATTCCGGCGAAGGCTCAGCAGTACCTGGGTACCATCTGGACGCTGTTTCTCATCACGTGGATGCTCTACCCTGGTGCCTACCTGATGCCGTACCTCTTTGGTGGATTCACCGAGCCTGCTCTCAGTGAGGTTGCTGTCGTTGGCCGCCATATGACCTACACCGTTGCCGACGTTGGGTCGAAGGTCATCTACGGTATCTATCTGACGCTCGTTGCTCAGGAAATCAGCAAGGCGGAAGGATATGACTGGGAACAGATGGAGGAAGGAGCAACAGCATAACGGGTGTGCATGCTCCACTCCTATCCGAACGTGAAAAACCCTCCACTTGCTCGCTGACTCGTGACTGAGTTGGTTTTGCAATCAAGTTCAAGATGAGCAAGGAGCAAGTTCGAGGACACTACAAAGCGCTTTCCTGGGTCCCATGCCAGGAAAGCGCTTTTTGTTGGGATCCCCCTTGCTTTTCTGGTAGCGGTTCAATGGTAAGTGATTGTCATGTGGTCTACACCATTGTAGGACGCCCAACCTCCCTGGTCTGTCGAGCTTCGCCGAAGGTGTGATCCTCTGGACATCTCCCCCTCGAAAAAAGGAGAGAAACCTATCCAAGTCCGCAGGACGACGGATGGAGCGAAGCGGAATAAAGAGAGAAGGGACTCGAACGAAACAAGGGTACGATGTCTCGTAGCTTTATCACGTAGCGTCTGACCGTTACCTTTCCTATATTTTTTCCACATCTGGGTTGAGCGCTGCTCAAGACAATATGTGTCACAAAGTCAGCACGCCGCTACATGAAATAAGCGTTAATGCTGTGTTACGCGTTGCTTATGTGTTCACATGCCGTCTACGTTCATAGTCGTATCTTGCAGATTGAAAGGAACATGCCGCACGAAGTGCTTCGCGTAGATGTGCTGTATGCTGATGCAGAAAAGCGCATCTTGGTTTAAAGCGTACCGTGGTTATGAATGAGCACAGTCCGAACGATGTGTTCGCGACTACCGCGCCTGCAACTGTTCAGGCACTCTGTATTACGGCGCTGTTTCATTAGCAATGTCGTAAGCGTGCCAGACGGGAGCCTTCCGCATCCACTTCTGCAGTGCTTCCTGATCATCTTTACTCACTGGTACCTATGCTATCATGTTACGAACCGCTTTTTTCACTGTCTTTATCTTCGCCTTATTGGGCGCCGGAAACGCAGCCTGGGCACAAGATGGCAACATAACCGGAACAGTGCTCGACTCCGAAACGGAGGAGACGGTACCCGGCGCCAACGTAGTCATTGACGAGCTACAGCAGGGAACGGCGACCGATGCACAGGGCGCGTTTGAGCTTAGCGGTATTGCACCGGGCGATTACACGCTCACGGTGTCGTATCTGGGCTACGAAACCACGTCTACACCTGTCACGGTGGAAGCTGGCGAAACGACCGAAGTTGAGATCATGATCAGCCCCGGCGCTGTCGAACTCGGCGACGTAGTGGTGACGGCCCTTGGCATTGAGCGTGACGAGCGTTCTTTGGGATACGCCGTGCAAGAAGTCAGCGGCGAAGAGCTCGCAGGCACCGCCGAAACCAATTTCGTAAGCAACCTGCAGGGACGCATTGCAGGCGCTGATATCTCTACATCAAACTCGATGGGAGGCTCAGCACGCATTGTGCTGCGTGGCGCACGCTCGGTATCAGGTAATAACCAGCCGTTGATCGTAATCGATGGTACGCCGCTTGACAACTCCAGCTTTACATCAGCCGGTCAGGCTGGTGGAGGCGGTGGATACGACTACGGAAATGCTGCCCAGATGATTAATCCAGACAACGTGGAGTCGGTCTCGATCTTGAAAGGACCGAACGCCGCCGCGCTGTACGGGTCACGCGCCGCCAACGGTGTCATTGAGATCACCACAAAGAGTGGTGAAAGCATTGCCGATGGCGTCATTGGGGTCGACATCCGCACCAGCGCCAGTACCAAGCAGGTGTACGGCTTGCCCGATTACCAGAACACGTACGGCGGGGGCTCATGGCGCCCGTTCAGCATGAACGACCAGGGCCAGTACATTGTCGACTTTGGTACGGACCAGTCGTGGGGCCCGCGCCTTGATGGGCGCCCGGTGCGCCAGTGGTACAGCTACGATGACGTGAATGGCCTGCTCGGCGAAACCACGCCGTGGGAAGCCAATCCGAATAACGTAGAGGACTACTTCAACACGGGTACCGTGTTTAACACGTCGGTGGCGTTCTCGCAGGGCGGCGAAAACTTCAATTATCGCGCGTCGGTCAAGAACGTGATGGAAGAAGGCGTCTACCCGAACAGCTCGCTCGACCGCAGCTCGGTGAGCTTCAATGGCTCGCTCGATCTGTCTGAGAAGTTGTCCACAAACTTGCAGGCGACCTACACGAACACGCAAGGACAAGGGCGTCCGGGTACCGGATACGACGGACGCAACGTCTTCCAGCAGTTCAACCACTTTGGCCAGCGTCAACTCGACCTGGGCGAGAACAGCTACATGCGCGACTACGAGCGCCCCGATGGCTCGCAGCGCGGATGGAACTGGACCGGAGGCGAAGAAGGTGCCCGAGCGGGTGACCTGATCTACTTCGACAATCCGTACTGGACGCAGTTCAACAACTTCCAGGAAGATGAGAACGACCGCATCTTCGGAGGAGTGGGACTGTCGTACGATGTAAATGACGACCTGCAACTGTCTACCAGCGCACGGACAGACCTCTACACCGACCGTCGCCAAGAGCGTGTTGCCGTGGGATCCACCATTCAGGATCAGTACCGCGAAGAAATTCGCCAGGTGCGCGAGATAAACGCGCGTGTACAGGCGGACTACAGCACGCAACTGACGGATCAGTTCAGCCTTGATGCCTATGCCGGGTCAGACTACCGATACAACAGTTATGACCTGAGCATCGGTAACACGCAGGGCGGACTCAGCCTGCCAGGGGTATACACGCTGGAAAACTCCATTAGTCGCCCAGCGATCACCGATTTCTTTGAAGAGCGGAAGCTGATCGGCGCCTACGGAAATGTCACATTCGGATACAACGACCTGGTGTACGTTGATGGCTCGCTCCGGAACGACTGGAGCTCCACGCTTCCTGAAGGCGAAAACTCGTACCTCTACCCGTCAGTGAAGGGAAGCTTTATCTTCAGTGACCTCAGCACATTCGATAATGTTAACTTCCTCTCGAATGGTAAAGTGCGTCTTGGATGGGCCCAGGTCGGTAACGATACGGATCCCTACCAGCTGCGCCCGGCGTATGACCTTGACGTTCCGTTCCGGGGCAATCCGGTACAGTCTGTTCCGGGTCAGCTAAACAACCCCGACCTGAAGCCCGAGATTACGACTTCGGTTGAGGCCGGACTGGAACTGGGGCTGTTCGAAGATCGCCTCGCGCTCGACTTGGCTGTGTATCGCGATGTCTCGCGTGACCAGATTCTGGGTGTAGAGGTCTCACGAGCCAGTGGCTACCAGTCGCTGCTTGTGAACGCTGGTGAAATCGAAAACCAGGGTGTTGAGCTGGCGCTTAGTGGATCGCCCATCGTAAACGATGACATGCGCTGGGATGTAACCGTGAACTGGGCCACCAACAGCAACGAGGTGATTGAGCTTGATGAGAGCCTTGGCCTCGAAAGCTACACGATTGGTGGCACGCCCTTCGGACCCGATGTGGTAGCCCGTGTTGGGGAGCCGTACGGCACGCTCTTCGGAGTGGGATATCAGTACGATGATGAAGGTAATATCATCCTCAACTCGAGCGGCATCCCGGAAACAAGTGCCCCGAAATCGCTGGGTAGCTATACGCCGGACTGGACAGCGGGTCTGCAAACGTCGTTCTCGTACAAGTCGATCGACGTGAGCGCATCGCTGAACGGCCAGAAAGGCGGTAACATCTACTCCGTCACGAACATGTTCGGTATGTACAGTGGCCTCGTTGAGGAAACGGTTGAGGGCGATGTTCGCGAAGTTGGCTTCGTGCCCGATGGCGTCTACGAAAACGACGCTGGTGAGCTTGTCGAATGGACCGGTCGGGTAGATCCGAACGCGTTCTCCATCAGCGGATTCTTCGGCAACAACGAAGCGAATACCTTCGATGCCACCCACATTAAGCTGCAGTCGGTAAGCGTGCGCTACACGCTCCCTGAGATGTGGTTTAACCGCACCCCAATCCGGACGCTGTCCGTTGCGGTGCAAGGAACCAACCTGGCTACGCTCTACAAGAAGACGCCGCACTTTGACCCTGCAACCGCGCTCAGCGCGACCAACCTGCAAGGGGTTGAGGCCGGCCAGATTCCGCCACAGCGTACCTACGGCATCTCGCTGAACATGCAGCTGTAACGCACGGCGCAGCGTAGCAGGGGGCTTCTGCCCATGCAGGTGTAGAAGCCCCAGCTGCGCGCTTTATCCGCTCTCCTACTGCTAAAGATCTACACTCTGCAATGTACACACTCAAACGAACTGTAGCTCTCGGGCTGTTATGCGTGGCTGTGCTCTTCGCCGGCTGTGACCTGACCGAGATTAACGACACCCCGAATACGTCTTCTGACGCTCGGCCTGATTACATCTTCACAAATGCCACCAAAGATGTTGCCGAAACCTACTGGGGGGAATTCACCCTCGGGCGCTTTGGTAACATTTACGCACAGTACTGGACACAGAATCAGTACACCGCTGAAGATCGCTACCTCTTTCCACAGGAGCGTTCTGGCGTGCTGAATGGCATGTGGGGCGATTATTACCTTGCGATTCAGGACTTCCAAGAAGTTGTTGACCTGAACGAGAGTAGCCCTGAGGATACCAACCTCTTCGGGGAGCCCGCCAACCAAATTGCGATGTCGAAGATCATGCAGGCGTGGACCTACCACGTTATGACCGACATCTGGGGGCCAATCCCTTTTGATGAAGCCATCGGCGGCGATGAGAATCCGATTCCGGCGTATGACTCGCAAGAGGAAGTATACAATGGCATTCTTGCTCTTATCGACGATGCGCTTGGGCGTATCAATACAGATGCCGATGCCCTGCGAGGCGATGTTGTGTTCGGCGGCGATATGACACAGTGGGCGCTCTTCGGGAATGCACTGAAGCTGCGAGTCGCCACACGCATGTCCGATGTCGATAGTGGGACGGCTGAAACGGCCATCTCAGAAGCCTACAGCGCGATGGAAGCGTTGGGAGGTCCGGAAGAGTACGAAGGGGCTTACATTGCCTTTGATAGCTCACCGCCCTATCAGAATCCCGTCCATGAAAACTACGAGATCAACGGGCGCGATGACTGGGCCGTAACCGAGAACCTGCTCGGCTACATGAATGACAACGATGATCCGCGTCGTTCAGCATACGCAGAGTCGGTTGATGGCGAATTTGTGGGCTATCCGTACGGACTGGAAGAAGGGCCTGCACAGGCGCTCTACTCGCAGGGCGGTTTCTCGCGTCCTGGGGATGATGTGACTGCGGCGGACTCGCCCGCCTACCTGCTTCTGCAAGACGAAGTGTACTTCGCCTTGGCCGAAGCAGCCGAGCGTGGCTTTGTAAGTGGCAATGCAGCTACCTTCTACGAAGACGGCATCCGTTCCTCCATGGCGTTCTGGGAGGTGTCGGATGAGGCTGCGATCGATGCCTACATCGATGAAGTGCCATACGACGGTGGAAACTGGCGCCAGTCCATTGGTGAACAGAAATGGATTGCGCTCTACATGCAGGGCATCCAGGGATGGGCCGAGTGGCGCCGCCTTGACTTTGAAGGCATCGTACGCGCTCCTGAAGGCGGAGCTGCTGTGGATGCTGTTGCTGACCTGGATCCTGCCGTAGCCGTTCGGATGACGTATCCGACCGATGAGGCCAACCTCAACGGTGCCAACCTTGAAGAGGGCATTGGCCTGCTTACCGGAAGCGGAGGCGACTCCCAAGCCACGAAGCTGTGGTGGGACGTCAACTAACTGTTTCTGGTGCAACCCTGCCTTTTCCCCTCTGCTCATTTTAGCACGATTACCCATGAACATGACCTTTCGTACCATTTTACGACTCGCCCTGCTGCTTGCCGTAGCAGGCACGCTTAGCGCGTGCGACGACTCTTCCCAGAACATCGGGTGGGAGCCGGGCGACTCGCTCGCAATTATTGGTCCCGCTGAAGAGGTGGCTGTGCCCGGCACGTACGAGTACTACGTGCAGGCCTTCACCATCGACAAGAACTACACGTGGAGCGTGAACGGACCCGTAGAGCCTGCCTACGAAGTGCGCCGCGAAGGCGAATTCGTAGACGTAACCTACGAGGAGCCCGGAACCTACACCATTAACATTGACGATGGCGTAGAGTACGACGGTTCGCTCGAAGTAAATGCGGTGCTCGTTGATGTGCTCACGCAGGCCGGGCGTCTCTACCCGAGCCTTGCGGCAGCCGTTGGAGAAGCCGGGCTGGAGGAGACGCTCGGAGAAGCCTCTGACATTACGGTTTTTGCACCAAACGAAGGTGCGTTTGAACCGGTGCTCGAATCGCTTGATGACGAACTACCCGCTCCGGGCGTGCTTGCCGACATCCTGACGTATCACGTAGCTGGGGCCGAAGTCCCTGCAAGCGCCATCAGCGACGGCGACGAAGTGGCTACGCTCTACGGCGATAACTACCCGCTCTCGCTGGGTGTAAGTGGCGGCACGGTATCTGTGAACGGTGTGGCCAACAGCGCCACCGTGACGGCGGCTGACGTCCCGGTATCGGGCGATGTGGCCCTGCACGAAATCGACACGGTGCTGCTTCCCCCCACCGCCTCGGTTGACATTACCGACCAGGCTGTTGTTGTGGAAGACGACGTGACGACCGCAACCGTTGCGGGCGTGTACGTGCCTGGCGACGGTGGCTTTGCGGCGATCGAAGATGCCGACGGCAATGTGCTTGGCGCATCCGACTACATCGCAAGCGGCATTGTGAACGGCGTGTCCGTGGAGCTTGATGCTGCCATTGAGGAAGACACCGACGTATCGGTTGTCATGTACAGCGACGATGGCGACGAGGCCTTCGACGCCAGCGTAGACGCGCCCTATGAGCGCGATGGCGAATCGGTGTCGGACGATGCGACGCTCACGCCCGCTGAGTAGCACCGCTGCACGGCACAGGACGGTACCGTCCTGAGTCAATACGTGCACAATTTGAACGCAGGCTCCTTGTGCTTTCGAGCGCGAGGGGCCTGCTTTTTTTGTGGTCGCTATACGATTAGACGGACAGTTACCTCAGAAAACCAACTCCTGCATCCACACCAAAGGTGTTTCTGCGTCTCCTGAGACAATGTTGGCCGACGTTAACAACAGCCGCTTCCCGATGGAAACGTGATCGGTGCTGTGCGTACGGCACATGCGCGTGCATTCCTCTATGCCTTTGTGCTTACTACTGCAGTATGGCTCACTCTGCATCCGATTTAGCCCCGGGATCGCTTTTGATAGCGGCTCCTATCATGGAAGACCCGAACTTTCGACGGACTGTGATTCTACTCTGCGATCACACGTCGGAAGGCAGTTTTGGGCTTGTGCTGAATCGTCCGACCGACTTGCATTTGGGCGACGTGATGGACGCCTACTTCGTAAACGACCCGCCCCTTGCTTTCGGCGGGCCTGTGCAGCAAGAAACGCTTCACTTCTTGCATCGCTATGCCGAAGCTGTGCCCGAAAGCATTGCGGTGCTGCCAGGGGTACGGTGGGGCGGCACGTACGATACCATCGAAACGCTTGTGCAAAGCGAAGCGCCGTCGCCGCAGTCCATTCGGTTCTTTTTGGGATACACCGGCTGGGCGCCGGGGCAATTGCAGCAAGAGGTGAACCAGGATGGTTGGATCGTGACGGAGGCCGAGCCCGAGTGGGTCTTTGAGACGAAAGCCAGTATGCTCTGGCCGCGGGTGATGCGAGCCATGGGTGGGGAGTATGCGCTGCTCTCTACCTTTCCTGACGACCCGCGCATGAACTGAAATCCGGAACGGGGAGGCAGATGCCTGGAAAGCACCTGCGTTTTGGGGAAAACCACGTCAACCCGTCCCCTGCATACGGAAACCCGCCTCCCGCCATGCCGTCGTATACATATGCCCAACGGCGGTGCTGTAGCCGCCCCGTTTATTTCATCGATTAGCTTGCTTCGCTGCCATGCCTGGCCCCTCTTCGAACGAGCCGCGCGACGAGCGCACCCTTAACTTCTGGGAGAATTTGTATCTGCCCGAACTGTTTAAGGGCCTCGGGTTCTCGCTCAACAAAATCGTAAATGAGGATACCTACACCATTGAGTATCCTGAGGAGCAGTGGTATCCACCGGATAGCTACCGTGGACGCCCGGTGCTTGTGGAGGAAAATGGCCGTCCGCGCTGCGTGTCGTGCAACCTGTGTGCACGGGCCTGCCCGCCCATGGCCATCTCGATGCAGTCGAAAGAGGTGGACAATGTGAAGGAGCGCGAGCCCGAGTGGTTCGAGATCAACATGCTCCGGTGCATCTACTGCGGCTTCTGCGAGGAGGTGTGCCCCGAAGAGGCCATTATCATGTCGAAAGAATACGACATGACGTTTCAGAGCCGCGACGAGGCCATCTTCGACTTGACGCGCCTGCTCAAGCCCAAGGAGCAGATGGAAGACCGCCTGGAGTACCTGGATCAGTACAAAGATCCGCAGTTTGGGCAGCAGTGGTCGTTTCAGGCGGACAATAACCTGCACAGCGTGAAGGATCAGCACTTCCTGGACTGGCTGGCCGATGAGGGCATGGATGGCCTGGATACCACGCACTTGCGTGAAGACGCCCGCGTGACCGACGACGACAAAGACTGGTCGCCACGCGACCGCAAAGGACCGCCCGCGTCGGAGCACGCTCCGGCGTAGTGCTCTGTCAACCCTCATTCTGATGGTTGTCCTACCCCTCCGAACGAAGCCTGTCATGGTGAGCGGAAGGCGACGGAGGAGCCGAGAGTCGAACCATCTCCTCGGCGCTTGGCAGATACGGCGGGACAGAGGAGCCTGCCTACTTTGGGGGAGATCTTTCGACTCCGCTTCGCTCCGCTCAAGATGACAGCATCTGAGAGGGGGACGTTGCCACTCCAAGATACAACAGTCGTCTTTTCGAACGCATGTTTTTCTGGGCCTGCCTGACTTTCCATGGCTGATACCGACCAAGCGCAATCGCTTCGCCAGTCGTTTTTGAACCAGTTGGGCATGCTGGTGGAGGAAGTCGACGGGATGCGCACGTTTGTGGACCGGATTCCGACGCAGTTGCTCATTGAGCGCCCGACGCCTGATACGCTGGCCATCATCGAAGTGTATGCGTTCATCGCCCATCTTGATGAGCGCGTGCGGCGTCCGGCGGTCGAGATGGTGAAGGACAGCACGACACCGCGCATCCGCTCGCGGGAGGCGCTGGACGTGGCCAACGAGCACAGCTGGAGCGAGAACGGGTTCGGCGTGACCCTCGATCGCCTGACGCAGACCCGCCAGGCACTCGTTGAGAGCCTGCACGCGTGCGACCTCGACGCATGGGGGCGCGATGTGGAGGTAGATCGCACCGAAATGACGGTCTTTGACTGGGCCCATCGCATCCTCCAAAACGATACAGAACGCCTGCGCACGGTGGCGCAACGTCTGCATCATGCGCACCTGTCGGATCGGGACGAGGATCTGCCGAAGTAAGAACCTGCCTTTCATCTGTTGCTGCATGTCTTATGGCGAAGAACACGGGTCCGTCGTTTAACGAACTGGCGACGCAGTTTCGGCACGAGAACTTCGATCCGCTCTACTTCTTCTTTGGGGAGGAGGGGTTTTTGATGGATGAGCTGCAGGAGCTCTTGATCGAGCATGCCTTGCCGCCGGAGCAGCGTGATTTCAACTTCGATCTGATCTATGGCTCGGAGGCGGAGGCCTCGCAGGTCGTTAATATCTGCCAGGGCTACCCGGTGATGGCGGAGCGCCGCGTGGTGGTGGTGCGCGAGTTTGAGCAGCTGGAGAACAACCGCATGTTCAAGAGCTACGCCACGCAGCCGAATCCGCAGGCGGTGGTGCTGCTCTTGTGCACCACGAAGCCGAATCTGAGTGCGCATCCGTACCGGGCGCTGAAGCAGAATGCCACGTGGTCACACTTCAAGGCGCTCTACGACAACCAGATTCCGGGCTGGATCAAGAGCCATGTGGAGGGCCGCGGGCTGCGCATTGACGGGCGCGCGGTGCAGATGCTGGCTGAGTACGTGGGCACGGACCTGCAGACGGCGGTCAGCGAGATCGACAAGCTGGAGACGTTCATTGGGGAGCGCGATGAGATTACCACCGATGATGTGCTGCGCGCCAGCGGGCAGACGCGCGAGTTCAACGTGTTTGAGCTGCAGAGCGCCATCGGCGAGGGCCGCCACGCAGATGCGATGCGCATTGCCGACCGCCTCTTGCAGCAGGCCAACAATCCGCGGGGTGAGGCCATCATGATTGTGGCGATTCTGAATTCCTACGTCGACAAGCTCTGGAAGCTACAGCCTGCCGACGTGCAGCGCAAGTCGAACCGTCAGCTGGCGGGCGTAATCGGGGTGTCGTCCTACTTCGTGTCCGAGTACGTGCAGAGCGCCAAGCGCTACACCCGCGGACGCCTGGCCCAGGCGTATCAGGCCCTGGTGGCGGCGGACTACGAGCTCAAAGGCGGCAGCCAGCGCGGCCCGATGCTAATCCTGACGCTGCTCTTGCGCCAGTTGATGCCGAACCGTCAGGCGGCGCGGTAGGAGGGCCCCGGCTATTGCCTCACGTATTGAGTCTCTTCTCCCAGGAGAAGAGTACGTGTTTAGGGATCTGTAGCCCGGGACTGGAAGCGCAGCGCACGTCCCGGGCGGTGTTCAGGCCAAGTTCCTGGGCTATAGCGTGCCCGCTCCTGAAGCCGGTGCCCCATGTGCAAGGGGAGCATTGAGATCCTTCCCCCGGCCAGTCGTCGGGGGGCAGGATGACCTTGACGTGTAGGGTAAAGAAGCAAGCTCCGAATCGCTCCCCTGGAGAGGGAGACCGTGCGCTCAAACGACCTAAACAATCACGTGTGACAGTGCACTGGGATGTGCTACGCCATAGGACTGACGTCCGCATCGTAGACATGCTCGGTGTGGTGCATACGTCTTTTGCACTGCCTGTAATTTCACATTTCACGAGTCTAAATCATTGAGTTTCTGCCCCCCCATTAAGGTGTGGTGTGTCATAATCAAAAGTTCACCAACACCAAAGAGATAGGCTTCGACATAGTGTAGTTCCCATCTTCATAGTTGCTATAACACTCATCTTCTCTGGCTTTGTCATGGACAGTAACGCGTCCTTTGAAGGCGAAGAGATTCGTTACAATCCAGAGGTGGAAGTTGTAGAAGGACCTGACCTTCTGGTTGCGCGCTCTGCTGTTTCTGCGAAGGTTGCAGATATGTGTGGCTCAAATGATACCGGTGGAACTTTGGCGGGTACGTTTATCAATGACGATACCCCTGAATGCTGCGCAGGGTCAGGAGCTTGCTGTACATGCTCTGGTTGCAGTGCTGGTCCACAAGAATGTGAGTGCCCAGAAGCGATACTTGCATGTAGGAATCCATGTTAACTACAGAGACAAGTTCAGTTATGAGCACCTCCATATCCGTCATCGCTCTGCTTGTGGGCTTATTTGGACTGGGGCTTCCAGATGATCCGCATCAACCCGAGGCTCAGATCGGGGACGAGCGCATTGGCCTGATTCAAGGCATTGCTGTAGACGAAGAAAGCAGGGTCTATGTAGGCGACTACATCAACATGCAGGTGCACAGATACACTTCAGAAGGATCATACGACGACTCGTTCGGAGGGCGTGGGCAAGGACCAGGAGAGTTTCAGTCGATCTCTGGTATGGACATGGGGCCGAACGATTCGCTGTTTGTACACGACCGTGCGGCCCGCCGGATTGTCGCATTTCCCACGGACAACATGAGTCGGAGTACCACCACGTCCATTCCATCGCGCGACGACGGACTCAGCTCCAGCATGATTGGAGGCCCGTTGGTCGGGCTACACGGAATCTGGGTGTTGCCTGACGGGGAAAAAGTGGTTGTATCAGGACGCGGCTTTAGTCCGAGCAATCGAAATGAAGATCGGGCCATCCATATTCATTTTCTTGGAGAAGAAAATCCCGTAGCCACGCTTCCTGATCGAGAGTTTATTGTGTTCGAAAACGGAGGCTTTTCCGTACGTCTCATGCCATTTGGCAAACGTCCCGTCGTTACAGTTGGTCAAGACGGGGACATCCTATATGGGATGAATGAACGGATCGAGATTCAGAGCGTCAGTCCTGTTAATGGAAATACAGCGACTGTAGTAGAAGACAATCACACTTCTATACCCGTTACAGAGGAGTTGTTGGAGACCGAGATACAGCGGATGGGGATCTGAGTTATCTTCAGACCAGGTGGAGCAACTGCGGCGTGAGGCCCCTGATGCCATGCCTGCATTTGAGCACATGGTTGTGGATACAGAAAATCGAATCTGGATTGCCGTGAATGATCCCGATGCGTTCGACGAAGGAAATACCACATATCGCGTGTTTGATGAAAGTGGCCAGCAGTTGTCGGAGTTTACGTTAGAAGGAATTGTCTTCCTGCAAGTTGTCAAAGACGGAAAAGCATACGGCATACGCACCAACTCCTCGGGCGCACAAAAAGTAGATATTTACAACGTCACTAATCTATTTTGATGGTCTCATATAGCTTCTGCAGTTTACAGCTAAGCCTCAGTGCTCGAGCAGCGCGCTTTTGTACGGCTCCACCTTGAACACGCCCTTCTCATTCGGCTGGATGCGGTATGCTTCGGGATGCGCCGAAAAGTCAATGTCGATGTGCTCATGCGGGACCGGAGTCGGTAAAGCTCTGTCAATCCTCATTTTGATAGTTGCTCTGGCATCATCCCTCAACGAAGCCTGTCATGGTGAGCGGACGGCGACGTAGGAGGCTTAGCCGTCGAATGACATTCGACGGAACCATCTCCTGCACAGATGGCGGAAGCCTATCAAATGAAGGCCGCTGCTGGGCATGCAGGAGATCTTTCCTCCGAAAGGAGTCGGAGCGATATTCGTCGGATGGCGCTCAAGAGGATAGCGTCTGACAAGGGGCGCTGCTAACTCAAACATCGACCTGTGACGCAGGCGTGGCCCTGGGATACAAGGCACGGTTGATGTCGTACGTGCTCATGTAGAATCAGAGTCGATAGTGCGCTCGGGGGAGGCGTTGGCGGCGTCTTCAGGTGGGAGCATACTGCTGACCGCCATCGGCGCGATGTCGGGCAGCGCGGCAACGTCTACCGTCGCGGGGGCATCGCGCAGCAGGCGCACGGTATAATCCGGGCCCGAGGGGTCGCGATAGACCTCCACCTGGCGCGCCTCCAGGTTTACGATCCACACCTCCGGAATCTCGGCCTCGGCATAGAGGGGGAGTTTGACATCGCGGTCGTAGGTGAGCGTGGTGTCTGAAACTTCAACGACGAGAAGCGTGGTGGCAGGTGTTGGAGCCCCATCGTGCTGTGTAGTTACGACGACATCGGGCTCGGGAGCGTTGTGAGCGTCGATTCGGAGCGGATTCTGCACGCTGACCATCACGTTGGATGTTGTGCGTTCGACGAGCAGGCGCGTGAGATGATTTACACAACTGACGTGTGGATCTCCAACTGGACTCATGGGGATAAGCTGCCCGTCGATCAGTTCTACATTCTCGTGTTTGCGCAGCATATCGGCTTCAGCGATGCGAAGCACCTCCTCGTACGTAAAGCGATACGGGCGCATGGTGGTACGCGGCGAATCGACTCGGGTGGTCATAGCGGATGCATGATGTTGGGTCCGTAAAGGATGTGCAAGGATAACGAACTGGGATAACGTTGGGTTCAGGTGAAGGGGCGGAGCCAGCGTGCAGAGCTTGCGTTCTCGCACGGCGTGTTGTACGTTACGCGCATCCACTCAATTCTGTACAACCCCCAATGTAAACCGCCTATGTCGGATGCTACGCGCCATGTGCAGGGCACTGATCCGGCGCGCGACCCGCGCGACCGCATCACCCCGTATGCGTTTGAGTTGGACGAGGCGCTCTTGGGCATAGAACTCGCAACACCGTCGCGTCGGCTGGTGGCGCTGCTTATTGATCTGCTGTTGGCTGCGATCATTGCCAACGCGGCGGGCCTCCTGGTCGGCATTGTGGTAGCGTTTCTGTTTTTTCGGCTGGCCACGCGGCAGCGCATCGACCGTCCGTTGAAGCGCTGGGCGCGCGCGACACTCGCGTTCGTGGGCGCGCTGATTCTGTTTGGCACCGTCCTCGCCCTTATCGAAGGCGACGATGATAATGAAGGCGCAGCTATCCCGGAGCCCTCCTCTGCGGTGTCAGATTCGGTGCAGCAGGCTCATATGAACGAAATGCGCGCCGAACTGCAAGCCAGCGGGGTGGATCCAGAGGCGCTTGCGCAGCTCCCGTTCATGCCTGCCGAGGTGCGCGAACTGCTCACCATGCCACCCCCCACCGACACGATGCAGGCGGATGCCCGCGCCGACGCGGCGGCGCTGGTCAATCGCTACGCGCAGGCCATCGCCGAATCCGACACCACCGTGCGCGACAGCCTGCGCCCGGCCATGACCGAGTTCGTCGCCGGACCGCAGATTGAGGCGCTGGAACGCCGACTGGACCATGCCGACGACCGCATCGACGACCTCGAAGACCGCAACGAAGCGCTGAGTGAGCGGGTTCAGAACCCAAGCATATGGAGCTACATCAAAGCGACCGCCCGCGACTTTGGACTCTCGATTGGGTGGATTGGCGTCTACTTCACGATCTTCCTGACGTGGTGGAGCGGCCAAACGCCGGGCAAGTGGCTCCTCGGGCTGCGCGTGGTGCGCCTTGATGGCGATCCGATGACGCTGTGGAACTCGTTTAACCGGTTTGCGGGATACGCGGCGGGGCTGGCGACCGGACTACTGGGCTTTGCGCAGGTCTACTGGGATCCCAACCGCCAGGGTATCCACGATCGCATTGCAAATACCGTCGTCATTCGCACGCGGGATGAAGCCGCGACATAAGAGAGCGGCAGGCGCTCACGAATCCGCATCCGAGGCATCGGGAGGAGGCAAGATGTCGGATACAGCAATCGGCTCCGCATCCGGAAGGGTCTTGATGGAGAGCATGTCTTCTGCATCCACCAGCCGCCGCAGCCCGTATGCGGGGCCTTTCGGCTCGCGGTAGACCGCCACCTGACGCGCCTGCAGGTTCACGATCCACACCTCGGGGAGCTCGGCTTCGGCATAGAGCGGGAGCTTCGTATCGCGGTCGTAGGCCAGGGTCGTGTCCGAGACTTCGACGACGAGCAGGGCCGCATCAGCGGTCGCATCCGCATCGGGTCCGCGTAGAAGCGTCAGGTCTGGCTCCGGCACGTTGTGCGCATCGAGGTGCAGCGGGTTTTGCACGCTAACCGTGACGGCTGTATCTATTGCTTCTGTGGCCACGACGAAGCGACGCGTCATGCGATTTACGCATTTGTAGTGCGGACGGTTAACGGGGGTCATAGGGATAAGCTGTCCGTCGATGAGTTCTACATGTTCGTGCTCCGGCAGCATGCCTGCTTCAGCCATGGCAAGCACCTTCTCGTAGGTGAAGCGATACGGATGCACCGTGATGCGCGGTGGATCGACTGAAGTAATCATAGCAGATGCGTAGGCGTGTGCTCATGAAGGATATGTGAGGCTAACGAGCGGTGGCGGACTCGGGTTCAGTCGGAGCGCTGGGGCGAAGCATGCTACTGTACAATCGCCTGAGAGGCTTCGATAAAAGATTGGGCTTCTCGTACCCTCCGTTCGACATAAGCCCGTGGATAAGATACCAGTTCGTAATCACAGCGTGCACGCTCGGTCTGCAGTTGTGCAGGAAGCCCAGTATCAAGGCGTGTCCGGTAGCTGGAAAAACGCCCTATATTTCCTATAACCGAACTGTGGGTCTTGTAATCGTGGTCCTTATGCAGAAGAAGAGCCTTGCAAGCATAAAACAGAGCGAAGTACACATTTGAGAGTGCTGTTTCCGGACGGTCATGCGCAACGAGGAGACGAGCATCTCCCAGACGTCGGCTGGCACTATCAAGCCATTCATATGTCGAGATTTGACTCACAACCGTATTCCTTCTTTCTCTGCTATCGAGGCAAGTTGATTATGGCGCTGACCGATATGATATACCAGAAGCGGATTGAACCCGAGAGCAATGTTTGCTTCTTCAACCGCCGAAGCAATTGCGGGCTGGGCCCCATTGAGCATGTCATCATCTGCATCTGCGATGACCGCGATATGCAAGTTGCCATCGTCACTCTCGTACGGATGCGCATCGAGCAGGTAAACCTCGGCAGGAAGGATCTGCTGCACACGGTTTACTAAGGTGTCAAGCGCGTCAGAACGCGTTGTTATATCCATACCAGAAGGGGGATGTAAGTACCATGAAAGATGTGTGAGGCTAACGAGCCGGGGCGGAATCGGGTTCAGGGTGGTCTCGACCTACAAGTCATCCCGCGCCGCCTCCGCATAGCGCTCGGCGCGCTTGACCACATCCTCGTCGAAGTCGCGTTCGCGGAACGCCTGCAGGCGCTGCGCCACCGTTTCCTCGTAGCCCTGCTCGCTGGGCGCGTAGAAGTAGGTGCCCTGCATGGTGTCGGGCAGGTACTGCTGCGGGGTGTAGTGCTGGCGGTAGGCGTGCGGATACTTGTAGCCCTCGCCGTGGCCGAGTCCCTCCTTGTCGCGGCTCGGGTCCTTGAGATGCGTAGGTACGTCGCCAGTCTGCTCGTCGCGCACAAACGAGAGCGCATCGAAGTACGCAAACGAGGTGTTGCTCTTGGGGGCGGTGGCCAGGTAGAGGCAGCACTCGGCCAGGAGGAACTGGCCCTCGGGCATGCCCACGTAGCCAAACGCCCGCGACGCACTCTCGGCCAACGTGAGTGCCTGGGGATCCGCCAGACCGATGTCTTCGGCGGCAAAGATGAGCATGCGCCGCAAGATGAAGCGCGGATCCTCGCCGGCGTACACCATGCGCGCCAGCCAGTAGAGCGCAGCGTCGGGGTCGGAGCCGCGCAGGCTCTTGATGAACGCGCTGATCGTGTCAAAATGCGCATCGCCCTCCTTGTCGTAGAGCACAGCGCGCTGCTGGATGCTCTCCTCGGCCACGTTCAGCGTGATGCGAATCACGCCGTTGTCATCGGGCGGGGTGGTCTCGACTGCTAATTCCAGCGCGTTGAGCACCGACCGGGCGTCGCCGTTCGCCGTATCAACGAGATGTGCACGGGCCTCTTGGGTGAGATGCACATCGCGGTCGCCGTAGCCCCGTTCGGCATCCGACAGGGCCATATCGGCGATGCGGGCGAGGGCTTCTTCATCCAGCGGATGCAGCTCAAACACCCGCGAGCGGCTCACGAGCGCGTTGTTCACCTCGAAGTACGGGTTCTCGGTTGTGGCCCCAATGAACACGACGGTTCCGTTTTCGACATGCGGAAGCAGCGCATCCTGCTGCGATTTGTTGAAGCGGTGCACCTCATCGATAAACAGAATCGTGCGCTGCTGATGGTGTCGCAGCCGGTTTTCGGCCTTCTGGATCGCCTCGCGGATGTCTTTCACGCCCGAGAGGACCGCATTCATCGACGTAAAGTGCGCCTTGGTCGTGTTCGCGATGATGCGCGCCAGCGTCGTTTTGCCTGTGCCCGGCGGCCCATAAAACAGCACCGACGTCACGCGATCGGCCTCAATAGCGCGGTGCAGCAGCTTGCCTTCGCCCAGGATGTGATCTTGGCCCACGAACTCATCCAGCGTACGCGGACGCATGCGGTCGGCGAGCGGGGCGTTGGCTTCGCGGGCGGCATCGGCCTGCGCGTCGAAGAGGTCGGACATGGAGCGGGGCGGGTTATGAGCAGCGTGCGGATAAGCAGGTACGCTGCGCAGAGGATGCGGTTGTGCGTTGCGCCGACGCATGCTCTTGCCACACCGCTCCATACTCAACATGAGAGGTTTGCTCCTCCCGCAGCTCCGGGTGGCTGATCTTGCCGCCCAGGTTCGCCGTGTAGCCAATGAGTCCGACGGCACCCAGAGCCAGCACAAGCGTGAATACTACCGACCAGCGGGCCAGTCGACCGCGCAGGGCACCAATCACGAGTGCAATAATTGACGAGCCGCCCGTGAGCAGTCCGGCCCAGAGCGCATAGATGCCCATGTCTTCGTGGGCCTCCAGTGCATCGTAGGAGACATGCGCAAGGTCTTCAACAATCTCCTCAGCAGGCTCGCCGGTCAGGTATACCGCCAATGTAGATACACCAGCAAAAGCAATGAGAGCAAGGCTGACTTTTTGGACCTCTTCTTTTGTGCGCCACTGTCCGTAGGCCAGCAGCACTGTACCGAAGAGCAGTCCCAACAGTGGAATGTGATTTAGGACGAGATGAGCGTGAGCAGCGTTCATGGCGATTGTGCGTTAAATGGCTAAGAGAAGACGGAATGCACCATCTGCCGGGAAGATGTCAGTCAAATGACATCGGGGCCTGTGCGAGGCGTGCGAATGTCGAGCGCGTGGCGGACGGGCAGCACGAAAATCTTTCCATCGCCCCGGCGGCCTGTACGTGCGTGATCGGCAATGGCCGCTGTAATTTCGTCGATGCGGTCGTCGTGGCAGACGATCTCCAGCTTGAGTTTTTTGACGTAGGGCGTGACCGCCTCGTCATACGTGCGCTTCCCCTCCGGGTCGGCCTCGTGGCCAAAGCCCTCGACGGTGCTCAAGCTGGCCCCCGGCACCTTCATCTTGCGAAGCTGGTTGACGACGGCGTCGCGCATGCGAGGGCGGATGTAGGCAACAATCATCTGCATAAGCGTATCGGGTGTTGGTGGGAAGCATACGGGAGGGGTGCGGAGTCGGCGGGGTCAACCATTTGTCTGGCTGGAAGCAGAGGCGGGTTCGGCAGATTCAATGGCCTGGTCGATCTCAGAGGTAGGCTGTGCCGACGGGTTGAACAGCACGTAGAGCGTAGGAAGCAGAAGCAGCGTGGAGACCAGCAGCGTGAAGAGCCCGCCCACCACCACCGCCGCAAGCGGACGTTGCACGTCGGAGCCGATGCCGGTGGCAAACAGCAGGGGCAGTAGCCCCAATAGCGTGGTCATGCCTGTCATCAGAATGGGGCGGAGGCGTAGCATCGCGCCCTCGCGCACCGCGTCGTAGAACGACCGGCCTTGCATCCGAAGCTCATCGATGAAAGAGATCATCACGATGCCGTTCTGCACGGCGATGCCCAGCAGGGCGATGAATCCGACCGAAGCCGGTACGCTCATGTACAGGCCCATCGCCCAGAGCACCACAATGCCGCCCACCACCGAGACCGGGATGTTGAGGAACACGAGCATCGCTTGCTTGGCGGAGTTGAACGTCATGTACAGCAGCATGAACACAATAGCCAGCGTAATCGGCATAATCAGCAAGAGGCGGTCGTTCGCGCGCTCCTGATTCTCAAACTGCCCGCCCCAATCGATCAGGTAGCCGGGGGGCAGGCTAACTTGTGCCTGTACGGCGGACTGCGCCTCTTCCACAAAGCTGCCAATGTCACGCCCAGTAACGTTGGATTCGACGGTCAGCTTGCGCTTCCCCTGCTCGCGGCTTACCTGCGCCGGCCCCTGCGTGAGACGCACGGTGGCTACGTCTTGCAAACGGATCTGCGTCCCGTCTGGCGTAAACAGCGGCACATCTCGGACGGCTTCAGCCGAGTTGCGGTCGGTGTCGGCAAACCGGCCAATGAGATCGAAGCGGCGGTCGCCTTCCAGCACTTCGGTGACCCGCTCACCGCCGACGGCCAGTGCAAGGGTGCGCTGCACCGCATCCACCGAGAGTCCGTAGCGGGCGGCATCGGCGCGGCGGATGTCAACTTCCAGATAGCCGAAGCCCGCCACCTGTTCGGGGGCCACATCGGCATGGCCGGGAACGGAGCGCAGCACGTCGGCGACCTCGTCGCCCAGCCGCTCCAACTCGCCGAGGTCCTCGCCATAGATCTTGACAGCGACCTGGCTCTTTACGCCGCTGACCATCTCGTCGAGGCGCAGCGCGATGGGCTGGGTAAACGAGAACCGGGCGCCCGGCATCTGGTCGAGCCGTTCGCGGAGCGCATTCACGAGCGCCTCTTTCGAGTCGTAGCGCCACGTGTCACGCGGAGTCAGGTTCACAATCATATCTGAGAGTTCTTGGCCCATGGGGTCGGTGGCCACCTCGGGGCGTCCGGTTTTACTCACCGCATCCGCTACTTCGGGAAACTCCAGCAGCGCCGCCTCCACCTGCGACTGCACGCGCTGGGTGGTGCTTAGCGCCGCAGAGGGCTTCATGGCGGCCTGGATAGCGATGGCGCCTTCTTCCATTTGCGGGGCAAACTCGGAGCCGGTGATCGTGTAGACGCCGATGCCCACAGCGAGGGTCGCTCCAGCCAGGGCAAGCGTCAGCCCCTTCCGCTGGAGCGCGCCATCGAGCAGTGGGAGGTAGATCCGTTTGGCGAAACGCACAACCGGATTGCGCTCGGCAGCGTCGTCTTCTGTAATGTCGGCTCTTGCAGCATCACCCGCTGCAGCCTTCTGCTTTCCATTTGAGCCAAAGAAGCCCGTTGTACCTGAGCCTACGTTCTTTAGCAGGTACGAGCTAAGCGCGGGAGCCATGGTGAGCGCCAAGAAGAGGGAGGCCAGCAGCGCAAACGAAACCGTGAAGGCCAGCGGGCTGAACATGCGGCCTTCCATCTGCTGCAGGGTAAAAAGCGGCAAGAACACGGCGATGACAACTCCCACAGCAAAAGCGATAGGCCGCGCCACCTCGCGCCCGGCGCGCACCACAATGAGCCCAATGGACTCGGTCGGGTTCTCCTCGCGCATCCGGTAGATGTTCTCCACCATCACGATCGCCCCATCCACGAACATGCCGAGCCCGATGGCCAGTCCGCCAAGGCTCATCAGGTTGGCCTTGAAGCCGAAGTAGTACATCAGGATGAACGTGATGAGCGCCGTCAGCGGCAGAATGAGGCTTACAATGAGCGCCGAGCGCCAGTCGCCCAGGAACGTCAGGAGCACGAGAACGACGAGCAGAACGCCAATCATCAGGCTGCCGGTGATTGTGCCGATGGCCTCCAGAACGAGGGTGTTGCGGTTGTAGAAGACGTCGACCTGCACGCCGGGGGGGAGCGCCTGCTTCAGCTCCTCCATCTTGGATTCGACGTTGTCCACGACCTCCTGTGCATTGGCACCGCGCTGCATCAGCACGATGCCGGTAACGACTTCGCCTTCGCCGTTCATCGAAGCGCCACCGCTTCGCATCGGCGAGCCGATCTCCACATCGGCCACATCGCTGACGAGGATCGGGGTGCCGTTTCGGCTCGTGATGACCGTGTTGCGAATGTCGGTTATCACGTTGCCCGACTCCGCCCCCAGCCGCCCGATGCCGCGCACGACAAACTGCTGATCGCGCCGCTCGATGTATTGGCCGCCGGCATTTCGGTTGCTCTGGCGCAGGGCCTCGTAGGCCTGGTCGAGCGTAATGCGCTGGTTGACAAGTGCTTCCGGATCGAACAGCACGTGATACTGCTTCACAAACCCGCCCAGCGAGTTGGCCTCTACCACGCCAGGAACGGTGCGCAGCTCGGGCCGCAGGATCCAGTCCTGCATGGTACGTAGCTCACGAGGAGAGTACGTGTGCGCGTCGCCCGGGGCATCGCGGAGGGCGTACTGGTAGATCTCGCCCAGAGCGGTGGTCACGGGGGCCATGGCGGGCTGGGCAGTGCCGGGGAGCTGATCGCGCACCTGGCTAAGCCGCTCGAAGACCAGCTGCCGTGCAAAGTAGATGTCGGTATCTTCCTCGAACACAAGCGTAACCACGCTCAGGCCAAACTGACTCAGCGATCGGTTTTCGACCACGCCCGGCAGGCTGGCCATGCTCGTTTCGATGGGATAGGTTACCGACTGCTCCATCTCCACCGGCGAAAGGCCCGGCGCTTCGGTCAGGATCTGGACCTGCTTGTTTGTGAGCTCAGGGTAGGCATCCAGCGGCACCGCACGCCAGCTGTAGAGCCCCCACCCGGCCAGCGCCGCGGTAAGAAGCAGAACGAGTACGCGCTGCTTGACAACAGACTTGATAAGGGCGTCGAACATAAGGGGTTGAGGTCAGGGTGATGCAGGGAATTGCAGCGTCGTATCAGCATCGGCAGCCAGCCAAGCTGTTAGGCCTGCTGATTGTCGATGGCGCTCATGATCTGGAAGCCGCCATCCATGACGACATTCGTGCCGGGGGCCAACTCGCGAACGACCACCGTACCTTCGGCATCGGCGGGGGCGTCGACATCCTGGCGGCGGTAGGTGTTGTTGCCCTCCTCCACAATGACGTAGGTGCCGCGCTCGTCGGTCATGATGGCATCGGCAGGTAGTGCAGGCTCGGCGGCTCCGGTGATGGCTACGCGCACTGTGGCGAACATGCCGGGACGCAGCGACCCGTCGCTGTTACTGAGGCGGATGCGCGCGCTTACGGCACGGCGTTCGGTATCCACCTGCGGCACCAGCTGGGCGATTGTGCCCTGGTATGCGCGGTCTGGATTCACAGGTGTCTGGACCGTCACCTCTTGCCCCTCGCGAACCTGATCCAGGTTGCGCTCAAACACATCGGCCACCACGCGGATGGGATGCAGGTCGACCACGTAAAACAGCTCCATACCTTCATCCACCGGACTGCCCAAGACCGCCATCCGGTCGAGCACGGTGCCGCTGATGGGGGCTTCCATAGGCAGGGTGCTCAGGTCCTCCTCGCCCCGTGCCACGCGTTCGATTCGGTCGGCGCGCACGCCAATGGAGCGCAGCTCCTGGCGGGCCATCGCCCAGTCGCGTTCGGCAGCGGTCAGGTTCTTGGTGAGGCCGACGCCGCGCTCCTGCAAACGCTGCTGGCGATCCAACTCATCGCGCGCCTGGCGCAGCGCCGCAACGCGCTGGCTGAGTCCGGGGGCCGTGACTTCGGCCAGCACCTGGCCTTGCTCAACCTGCGCCCCCACGCCTACATGCAGCGCGTCGACCCGCCCGCTGATCAGCGACGTGACGTACGCCTGCTGATTCGCTTCGGGCAGCACACGCGCCGGGAGCGACAGGTGGCTCGTGATGGGGCGCTCCTCAACGGTCACGGTGGTAATGGTGAGCTCGCTGCGCGCTGCGTCAGTCAGCGTAATCTGATCTGGCGGCGACGCGTCTTCAGCGGTGGCGTCATTGGTCGGGGGCGGTGCATTGCTGCTGCATCCAACAGCAAAAAAGAGCAGTGCAAGCAGAGGCAGAGAGCGGACAGGCATGGGCACGGAAGCAGTAGGGCGATAGAAGAATGAGGAGAAACCCACCGGCTGTGTTAGTCAGCAGGCTCCAGGCGAGCAGCGGGAAGCAGCGGCGGGGTGTCGGCGGGGCGCACGCCCATCGCATATTCGAGCGCGGAAAGGCGACGCAGGTAGCCCGCAACCAGATCGATCTGGAGCAGCTGGGCGGAGCGAGCGGCTTCCATCGCATCCAGCAGACCAACCAGGTTCAGTTCGCCTTCTTCATAGACGTATTGGGCCTGCTGAAGCAGCGAGTCGGTCGACGCAAGCACCTCGCCGGAGAGCTGGTCGATGCGATTGCGGTAGCTCTGTGCCTCGGTGTAGGCCGTGCGCAGCTCCACCTCAACAGCGCGTTTTGCATCTGCCTGCTGGGCCTGAGCACGTTGCTGCTGCGCCTCTTGGACGCGAACGCGCATGCGTCCGGTGTCCCACATGGGCAAGCCAATGTTGATGCCCGCGTGATAGCCCCACTCCGTACCGCCCGGTTGGTCGCGCAGGACGGGTCCGAGCGAGAGGGTGACGTCGGGGATGCGCCCGAGCCGGGCGGCGCGCAGCTGTTGCTGCTGCGCATCCACTTGCGCCTCGGCTGCGTTGAGCAGTCCGCGCTGCGCCAGGGCTTGGGTGCGTAGCGCATCGTACGCTGCGTCGAACGCTGGGGCCTGCAGGGTGGCGGCAACGGTGTAGGTTATGAGGGTTTCGGGGGCGGCTGCCTGTATGGTGCTGTCCGGCAGAATATAGGCGGCCAGACGCAGGCGGGCGTTGCGGCGGCTGACCCTGGCATCGGCCAAGGCGTTCTCGAAGTCGGCTACCGCTACACGCATCCGAGCCCGCCCGAACGGACTGAAATCGCCTTCCTCGTGGCGCACGTCGGCGGTGTGGGCGGCTTCGGCCACAGCATCGGTGAGCTGCTGAAGGGCCTGCACCCGTGCCTCGGCGGCGGCTACGCTAAGGTAGCGCGTGCGCAACTCGTGGAACGCCTGCGCCTGCGCTTCCTGATACGAAAACTGGGCGGCTTCGGACGTGTACGTGGCGGCGCGGCGCTGGGCGCGTTTGTTGCCCGGATACGGCAGCGTTTGCGTGAGGCCCAGCTCCGTTTCGCGCTCGGTGCCGCCCGTAGGAAGTGGGAGGCTCGTTTGCGCTGCGTGCACGGATGGGTTGGGCCAGCGTGCGGCATCGCGTGCGCTGCGTGCCACGTAGTCGGCATCGGCTCGTGCAGCCCGTAAGCCGGGGTTGTTCGCCATCATCAGGGAGGCCGCCGCCTCCAGCGTGAGCGAATCGGGCAGCGCACGGGATTGGGCCTGCACGGGAGAGGCACTAAGAAGCGCCAGCACGCCAATCAGAAGCATAAGGGGCACCCCGTGCCTATGCGAATGCCACAAAGTGGGCGAGAACATCAAAACACGGTGCATAGCAAGAGGGAAAAACGCAGGGTCGGCTCTGTGTGCATGGTGCAGTGTACACGAAGCACATAGACAGAATCATTAGAGCCCGATTAGAGACGCATTAGAGAACGATTAGAGGAGGCCGTCGGGGTGGAATAAGGAGGCACCTCGCGTGTGCAATCCGTATGATACCCCCGTTCCACAACAGCAAACTTCAGTATGGATGCGCACATTTTACTTGTCGAAGACGAGGCCGACATCGCCTCGTTTATTCAGCGTGGACTTACGGAAGAGGGATACGTGGTGACCTGGGTCACTGAGGGCGAGCAGGCGCTGGACGAGCTGCGCACGTCCTCGGTCGATGTGGTGCTCCTCGACATCCGCCTGCCGGGCATCTCGGGCATGGAGGTGCTCCACCAGGTGCGTGATCGCCTGCCGCACC
Organism: Longimonas halophila; assembly: GCF_002554705.1. Classification (GTDB taxonomy): domain Bacteria; phylum Bacteroidota; class Rhodothermia; order Rhodothermales; family Salinibacteraceae; genus Longimonas; species Longimonas halophila. Next base: position 111,266 of record NZ_PDEP01000003.1, on the reverse strand, counting down.
TGCCGGTGATGATGCTAACTGCGCTCGATGCGGTGGAAGACCGGGTGGCGGGCTTGCGCTCGGGCGCTGACGACTACCTGCCCAAGCCGTTCGACTTTGACGAGCTGCTGGCTCGCGTAGAAGCGCTGCTCCGGCGTGCAGGCTCCCCCGATGGGGACTCCGACGCGTCCGACGTGCTGCACGCGGGGGCTCTGCGGCTCGACCGTGCTGCGCACACCTGCATCTGTAACGACACGGCCCTGGATCTTACGCCCAAGGAGTTCGACCTGCTGGCCTACTTCATGGCGCATCCCGGCGAGGCGTTACAGCGTGCGCAGATCCATCGCGACGTTTGGGGGCACGACTTCGACCGGGGCACCAATCTCATTGATGTATATGTGGCCTACGTGCGCAATAAGCTGAACGAAACCGCCTGCTGCGATGCATGCATCGAGACCGTGCGAGGCGTAGGATATCGCTTCGCCCCGACAAGCAATGCCAGCGCCTCCTGAGCACATCCATATGAGCGCATCCATACCTCCCCATGGCGAACTCGTCTACGACAGCGGCTCTGCCCAACCGGTCTACGTTCCGGCAGCGACTGCTGCTTACCATTGGCAGTGCACTGGCTGTGGCACTGGCCGTACTGGCTGCCCTCATCTGGCTGGGAGCGTATGCGTGGTTCAATCATACAGCTCACCAGGTGCTGCGCGCCGAGACGGAGCATGTGCTGGCTCAGGTGGTGGGGCCCGAAGGTGCGCTACGGGCCGACGCCTATGCATGGAACGAGCCGCACCATCTTTTCCGTGGAGAGCACGTTGACCCCTTCTTTTTGCAGGTGTTCAACGCAGAAGGCGAACTGGTCCGCGCCTCCGAAAACATCGCGGCCTTCCCCGACGACGCCTACCCGGAACAGCTGCTGGAAACTCCCACGCCGCCAGGACGCTCGTATGCTCCGCTGCGCACCGTGCAGGTGGAGGACACGCAGCTCTATTACATGGTGCGGCCCATTCGCAATGCTGAAGGCACGCCCATTGGCATCGTGCAACTGGCCCGTCGGGACCCGGGGCTGCAGCAGCTGCATCGGCGGCTGGCGTTCGGGCTCGGCGGCGGGCTCCTCGTCGTGCTGATGGGGCTGGGCGGGCTCATCTGGTGGGTGGCCGGGCGCGTGCTGCGTCCGCTCGAAACCATCACCGCAGCCACGCAGACCATCTCTGCCGATGCGCTGGGCACACGCATCACGGTTCCGGATGAGGCCGACCGCGAGACGGCACAGTTGGCGGCTACGCTGAATACGCTCCTTGATCGCCTCGAAACGGCGTTCGACGAGATGCGCCGCTTTACCGCAAGCGCTGCTCACGAACTCAAAACGCCCCTCACCGTGCTGCAGGGGCACGTCGACGTCACGTTGCGGCGTCCGCGTGAGGCCGAGGACTACCGCGAGACGCTGCAGCTGGCGCGCCGCAAGATCAGTCACCTCATTGCGATGGTGCAGGGCCTGCTCACGCTCGCGCGCATCGACCAGGCCGATCAGCCCGATCCAGAGGCCACGGTCGACCTGGCGCAGCTTGTGCGTTCGGAAGCCCCAACGTTTCGAGCGGCCGTGGCCGAGCGCGACGTTGCGTTCGTGGTCAATGCGCCAGAATCAGTGCCCGTAGCCGGAGCGCCCGAAATGCTGCGCGAGGTCGTGACGAATCTGCTCGACAATGCTGTGAAGTACACGCGACAGGGACGCATTGAGGTGACGGTGCGCGTGCATGACCCCGAAACAGCCGCATTGGTTGTATCGGATACGGGGGTTGGCATGACCGAAGACGAGCAGGCACAGGCAACCGATCGTTTCTTCCGCGCTGCGTCGATGCATGCTACGCAAGTAGACGGCAGCGGACTCGGGCTGTCGCTTGTCGATCAGATTGTGCGCTGGCATGGTGGCACACTGCATATCGAGTCTGCACCCGAACACGGGACCACCGTCACCGTGCAGCTTCTGCGTTCATCGAAAGCCCCCTGATTGTGTCGGGTGGCGTCGAGTCGTTGAGGCTGCGCTGCCCGCATTGCGGCGCAAGTTGTTCTGCGAAGATCGTTACATCACGCTACAGGGTTGGCTGGATACGAAGGGGATTTGCTTCGTGTATGGCTGTCCCATTACGCATCAACGACTACGCACCGAATCCCCCTGTACCACTATGCCCGACGACACAATAGAAACCACGCTGACCTCCATCCATCAGATGACGCCGCGTGTGAAGCAGTATGTGCTGCAGGCGCCTGGACACACGTTCAATTATAAGCCGGGGCAGCATGTGCGGATTGCTATTCGGCAAGACGGCGACCTGGTGCAGCGGCCCTACACGCCGGTGAGCCTGCCGGGCACCGATACGATTGCGCTCGGCATCAAAAAGTATGACGATGGCACGCTTTCTACCTACATGGATGAGCGTGAGATGGGCGACACGATAGAGATCATTCCACCCGGGGGCAACCTGCACCTGCGCGATACCGACCGCGATGTGGTGTTCTTGTCGACCGGCACCGGCATCACGCCCATGACTGCGATGCTGAAGCAGTATCTGCGCGAGGGCACGGGGCAGGCGGCGTTCCTCTATGGCGAGCGCACACAAGAAGACATCATGTACCGGGAAACGCTCGATCACCTCTCGGCCGATCACGCCAACCTGCGCGTGTTCTACTCGCTCTCGCACGAAGAGTGGGACGGCCCAACCGGCTTTGTGCAGACGCACATCAAGGACGCGCTTGGCACCGACTTCGACGATCCCCACTACTACATTTGCGGCATCCCGCCGATGGTGGTGGAGACGGAAGACGTGCTGAAAAACGAACACGGTGTTGCTGAAGATGCCATCTTCACCGAAGGGTGGGAATCCAGTGCGGTGTAGCAGCACAGGCCACCGCCGTTCTTCGAACTTCTGTGAAGGCCTTTTCTGCGTACTCAGACATGCCCATTCACTCGTAAACCCGTTCGTAGGGACACGGCGGGCCGTGTCCCTACGGTTGTTTGGGCGCGGGGCCATCGAGGGTAGGGCCTTCGGTTTGCGAGGGGGTAGCGGTTCAATGGTAAGTGATTGTCATATGGCCGACATCATCGGAGCCAGACAACCCCCTCTGTCTATCGACATCTCCCCCTTGGAAAAGGGGGAGAAACCCGAAGGGAGAGGGGGTTCGAACAAGACAAACCTACATTCTACGATAGCCTTATCACTTAGCGTCTACCCACTACCTGTGAGGGTTTGCCCTATCCTGATGTAGGGCCATGTCCCTGACTTGCTTATAACAATGAACATTGATTGATGCGTATTCTACAACCAATAAAACAGTCTGCGCACAAGATCTAAGGTGCATTATGTACGATAATATTCTGTATCCGACAGACGGAAGCCCAGGAGCCGATGCCGCCCTTGCTCACTGCCGCCACCTGGCTGAGTCGTACGGAGCCACGGTGCATGTGCTGCATGCCGTGGAGCAGCTGGACTCGTATGGACTGAGCAGCGATCTGAAGGTGGAGCAGCCCCGCGGAACGGTCGGCGATGCCGAGGGAAAGGGGACTGGCATGGTGGGCAGCCGAACGAAGCGCGAAGAGATGCAGGAGAGCATCAAGGCACATGGCGCCCAAATCGTAGCTGATGCCGCAAGCCGGTTGGGCGGTGTAGAGACGCAGACGATGCTGGAGGTGGGCAATCCGTATAAAGTGATTCTTGAAGGCGCTTCCGACTGTAATGCCGACCTCATCGTGATGGGCACACATGGGCGAACCGGCCTGGATCGCTACCTGATCGGCAGCGTCGCCGAAAAGGTGGTGCGTATGTCCGACGTGCCCGTCCTGACCGTGCGGCAAGAAGACACGTGACACAGCGGGGCTGGAGCGGTCTGCTCTGGGACGGCGCTCTCCACCTCCGGAACCGTCATCCTGAACTTGGTTCAGGATCCACCCCATGGAAGAGGCGCGGTGCGGTCGTAGAGACACGGCGCGCCGTGTCCCTACGGGTTGACGGTACGCCCTGCGCGTCCCCGTTCGAGGGTCTGCGCAGTTGCTATTGCGCTGTGCGGCAGCGTTATTACGAGGGCACAGATTCTACTCGGTGGGTACACGACGCTTTTATGATCCGCGTGCCTCAATACATTGTTGGTGTGGTGCCTGTAGCGGCACTCCTTGCTGTTCTGGGGATGCAACACATCGCGCCGCCTCCGCAAGCCGTACCGTGTCCGCCCGAGGATACGCCCGCCGCGCCCGACTCGTTTACGGTGGCGCTCGAAACCACCACGGGCCCGGTGCGGCTGCGCCTGTATCGCGACTGGTCGCCCCACGGCGTAGATCGCCTGCACTGCCTGGTGCGGCACGATCATTTTACGGATCTGCCGGTCTTTCGCGTGGTTGAGGGCTTCGTAGCGCAGTTCGGATTGACCGGCGACCCGGCGACCGATTCGCTCTGGGCCGAGGCGGGCATTCCCGATGAGCCGGTGCGCGCCTCCAACAAGCGCGGCACCATCGCCTTTGCCCGTGACAGCGTAGACACGCGGTCGGCGCAGCTCTTCATCAACCTCGCCGACAACGCCCGCCTCGACACCACCACCTACAACGGCGTAACCGGCTTTCCGCCGCTCGGGCGCGTCACCCGTGGCATGGAGGCCGTCGATGCGTGGCACAGCGGCTACGGCGAAGACATCAGCCAGGACTCCATTCGCGTGAAGGGCCGCACCTACCTGGCGCGCAACTACCCGGACTTGGATGTGATTGAGACGGCTCGTATTATGAGGTAACCAGTCGACTGCTCACTCTCTCATGAAAACCATGTCTCACTCTTTCCCTCTCTACACGCTGCTGTTGATCGGGCTATCGCTTGCGGGCACAGGGTGCACCACATTACCAAGCTTTGAGTCGCTCGATCCCGATGCCTATCAAGCATACATGGAAGCGCAAACTGAAAAGGTCTTGATGGTTTCGCGGAAAGCGGGAAGCCGGGCGTACGTCTACGGGTACGGATCGGGGCATTCAACACAGGAAGAGGCGTTGGAAGCAGCGCGGCTCCAGTGCGAAACACGTCGCGAAATCTACCGGCTGGAGAACGCGTGCGAGGTGTACATGATCAATAATGAAAGGGTGGCTGAAGACGATTGAGGCTCTCGACACAACGATCTGACAGGTCTCGAAGACCTGTCAGATCTAATGCATGGGCAGAATCATGCCGTAGGGACACGGCGCGCCGTATCCCTACAGCCTCGTACCGCACGACTCTGCGGATGCTGGTAAGTAATCGCAAAAAAGCGGCAAGGTCACACATAAGGGCCGTGGTGGAAACGCAAGGAGCACGCGCGCTCGAACTCACTCGAACTCAAAGGCGGGCCAGCGGTACGTGAGGGCGTCTTTGTTACTTCGTAGCTGTTCCTGACGTATGCCCACCTCCGCATCCTCCTGGATTGTTTGCAAGTTTGGCGGTACCAGTGTGTCGACTCGCGCCCGCTGGGAAACCATTGCCGCCCTCGTTCAGCGCCACATCGACCGCGGGATGCGTCCCATGCTGGTGTGTAGCGCACTCAGCGGCGTATCCGACCGCCTGGATGCGATTCTGCATGCCAGCGCGTCTGCAGAGCGCACCGACCAACTCGCGGCCCTCCGAACGCAGCATCTCGAACTGGCGCGCGATCTGGATCTGGATGGCAATGCTGTGCTGGGTGATGCACTGGACGACCTGCAGGCGCTCGTCGATGATCTGCCCGATAACGACACGCCGCATCCACGGCAGCAAGCTGCGCTGATGGCGCAGGGCGAACTGCTGTCTACGCGACTCGGTGCCGCGTTTCTGCGGGCGCAAGGCGTATCCACCCGCTGGCTGGATGCCCGCGAGGTTCTGCGCTCCGAGCGCGAGGCGCACCTTACGCCTGCGCGCCGCTATCTATCGGCCACGTGCAGCTTCTACCCCGACGCTATCCTGCAAGACCACCTGCACGATGCCGACACCGACGCGGTGCTCACGCAAGGCTTCATTGCGGGGAACGAGATTGGGGAGACCGTGCTGCTGGGGCGCGGCGGCTCCGACACCTCGGCGGCGTACTTTGCCGCCAAGCTCGAAGCAGAGCGCCTCGAAATATGGACCGACGTGCCGGGCCTCTTCACCGCCAACCCGCGCGACATTCCCTCGGCGCGGCTTTTGAAGCGGCTTACTTACAACGAGGCGCAGGAGCTGGCCACGATGGGCGCGGCCGTGCTGCATCCACGTTGCATCGACCCGGTGCGCACGCATGGCATCCCCCTGCACGTGCGCTGCACCGACGCGCCCGACCTTGAGGGCACCGCCATCCGCGACGACGTGCCCGATTACGGTCCGCAGGTGAAGGCGATCTCCGCGAAGGACAACGTCACCGCCATCTCTATGGATACCCTGGGGATGTGGCAGCAGGTGGGCTTCCTGGCGGATGTCTTCAGCGTCTTCAAGCATCACGGCCTCTCCGTCGACCTGGTGGCGACGTCAGAGGCGAACGTCACCGTGACGCTTGACCCGGTGGCCAACGCGCTCGACCCCGACACCATCAACGCGGTGGTGCGCGACCTGAACGCGTTCTGCAACGCCCGCGTCATTGGGCCGTGTGCGGTGGTCAGTCTGGTGGGACGCCACATCCGTGCGCTGCTTAGCGACTTGGGGCCGGCGCTCGAAGTATTCGACGAGCAGAACATCTACCTGGTCTCGCAAGCGGCCAGCGATCTCAACTTCAGTTTTGTGGTGGATGCGGAGCAGGCGCCCCGGCTGGTGCGCGAGCTGCACGCCGAGCGGTTCAGCGCCCGCCCCGCCGACGAACTCTTCGGGCCGTCGTGGTCGGAGCTGTTCGACACCAACGAGTCCGACGCGGAGGCTACGCCGCCCTGGTGGCAGACCGAGCGCGAGGCGCTTCTGGCCCTGGCCGACACCACCAACACGCCTGGCTACGTTTATCACGCCCCCACACTGCGCACCCGTGCCCGGCAGCTTACGGCGCTGGAGGCGGTGGATCAGCCCTACTACGCTGTGAAGGCCAACCCGCATCCCGACGTGCTCCGCTGCCTGTACGATGAGGGCCTGGGCTTTGAGTGCGTATCGCTGGGCGAGGTGGAACGCGTCTTTGAGGCCGTCCCCCAGGTGGATCCGCAGCGCGTGCTCTTCCAGCCGAACTTTGCAGCCATCGACGAATACCGGGCGGCTTTCGATCAGGGCGTGCGCGTGACGCTCGACAACGTGCAGCCGCTCGACACGCACCCCGAGGTGTTTGCGGGGCAGACGATCTTCCTCCGCATCGATCCCGGACGCGGGCACGGCCATCACCGCCACGTGCGCACCGCGGGCGCGCAGTCGAAGTTCGGCATCGTGCCCGACGAATTGCCGCAGGCCCGCGCGCTGGCCGCTGAGCACGACATTTGCGTTCAGGGCCTGCACGTGCATGTGGGCAGCGGCATCACCCGCGCCGAGCCGTGGGCCGACATCGCCGCGTTTCTGGGCTCGCTGGCCGAAGACTTCCCGGACGTGGAGATTCTGAACGTGGGGGGCGGACTCGGCGTGCCCGAGCGGCCCAATGGCGACCGGCTGCCGCTGGATGCGCTGAACGAGCGGCTCTCCGCGTTCAAGCAGTCGCATCCCCAATACGCCCTGTGGATGGAGCCGGGCCGTTTCCTGGTGGCGGAGGCAGGCGCGCTGCTCGCACGCGTCACGCAGACGAAGCAAAAGGGGGAGGCCACGTACGTCGGACTCGATGCCGGCATGCACACGCTCATGCGTCCGGCGCTGTACGGGGCCTACCACGACATCGTGAACCTGACCAAGCTGGACCAGCCCAACGTGCAGACGGTGAATGTGGTGGGGCCCATCTGCGAGAGTGGCGATGTGCTCGGCTACAGCCGCCGCCTTCCGGCGACCGAACCCGGTGATGTTATGCTCATTGCCACCACGGGGGCCTACGGAGCTGCAATGGCCAACATCTATAACCTGCGCCCCCGCCCAAACGAGCATTTGATCGACCCGTCTGCTGATGCGTGATCAGAACAGGTACGTTGACGGTCAAAGGAGCCGCCACTTGCTGAAGAGGAGGTCGTACGCCCATTATCATTCGGATGACCATCTTGAAATCCCCCCAACGAAGCCTGTCATGGTGAGCGGAAGGCGACGAAGGAGCCGAGAGCCGAACCATCTCCTACTCGATTGGCAGATCCCTGTCAATGTTTTTATCAGGAGGGCTATCACTCACGGTCTATCCACTATCGAGGCATGCACTGGTATAGAGCGCCCTACTAAATTGAGAGAGACCTTTCGGCTGCGCAGATGCGGGGCATCTGCTGCGCTCAAGGTGACGCACGTTGAGAGAAAATAGGTTTCGACTACTAAAATCATGGCTGACGGAGGGGAAGCACACCTGCCGCAAACCAATCGGCTCTATCTGTTTGACGCACTCCTATGACCGAATCTGACCGCTGGACCGACCTGTTGCCGTTGCAGAGCACCTCGCCCGAGGCGACCCATGCGTTGGGCGAGCAACTGGCCGAGCGGGTCCAGCCCGGCGATGTGATAGCGTTGCATGGCGACCTGGGGGCCGGGAAGACACATCTGGTAAAAGGAATCGGTGCGGGATTGGGATACAACCCCGCCGATATTCGTAGTCCTACCTTCACGCTGGTGCATGTGCACGAAGGCGGGCGGCTGCCGCTGTATCACATCGACGCGTACCGCCTTGGCGACCCGGCAGAGCTGTACGAGATGGGCGCCGACACCTACCTGTACGGCGAGGGCGTCTGCTGCATCGAATGGCCCAGCCGGATGGGCGAGCTGCTGCCCGACACCGCACTGCACCTGCAGCTTACGCACGAAACCCGCACCACGCGCCGAATCAGGCAAACGTGCCATGACTGACCCTATCGACGCACTCCACGCGCTGCCCCGCTACGCCGGCACCGATGACGACAGCTACAAGCCGGGCCTCGACCGGATGCAGGCACTCATCGATGCGCTCGGCATCCGCCTTGACGACCTACCCACGTTGCACATTGCGGGTACCAATGGCAAAGGCTCTACCGCCGCTATGAGTGCCGCCATTGCACAGGCGGCGGGTTATCGGGTGGGGCTGCACACGTCGCCGCACCTGTGGTCGGTGGCCGAGCGGATGCGCATTGACGGCACGCCGATCCCTGACGACACGCTCCGCGCCATGATTGCGGAAGCGCAGCCCGCGTTCGATCGCATCGAACCCAGCTTCTTTGAGGCGACGGTGGCGCTCAGCTTACAATACTTTGCTCGTGAAAGCGTGGACCTGGCGGTGGTTGAAGTGGGGCTGGGCGGGCGGCTGGATGCGACCAATGTGGTAGAGGCCGAGGTTGCCATCATCACATCAATTGCGCTGGAGCATACGGCGCTTCTGGGGGATACGGAGGCGAAGATCGCCCAAGAAAAAGGCGGCATCATGCGAGCGGGGCAGCCCGTGGTGCTGGGCCCGCTTTCCAATGAAGCTGAGTCTGCCCTCCAGAAACAAGCATCGGCGCGTGGGGCTGTTTTGCACCGCACCGCCGCCACGACACGCTGGAACGAGGCCCGCCGCACGCTCATCACGCCGCGTGCCTGCTACGCCGTGCCCGACCTGGACCTGCCGGGTGTGCATCAGCAGCAGAACGCGGCCTGCGCGGTGCGGGCGCTGGAGCTGCACCCGGCGGTGCGCCTCACCTCCAATGCCGTAGCCAGCGGACTGGGCGCCGTGCGTGCGTATGCCGGATTGCATGGGCGTATGGAACGTCTGGCTGTGCATCCACCCGTGTGGATTGATGTGGCACACAACCCGGCGGGGCTGGCGGCAGCATGCACGGCACTGCCCCACTGCCCCGGATGCTGCATCGTGGCGCTGGGGGTGATGCGCGACAAGCCGCTCAGCGCGTTGCTCGATGCGCTGGACGATCGTGGAATCGATACGGTGTGGCCCGTTGAGGTACCCACCGACCGGGCCCTGCCGGCAGAGGCCCTTGCTGATGCGTGCCAGGCCCGTGGCTGGTCAACGCGCGCTCCGGCTTCGCTAATGACCCACGTCGATTACTTTCAGCACACGGCCTCTCCCGAAGACCTCCTGCTTGTTACCGGATCGCACTACACGGTAGGCGAACTGGCTCCGGCATTGCGTCCGCTGTAACGTGCGATGTTGCATCTCATGAGACGATCGGACATGCCGATACGATATTGGCGACAGGGTATGTGATACTCACTCCGACAAAAGAGTCTGTTCCCTTTATCCGATGGTGCCGCTCCGGCATGTCCAGTGGCGAGGTGACGGATGGGAAATCGGCACCACCATGTCGTGACCTACGCCTAAAATCGTTTATTTTTGGGGAATGAAAGCGCTTCTGACCAGATGAACCTTCTTTCATGTTCAGTGTGTGCATCTTATGTTGGCGGTGCCTTGTTAAGACGACTATGGCAGTTTTCTACGCGCACGCATCCTTCTCCTCATTCCTGCTTCTCTGTTGGATACGCAATCCCCCCATGTGCTTTTTACGAACCGCGTGTATCCGCCCAATACAGGGGCCACAGGCGCCATTTTGGCTGAGTTGGCCGAGCGTCTTGTAACGCGCGGCTGGAACGTAACTGTTGTTGCCGGTCCCGCAGAGGATGCGCCCCCGTCAGCGTATCGCAATGGTGTGCGGGTAGAACGCGTGTCGGCCCTGAAGTTTACGCGCGCCAGCACCTGGAGGCGCGGACTGGCCTACGCCTCGCTGTATCCGGCTTTTGTAGCGCGGGCCCTGCGCCTGCCGCGTCCCGACGTAATCGTGTCGAAGACCGACCCGCCGCTGCAACTGGTAGTGAGCGCACTGCTAAGCCGCATATGGAACGTACCGGCGGTGCACTGGGCGCAAGACGTGTACCCGGAGGTGGCCGAGGAGCTGGGTGTGATCTCCAAGAACGGCTGGCTGGCGGGTGGGCTGCGGCGCGTATCGACGGCAGCATTGCATCAGCATGCCCGGGTTGTTACGGTGGGCCGCTGTATGCAGCAGCGCATTGTGGCACGTGGCTATCCCGAGCAGCGCACGCGCGTGGTTCCGAACTGGCCGCCCGAGTCGGTACATCCGGTGCCGCACCACGAAAACACGTTCCGTGCCGAGCATGGGCTGGAGGATGCATTTGTTGTGATGTACTCCGGCAATATGGGGCTGGCGCATCCGTTCGATGCGGTCTTGAAGGCAGCCACCTATCTACACGACACGGTGCCGCACGCAGTGCTTGCCCTCGTCGGCGAAGGTCCCCGCAAGGCAGAACTACAGGCGCGCGTCCGCGAGCGCGAGCTGGACAATGTCCGATTCTTTCCGTATCAACCGTTTGAGACACTGGCCCACAGCCTAAGCGCCGCCGACGTGCACCTGGTTACAATGCAGCCGAAGTTGGAGGGCCTTGTGGTACCCAGCAAGCTGTACGGCGTGCTGGCCGCCGGGCGTCCGGCGCTGTTCTTGGGGCCAGCAGGCAGTGAGGCGGCACGCGTCTTGCGCGATCATGACTGCGGAGCGGTGCTGCCGCAGCCTACAGGGCGTGCGCTGGCCCGCGAACTTGAAACGTGGTATGCCGATGCTGAGCGCCGCACCGCCGCTGGGAATCGGGCGCGGGCCGTGGTTGCGGATGCGGCCTCGGAGGCCGCATCCGCATTTGAACGCACGTTGCACACATGCATTCGTAGCCGCACGGCCGCTGTTACATAACCGGGAGATCCCCACCGGTACAGAAGGGGCGGCCACGACACTAACGCCGATTCGGTACTCCGTATCGGCCCTGCTTCATAGCTTGCATTCCGGTATGTTGACATCACTACTTGCTGAACTACACGGGTTGTTTCTGGGGGATACCGCCGGGCACCGCCTGGTGATGGGAGGCAGCATTGCCCTGCTTGCTGCGCTTGCCTTTACGCCGCTCGTCATTTTTGGTGCACGCCGCCTTGGATGGCTCGACTGGCCTGCCAACGACCGCTGGCATTCCACGCCGGTTGCGCTCATGGGCGGCATTGCGGTGTTTGGGGCAATTGCCACGGGAATTGTTGCCACCGGGCTTCTTGAGGTGTATGCCTGGCCCGTCTGGCTGGCTATAACGCTCGTGTTTGCCTCGGGCCTCGCCGACGACCTGATCGACATCCGGCCCGAGGCCAAGCTCGTTGTGCAGATCGTTGCAACGTCGCTTTTGCTCTACGCGGGGTTTGCCTTCTGGAACAGCGCGCCCTTCTGGATCCACATTCCCCTAACGTTCCTCTGGGTGGTGGGTGTTACCAATGCAGTGAATCTCATTGACGGCATGGATGGGCTTGCGGCCGGACTTACCGCTGTGGCTACCGCGGTTCTGGCAACGATTGCCTGGCTGGTGGGGGTGCCCGGTGTGGCGGCGGTGTCGGTTGTTGTGATGGGGGCCACCATCGGATTTCTGGTGTTTAACTTCAAGCCAGCGCGGGTCTTCATGGGCGATTGCGGCAGCCTGCTGCTTGGCTTTGTGCTGGCTACGCTGGCGCTTACCGTGCAGGGCATGGGCGAGCCGCTGGCTGCTACGCTGGTGCCGGTGGCCGTGCTCGCCGTCCCGATCTTCGACACCAGCTTTGTAACCATCACGCGCATTCTAAATGATCGCCCCATTACCGAGGGGGGCAACGACCACACCATGCACCGGCTCGTGCTTCTGGGACTGTCGGAGCGGCAGACTGTGCTGCTGCTGTGGAGCATCGCTGCGGTGTTTGCGGGGGGCGCGCTCATGCTATACTGGGTGACGACTCCGCTCTTCATTGCGCTCATGTTGTTCGCAGGGGCCGGATTTGTACTGCTCGGTCTGTATCTGGCAGGAGCCACGCACTACCCACGGATCGACATTCCACTTCGCGTAGAACGGAAAACTGCCAGCCAGAAGTTTGGGGCGGTGATGCAAGCGGTAGCGGGCGGCCCCTACTGGAAGTCTATCGTGGGCACAATGGCCGACCTGCTTCTCGTAGGTGCTGCACTCGTGCTGGCCTTTCACCTGCGGTTCGATGGCGCCCCGCCTGCGCCCTACGACAACCTGATGCTGCGTATTCTACCGGCCGTCATGACCGTGAAAGTGACCGTGTTCTACCTGTGTGGGTTATACCACGGCATCTGGCGCCACGCCGGCACGTCCGAGTTTGTGCGCTTGGTGATGGGCTCCACAGCGGCATCGGCCGTGCTCGTTGTGGGGATTCTATTGCTGGGGCATGGGGCCACGCTCTCGCCTGCGCTCGTAATTCTTGACTGGATGGTGACGACCGCATCCATTGCAGGCATTCGGTTTGGCTTTCGGGGGATGCGCCAGTATCTGGCCGCCCAGCGTTCGAATGGAAAACGGGTACTCATCTATGGAAGCGATAGCGCAAGCGTGCTGGCGCTGCGCCATCTGCGCGAAGATGACACGCTCCACCGCACCGCTGTCGGGTTCGTCGATGCCGACGCCAATCGCGTGGGGATGCATGTGCAGGGCCTCTCGGTCGTAGGCACGCCAGACGAGCTGGCGTCCATCAGCGGCAGCTACGATGCCGACGAGCTGATTGTCCCTACATTTTCGACCGATAGAGATACCCAACGCGAGCTGCTCCGCATCTGTGTGGAAGCGGGCATGGCGTGTCGGCTCTTTGCTTTGGATCTGCACCCGGCTGCTCCGATTCAACTGCAGGCGCCCAACGGAGATGGCATGACGCGCAAGGAGCACCATGCCGCGTCAGCGCACGACACTTCTACAACAGACGAGATGGCCTCCCCTCAATCGTCGTCCTGATGGGGACAGGCGAAAGCGCCTTATCGGAGCGGATCGCTATTGCTCCCCAGATGAGTCGTCCTGGGCCCGGGCCTTTTGGCGCATCTTGGAGGCCTCGCGCAACCGCTCCTCTGACCGATCGGGCTCTTGAGCAGCCAGTTGCACATACACGCGGGCAGCCTCGTGATAGGCGCCCTGCGAAGCGTAGATGCGGGCGAGCGTTTCCGACACCATGTCGTCAATGTCGTCGTCGAGCTCATCGGGGGGGAGGTCGTCGATGTTCGGGTCGGGACGGATGCGTGCGGACTGCAGCTCCTCGATGAGCGCATCCAGGTCGTCGTCAATCTGGTCAAGCGCTTCGGCTGAAGAAGGCGCCTCGCTATCGAATGCGGCTGCGGCGTGGTCCTGAGCCGCTTGATCGGCCTGCGCGCGGAGTGCCTCCAGGTCAGCGGGCCCGTCGTCCATGGACAGCGAAGGCAAAGCCTCGTCGGTTGGGGCGTTAGACGGCGTAGCGGATGGGGCGTCTGCATCCTGCTGCGAACGGGGTGCGTCCGGGGAAGCGGGGCGATCTGAGGAGGCCTCGGCCCGGCGCTGCTTGCGAATGAGCGACCGCACCCGTGTGCGTCCGTCTTGCACCGTTGGGCTGTGCGGCATGAGCACGTAGGCCTGATCCCACGCTGAGCGTGCCGCCCCCCAGTTCTTGCGCGCCTCGTAGGCGCGGGCCAGGAGCACGTAGGCCGCCGGGTAGGCCGGAGTCTCAACCACCGCAGCTTCGAGGCAATCGATGGCCTCGACGACCGACTGGGTACGGAGCAATTCGAGAGCGTCTTGAATGACGGAAGCAGCCATGAGCGTAGAGATCACCAACGGAGGAGGCCTCATTCGGGCCCGCGTATCTCTTAACGTACGACGGGGACCGCGTCTTTCAAAGGGGGGGCGTGGGGTTTGCAGTCTCTTTGCACAGCGCTTCGGGCGGTGCTGTGTCTTGAGGCGCCTGAATGCGCTCCCACAAGTCGGTACCGGCCATAAGCAAAAAAGTTAGCGCCAGTGCACTTTGAAAGGGTACGCCGCTCCAGATCTGCTGATGCAACAGCACGCCCAGCCCCGCCGCGCTATAGAGTCCCAGTAGCAGCTCACCCGTCCAGGTGCGGACCGACGAGCGCGATGGCGGTGCGCCGCCTTTGGGCGTACGCCGAAACGGTATAGATACGCGGGTTAGCGCAGCGTACACCGCCTGCGTGTTGTTGACGGCCAGTCCCATTGATCCGAGAAGAAAAAGGGGGAGTGTGCGCGCGGTGCGCCATCGCGAAGAGCCAAGCACACGCTGGGCCGTCCATACAGCTGTAGCAAATGCGGCAAAGCCAACCCCACCCACTGCCAGCATACCCAGATACGTATTCGACACGGCGGGACTGTACATGGCCAGCACCAGTAAGGGCGTGTGCAGCAGTGCCGTTCCTACAATAGCTGGAAACGCCAGATGCGCCAGCAGGTGGGCGCTGCCTGCAATCTTGTGTCCGAGGCGCTGCGAAGATCGCCACAACGGACGTAGCAGCTTGCGTGCCGTTTCGATGGCCCCCTTCGTCCACCGAAACTGCTGGGTGCGCCAGGCGGATACGGTGCGGGGCAGCTCGGCCGGTACGGCTACGTCATTCACGTAGCGGAGCTGCCACCCGGCCAGTTGGGCTCGATAACTTAAGTCCAGATCCTCGGTGAGCGTATCAGCCGACCAGCCCCCGGCGTCTTCGATACAGGCCCGCCGCCAGATGCCAGCTGTGCCGTTGAAGTGCATGAAATAGCCTCCGGCATAGCGTCCGGCCTGTTCGAGTGCAAAGTGGGCATTCAGGCCCACGGCCTGACTCTGGGTGTGCCATGAGGTATCGGGGTTGAGGTGGGCCCATCGGGCCTGCACGAGTCCTGTATCCGGTGTAGAAAAGTGGGGCAGCAGGCGCTTCAGGAAATGAGGCGGCGGTACGAAATCAGCATCGAACACAGCTACGAAGGGGGCGGTGGTGTGCCGAAGACCGTGGGCAAGGGCCCCGGCTTTGTATCCGGTACGGTGCGTGCGCTGCACATGCGTAATGGAGCATCCGCGCTGCTGCCAGTAGGCAATGCGTTCGGCCACGCGCTGCGAAGTGGCATCGGTCGAGTCGTCGAGCACCTGGATGTGGAGGCGGTCCGCCGGATAGTCGAGCTGTGCGCAGGCGTCGATCACGCGGGTGGCCAGACGCGGCTCGTTGTAGAGCGGGATCTGTACGGTAACAGCAGGCCAGGTGGGTGGGGACGAGGCATTGGGGGAACGGTACTGTCGGCGTATCCAGGCCCACCAGCCCCAGTGCAGTCCGAACAGCGTAAGGACTACCAGGCAGGCCGTGTAGCCCACGGCCACGCCCACAGCGAGTACGTCGAGGCCGGTCATGCGAGGCAGCGTTCTTGCAAGAATACGAGGACAGTGTGCACGGACTGCAGGGGGTTCTGATTCGGAACAGCCAGGTAGGAATCGGTGGGCCCGGCTGTTGGTATAGGCGAGTCCAGTATTTAGTAAACCAACCTGAACGAAAGCATGGCTGCACGTAGGGCAGGAATGCACGGAGCGTGGGGACGCATGCTCCTTCTCTGTATATGTAGTGCTCTGGGGATAGCTGCGTGTACCAGCGAGGCACCCTCGGGCAATGGCGTGGCACGAGGTGCATTCGTGATGTATGTTGACGGGGCTGTGCAAGACACCGTGCGCGGCGCAGCGTACCTGCGCGATACAACATCTACAGAGCCGGGCCTTGAGTTGGATGCCGACTCTATTGGGTGGTCGGTTCATTGGATGCGTAGCGAGGCACCTGCTCCTACATACACGCTCGTTCCTCATGCGCTGATGCAGGCGGTGCAGAAAGAAGCAACCGACGATGCATATCGCCCTGCGCCGCGCGTTACTGATCCGTTGGCGGCTTCGCTCTTCATGGCATATGGCACACAGGGCACGTTTGAGGCGCAGGCAGGCACGCTGCATGTGGAGCGGGCTACGCCTACCGATCATGTGGGGCGGGTACATGCTACGCTAACCCTTCGTGGACAGACGGCACCGCGCGTTACAGTGCAGGGACACTGGCACGCGGTGCCCGCTCCCGATGAACTACCCTCTCATGTACGATCGCAATAGCACAAGCTGAGAAAGATTGAGCGGTGGGGACTACAAATTACCTGAGTGTAACGCTGTAGAGAGACTGTCAACACATTGGTACAAACACCACAGGCCCAGAGAGTTATCACTCAGTGGACTGCACATCACACTACTGTAATGCATCGTAATTCAGCACGTGGCTCTACCAACTGCTACGTGTCCACGCAGCAGCGCACGTGCAATTGCTCTTCACGCTTGGCTCCGCTCTCTGTTATGGCCCATACCTCTCCCTCCTCAGCAAGCGCAACGCAGAACGCCCTCAATGCGCTCGACACGCGCGATGTAACGCTTCCGCAGCGGCTCTGGTCGTGGCTTGCAAAGCAGGCCAGCGAACAGAAGTGCTCCGTCGATGAAGTGCTTGCAACCCTTATCGATGTGCATCGTCACCCCGAGCAGGCTGTAACCCAAGACAAAAGGTCTTCTGCTGTCCCTGACAGTGCTGCAGCCAACAGGACGAAGCGAGATACATCTACGACAGCAGCCGAAACGAAAGACGCAGATACCGACACGGCTGCCGACCGCCTGCGCCGCATGAGCAACCGGTTGAGTGCGATACGGGGTGATGCCACAGACGATACAGAGGACGATACAGATGATACAGCGCCCGACACCGAGTCGCTCATGAACGAAGCCATGAGCGCGCTCCAGCAGTCCGCCAATGTGGAAGAAGAGGCGTCCGATGCGTCTGAGTCCACATCCGGATCGATGTTTGACGTGGTGCGCGACGAGGACGCGTAGCCAGTGGGCTGCATAGCGTGCTGATTGCGCGTGGTGGAGGTTTATCCCCTTCGCCAGAATGTGATCTCCAAACAGCTTTAAGTTATGGTACGCGTGCGTGATCAAGTCGACCTTTCTGTCCCGCGCAGCGACGCATTTGCATACATGGACGAACCGGCGCATCAAGCCGAGATTACACCCAGCCTGGTGCGTTCGGAGCTTATTGAGCGGCTTCCGAATGGCGGCTCGCGCGCTGCCTACACTTACAGCTTTCTGGGCATCGCGTTTGAGGGGGAAGTCCGCGCTACCACATACGACCCACCCAATCGTATTGTGTTTGCCATGGAAGGCGACCTCGGTGGCGAAATTGCATGGACGTTTACGTCGCTTGCCAAGGAGCGCTCCCGTCTCATTTACGAAGCGATGTACGAAATCCCAGTGCCGGTGCTGCAGAAAGCCGCGGAAGCCGTGGCGCGCCGCTACAATGAGCGCGAGGTCCGCACGCTACTTGCCAACCTGAAAGATCAACTGGAGACGGCGCATAACGCATAGTGCTGTGCCAACCCTCATTTTGATGGTTACCCTGGCATCATTCCCCCAACGAAGCGTGTCATGGTGAGCGCAGTCGAACCATCTCCTCGGCGTTTGGCGGGAACTGTTTGGGACGGCACGGCACGCGTAGCGATCTCGGTTTGACCCAAACGCTTATCTGTGAGAAAGCAATAGCTTCATCTTGTATTGATTATGTTGGGTTGTGTCGGGGCACGTCGCCCGGCACGGACTTACTCCACCTCATAGCCCAGCGTGCGGCCTTTCTCGGTAGCCGGGATGCCTTCATCGAGCCAGGGGGGCGCGTCGGCATTCATCAGGTAGTGGTCAAAGAACTGCTGCATGCGCCGCTGCCAGTCCACCTTCAGGTGATACTCGGTGGGCCAGTGCGGCTGCCCGTTGTAGTTGATGAGCCAGGCGGGCTTGCCCAGCCGGCGCATTGCCATGAACATTTCCACGCCCTGCTCAAACGGCACGGCACCGTCTTCATCGTTGTGCATCATCATGAGCGGCGTGTCGATGCGGTCGGCATAGAAAAGCGGCGAGTTTTCCCAGTAGCGGGTGGGGTACTCCCACAGCGAACCGCCAATGCGGCTCTGCGTCTGCTCGTACTGAAACATGCGGCTGCGCCCGGTGCGCTGCCGGATGCCGCCGTACGCGCTCGTCATGTTGGATACGGGGGCACCAGCCTCCGCGGCTGCAAATAGGTCGGTGCGCGTAATCATGTACGCAATCTGGTAGCCACCCCAGCTGTGGCCCTGTACGCCAATGCGATCGCGGTCGATAAATGGCGCATCGGCCAGCTCGGTAACGCCTGGCATGATGCTGTTGTAGGCGCTCTCGCCCGGGTATCCCTCTTCGTACACAATATCGGGCACGAATACGACATAGCCGCGGCTGGCATAGAACGTGGGGTTGATGATGGAGCGATGCGGCGCAGGGGCCCAATGATTGTGCAGGTTGTCGCTGTTGCGCTCGTAGAAGTAGACCATGAGCGGATACGTGGCGTCCGCGTCGAAGTCGTCGGGTTTGTAGATGATGCCGTCGAGCGTTTCGCCATGGAGCGCCGTCCACGACGTGAGTTCGGCGGTGCTCCACCGGTAATTGGACTGCTGCGGGTTGGCGGTGCTGATCTGCACGGGGGCGTCGAAGTCGGGCGTGGCGGTCCACAGATCGGGAAACTCGCTCACATCTTCGCGCTGGTAGAGCAGGCGGTCGCTGTCGGCGGCCTGTGTAAGCCCCGAGAAGCGGCGGTCCATCATAATGAGCTCGGTGGGCGGGGCGCCATCCACGGCGCCTTCGTAGTAGCCCGAGGCTTTGGTTTCGGTGTTGAAGGCGTGGAGCATCAGCGGAGCGTCGGGGTCGAGAGTGTCGGCCTCGTCGTCGAGCTGTTGGATGCGAAACTGCATCGATTCGGCGCGTCCGAGACCGCCTGTGAGGTTGGTCGGGTTCTCAGGCGAAGACGGATCGACCGCCCAGGCATCAAAGCGGTCATAGATGAGAAATGCCTCGTCCTCCGTGAGCCAGCCTGCGGATCCATACGGAAAGGGGGGATACGGACGGTCGTGGTCTTCGTTGTAGAGCGGTGCGTTAATGGCCTGCCCCAGATCGATCGGTGTGCTGCCTGCCTCGACGGACTGCGCCCACCACGTTTCGGCGGTGCCGTCCCACCACGTCAGGTATTCGGCTTCGGGTGAGAGCGAGGCCGGGTACTGCACCTGCTCCTGCACCTGCCGCGCTGCGCCGGTGTTCACATCAACGAGATAGACATCGTGATACGACGGAAAGTCCCACGACATTTCCTGTTGGTACGGACGACTGGTGTTCGCCACCGCAAGATCCGCGTTTCCGTTGTTGCCTACGTCGACGTTGGGACGGTCTTCCGTTGCCAGTTGTACGATGCGGTTGTCGTCATTGAGATGCACCACCGCCTGGTAGCTGCGCTGCAACTCCTCCTCGCGGTCGTTGAGCTGCACGCTCTGCGGACGTTCGTCTTGCCAGTGCCAGATGTCGACCTGCACGGGCTCGCCTACGAGCGTGGCGGTAGTATCGGGAGCAGGCTGTGGAGCCGTGCCGAAGAACAGGCGCGTACCGTCGTCCGAGAACGAGAGCGATCCGTGCTCGCTCACCCACCAGTTATCGGGGAGGCCGTCGGCTTGCCACCCGGCAATGCGCTCTGCATCTTCAGCAAGGGCGGCGCGGTAGAGCGTGTGGGCTGGCGCATCGGCCTCGATAGCTTCAGATTCGACGTCGTCGCGGTTGGTGAGGAAGGCAACCTGCTCGCTGTCTTCGTCGATGGTGAGGTTGGTGTAGCTGCCGGGGCCGGTAAGCAGCGGACGCACATCGCCGGTTTGGGTGGGCACGGCAAAGACGCCGTCGCCGGTGCTGTCGGGCGTAGCGCGGGCAAAGACGAGCCAGGCGCCATCGGGCGAGAAGGCGTACTCGTCGGTTGCGTGCTCGTAGGTGCGTTCCTCACCACTCTCCAGCGAACGCAGGACCAGTGTAGACCCGGCGTCCGCGCGGGTGTCGGAGGTGTCGGGGTCAGCGTTTTCAGATGTGTTGTCTGCATTGGTCGTGTCGGCGTGGCGATACGCGATCCAGTCGCCACTCTCTTCGGGCAGCCGGAACGAGGCGATGTCGGGGATGCGCTCCACCTCGCCGGTATCGATGGAGGCCACAGCGAGCGAGTCGGGGGCGTCGTCGTCTTCAGCGTCAGTGGGCGGCACGATGCGCGTGATGACATGCTGGCTGTTCGCCGTAAACTGAGCATCGTGCGTGCTGCGCGGCACATCCAGCAAGTGGGTGCCGTCGGGCTGAGCCACGCGCAGGGTGTCGTCGCCATGCTCAGGACCCAGCACGTAGAGCACCGATTCGCCGTCGGGGGCCAGGGCTTGCGTGTGCATCTGGTTCCAGATGGCGTAGTCGTCGTGGTCGAGTGCCTGCTGGGCGGTGGCGAGGGGGCCACTGCACACGGCCAGCAGCAGTCCGAGGGCGAGGGTCCAGCACGTACGGAGCGAAACAGTGCGCATCAACAGCACCAGGTTCAGTGGGGGGAGCAAACGTCGCATCCAACCTACAAAGACGGTGCGGAAGCCGCAACGGCGATGTGGTGAGTGGGCGCGTTGTGCAACGGAACGTGGTCATTTGGACTCCTGCTGCTGGCCACAACCTATGCGGGTTGTATTTGCGCTTTACAACCGAAAACAGTTGTACGGAACGCGGCGTCGAGCAGAGATGCTCTCACACCACCTCCTTCAAGAACCGTCCAGTGTGGCTGGTAGGATGCGCCGCGACCTCCTCGGGTGTGCCGGTAACGACGACTTCGCCGCCCTCTGCACCGCCGTCGGGACCCAGATCGATGACGTGGTCGGCGTATTTGATAACGTCCAGGTTGTGCTCCACAATGAGCACTGAGTGCCCGTGTTCTACGAGCTGGTCGAACGCGTTCAGCAGCTTGCGAATGTCGTCGAAGTGCAGCCCGGTGGTCGGCTCATCGAAGATGTACAGCATGCGGTCGGAGTGGCGCCCGCCCAGGTGCGAGGCCAGCTTGATGCGCTGCGCCTCGCCCCCACTGAGCGTGGTGGAGGGCTGCCCCAGCGAGAGGTAGCCCAGCCCGATGTCTTGCAGCACCTCCAGCTTGTTCGTGACGGCACGCTCGCCTTCGAAGAAGTCGGCGGCTTCATCTACCGTCATGTTCAGCACGTCGGCGATGTTTTTGCCGTTGTACGTTACGTTCAAGACTTCCTGCTTATAGCGCTGCCCATTGCACGCCTCGCACTCCAGGTAGATGTCGGCCAGAAACTGCATCTCGACTTTGACCACGCCCTCGCCCTTGCACGACTCGCAGCGTCCGCCCGAAACGTTGAAGCTGAAGAAACCGGGTTCGTAGCCATGAATCTGCGCTTGCCGCGTCTTGGAAAAGAGCTTGCGGATGCCATCGAACGCGCCGGTATAGGTGGCGGGGTTGGAGCGCGGGGTGCGCCCAATCGATTGCTGGTCGACCATCTCGACCCCGTCGACGAGCGTGTGGCCACGAATGTCGTCGTGGGCACCTACGGTGCCGTCGCCGCTGCCGCCTTTGAGGCGATGCAGCCCTTCGTAGAGGGTCTGCTGAATGAGCGTGGACTTGCCCGACCCCGATACGCCCGTTACGCACACGATGCCGTCGAGCGGAATCTCAACATCGATGTGCTTCAGGTTGTGCTGCCGTGCGTTGGTGATAGTGAGCATCCGGTCGGGATCTGCAGCACGCCGCTCTTCTGGAATCGGAATGGCGGTGCGTCCGCTCAGATACTTGCCCGTGAGCGAGTCTTCGTCGTCGAGAATTTCGCTGTGGGAGCCCTGAAACACCACCTCGCCCCCAAACTGGCCCGAGGCGGGGCCCATGTCGATGAGATGATCCGCCGCCTCCATGGTAACCGGATCATGCTCCACCACCAGCACGGTATTGCCCAGGTCGCGCAGGCGATGCAAAATGCCTACAAGGCGGTCGTTGTCGCGCGGGTGCAGCCCGATGGTGGGCTCGTCGAGCACATAGAGCGAGCCGACGAGCGAGGAGCCGAGCGAGGTCGACAGGTTGATTCGCTGGCTCTCGCCGCCGCTCAGCGTCTGGGCGAGCCGGTCGAACGTGAGGTAGTCAAGCCCGACATCCACCAGGTACTCGGTGCGGGTGCGCAGCTCCTCCAGAACACGCCCGGCGACCTCCTCTTCGTATTCAGAGAGCTCGATATCCTGAAAGAAGTCGAACGCCTCGCGGGTGGTCATTGCGCACACCTCGCCGATGTGCGTGTCGTTGATTTTGACGTAGTAGGCGTCTTCGCGCAGCCGGTAGCCGTTGCACTCCGGGCAGGTGGAGTAGCCGCGAAAGCGCGATCGGAAGATGCGGTAGTGCGTCTTGTACGAGCGCTCGTTCAGAAACTCGAAGAAGCCGTTCAGGCCGATGTACTCATCCTGGCCGTCCCAGATGATGTCGAGCTCCCAGTCGTCGAGCTCACGGTACGGGCAGTCGATGTCAATGCCGGTTTCGGCGGCCACGCGGATCAGCTTGCGGAAGTGCTTGCTCCATTTGTCCGTGCGAAAGGGTGCAAGTGCCCCCTCGCGGATGGAGAGTCCCTTGTTGGGCACGATCAGATCCGGGTCCAGGCTCGGCACGCGGCCAAAGCCCTGGCACTCGGGGCACGCGCCCACTGGACTGTTAAAGCTGAACATGAGCGGCGTGGGCTCCTCGAACTCCATGCCATCGCGTTCGAAGCGCGCGCTGAAGTGCAGTTGTGGCGCGGGTCCGTCGGTGTCATCGCCACGGCGGCGTGCCACCTGCACCACGCAGCGTCCGTTGCCCACATCGAACGCCTGCTCCACCGATTCGGCCACACGGGTGCGGGCGGAGGCGTTGCCCTGCTTCACCTTGAGCCGGTCGATGAGCACGAGCAGTCGCTTGCGTCCGTAGTTGTTGACGTTGCTCGGCGGCGTGTCGTTCAAGTCGAGCACTTCGGGCTGCTCGCCGCGCTCGGCCTGGTTTTCGGTGGGGAGCAGCAAGATGCGAAAGAATCCGCGCTCGCGCAGGCTCTTCAGTTCATCGCGCAGGGCCCGGCTGCGGTCGGGCACGGGGCAGCACAGATAGTAGCGCGTGCCGTCGTCCAGCTCCTCTTCAACCGAGCGCGCTACGCTACGGGGCGTGTCTTTGGTGACGGGCCGCCCACTCACCGGCGAAATCGTGGTGCCGATGCGGGCGTAGAGCAGGCGCAGGTGGTCGTACACCTCCGTCTGCGTGGCGACCGTCGAGCGCGGGTTGTTTGCTGTGGTCTTCTGCTCGATGGCAATGGCTGGAGCCAGGCCGGTGATCAGATCGGCATCGGGCTTATCCATGCGCTCCAGAAACTGCCGGGCGTAGGCGCTGAGGCTTTCCACATAGCGGCGCTGCCCTTCGGCGTAGATTGTATCGAAGGCCAGGCTCGATTTGCCAGATCCCGATGGCCCGGTAACCACCGTCAGCGTTTCGCGGGGCACGTCCAGGTCGATGTTTTTCAGGTTGTGCTGCCGTGCACCGCGCACCACGATATGCGAGCGGGCTTTCTCGCGCGCCTCGTCCGAGGCATTGGCAATGACAGGGTCTTGGGGAGGTGCCGTATCGAGCGTTTTGGTCATGGGGGAGGCGGCAGCGTTAGAACGAAGCAACAGGACAACACGAAACCGCAAGCTGCCCCGGTAAGATGCGCTCCGCTACGGGGCAGACTTGACGGAGTCGTAAAGGATAGGCACACTGGACGAGACAGACGCGATTCTCACTGATGAAGCTACGTCTTGTCTTCCTCGGATGACTCTGAGCCGCCTGTGTTGGAGCCCGGAACCAGAGCTGGGGCGGGAGGCGACACGTCAGCGTCGGCATGCCCATCGGAGGCGGAAGCCACCTCGGGCGCATCGTCGTTGGAGGGCAGGGCCGGGGTAACGTCTGGGTCAACGGGGAGGGCGCCTGAAGGCAGGGTCTCGGCCATCTGCTCAGACAGATGAGTGAGCAGTTGCTGTAGCGCCTGCGCCTGCTCGTTTGCAGACTGGGCCTGCTGGCGTACCGATTCAAGCTCGGAGCGCAGGTCGTTGAGCTCCTCGGCCATAGCAAGCGCCGTAATC
This sequence comes from Longimonas halophila, assembly GCF_002554705.1. Lineage (GTDB taxonomy): Bacteria > Bacteroidota > Rhodothermia > Rhodothermales > Salinibacteraceae > Longimonas > Longimonas halophila. The sequence goes on along the minus strand of NZ_PDEP01000003.1, from coordinate 86,483 downwards.
ACCGAGGTGGTGAGTTCGGCTTGCTCAGGGTGCTCCTCTTTAAACGCTTTCATGCGTGCGTTAACCTGCTCAGCCAGTTCGCGGGTGGTCGATTCTTCGCCCTTGCGCACGCGCAATGCATACTCGTGGCCCATAATGTGGACGCAAATCGGTTTCATGTCGGGAGTAGCCATAACCAGAACGGGCTATGCAGAAGAAGAGGCATCGTCGGCAGGCGGATGAGGAGTAGGCAGATCATCCAAGAGCGCGTCAATTGTTTCGATGTGTGCGCTCAGTTCGTCATCAAGGGCATCAGGGTCGTTCTCATCCAACGAGAGCACAAACGCGGAGGGGGGAACGTCGCGGCGTTTTTCCAGCGTTTTAATGCGGTCGCGTAGCCGCTCATTCTCAGCTTGCAACGCCTGAATCTGACGGGTGGCTGCTTCGACCTGGGCAATAAGCGTTTGCACAGGCGTACGCAGAGATTCAGGCAGAGCGTAGAGAATCGAGTCGGTCTCAAACGGAGCCGACGCACCATTCATCGAAGAGTCGGGTTCAGCAGTCATGGCAGGGGGCCAGAAGCCGCTGGGCGTAGAGAGTACAGGATGCAAATGGGGTCATTCGGTCTCTTTGCGCAGGTAGTATTATTGCCCTAAAAGAGACCAACAATGAATCACCTCTACGGCTAATGATCGCGGATGTGCCGAGTGTGGGAAAAAATCGGCAAATCCACCAGCCGCCTGGCTGTTTTGACGGTTGTAGGGTGGAACTACTGCTGGCGCAAGGTGGCGCTGTGCGTATGCTGCAGAGCCGAAGTGATACTGTCCATGCAGGCGTCGATTTCGGAATCGGTCAAGGTGTGATCGGCAGCCAGCCGCACCGAGAGCGCAACGCTCTTCTGACCGCTGGGAATGCCCTTGCCCTCGTACAGGTCGAACAGGTCAGCCTGTTGCACCAGCGGGGCTCCGGCGTCTTTTGCGGTGTCGAGCAGTGGGCCCACCGGAGCATTGGCATCTACGAGCACAGCCAGGTCGCGCTCTACCACGGGGACGCGTGGCACGGGCTGGTAGCCAGGCTGCGTATCCACAACGCGCGATACCGCCTCCCAATCGAGCTCGGCCACAAGCACAGCCTCGTCCAGGTCGTAGTGGGCGGCGGTGTCGGGATGGATGCAGGCGAGCGTACCCAGGGCGACATCGTCGGCGGCAATGTCGAGGGCGTATGCCACATAGCGGGGCGTGCTGGTTGACGGCGTGAACTGCGCGGGGGCTCCAAGAGCGCTCAGCAGATCGGCCACGGTGCCCTTTAGGTCGTACACATCGGTATTGCGAGCCGCGCGGTCCCAGTGGCGGGGCGCATCGGGGCCGGTGGCAGCAATCAAGAGGGCTTCGTGCTCGGTGGTGCCCGGCACCTGCGTGGCTTCGTCGGCGGTGGCGCGGCGCATCACGCGGCCAAACTCGAACAGCCGGATCGCGTCTTGGCCGTGGTTATGGTTGTGCTGTAGCACACGGAGTGCGCCGGGCAGCAGGCGCGGACGCAGCGCGGCCATCTCGCGTGAGATGGGGTTCTGCGTTTCCACAACCGGCGTGTCGTGCGGATTGAACTGCTCGGCCACCTCCAGCGGCAGCATGCTGTTGGTGTAGATCTCGCGGAACCCGGCCCCCCGTAGCAGCTGGCGCGCTTCGTTGCGGTGCGTGCGTTCGCTGCCGGGCAGGTCGGCTATGCGTGCGGGAATCTGGATGCGCTCGGGACGTGGAATGCGGTCGTAGCCATGCAGGCGCGCGACTTCTTCGATCAGGTCTTCTTCAATCGCCAGGTCGGGGCGCCAGGTCGGCAGCGTACATCGGAGCCCCTCGCCCGTGGGTTCGGCAGCAATGCCAATGGATTCGAGATGCGTCTGCATATCCGCCCGTGCAAGGTCGGTGCCCAAGAGGGCGTTAGCACGCTCCGGGCGCAGCGTAACGGTGCGCGGCTCGGGGGGATGGGGATGGGCATCGATCATGCCGTTGACCCGGGTGCCTCCTGCCAGCTTTACCATAAGATCGGCGGCACGAGCAGCCGCCCACACCTGACCGTCGCGGTCTACGCCGCGCTCAAACCGGTACGACGAGTCCGTTTGCAATGCCAGCGCCTTCGCAGTACGGCGAATGTGCGACGGGTCGAAGTACGCGCTCTCGATGAGCACGGTGGTCGTGTCTTCCGTGACCTCGGTATCGGCGCCGCCCATTACGCCTGCAATGGCCACCGGACGTTCGGCGTCTCGAATGAAAAGCGTACCCGCCGGACACGTGCGCTCTTGGTCGTCGAGCGTGGTGAACGGGGTGTCTTCCGTCGCGGTGCCGACATGAATTTCGTTTCCGTGGAGCGTGTCGGCATCGAACGCATGCAGCGGCTGACCGCACTCATGCAGCACAAAGTTGGTGATGTCCACGATTACGTTGCGCGGGCGCAGCCCAATGCGCTCCAGACGCTGCTGCAGCCACACCGGCGAGGGGCCCACCTCCACATCCTCTACGCAGAGTGCCACGTAACGCGGGCAGGCTTCTGCATCCGCAATCGACACGCTAAACCGCTCAGCTACGGGGCCGCCCTCGTCGGGCAGGTCTACGTTGGGACGGTGCAGCGGTGCGCCGGTCAGAGCCGACAGGTCGCGCGCAACGCCAATATGACTGGCGGCGTCGGCACGGTTGGGGGTCAGGTCAATGTCGAGCACCGTGTCGGTCGGTGTAATGTTGTGCGCCTGCAGATACTCCACGAACGGCATACCGACGGGGGCTTCGTCGTCGAGCACCATAATGCCGCTGGCGTCGCTCGTCAGCCCCAACTCATGGGCGGAGCAGATCATTCCGTTGGACATTTCGCCACGGATTTCGCGGGCCTCCAGCGTGATGGGCTGGCGCTCGTCGCTGCCCTTTTCGGTGGGCAGCTGGAGCGTGGTGCCTGCGGGAGCTACGGGCACGCGCTGCCCGGCAGCTACGTTGGGCGCTCCACACACAATCTGCACCGTAGCATCCGGGTTCGTGGCTACATCGCAGAGCACAAGGCGGTCGGCATTGGGATGCGTGTGTACCGCTTCGATGTGACCAATCACCAGGTCGTCGAGCGGTTGGCCATAGCGCGCTATGCCGTCGACTTCGAGTCCGGCCATGGTGAGCAAATCAGCGATGGTGTCGGCATCAGCCTGGGGGGCGGCGTAGCGGCGCAGCCACTGGATGGAGCAGTCCATGAAGCGAGGAGGGCGTTGTGCAAGAAACGGTTTGGGGGGAGGCAGGGCCGGCAGCCCGCGTGCTAAAACTGCTGCAAAAAGCGCAGATCGTTCTCATAGAACACACGAATGTCGTCGATACCATGCTTGAGCATCGTCATGCGTTCGATGCCCATCCCCACGGCATAGCCGCTGTACCGCTCTGGATCCACATCGACGGCGCGCAGCACGTTGGGGTGCACCATGCCACAGCCCAGGATTTCGAGCCAGCGCCCGCCATCGTCATGGTCGGGATCAGCCCACCAGATGTCGACTTCGGCGCTGGGCTCGGTGAACGGGAAGTAGCTCGGGCGGAAGCGCAGGCGTACGTCCTCCCCAAAGAGCGCCTGGGCCAGCTGGTAGAGCACCTGCTTCAGGTCGGCCATCGACACATCCGTATCCACATACAGCAGCTCGACCTGGTGGAAGAGGCAGAATGACTTATACGAGATCGCCTCGTTGCGGTAGACGCGCCCAGGCACCATGACGCGGACGGGTGGCTCGGTGGCCTGCAGCACGCGAATTTGGCCGGGGGAGGTGTGGGTGCGCAAGAGTGTGGGGGCATCGGGCGGTGTATCCTTCACAAAGAAGGTGTCCTGCATGTCGCGCGCCGGATGGTCGGGGGGGAAGTTGAGCGCGGTGAAGTTATGCCAGTCGGTTTCGACCTCGGGTCCTTCGTAGGTGGCAAACCCCAGGCGCTCCAGAATATGCAGAATCTCGTTAAGCGTCTGCGTGAGCGGATGCAGCGAGCCGGGATGGTGACGGCGTCCGGGGAGCGTGAGGTCGAAGTCAGTGCCCGTGTCGGTAGCGTCTTCGGCGCTGAGGCGCTCGCGGGCGGCATCGAGCTTGGCCTGAGCATCTGCCTTGAGCGCGTTGAGGCGACGCCCAAAGTCGGGGCGCTCCTCGGGCGGCTGCTGGCCGATCTGACTGAAGAGGTCGGGAATCGCGCCCTGATTGCGGCCCAGGTATCTGATGCGAAAGGCCTCGGCCTCTTCGTCGGTAGTAATCGTTTCGGCTTCGAGTTCGGCGCGTAGCGCGGCGATAGGGTCGGCCATGGGAACGGCGGATTGGCAGGAACAGGGCGGATGCGGACGGGGCTACGGGAGCGCGCGACGATGTGCACTGAGCAACAGTAAGGGTGCAGCGCGCCACATAGAAAATCCCGCCAGACCTGCTGGGGGGCAGCAGCGGCGGGATGGAACGTCATGCAATGGAGCCTCCGAAGGCATTGCGGGCGGCCTTCGCAGGCAGGGAGTTACGCTTGCTCCATCACATGATCAACGACGTGCGAAAACGCCTCAGGGTCGTGCACAGCCAAGTCGGCCAGCACTTTGCGGTTCATGTCGAGGTCCGCCTTGCGGTATGCGCCCATGAACTGCGAGTAGCTCACGCCTTGCTGGCGCGTAGCTGCATTGATGCGGGTGATCCACAGCTTGCGGAAATTGCGCTTGCGCTGGCGCCGGTCGCGATAGGCGTACTGCAGGGCCTTTTCGACCGAGTGCTTGGCGGAGCTATACGTTTTGCTCCGGCGGCCCCAGTAGCCTTTGGCCATATTTAGAACTTTCTTGCGGCGCCGCCGAGTTTGCGGCTTGTTTGTTGCGCGTGGCATGGTGGATGTAGGGTAACAGGTGGAGGGAAGAAGCAGGACATCCCAGAGCGCAGAGGGCCCTGGGAATTGGCAGCCGGTGCGTTCGTGCAGGCTGCGTTAGTTATTCAGCATCTGCTTGATGCGCTTTTCCTGCGTTTTGTCAACGGTTGTGTCTTTGCGAAGCTGGCGCTTGGTTTTGGGCGACTTCTTCGTCAGAATGTGACGGCGTCCGGCTTTTTTCCGCTTCACTTTGCCACTTCCGGTTTTTTTGAAGCGTTTGCTGGCGCCGCTGTGTGATTTCATCTTCGGCATAAGAGGGAGGGCAGTCGGTTCAAAGAACGCGTAATTGGGCTGCGTAACCTGCCATTTGGCATTAAGCCCAGTGGGCGGTGCCAAGACAGAACGGACGTGCGTCAATGGAAACACCCCGGCCCGCGTTCCGGGCCAGGGCGTATGCTGCGCACAGCTTCTGCAAAAAGTGTATGAGGGGGGACCCGGCACGCGTGGTGCCAGAGCAAGGGCCTACCCCAGAGTAGGGGTCACTTCTTCTTTTTGTGGGGGGCCAAAATGGTCGTCATCCGTCGGTTCTCCATCTGCGGAGCCTGGTCGATGCGAGCCAAGTCCTGCAGATCTTCAATGAGGCGACGAAGCAGATCCATCCCCTGATCTTTGTAGATGATGTCGCGTCCGCGGAACTGAACGTAGGCTTTGACCTTGTTTCCATTTTCCAGGAAGTCGCGGGCATGGTTCTTCTTGAACTCGTAGTCGTGATCGTCGGTGCGCGGGCGAAACCGCAGCTCCTTCATCTGCATCGACTTCGAGCGTTTCCGCTGCCGCTTCTCTTGCTTCTGCTGCTTGTAGCGGTACTTGCCGTAGTCAATAATCTTGCAGACCGGCGGGTCGGCCTCTGGGGCAATCTCGACAAGATCGAGTTCGTGCTCGCGGGCGCGCTCCAGGGCGGTGTCCAGGTCCACCACATTGTGCTCACCATCGGGTTGGACGACCCGCACGGTGTCTGAGCGGATCTCTCTGTTTACGCGAACTTTATCAGCTTTAGCGATAGTAGGTTTGGGGTTTGTTCAGGAATAGTTGCGTGATTTACGGATAGATTCGCACGCATCGTGCCAACAACGGGTTCCATTTCTGGGCGCCGTTTCGTTGGCTGCAAAGGAGCCGCCGTTGATAGGCAGAGATGTCGTGCGCCCTCTTCTGCAACGCCTGCCCCAGGTGGCCGGCTGGCCCTTTTGCCTACGACCAGGCGGCCTCGCGCTCGGCTTGCATCTTCTCAATAAAGGCGTCTACAGAAATCACCTCTTGCTGCCCGTCGCCGTGGGCGCGCACCGCAACGGTGCCTGCTTCTTCCTCACGCCCTCCAACCACAAGCATGTACGGAATCTTCTGCGTCTCGGCCTCGCGAATTTTGTAGCCCACGGTATCGTCGCTTGCATCAACCTTAACGCGTAGGTCGGCATCGCGGAGTTGTGTGGCTACGTCTTCGGCATAGGCGTTGAAGTCGGCCCCCACCGGAATCACCATAGCCTGCACGGGGGCGAGCCACGACGGGAAGTTGCCGCCGCAGTGCTCAATCAGCACACCAATGAAGCGCTCCAGCGAGCCAAACGGGGCACGGTGAATCATGACGGGCCGCTGGCGCTCGTCCTCTGCATCCACATAGGTAAGATCGAAGCGCTCGGGCAGATTGTAGTCGACCTGGATGGTGCCCAGCTGCCACTCGCGGCCCAGCGCATCCTCGACCATGAAGTCCAGCTTGGGGCCGTAGAATGCCGCTTCGCCCGTCTTCTCAACGGTGTCGAGGTTCATCTCTTCAGCCGCCTCGCGGATGGCCTGCTCCGCCTGCGTCCACAGCGCGTCGTCGCCCACGTACTTGTCGGTGTTCTGCGGATCGCGCAGCGAGATCTGGGCCGTGAACTCGGTAAAGTCGAGCGCGCCCAGCACTTTGAGCGTCAGGTCAATGACGTCTTTGAACTCGGCTTTTACCTGCTCGGGCGTGCAGAAGATGTGGGCATCGTCTTGGGTGAAGCCACGTACGCGGGTCAGCCCACCCAGCTCGCCGCTCTGCTCGTTGCGGTACACGGTGCCAAACTCGGCAAAGCGCACCGGCAGGTCGCGGTACGAGTGCATGTCGTGCTTGTACATCATGACGTGGTGCGGGCAGTTCATCGGCTTCAGGAGGTAGCCGTCCTCCTCATCGCCCTCGCCGCCAAAGTGCATCGGCGGAAACTGGCTGTCTTTGTAGTACGGATAGTGCCCACTCGTGCGATAGAGCGCCAGACGTCCGATGTGGGGCGATACGACCGGTTCGTAGCCGCGCTTGAGCTGCTCATCTTTGAGCAGGTCGGCCAGCGTTTCGCGGAGCGTAGCGCCCTTGGGCAGCCACATAGGCAAGCCGGGGCCCACCACGTCGGCATTGAACGTGAACAGGTTCAGCTCTTTGCCCAGCTTGCGGTGATCGCGCTCCTTGGCCAGACGGCGCTGCTCCAGGAACGCATCGAGCATCTTCTTCTTGGGGAAGCTGATGCCGTAGATGCGTGTAAGCTGCGGATTCGACTCGTCACCGCGCCAGTATGCGCCGGCTACCGACAGCAGCTTCGGATATTTGATGCGTCCGGTCGATGGGATATGCGGACCGCGGCAGAGGTCCGTAAACTGGCCCTGCTCGTAGAATGTGATCTCCCCATCGTCGAGGTCCTCAATGAGCTCCAGCTTGTACGGGTTGCCCTGGTCTTTGTAGTAAGCAAGCGCCTCATCTTTCGAGACCTCGCGCCGCTCGTACGATACATCGCGCTTGGCGAGCTCTTTCATTTTGGATTCGACGGCCTCCAGATCATCCGCGGAGAGCGTACCATCGCCCAGGTCTACATCGTAGTAGAAGCCGCGCTCAATGGGCGGTCCGATGGTGAACTGCACATCGGGATACAGCGCCTGCAGCGCCTCGGCCATGAGGTGCGCCGACGAGTGCCAAAACGTCTCCTTGCCTTCGTCGTCGTCCCACGTAAGAATTGCGATCTCAGCCGATTCAGTGATGGGGCGCTCCAGGTCTTGCACGGTACCATTCACTGTAATAGCAAGGGCGGCACGAGCAAGCCCGGCGCCGATACTTTCAGCAATCTCGCGGCCCGTCACGCCCACACTGTAGGTGCGCGTGGAGCCGTCAGGAAGCGTAATGGTGAGGGTGTCGGAGGCGGCGTCGGGCATAAAAGACAGAGGCATGAGTCGACAAACGAAAAGCGCTCCATCGCGAGGACAGAGCGCTTCAGCAAAGGCAGGCGGGCGATGTGCGCAATCGGCTCAAGCGGTGATTGCACCTCGCAGTGAAGACCGTGTGCTTACCGGCATCGCTGACCTGCCGTATCCGGCGTTCGCGTGAGCGACCGAATGTAGGTAGGCAGATGGAACATGGGCACGAGCAAAAGCCGGAGCATCAAACAGAATGAAACGGTGGGTCTAAGTGGACTCGAACCACTGACCTCTACGATGTCAACGTAGCGCTCTAACCAACTGAGCTATAGACCCGTGTAGAAAGAGGTGCTTGGCACCTCGCGCCGCACAGCATACGACCCGCGCGGGCATAGTGTCAATGCCTACTGCAGCCGGGGGATTCGACGGAAGGCCAATTCATGGAAGTTTTGGCGTTTATCTCGGCGTTTTACAGCAGGTGCTACGCCGCAGGGTCAGAGGCGGCTTTCGCTTCAGTGACGAGTTGTTCGTACAGGCGGCGCACCTTAGCCTGCAAGGCCTCGCGGTCGGCATTGTTGGGGATGACGAAATCGGCCCGGTCTCGAATTTCGTCTTGTGGAAGCTGGTGCTGCATGCGGTCGCGTACGGCGCGCTCGGTGGTGTCGTCGCGCTGCATCACGCGATGGATGCGCACATCATCGGGCGCAGTGACCACGGCCACGTAGTCGACATGGGCATCGCCCCCGGCCTCGAACAGAAGTGCAGCCTCGTGTACGAGCAACTCTACGCCGTCGGATTCGGCCTGCGTCTTGGCGTCTTCAAACGCATCAAACACAAGCGGATGCACAATGGCGTTGAGCTTTTCGAGCTTCGATGGGTCGCTGAAGACCTGCGCCGCCAGATACGAACGGTTTAGCGAGCCGTGTTCATTGTAGCTGGTTGAACCAAACGTGTCGCGGATAAGTGCCCGCGCATCCGCATCATTCTGCATAATGTCTTTCGCTACCTTGTCGGCGTAAAAGACACGTGCGCCCATGTCGTTGAGCATGCGGCAGGCAGTGCTTTTTCCGCTTCCAATGCCGCCGGTAAGTCCTAAGGTAATCACAGTACAGGTGGGGGAGAATGAGGGGAGCATGGTCAGGTCAAAAGAGAGCCGTCATCCGGGTGGCCACTGCAGCGAACGTCCGCCCAGCACATGGACATGCAAGTGGTACACGGTCTGCTGCCCGTCGTCGCCGCAGTTTATGACCGTGCGGTAGCCGTTGTCGAGCCCTTCCCGCTCGGCGACTTTGCTCGCTACGCGAAACAGGTGGCCAACGAGTGCTTCATCGTCGGGACTGATGTCGTCGACTGTCGGGATCGGCTTGCGCGGGATCACAAGGATGTGTGTGGGCGCTTGGGGGTTTACGTCGTGGAAGGCGATGCACTGCTCATCCTCGTACACAATATCGGCAGGCACGTCGCCGTCAAGGATCTTCTGAAAGATCGTAGGTTCGGAGGCAGCTGGATCGGTACTCATACGGGGCATTGGCATAATCCAGGGAAACAGGGCGAGGCACAGCACGAAAGAAGCTTGCGCGTACGACGATGCTTCATATTACGTATGCAGCCACATGTTGCGGAGGATTCCCTGGTAGAACTGTAACGCTTCGGTAGGTACGGTGAACCTTCCGAGAGAGCTGCGGTCTGATTGTATCCCGTCTATATCCCTCGCGCGCTTGGGTGCCCATACGGGGGCACGATAGCATTGAGGGTGCATGTGTTTTCATTGAGAATGCCTGGCGTTATGCCGCCTACTGTTTACGTTACCCGCAAAACGCACTTCAATGCAGCGCACCGGCTGCACAATCCCGAAAAGTCGGATGCCTGGAACGAGGACGTGTTTGGTGCCTGCAACCACCCAAACTGGCACGGTCATAACTACGAATTGGAGGTGACGGTAGCGGGTGTGCCCGACCCCGACACCGGCTACGTGATCGACCTCGGCCAGCTCAAGGCGATCCTGCACGAGCGGATCATCGACAAGGTCGACCACAAGAACCTGAATCTTGATGTCGAATTCATGGATGGTATTATCCCGTCGACTGAGAACTTCGTTGTGGCGATCTGGAACGAACTGGAAGGCACATTGCCGGGCGGCACGCTGCACCGTATCCGCCTGTACGAAACGCCACGCAACTTTGCCGAATACCGAGGCGAATCTTCGTAGGCGTTCTGCATCGGCCCCTGGCTTGTTTTTATTCTGTTTGCTTGCTCTTTGATGATCCATGGCTGAGAAAAAAATTGTTACTGACGACATCGTCGAAAACGGGACCGTAGTGGGCGACTATCCCACCCACTACGAGCGCCGCGACATGTACGATGCGGAGACGACCCGGGATGTGGCCGACCATGTCGCATCCATCATTCAGAAGCTGGGTGAGGACCCCGAGCGCGAGGGGCTGGTCAAGACGCCCGAACGCGTAGCCAAGGCCTACCAGTTTCTTACGCAGGGCTACGCGCAAGACCCCAAGGCCATCCTCCGGCAAGCCATGTTTGAGGAGACCTACAACGAGATCATCCTGGTGAAAGACATCGAGGTGTACTCGTTGTGCGAGCATCATATGCTTCCATTTTTTGGGAAAGCCCATGTCGCCTACATTCCGGATGGACACATTGTGGGCTTGAGTAAGATTCCCCGTACCGTAGAGGTCTTTGCGCGTCGCCTGCAGGTGCAAGAGCGGCTTACCCTGCAGATCCGTGAAGCCATCGACGAGGTGCTCAAGCCGCAGGGGGCCGCCGTTGTGATTGAGGCGCAGCATCTATGCATGATGATGCGCGGGGTCGAAAAACAGAACTCCTGCACCACCACCAGCGCCGTAAGCGGAGCCTTTCGCAACCATAGCACCCGCGACGAATTCATGCGGTTGGTTCGCAGCTAAGCAGCCGCACAGGCTGGGGGCTGAACCACGTATGCTTTCTCATTACGGTGATCCCGTTGCTATGACGATTGTTGTAACCGGCGCCAGCCAGGGCATTGGCGCAGCCATTGCTGAAGCTTTTGCCGCACGGTATGATGACGCCCGCGTTGCGCTTGTCGCCCGCTCCACCGGCAAGCTCGAATCCGTGGCCGACACCTGCCGCGATCACGGAGCCACTCCGCTTGTCTGCCCTACCGACGTCACCGACGACGAAGCCGTTGCAGCAATGGCGGAGCGCGTACACGACACCTGGGGCACGCCCGATGTGGTGGTGAACAATGCCGGGGCGTTTACGCCCGCGCCGCTCAGCGAACTTACTGCCGAGGGCTTTCGCAGCCAGATCGACGTGAACCTGACGTCCGCGTTTGTTGTCACGCAGGCATTTCTGCCACCCATGCGCAAGCGAGGCAGCGGGCACCTGTTCTACACGGCATCGGTGGCCTCGCTGCAAGCGTATCCGGGCAATGCGGGCTACTGCGCCAGCAAGCATGGGCTGCGCGGACTGGCCCGTGTGGTGCGCGAGGAAACTAAAGATGAGGGTGTGCGCGTTACAACAGTCTTTCCGGGCGCTACCCACACCCCAACATGGGAGGGAGTCGACATTGACCCCGAGCGCCTCATGCCTGCCGAAGATATTGCTGCTACAGTCGTACAAGCCTACGCGCTCTCCGACCGTACGGTGATGGAAGAGGTGCTGCTGCGTCCGCAACAGGGAGATGTGTGAGTCTTTTGCGGAGGTGCGTACGTTCAGACGGCCTGATGCTGAAACGCATCGCACGTATCCTTCATGGATGCAAAGAACGTGTGAGCGTCTGGGACGTATGGCTTTTTAGTATCCCACTTGTTTTACTGCTTCACACACGCAACCGACTTTATTGCATACAACTATGTCGCGTACGTCTATGACTGAACAGGCGCTGGAGCACCTGGAGCAGCTCATTATGCAGGAAATGCCGATTACGGAGCACCTGCAATTTTCCTTGAGCCCGAAAGAAGATGGCTGCCTGTGCGCGTCGGCTCCGCTCAAGCCCAATGCCAACCACATGGGCACGGCCTTTGGCGGCAGCCTTAGCATGCTGGCAACCGTAACTGGCTGGGCGATGATGCACCAGTTGGTCGACAACATGAAGCAGCAGGTCGAGGTCATCATTCAGGAAAGCGACATTGAATACCTGAAACCGGTGTGCGAAAACATCTCGGTAGTCTGCGAGCGCCCGAATGAAGACGCGTTGGACCGCTTTCAGGCAATGCTCGACCGTTGGGGCCGCGCGCGCCTCGACCTGAAGTGCAAAATTGAGGCGGCGGGCGAGTGTGCGTTTACCTTTATGGGGCGCTACGTGGCTCTGGCTGATGATAAGGAAGACGATCAGCCCGCTCATGCGTCGCTCACCCCGGTAGGGATTGCCGAAGAGTAGTCGCCTGCTGATCCGTCTGTTGCAGACGCACGCAGATCATACTTCGGTCTCGTACATCTGATACGCCGTGCGCGCCATGCCCCGCGCCTCGTAGGTGGACTGGGCCGCCGCATTCTCGCGCTCTACGTAAAGGCGCAGTCCGCAAACGTCGGCTTTGGCCTGCGCTTTTGCGTGCACATGCTCATACAGCGCCGTGAACACGCCCTGCCGACGCATTTCTGGGCGTACGTACACGCTCTGAATCCACCAGAACGCGCCGTTGCGCCAGTCGCTCCACTCGGTCGTGCACATGAGGGCTCCCACAACACGACCGCCCTGCTCGGCTACCCAGTAGCGCCCCTTCTGCTCATCCTGTAGCAGCGTGCGAATGCCCGCTCGTAGCGTGTCTTGTTCGAGCGTTTTGTCTTCGGTCTCGTCTGCCATTGCTGTGTTGAAAGCAACAAGCGTGTTCAGGTCGCTGAGGGCAGCACGGCGAATGGAGAGCGTAGACATGAGGATGCGAGGTAGATGCAGGGGGAAGCGAAAACGGGTCGCGCGGTTAGGCACCTTCGGACCAGGCAGGCGCAAATGCCGGGTCGATCTGGCGCTCGCCGCGTGCTAAATTGTGGATGGCGGTCATCTCGTCGTCGGAGAGCGTAAAGTCGAACACATCCAGGTTACTCACGCGGTGCGCGGCGCTGGCGGCTTTTGGAATCGCAGATACGTTCGGCTGCTGCAAGAGCCAACGAACCGTTACTTGTGCCGCAGTCTTGCCATGATGCTCCCCAATCGCTCGTAGACGCTCGTTTTGGAGCACCGCCCCACGCGCCAGCGGACGATACGCGGTGAACAGGTAGCCGTGCTCGCGTGCGTGTTGAAGCACCGGCTCCTGCGACAGAAACGGGTGGTACTCGGCCTGATGCGCAAACAGCGGCGCTTCGTCGGGCAGATGCGCCACGGTTTGGTCGAGCAGCTTCGGCGAGAAGTTGCTCACGCCAATATGCCGCGCCTGCCCCGCTTCGTGCACCTCCACAAATGCATCGAGCGTGCGACGCAGCGCATCTTCATCGCTATCAAGGTGCGCAGGCCAGTGGATGAGAAGCAGGTCCACGTAGTCGGTGCCCAAGGCACGCAGGCTCTCCTCGGTGGTGCGTTTTACGTCAGCGGGTGCAAGGTTGGTGTGCCATACCTTTGTGGTCAGGAAGATGTCTTCGCGGGCTACAGGCGCCTCGGCGATGCCTGCGCCGACCTCGGCTTCGTTCTGATACATCTGTGCGGTGTCGATGTGGCGGTAGCCCATCGTGTGGGCATGCGCCACGCTCTCGCGGCAGGTGTCGCCGGTAATCTTGTACGTGCCCAGCCCCAGTGTGGGGACGGTGCGTCCGTGGATGGTGGTCGTGGTGTCGGCCATAAGAAGTTGAATCTATAGGAAGTTGAGGAAAACGGATGCGCTGCGCGGCTGCGGCCCGCATCAATAATGCCAGGGAAAGTCGCTGTAGTCCTGGTCGCGCTTTTCGAGGAAGGCGTCGCGGCCCTCCTGCGCCTCGTCGGTGCCATAGGCCAGGCGTGTGGCCTCGCCCGCAAAGAGCTGTTGCCCCACCATGCCGTCGTCAATCGAGTTGAACGCGTACTTCAGCATCCGAATGGCGGTCGGACTCTTCGTGTTGATCTCTTCAGCCCACTTCAGTGCCGTCGATTCCAGCTCCTCGTGCGGGATTGCCGCGTTGGCCATGCCCATCTCCACCGCCTCTTCCGCCGAGTAGTTGCGTCCTAAGAAAAAGATCTCGCGGGCGCGCTTCTGTCCGACCTGGCGTGCCAGGTAGGCTGAGCCAAACCCGCCGTCGAAGCTGGCCACATCCGCATCCGTCTGCTTAAATATGGCGTGGTCGGCACTGGCCAGCGTCAGATCGCACACCACGTGCAGGCTGTGTCCGCCGCCCACGGCCCAGCCGGGCACCACTGCAATCACCACCTTGGGCATAAAGCGGATGAGGCGCTGCACCTCCAAAATGTGCAGCCGCCCCAGGCGCGCTGGATCCTGTTCGCCTGCGTCGTCCGCATACTTGTAGCCGTCTTTGCCACGGATACGCTGGTCGCCGCCTGAGGAAAATGCCCACTTGCCGTGCTTCGGCGAGGGGCCGTTGCCCGTCAGCAGCACCGTGCCCACGTCCGACGTCTGGCGCGCGTGGTCGAGCGTGCGGTAGAGTTCATCCACCGTTTGCGGACGAAACGCGTTCAGCGAGTCGGGCCGGTCGAATGCAATGCGCACCGTGCCCTGATGGCGGGCGCGGTGGTACGTCACATCGGTCAGGTCAAAGCCGTCGACAGGAGCCCACGCCTCAGCATCAAACAGATCGGAAACCATAAGAAACAGTCAGAGCATCAATAGAAACAGGGGGATGCGAAGGAGCGGCCCTACGGACCATCGTGCAGACGCGCTTCGAGGGCTTCTGCTACGGCGAACAGCGCAGCCTCGTTGCCCGGTGCGGCAATCAGTTGGATACCTGGCACCAGCCCCGAGCGAGCGTCCTGGTGCGTCCATGCTGGAATGGAGATCGCAGGCAGGTTGAGCACGTTTGGGTAGATGGTCGGTGTAAACAGCCCACGAATGCCCGGACGCGCCATGTACGCTGCGGCCTCGCCAGGCGGCATAGCCAGGGCGCCGTTCGTGGGCAGCAGCACAATGCCGTCATCGCCCAGTTGCGTGCGGATGGCGCGGCGCGCCTGGCGGATTTCGGCTTCGGCGTTCCATCCGGTTTGCGCCGAGGGGCGCAGCGCATGCATCGAGGCCAGCAGCCGAAACAGATACCAGTGCACCGTCGGACGGTTGCGCGCCTGCTGCCACGCCTCGCGCGTCCACGACAGCGCCTCGCCGTTGCGGGTGGTGAGCGCATCGTACAGAAATGAGGCATAGTCGCGCACGACCACCGTGAGGTAGGCCTGATAGAGCGCTCCGGCATCGGGCAGGCGCGCTCGGGTAGACGTGAGCCCCACGTCCTCCAGCTGGCGGCGGCTGTAGTCAACGGCTGCAGGGATGAGCCGCTCACGGGCGGTCATCGTAAAGTCGGCAGGCGCGATAAGGCGCAGCGAATCGAGCGGGGGCGGCTCGGGCAGCGAACGGTTGGCGGTCCAGGTGTACGTGGTGCGCACATCGCGGACCGAGCGCGCCAGCGGACCCAGCGCCAGCATGCTGTCGGCCAGTAGCGGCTCGGGCGGCTCCGCATCGATAAGCGGCCAGGTGCCGGTATCGTCGATCTCGCCCGAGGCCGGCTTAAAGCCCACGATGCCGCAGCAGTGGGCCGGGTAGCGCACCGAGCCGCCCAGATCCGACCCAAACCCAACGGCGACAGCGCCCGAGGCCACCAGCGCCGCATCGCCGCCGCTCGATCCGCCCGGACCACGTTCTGGATTTAGCGGATTGTGCGTGCGCCCGTAGAGCAAGTTTTCCGTTTCGTGCGTCATCGCAAACTCCGGGATGTTGCCCCGTGCACAGACCACTGCGCCTTGCGCGCCCATCCGCTGCACGAGCACCGCATCCTCCTGTGGATGCAGGGTCGGCGCACGCTTCGACCCAGCGGTAAGCGGCTCGCCCTTCAGCCCATAGGTTTCCTTCACGCTGATGGGCACGCCCGCCCAAGAGCCTGTCGGCGGCGTATCAACAGCTTGTTGGATGCGATCAGTCAGGCATGCGGTAGCAGCGTTGAGTTCGGGCTGCACGGCCTGCAAGCGCTCCAGGTGCAGTTCGAGCACCTCGGGCACTGAGGTATCATTTGTCTGGATGCGCTTGGCGAGAGCCGTGGCATCAGGAAAAAGGCGTGGATCGGCAAGGGGGGCGGCCATACAAAAATCGTACGTTGGGAGGCAGAGCAAAGCGATGTTACGCCACATTAGGTGCAGCGCCACGGGCCTGACGCGCTTGCTGCAGGTGACGGCGCTCGTGGTTGAGCGTGGCCTCAAACCAGGCACCAATACCCAGATACAGCACCGGCAGCGCAGGCGAGGCCACCCGCACGCGGGCCCAGTCGAGTCCTTGACTGCGTGCCACGCATACCGATAGGCGGCGCTGGTAGTCACAAAAGGTGTCGAGCACCGCCTGCGGGTCCGGCTCGGGCGGTGGACGAAACGACGGCGGGGCGGGGATGGCCACCGAGCTTTCCGGATCCACCGACGCAATGAAGAGGCGGCCCAGCCATCCATAGCGAAACGGCGGGGCGCCGTATGGTCCGTAGCGCTGTGCCTTGAAGATGCGCGCCTCCAGCGCCGGTACGAGCGGGCGCGCCGCCGCGTTTAGGTGCGCCAGGCACTGCGCAGGCGACCAGCGTCCGGGTGCGGGTGGCGTAAGGGCCTCGCCGGGTGTCATGGCGTCCCACAGCATACGGGCATCGTGGCAGCACGTCTCGAATCCAGATCGGTACGGCTCGTACGGTGGCGGCAGCGGTTCCATAATGAGAGGGCCTGTAATGCAACGTGTCATGCCTTGTATAACGACTGTAACGAGGCAGCGTGGGGCGTCAGTCGCATACGCATACGTGGCGACACGGCACGCCGTGTCGTTACCGTTGTACACCGCAGGGATACTACAATCATACAACCGGATTTGATATTAGGCATCAGCCAGGACATGGTCGAGTTCGAGTACGCCGTCATTAACCAACTCGGTGAGCAGTTTCTGCACAGCGGCCTGGCCGAGCAGGTCCGTCAAGTCATCGGCAGGGATGCGCGCCCGCCCTGCAATGCGCGGAGCCAGCGGCGCCTCGGCCTCCGAAAGCACACGAGCCTGTCCGTTTATGTAGAGCGTGCGCGTACCATCCTCGGCATCGGTAAACACGAGATGCGCCACGGGTCCGCGCCGCAGCCCCGTGCCATCGCGCAGATGCGCTACAAGCGTCTTGGGCGAGAGCGGCTCCTCGCGGGGCGGAGCGTCGCGTCCGGGAGCCGGTGTGGTGAGGGTGCGCGCGAACCAGTCGTCGAGGGCCGCGTCGTCCGACAAGAGCGATTCGAGGCGCTGACGCACCAGCTGGCGAGCCCGCTCGCGGTCGTACGTAGGCAGCTCGCCCGGCGCATTGGGCAGTGGACGATCGGGGTCGCTGTAGCGGGCCGTGTCGGGGATCTGTTGGGCAGCGTCTTGCGCGAAGCTCTGCACGAGCGCGCGGTGGCTGGGAGCGCGGAATCCAACCGAGATGGTGAGGCAGTCGTCGCTCTTCGAGATGCCATGATGCGCCACGCGAGGCGGCAGATACAGCAGATCGCCGGGGCGGGCGGTCAGCGTCTCATCCGGCGTAAAGTCCGCCAGGATGCGCACATCCAGGTCGGGTACAATGCGCTCGTTCTCAACCGGGTCGTGGCCAATGGCCCATTCGCGCGTGCCCTCCGCTTGCAGCAAAAACACATCGTAGTTGTCGATGTGTGCGCCCACATTGCCCCCTTCAGGCGCATAGCTAATCATGATGTCGTCGAGACGCCATGAGGGCACCACATCAAAATGGTCGAGTAGCGCCGCCGCGTCGGGCAGCAGGCGATCCACCTCTTGTACGAGGAGTGTCCAGTGCGTCTCGGGCAGGTCGCCAAACGCCGATGGGTCGAACGGGCCGTGGCGTAGCTCCCACGGGTGCGCGCCGCCCTGCTCCAGAATGAGGCGGCTCTGCACATCCGGCTCGCAGGCCAGCCCGGCGAGTTCGTTCGCCGTTACCGGCGATGTGAAATCAGGAAACGCGTCGCGGATGAAGAGCGGCTTTTTCTGCCAGTAGGTATTGAGGAAATCGCGCGGGGCCAGCGATCCAAAAGGCGCGGTGGGCGAATCAGGCATAGGGCAGGGCAGTCAACAAACAGAGATAGACAGCGAGTGGGCAGCAAGGTGTTGCATCCCCCATGACCTGCTAAGAACCTGTTTGGGTTTTGGTTTGACGGCGAGAGCGAGGGACGCTGAGGCGAAAATTGGACCCCAATCGAGGTTCGTAGCCGGGGCTACGGGCCGAGATTAGGGGCAATTTGCAGCCCAGCGGAGCCGCTCGGAGCCCAAAATAAGAAATCAAAACAGGTTCTAAAACCCAAAGATAAACAGCAGCATCAGCAGTAAAAAGAGGAGGGCCGCCCATATAGTCGAAGACTTGCGCTGCGGAAACTCATAGCCGCAGTAGGGGCAGACGTCTACGTCGCCGGTGTCTTCATACTCCAGCGCGCACGAGGGGCATTCACGGGTTTCAGGCATGGCACAGTTGGGGATGCAGGGCGAGATGCCACAAGCAGAACGAGGAAACAGGGCGTTACAGCCCCAGCTGCGAGGCCAGCTCGCGCATGAGCAGCTCCACGTCTTCGTCGGGCATAGCATCGGGATCCATACCGCCAAAGGGCATATCGTCGGAGGGCGCAGGAGCGGGCTGATCCAGATCAAACTGGCGCAGTACCAGTGCAGCGGCGCCGGTAGCAGCAGCCGAAATGAGAAGAGCTTTCAGGACACGCGACATAAGCAGAGGAATCCGTTGAAGGACACAGGAGCATAGGAGTACAGACGTATCCACACCTAACATCAGGGGGCGTCGGATGGTTCGGCACATGCGCTGCAAGGCGGCGTATAGCGTAGCGTGCCAACCGGTGCCTTGTTGTTTGTTGGATTCATCACAAAACGCCATGACACAGCGGCTGATTCGCATAACGGGCCTGCTGCTTGCGCTCCTGACGCTGGGCGCGTGGAGCACGGTGCCGCCTGCAGTCCAAGCACCGAGCTACGCGCCAAACGATGACCCGCATGTGCGCATTGCGGCGCTGCAGTACGGGGGCGGGGGCGACTGGTACCAGGCTGAGACGCCGCTGCCTACGTTTTTGTCGTTTGTACGCGAGCACACCGCCATTGACGTGGCCCCTGAGGGCGACGTAGTCGAGCTGGGAGCCGATCGGCTGTACACGTATCCGTTTCTGGTGATGAGCGGACATGGCAACGTCCGCTTCACCAGCCGCGAGGCCGAGCGCCTGCGCCACTACCTGGAAACCGGCGGTTTTCTGCTTATTGACGACGACTACGGGCTGGATGAGTACATCCGCCCGGAACTCGCCAAGGTTTTCCCGGATCAGGAGCTGGTTGAGCTGCCGTACGACCATCCGATCTATCACCACCCGTACGACTTTTCGGACGGTCCGCCCAAGATTCATGAGCACGATGGCGATGCCCCACAAGGCTTTGGTCTTGTGCACGACGGACGCGTGGTGGTGTACTACCTGCACGAATCCAACATTACCGATGGGTGGGAGCCGGCCTCGGTGCACGACACGCCTGCCGATCTGCGCCGCACCGCCCGCGAGATGGGTGTGAACGTGCTCACCTACGCACTCACCCACTAAACGTACTTGTGCGCTTTCCTGACTCGAACCATCAACCGCCATGCGCATCTCCACCCTGTTTCTTCTCGTGCTTGTCGGCCTGCTCGTATACACGAATCCCGGTATAGAGGCCTTCGAAGCGCACGTTGAAGACGAAGCTGCTACGCTCATTCGCAACGAGGTGGGCAGCGATTCCTGGCTTGGGGATGCGCTGGGCAGCGTAGCCGGTACCGCTCTGGCTAACCGCGCCGACGAGTACACGATGCGCACCAACTACTTCGTGGCCAGCGTTTACACCATCGACATCGACGGCGATGAGCAGCCCGACCTGAAGTGGCTCGGCATTGCTGACCGGTTCGTACAGTTGGAGGCCAAGGAGTAGCGCTGCTCCGTATACCGTACCTGCGTATCCATTCTGACTCCTTTTACTCACCTGTTTTTGGACACCTTATGTCTACCCTGCCTCAGCATGCACTCTCCACACAAGACCCCGACGTGTACGCCGCCATCCAAAACGAGGTGGATCGGCAGAACGACGGGCTTGAGATGATTGCCTCGGAAAACTTCGTATCGCGCGCTGTGCTCGAAGCCATGGGCACGCCGCTCACCAACAAATATGCCGAGGGCCTGCCCGGCAAGCGCTACTACGGCGGGTGCGAGCACGTCGATGTGGTGGAAGATCTGGCCCGCGACCGCGCCAAGAAGCTGTTTGGCGCCGACTGGGTCAACGTGCAGCCGCACTCGGGGGCGCAGGCCAATGCCGCGCTCTACCTGAAGGCGCTGGAGCCAGGCGATAAGCTGCTCGGCCTGGACCTGGCCCACGGCGGCCACCTTACGCATGGCAGTCCAGTCAACTTTTCCGGCATTCTCTATGAGGCGGCGTTCTACGGCGTAGAGAAGGATACCGGGCGCATCGACATGAACAAGGTGCGCGACAAAGCCCACGAGGTGCAGCCGAAGATGATTTCGATTGGGGCCAGTGCGTATCCGCGGGACTTTGACTACGAGGCATTCCGCGACATTGCCGATGAAGTAGACGCGCTGCTCTGGATGGACATGGCCCATACAGCAGGACTCATAGCCGCAGAGGTCATGAACGACCCGATGCCCTACGCGCACGTCGTAACGACGACTACGCATAAGACGCTTCGTGGTCCACGCGGCGGAATGATGCTGGTCGGTAACGACATCGAGAATCCGTTTGGCATCACCGCCCGCAAGAGCGGACGCACCAAGATGCTGGGCGAGGTGCTCGACTCGGGTGTCTTCCCCGGCACACAGGGCGGTCCGCTGATGCATGTGATTGCAGCGAAGGCGGTAGCTTTTGGAGAGGCGCTGCAAGACGACTTTACGACATACGCGCAGCAGATCGTTGACAACGCGCAGGCGCTGGCCGAGGCGCTCATCGAGCGTGACTACAATCTCGTATCCGGTGGTACCGACAACCACCTGGTACTGGTAGACCTGCGTAACAAGGACCTGACCGGAAAGCAAGCCGAACAGGCGCTGGAGGCAGCCGGCATCACCACGAACAAAAACATGGTTCCGTACGACGACAAGAGCCCGTTTGTAACGAGCGGCATCCGTCTGGGCACGCCGGCGCTGACCACGCGCGGCTTTGGTCCCGATGAACTGCGCCGCGTGGCCGCTCTCATTGACCGCGTGCTGGCCGACCCATCCAACGAAGACGTACAGCAGGCCGTGCGCAGCGAGGTGCAAGCGCTCTGCGACACATTCCCGCTGTACGATTTTGCGACGGTGTAGCGGATCTGCTGTGTGCGTAACCATACCGTAGAGCTACAAGGGTGGGGGAACGCACCGCCCAAGACGAGGGTTTGGAATGGATGCATTCTACTCCCTCTGTATCCCGTGTATATTCCGCCTACGCGCCCGTCCGCTCCATGCCTTCTATGGACCATAACGCGCTTTCGCCCACAGCCTACGACGAGCTGGTCGACCTGGGGCGCCGCCTATATGACAAAGCACTCATCCGCCGCGAGGATGAGCTCATCACCGATCCGCGAGGCCAGCCCATCGGGTGGCTACTTGACACACGCGTGCCCATGTTGCATGGTGATTTGTTTCGAGAAGTCGGGCAGGTGCTGGCCAAGCGGCTCCTTGAAAAGGAGATAGGTCAGGTCGTCGGGTATGGATTCGGCGCGCATCCGCTGGTGTGTGCGGTGGTGGGAACCCCCAACGAGCCTGCGTTTCGAGGCGGGCTCATTCGTGAGGAGCGCAAGCCGCACGGGCGGCGGCGCATTGTGGAGGGCGCGATCGACCCGAGTGAACCGGTCGTGCTGCTCGACGACATTATCAACAGTGGGCGCAGTGCCGTTGAGGCGTTGGAGCAGCTACGTGCGGCGAACTACACCGTTGATGGGCTACTCACGCTGTTCAACTTTACGTGGAGCCGTGGACGTTCGCGCATTGAAAACGAAGGGCTCTGGGTCGATTCGCTGCTTGACCTGAACCTGCGTGACAAAGCCACCGGTAGCTCCGACTCGGCGTAACCCAAATGTGAAGTCACTATGCCTTCGAGCTCATCCTCGCCTTCCCGTACCGAAGCGCCCCGCTCTATGCACGGCGACGGAGCGCCCGACCCGGCGTCTGCGCCCGATGAGGAAGGCGTTATGCCGTTCCTTGATCACCTGGAGGAGCTGCGCTGGGCGTTGCTCAAAGGCGGTATTGGCGTGCTTATTACCACCGTGCTGGCGGCAGTCTTTAGCCGTTGGGTTGTAGATACCGTGCTCATCGGTCCTACGCGGCCCGACTTCTTCATGTACCAGGTGCTTGGCTTCCAGGCCGAAGAATTGAACCTGCTCAACCGGACCATCACCGGGCAATTCTTTGCAGACATCGGTACAATTCTCGTGGTGGGCATGGTCGCAGGGTCGCCGGTACTGGTGTACTACCTGTGGCGGTTCATTGAACCGGCGCTCTATCCAAAAGAGCGTGCAGGCATGAAGTTTGCATCTGTTTCAGCTACGTTTTTCTTCTTGTTGGGCATTGCGTTTGGCTACCTGATCCTGACGCCGGTGGCGCTGCAATTTTTTGCGACCTACGAGATCTCAGCGCAGATCGCAAACCAGTTCGACATCATCACCTATTTTAACATGGTGACGTTCTGGGCGCTGGGCACTGGCCTTTTGTTTGAGCTCCCGGTGGTGGTGTACTTCCTGTCGAAGGTGGGACTGCTTACGCCCGATCTCATGCGTACGTATCGCAAATATGCGCTGCTTGTGGTGCTTGTGGTGGGGGCGCTACTCACTCCGCCCGATCCGTTCAGCCAGATTCTGGTAGCTGTGCCGCTACTGCTGCTCTACGAACTCTCCATCGGTGTGTCGGCCTACGTAAACCGCCAGCAAGCACGCGCATCCCAGTAGCGCCAAGATGGTGCAGTTGCTATGACGCCAAGGTTGGGAGAAGCGTTGTGGGCATGTTGTCTCGCTATTTGTTGCATTTGGCCCTCTTGCTCGTATGATGCGTATCGATACACGCCACACGTACATTTGGGGAGGCTGGGTCGTGGCGGCTCTGGTCGGGCTGCTCGTTGGATTCGGCATGGCACGCTCACAGACCGATGCTGACGTACGCAAAAGCATTCAGATCTGGTCAGCCGCATTCGAGGAGGTCGTCAACACCTATGTGGATCCCGTTGACGCACAGGACTTCATGGAGGTTGGGCTGCAGGCTATGCTCAGCGAACTCGATCCGTACACCGCGTACATCAGCGAAGACGAGCGCGCTACGGTCGAGGCACTCACACAAGGCCGATATATTGGCGTTGGGGCCCAGGTCGAGCGGCGCGGGCGGCACGTGGTCGTCGAGTCGGTTGTACAGGGAAGCACCGCCGAGCAGCAGGGCTTGTCCATCGGCGACGTAGTTACGCACATCGACGGCGCTTCCGTAGAGGATTGGAGCATTCACCGTGTGCGCGGCGCACTGCGCGGCGAATCGGGCAGCACCGTTACGCTTTCTATCTTGCGCATGGGCGAAACCCCCGACACGGTAACGCTCGACCGGACGCCGGTGGAGCTGGCGGCGGTTCCGTACTCCGGGTTTATTGGCGGTGTGCACGAGGGCATGGGCTACGTGCGCATCGAGCGCTTCACGCAGCAAGCAGCGCACGAGGTGGAGGAGGCTATTGCCGATCTGGAAGACAGCGCCCCGGTCAAGGGCCTCGTGCTCGACGTGCGCGACAATCCGGGCGGGCTGCTGGAGGCGGCTGTCGATGTTGGGGCGCTCTTTCTGGATCGAGGCCGCGTAGTCGTTTCCACCCGAGGGCGCACCGAGCGTAGTGCGCGCACCTACCGCAACACCACAACGCCCGCGCATCCTGACATGCCCCTCGTGCTGCTGGTAAACGGACGCAGCGCCTCGGCGAGCGAGATCTTAGCCGGAGCACTGCAAGACCATGACCGTGGCGTCGTGCTCGGACAAACGACGTTTGGGAAGGGTCTTGTGCAGGTGATTCGGTCCCTCCCGCATGGCGCGTCCCTCAAGATGACAACAGCGCGCTACTACACGCCCAGCGGACGTAGCATCCAGGCGGAGACGACGGACGTGATGCAGGAGACGATGCATACAGCCGCCTTCAGAACCGATTCAGGGCGTCTCATTCGCGAGCGTCACGGCATCGAGCCCGATGTGCCGATTGATGACAACTATGCGAGTCCGCTCGAAGAAGCACTGCAGCGCGAGGGTGCGTTTTTTCGGTTTGCCAGTCGGGTGGCGCGTACGCATCCGCATCCCCCTGCAGGCGGGTGGGATTCGGATGAACTGCTCAACGAATTCCGGGCGTGGGTCGAGTCTGAGTCAATTCCGGTTCAGACGGAAGCACAGCGCGCGCTACAGCCGATCGACTCGCTGGTGGTGGCTGACCATCCGGAAGCCGACGCGCAGCTCGATCGCCTTCGCGAGGCGCTCGATGCTTCGGTTGAGGGGCAGTTCGATGCCCATGCCGATCTGATCGTAGCGCAACTGCTTTCCGAAATACGAAGCCGCTACCTCACATCACGGGGCTACTACGCGGCCACGCTTGCCGAAGACGAAATGGTGCAAGAGGCAACACGCCTGCTAAACGACGAGCGTCGCTACGTAACGGTGCTTAACCCATAGGCTCGTCCAGGCTCCGGCTACCGACTACTCCCCCATGACCGGCCATGTCGCTTCGCCAGTTGATCTTTGCGAAAGGACTGCGCCGCATCGACGCGATGCAGCACGCGGTGTACGCAGCGCATAAAACACGTTTGCTGGGTGGGCTACGCGGTACAGTGGTTGAGATTGGGCCCGGTACAGGACTCAACCTGGCGTATCTCAACCGCGACGTGACGTATGTCGGACTGGAGCCTAACCGTCATCTACACGCACGTATTCGTGCTCAAATGCGTACGCACGGCATTGGCGGGCGCGTGCTTGCGAATCCGGTAGAAGCTGAGGCGCTACCGCCCCAGTGTGCCGATGTGGTCATCAGTACGCTGGTGCTGTGCTCCGTGCCCAACGTAGCTGCAGCCCTTGCTTCCATTCGGCGATTGCTGCGTCCGGGCGGGCGGTTCGTGTTCATCGAACACATTGCTGCAGAAGACCACAGTTGGCCGCGCCTGGTGCAAGACCGCATTACCCCGCTGTGGCATCGATGCCTCGATGGCTGTCATCCCAACCGCGCCACCGACCGTGCGATTCGGCAGGCTGGATTCCAGGAGGTAGCCATGACTCATTTTAGCGTAGGTGTGCCGGTTATCCGTCCACACTGTGCGGGATACGCGGTGGCATAGCTGTGGTCTATTGTGCTCTCAATACCTACGAGCGAGCCAGGAGCGCCATCACCGCCATGCGCACAGGCACGCCATGGGCAACCTGGTCGAGAATCATAGACCGTTCGTGGTCAACCACCGCCGCCTCAATTTCGACCCCCCGGTTGACTGGACCGGGGTGCATGATGCGCAGATCAGGGTACGCCTGGAGATGTGCCGCCGTGACGCCAAACTGAGCGTGGTACTCGGGCAGGCTGGGGAAGAGCCCCGTTCGCTGGCGCTCCAGTTGGAGCCGCAGGAGCATGGCCACGTCGCAAGCGTCAAGCGCATCCCTCAAGGTATGCGTAACGTGCACATCCATTGCCGCCAGATCGGCAGGCAGCAGCGTAGGAGGGCCGCACACCGTGACCTCGGCACCCATGGTGCGCAGCGCACGAATGTTGGAGCGCGCCACGCGGCTGTGCGTAATATCGCCAACGATAGCAACATGCAGGTCGCGCACGGCGGGGTAGTGGGCATCCAACGTGTACAGGTCGAGAAGGGCCTGCGTAGGGTGCGCCCGTGCGCCATCCCCCGCGTTAATGACAGTTGCGTCGGTATGCTGAGCTACGAAGTGCGCCGCACTGGCCGCGGCGTGCCGCACAACAAAAATCTCTGCGTTCAGGGCCTGGAGCGTCTGCGCTGTATCCTTCAGCGACTCACCTTTTACCACCGAAGACCCCGATGCATCTACGCCAATGACGCGGGCCTCAAGCTGCTGGGCCGCTTGCTGAAACGAGGTCTTGGTGCGCGTAGAGGGCTCAAAGAATAAGGTGGCTACCGTGCGGTCATGAAGAGACGGTAGCTCGGTATCTACGCCGTCATGAAAAGCATGCGCCGTATCCAGAATGCGGCGCAGATCGGTGGCTGTGTACGCCGTAAGATCGAGAAGATGTGCGTGCGAGAGCGAGGCAGAGCGAGAATGCGAAGCGGGCATGAGTAATCAGAACAAGTGAAGGCAACGACAAGGAGCCGTACAGGCAGCGTCGTCACAGTTGCATTGCCAACAGGGCGTATCGGTTTCATTGGTACTCTGTCTGTACACAAGAGCACGAAAAATGTGCTAACTTGGCCACGGAGCTGGGCCCGCTGTTCGCGATTCACAGGCAGCTATTGTATTTCGATAAAGTGTATTCCGCTTATTTGTCGCGTTCACGTCTTCAGCCAGGTCTACTGGCATGTCGCGACCTCTCCATTTAGTATTGCTGGTCATGATCTCACGACTTTCGTTACGCTGCATAGTAGCAGGGCTGCTGTTGTTGGTATGGATAAGCGCGCCGGTTGAAAGCGTTGCCCAGGACGTTAGCCCCGAAGTGCGCGAAGAGCTGAACAACCAGGGCATGTCAGCGGCCGAGGCGCGGCGCCAGGCCCGCGAGTTGGGCATCGACCTGTCCAACCCGCAGCGCGCGGCACAGCAAGCCCGCCAGCTGGGGGTTCCGGAGTCGCGCATCAACGCGTTGCTACAGGCGGCCGAACGTGCGGAGCGCGGCAGTGGGGATGGCCAACAAGCAGAAGAAACTATAGCCATGCCTTCGGTGCCGATGCTCACAGGCCGCGCATCGCTCAACCCGGCCCAGATTTTCGTGGGCGACCTACCGCGCGAGGTGTCTGTACGGGTACCGCTGCGGAGCGAACAGCCTATCGAAAACGTGAATCCGTTCTTCCTGACCGCAGAAGGCGACACCGCGCGCGTAGAGAGTGTGGAACGTATTTCCGGATCTGAACAAGAGGGCACATGGGAAGGTCGCCTCTTTACGCCCGAAGAAAGCGACCCCGCCAATTGGCCGCTTTTCACGCGCGTTGAAACGCAAGACACCACGGTTGTCATTGCTACAGGGCGTCGCCTGGAGCTAACGGATACCCCGATTGAAGACGAGGATGAGCCCGACGAGGACGCCCGCCCGCGCCTCGACGATCTGTCTGCGTTTGGATACGAACTGTTCGATTCCATTCCAGAAGCCTTTGCGCCGCAGCCCGTGGGGCCGGTTGATGACAGCTACATCGTGGGACCCAACGACGAACTGCGGCTTACGGTGTGGGGCGCAGCCGATTTTCAGTACGACCTGACCGTTGACCGCGAAGGGCGGATCAACATTCCGGATGTGGGGCAGATTACCGTAGCCGGAAAGCGCCTGTCTACGCTTCGCGAAGACGTAAAGCAGCAGCTTTCGCGGAGCTATTCGCAGCTCACCACCGACCCGCCCACCGCGTTTATGGACCTCACGGTCACGCGTTTGCGTCCGGTACAGGTGTTTGTGCTGGGCGAGGTATCGCAGCCTGGTGGATACACCATGAGCAGCTTCTCTACGGCATTCAACGCGCTCTACAGCGTAGGTGGCCCGCTGGAGCGCGGCAGCTTGCGCAATGTAAAGGTCATTCGCAATGGTAACGTTATTGCCACTGTCGACTTTTACGACTACCTGCTGCAAGGCTTTGCCGAAAACCCAGTGCAACTGCAGAATAACGATGTGGTATTTGTCCCGCCACGCGGAGAAACAGTAGCCGTGAGCGGAGCCGTAAAACGACCCGCCATCTACGAAATGCGTCCGAACGAGACCTTGGCCGATCTCGTCGAGTACGCGGGCGGACTCGAAGCCAATGCCTACACGGATCGGTTTACCATCAATCGCATCGTGCCGTTTGATGAGCGCAGTGATCCCTCGATTGCGCGTGAAGTCGTCAACCTGAACCTCAATGCAGCACGTTCGGGGGATGTACAAGTCGGGCTCAACGACGGCGATTTCGTTCGCATTCGCACGATTCTGGAGGCCGACGAACGGGCCGCCCGAGCCCGCGTGAACAGCGCGCAGGTATCAGGAGCCGTTTTTCAGCCGGGCGAGTATGAGCTTGGCGGAGACATTCGCACCGTGCGCGACCTGGTGGAAGCCGCCGATGGCGTAACCGGAGATGCCTACATGCCGCGCGCCGAACTCTTGCGCATCGATGAGAACCTCGACCCAGCCGTACGTGGCCTCGACCTGGAAGCCGTTCTCAACGACGATCCGACCCAAAACGTGGTGCTGCAGCCGGGCGATAGCTTGCATGTGGCATCGCGCAACGCGGTGCTGCGCGACCGGCAAGTACGTATTTCTGGCGAGGTGCGGCGCCCCGGTCGCTATCGCCTACGTACCGACATGACGCTGCGTGACCTGCTTGCACAGGGCGGCGGGCTCTTCGACGAAGAGTATCAGAAAGATGTATTCATGGAGCGCGCTGATCTGTTTCGGGAGTCGCCCGATGGCAGCCGTACCGAGATCATCCCCTTTCACCTGGGCAACGCGATCGAAGGCACCGGCGAGGCCGATCGCCGCCTGCAGCCGGGCGACGAAGTGCGCATCTATCAGGCTACGGTAGAGCGTCTCGAAGAGCGCTTTGTGGAGGTGAGCGGTCGCGTCAAAGATGGCGGTCGTATCCCGTACCGCGATGACATGACCCTGGCCGATGCACTACTGCAGGCAGGTGGACTTGACGAAGGCGCGCTGCTTCGCGAAGTAGAAGTCACGCGCATGCGTATCGACGCAGATGGCAACGAGCGAGCCACTCCGATTACGGTTCCGCTGGGCGGAACGCAGTACACCGATCCGGTCAGCTTTGCTGCAGATGGCGATTCGGCACAGGTGCTCGGTGAGGCGCGCACGTTCGAACTACAGCATCGCGACCGCATCTTTGTACGCCAAGACCCGGCGTTCCGTACGCAAGAAACCATTGCCGTAGAAGGCGAAGTGCAGTTTCCCGGTCAATACACCATCCTTGAAGACAACGAACGCCTCAGCGAAGTGCTGCAACGGGCAGGCGGCATTTCGTCTACGGGATACGCGGGCGGAGGGCGCCTCATCCGGGAGGGTGAGCAGGTTATTAGCGATATTGGCGAAGCAATCGATGGGCGCGAGCGAAGCGATATCATCGTGCAACCGGGCGACCGCATCGTCATCCCCAAACGCCCGAATACAGTGACCGTACGTGGTAATGTGGCCAACGAGGGGCTGATTAAGCACGAGTCAGGAAAGCGCGTTGGGTACTATATCGACCGTGCGGGTGGGCTCCGCGAGGATACTGAAACCATCTTGCTTACCCAGGCATCGGGAGCTACCTTTCGGGTGCGTACCGGATGGTTTCGGCGCACCCCCCGCGTTGACGACGGCGCGACCATCGAGGTCATTGCCGAGCCCGAGCAGCCCGAAAGTGAAGAGTCGTTCGATCTCTCCGAAACGCTTACCGAGGTAACTGGCATCCTGTCGAGTGCGCTTACGATCATTGTGCTTGCGAGCCGCGCGTTTGACTAAACGCAGACTCGACCTTTTGCATTGCCTCTTCCTGGTTCCTCGGTTGCCCCGACGCTATGTCTGAGACTGTCAACGCTTCGTCTGCTTCTTCCACGCCGCCTTCGGACGGATCGCCCACGGAGGCAACCTCACCCTATGCAGAGGAAGAAATCTCGCTGCTCGACCTGCTGGTCGTTCTGGCGCAGAACCGACGCTTTGTTATCGGGTGCGTTGTGGTATTCACGCTCTTTGGGGTGATCTATGCCGTTGTTACGCCTGAGCAGTACACATCGAGGGCAGAAATGGTGCGTGAGGTGGAGGACGGGTCGGCCTCCGTTCCAGGCGGATTTTCGGCGCTGCGCGGCCTGGGCATTAGCCTGGGGGGCGGATCGACAGGGTTGACGGCAGAAACCTATCCGCGCATTCTCACCAGCCGTGAGGTTACACTATCGGTGGTGCGCGACACCTTCTACTTTGCTGATGCAGAGCAGGAGATGAGCTTCGTTGACTACCATGCGCGTGAGACGGGCGGCGTACTGTCTGCACTGAAAAAGTATACAATCGGGCTACCAGGGCAAATTTTGAGTGCTCTGAAAAGTGAACCGAGGCAGCGTCCCGTAGAAACGTTGGATGGAGATGAACAGGTGTACCCGGCTGAAGAAGAAGAGGAAGCAATGGAGATCATCAGCAACATGGTGAACTCCTCAGTTGACGTTGAAAGTGGTATTATGACAGTGTCGGTGACTGATTATGATCCGGTGCGGGCGGCGGAGATCGCCGACAGCTTTCTAACGCATCTCACCGAGCGCGTGCGTACGATTCGCACGCAGAAGTCGCGCGACAACCTGGCATTCATTAATGAACGGTTTGAGGAAGCGGAGGATGAGCTGGAAGCTGCTGAGCAGCGCCTGGCGGCGTTCAGCGACCGCAACCGTGACATTCAGTCGGCTCGTCTGCGCACTGAGCGCGATCGTCTCCAGCGCCAGGTCCAGTTTGCATCCAACCTGTATAGCGAGTTTCAGACGCAGCGCACGCAAGCACAGATTGAGCTTCAAAAGAGTCAGCCTGTCATCACGATTCTGGAAGCGCCCACACCGCCTATCAATCGCAGTGCCCCCCAGCGCACGCTGCTGGTACTACTTAGCGCCTTCTTAGGAGGAATTGTTGGCATCGGAGGTGCATTTGCGCGCACGTTCTTCGCAAATCAGAGCGACGAGGAAGAGCAAGAGAAGCTGCAGCAGGTGAAGGCGGCCCTTCGCGATCCACTCGGACGCAATGTTTCTCCTGAAAATGCTTCTTGAACGAGGTAGAAGAGCACACCCACTCTACGAAGAATCAGCAGGCGCCACTACGACGGCAAGCTGCCCACCCTGCGGCGATACGGCAATGCGCGAAGGTGTAGCGGGGGCCCAGTCATGCACCACACGCCACGAGGCGGCCTCAGGATGCCACTGATAGAGCGCTGTGCCGCTTGTCATAAGCAGGTAGCCCTCGGGCGTCCACACGTGGTCGCCGTTGCCATCTAACGCCGGGGCGTATGTCTTCACCTCTTCCGGGCTGCGCACCACCAGCAGCGAATCTTGGGCATCGGCATGGCGCTGCACGGCACTGATGCGCCTGCCATCTGGATGCACTTGAATAGACCGCCCAATGTTGCGGCGAACCACCGTCGGGTCGGCATTGGGGCTGCGCGGAGTCCACTGCAGCGTGGGCGGTTCGCCCAGCACAAACAGCGCCCAGTGCGTTGTATCTACTGGAGCAAAGTAGCCCACCGGTTCAATCTGGGGCAGCAGCACGGTTCCCGTTGTAGCAGGGACCGCTGCCTCACGCATGGAAAACTTCCAGAGCCGCTGGGTACCATCGTCTTCCACACGGACTACGGCGTAGGTGCTGTCGGAGAGCGGGGTGGGCGAATACTCGCTGGTGGGCGTAGCGGTCAAAGGATGCGGCGCGTCGGCATCCAGCGGCCAGCGGTAGATGTCGGTCTGCCCGTTGCGTGCGGAGGTGTAGAGAAGCGCGTGCCCATCGAAGGTGAACTGCGGCTGATTGTCGTACCCTGTGCGCTGCGTCCGGTTGATGGGGGGAGCAATCGCAATCGAATCCCCCTGGACCGTGTACGCAGCCTGGAAGATGTCGGTTGCGGGGGGAGCAGGAGGGGCGTCGTTCGTATCGCGTTCAGCGGTGCATCCCAGAGCCATAACGGCGAGCAGAAGCCCGATCCACGCAAGAGCCGTTCGAGAGAGCCAAGCAGGCATCATGAGGACGAGAGGGCATCGGCGTGCAGAACGAAAGGAGGTACCGGGCAGTCCAGCGCCTCGGCCACAGCCATGAGCAGGTCGGCTTCGGCGTCGGTAACGGTGTCGTCATCCAGGATACAGCGCGCGCAGGCCTCAAGCACTTGCTGTTTGAGCGCTGGGCGCGTCTGAGCCAGGCGGTCGAGTGCATCGTCGAGCTGGCTGGGGTGGGCGCTGGTGCGTTGGTGCGCGCTTGGGTCGCTTACATCGTCAAAGGCGCCGATTCCGGCTTCAAAGGCCTGGGCCGCTTCACGTTGAGTCTGTGCGCCTGCCTGGGCGATCATAGAGAGGAGCGCAACCGCGTCGTCTTGAATCTGGCTAAACCGCTTAAACCGAGGACGATCGGACGATGGGTTGGCAATGCGGTCAAGCCGGTGCCGCACAACGGTTTCGAGAGCGTATTCAAACACCGTGAGCTGATCATCGGCTCGAACAAGAGCCTGCGCGGTGTCATGAAGGGCGGTGCGCTGGTCGGCGCTGCGATGGCGCAGCGCTGGGGCGGTAATGTTGAGTAGGGGGAGGCGCAGGCGGTGTGGCAAGGCGTGCAGATCGTCCAGCAGCCGCATCACTTCATCGCGCTCTTCAGATGTCGTGTGTTCGCGCAGGACATCCATCTGAGCGGTGCGGTTGTCGGAGCCGGTCTGCGGCGAGAGGAGCAGGCCGTACACAATGGCCGTAGCGCCAAGCGGCTCGTGAGCTGCGTCGAGCAGAGATTCAGGGACTGCATTGCGCAACTTGGCACCAAAGTCAACGTCGTCGGCGGTGAGGTCGCCAGTGTGCGATACGACATCGTCGGCATTGGGGGCCGAGCGGCTCGGCGATGACGCGCTGCTGTCTCCAGCAAAGCCCGACGCACCAGCGGCCTGGGCCGCGCCCGCCCCTCCCGAAGCGGAGGATTGCGCCTCACGCTGCTCGCCTTCGAAGTCCGAGTCGATGCGTTGAATACGTTCTTCGAGCGGGGGGTGCGTAGCAAAGGCTCCACCGCCAAACAGCGCACTGCCAACGCCGTCGCTGAAGAAGAGGTGGCTGGACTCTTCGGCTTTCGGGTGTTCGATGGTTGAGCCAGATTCGTATCCCCCTAT
The DNA here is from genome assembly GCF_002554705.1 of Longimonas halophila. Taxonomy (GTDB): domain Bacteria; phylum Bacteroidota; class Rhodothermia; order Rhodothermales; family Salinibacteraceae; genus Longimonas; species Longimonas halophila. The sequence continues at coordinate 53,376 of NZ_PDEP01000003.1, read as the reverse complement.
CTTTTTGAGGGCACCGCCAATGCCCTGCGGGTTGCGAGTGAACTGCACTGCAGCGGCGTCGGCCAGAAACTCACGCTGGCGCGACACCGCGCTCTTGATGAGACGACCAGACAGCAGCCCCACACTGCCGATAACAAGCAGGCCCACCCCGGCGGCAATCATAATAAGCTGCCCCTTGTTGTCCTCGCTGCGGCGGCGGCCCATGCTGCTGTAGAACGTAGCGCGTAGTAGCGTACGTCCAAGAATAGCAACGAGTAGGATGCCATTGAGCACGCCCATGAGGCGGATGTTCAGCCGCATATCGCCGTTTAGGATGTGGCTGTACTCGTGGGCAATAACGCCCTGTAGTTCGGCCCGGTTGAGTTGCTTCATGCAGCCGCGCGTCACGCCGATAACGGCGTCGTCTACCGTGTAGCCCGCTGCAAACGCGTTGATGCCGTCTTCGTCGAGCACATACACTTCGGGCGTGGGCACGCCCGAGGCAATGGCCATCTCCTCGACTACGTTGCGCAGCACCTGCTCGTCGTAGTCGGACGGATTGCGGTCGAGGGGCTGGCCGCCCAGCGATTCGGCCACGACATGCCCGCCTTGCTTAAGCTGGATGATCTTGAAGGCGCTGCCCCCGCCCACAATGACCACGGTACCCAGCACAATGAGAACAAACAGCCCCGGCTGAATGGGAGATATCCCGCCTTCGCTCATAAACATGAGGATCGCCAGCGCAACGCCGTATCCAGCTATAACGAGCCCAATCACAGCGGCAATGAACAGCACGATGAGCCGGGTGGTGTTGCGCCGGGCTTCGTCTTGGCGCTCGAAAAAGTTTTTCATGACAGCAGAGGACAGCGCGCAGCAGCAAAGAGCCAGTGAGTCAGTCGACAGGCCGCAAGGGGGCAGACGGGGTTAGTCGAACGATACTTCGGGGGCATTGCGCACCTCGGCGGTATCAACCTCGAAGTATTCGGCTTCGCCGTAGCCAAACATATTGGCAATAATGACGGTGGGGAAGCTCTCGCGAGCTGTGTTGTAGGCACGCACGCCGTCGTTGTAGGCCTGCCGGGCAAAACTCACCTTGTTTTCGGTGGTTTGCAGCTGCTCTTGCAGCTTCAGCATGTTCTCGTTGGCTTGCAACTCAGGATTGTCTTCCACCTGAATCATGAACCCGCTTACCTGCTTATCGAGCACCTGCTCGGCAGCAGCCAGGTTCTTCATCGCTTCAGGGTCGCCGGGGTTGGCTTTCGCACTCTTGCGGGCCTTTTCAGCCTGGTTACGCGCATCGGAGAGCGCCTGGAAGATCTTCTCTTCGTGCTTCATCGCGCCCTTGGCGGTGTTGACCAGTTGCGGGATGAGGTCGTGGCGACGCTGCAGCTGCACGTCGATGTCAGAGTAGAGGCTCTGGTAGCGCTGGTCGAGCTTTACGAGCTTGTTGTACTGGCTTACGGCATACAGCCCCACCAGCACCAGGGGGATGAGGATCAGTGCCAGAACGATAATCAGCGTGAGAATCATGGGAGTAGGGCGTTAACGAGAAAACAAAGGCAGCGGCCATGTTCATATGCGCAGTTCGCCATCGGCTCCGGCCAGTGAGCTGGGCGTATGCAACGCACAGATAGTCTACAGATGCACAGTCTACAGATAGATACGGATGCGTGGTCGGTTCTTCAAGTTTGCTGCATCATAGCTACTGAGAGAAAGGGATAACAGGGGCGGTGACACGCACAAATCGGTACAACGAAGAAAGCTTTGCCTGGGGTAGATGCTCGGGGTTGGTACCCTGTACGCGGCACCGGGTTGCCGTGGATACGTAGTTTGAATAAATCAGTGGTGACGCTGTCGTGCGCCGTAGCCCCCTGTGCTTGGGTCCGTGTTGGATAATGGAGACTGGCGTGGACACGCATACTGCCTTGTGCGTTGACTGTTGTGCAACCTCCATCCTTTGGCTTTCCTTCTTGCCCCTCTCCTATGGCTGACAGCTCAAAAGCGGAAGCACAGAGTGCCGCATCTCCCCAACCTGTAGCGAGTGGAGACGCTGGAGCATCGGATGCGAGCAACACCGCGCAGATCGATCCGAGCATTCAGCTGCCTGAAGGAGCCTCGGCAGCACAGCAAAACCAGTTTGGATGGTTTGGTGGGGTGTTTACGCCGACGCTGCTTACCATCCTTGGCGTAATCATGTTTGTGCGCGAGGGCTGGGTCATCGGCCATGCGGGCTTGCTGGGCGGGCTGCTCATTATTACAGTGGGATTTGGGATCACATTATGCACCGCACTGGCCATGTCGGCCATCACCACGAATATCCGCATTGGTGCCGGAGGGGCATATGCGATCATTGCGCAATCGTTGGGACTGGAAGTGGGCGGAAGCGTAGGGATTCCGCGGTTTCTGTCGCAGGCCCTTGCCGTGACCATGTACCTGTTTGGCTTTCGGGAAGGCTGGCTCTACATCTTTCCCGAGCATCCGACGCTGCTTGTTGATGCGGCGACCTTTCTGACGGTGTTTGTCATCGCATACGTGAGCGCAGACTTCGCGATTCGCGTGCAGTATCTCATCATGGCAGTCATTGCCTGCGCGCTTGCATCGATCGGGATGGCTGCAGCCACGGGCTCCATGCAGTACAGCCTGGGTGAGGTCCAACTGTGGGGCGACTTTGCTGGAAGCGCGGATACGGGCGGATCCGGCTTCTGGGTCGTGTTTGCCGTGTTCTTTCCTGCTACCACAGGCATCATGGCGGGCGCAAACATGAGCGGCGACTTGAAGGATCCGAAGCGCGCCATTCCACTCGGAACGCTCCTTGCCATCGGCGTTTCCTTCGTGATCTACGTTGTGCTGGCGATCTGGCTGGCCCGCTCGGCGACGCCCGAGGAGATGACGAGCAACTACACCATCATGATGGACAAGGCCTACTGGCCGTCGGCGGTGTTGGCCGGACTGCTGGGGGCCACGTTCTCCTCAGCACTGGCGTCGCTGGTTGGGGCCGCACGGATCTTACAGGCAATGGGCGCTCACCGCGTAGTACCGGGCGCCGACTGGTTGGAGCAGCTCTCTGAGAACGGAGAGCCGCGCAACGCCATGTGGATCACAGGCGGTATCATCTTCCTCTCTCTTCTGGTCCGCGACCTAAATGCAGTCGCGCCGCTCATCACGATGTTCTTTCTGGTAACGTACGCTATGATCTGCGCGTCGGTACTGATTGAACAGAGCCTGGACCTGGTCAGCTTTCGGCCTCGGCTGCAAATCCCACGCTGGGTCTCGTTCTTGGGACTCATCGGCTCGCTGTTTGCCATGTTTATCATCAATCCAACGGTGAGCCTCGTTGCTGTTGTTGTTACGCTTGGTTTCTACGTAGTGCTGGCCCGGCGCCATCTCGATGCTCCGTTCGAAGACGTACGCAGCGGCATGTTTGTCGCGTTTGCGGAGTGGGCCGCCAAGCGCGTTACGGAGCTTCCCACCATGCAAGAGCGCGCCTGGAAGCCCAACCTGCTCGTGCCGGTTGAAAACGCCAATGACCTGCGCGGCAGCTTCTTGCTCATCGAAAACATTACCAAGCCGCAGGGATCGGTCAAGATTCTGGGGGTGGCCCCAGAGGGGCATCCCGACGTGATGGATACCGAGATCGAGACGCTTACGCACTCCTTCCGCGAGCGTGGGGTGTTTGCTTCCTCCACAGTCCTCGACGTGGGCGACTTTGCGGGCAGCGTATGTGCGGCTATGCAGGCGCTTCGTAGCGCGTTCTTTCGCCCCAACACCGTCTTCCTTCGCCTCCCCGAAAGCAACACCCGAGAAGACGAACAGCAGGTTATCATTCGGGAGGCCGAGCGCGAGGAGATTGCTGTGATGATTTATGCGCCCCACCCTCGGGCTGCATTGGGACAGCGTGAGGTCATCAACGTGTGGATTCATGATCGCAGTCCCGACTGGCGTATTGCCATGCAGACAGGCAACCTCGACCTTGCACTACTCGCCGCCTACAAGCTTTCGCAGAATTGGGATGCAAAGCTACGCCTCATTACCATCGTTGATGACCCAGACGAACTGGAAAAGGCACGCGACTTCCTGGCAAAGCTAATCGATCTGGGCCGCATTCCTAATGCTACACTGATTGCTGAGCACGGCGAGTTCAAGGACTACGTGCAGCAGGCGCCCCATGCCGATCTCAATATCTTTGGCCTGCTTCCCAATCCCAACTTCGCGTTCTTCCGCGAACTTGTGTCCACCACCGAGTCGTCGTGTGTGTTCGTGCGCGACTCAGGACGCGAAAGTGCAATCGCATAGCTGCCGACCGCGCGTGCCCATTGGCTTAGAGGAAGCGGCTCACAGATAGATGCGTATGCTGAGCACATTCATCAAGTCGGTCACATACGGCTCGACCACAGCCGCGTAGTCGATGCGAAGGTTAAGCGTGCCGACGGACTGGCGGAGTCCGAACCCGGCGCTGGGCTTCCAGCCCTCGAATCCGTTCGCGCCCAGACGGTCGGCCCCGCCGCGCACATCGAGCACATCGAGCAGGCGATAGCGCACGCCCACACGCCCGAGCGACTCGTTAATCCGAAACGACGAGGTTGCGATCTGGTCAACGGGCTGAACGGGCGGGTCGCGGGGGATGCGACGGCGCTGCTCGCGCTCACTAAAACGCGCCTCATACTCGGCAAGAAGCATCAGGTCGCCGCCGAGCAGTTGCTGCGAGCCACTTATGCGGAGACGTACAGGAAACGCGTCGGTGGCAGAGCGCCCACCAACGCCCCCCGTTTCCCACTCGTAGGCGGCCAGCAGGTCGTTCACCGTAAGACCAAGCATCGTACCGTCGCGAGGCGTGTAGGTGAGGCCCAGGTCTACGCCAAGGCTCTGTACGGTACTGACTTCGTCGACGAGGTCGGCAATGTAAAACTTGAGCGTGGCGCCGGCGGCAACGCGATCGAAAAACTGGTTGCCAAATGCAAGAAAGAGCGCGTACTCGTTGGTGGAGAGCGTTTCGGTGGGGTTTCCGCTGGGATCCCGCCCGTCAATGTCGCTTACGCCAGCGCGTAACACCCCTGCGCTGATACCGGCGGTGGGGCCCAGCGGTGTGTTGAAGGCGGCCAGTTGCAATTCGCGGTCGAAGCTCATCAGTGCGGCTGAGAGCGACAGGTACTGGCCGCTGGCCTGGTGGGCGAGCGCCGGATTGTAGAGCGCAGCGATGTCGGCCTCGGGAGATGCGCCGAGCGCGTTGCCCAGGGCCATCCCCTGCGCATCCGCCCCGATGCGAGCAAAGGCGCCAGCAGCAGTATCTTGCGCAACCAGTGGGGGGGGACTGGTCAGCAGACCTATCAGGAGCCCCATGATGGCTCCAATCCATGCGGCGCTCCACGCACGCGGGGCAGAGGAACGGGCCGATTTGGTAGCACGCAGCATAAACATAGGCATCAGTCAATCAGCAGAATTTTGCCACGGGCGCTGCCGCGGTCGGTCTCGACTTCGTAGAAGTAGGTGCCGTTGGGCAGGCGGAGGCCGCTTTCGTCGGTACCGTCCCACACGAGCTCCTGCTCGCCGGATGCGTCGCCCTCGGAGCGCAGCGTACGGACGCGTTGCATCGAAAAGTCAAGGATGCGCACGCGGGTGGTGCCCGGCTCGTCGCGGGCATAGCGGATGCGCACCACGCGGTCGGCAGAGGGGGTAAAGGGATTCGGGTAGGCGTACGTGTCGACTGAGCGTCCGCCGGGCGTGTCGGGATCCAGCGGGGCCGATGCGCGAAACAACTGCCAGGTGAGGCCCCGATCGGTGCTGCGCAGGAGGCCGTCGGTGGTGCCCACCCACACGGCGTTGCGCGTCGTGGTCACTGCTCGGACGCCTGCATCGGGGCGGTGGTAGGCGCCGCTGGGCAATGCAAAGCGGCGGGTGGCCGTCCAGGTGGCCCCATCGTCTTCAGAGATGAACAGTCCGTTGTCGCCAGCTGCATACACGCGCTCATCGTCAAATGCGAGGTCGAAGATACGCTCATCGACCAGGGTCTGCGTGAACGAAGCCCCGTTGTTGGTGGTGCGCGTGACGCCAAAGCGCTGCTGCTGTCCCGGCTCGGTATTCACGGGCCACGTAATCATCCAGAGTGCATTGGGTGCGTTGGGCCGGACTTGCTCAGTGATGCGCACGACGTTGTTGCCGGTTAAGCCGTTGGGCGTGCCGGTGTACGTAAAGCGCTGCCAGGCGCGGGCGCCGCTGTTGGTGCGGTCGTTGGGCGTGGAGCGGTTGAGTCCGCCCGCGGTGCCTGCCCACACGGTACCGGAGGCATCCACCAGCACACTGCTCCCGATGTGGTTGAAGAAGCCCGACTGATCTCCGGCGGGGGCAATGGGGAAGTCGTACGCGGTGTCTGGGTTGATGGCATTGAGCGTGTCGGGAGGCAGTACCACGCGCTGCCATGAGGCGCCGTCGTTGGTGCTGTAGCGGATGCCGGCCTGCCCGGCTGCCAGCCATAGCGTATCGCCCGAGGCCGAGGTAGCAAGACCTTGCGGCGCACTGCCGGCTTCTTGCACAATGGGGCGGGCCGAAAGCGTGTTTATACCGTACGTAATGGTGGTGTCTTGCCCCGCGTCAAGGGCGGGAGGCTCAAAGCGGAAGGTCTCGCCCCCGTCGCGCGAGAGGAGGAAGCCGCCCGCAGCCGATTGCCCGTTTGCGTCGAAGGCCAGCCCGGCCGCCACCAGCGAGGAGCCCGGCAGGTCCGTTCGCACGTCGACCGCGAAGACGACATTGTCGTCGTCTTGCAGGGCGGGGGCCTCGGCTTCGCGAAAGGAGGTGCCGCCGTCGGTTGTGAGCGCCAGATTCGGGCCGATCCAGAGCGAGTCGCCTTGGGCTTCAAGCACCTGCACCACGTTGCTGGCGGGACCCGGCACGGGTTGGAGGGCCGCGTCGGGTGGAGTTTGGGCCTGCACGGGGGCAACAAGGCCCACAACGATTAGCACGGCCCATGCCCAAAAGCGCGATGCAGCCGCATCCCCCAGAACACGCGATACAGAAAAAAGCGAGCAGGTCATGGCGTGGTCGTTGTATCGGGAACGATGCGAATCTGGCCCAGCGCGACGTTGCTTTGCAGGCTATCGGCGCCGATGGCAAAAACGCGCAGGGTGTATTGATCGGGGGCTGCGGGCAGGGTGAACTGCGCCGACAGCGTGTAGGTGTTGCCCTCGGTCGGATCGGGGAGCGTGCCGGTAGCGCCGAGGTTGGAGCCGCTGGCCAGTAGCGAGAACACCACACGATCGATGGGAGCCGAGCCCGGGTCGGCTGTGATATTGAGGTTCAGCGGCACGCGCACATCGGCGTCGGGATCGGGGTTGGCAAGCAGCACGCGTTGCGGCGCATAGCTCAGGTTGCGCACCTGCGGGGCCGCGCGGTCGAGCGGCGGAGCCGTGGTGGGGGCATCGGTACATCCGGCAAGCAGGAGGCCCACGAGGATCCCACAGACCCAGGCACCGGCGAAAGCGGGGCGATAACAAAACGGCAGAGCAAACGGCATGAGGCAGCGGCGTTGTGAAGCAGAGCCCGTGCGCTGTGGTAGTCACGCGCTACATGATGGAGAGCGGTTGCAGGCTGAACGACGAGATAAAGATGGCGATGCACAGATATCCGAGCCAGCGCCGCGCAGGCGAGAGCCGTTCGCGGCGGTGCACCGGCGGGTGTTCGACGCGAATCAGCCACAGAATGAGCAGCGTCCAGATCAGCCACCCGCTGTACCCGATGGTGTGTAGCCCGGCCCACTCCATTTCTGCGAGGGCGGCTCCACCAAGAAGGGTGCCTAAGCTAACAATCTGTAAAACAGGGGCTTTGCTGAATATGCTTCGGTTGTAGAGATACAGTACGCCTGCTAACACGCCCCACGAGAGCCAGGTGCCCCACGCAGGCGAGAACGCAAGCAGGGCGGGCTGAATGCCTTCCATGAACCCGATACTGCCCGAAAGCAGCAGAATCCATACGAAGAGGCGGGCCAGACGGCGGTGCCATCGGTCCCCGAACAGTGCGTAGAGCACATGGCCACCGTCAAGCTGGCCTACGGGAAGCAGGTTGAGCGCGGTAAAAAAGAGGCCCAGCCATCCGGCAAAGAGCACCGGGTAGTGGTAGATTTCGTACATGGGTGGCACATTCTCGAACAGCTGCGAGAGCGCCCAGAACAGCGGCGTCTGGCCCACCACCAGCACCGAGGCCTCGCCCTCCGCATCCGCCAACGAGGGCGGTTCATCGGGGAAGGTGCCGTACTGCTCGATATGTGTCTTGAGTGCTTCGTGGCCCGGCTGATCCAGGAGATACTCGGGCGGCGGCAGGGTTGCAAATGCATATAGCAGGATGCCAAGCGCAATCACGAACCCGGCCACCGGCCCCGAGGCCCCAATGTCGAAGAGCGTACGCATGGAGGGGATAGGCTCCCGAATCCGAATGACGGCTCCAAAGTTACCGATGCCATTGAACGGAAACGGAATGTAGTACGGCAGCGACGTGTTGATGCCGTGGTGGCGCGCTGCAAAGTAGTGCCCGAACTCGTGCACGGTCAGAAAGCCAAGGAGCGGCACGGCATAGCGAATCCCGTCGAGCCACAGCGCCCACTGGCCGGCCGTTTCGTAGTAGAGGGCCCGGTTCACCCAGAGCGTGCCCGCGTAGATCGTCGACGCCAGCGTCAGCACAAACAGCCCCAGGTGCAGCCAGGCCCGGTCGGGCGAGGCCTGCGACGAGGCGCGTGGCGACGAGGCCGAAGACGATGCAGAGTTGGGCATGAAGGGGGCGGGCTACGAGGAGAAGAAGCCAGGTACGGGCCGTGGGCGTGGTGTCGGGCTACGAGAGGGCGTTGAGGCCAGTGGCAATGCGGTCGAGCGCCGTTTCGAGGTCGTCCATCGACGATGCGTATGAGATGCGCAGCCCGTTTGGGTCGCCAAACGCCTCGCCGGGCACCAGCGCCACGTGGTGCTGCTCCAGCAGATACATGCACAGGTCGTTGCTGCTCGTAATGGCCGTACCATCGGGCGTGGCTGTGCCAAAGAGCGCCGACACATCGGGGAAGAGGTAGAACGCGCCTTCGGGTGTGGGACACGTAACGCCAGCTATGCTGTCGAGGCGACCCAGCACGTAGTCGCGGCGCTCGTGGAACGCATCCACCATGTCGTACACCGGCTGCATGTCCATCGTGAGGGCCGCTTGCCCGGCGCGTTGCGAGATGCTGCTTGGTGCGGAGGTGAACTGCCCCTGCACTTTGGCCGCGGCCTGCACAATGGGTTCAGGCCCCGCCATGTAGCCCAGGCGCCATCCGGTCATCGCAAAGGCTTTCGAGAAGCCGTTGATGGTGATGGTGCGGTCGTAGAGTTCGGGCAGCCCAGCTATGGCGGTGTGCTCGGCATCAAACACGACATGCTCGTAGATCTCGTCAGAGAGTACGTACACGTGGTCGTTTGCCCGTAGCACCTCGGCGAGCGCTTCCAGTTCGCCACGCGTGTACACCGAGCCGGTGGGATTCGAGGGCGAGCACAGGATGAGCAGGCGCGTCTCGGGCGTGATGGCGGCGTCAAGCTGCTCGGGCGTAAGGCGATACTGCTGCTCCGGCGTAGTCGACACCGTACGCGGCGTAGCGCCAGCAAAGCGCGTCATCTCGGGATAGCTGACCCAGTAGGGAGCCGGGATGAGCACCTCGTCGCCCTTGTCGCACAAGACGTGCACGGCCAGCGCGATGGACTGCTTGGCGCCGTTCGAGCATAGAATCTGCTCGGGCGTGTACGAGAGGTCGTTATCGTGCTCGAACTTGTCGGCAATCGTCTCACGCAGCGAGGCCATGCCCGGATTCTCCGTGTAATTGGTGAATCCCTCGTCGATGGCCTGCTTGCCCGCCTGTGCAATAGCTTGGGGCGTGTTGAAGTCGGGCTCGCCTGCGCTGAGCGCGACGACCGGGTGCCCGGCGCGACGCAGGGCCGAGGCACGCGACTTCATAGCGAGGGTAGCCGACGGCTGCATCTGGGCAACGCGAGCATTGAATCGGATGGAATTAGGCATGAGCAGGATGTGGCGTGGGCTGGTATACGAGAAAGACAGGGGGCCTTGCAAGGAAACAACGCTTACGAGGCCGTCTCGGGCGCTTGGGGCTTGCGCGCGAGCGCCTGTACCACAGGAGGAGGCACAAACTTCGAGACATCGCCGCCCCAGTGGTGCACATCGCGCACGATGGAGGCGCTCACAAACGCATGCGCCTCCGAGGTCATGAGAAAGATGGTTTCGAGATCGGGCGCCAGTTTGCGATTGGCGAAGGCCATGCGAAACTCATAGTCAAAGTCGCTGACCTGTCGCAAGCCCCGCACCAGCACCTGTGCACCGGCCTCCTCCGCGCGATCGACGATAAGCCCTTCATGGGCCACCACCTGCACATCATCAAGCGATTGGGTGCACGACTCAATAAGGTCGATGCGCTCCTCGGTTGAAAAGAGCGTCTCCTTCGAGGCGTTTATGCCTACGGTCACCTCTACGCAATCAAAGAGCGCCAGCGCGCGCTCCAGTACGTCGAGGTGGCCGTATGTGAAGGGGTCGAATGTGCCGGGGTACAGGGCAAGCACAGGCAGTGAAGGGAATCAGGCAAGAGCAGGGCAGCTTATGCATCCGCAGCAGATTCGGGATCTGCCGATGCGGCCTCGGCATCTACAGCATCGGTATCTGCAGGCGGAAGTGGGGGACGAAAGACGGTGACGATGGTGCGCCCGTATGCACGATGCATGGTGCGGTGTGGGTGGTCATCGAAAAAGTGATGGGAGCTGTGCTCCAGCGTAAAGACGCCATCGGTGTTGAGGTGCGGCACGGCCAGGTCGGGCATCTCGCGCATCGCCTCCAGCTTATACGGCGGGTCGGCCATGATCAGGTCTACATCGGGACCGGTGTAGCGATCCAGATACGTAACGGCATCCCCCTGTACAAACAGGCATTGGTCGGATACGCCCAGGCGTTCGGCGTTTTGGCGTGCGCAGTTGAGCACATGGCCGTCCGACTCGACGAATGTGACGAGCGCTGCGCCGCGGCTAATAGCCTCAAGCCCCAGCGCCCCGGTACCGGCGAACAGGTCGATCACCTCGGCCCCTTGCAGATAAATGCGACTATCAATCAGGCTGAAGAGGGATTCGCGGGTGCGGGCCGTAGAGGGGCGGGTGCGGTGCCCGTCGGGGGCATCAATCGTGTGCCCTCGGAATTGGCCAGCAATAATGCGCATACAGGCAAGCAGTTAGTACGAAAGAAACGCGCTAAGCAAGGTAAATTGTGTACCGGGGTGATACCGGACAGGTTCGCGCGGGGGCTGTGCAGCCGCGTAGCTTACGACGTTGGGGACGCCAGTACGCTGTGGACGGCGGCCCACCGTAATGGGTGCAGGCTGCCGGACGCATCGGACGCATGCAGACGGTGCATTGTCTTCGAATGCGGAAGCTGGGCCAGGCGGGGCTGTACGCCTGCAATGGGAGGCATCATAGCGGCGTGCTGAGCGGCAGGGCCGTAGGTCCAGACAGCGGCAATCCCTGATTCGGAGAGGCGCAGCCGGTTCAGCAGTAGGGCAGCAAAGTATGCGCGGTCGGTTGGCGTGGATGCAAGAGGCGTATAGTAGAGATACGCACACGAATCGCTATGCCACAGGGCATACTCGGTATGTGAAGAATGACAACCAACCCCTAAGTGCCAGCCGTGTTGGCGTGAGGCACTCGCGTCGCAGGTGCGGGCTGCGCTGTTGGCAATGGCTATGTGGTCTGCATTGATAGCTTCAGCCCACTCGCTGGCACGTGCGTGCGCCGCATGAGGCAGAACGAGCCCGCGATACCACTGCATTGATGCAGGGGCTGGCAGGGGCGCGTCGATGGTCGTCATGGAGAGCTGAAGCGCCTGGGCACGGCGTGCTCCGGTAAGCAGAGCCGCCTGCTGCATAAGCGCGCGCCGACATGCCGATGCTGAGGCTGTGGACTGGAGGGGAGCCTGTACGGTAAGCGCCGCAGGGGGATGCACGAGCACATGCAAAGTGTCCACCGCAACCGTTGCGGTGCGAAAGGTAGCCGTTAACTGCGCCTGAACGTCGGTGAGCGCAGCAGCCTGCGCATCAGGCAGGGGAGCGGGTGCGAATAGGGCCCGGCTGGCGTGAGCATTGAGCGTTTGCTCAGTGTGGGCATACCACTGTACAGGTGCACGCGACCCTACCGCAACACGGCAGGTTGTCCCCCAAAGCTCCACGACAGCATCATACGCGGTGTTCATAAGAGATGGGGTACATCCCGGCGGGCCGGTGTGCCCCCGGCACGATCTACCGGATCGTGCAAGGGGAGACGCCGCCCCGGCGCAAATGCCGAGGCGAAGTCGTCAGGGCCATCATGCGGTTCGCCGTGGCTACTCCCAGCTGGCCACATTGGTGCGTGTGGGGTCGCCCGAAAGCGTACCGATCTGGTCGGTCGAATCGGGGGCCGGAGCTTCCAGCAGGTAGGTAGGCACCTGGCCGGTGTCGCTGAGGGTGTAGGTGAACGGCTCGCCATTGCGGGGCGAGTAGAACATCGAGTCGAGCTCAAACGACGTTGTGAAGATACTGTCGCGACTGGCCAGAAGCGCCGAATCCCGCTGAATGTGGGCCATGAGCTGGTCGAGCGAGTCGGGGTAGGTGGTGCTGTCACGCTCGTAGCGGTTCAAGACGGTGCGGATGTCGGACATGCGATTGCGCACCTCCTCGGTGATCCGCTGCTCGCGCTCGATGGCCTCATACGGTTCGGTGATCGAGTAATACAGGAAGTACGCAAGTGCGCCGATAACAATGGCCAGCACAACTTGCAGAGTAGTCCGGAGACGATCGCTCTTGAGCGCCATAAAGTACAGCAGTGGGTAAGACGATAGTGGAGAATCTAAACGCCGACCTGCGACGGAGCATGTGGAAGCGGTGCTTCCCGAAAACGAGGGCCGACTGGGCGGTGTTTAGTGGGACAGCACCCAGAGCATATGAGCCTGTGGCACTGACTGCGTGCTATAACATGAATCAAAAATATACGGTACCATAACGAATTGCAAGGATCGTTTTCCAGATCGTTATTTATTGACGTGACAATAAGCCGAAGCGGGTTCCAAAGGCAGCATATCTGTATGAGAAAGCTCAAACAACATCTGAAAACTCGCTGCGAGCTACATGCCGCCGGATAGCGGAGGCCAGCGCTACCCCGGTCAACGTTTCTCATTAGGATCGGCCTACTACCCTTTTCGGATACGGCCTAAACAAAGCGCTACAGCTCGGGTACAGAGAAGACCGATCTGAATGCCCACCTGCCCTGCATTACGCATTTTTTTGTATTCATGACCGTTCCGCGCCTGCTGATTAACATCGACCATGTAGCCACGCTGCGCAATGCACGCCGTGAGGCGGCCCCAGACCCGGTGCACGCCGCCGGGCTCTGCATGCAGGCAAATGCTCACGGAATCGTGTTTCATTTGCGTGAAGATCGACGCCACATCACCGAGCGCGACGTGCGTTTGCTCAAGCAGACCGTGCACGGCAAGCTCGACTTTGAGCTGTCTACAAATACCGAAGAGGTCGACATCTGCTGCGATGTACAGCCCGAATTGGCTACGCTTGTGCCCGAGCGGCGTGAAGAAGTGACGACCGAGGGCGGGCTCGACGTAACGGCCAATGCAGAGCGGCTGGATGCGGTGATTCCGAAGCTGAAAGGCGCCGGTGTTGAGCAGGTCGCCCTCTTTGTAGATCCGGTGCCGCATCAGATTGAGGCAGCAGCTGAAGCCGGGGCCCATGCAGTCGAACTGCACACAGGCGACTATGCCAACGCGACGACCGAGTCGGACCGCTTCCACGAGCTCGACCGTCTGGCAACGGGGGCAGAGGCGGCCCACCAAGCAGGCCTTCGCGTACACGCGGGTCACGGGCTCAACTACACCAACGTGCAGCCGTTCGTACGGGCCGTGCCGCATGTGGCCGAAGTCTCAATCGGATTCGCCGTCATTAGCCGAGCGGTGTTCAGCGGCCTCCCGCAGGCCGTACGCGACATGCGCCACCTCATCCACACCGCCTAACCTGTTTCAGACCTCCGCCTTCCCTATGTTCGACGACATTCCCGATTCCCACCGCAGCGGCTATGTGTCGCTTGTGGGCAAGCCCAATGTGGGCAAGAGCACGCTCATGAATGCGCTGCTGGGTCAGAAGCTCTCCATCGTAACGCGCAAGCCGCAAACCACGCGGCACCGCATTGTGGGGATTCACTCGGGGCCTGAGCACCAGATTATCTTTCAGGATACGCCGGGCATCATCAAGCCCGAATATGGCCTGCACAATGCCATGATGGACCAGGTAACCACGGCCATTCGTGATGCCGACCTGCTGCTCTTCCTGGCCGATGCCACCCGCGACACGCCCGATACGCTCAGCTTAGAGCACATCGAAGATCGCCCGGCGCTGCTTGTGCTCACCAAAATGGATCTCATTCCCCAAGAGCAGGCGCTTCCGCTTGTTGAGACGTACACCGGCCTGCGCGGCTTCGAAGAAGTTGTGCCCACGTCGTCTGTTACCGGGTTCAATCTCGATGTGCTGCTCGATACGCTGCGTGACATGCTGCCGCAGGGTCCGCCGTTTTATCCGAAAGACCAGATTAGCGAGCATCCGCAGCGATTCTTTGTTGCAGAGCTCATTCGCGAGCAGATCCTGGAGTATTTCCACGAAGAGGTTCCGTACTCCACACAGGTCAACATTGTCGAGTACACCGAGCGCGACGGCAGCAAAGACTTCATTGATGCAGAGATCGTGGTCACGCGGAAGAGCCACAAAGGCATTCTCATCGGAAAAGGCGGGCAGGCGCTAAAGCGACTGGGCAAAGCCGCACGGCATACCATTGAAGAGTTTTTAGGCAAATCGGTATATCTCCAACTGCACGTTAAGGTGCGAAAAGATTGGCGAAACCGGGAGCAGTTTTTGCGTTCGTATGGATACCGGGAGTAGAGAGCCTGGTGGGCACGCTATGCGGAAGCGCAGAGCGACGTTGTGTTTGTAGAGAGACGCCTGCATCTTCCGTGGCAGGACCTTGCTCAGTGACTTGAATTGCTATGCCGGAAGCCTCATCTCCGTTCGAGCCAGAAGCCTTTGAGCCGCGTGCTACCGCTGCGTCGACTCGTGAGGCTGTGGTGCGACAGTACGACCTGCTCGATAGTGCTCCGAAGGCCCCCTTGGCTCGCATCGTGCGGCTCGCAGCCCGCGCGGCGGATGCGCCGTTTGCTGCGCTCTCGTTACGTACGGGCACGGCCCGGTGGTTTAAAGTATGCGTGGGCCTCGACCTGAATGAACGAAGCGAGCCACTGGCAATGTGCAGCCAGGTCATGGAGACTGAGACGGCGCTCATGGTGGCTAATGCCGCTAAGCACGAGGCGTTTGCGCAGACACTGCTGGTCGCCACGCCGCCGCATGTGCGGTGCTATGCGGGCATACCCGTTCGGGTAGAGGGCTACGTAATCGGAACGCTCTGCATTATGGATACCGTAGCTCGCGAGCTCCCCCAAACAGCTCTGCATGAGTTAGAGGAGCTGGCCAAGGTGGTTGCTGATCTGCTCGCGTTACGGCGACAAGCGCATGACCAGGAGCGCATTCAGCAGCTGCAAACGTATCAGCACACCATTCTGGAGCAGATCGCGACCGAAACGCCGCTCCCCGAGGTGTTGGCGAACATCGTGTCGCTGGCCGAAGCCCACAGTCCGATGGCGCGCGGGTCGGTGCTGCTTTATGACGCCGAAGAGAACAGTATGCGTCACAGTGCAGCGCCACATCTTCCCGATGCGTATGTGAATGCCATTGATGGAATCGTGGTCGGGCCTACCGTAGGATCGTGCGGGGCCGCCATGCATCACAACGCGCAGGTTGTAAGCGAAGATATTGCACACGATCCGCGATGGGCCGACTACCGCGACTTGGCACTGAAGCACGACCTGCGTTCGTGCTGGTCAACGCCCATTCGGAATGAGGAAGGCGAGGTGCTGGGAACGTTTGCGTTGTACTATCCCGATACGCGTGTACCGGCGCCTGCCGAGCAGCAGGTCATCGATGCGGTGGTGCAATTGGCACGCGTAGCCATTACGCACCATCGGCAGCGCACGCGGCTTCGCACCGAGCGCGAACGTCTCGAAATGACGCTCTACGGCGGCGACCTGGGAAGCTGGGAGTATAACTTCACCACACGCACGTACACCGTCGATGCGCGGTGGGCCCACATGCTAGGCTACGCTCCCGATGAGATGAAGCCGACCCTCGACTTTTTTCTGCAGCGGCTGCATCCCGAAGACCGCACGCTCTTCCATAAGGCCGTTGATGCCCACGTTGAAGGCGGACGACCGGTCATCGAGGCCACGCTTCGCATGCGCACAAAAGCCGGACGGGTGCGGGTCGTGCTTATGCGAGGCAAAGTGCTCGAATGGAACAAGGACGGCACGCCGCGCCGCGCTGTAGGCACGCACATGGATCTTACCGAAACGCGCCAAACCAAGAAGGCGCTGAAAGAGCAAAAAGAGATTCTGCAGGTCATCTTTGACCATGTGCCCGCCATGATCTCGTTCTACTCCATGGACGGCTCGCTGAGCATGGTAAACCGCCACTGGCAGCAGGTCATGGGCTGGTCGATGGAGGAGGCGCTCGATCATCCCAACATACTCAAGGCGCTGTTTCCAGACGATGTGCTTCGTGCCCAGGCTCGCTCATTTCTCATCGAAGCCCCCGACGCATGGCGCGACATTCCGGTGCATACGCGTAGTGGCGCCGTGGTTGACACGTCGTGGACGATCGTGGCGCCGATGCAAGACCTGCGCATTGCCATTGGCATTGACATTAGTGGGCGCAAGCGGTACGAGCAGGAGCTTATCGCTGCCAAGGAGCAGGCCGAGGAGATGAGCCGCCTGAAGTCGGCCTTGCTGGCGAACATGAGCCACGAAATTCGTACGCCGCTCACCTCAATCATTGGATTTTCTGAGGTGCTCCTCAACGAGGCACTCGACGCTCCCGCCGATCGGTTTGTGAAGCTGGTGCACAAAGCGGGTGAGCGTCTCATGCGTACCCTTAATTCGGTGCTCAGCCTTTCGCAGCTGGAGGCCGGGACCGCGGAGATTACGCCCGAGGCATTCGACCTCAAGCGTCAGCTGGAGGGGGTGCACGCTATGTTTCGGGAGCGGGCTCGCGAGAACGATGTGCAGCTTGCGTTCAAGTATCCACCGAACCCAATCCCGGTTGTGCTCGATGAAAGCGCAGTGCAACGTGTGATCAGCAATCTGCTAAGCAACGCAATCAAGTTCACGGATGCAGGGGGCTCGGTTACGCTCGAATGTTCATGCACAGATACCCATGTTCTGCTCATAGTGCGCGATACCGGCATCGGTATTGGGGAGGCGTTCATTGACCAGCTGTTTGCCCCGTTTCAACAGGAGTCGACCGGGCATCATCGCAAATACGAAGGAAGTGGGCTTGGGCTGGCCATCACGCGCGAGCTCGTCGAGCTTATGCACGGGACCATTGAGGTAGACAGCGAGCAGGGCGTGGGTACACGCTTTACCGTGCGTCTCCCACGTGATATGCATGCCCTGATGGGGACGTAGCCTGTGCGTTGGCATGCGGCAGCAGGCTGCTGGACGAGGAATGACGGTTTGCTGGATGCACGAAGCCCCGTGCAGCGTCTGTGCGCTATCGCATCATAGAAAGGGTTTGCTCAGTGCCAGCGTGGTCGTGCAATTCGTGCTGATCGTTTTGCGCAGCGAGTGTAATGTACGTCTGCGGCGTCATGTCAGGCACGAAGAAGTTGAGCGGATTCAGCGCCTCGTCGTTTTCGGTGCGGAGCTCATAGTGGAGATGCGGGCCGGTAGAGCGCCCGGAGTTACCGGTGTATGCGATCAGTTCGCCCCGTTTTACCTGCGTACCGGGACGGATGCCATCGGCAGGTTCTGAGAGATGAGCGTATCGCGTTATATACCCGGTCTCAGGATGGCGCAGATCAACGTAATTGCCGTACGAGGATGAGTAGGTTGATTCAAGCACCACGCCATCAGCCGGAGCTACGACCGGAGTGCCCATGCGCGTTACGAAGTCAATACCTGAGTGCATGCGGCGTACCCCCAAAATGGGATCGGTGCGGTAGCCGTAGTTCGACACGATACGCGCGTTCACCGGGCGCAGGGCCGGAAGCTGGTCGAGGCGGTCCTCGTGCTGCTCGGCGTAGCGTACCAGCTCGCGGTAGCTGGCGCTTTGCAGGCCCACCTGGCGCTCCATCTTGTCGAGCAACGCCTCGGTTTCACGAAGCAACGTGGCGGTATCCTCTTCGAAGCGATCAAACTCTCCGTACTGGTCGGCCCCTCCCACGCCCACCTGCCGAATATCGTCAGAGATGGGCTCGACTTGCAAGAGCGTGCGGTAGAGTTCCTCGTCTCGGCTGGCCAGCTCGTCGATCTCGTCCGAGAGCACTTCGAGCTGCCCGCTGGCCCGCTCAAGCTGATGGTGTAGCGCCTCATTCTCGCTCTGCAAGGCGTACTCGGTTGGCGTACGGATGAGCTCGGTCTCCATTGCCCAGGCAAGTGCTCCCGCCAACATAAGGACAAGGCCGAATACCCATGCATACCGCTTTGCCTTCTCTAATGACGTCTCTCTAACTTCAACAAAACGACACGTTTCGGGGTCATAGCGATACTCGGTCTCCGGATTCATGTGAACAAGGTCAAGTGGAGGGGCGAAAGCGGTGGGGAGGATGACCGTGTACAGGCTGCGCCAAATATAGAATACACGGGTTTCGGTGTCAAGGTCGGCGGTGCAAGATCCTTTGCATATTGGGGGGGGAAGGCGGTTGGGGACTGTGTTGCCGCCTCAATACATTTGCACGTATACTGCCACGCATGGCGCTTGGAAGCGGTCCCACACTCCAGAAGCGCTGATGCAACGCATATGCAATACAATCGCTATATTACGAGCACGCCAAAACCTTGTAAAGCGGCATGTTGCGCAAAGTCCAGGTAGCAACGCAAGTCGCGCGTACTTGCCGTCTTCGTATGTGTTGCTACTGTATGGACAAGCACTGTACCACATTAGCCAGAATGATGCATGAAAGATGAGCCTTTCTTCAGATTTTGGACATTTTGGGTCTGCTGGGTGCTATTCTCTACTCATAGTCCTGCTCAAAATAGTGAATTCCGCGCTGTAGCCCGCTGCGCTTCGACTGAATGCGGTCGCGCAGACGTTGCTGAAAGACTTCTTTTGGGTTATATCCGTAGTGACGCAGTAAATAGTTCATGGCAATGACTTCACAGATCACCGTTACGCTCTTGCCCGGTGTGATGGGCACGCGGACCTGAGGAAGTGGCACGCCAAGAATCTCATGGGTCCCCTCAATCATGTCGATGCGGGTGTACTCGGTATTGGCATCGGCCATCTCCATCTGTACAACCAGTTCTACGCGTTTCTGGAAGCGAATCGCACGAATGCCAAACATCGCCCGGATGTCGACGAGCCCAAGCCCGCGCACCTCCATGAAATGCTGCACGAGATCGGTGCCAGCGCCCATCAGGATCGAGGAATCGCGGCGGGTGACCATGACCACATCGTCGGCCACGAGGCGGTGGCCGCGTTCGATAAGGTCGAGGGCGACCTCGCTTTTGCCAATGCCCGAGGGCCCAGAAAGCAAAAGCCCAACGCCGTACACGTCGACCAGCGAGCCGTGTACCGCCTTCTGAGGGGCAAAGTGGTCCACCAAAAGCGCTCGGATGGTCGCCATCGCATCTACCGTAGGCGTATCGGTCTGGAAGACGGGGATATGCGCCTCAGTGGCCATGCTGAGCAGGGATGCGCCAAGAGAGTTGCCAGCAGTGCAAATAATACAGGGGATGTCGAACTGCGTAAGGTGAGCGAATGCCTCGCGCCGCGCCTGTGCATCCAGATGCCGCAAGTAGCGCGTTTCGGTGTTGCCCAGAATCTGCACGCGCTGGTAGGTGAACAGCTCTACGTATCCCGCCAATGCCAGCCCCGGACGGTGTAGGTGGTCTTCTTGAATGGAGGCACAGGGCGCATCCACGCTGTTTAGCGGCGTGAGTGGGAGTTCGGCGCGCTCACGCAAGCGTTCCACAAAGGTGTCGATGGAGAGAGTAGGAGCGTTCGATTCGGCCTCAGACATAGCGGATGGCGCAGTGGAAGCAGGAGCGAGTGGACGGGCAGCGAGGCCCTTGAGGCGGTCGGCTCATGGAATCAGGGGACCTCAACGGTATCAAGGATATCTTGCACGAGCGCGGTAGCCGTAACACCTTCGGCCTCGGCCTCGTAGGTCCGCACAATGCGATGGGCCAGCACTTCGGGCACAACAGCGCGCACATCGTCGGGGGTCACGTATGCGCGCCGACGCAAGAGCGCATGGCCCCGCGCAGCCAGGTTCAGGTTGATGGACGCGCGTGGCGAGGCGCCATGCTCAATCAGACGCGCAAGGCGCTCGGTTCCGTACGCAGCCGGGGTGCGGGTCGCCAGCACCAGGTCGACGATATATTGCTCGACTTGCGCATCCATGTACAGTTCGTTAACGACCTGCCGTACGCGAATGACTTGTTCAGGAGTGGCTACCTCCGAGACGGCGGGTGCGGTGTTGGTGCGGGCCATACGGCGCATGATTTCGAGTTCTTGCTCGCGTGAAGGATATGGCACCTGCACCTTCATCATAAAGCGATCCATCTGCGCCTCAGGCAGCGGGTAGGTGCCCTGTTGCTCAATGGGGTTCTGCGTAGCAAGCACAAGAAACGGATCGTCGAGCGGGAAGGTCTGGTCGCCAATGGTGACCTGATGCTCTTGCATGCTTTCGAGCAGGGCGCTCTGCACCTTGGCTGGAGAGCGGTTGATCTCGTCGGCAAGAATGACGTTGGCAAAGATCGGTCCTTTCTCGACCGTAAAGCGCCCGGTCTGCTGGTTGTAGACAAGGGTGCCCAGCACATCGGCGGGCAAGAGGTCGGGGGTGAACTGGATGCGCTGGAACGAGGTACCAATACACTGCGCCAGCATGCGCACCGTAAGCGTCTTGGCCAGGCCGGGCACGCCCTCCAACAGCACATGGCCGTTGCAGAGCAAGCCAATGAGCAGACGCTCTATCATGCGGGTTTGGCCGACCACCACGCCGCCCATCTCGTCAATCACGTCGTGTACAAAGGCGCCATGGCGCACCACGCGCTCCTTGATGGCGGTTAGATCGGCATTCGGCATAGGCGGGCGGACTACAGGGCAATAAAGGGAACGGGATGGTGAAAGGTGGTCTCGTAGCGTTCACATAGGGTGCGAATGTGGGCCGGATACGCCGGGCGGCGACCCACGGTAAGCACATAGCCATCGCGTCCGGTCATGCCTGCGCCATAGAGGCCGGCCTCGGTGTAGCCTTTGGCCTGGCCTACAAGAAAATTCGCAGCCGCCGACGCGCCGTCCCAGGTGGTCTGGAGCGAGGCATGCGTCATATGAAGGAGCGCCCCGCTCATCTGGCCGTCGCCGTGGCGCAGCGCCACCACGTGCTTCTGCACGCGCCGGTTTTCGGTAACCAGGTGGCGCACAATGGGCCGATGTTCGGGCGCTACCTGACGCAGCGCCCGGTCGAGCGCCCGGTGCTCCAGGGAACTAAAGGTGTTTAGTTCGGCAAAGTCCTCGGTGGACTGTAGGGCAGCGAGCGCCGCCTGTACGCGTTGCTTGCGGTGCTCCGACGTGGCGGGCCTGTATTGAGGCGGCACACCCGGTGCAAAAAAGCCCCACTGCAGGGCGTCGTTGTGTTGAGCGGGCACAGGAAGTGCATCGTGCTCGGGCGTGTCGACCAGCACGAATGGTGCCAGGCGTCCACTGGAGTGAGCCGCGTCGCTCACGGCAAGCGGATAGGCATGGCTGTACGGACGCCCCTGTGTATCCGCCAAGACCGATTGTGCAACAGGCACAAACGACGTAGCAAAGGGCGGACCCGCAGAGGTGGGGGTGCACTGCACAATGGCGCGGTGTGCGGCGCGCGTCAGAGCAGCTGCGTAGGCGTCTCGACATGCGTTAGGCAAGGCATGCGCCACCGCAACATCCAGAGCTGGAGCTGCGTCAGACGTTGCAGCCAGCAAGGCGTGCACCACGCGGGTCGTCATAGTAGCGTTGGTGCGAGGAGGCTCGTCAGCAGGAAGGGCTACGCGGGCGGGCATGTCGGCGGTGGCCAGGCGCGACGGTCCATCCGAAGACGGACGCGCTACCACGGCTACGCCATGCGGAAGACCCGCGAACAGCGCAAAGCCCTCGCTGTAGTGCGTGTGGTCGGCCTGAATGGCCAGGGGAGCCTGCTGATAGACGACAACGGGCGATGCTTCTTCAGCATCCTCAAAATGCTCATCAAAACACGTACGCGCTGCATCCACCGTCGACGATGCGAGATCGGCCCGTTGGGGCGAGCGGAGGGACGAGGAGGAAGCAGGCATAGCAAGAGGCATCCAATCGTGAGCAGGAGGGTGAGGCTACAGGTGCTATGCCACCGTCGACGCGGTTGCAGACGAGGCGAGCACATCACCAGCAGACATCGGGTAGCCGTTCACAAAGGCCTCGGCATCCAGACGCTGTTTGCCGGGCTGCTGAATCACATCGAGAGACACGGCTCCGCTGCCGCAGGCCACATGCACTACGCCGTTGGTTGAGAGCACCGTGCCCGGCGTTGTGTCATGGGCGGCCTCCGCTTCATCCTCAAGCCGATGCGAGCGGTACACCTTCAGCCGGGTGTCGCCATGCAGCGTCCAGGCCCCGGGAATGGGCGAGAGGCCCCGAATGTGGTTGTGCACTGTGGCGGCCGATGCCGACCACGGGATGTCCGCCTCTTCAGCATGCACCTTAGGGGCGGGCGTGGCCGCGTCGTTGTCCTGGGGGATGCGTGGGGCGGTGCCCTGTTCGATAAGCTGTACTGTTTCAACAACCGCTTCGGCGCCCAGGTGCATCATGCGGTCGTGCACATCGCCTGTGGTCTCGTTTGGACCAATCGGCATCCGCTTCTTCAGAATCATGTCTCCGGTATCGACCTTCGGCTCCAGAAAAAACGTGGTGACGCCGGTTTCTGCATCGCCATTCATGACGGCGCGGTGGATGGGCGCTGCCCCGCGATAGGCCGGAAGCAGCGAGCCGTGCAGGTTGAACGCGCCTTTGCTCGGAATCGAGAGCACCGACGGCGGCAGAATCTTGAACGCCACGACCACAAAGCAGTCGGGGGCGCGTTCGCGCAGGCTCTCGGCAAACGAGGCGTCGTGCACCGAATCGGGCTGGAGAATATCGTCAATCTCCAGCGCCTGCGCCGCCTTCTTGACGGCGGTTGGACGCATCGACTGGCCTCGCCCCCGCCCACGGTCGGGACCTGTAACTACAGTCTGCGGACGGTATCCGGCGTCGGAAAGCGCTTCGAGCGAGGGCACCGCAAACTCGGGGGTGCCCATAAAAACGATGTTCATAGCCATACGCGTAGCATCAAAAGAAATACACGGGGGAGACGTTGGGGCGCATCATTCGCCGAAGAGCGCTTCCACAAAGCCCTTGCGGTCGAACACCTGCAGGTCGTCGAGCCCCTCGCCCACGCCGATGTATTTGACGGGCACCTGAAACTGATGCGACACGCCAATGACAACGCCGCCTTTGGCGGTGCCGTCGAGCTTGGTGAGGGCCAGGCCTGTCACATCCACGCTCTTCGTAAACTCTTCGGCCTGCCGGATCGCGTTCTGTCCAGTCGAGGCATCGAGCACCAGCAGCACCTCGTGGGGCGCGTCGGGCACCTTGCGGCTCATGATGCGCTTCATCTTGCTGAGCTCGTCCATCAGACCGCCCTTGGTGTGCAGGCGCCCGGCGGTGTCGATGAGCACCACATCCGAGTCGCGCGCTACCGCTGCCTCAATGGTGTCAAAAGCGACTGCTGCCGGGTCGGAGCCATGCTTCTGCTTGATCATCGGCACATCGGCCCGCTCCGACCAGATTTCGAGCTGCTCAATCGCGGCGGCGCGGAAGGTGTCGCCTGCGCCCATCAGTACCGACTTGCCTGCCTGCTTGTAGCGATGGGCCATCTTCCCAATCGTCGTCGTTTTGCCCACGCCGTTCACACCCACCACCATCACCACATGCGGCTTGTTGGGCAACTCCGCGTCGAAGTCGGCGGGGCGCTCGTCTTCGGTGTCGAGCATGAGCATGGCGATCTCCTCGCGGATCATCGCGTTTAGCTCCTCAGTCGACACGTACTGATCGCGGGCCACGCGCTCCTCGATGTGGTCGATGATGTCGAGCGTGGTATCCACCCCCACATCGCTGGTAACAAGAAGTTCTTCCAAGTCGTCGAGCAGGGCGGCATCGACCGTGTCCTTCCCGCGCACCAGCCGGTTCAGCTTGCCCATAAAGCTGGAGCGGGTCTTGTCCATCCCCTTATCCAGCTTTTCCTGTTCTTCGTCGGTATTGCGGTTGGTAAATCGATCAAGGAAGCCCATCGGATGCAGCGGGTCAGCGAGAAGAGTATGGAAGGATGCAGATGCGCTGTACGCATCCGCCTTACGATGTGTTGGGGGATGAGGTGCCCGAGCGCGCCTGTTGGGTTTCCGTATCGGGAGGAGGCTCGCGGGAGGGCATTTCGCTGGAGCTTTCCTGGTCGGGCGGCTCGGCGTCAGCCCCTGCAGTCGAATCAGGCCGATCGGGATGCCCGCGAGTGGCACTCAGATCCATCTGGTAGACTTTCTTCTGCCCCTCAGGGGCCTGCGCGGTGCGGATGAAGTGCCACGTGTACACAAAAAACGATACAACGAGCAGCCCCGCCGTCATGTACACGCACACGTCCAGCACAGGCGCGTCGGCGCGCAGCAGGGCGGCCAGCACGGTAATGGCGAGCCATGTGGTGGCGGCTTTGCCGAGCCAGGCGCTCATGACGACCTTGCCCACGCGGCGCGCCAGAATTGCGCTCCCGGCGACGATGGCACCATCGCGCACGAGCACAAGCAGCAGAAACCACACCGGCAGGTTGGGGTCGGAGGCCCGAAACGTAAGCGCCAGCACCGCCAGTCCACCCGCGGCCTTATCGGCCAGCGGGTCAAGCACCTTGCCCCACTCCGATACCGTGCCGAGCCAGCGGGCCAGGCGCCCATCGAACCAGTCGGTAAGAATCGCCACGAGCACCAGCCCCACCACCCATTCCAGCGGACCGTCTTGCCAGATCAGCCAGGCAATAGGCAGCACCAGCACCAGCCGGAGCAGACTCAGCGCGTTGGGGATGGTCCAGAACCGCCCCAGGTTGGGCCATTCGTTCGCGCGTGCAGTCATAGGAAGGGGGATTCGTGAAATAGATCGACTTGCAATATGCAACGCCGCCACCGCTTTCGAAAGCGCGTGCGGGATGGCTCTATCAAATCCACTAAAACTTTCCCCCACACGGGGGCACAAGTCCAATTGAATACACGAATTGCTTGCACCACATGGGCGCAGCAGGTAGGATGTAGCACATTGTCCGCAAGCTCTCTCCCAAAAGAACGCCCGTCATGATCGAAGTACTGTGCGTGGGGGCGTTTTTCGTGCAAGCTGGATACCTGGCCTGGCTGTTAGCAGGAATACCTACGCATCCCCCGGCCTCTGTTGGAGATGCGAACGGCGACGCCTCGTTTGAAGCAGCACCGCCCATCACCGTTGTGGTGGCGCTCCGTGACGAACAGGACCAGCTTCCCGCACTGGCGCAGGCGCTCCGGGCGCAAACGCATCCCAGCGTGCACATCGTGTGGGTCAACGATCACTCGACCGATGGCACGGCTCGTTGGTTGGATACGCAGGCGGCCCTGCGTCCCCGCGAGCAAGTCGTGCACCATAGCGGACCACCCGGCAAGAAGCACGCGCTCAATGCAGGCATCCAGGCCGCGTCCACCGAAGTGCTTGCCTTCACCGATGCCGACTGCACGCCGCCGCCGCACTGGCTGGCGGTGCTGGCCCAGTGCCACATGCACACCGACCAGAGCGCGGTGCTCATTGGCGCCAGCCTACCTGCGGAGCCACGGGGCGTGCTTCAGCGGCTCGCAGGATACGAAACGTGGACGGCAAACATCGCTATGCTGGCAGCAGCCCAGCACGGCACAGCGTACATGGCCGTGGGCCGCAATCTGAGCTACTCCACCTCGGTCTACGAATGCGTGGATGGACACCAGGCACACGCGCACCTGCTCAGCGGCGACGATGACCTGTTCGTGCAGGCAGCGCGCCACGCTGGGGTGCCGTGTCGTGCTGTTTGGGACGCCCGGGCACACGTGCCGACGAAATCGCCCCGTTCGTGGCGCCGCTGGCTGCGGGCGCAGCGCCGCCACACCTCAACCGGACGCGCCTACGCGACGGGGCCCGCGTTGCATCTTACTGCCTACTACGCGTCGGCGCTGCTCGTGTGGGGCGCGCCACTCATACTCGGACCCATGGGCGCGGGGCTGCTGGCGCTCCGCACCATCGGCGTAGTGCACGTTATGTCTCGCGCTGAAGCTATATTGCAGCAGCCGTCCCCGTTGTTGCTTGCTCCGCTGTGGGATGCTGCGCATACCGTCCTGCGAATCGGCACGGCGGCTGTTGGATTCATTGCGCCGCCTGAGAAGTGGACATAACGGTGGTGCTCCAAGATCAATACAAGAGCCGCCAGAGCACCTCGTTTACCCGTCCAACGGGGGGCATACCATTGCATGGGGCTCCATGCAAACAGGCATGTGCTACGCATCCGAGCGGGCCTCCTCCAGCTGCGACACGAAGTTGCGGTGCGTCTCGCTGCCGAGCGCCTCGTTGAGCCGAGTGAGCACCGCCGCCGGATCGTCATCCAAGAGTGCATTCACATCCAGCACCAACCCTGGAAACGCCATGCTGTGCAGGCAGCCGTCCTCATCGGGCGATTGCGTCGTGTACGCGCCGCCCTCCAACTGGAACCAGTCGAGGCGCGCCTCCTCCATCTGCCACACCACATACTCCTGCACGCCGTTGCGCCGGTACGCGCGCTTCTTGTCGTGCAGGTCGTACGCCGCACTGCTGTGCGCGACCTCCACCACCAGCTCCGGCGCGCCCTCGATGTAATCATCATCGTTGATGTGCGACTGTCCGCCGCACGCCTCGTCAATGCGCAAGAGGGCATCGGGCTGCGGCTCGTTATCCAGGTCGAGCTGCACAGTGGCATTGTCGTGCACCGTGACGCCCGGCGTGTGGACAGCGTATGTGCCCAGCCACGTCGTAAGGTATGCATGAGGCTGGCTGTGGTGGCGGGCGGTTACAGGAGAGGGCATATAAACTTTTCCTTCAATCAGTTCAGCCTTTTTGATGCCGGGCATCGTCTGGTAGCGGCGTTCGAACTCGAAGCGTGTGAGCCGGTCGCCGTTCTTCAGACGGGGTAGCGTTGATACAGAAGGCGTAGCCATAACAGCAAAATCAGCTTATGAAGCA
Source organism: Longimonas halophila (assembly GCF_002554705.1). Classification (GTDB taxonomy): domain Bacteria; phylum Bacteroidota; class Rhodothermia; order Rhodothermales; family Salinibacteraceae; genus Longimonas; species Longimonas halophila. The sequence goes on along the minus strand of NZ_PDEP01000003.1, from coordinate 25,973 downwards.
GATGCAGCGCACCGCACAGTCGCTGCACCACGGGGATACATCAGGCGGATGTGGGATATGTAAAAACAGTGCAGAGATGAGCAGGATCCGGGAAAAGCATTGGGGATGCTAAAGCGCCCCTACCTCCCAACAGCAAGGGCACAACAAAAAAGCCCCACCATCCACGCAGGAGGGGGGACCTGCGCCGGATAGCGGGGCTGAAATGTGCATATGGAGCCAACGACCGGACTCGAACCGGTGACCTGTCCCTTACGAGGGGACTGCTCTACCAACTGAGCTACGTTGGCGCTTTTTTAGAAGCAAAAGATGCACGCGACGCATCCTGCAATGATCCGGGCACGGCATGGAAGGACGCGTAGTTTCATCATGGATTGACGGACAGGCACATCAGCAGGGAGCAGCCGTTACGTGTACGTCTGTTCTTTCTGCCTGGGCTTTCTGCTATGGTCACCCTCACCGATGTCACCAAAACCTTCGGAGCCGAACGCGCCGCCGACAACGTGTCGCTTCATGTGCCTGAGGGACAGACCACCGTGCTCATTGGGCCCAGCGGATGCGGAAAGTCGACCCTGCTGCGCCTCATTATCGGGCTGATTCGTCCGGATAGCGGCACCATTCGCGTAGACGGCACCACGCTGTCTGATGCCAACTTGCGTACGCTGCGCCACCGCATGGGCTACGTCATTCAAGAGGGCGGGCTCTTTCCGCATCGCACGGCCCGGGGCAACGTAACGCTGCTGGCGAAGCACCTAAGGTGGAGCACCACGCGCATCCGCGACCGTATCGAAGCGCTGCTTGAACTGGTGCAGCTTCCTGCCGACCGCCTCGATGTGCCCCCACCGCAGCTTTCGGGCGGGCAGCGCCAGCGCGTGAGCCTGATGCGCGCGCTCATGCTCGATCCGCCGCTGCTCCTTCTCGATGAACCGCTTGGCGCGCTCGATCCGCTCATTCGCGCCGACCTGCAAACCGACCTGCGACGCATCTTCCGCACCCTGGGTAAAACCGTGGTGCTCGTCACGCACGACCTGCACGAGGCCGCCTACTTTGGCGACCAGATCGTGCTCTTGCGCAGTGGACAGGTGGCGCAGCAGGGCCCCTTCCGCGAACTGCGCGACGCCCCGGCCTCCGACTTCGTTCGCGAGTTCGTGCAGGCGCAACAGTCGCTGACAACGGCCCTCGACACCTGAGCACATCGCTTCGCCTCCCCTACGCTTCGTTGGTCCCTCCGTCTCATGCGCATGCGCTTTCTTTGCTGGCTCCTGCTTATTGGCGTGGGCGTAGCCCCAGTGTCCTTAGCAGCCCAAGATTCAACGCTTACGGTTGGATCCAAGATGTTTACCGAAAACGTAATTCTGGGCTGGGCTGCTGCCTACACGCTTCAGGATGCCGGATTCGATACACGCCATCGCGAACAGCTGGGCGGCTCCCGGTTCCTGTGGGACGCGCTGGTCCGGGGCGATATTGACGTGTATCCCGAGTACACGGGCACGCTCATCGAGGAAATTCTGGCGGACACGGAGGTGACTCCAGCCACTCTACGCGACGTGCTGGCGGAGCGCGGCGTGCGCATGACAGCGCCGCTCGGCTTCAACAACACCTATGCCTTGGGGATGCGGGAGGCCCACGCCAGGAAACTGGGGATCGAGACGATCTCGGATCTGCGCAATCACCCGGATCTGCGGGTCGGCTTTTCGAACGAGTTTATGGAACGCAGCGATGGCTGGCCCTCGCTTCGCCAGGTCTACAATCTCCCCTTTACGGCGCAGGGGCTCGACCACGACATCGCCTATCGCGCGCTGACGAATGACGCCATCGACGTGATTGACCTCTACTCGACCGATGCCGAGATCCAGCGCTACGACCTGCGCGTGCTGGAAGACGACCGTGGCCATTTTCCCAAGTACGAGGCCGTGCTCGTCTACCGCGCCGACCTGGAGGCCGAGGCGCCTGCCGCCCCCGCTGCGCTGGCCCGTCTCGAAGACCGCATTCCTGCTGATACCATGCGTGTGCTGAATGCCCGATCTGCCATTCAGGGAGAACCGGAGCGCGAGGTTGCAGCAGCGTTCGTGCAGCGGGCGCTGAATATCGTTTCGGGGGATGTCCAGGCCCCGTCGCGCATGGACCGTGTACAGACGCGGACAGCCGAGCATCTGGCGCTGGTGGGCGTGTCGCTGCTGTTTGCCATTGGGTTCAGCATTCCGCTGGGCATCATCGCCGCCAAGTTGCGCTGGGTGGGGCCTGCGGTGCTGATTGCTGTCGGTGTTACCTACACCGTGCCTGCGCTGGCGCTGCTGGCGCTGATGGTGCCGCCGCTGGGCGTGGGCTACGTACCAGCGGTCACCGCGCTGGTGGTGTACAGCCTGTTGCCGATTGTATGGAATACGTACACAGGCCTGCGCGACATTCCGCCCCCGCTCATGGAGTCGGCCACGGCGCTGGGACTGTCGCCATGGGCCAAGCTCTGGTGCGTAGAGCTGCCACTGGCAGCGGGGTCGATCCTGGCCGGCATCAAGATCGCGGTCGTGATTAACGTGGGCACCGCCACGCTGGGTGCGCTCATTGGCGCAGGCGGGTACGGCCAGCCGATTTTGACCGGCATCCGCCGCGCCGATATGGGTTTGATTCTGGAAGGCACCGTGCCTGCTGCCTTGCTGACGGTCGTGCTGCTGGCCCTGGCCGAGGGCGTCGAGCGCGCACTGGGGCGGGGGCCCGCGGTATCGGATGGCGCGTAGGAGGGAAGGCGGTCCTACGCATCCTCCCGAAGTCGCAGCGTGACGATCAGCGGAAAGTGGTCGGAGATGGTGGTGGCATCGACGTGCATGGAGAGCGCCTCCCAGTGCGTGCTGGTGAGCACATGGTCAATGCGGGCCAGCGGCATCCGTGTGTGCCAGGTAAAGCGCCAGTTGCCCCCCAGGCGTGCCGGGGCATCGCGCAGCGCTCCGCGCACGTGGCGGTACTCCCAGTTAAAGGGAGAGGCGTTGAGGTCGCCGATAAGCAGCGTGGGTTTGGTTTCGCGTTCGAGGCGGCGGCGCAGCTCGCGCACCTCGTGCACACGGCGCAGCACATCGCGGCGGTAGACGGCTACGAGCTCGCGCAGCGCATCGCGGTAGCGCCCGGCTTCGAGCAGATCGAGCGCATAGCCGCGCTCAAAGGAGCGCAAGTGCACGTTGTAGACGACAATATCGCGTCCGCGCCACGAGAGTTCGGCGCGCGTGATGTGGCGGTCGGTGTCTTGCTGGGCCTCCAGCACGATGGGTTCTTGCTGCACCGGTCCTTGTAGGCGGCTAAAGAGCGGGACGCGCGTGTCGAATCGGGGCGCAAACCCGGCATCGGGCTTGGCCTGATAGCCGACGGTAGCCAGCGTGTCGAGTTCGTTGATAAGAGCAATGCCTCCACGCCGCTGAAACACGCGGGTACTCTGCGTGGCAATAAGATCAGGGGCATAGGTGGAGGCAAGATGCCCGAGCGCGCCGCGCAAAGCAGGAGCATGTTCGGGGCGAGGCTCCTGTGGGGTGTAATTGAAGCTCATTACCGTGAGCGTGTCGGCGTTGGTAGCGGTGTTGGCATCCGCCTGCATAGGGGCGGGCCAACCCGCACGGCTGATGAACAGCACAACAATGACAGCATGAACCGCCACCCAGCGGCTGTGGCGCAGCAACGCGTGCAACAGGAAGAGGCCCGCCGCGGCCATGGCCAGAAACGGCAAGAGCGAGGCAGGCAGACCCGTCCACCAAAACCACGCAGGCGGCAGGTAGGCGCTTGCAAACCCGATGCTGAATAGCGTCAGCACCAGCATGCTGACCAGTGTTACGAATCCTCCAAGCACAGTGCGGCCTACCGCCATGAAACTACGCAGTTGGTCGGTGAAAAGAGGCCCAGTGCCTCCGCTCTATTACGCGCCTGCCTTATTAGGGGGTATAGAAGGTGGGCGCTTCCGGACCTACAGGAAGCCCCAGCCCAAACACCCAGATGTAGAACAGCACCATCCATCCGGCCAGGAACGCGAGGCTGTACGGCAGCATCGCCGAGATGACGGTGCCAATGCCGATGTTCTTCTCGTAGCGCTCAGCGAAAGCGAGGATAAGGCCGAAGTAGCTCATCATGGGGGTAATGATGTTGGTCACCGAGTCGCCAATGCGGTAGGCTGCCTGGATGACCTCGGGGCTGTAGCCCGTCAGCATCAGCATGGGCACGAAGATGGGTGCGGTGACGGCCCACTGCGCCGAGGCCGAGCCCAGCATCAGATTCACAAAGCCGGATACGAAGATGAACCCGACAAAGACGAGCGGTCCGGTTAGACCGATGTCTTCAAGAAACTGCGCGCCAGTAACCGCGACGATCTGGCCCAGGTTGGTCCACCCAAAGAACGCGACAAACTGCGCGGCAAAGAACACAATGACGATGTAGAGGCCGAGGGTGCTCATGGCCTCGGCCATGCCGTCGACCACGTCGCGGTCGCTGGTCATGGAGCCGGTGGCGTATCCGAAGACGAAGCCAGGAATCACAAAGGCAATGAAGATGATGGATACGATGCCGTTCAGGAACGGGGAGTTCAGCACTTCGCCCGTGTCGGGATTGCGCAGCACGCCCCATTCAGGTACGATGGTGAGTGCTAAGACGGCGGTCATACCGAGGACAGCGATGCCGGTCCACTTCAGGCCGCGCTTTTCGTTGTCCGAGAGCGGTTCGAGCTGGGCATCATCGCTCAGATCCTCGGAGGCGAGCGACGGGTCGTACTCGCCCAGCCACGGCTCCACAATGCTAAGCGTAACCCAGGTGCCCAAGCCGGTAATGAGGAAGGTACTGGCGATCATAAAGTAGTAGTTTACAGCGGCGTGCACCGTGTACTCGGGATCCAGAAGCTGGGCCGCCTCTTGCGTGAGCCCTGCAAGAAGTGGATCGATCGTGCCCAGGAGCAGGTTGGCGCTGTATCCGCCCGACACGCCCGCAAACGCGGCGGCAAGACCGGCCAGCGGGTGGCGCTCCATGGATAGGAAGACGATAGCACCGAGGGGCACAAGCACCACGTAGCCCAGCTCCGAGGCGGTGTTTGAGATGACCCCGGTAAACACCACCGACAGCGTAACGAGGCGGCGCGGCTCCAGCAGGAACGCGATGATGCCGTCGCCCTTCGGCCGCACCGACGCCGCCGTTAGCACAATGCCACGCACACATGCCTTGATGAGTCCGGAGTGCTGGGCCACGCCCACGCCCAGCAGCGCCACGAGTACGGTGCCCAGCGGCGCAAACGAAGTGAAGTTCTCCACCAGGTTCTCCACAATGCGGCGCAAGCCCTCGCCGTTCATCAGGCTAATGGCCTCGATGGTGCGATCTACGCCGGGGCGCGGATCTTCGACCGCCACGCCCAGCCACTCGGCGATGCCACTAATTACAACAATGCTCAGCGCAAACAGCGCAAATAGCGTGACCGGATGCGGCAAGATATTGCCCAGCCGCTCGACGCCGTTCAGGAAGTACTCAAACCACTTGTTGGTCGACGACTCGCCGGCTGGCGTGCCGTTTGTAACTGGGGAGGCGGACGCATCGGGGCCTGACGAAGTCGTTGATTCGTTGGATTCGGGGGGCGGGGAGGCCATAGCAAAGGGAACCTAACCAAAGAGTTACGACGCGAAGCAGGCAGGCAGCCTGTTCGTTACACAATTTCGTTACACGAGACCCATACACGCAAGAGGCGCGCGTATGATCGCATCGAAAATCATAGGCGGCACAATGGCCGGAACGTCTGTGCTGCAGGTCTGCGTTGCACGCGTAGCTGCTGCCTGTCGCATCCCTCAACGTGCTGTCATCTCACTGCTATGCTTGCCCCCCACACCGCATTTACATCGCTGGTTGCCAAACAGGTACGGTGGGAGGCATGGGAGGCGCTCATTGCAGCACGAGGGCTCATCATTGACCGGCCAGCACGCAGTGCGCACCCCGACTATCCCACCGTGGTGTATCCGCTCGACTATGGCTACATTCCTGGCACCATGGGTGGCGATGGCGAGGCCGTGGACTGCTTTCGCGGGACGGGCACGACTGGACTCGTGGCGCTGCTCCTTACGACCGACGACCGCACGGGCGTACGTCAAGGAAAGTGGCTGTACAACTGTACGCCACCCGAAATCTACACCGTACATGGTTTCATGAACTACGCCCCCCGGCTTCTGGAAGGGCGGTTGGTGATGCGTGAGCCGATGCATGTGCTGTGGGATCGGTAGCAGCACATGAGCCGCGCAAGGGGCCCAGTAGGTCGCCCTGCACACAGAGGTCACAAACGCTTCAAGGAATCTCGGCGTACGAGCGGGCACATCTTCTTGCAACGAATCATTGTAGGTGCTACGTTGTCTGATCGTAATAGGCAACGCGCATGGACCCTGTGCCGTGTACATCGCCGACCCCGTAGCTCAGTTGGTAGAGCAACGGACTTTTAATCCGTGGGTCGCAGGTTCGAGACCTGCCGGGGTCACACCATTTTGGATTGCGGATTTCAGATTGCGGATTTTGGATTTGAGAAACAGAATCGACAATCCAAAATCTAAAAATCCAAATTAGAATGCCCGAGTGGCGGAATTGGTAGACGCGCATGGTTGAGGGCCATGTGGCCGTTTTAGGCCGTGGAGGTTCGAGTCCTCTCTCGGGCACACGTCAAGCACGAAGAGCGCCTTGGAGCTTTGGTTTCAAGGCGCTTTTTTTGTTGGGTAGTGGATAGACGTTAAATGATAACTCCCCTGATAAGAATCTTTTCTGGGGTGAACGGTCCCCCATTCGCTCCCGTCAGCCATGCGGAGACGTCCACACCGGACGGCGCTCCCCGTCTCCGGCTACTGGCCTATTGCCTCCATCACGTAGCGTTGAACCGCTACCTTTTGCTGTGTGGGTCACTTGACTCCTTTTCTGCCCGCGTGTAGAACGCACATCCTTAGCAGCCCCATACAAAGAAAGCGCCTGGTCTCCCACCAGAGACCAGGCGCTTAGAGAAATGAACCGGAGGCGAACGGTGTGTATGAGCGATGCGTGTGTGCTCGCAAAGTGCGGCCTATCTGGAAACGCACCATTATGACCCCGTTCGGTAGAGATCATAACGTGAGAACATCAATCGTTACAAAGTTAGGGTTTGAGAGGTGTGAGGAGTGTTTGAGGTGTCAGTTCGGAGTGAATCCGTTAGGGGATTGGCCAAACAACGTGTGCTATCCTAAAACGGAGGGGAGCCCGTCAAGTATAGTCCGGTACCGTCGGGGCTAACGGCAAAGTCGGCGCGCAGGCGTACGCCCGAGTCGTTCAGTTTGTACCGCATTCCAATGCCTCCTGCGGGTTTCAGTCCGCTATGGCCAAGCTCGGCTATGCGTGGCGCGATGGTGCCCACGCTGGCAAACACGGCCCCATCAATGCGCCACCATATTGGAGCGCGCCACTCGGCCTGTGCGCTTACCGTCACGCGGTCGCGGAAGCGTGCATTCTGATAGCCCCGCATGCGCGCCGACCCTCCCAGCTTAGGCAGGAGCGCAAACGGTGGCATATCCGTAACGGCCTCGGCATAGGCCTGCAAGGCAAGCACCTGGTCTGTGCCCATAGGAAGAAACCGCCGCATGTCTGCCCCAAACCGTGTAAACGTGCCCTGGGCGTTGTGCACGTACGGATGGGTCAGGGCATACAGCGAGACGTAGTGCCCACGGCGCGGGTAGTAGGTACGTGAGCGGGTATCTACAAACAGAATAGGGCCAATGCCAACCACGCTGCTTCCGCGGGCACCAGGCACTGCATTCTGGTCAAGCAGGCCCCCGTCATCCACCGATGTAATGGTGGTACGACGTACACGCATGCGTAGGCCCACATGCAAGGCCTGCGTAAGGCGTCGTGCGCCCCGCATCTTCACATCAACCATCTGTCGCGTGTAGGATTCACGGGTGTTGCTGTTAGGGCCTACCCCAAAAAAGGAGGTTGGCGTTTGCGCGGCATTGACCTGAGCCCATAAACGGTAGCGACCGTCGTTCAGATACAACTCAGAGTCGAATGATACCTCGTATTCGCCGTTCAGCGTGGCAGACAGGTCGGACTTGACGCTGGAGATGCGCGCGGGGTCGCTACCAAAGAAGTAACCAGCCGAGAACCCACCGCCAACGCTGGTTTCAGGGGTGTAGTACATGAGTGGAAGCGCGTACCAGCTGGTGTTCGATGCCGTATCGGCACCGGCAAGAGGAATCGTGTCCCACAAACTGGTTTCGGTTGTGTCACGCGGCTCCGTCAGCCACGAGGCCACGGGGCGGTCGTGCGCTGTGGCATAAACCCCGCAAGGGAGAATACTGCTTAGCAGCAGAGTGAAAAGTAGGGCGCACAGCAACAGCCATTGATGTCGCGGCCGCAACGTGCTGGTTCCAGTCCCAATCATACCCAACATTGGCTGTTGTGCCTGGCGTGCGCTACTCTGCGTCCAACAGGCAATGAATAAAAGAACGAGAACACAAAAGAGTGATGCAGCGGAAACGTTTGCGCCGTTAGCTGTGCGGGCTACATGAAGTAGCATCATACCGTAGCGTAACGGAACAGCTAATGAATCTATACGAAGTAGTTGTTTGCAAAGGTCCGCTGTAGGAGGCGCAAGAGGCGTGCTACACTGGAGACAGGCTACGTCAGTTCAGCACTCGGAAATGCGGCATTGCGCCCGTACCGTTCCAATCTGTATATTGCTCATAACCCATTTAACCCATTGCGTGCGAACCATTGCCTGCCTGCGTACTCTTAAGTACCTAAGCAGGAGACGTATTGTACAAGCATGCCCCCGTGTAGGGCTCGTGCAACGTAGATGCAATGGCAGGAACGCCACGCTCACCCGCACCCTCTTTGGCTGAAGTCTATCGTCATGGCTGACCCCGAAAAGCCCACGATCAACGTTCGCAATGAGGAGGTTGACCTGCTGGATACTATTCGCCGCCTGGCGCCGCAGTTCAACGTGCCGCGCCAGCGCGCCGAGATCTACGGGGTGTGGACAATTTGTTATCACCGGTTTTGTTCAAATCAGGATCTGCCGGTAGTGTGGATGGACAGCGTATCTGCCTTTATGGATTTTTTGGGCAGCCAGGCCCAGTTGTCGGAGGCCGAGCGCAACCAGGCGCTCGACGCCGTGATGTTCTACCTGACCGACATCCGCCACGCCGAAGACCAGGATGAGATCGATGAGGTGGAGTCCTTTCCGCGTCCAACATCGGCGCGCAGCTTGTTTGCACACCTGCTACTGCGTTGCTCCATCGAAATGAAGCAGGCACTAAAGCTGCGAGCCGACGATGTGGACATGGACAGCGGCACCATTCGCATTCGGACCGGCAACCGCGTGCGTACCATCCAGTTGCTGCCGAGCCTGCGGTCGGGTATGCGCATGCATCTGGATCGTATTCGGGCTGAAACCGAGGAGGACAACCCGCTGCTGTTCGGGCTTGATGCGCCCACTACGTCGATGGAGACGCTCGACGAGCCGTCGCCTTCGCCCGACGATGTGGAGCATGCTACCGAAGCCGCCACGCGCGTCATGAAAACCCTGATGAACACTGCAACGCCAGGCGAGCGCTCGGAGGATGCGGAGCACGATAGTGCGGAGGACAACGATAAGGTGCCAGGACGGGGCACTGCGTCGTCTTCAAGCAATAGCGATACAGGGCAGACCGATACGTCCGATTTGGCCTTGTAGCCCGACATTTTGTATGACATCCTGTGTAGGGGGATGCAGAGAGCGGTGTTCTAAGCAGTTTTTCACCCGAATCCAGTACAGATCTCCCTATACTTAATTGATCGGAAGCGCTTTGTAAGGCAGCGCACTACGTCTGCCTGGCATCGTTTCCGGCATCGCCCCCGACCGGCCTGGCCCGTCGGCGGATCCGCTCGAACTTGGTAGGAATGAACCAGCGCTCTCCCATGCCCAATCCGAACTCGCATCTTGCCGATGCTGCGGCCCATGCCGCCACCGACGCGGTTTCTACGCCGCAGTACGAGGCCCCTTTCGACCTGGAGCCCCGTACCCCGCACGATTTCTCGCCCGATACGCTGCGACAGGTGCTGCGCACCATGATGCTGTCGCGGCGCCTCGATGAGAAAATGATGACGCTTCTCAAGCAGGGCAAAGGACACTTTCATATTGGCGCCTCAGGGCACGAGGCGGCACAAGCTGCCGTCGGGCTCCACGCGCAGCCGGGCCACGACTGGTTTGCCATGTACTACCGCGACCTCTGTATCACGCTGTCGCTGGGCATGCGCCCCGAAGATGCATTCCTCGCCCACCTCGCCAAAGCCAATGACCCGCATTCGGGCGGACGCCAGATGCCGGAGCACTTCGGGCTGCGCGACCTGAATGTAATGACGACATCCTCGTCGGTGGGGGCGCAGTTTATGCCGGCCGTTGGGTTCGGCCTCGCCATTCAGCAGCGCGGCGACGACGCCTTCGTCTACGCGTCGTGCGGCGATGGCGCCACCTCGCAGGGCGACTTCCACGAGGCGCTTAATTGGGCCACGCGTGCCCAGGCTCCTGTTCTGTTTATGGTGCAGGACAACAAGTATGCGATCTCGGTCCCCGTCGAAGAGCAAACTGCAGGCGGCACGGCCTACAAACTGGCAGCGGGATACGACGGGCTCAGCCGCATCCGCGTAGACGGCACCGACTTTTTCGAGATGGCCAGCGCCGCCGAAGCCGCCATCACCCACATGCGCAACGGCGGCGGCCCGGTGTGCCTCGTGGCCGATGTGGTGCGCCTCCTGCCGCACTCCTCGTCTGACGATCACACCAAGTATCGCCCCGACGACGAGCTGGAGGCCGACCGTGCCATCGATCCTATTGAGCGGATGCGAAACACGCTCATCGAAGCGAACCTTTTCGCATCCGAAGAGCTCGACGCCCTTCATGACGATGTGCATCAGCAGGTCGAAGACGCTGCAAAGTGGGCTCAAGAGCAGCCCGACCCGGACCCGGCCACGGCCACCGAGCACGTCTTTTTCGAAGGCGATCTTGGCCTTAGCTACAACGACGAATCTGACCTCGACTCCGATGCCGATCCCATCGTTATGGTGGATGCGATCAATCGGGCGCTGAAAGAAGAGATGGCGCGTAACGAGAAGATCGTTGTCTACGGCGAAGACGTAGCGGGTAACAAGGGCGGCGTCTTTACCGCGACAAAAGACCTGACGCGCCTGTACGGCGAAGATCGCTGCTTCAACGCGCCGCTGGCTGAGGCCTCCATCATCGGAAGCGCCGTCGGCTGGGCCGCGAGTGGCTATCGTCCCGTCATCGAGATCCAGTTTGCCGACTACATCTGGCCCGGCATGCAGCACCTGCGCAACCAGGTGGCGCCGTTCCGGTACCGCTCCAACAACACATGGAGCTGCCCCATGGTCATTCGTGTGCCGTGCGGCGGATACATCCATGGCGGACTCTGCCACTCGCAGAACATCGAGTCGATCTTTGGTCACACCCCGGGTCTGAAGATCGCGATGCCCTCCACGGCCGCGGATGCAAAAGGGCTCCTTACCACGGCCATGCGGATGGAAGACCCCGTTATGTTCTTGGAGCACAAAGCGCTCTACCGCGCCGCTGCTGCTCGCACGCCCACCCCGCCCGAAGAGTATCTGCTTCCGTTCGGTCAGGCACGTGTGGCCCACGAAGGCACCGATCTTAGCATCATCACCTACGGCATGATGGTGCATAAGGCCAACAACGCGGCCCGAGAGCTCGCCAAAGAAGGCATTAGCGTGGAAGTGATTGATCTGCGCACCATGGTCCCGCTCGATACCGACACGATCCTCGAATCGGTGTCGAAGACCAACCGTGCGCTCGTGCTCTACGAAGACCATGAGTTCATTGGCTACGGCGCGGAGGTTAGCGCTCAGATCGCCGATCTCGCGTTTAAGCAGCTGGATGCACCGGTACGCCGCGTAGCAGGGGCGTTCTCCCCAATTCCGTTTGCACACAGCCTGGAGCGTGAAGTGCTACCCAGCGACGACGACGTGATTGAGGCCGCCCGCGAACTGGCTGCATTCTAACGGGTCATTCCCATTTTCCGCACGTCAGTCCTTCACGGCATCCGGTGGTTGCATACCGAAACCATTTGCACACGGGCGCCGTGTAGTGTGCGGACAGGCGCGGAAGCGGCCCCACAGCCGCCTACGCATGTCATTCCCCCCGATACGCGCCCCGTAACGATGCGGCGGCGTCGGGTTACTTCCTCCGTCGAGGAACATATTTCGTACTGATTTAACGCATAAACAACCCTAACCCATGGCTACTGATATCGAGTCCGCCGTTAAGAACATCATCGTCGAAAAGCTGGGCGTAGACGAGTCCGATGTGACTACCGATGCGTCGTTCACAAACGACCTGGGGGCCGACTCGCTCGACACAGTCGAGTTGATTATGGAATTCGAAAAGGAGTTCGACCTGACGATTTCAGACGAGGACGCTGAGAACATTGCGACGGTGGGCGATGCCGTTGACTATCTCTCTGAAAAAGCGGCGTAACGTCGTTTCGGCGCTGTATCCAGCCTCCCGGCCGCCCCTCGCCCAGACGCGAGTTGGTGCGCCGGGTTTGCTGTTCTGGGGCGCTGCGGCTCGGCTGCAGGGCCTCTTGTTCACCATCTGCTTCAAAGTGCTGTTGTTATCATGTCTGCTCGCCGTGTTGTTGTTACCGGGATGGGCGCGCTTACCCCGCTGGGCCTTTCCGTTGATGCGTTCTGGGAGGCCGCGCTCAACGGCACCAGCGGCGCTGCTCCCATCGAGTCGTTCGATGCCGAAAAGCTGCGTACCACCTTTGCCTGCGAACTGCCCGACTTCGATGCCGAGGACTACCTCGATGCCAAATCGGCCCGTCGCATGGACCCGTTTTGCCAGTACGCGCTCGTTGCCGCTGATGAGGCGGTGCGCCACGCTGGGTTCGATAGCGACGAGATGCCGCAAGACCTGAAGGATCGCATTGGTGTGATCTATGGAAGCGGCATTGGCGGAATGCAGACGTTCTATGAGCAGACCGACTACTTCATAAATAGCGGTGAAACGCGCGTCTCGCCATTCTTTATCCCGATGCTCATTCCCGATATTGCCAGTGGGCAGATCGCGATTCAGCATGGATTCCGCGGCCCCAATCACGCTGTCGTATCGGCGTGTGCCACCGGCAACCACAACATCTCTGACGCCTTTCGTCTCATCAAAGACGGCACCATTGACGGGGCCGTTTGCGGAGGCACCGACGCGTGCGTGACCAAGCTCGGCATTGCGGGTTTTGCCTCCATGCGGGCGCTCTCCACGCGAAACGACGACCCGGCCCATGCCAGCCGTCCCTTCGACAAGCACCGCGACGGGTTCGTAATGGGCGAGGGCGCAGGGGCGCTCTTTCTGGAAAGTCTGGAGCACGCACAGGCCCGAGGCGCAACCATTCATGCAGAAGTGCTTGGCACCGGCATGTCTGCCGATGCCCATCACCTCACCGCGCCCGATCCGGAAGGCGGCGGCGTAAAGCTGGCACTGAACCGCGCGCTCGAAACCGCTGGGATGAACCCGGAAGACATCGACTACATCAACGCCCATGGTACATCTACCCCGCTGGGCGACGCTGCCGAAACCTCAGCCATTAAGCAGGTCTTTGGCGACCATGCCTACGACCTGAATGTTTCCTCGACCAAGAGCATGACCGGACACTTGCTGGGCGCAGCCGGTGCGATTGAAGCCATTGCCTGCATCCAGGCGATGAAGCACAACGTGGTGCCGCCCACGATCAACTTTGAGGAGGCCGACCCAGATTGTGATCTCAATTATACGTTCAACGAGCCGCAAGAGCGCGAGCTTAACGTGGTGCTGAACAACGCATTTGGGTTCGGCGGCCACAACACCTCACTTGTGCTGGGGGCGTTTGAAGGGTAACAGGCGCAGGGGCAACCGTTGAGCAAGTGGAGATGCGACAGTTGGATGTACGAGAGCAGCTCCCGGCGCATCCTACCGAAACACGACTTCTTGAATAAGCTCTTGCTCCAGCTCTTCGTTGAGGCGGTCGCGCCACTGCTGCCGCTGTAGATGGAGCTCTTGACGCCACGCTGCCGACTGAATCTTGACGAAGAGGCGCGGCCCTTTCATCCACACGCTTTCGGTGACCTTGTTGATCTGTGGGCCTGCGAGCATGGCCCACGCCTCCACCACGCGGGCTTCGTCGATCTTGCCGCCTACGTTGAGGCGGTCGAGTACGTTGCCGAGAATGTCGCCCAGCGGCTGAGGATCGTCGGTTGGCATAAGGGGCAGCAGCATCCAAGAAAATAAGCATGTGGCCCGAAGGGGCTCTTCTTAACACCCATCTCTGGCGTGTTACGTTTCGCGCCATGCAGGCGGCCCCACCGATGACGTTCTCTTATGCGGTTTTCTAACGCAGCTTATGTCTTGCTTCTTTCCTGTCTCGACTCGAACAGCACCTGGCATGTGGCAGGGCACCGTGCGTTTGTGCATGATACTTCTGGCAGTCGCTCTTGTGGGGGGAGCAGTTAGCGCCATCCCAGCCGGAGCGCAATCCCAGACGGCGCCCGACACCACCACGGTATCGTTGCAAGATGCGATTATGCAGGCGTTGCAAACCAGCCCTGATATTAAGGTGCGGGCCGCCCAGCGCAACAGAGCCGCCGCGCGCTATCAGGAAGCACGGGCCAGCCGGTTTGCGACCAACTTTACCCTGAGCACCGCGCACTCCATTGCGCCGAGCCTTGACATTCCAGACAACAACACGCGCCCGACCAGCGAGCTTTACCTGAACCCCGACGTCGAGAACGACTGGCAGATTGGGAGCTTGCGCCCGTTTAACCGGGTCGAAGCTGTTGTGCAGCAGCCGCTGCTTACCTGGGGCGAACTCTCGGGCACCATTGATGCTGCGCGACACGGGGCCGAGGCCGAGGACGCCCGTGTGCAGGGGCAGCGCCTGGAGGTGGCAATGCGGGCCGGCGAACTGTATCAGAACATGCTCCTGGCCAATGCTCTGCGTGATCTTACCGACGAAGCCGAGTCGCTGCTGCGGCAGGCCCGCAACGAAGTCGAGACGCTGCTCGACGAAGGCAGCACCGAGGTGAGCCAGGCCGACCTGTTCAAGCTCGACCTGTCGCAAGATGAGTTTGAGCGTCGCCGCACCGAGGTGCGCGAGCGCCAGGCCACCGCCCGGGCGGCGCTTCAGGCACAGGTTATGCCCAACGCGAACACCGCTGTTGCCGTGGAAGCCGAGACGCTGCGTCCGCTGCCCATGAACCTGCTGGGCGATTCGCTTGCCATGTATCAGGCCGATGCACGCCGTCATCGTCCCGAGTTTGAGCAGGCCACCGCGGGCCTTGCTGCTCGCGAGGCGCTGGTTGAGGTGGCCCGTTCCGACTACTACCCGAAGCTGGCGCTGCAGGCATCGTACGGTATCAGCGCGACGCCGGGGCGGTATCGGCAGGAAAATGCATTTATTGGTGACTCATATCGTGGACAGTCCACGCGCACTGGATTTGGCATTCAGCAGAATCTGAACTTCTTCCAGACACGGGCTCGTGTGGAGCAGGCCGAGGCGCAGCGCGCTGAAGTGGCCTATCAGCGCGAGGCTGCCGAGACGCTCATTGCTGTGGAAGTCGAAGAGGCCTACCGCACCGCCCGCATCGCCCAGCAACGCATGCAGTCGCTCGACGAATCGGTGCGCACCACGCGCGAGTGGCTTCGTACCGAGCAAATCAACTTTGATCTTGACCTGGGCGATCCGCAAGACCTGGTGGATGCGGTGCAGGCCAATCTCGAAACCCGCGCCTCCTACTACGAGGCCGTTCAGCGCTATAATGTGGCGGTGCTGCGCCTGCTTCGCACGGCAGGCACGCTACCGCAAGAAGTGGAACGCGGCATGCTTATTGAACCATAGCCGCATGCATCCTATCGACATGACTTTCCTAATCCCACGCGTTGCTATGTGGCCTTCTCTGCTGTCTCGTTTTGGATTCACCGCTTCGCTCATGGCGTTATTGGCCGTCGTACTCCTGTTTAGCGCGACACAGGCCCATGCGCAGTCAGGTGCGTCGTCGGAGGCCGATGCTATCCGCACGATGCTTGAAGAGCGCGATGCCGAGATCAAGGCGATCCTGAACGGCACCGAGAGCGACTTCAGCCGTGCGCAGCGCCAGGAGCTCATGACCTTGATCAACGGCTTCATCGACTTTCGGGCGATGGGGCAGCAGGCGATGGGGCCGTTCTGGAGCGACCTTTCAGACGAGCAGCGCACCGAGTTTGTAGACGTGTTCCAAGATGTGGTGCGCCAGCAGTCGCTGAGCGACCTGGAGGTCTACAACTCACAGGTTACGTACGACCGTATCGAGGTTGAAGACGACAGCGCGTTTGTGCGCACGACCACGCGCTACCAGGGCAGTGACACGCCCGTTGACTACGTCATGCACCACAAAGACAGCACCTGGCTGGCCACGGACATAATCTTGGACGAGGTGAGCACCGCCGAGGGGTATGCGCGCTCGTTCCAGAATGTGATGCGTCGTCGTGGCTTCGATACGCTGATGAATAGCCTCAAGAAACGCCAGGCCCGCGCCCAGCAAGAAACCAGCGAGCAATAAGGCGCTTATCCTTCAGGAGACGCCCGCGGCAAGCGGGCCCGCTGTTGCTTCGGTTGTTCCCTGCCTTTCATGCCCACAGAAGGATACGTCCTGCACAGTTACGGAGATGAGGCCTACGCACGCCACGCAGCGGCCTCAGTATCGACCCTGCGTCGTTATGACACCACGCGCCCGGTTGCGTTGTACTGCCCGGCGTCGCACAAGGCCTATCTGGCCGAGGCAGGGGTGGATACGTTGTTCGACCGCATCGAACTGCTTCCAGAAGCCCACCGGTCGATTGTCGGGTTCAAGCACCACATCGACCGGTTTATGCCCTACGACCGGTGCCTCTTTGTCGATACAGATATGGTGTGGTGCCGCAATCCTGATCCGTTGTGGCAGCAATTGCAGGCATTCCCCTTCACCGCAACCGGACGGATGCGCGCCGATTTTTTCTTCGGAGGCCCCAAGGGGCTCGGCGTGCTTGTTGAGTTTCTGTTGAACCGGCGCGACCGCACGCTCAGCGACTTTGGCCTCTCGTATCTGCCCCGCGTGCAAGCGGGTATGCTGTATGCGCAAGACCGATCCGTCACAGAGACGTTCTGCGCCACCGCGCGGCACTTCCTTCGTCAAGACGACGACACGCACTTCCGCAGCCGCCTCGACGAGGGGCGCAGCGAAGAATCGTGCGAGTGGAGCATGGCCATGGCAATGAGCAAGCTCGACCTGCACGTCTTTTCGTGGATGCAGGGCCACAACACGCCCCAGCTCGACTTTATCGACGGACTGACGACCTACGACCCTGACTTTGAACACGTGGTGTGCGACTATTACACCTTGCCGTTCATACACGACCTGCGGGGCATCCCCAACGAAACGATCCGTGATCTGCTCATCGCAATTCTCTCCCGTCTGCCCGGCATGGGCGACCGGATGCGCATCACGCCGTTTGTGCTCCACTTTGGATGGCTCCATGAAAAAGAGCCATTTCATACATTTGCCGAGCGGTCCTGGGCAGACCTCGTTGCTGCAACGCCTTCCTCAATGAGTAACGACGGAGCCTCTGCCCATGCACCCACGCCGCCAAAGTAGCGATGCAGCGCAGAAAGGTAAGGCATGCGACATCCTGTTGTGCAATGTGCAGTTGTGCAACACGCATTGACCATGGGTTATGCATGGACCAGAAGCTGTAGCACCCAGCGCCCGTCTACGCCCGTGCTGTAGGCGATTCCCACTACGGCAAACAGCAAGATGCTTCCCGGAGCGCACAGGGCTGCCCCAAGCGTAATGCTAAGCGGCGGATGTATCGTGCGGTGCAGGTCGTACGCCGTGCGTAGCGCCGACCATGCTGCTGCAGCGAATGCGATGGCGAAGAGCACCAAAGGAAGAGCCGTTCCAACGGCAGGAGCAGCAGCTCCGAATGCCCATAGCGGCGCCCCCCACCAGGGCAGCAGACCCATCATAAGCACCTGGCTCCATGAAACAGGAGTGCCCACGGCTTGCAGGCCAAGAGCAACGGCTGTAGTCCAGAAGAGCAGAGCGCCCCCCAGCGCCAGGGTTACAACTGCAGCAGCAAAGCCTGGGTGCGTCATGCCCACGTCCACCCATGACTGCAGCGAGGGCGGCAGCGCCTCCAGTCCGAGCAGTATCGGACGTAGCCAGGTAGCACGGTCGACCAGGACCTGGCCGCCGCTCCAAAGCGCTCCGCCCACCAGCAGGCCAAGCGCCGCCAGCGTGGGGCCCGTGGCGTCGCGGCCCTCACGTAGCGAGGCCCGGTAGAAACCATGAGTAAACAGGTAGCGCAGTACCGTACGGCGCGCCGTCGGGAGGCGCACAAAAACACCCATCAGGCCCAGTACAAGTCCCCAGATCGCAAGTGTTGTGCTGGTTGGAAACGCGCGCGCTATGGTAGAAACCGAACCGGTTGGCCAGGCAAAGGGCGGGGGCGGGCCCGTCGTAGAAGCGGCTACTACTTTGCCTGGAGGCAGCAGCGAGTCGCTCTCCGCTATATGAAAGCGAAGCGGCCCCTGTACAGATGTCGTGCTCCATGCTGCGGTAAACGCAATCGGGACGCCGCGCGTGTGTACTTGCTCCAACAGGTGCTCCAGGGTGCGCGCCTGAGCCAGCATAGAGCGCGGCACCTGCCAGCCTTGTCCGTCTGTTAGCATTCGGGCAGGACCTAACGCTGCGAGCCCGACTGGACCAGCGTGAGCCGCCCGCCACTGATACCAGCGTGCAAACGGTCGGTCCAGCATACGCACGTCCGCCAGTACCGTGGTGGAGGCATCGAAGGAGCAGGCGACCCCTGCTGGAGCCACAGGAGCTACCACGTAGCGCATTGAAGACGGAGGAAGAGTTGAGCGGAGCGCGTTCCACCGGGCACAGCCGCGCGTTGTAAGCGATCCAGCCCAGCCCACGCCACGCACAGCCGGATGCGCAAGGCGCTCACGGAGCACCGACGGATCGGCAACAGGAGGGGCAAGGTCAATATATAGCTGCAGGCCGAAGGTGTGAGCCGCCTGTAGCGCTTCGGGCCGGGGCCACGCCGCAGCACGCACGTGCCGCAAGCCCGCGTCGCGCATGGTACGAAGCGCCTGCACCTGCGTCTCCGATGGCCCGGTAGGCGTCCACACCACACCAATCGAAGCGGGCTGCGAAACAGCAGGGGCGACGGGAAGCAGAATCAGCACGACGGCAGCCCAAAGAAAACGCATAGTAACCATCCAGCGGCCCAGAAAAAAGATGCGCACCGTTGTTCTTGACATGATGCCTCCGCCGGTGCCATAATCACGCGTCTATACGCATGATTACACAAAGAGACAGGGGCAAACGAGCAAATGTCCGTAAGGAGAGCGCAATTACGCATAATTGTAACGTCCCCCTTGTGCGGGGTTCTCGTACTCCAATTACTGACAACAACCATTGTTATGAAACGACTATCCTGGACAGCTCTGCTTCTCGCGCTCTTTCTGATTCCTGCCACGGCGCAGGCACAAACAACTGTGTCGATAGGTCCGAAGGCCGGGTTTGGCTTGGGCGACATTGAGGATCCGTACGTCGGGGCCGATGTGCGTGTAGCGCTTGAAGATTTTCCAGTGCGCATCAACCCGAAGTTTGAATATTATTTTGCCCCTGAGAACTTCACATACTGGTCGGCAGGTGTCAACGGACTGTTTGACTTTCCCGTAGACGACTCACCAATAGCGCCTTTTGTAGGTGGTGGGGTTCAGATTCTTAACACATCGATTGAGTTGGGAGGAGATTTTGGAGGAAGTGCCAGCAGTACTGATCTGGGCCTGAGTGGAGTTGGCGGAGTCGAGTTCAATCTTGACAGTGGAATCCGCCCCTTCGTGCAGGGCGAACTCGGAATCATCTTCTCGGAAGGGGATTCAGGTACGCTCTTTGGGCTTAGCGGAGGCGTGCTATTTGACCTGTAATCGATAACGCGCTTTCATGACGCATGCGGCGCAGCTCCCTCACAGGGACTGCGTCGTTTCTTGTTTGGGGGGATACGATCGCCCATTGCACCTTTGCAGGATGGCTGCGATATTCGAAGGTACAATGCTTTTTTAAAGCGCATACGCAATTACGCAGGGTTGTAACGGCCTCCTTGCGTGAAGGCGTGCTATCATAGACCTCGTACAGACATGGTTCCCAACGATATGAAACGGTACACGTGGACGCTTATCCTTCTCGCACTTTTGCTGCTTCCCGTTGCGGCCCAGGCGCAGACCAGTGTAGCTGTTGGTCCGAAAGCGGGCATCGGACTTGGTGATGTCGAAGACCCATTCATAGGCGCTGATGTCCGCATCGGGCTGGGCGACGCACCGGTACGCATCAATCCGTTCTTCAACTTTTACTTTGCGCCTGAAAACACCACCTTCTGGGAAGCAGGAGCCCATGCGCTGGTCGACTTTGAGATCGAAAATTCGGTCATTATGCCGTACGCAGGCGCAGGTGCACAGATTTTTAGCAGTTCATACGAAAATAACAATATAGGCAACACGGGCGGTACTGGTTTTGGATTCGATATAGAGACCGAAAGCAGCAGCACAGACATTGGCCTGAGCGGGGTTGGTGGAGTCGAGTTCAACCTCAACAGTGGACTTCGGCCCTTCGTGCAGGGTGAACTCGGAATTATCTTCTCGGAAGGGGATTCGGGTACGCTCTTTGGGCTTAGCGGAGGCGTGCTCTTTGACCTGTAGAGAGGCGCACACCGGCTAAGCTGTTCAATGCACGGCGCAGTCCCTTCAAGGGGGCTGCGTCGTTTTTTGTTGAGGCGGATACGTTTGCCCATTGCACCTTTGCAGGATGGCTGCGATATTCGAAGGTACAATGCTTTTTCCATTAGATGCCACATTCCGTTATGACTCGTGTCTTTTGCACCGCTGCGCTGGCCCTACTTTGCATGCTCGCGCTTCCAACGACAGCCGATGCCCAGGTGGGCTTCACAGTAGGCCCACGCCTTAGTCTGGATATTGGCGACGATCTCGAAGAGGGAAGCACCACCTTCGCAGCAGGCGCCGACGTGCGCATCTCCTCGGTCGCGCTGCCGTTCATTATCAATCCTACGTACGACTTCTACTTCCTGGACGACGAAAACGGGGCCGACATCAACTTCTCGACGCTGAATGTCAATGCGCTTTTTCCGTTTGGCGTCTCCAATCAGGTGTTTACGCCGTACACGGGCGTCGGGCTTGGCTTCTCCTTCCTTGCGCAGGGACCGGCTGATACAGTCACCGACGCGGGCATCAATATCGTGACGGGCGCACAGTTCGACCTGCTGCCGCTAAAGCCGTTTGTGGAACTGGGCTACTCGGTCTACTTCACGGACGGTGATCAGAACCTGAATGCATTTGGCATCCGGGGCGGCCTGCTGTTTGGACTGTAATGACCTGCGAGAGCAGTTGGGAGCGGTACGCTGTGTTGTGAGCGTCTGCTCCCGCAGGGGCGCCCGTTTGTTTGTGTAGGCAGGTACAGCAAGTGATGCATGACCCCGCGCTATGTAGGCTCAGGCGGTGCTTCGGGATCCAAAAACGCAATCGTAGCGCCCCAACTGCTGCGGTCGGTGGCCGGGCGATGGCGCAGCACCAGCGGGTCGCCATCAAGCAGTTTTACCACGCCCTGTCGCAAGCGCCCGGTGCCTTTACCGTGGATGATGCGCACGCGGCAGATCCCCTTGGCGTGACAGGCGCGCAGGTAGTCGGGCACCAGATCGCCGATCACGCCCGGATCGAACACATGCAAGTCGAGCACGCCATCAATGGGATACTCAGTGGGTTCGTTGGCCTCCGGCGAATCCATGCAACAGGGGCGTAATCAGAGGGGGGCGTAGGGAGAACTACTCGGTGGAGGCAGCCTCCTCCTCGTTGCCATAGATGCGCACGACGCGCTCGCCACTTGCATCGACCGAGGCCCGGTACATGCCCGAGGTGTTGAACGGCATGGCCACGGTGCCCTCCGCATCCAGCGAAATGACGCCGCCGCTGCCGCCCATGTCGGGCAGCATGTCGTGCACGACCGCGTTGGCCGCATCCGTGAGCGACTGTCCGCCGTACTGCATGCGCGCCGCAATGTCGTGCGCCACCACCCCGCGCATGAAGTACTCGCCGTGTCCGGTTGACGACACTGCGCAGGTGGCGTTGTGAGCGTAGGTGCCGGCCCCAATGATGGGCGAATCGCCTACGCGGCCGAACTGCTTGTTGGTCATGCCGCCGGTGGAGGTGCCCGCCGCCAGGTTGCCGTCGCGGTCGAGCGCCACGGCACCTACGGTACCGAGCTTCTGGTTCTCGTCTTCAGAGAGACGCAGGCTCGATGTGGCTGACTCGCGGGCGCGCTGCGCAGCCTCCAGCCGCCGATCGGTATGGAAGTACGAGTTCTCGACGCGCTCCAGGTCGAAGCCATCGGCAAAGGCCTCGGCACCTGCGCCCGCCATCATGACATGAGGCGACTCGGTCATGATGGTGCGCGCCAGGCGGATGGGGTTGCGCACAGTAGTTACACCCGTAAGGGCCCCCGCATTACGGGTCGCGCCGTCCATAATCGAGGCGTCCAGTTCCACGCGGTCCTCGTTGGTAAAGACCGCGCCGCGGGCCGCGTTGAAGAGCGAGTCGTCTTCCATGCGCACGATGGCCGCCTCTACGGCATCGAGGCTGGAGCCGCCTTCGTTCAAGACTGCGTACCCGGCGTCGAGGGCCTCGCTGAGCGCGGTGCGATAGGCCGCCTCCTGGTCATCGGTCATGTTCTCGGGCGAGATTGTGCCCGCACCGCCGTGAATGGCAAGCGCAATGGGCGGCTCCGACGACGAATCCGACGATGAAGACGAGGGTGGGGCGCTGTCGTTGCATCCCATGAGCGGAATGAGCAGGGTGCCAAGCATCCACAATACGCCGACAGAGGGAAGAGAGATGTACCGCATGATAGACAAAAGGTGTCGTTGAGCGTGTGCGAAAGCGAACAGCCGGGTGGGGAAATCACGAGAGACAACGTAGGCAATGCGTTCGAAAAACGCCACCAGCGCCCCCGAGCGCCCCTGCCGATGCGGCGCTCTACCGACAGGATGGCGCAAAAAACGGCAATTTCACGTCTCTTTACGGTAAACAGGCTCCATTTCCGCATGTTGGACTGTAATTTGCTGCACATCATAGTCCACAAAGCAGGTGTGGAGGAACAAGGCAGGGCGTGCCGTATTCGTGACAACTTGCATTTGCGTTTGGTTTGGCTCGGCCCGTATTTAGGAATACGAACAGACGCGCCCCGCCGCCCATTGGCGTTTACGTAGCAACGATAGCAGATATATGGCGAAGGACAAAGAAGTCGTAACCAAAACGAAGAAGGACACCAAGTCCTTCAACCGGTATGATGCGCTCCAAGACATGAGTGATGAAGATCTCATGTCGCAGTTTCAGGCCGGTACCGTGGAGGCATTCAATATTCTTGTGGAGCGGTACTCCGACCGGCTCATGCAGTACCTCTATCGCTTTCTGGGCGATATGAAGCGCTGCGAAGACCTGTTGCAGGAGACGTTTCTGCGCGTGCACCGCAATCGCCACTCGTACCGGCGCATTGCGAAGTTCTCGACATGGCTCTACACCATTGCCGGAAACCTGGCGCGCTCCGAATACCGCAAGCGCAAGCGCCGCCGGATGCAGTCCATCCAGTCGGTGAACCGGGACAACGAAGAGTACGAGATGGAAATCCCGGACGAGTCGTTCTCGCCCGATAAGCACGCGGAGAGCACGATTCAGGATCACTACATTCAGGAGGCGATGAACGAGATCCCGCCCGCCTTCCGCGAAGTGGTGGTGCTGCGCGACATCCAGCAGCTGGCCTACGACGAGATTGCGGAGATCACCGGCCTGCCCATGGGCACGGTCAAGAGCCGCATCAACCGTGGACGAACCAAGCTGCAAGCGCTCCTGAAGGACGTCTACCCCTTCGAAGGCGAAAGCTGATGCCCGCACACCATACAGGTTCAGGGGGATGCAACACGCGTTGCCGCCCCCAACACCCAGACCGCGCCCCATCGAGATAGGCTCTCGGTGGGGCGTTTTTGTTGGTGCGTCTACGCTGGTACCCATGAACCAGAATTGTGAGCAGAGCCGACAAGCTGCCTCGACGGACGCGAACGGTCCTCGTGCACGTGTTTTAGTGTAGGAAGAAACAAGTGTAAACGTGCCATCACAAGCCGCTCCCCTGGAGAGGGGAGCTGTCGCGCAGCGACTGAGGGGTGGATCCGAAGCGGTACTTCATGTGACGCTCCCAGCCTGTGAGCCGTATGCTTCTGCCAGTGTGGAAGAGATGTTCGTAGAGCGCATGCCGTTCCGGGCTACAGGTCGCTAAACATGTACACACTCCCCGTTAATCCATACTACCGATACCGAAGGCGTCTGCGATAAACCCCACTCACAACTTCGTTACAATTTAACCTTGCAGATCTGCGGGGGGGGGCTACTCTATAAGTGCATTTTAGCTGCCCGTCTGCGTATGCCGAGTGACGTATCTATCGGCATGCGCCCCATACGATCGCCGTCGGTACGAGGCGTGATCGGGTGCAATGGTGCATACGGTTATTTTGCTGCCGTTGCGCTGTGCTCGTCTGCTTTTCGGATTGCCTGCTCTCGTACCTGTGCTATTCTCCTTGCGGCCTTCGACGGCTTCGTGTCCACGTCCTTCGTCTCTACCGTCTTTACTCCACCCCATTCCGCTCCTGCTGCTGGGCGGGCTGCTCCTTGTTGCAGGCTGCGACTCGTCTGTTGATCTGCAACAAGATGACGCCGACCCCACGGCACGTACGGTGCCCGATGATTCATCGGGGCTGGCGCTGGCACCGATGCCCACAGGGTCCGAGCTGCTCACACCCGGCGAGCCTGCCCCAAAGAGCAATGCCGACGCCTCCGCCTACGGCTGCTACCTGGCCTCGCGCCCCTATTCGGACGAGGTGGCCTTTCATAGCCGGTATCTGCACTTTCCAGAGGAGGTTATAGAGGACGCGGGTGGCCAGACGCGCGCCGTTGCGCGCTACATGGCTGTTTCGCGTCCCGGACTGCGTGAAGAGGTTGGCGTTCGGTATGCAACCTGCGTCATTCCTGACACCGATGAGGCGGAAGGCGTGCTTGAAGAGCAGCTTCTGTATCCAGGCCTCGAAAATGCAAACCAACAAGCGCTTCAGGATCAAGGACTTATTCCCAAGTCAACGTGCACACAGATAAAATACCTTGTCACGTGTAGGGGACCTTCTTATGATCCAATCAGAAACTGCACAGTTGAAGGCGTTGAGGAAATACCCGTGCCATGTGGTGGCGGCAGTCCGCCCACGGGGGGAGATCGTTTTCCTGATGACCCAGGCGGTCCCGGTGGCTCAGATGGGGATGAACCGGGTGGAGGAGATAACAACACAGACTGCACAGAGATCAATCCACCTCCCGGATCAGACTGCGAGCCGGTCGCCCCCTGTGAAAGCGACGCCCCGCCGGAGTACTGTGACGATGAGGAGGATGACATTACCCCTTGCTCGGAAGTAGAATTCGACAACGCTACGCATGCTGAGGTCATGGAGACGCTTGATGAATTAGGGATATTGGAAGAACTGTGGGAAGCATCAAATCCTGATGCTGCAGACCAAAGCGAACGCCGCGAGCAAGGAGGGTGGATTGTAGAAGAAGATGGAAGTTATGAGTTCGTGCCCTACGACGAACTGTCTGACGATGTGGAATATCTCCCTTCTGGCATTCTCAATACCTCTAACGCGCCTCCATCTGGAGCTATTGCTACAATACATATGCCAATCCAGAGTTGAGACCCACATCACCGCAAGCTGTTTGAGGAGGGTGCTTAACGCCGCTCTCACAAACAGCCCTTGGTGACATGGACTGGCAATCTACGCTCATTCGCGTCTTTGTGTTCGT
>NZ_PDEP01000002.1:295000-337277 GCF_002554705.1 Longimonas halophila | reverse complement strand
CACGTAAGGCATAGGCAGACGGGTCTATTCTTCAGCACAGGTCATGGTTTGTCTCACGACCTGTACCGCTGGAGGATAGGCCCGTTCTGTTTTGTTAAGACCCGCCTGAGTTTTGTCATGTACTGTGGTTGCTGCGTGTTGTCTTGCCATCCATTCAAGCATGCGTTGTTATCTTCGTCATAGTCAGTGCATACTCGAATGTCGTCTGCTTCCCAGGTGCCGTCTCCCGGTTCTTCGTATCCATTTGGCCCACCTTGATAAATTTCTATCCCTTCCCAACTAAAATCAACAGACTGACCAGATTGAAAGACTCCTCCGCCTTCGTATTTGACCGTTGCTATCGGGTCAGGATCTTGAGGATCTTCGGCGTTACGGAAGTTCAATTCTACAGATGCAAAGTCTGTCTGTGAAAGATAATTTGACGTCTGTGAAACCCGTGTTGACCAAAAACATTTTGCGAAAAGAAACACAGGCACAAAGAGAGAGAAAAAGAAGTTTTTTGATAGAATTTTCTAAAAAAAATCATGTTAATAACATAGGTTAATGTTAAAGAAAACGAATGTGTTAAATGAGGCACTTCACCAACTCCGTCGACTTCTACTCCCCTCAACGCAGCTTGCCAATGACGAGTCCGACGGTTGCTCCAGCGAAGGAGTCTTCAGGATTGACATTGGCGTGCCCACCAATCTTGAGGCCCAGCCAGTCGATCGGGCGGTAGGGAACTGTAAGGTAGAGCGTAGCCTGAACAGGCACTCCGACTGTAGTCCAGTTGACGGGTCCAGAGCTATAGGCTTTCTCCCAAACCACAGCAACTCCGGTGCTCGCAGAGGCATGTCCCCAGTCCCAGTTTGTCGATCTTCCGTACAGTCCACCGAGTTCGGAGCGGGTTTCGTTGAAGAGCCCTCCTAAGAAACCTCTTCCCGGTGACTCCCCCACAAATCGAACGATAAACAGATGAGACGACCGTATATAGTTGGCACTCATCTGCATAACAAATCCCCCAGAGGTGCTTTGACCGCCTTCGAAACTGAGCCACGCCCTAATATCTTTGTTATCCTGCGAGGGGACCGAGGTAGAATCTTGAGCCGATGCCACGCTCGTGCCTCCCATAAAAACGATGATTGAGATCGCTAAAGCGGTGTTCTTCATGTATGTGCTCATACTGATATCCAGGAAATCAAAAAGAACACGAGAGCTGTTTGCTAAGCCGTCGGGTGCTGGTACCACGCCGACGGCTTTCTATTTTTCTGATGTGGCAATATCACCTCTGGGGTATGGTTCGTTCATAGGAGCAAAGCGGCATCATAAACTGGAAGGTACTCGTCTCTTACAAATCAGGGTTGAAAAGAGGCTCCTGGGTGGAGAGTGGAGGAAACTCAGGTACCGAGTCGGGAAGCGCAGGCCACAGGGGCTTGGCCTCTTGCGTCGTCAGATCAAACCTGTACGGTACATACCGGGCTCCTTCCCCCTGATGCACATCACGCTTGAATAGGAAGGCATCGTCATCGGGTGTCCACCGCGGGTTCTCGCCTCCACGCTCAGTAATCTGCCTCACATTTTCTCCACGATGGTCCATCAGGAAAAGCTGCTTTGCATAGTTCACCCGTCAGCTTTGAACCAACTGGTCGCGTGTTGGACTGGGAACCGGTGGATCCACATGGCGGACCAGGGAATCATGTGGAAGATCTGCAATCCAATGCCACCTGCCGTCTGCAACGTCATACCGCACCGCATTGCCAGATCTGGGGTCGTCCTGTCCTGTATATTTTGATCCTCCAATGATGTACTGCTCATCTTTTCCTATCGAAGAGCCGTCCATTAGCTCAACCAGCAGCCCTTCCCTCGTACTATCGGCAACATTCATCACGTACGTGCCACGTGGAAAGGATTGCTGGTAGGCGCCTCCCCACACCGATACGAGGATGCGTTCGCTGCCCCGCATGGGCTGCCTGCACTACCGTGAATCATGACCTCGTATTGTGAAAGATCAGGCTGTTGTTGCCAGCAGGAATACAAACTGTTTCATGACGTTAACCTCGCTGTGAGTTCGTTCGTGAGAAAGTGACTGTGAAGCTCGAAGGCAGCGCTTCGAATCTGGGGTCTACAGATCGGGAGCGGTTGCAGTACCGAGATGCAAAATGTAGCTCTTTACGTATCCCTCCTCATCGCGCTCCGGAGTGTAGGTGGCAAGCACCTCCGCCGTCTCGGTGTCCACTTTGATCAGCGCCGGGATCGCTTGCTCGCCACCGTCGAGTCTAATTCTGGCCGGTGATGGATTTCTAATCGCAAATGCTTCCCCGCCCGGGAGCATCGTGATCTTGTCTGCAACCAGTCCTTCATAACCCAGTCCGAGCGCTTCTCCCCCTTCGATGAACACCCCCAGTTCACGTGCCTGCGTGTCGAAGCGGAGCACCTGGTTGGTCGGCACATGTCCGAGCATTCCTCCTGCTGGACAGTCGATAAAAACATGACGTCCATCCGGTGTTACGGCCAGTTCTGCATAGCTGCCTACTGGCCCTGTAAAGAGCACCTCGCTGCTCTTCATATCCACCATGTAGAAGCGCCCCGGCGGACCAAGCGACGACCACGTCGTTGCGAACAGGTAGCGCTCGTCCGGGGAAAGGGCCACATCGGAAAGCCCCAAGTTGTCGGGGAGAGAAATCGTGTTTACGATATCTGCCTCGGTTGGGTCGTAAACGCGAACCCGAGGCCCGCTCGCGGTGCTCACGCCGATGTAAATCTTCTCGCCTGTATGGGCGACTGCTGCCCCCTCCACTTCGCCGACGGGCAGTTCGTGCGCCAGCTCCAATGTCGCAGCGTCGAAGAACTGCGCAGTGCCGTCAAGGTCAAAAACGACGAGCTGATCGTTCACCGGTTCGTAAAGTATCGGAGCACGCCCCCTGAACGAGCCAGGCGTTGAGGTGCGTTTCGTGATGCGCCCGCTGGCCGGTTCGAGGATTGCCAATACCTTGCGCGTATCGCCGTCAAGCGCCGAGCCGGTGCCCCAGGCGGTGTACCAGTGCTCGTGATCTGGGGAAGCAGTCACTCCTATGGGCGTGCGATCGGTCTCAACGACAGACGTGGGTTCCAGCGTTTCGAGGTCAAAACGCCAGAGGCCCTCTGCGTTGCCGCCGACCGAGGCGATAACTGCCGGGCCGGCCGGTAGCGATGGGTCGTCTCCTGGGCCAACGGTATCGCATCCGCTCCCCACACATGCAAACAGCACGAGGGCAAGCAGTGGTGCAAGAGTTGAGGGCCGTTTGAGGCAGCAGCACATAATGAGGAGGCGATAACATTGACAAGATGCACGTATATCATATACAATGATCCAGACATTGTAAAAACGCCCCCTCACGGTCACACAAACTTAACAGTAGGAGCACGGGCTCCTCGTCACGGCCCATCCGGCGCATGGACGAGCGAGGTAAGCTCCGGTCCCATGAGCGTGAGCACCTGCGCAGGGAGGGAACTCGTAAAGCCGTACGCATCGGCTCCGGGGCCGGGCGCGTACGCCGTAACCGTGCCGAAGAACCGGTCGCCCGCAAAGAAGACGAACGTAGAGGTGCGGTTCAGCGCAATGTTCGTGCGGCCTCCACCCCGCAAGGGGGTGCGGATGCGGTTGTCGCCTGTGCCGGTTTTGCCGCCCATCACGAGCGGAGTGCCCGTGCTATCGGCAAAGGCCCCCCGAGCGCGCACCGCCGTGCCGCGCTCCACCACATCAACCATTGCCTCGCGCGCTACCGCCGCCACATCGGCGTTCAGCACCGTGTCGGGCGCAGCCGGCGTGGCGGTGAGCCGCGTTTCGAACGGCGTATCGGCCCCAAAATGCAGCGTTTCGATGCGCTTGGTCGACGCGCGCACGCCATCGCGCAGCAGAATGCCTACCAGCTCGGTGAGCGCATCGGGACGGTCGGCTGAGCTGCCAATCGAGGTGGCGTACGTCGGAATCAGCCGCTCAAACGGATACCCCAGCCGCGCCCACCGCTTGTGGATGCCGACAAACGCCTCCTGCTCCAGAATCGTGCGGATGCGGGTGTCCTGCGCGCCGGTCCGCCGCTGAAAGAGCCACTGATACACCTCCTGCCGCACGTCGGCGCTGGCACGGAGCATTTCGGTACGGGTGGATTCGGGGTTCTGGCGCAGATAGTGGGCCAGCCACAGCTCCAGGGGATGAATGCCCGCCAGGTAGCCCCGATCTTGCCACGACAGATCCGTCGTCTCCGCCCGACGTACCGCTGCGGCGAGCTGGTCATCAGCAAGCCCCTCTCCGTCGCGCGCATAGCGACGCAGGAAGTCGATGACCTCGTCTGCAGGGGCCGACGGGTCGATGGCACGGTACGCCCACGCCAGGCGTTGCGCCGGACGTTCGGGATGGCGCTCCGCCAACACGGTAAACACGTCGCGGTTGGGCGTGTCGGGATACGCGGCGTAGAACCGATTTAGAAAGTAGCTTCCTTCCTGATCCGCAAAGCGCTCCAGGTAGTCCTCGCGCCGTTCGTCGCTGGGGTCGCCAAGCATGGCCCCAGGCTGGCCGGGCAGGCGTGCCGTGTGGTAGTTCACAATGTCGCGCATCATGCGAATAAACGGCAGGTTGATCGACTGCTGAAACGCGGCGGTTACCGTGGGACGCAGACTGTCGCTACTTGCGTTGAAGTTGCTAAACCGATGCTGTCCACCGCCGGTAAAGAACCGCTCGTACGGACTGGCCGAGTAGCGGCGGTTCATCGCGGCCTCCAGCAGGTCGCGCCGCGAGAGCGCGGGATTGCGCTGCAGTTCGCCCAGCGCCCAGCGCGTGAGCGCGTCGTTATTAGCTACCGGCACCGCCCGGAGCGAGTCGGCAGGCCGCCCGGCGTGTTCAGTGTACAGCTCATCGATCAACTCCAGATACGTAACCAGCGTGCGCAGCTTAGCGGTCGAGCCCAGTTCGAGCTTCGACCCCCGGTTGATGTCGAAGGGCCCGTCGAACGTGTCGGCTTGCAGGCGCACCACGTTGGCATCGGGCTGGCGCTCGTACAGCACCACCGCGTACTCGACCGATGCCGGATCGCCCCGGTCGAGCATGCGCGGCCCTGCAAGCCCCGCCTCGCGGACAAACGCCGGGTCCTGAAGCCGCTCCAGCAGTCCCGCCACC
Source organism: Longimonas halophila (assembly GCF_002554705.1). GTDB lineage: Bacteria > Bacteroidota > Rhodothermia > Rhodothermales > Salinibacteraceae > Longimonas > Longimonas halophila. The sequence goes on along the minus strand of NZ_PDEP01000002.1, from coordinate 332,146 downwards.
GCGCGTTGGGCCGAAGCGTCGTAGTGTGTATGCGCCGTCAGATCGAGGCGGTCCAGCGCTGGAAGCGATGGGACCGCCAGCTCCCGCAGCAGTTGGATGCGTGTGGCATTGGCCGCCTTCCGCGCAATGAACGACTCGGTGGCCGGAGCCACGGCTCGCGTGCGGCGTTCGGGACGGTTGGCCAGGGCGGCATCACGCATATCGGGGGAGATGATCCCGGCTTCGGCCAGCACGGGCAGATACGCATCGGCCAGCTCTGTCAGCGCCTCGTGCCCGGCGTCCGACTGAAAAAAGCGCGAGGGACTGCGCGTCGACAGAATAAGCTGCAGCACCTGCCGGTAGGCCCGCGCCTGGGCGTCCGACGGCGTCGCAGTGGTGTCCGCGGCGCGCAGGTGGCGGTTTACGGTGTCGAGGTCGGTGTTGTACCAGGCCCAGAGCCCATCGCCTATGCCGTTCACCTCGCCGTGTCCGGCAATGGCGGCCAGCGGAAGCAGGTTCAGGTACTCGGCCACCAGGCGCCGCCGGGCCTCAATCGTCTCGGGGCCATGCAGATAGCTCTGTACCGAGGCCGACGCCATCTGGCGCAGCTTGTCGACGGGCCCTGCCGTTTGCCCGCCGGGCGAGTTGCGCACCTTGTCGAGTTGCGTGGCCAGCGTGCTACCGCCCGGACCGCCTTCGGTGAGGCCCAGCGCATCGCTAAGCTGGCGCCCCGACGCGTACGCGAAGCGCCGCCATTCAATGGCCGGGTTCTTCCGGGGCGGTGCGGTGCCGAGCAGGGCGCGGTTTTCAATGAAGAGCAGCGTTTCGCGCGCCAGCCGCGGAATGGAGTCGGGGGCGGCGTACACGCGCTGCGGGTAGCGGGCTGAGGCCAGTGGGGTGGCTGTGCGGTCAAGCACATCAAGGCCGGCCTGTTGCTTGGGCACATAGGGCGGCGCAAGCCCGATGTCCATGTGCGTAGCAAACCGGTCGGAGACCCGCGCCTGCCGGGCAATCGCGAAGCGTCCACTCTGCGTTAGGCTGTCGATGAACGCAGGCAGCGCTACGTATCCCAACCGCTCATTAAATGGGCCGGTTGTAGGAAAGCGAATGGACGGGCTGGGGCCGTCATCGACCTGGTACGTGAGCCCCGACGCATACCGCGACAGCAACGTCGACTGCAGGTACGACGTGCGCAGCTCGGCGCGGATGAGCAGCACAAGGGGCACGCTCAGCGCACACGTTAGCATCAGCGCGCGAGTCCACGGCGGCGCGCTTCGTATCCATTCGGCCATAGCCTGCCCCCACGCCCCCACACGCTGGGCGGCGGGATGCTGCGTGAATGATTCGATGATGGACAGATCCGATCCCATAGTTGGGGATGTGTAAGCAGGTAATACTACGCTCTTTGTAGAATAGGCATACCTGCACCAATAGGTCTGGGATTCGCGGGCGTTTGGAACAGAGGAGGATGCCGCTACTGCCAGTCCGTTCTGTCAGTCAGACGAGGAGAGAAAAGAATCCGGTAGCGGTTCAACGCTAAGTGATGGAAGAAATATACCAGTAGCCGGAGACTGGGAGCGCCGCCCGGCGCGGACGTCTCCGGCGTGGCTGACGAGAGCGAACGGGGGACCGTTCGCCTCAGTCAACGTTTTTATCAGGAGAGCTATCACTTAACGTCTATCTACTACCAAGAATTCTTGAGCGCTGCCACCACCCACTGGCCCGGATCGAGCGTATCAGGCGCGTTGAAAAAGAGCCCACCTGTTGACGTATCCACCGCATACAAACGCGGCGTGTTGGCGATGTCGAAAAGCACATCGCCCGAGCGGGTCACGCCTGCGAGGTGCCAGTTGAGCGTGTTTGTGCGCTGGTCAGCAATGTCGTAGTACTGCACAAGGATTAGATCATCATGCATCCAGAAGAGGTCGTGAATGCGTGAGAACGAGTCATACGCATCCTGCACCTCACGATTGGAAAGGTCGGCTCCCCGATACGACGGGTCAACCGGGATAAAGTGTTGGAGCGAAACGTCGACGGCGCTAAGCGAGTCGCCATCTGTTGAGAACGTATACAGGCGGGGTTCAGGAGCAAAAGCCACAACGGTCTGACCTGCGCGCACGTCAGCCGTTGCAATGTCAGAGATGCCGTTCAACACATTTCCGTATGTTCCGATGGGAGTGGGATGTGGGAAGAAGCTGTCCTCTATTTCTCCGGTGCTTGCATTAAAGATGTGGAGGAGCGGAGATGCACCCGTCCCTTGCTCCTTCGGACCAACGGCCAGTACGCGCTCCGCGTCCAGCGCATGAAGCTGCAGGGCATGCCAGAGTAGACCGGTGTGCCGCTCTACAAAGGTGTTAGAAGAATCAAATACGGAAATAAAACCGCCACCGAGTTCGCCGACCAGCACTGAGCCTGCAGCGGTTTGGGTGGCTGTAACAGGGATCCGAAATTCGCCGGGGCCTTGTCCTGGGCTGCCTATAATGGACTGAAGGGCACCGCTGCGATTGTATCGAAACACACGCTGCTCGCGCGGCTCAACAATGAGCATGTTTCCATCTTCAAGCAAACTCACGTACGGGACACTGAGAAAAGCATCGTCGCCTTGCTCCAACTCCAACGAGTCCTGAATGGTGAATACATCTTCGAAGGATTGGGCATGACCGGTACAGGGAGCGGTGAAAACCCATGCAAAGATAGCAAGAGTCCACACAATAATAAATTTCATTTCAATACCTTTATATAATGGTATGATATTCTAAAAAATACTTTATATAGAAAAGGCCGAATACTTTTCTTATTTAAAGAACTGTACGCGGCCTTTCCTCTTTATCTAGTATTAGAAAAGATGTATACTACGCACTTCCTCCAGGATCATCGATGGGCGGCGCATCGATAATGAAGCAGCATGGAAAATCACTGCACGATCCAGCACAAAACGTTCCTATTGGACCTTGACCAAAGCTTTGCTTCACATCCATAAGCACTTCAGAGGTCTCAGAAGCTGAAATCACTGAAACACAAGTTGGAACGTCTGACTCCGGATATTCAGAATCAAGGTCGTTACCTGAAAAACCGGTAGCAAGCAAGAGCACAGCAACAACAGTGAGCAGGGTTGGGAATTTCGTAAACATAGCGGATACGAGTGAATGATTACATTTATTGAATATGTATTTTCAGAGTATCCCCCCCTGCTAAAAATTTCAAGAGTCGTACTGCATACGTTTGTATATTTCACAAATTTGTATAGATGTGGTCAGGAAAGTAGGGTAGATGAAATGCCTCCATGGCAACGTAACACGTCCTCAACGGACTGAACCCGCATCGCCGCTTGCGTTATGAGGGAGGCCCATGCACCGTCTTATTCACAACACATCGCATCCCCTATGGAATATCGTCATTTAGGACGCTCGGGACTCAAGGTGTCGGCCCTCTCGTTTGGATCGTGGGTCACCTTCGGCGACCAGATCGACGAGGACCGCGCCCGCGCCTGCATGACCGCCGCCTACGACGCTGGCGTCAACTTCTTCGACAACGCGGAAGCCTACGCCAGCGGGCAGGCCGAGGTCATGATGGGCAACATTATTCGCTCGGAGGGCTGGACGCGCTCGGATCTGGTCGTGTCCACGAAAATCTTCTGGGGCGGCTCCGGGCCCAACGACCGCGGCCTCTCGCGCAAGCATATCGTAGAGGGCACGCGGGCCTCGCTGCAGCGCCTGCAGATGGACTACGTGGACCTGATCTTCTGCCATCGCCCCGACCCCGAAACGCCGATCGAAGAGACGGTGCGCGCCATGAACCACGTCATTGATCGCGGCTGGGCGTTCTACTGGGGCACCAGCGAGTGGTCTGCAGAGCAGATCCGGCAGGCGTATGAGATCGCACAGCGCGAGCATCTCATTCCGCCCGTCATGGAGCAGCCGCAGTACAACATGACGCACCGCCAGAAGGTGGAGCGCGACTACCAGCCGCTCTACCGCGACTTTGACCTCGGGCTCACCACGTGGAGTCCGCTCGCCAGCGGCATCCTCACCGGCAAGTATAACGACGGCATCCCCGAAGGCAGCCGCCTGGACCTCGACAAGTACGCGGGGCTGCGCAAGCGCCTAAAGAGCGAGGAGGGCCAACGTCAGGTGGAGGCCGTGCGGCAGCTCACACCGATCGCCGAAAATGAACTGGACTGCACTATGGCACAGCTTGCACTGGCGTGGTGCCTGAAGAACGAGCACGTGAGCACCGTGATTACGGGTGCCTCGCGTCCGGAGCAGGTCCACGAAAACATGAAGGCACTGGAGGTGGCCGAGCGGCTCAGTCCCGAGCATATGGCGCGCATCGAAGACATCCTCGACAACGCCCCCGCCCCCGCCACCAACTGGCGGAATGCGTAGTGCGATGTCATGAATGATCATCAAGATCTGACAGGTCTTTCGAGACCTGTCAGATCTATTCTGGCCCTACTCATCCGCACGGATGAGACACTCTGGAACCGGGGCGAACAGATCACTCCTGATAAAAAACCTTCCCTGGAGCGAACGGTCCCCCGTTCGCTCTCGTCAGCTACGCCGAAGACGTCCCCGGCGTATCGCTGACACCAATCACTCCGCCACCTGAATCTCCACGCGCCGGTTTAGGCGGCGGCCCTGGGCGGTTTCGTTGGAGGCGACGGGATTTTGCGGACCAAACGCGCCAATCTCAAGCGTGCGCGATCGGATGTCGTGTTCGGTATCCAGGTAGTGCGCCACCGCTGCAGCGCGATTTGCCGAAAGGTACCAGTTGCTCGGGTATGTATCCGTGAGCGATGGGCCGATGGGGCGATTATCGGTGAAGCCTTTGATGCGGAAGTTGCGGCTGTCGTAGTCGCGTTCAAGAATCGTAGCCAGGCTGTCAAGCGTGCGGCGACCCTGGTCGGGAATCCAGGCGCTGCCCGAGGGGAAGCGAATCGCATTGCCAAGCTGTACCATGTCAGCCCCGCTGACTTGGTTGCGCAACGCCGCTACCGAGTCGCGCGCGGCGGCAAGCTGCGACTGCAAGGTTTCGTTTTCAGACGCGAGCGCTTCGATGCGGTCGGCCTGCGCTGTGCTATCCTCGTCGGAGCCGCAGCCCATCACGAACAGGCCCAGTGCCAGCACCAGTGCCAGCAACAGAGCGGACAGCCCGCGGGGTACGGCAGTCGTCAAAACGGACGGAGCGCGATGAGTCGTATCCATAATACAAACATGCATGAGGAAAGGCAGCGCATAACGGTTACGCAGTATACAGATGCGCAACCCGGGGTGCCACGGTTTCCATGTGGCGGCGCAGCGACGCATATCCGATATGCGCGTGTAGCACAGGCCAGCGCGCCCAGGTGGCCCGGCGAATGCCCTCGGCGGCCTGTGGGGCAAACCTGCGGGCCGACGTGCGCATCAGGAACCAGTGTGTGGTCTTTACGGCGTATCGCTGCGCCGTGGCATACCCGTGGCTGGTGATGCCCAGCGGGGCGCGCAGCGTAACGTCGTCAACCCCGATTTCTTCGCGCACCTCGCGCAGCGCGCACTCCACAACCGACTCGCCCGCGTCCTGCTTGCCCTTGGGCAGGTCCCACGCGCCACGCCGGTAGATAGCACAGACCGTAGGCACGGGCGTAGGGGGATGCGCAGGAACGACGTATCCTCCGGCAGCGCGCACGTCCACCGGCGGACGGTAGGGCGCTACGTTGCAGAGCGCTTCGGGCGGAATCGAAGACGCCGCGCCCTGGGCACAGGTATCCGTTGGCAGCTGGGCGGTGTCGACCACAACCACGGGCGCGTTGGTCGTTGGAGGCTGCACCTGCCACCGAAGCGGGTCGGCCCCGGTGGCGTGGAGCCCCTCGCGCGCCCACACATCTGGCTGGTACGGCACATAATCGACCACATGGTAAGCGAGCATAAGAAGGAGCGCAGCGCGCACGGGGAATCAACAGAACCAACGGGGCTTACCCATACTTGCGAGCCAGATCGAAGTTGAGCGGCGATCATCGGTAAGCTCTGTCTCGCTAATGTGCGATCGCGTGCATCAAACGGAACGCCGCAAACGTAATATTTAGCATAGCCAAGCTACGAAGTCGGTAGAGACCCGAAAGTCAGTTGCATTCAACCGCTGCCTGCTCTACGTTGCGAAGCATCTGCGCAACGCATCTGCCTTGCGCCCTTGTCTTGATCCGCCGTTTTCGGTGTTATGCGCGACACGCTTTCTGCAGGACGTTGGATTACTCGCTATGGGTGGGAGGAGCTACGCCGCGATGGTGCGGCGGGGCTGGCCATTGGGGCCATGCTCATTCCGCAAGGCATGGCGTATGCCGTCATTGCGGGGGTCCCGCCCATCTACGGCCTGTATGCCGGGCTCATTCCCCTCTTGGTATACCCGTGGCTGGCCACCTCGCGCCACCTCGTCATCGGGCCCGTAGCCATCGACCTGCTCATTGTGTCGGCGGCGGTGGGCATGCTGGCCGAGGCGGGCACCGACCGCTACATTGCGCTGGCTATTGCCATGGCGGCCATGGTAGGCATCACCCAGATCGCCATGGGACTGGCGAAGCTCGGGTTCGTGGCGAACCTGCTCTCGCGCCCAGTTATCGACGGGTTTACCTCGGCAGCTGCTATCATCATCGCAGCGAGCCAGCTGGAGCACCTGCTGGGCATCGACATGCCGCAGTCGCAGTACGTGCACGAACTGGTCTGGTCGGCGCTTACGCAGGCCGGTACAGTGCATACGCTTACCCTGTCTATTGGCGTGGGCAGCATGGTGCTGCTGTGGCTGCTTCGGCGCTTTGCCCCGCGCATCCCGCAGGCCATTGTGCTGGTTGTGGTCATGATTCTGGGTAGCTGGCTGTTCAATTGGGAGGCACAGGGCGTGGCCGTGGTGGGCGATATTCCCAGTGGGCTACCCGGCTTTGACGTGCCTGACGTGTCGCTCGGCGACCTGCAGGACCTCTTGCCCGCCGCCGTAACGCTGGCGCTGGTGCAGTTCATGAAAGACATTTCGCTGTGTCGCCTCTTTGCCACGCGCAACAAGTACACGGTAGACGCAAACCGTGAGCTTATGGCGGTGGGCGCAGCCAACCTGTTCGGCAGCTTCTTTCGCAGCATTCCCGTGTCGGGCAGCATCTCGCGCTCGGCGCTGAACGACCGCCTGGGGGCTCAAACGCCCCTGCACAATCTGTTTGCCGCGCTGGTGATTGCCCTTACCCTGCTCGTGCTTACCGGGCTCTTCTACTACCTGCCCATGCCTGCGCTGGCCGGACTCATTATGATGGCCGCCCTCTCACTGGTTGACAGCAACGAGCTTAAGGCGCTCTTTGAGGCGCGTCGCCGCGACTTCGTCATTGCAATGGTTACGGCGGCGGCTACGCTGCTGGTGGGCATCCAGGAAGGCATCGTGTTTGGCATTGGCGCCACGCTGCTGGCCGTGCTCTACCGCATTAGCCGGCCCAACGTTGCCGAACTGGGCCATGTGCCCGGCACCCGCCTCTTCCGCGATATGGAGCGCTTTGGCCAGGCCGAACGGCTCGACAACATCCTGGTGCTCCGCGTGGATGCCGCGTTCTCATTCGCCAACGCCGAGTTCTTCAAGCAGTACATCTTAGAGAAAAGCGAACGCGAAGGACGCGACATTCGCGTGGTCGTCATCGACGGCACCAGCATCAACGACCTGGACACCACAGCCATTGAGGCGCTGGGCACCGTCATCGATTCGCTCAAGGATTCGGATATTGAGCTGCACTTTACCGGACTCATCGGACCGGTGCGCGAGGTGGTGCGCCGCTCGGGGTTGCACGCTCGCATGGGCGAAGATCACTTCCACATGGATCCCCACGACGCCGTGGTCTCCATCATGCGCAACTGGGACGACGAAGACGAACAGAGCGATCGCTTGCAGACCTATGAGCAGAGCACCGAGCCCGAGCATAAGGACCCGACGCCGATGGCGTCGTAGCAATGGCTTCGTAGCAACAAGGGTACTGCATGCATGCCCTGTCTTCACGTTATGTTTGCGGATGCAACGGGTCTACTCGTGTACCAACGCAGCACGGGCATCCCCATAGCGCATCTGCATCATGCCACATCAGACCGCCGCACGTTCCGCTTTTCTGCCACTCTCCCTATCTTTCGCAGCGCGCAGGAGCGCCCTCCTCTTGGTCCTTCTGCTTACGATCGGTGCACTTGTGCCGCTCAATATGCTGCAGGCTCAGCCTGTAGCCGACACCACCTTCACCTGGCGCGGCTATACGCACGAGAGCCGCACGCACCTGCAGCTCTACCCCGGTCCGCCCGACGATGAGAACCGCGACCATACCGTGGTGCTGCGCGAACTGGCCGCAAACACCGGCCCCACCGTGCTCGACGATATCGAATACGTGGCCGAGCAGGTTGGCCGTGCATTCGGCATGGACCCGGCTCGCGTAGCCTGGGTTGTGCACTGGGGAGCGTTTTCATACGAAGGGGCCACAGACTCCGACAAGGAGGTGCTGGTGCGCGTCACGTTTCGGCGCACCAGCACCGAGCGCCTCAGTGCACCGTACTGGCGCATCATCACACCCACCGATCTGCGTGAACTAACCGACAGTCGCTATCAGGCGCCGTAATCTGGCTGTGTTGTAGCAGAGCCTGTTCTGCAAACGCGATCATAGCCGCTGAACGCACTGCAGGCACCGCCGAGCTCCCACTCTCGGCAGTGCCTGCTCACATCCTGCGGTTAGATAGCAGACGCCCTGACAGCATGCAGCTGCGCAGCGCATCCGGATGTGGATGTACCACGTTTCGGCTGCTGCGAAGGTTACAGCCCAATCGACCTCAGGCTCTTTGCTTCACTCCTCACCAAGAAAATAGAATAGGAGGGGGCCGTATCTTGCAAACTTAGGGCATGTATACCGGCATATATTCGCATCACAAAGCAGCACGAACAGGAACTTCGAGCTTTTCAGCACTTTAAGCGAACGGAACACAGACGTTATTACAATACGTGCTACTCATAGCACCTGCCGTTTCTTTTCGCACCTTCTGCGAAAGCGTATGGCAATATGTATTCTCATCGATGCACGACGACAGCATATACAAACCTACTGTCTTTCCCCAGAGCTACAGCTGTTTCCTTTCAATGCTGTCTGGTACCCACTGAACACACACGTGCTCTCGGGCCGTACTGTGTAATGACGCCCTCGGTCTGCAACGCAACCATCTCTTTGAGATCCGAAGCCCCCTGACTGGGGGTGTATTGGGAAAGATGCTGCATGGTACAGATCCAACCTGTGGCTCTCGCTTCTTGGAATGGCAAGACTGTACATGGAAATGATATATTTTGCAAACGGGATTATACATGAACGTATGGAAATGGCGGAGCTCAGTTAGGCTCTTGAGATTTGTTGCTGGTGTGCTGTTCCTGGGATGCTGGTTCTCCCCCGAAGCCCACGCGTTTCAACAGCGGCTGATGCCTCCCCCCCCTACAGCTACCACTGTTCAGGTGGCCCCTTCGCACGTCGCCCAGCAGTGGACGGTAGAAGACGGCCTCCCAGTTAACACCATTAACGATCTTTTACAAACCGACGACGGCTACCTGTGGTTGGCCACGTTCGACGGATTGGTCTGCTTTGATGGCGTCCAGTTTACCACCTACCAGTCTGGCACGTACGACCGGTTGCCCAGCAGCCGCATCCTCAAGCTGTTTGCAGACGGCAACGCCCTGTGGCTGCATACCGAGTCGAAGGGACTGGTGCACATGCAAGCCGGTCAGTTCCGCGTAGCAGACCTGCCTGATGTGTACGATGTGTTTCGCACAGCAGACGACAGGCTTTGGGTGAGCACGCAGCAAGGGCTATACCGACAGGTTGACCGCCGTTCATTTGAGCACGTTTTACCAGAGATAGAGGGCCTTGTATCAACAGTACACCAAGCGCCGGATGGAACGCTGTGGGCTGGAACGAAATCGAACGGCGTCTATCAACACCTCCCCGATGGCACACTCACCCATATCACTGAAGCCGACGGCCTTGCTGACGTAGACGTTATTACGCTGGAGTCCGCCCCTGACGGCAGCACGCTCATTGGGTCGTGGGGCGGGCTTCAACGATGGGAGGACGGCCAGCTGATGCCCGTCCCCCATCAAGGCGAAGCCCTCACGTCTCCCATTTTCCAGATGGAGTCCACCCGCAATGGGGACGTGTGGCTCCGCACAGACACGCATGTGTATCGCTACCAGGACGGCCAAGCAACGCAGGTAGCAACGCAAAACGAACGCCCCACTTTCCAGCCGCAAGGCAGCCTGGTAGAACGCAGTACAACGGGTGCCGTCTGGATTAACGCATCGCGCACGCTGTGGCATCGAGGCGACAAGATCTTTTCGGTCCCCGCCGAGATCTCTCAACTCATGTATGACCACGAGCAGAGCCTCTGGGTTGCCACGCAGGGCGAGGGACTCTTTCAAGTGCGTCCGTCACAAGTTGATATGTACGGCGCTCCCGAGGGCCTGGCCAGTAGCAACGTCTATTCGATCTTGCAGCGGCACAACCAGGACATCTGGTTGGGCACGCTGGGCGGCGGAGCCACCCGCCTGTCCACACGCGACACGACCTCCTTCTCGCCTCCCAAGGGCACCTCGGCCCTCGACAACGTGTGGTCGCTGCACGAAACGCGTGACAGCACGCTCTGGCTGGGCGGCAACCGGCTCTGCGAATGGACGGGCACTGGATGCGCTCGGCCCGATGCTGAGGGCCCAATCGTTGGCAAGCGCATCCTGGTCATTCACGAAGACCGCGCCGGTCGCCTGTGGGCAGGCACAGTCGACGGGCTCTACCGACGTTCGGCCTCCTCAGAAAATAATCCTGGCGCATGGGTACGCTACGGCCCAGAGAACAGCAACCTGCCCCATCGCATTGTGCGCAGCGTACATGAAGCCGAAAACGGGGCGCTCTGGTTTGGCACGAACGGCGGCGGCGTCGCCATCTACCACGAAGGAGCCTTTATGCCCTTTACGACCACCCACGGGTTGCCTTCGAACCTGGTACGGCCCGTCTGGCAGGATGCGGAGGGCGTGTTCTGGGTGGGCACAGAAGACCGTGGCCTCGCGCGTATCGCTCTGCCCGATGACCGCCCCCTGACCGAGGCGATTCGCGAAGCTGACATCACCACATACAACGAACAGAGCGGCCTCTTTGACAACGGCATTCACCACATCGAAGAAGACAGTCAGGGTCGTCTGTGGATGAGCTCCAACCGGGGCGTGTTTTGGATTGAGAAAGACGACCTGGAAGCCGTAGCTGCAGGCACGCAAACGCATGTGGCGTCGACCAGCTATACCGAGCGCGATGGCATGCGCAACCGCGAAGCCAATGGCGGCACCCAGCCTGCCGGTATACACGACAACCAGGGTCGCCTCTGGTTTGCCACTCAAGAAGGGGCCGCCGTCTTTCAACCCGATAGCATCAAAGAAAACTCGGTGCCCCCTCCCTTACACATTGAGCACGTAGCAACCACCGATAGCACGTATGGGCTTTCTGCTTCCGAAACGCTGCAGCTGGCCCCCCACGAGCGCGACTTTATGATCGACTATACCGCACTCAGCTTTGCTGCCCCCTCCCGAGTCCGGTTTTCATACCAGCTACAGGGCTTCGATACCGACTGGCGCGGGCCCACCGAAGGGCGCACGGCTACGTACACTAACATTCCACCTGGAACCTACACGTTCGCTGTGCGCGCCAGCAACCATAACAGCGCCTGGAATGAAAACAGTGCTACGCTCCAGATCACCATAGCCCCGTATTTTTACGAAACGTGGTGGTTTTGGGGAGGCATAGCTCTGCTGGGCCTTGGTACGATAGTCGCAGGCTACCGGATGCGGATATGGCACCTCGAAAAGCGACAGCGCACGCTCAACAAAATGGTGGAGGCTCGCACCGAAACCATCCGAGCCGAGAAAGAGAAGAACCAGCAAGCGCTGGCAACGGTTATCGAGCAGGCTCAGCAATTGGAACAGATCGACGCCTCCCGCACGCGCTTTTTCTCACACATCAGCCATGAGCTACGAACGCCCCTCACGCTCATGCTGGGCCCCATTAATACGCTCCTGAACGACCCGTCTGATGCTCTCTCCTCGGAGAGGGAGCAACAGCTCCGCATGGCCCAGCGCAGTGCACAGCGACTTGCCCAGCTTGTCGAACAGCTCCACGACCTGGCCAAAGTCGAAACCGGCACGCTGTCTGTCCAAGCCGAATACGCCGACATTGTAGCAACGATAGCCGAGGCTGTGGAAGCCTTTAACAGCTTGGCTATGCAGCACAACATCACCCTAACATGCGATTCCACGCCCGGCACGTATGCCATGGCCTTCGACAAGGCAAAAGTCGAAAAAGTAGTGGGCAACTTGCTGTCGAATGCGCTTGAGGCAACCGATGACGGCGGATCCATTCGGGTTACGGTGCGCCCTGCCGATGCAGCCTCCAACGCGTCGGAGCGTGGCGTGGCGCTTACCGTCGAAGATACGGGGGCGGGGATTCCTACCGACCAGCAGGACTACTTGCAACAACACTTCGATCAAGAAACCAGTACATGGACGCTTGGCAATCCGCGTCTTGGTATTGGACTGAACCTGGTGCACGAACTGGCGCGCCTGCACGGCGGCAGGGTCGACTTTGATAGCGAAGTAGGGCGCGGCACACGCTTTACGGTCTATCTGATGGATCAGACTGATCAGGTTGACGACATCGAGGTTGACGATGCCGAACCGCCCCCCCACCCTGATGCCACAACTGCTGAGAAAGATGCATCCGACGTGTCTGCGGTGCCCGCTACATCAGCAAGCAGCCCTTCAGAAGACTATTCCGCCCCACCCGAGGACGAATCGCCTGAGGAGGCCGTAGCCCCTGCAAACGACCCCGACGACCTCGACGAAAAGGCCGACCGTCCCGTTGTGCTTGTCATTGACGATGATGACGACTTTCGCACCTACATTCGCTGGCATCTTGCCGCTGACTACCATGTGGAGGAAGCCGCTGGTGGACATGCCGGCTACGAGGCTGCCCAGCGCATCCTCCCAGATATTGTGCTCTTGGATGTGATGATGCCTGCGCTTGATGGATTTGAGCTGTGCGCCATGATCAAGGAGCATCCCGACATTGATCACATTCCTGTCATTATGCTCACGGCGCGCGTCGACGCGGAAAGCAGGGTGGAAGGGTTGGATGCAGGAGCCGATGCGTATCTGACCAAACCATTTGATGCCAACGAGTTAGAGGTGCGCATCGAAAACCTGCTGGCCTCGCGCCGTACGCTTCAGGAGGCGTTTCAGCGCCGTGGCGGCATTCCAGATGCCGACGCCCTGGCACCGTCCTCGTCCGCTCGCCCCACGCCTGAGTCTGAGCCCGAGCTTGTCGAATCGATCGAAACGTGCATTGCCGAGTGCTTTTCTGACCCAGAGTTCGGGGCCACGGAGTTGGCCGAAGAGGTTGCGTTGAGCGCGTCGCACCTGCGTCGCAAAATGAAAATGCATTATGACCGCACGCCCATCCAGCTCATCCGCTATCGGCGGTTGCAAGCCGGGGCCCAACTGCTGCGTAACCACCCGGACACCACCATCGGTGAAATCGCTTATGCGGTTGGATTCAACAGTCAGTCGTACTTTACGCGGTCGTTTCGAGACGCATTTGGGCAGACGCCGTCTGCGTACCGTGCCGAGCACGCGTCATGATCCTGTAGTCATGATCCTATAGTCCGCAAGAGCGGGTGCGACCGTGCACATACATGCTGAATCCCGCGCAGATGACCGCGCAGATGACGCCACTTGTCGGGGTGCGAGGAGGCGGCCATCGCCAGCGCCTCACCCAGCGTAGCCCACCAGAATGCGGCGGTGTGAACCGGTCCCGGCAGGTTCTTCTGGACGAACCAGGCGCGCCACGCCAGTCGCTCGGTCGCATAGGTATCTGCACGGGCACGGTTAACGGACGAAGGGTAATGGTTCAGCCGTGCTTTGGGCTGAACAAGCAAGGGCCATGACTGACCCACACGATACGAGAAGTCCAGGTCCTCAATGCGTGGCGACGGCCCTTCGGCTTCAGCATCGAAGCGGTGTGTGTTGAATACCGCACGGCGATAGGCACAAGCCCCTCCAGGCATCCACTGGACCGGCGCCACCCGGCCCGCGCGATGAAGCGGTGTCGTGCGCCCTGAAGACAATACAGTTCCCGGCGTGTCGCCGTCAAGCAGAAAGAAGCGGCGTATCCACGACATATCGGGCGGCGGCGGACGCTCCGGCTCGCACACCCGTCCGGCCACGCCTCCTGCTTTGGGGTGCTGGCGTAGCGCGTCTGCCAGGTGAACAAAGTACTGGGGATGCACCTTGACGTCGTCGTCAAGAAAGTGCACGACGCGCATCGATGGGGGCAGCACCGCCACGCCATAGTTGCGCTGCCGACTGGCTGCGGGGTCGCCCGGAAATGTGTGGTAGTCCACGTGCAGTTCGGGCACGTCATCCACCACGCGCTGGGTGGCACGGGCCTCGTTGGGGTCGCTGCCGTCTACAAGCACGATGTGGAGGGCCTCCGCACCTTCTGCGCAGGCTACGCTACGCAGCGTCCGAGCCACATCGGCAGGGCGGTTTCGGGTGGCTAAAACGAGCGCATGGATGTCGAGCATGGGGCATACAAACAGAAGAGAAGAATACGCTACCGGAAGCTATGCCACGAGCTGAGGGGCGTACAGCCGCGCCAGCAAGTCATGCACGCGCTGCGTGGGCGTGTCGTGGATAATCCAGTGCAGCGATTGGGTGTTGTAAGGCGCATCCGAAGGAAAATCGGGCGCAGCCTCCGTATCCGCACACACAAACACAGGCGTGCCTGCGGCCTGCGCGTGCTCAATGATTGCAGCCAGGGCGGGCATGTCGAGGGCTTGGGCAGTTAGCACCACCGCATCGTATCCGCTCCAGATAGCGGCAGGGGAATTGGATTCGGGACGGCGGGCAGTTATGGACAGATGCGTGGCGCCGCGCTCGGGCGTTTGGAGCTGCTCAGCGAGCGAGCCGGGGGCCTCGGGCTCGGGTTCAACGACGGCGACCTGAAGCCGCTCGTCGTCGGAAAGGGGACCGGCGGGCAGGGCGTCGTGCAGGTGCTCGTCGAGAGCAGCCTCGTGCAGGAACGCCGCAAGCTGCGTCTGGAACGGCGGATCGTGCTCGGCCCAGTCTGTCAAAAACGGGTTCATGATGCAGGTGCGAAGCAGCGTGAGCGAGGCATCGGTGTCCACCGCATCGGCCACCAGCGTATCCGGAAGTACGCCGCGCAGCACGTGCTCGTAGGCGCGGGCCTCGACCTCGGTCTTCGACACCAGAAAATCGTACTGGTTGATGTCTTCGCGCCCGTCGACGGTCATGCGGCGCCAGATGCGCTCGGTGTAGTCGTTGAGCGCAGCTACAGTCTCGAAGCCAGACTGGGGCATCAGCACGAAACAGTAGCCAACGGTGTCGGGCTCGGCCAGGGGGTGCAGTTCAATCCAGCTGTCTGTGGAGAATCGCGTGTGCATGGCCTCGACCAGCGCCTGGTTCACGGCGATACAGTTCTTCATGAGCTGGCCGTGCCCATCGGGCGTGAGTGGCACCATCGCTTGCGAGAGGTAGCAGCTCACGGCAGCGGCGCCGGGGCGCGAGCCTTCAAGCGTCCACTGCCCCAGAAAGCCGCCGAAGCCCGAGCGGTCGTCATCGGCCAGGTAGGGCGCAGCGTACGAGATCGCGTCGCGCAGGTGGTAGTCGCGGAAGAGCACCGCACCGGCGGGATACGGAATGTATCCGAACTTATGCGGGTCGATGGTAATGGAGTCAGCTTTGCTCATTGACGCGATGCCGTTGTACACCTCGGCATCAACCAGCGCCCCAGAACCGGCCAGATCGGCGTCGTTGACCTCGTCGTAGGGGACAATGTCGCCGCTGTCGTCTTTGGGCAGCATGGAGGCAAAGTAACCGCCAAATGCTGCATCGCAGTGGTGCCAAAAGGTGAGTCCGTGCGCGGCGGCTTCCTCGCGGAAGGCTTCGATCTGGTGCAGCGGGTCGACCGCGCCCTCTTCGGTCGTGCCGCAGATGCTGACCACACTCATTACGGGCTGTCGGTTTTGGGCGTGGATGCGCACACGGTCGGCAAGCGCCTCCATATCCATGCGGATGCGGTCGTCGGTGGGAATGGTTTCCAACGCATCGGCCCCCAGACCCACCACGTCCAGGTTTTTCTTCCAACAGTAGTGGGCGGCCTGCGAGATGAGCACCTTCGGCAGCCGCGCCGGGTCGTTCGGGAAAGTTTCGTTGTAGGAGAGCAGAAACGACGCGAGTCCGGCGGTACGCACGCTGGGGATGGCGTCCTGAAACGCCTGTGCGGTGGCGCGGTCGGCCTCGGCCAGTTGTGCTTTGATGCGCAGGTGCAGGTCGGTGATCTGGCCGATGGGCAGGTTTGACAGTGCAAACGTGGACAAGTCGTTGAGCGTGGCGGGATCGCCCTGAGCGGTCTGGACCTCCATGCGCGCCATGTGCGCAAAGTCGGCGTGGGTCTTGCCAACAAGCCGCACTGCGAGCGGGTAGAGGCGCACGTTGCGGGCCATCCAGAGGGCTTCGAGGTTGGCGACAGTGCCGCCGCTGCACAGGTGGCCCCAGCTAAACGGACGGCGGCGGGCGCGGGCCTTGGGCGGGAGCGTCTCGGGCAGAAACTCAGGATAGCCTACCATCTGCGCCAGTGCAGTGAAGTACGCGCGCTCCTCGCGCACGGTCTCGGGCGAGACTTCCTCAACAACGTTATTCTGGTTGTAGAGCAGTCCGGCAAAGTAGCCAATGAGCGCCGGTAGCGTCGGATCGCTCACAATGTGAGCCACCTGTCGCGGCGAATAGAGCGGGGCCGCGCGTTTTAGCTCCGACAGAATCTGGAATAGCTCGTCGCGCATCTGGGCGGTCATGGCCGAGAAGGCCTCCGACCGCTTGTCGCGCTCCCCGATCAGGCGCGGATCGCTGGGGTGAAAGTTGCGCCGCCAGAATACGTGGTCGCGCAAGACCTCCAGCAAAAGCTGCTCCAGCTCGTCCAGGTTCTCGCCTTTGGGACCCAGAAAGGCCGATTTGTGAAGAGCGTCGTTCATACGGACAGGGGCAGGACTGATGAATCAACAGGTGAGAGACGCAAGACACAACCGCGTACGCGTTCATGCAGGGCGGTGTTACGCCATTGGGAAGCATGGCGCAGTGGTTGCACCTGAGTAAGACGTTGCCTATGCTGCAAAGGCATCCTTCGGTTTTTTTGCGCCGCACAGTTACCTGTTTTGCAGGAATCTGGTTCACCGCGCAGAGCGCCCATCCATGCTGCTGGTTTCTTCGTATCTGTATGTACACGCTCCTTCTTGTTTTTCTGATAGCCTTCGCGATAGGTCTGGCCTATTCGCGTGCACAAGAGGTGGAGTGGATGCGCCGTATTCAAGAAGGAGACGAAGAGGCATTGCGTAATCTATATCGCACGTACAAATCCCTGATCTTTGGACTGCTCCTGTCAATCCTAAACGACCGGCAGGAGGCAGAAGATTGTCTGCAAGAGGTGTTTACGCAGGTGTGGGAGAACGCCGATCGGTTTAACCCCGAGCGCGGCAAACCGTATAGTTTTATCGTGACCATAGCCCGCAACAAGGCTATCGACCGCACGCGCTCGAAGGTCTACAAGAACCTGCAGCGCCAAGATTACACCATTAACGACTTTGCGATGGTGCCTATCGATACGGAGAACAGTCCGTTCGAAGAGGCCACGCGCACCGACCGGGCTAACCGCTTGCGCCGCGCGCTGAGCGAGATCCCCGAAAAAGAGCGCCGCGTTATTCGGATTGCCTACTTCGAAGGGCTCAGCCAGTCCGAAATCGCCGAGCGCACAGGCATCCCATTGGGCACCGTAAAATACCGGACGCGCCAGGGCATGATGAAGCTACGGGCTCTGCTGACGATGGATAACTAACTGATATGGAGACTTCAGATACACCGGTCGACTTCGAAACGCTCTGTGCGGGATACGTGCTGGGCGCGTTGAGCCGAGACGAGGAGGCAGCGTTTGAGGCGATGCTGGACGATGCGTCGCCCGAACAGCAAGCGCTTTATCGGGATATGCAGGCGGTCCACGATGATCTGGCGCTGGCAACCACGCCCGAATCGCCCCCGCCCGAGGTTGAAGCTCGCTTGATGGCTTCGATTCAGGAGGACACAAGCTCTGCGTCGACAGCGCTTCGCACCGATCGCGCAGCCGTGCAGCGCGGAGCAGGCATACCGGCATGGGTCTACCAGGGCGTGGCGGCGGTGCTGACCATTGCAATCGTGGGACTGGGCATCTGGGCTACGCAGTTGCGTAGCACCGTGCAGCAGCAGCAAGCAACCATTACGCAGCTCGAAGACGAAGTGGCCCAGCAAGACGAGCTTCTGGCGGTGCTTGCGGCCCGCGAGGCACGACTCGTGTCGATGGGCGGCCTGGATCCGAGCCCCGAGGGATACGGCAAGATCATCTGGGCCCCCGAGCAGCGCCGCGCCATCTTCCAGATGGCCAACGTGCCGCCGCCGCCCGAAGACAAGGACTACCAGCTGTGGCTTATCAAGGACGAGCAGTCGCCCATATCGGCGGGCGTCTTTCACTTCAACGAATCGAGCGAGGAGCTTTTCTTTGTTGTCGATAAGCTTGCAGCTGCGCCCTCGCCGCAGTCAAACGCCTTCGCCGTAACCCTTGAACCCAAAGGCGGAATGCCGCAGCCCACCGGCGATATGTTCTTGCTCGGTCAGCAGACATAGCGACTCGAACGAAACGAAATCAGTGTACCTCCTATCCACAAAAAACGGGGCCTCCCCGCACTTGAGGAGACCCCGTATCCTGTTTTCGCATGTACGCAGCCGTTTATGCGCCATCTGCGATCATGACATCCCCACGCATGGAGCCGTGGAAGTTGCAGTAGTAGGCCGCAAGTTCGTCCGCGAGTTCAGCGGTCAGGTTGAATGAGACGCCGCCCTCGCCATCGGTCATGAGGTTCACAGCCTCGTTGTCGGCGAAGGAGCCGGTGCCGTCATGGTTCAGCAGCGTCGTGCCCGCATCGTCGTCTACCCCGAATGGATGCGAATCGCCATTCTCAATGACAAACTGGTATCGCATCCCCTCTTGCAGCGTAACCGGGGCGTTGTTCTCGTTGAGCGCGATTACCTCCTCAGCTGGCGCGCCTTCCACATCTGTAGCCACATACGCACTGGCGCCGTCATTGCCCATCGTGATCGTGACGGCGCGCAGATTCGGGTCGCCCGCTTCCAGCGATTCCGCGAACGTGCCCAGTACCAGGTACGTGCTCGGATCAGTCGTATCCACCGGCTGCGTGGGGTCGTGGACGACAAAGAAGCCTTCGTAGGCCTCCACGAGATCGACATACGCCTCGTCCGACTCAAACGACTGGCTCACGCTTCCGCCCGTTCCTGTGATGAGTTGAGCGTACACGTCGCCATTCGGCGTTTCATTGTATGGCGTGTTGTTCGGGGTCGTCTCTGGATCCGCCACATCGTGGGCGTGCACGGCATAGTCAGCGCCATCGAGGGTGTTATCAAGCGTAACGGTGACGGTGGCCGCGCCGGTGTCGCGCTCCTCAATCGAGAGCGTCGCGGTTAGTTCGCGCGGGTGGTCGCCTTGCGAGCCGTCGTAGGCAAAGTCGCCCAGGAGTTGACCTTCGTTAAACGCATAGTCGTATTCAGCGCTGCGCAGGCTCGACTCGCCGGCCTCCAGCGACTGCCCGAACACACCAAGAACCAGATACGTGGTCAGGTCGGCGGTATCGATGGGCTGAAGTGGATCGTGTACCACGAAAAATCCTTCGTACTCGTTGGCTACCTCGGCATACGGCAGTTCGGTTTCATGCGTGAGCGACGCGTTTCCGCCGGTGCCGTCGATCAATTCGGCGTAGACATCCGCGTTGGGCGTTTCGTTGTATGGCGTGTTGTTGGGCGTTGTGTTCGGATCGGCCATGTCGTGGGCATGCACGGCATAGGTTTCGCCGTCGAGCGTGTTGTTGAGCGTGACCGTCACTGCCGCGTTGCCGTCTTCCATCTCTTCGATGACCAGATCGGCGGTTACGTTGCGGTCGTGTGTGCCCCGGTAGGCTGTGTTTACGTCGCCCACCGCCTGGCCCTCGTTAAACGCATAGCTGAACGATGCTTCCTCAGGGTCGGGCTCGGGTCCCACCGACGTGGAGTCGTCGTCGCAGGCGGTAAGAAATAGCAAGGCAATCGCAGCCAGCAGTAGACTGCTGATTCGAGTCATGCGCAAAAAAGTGTGATGCATGGGTTCGGTGGTGTCTGGTGAACAAACAAGCAGCGAGGGAGCATCCCCCGTTCACCCCGACCTTACGAGGGAAATAGGCGTACTGGATGGTCGAAATGCCCGGATGGGCGGCCTTTAGATGTGCGAATCCTGTTACGTGATGAGATTTCTCATCTCTATCAGCTGTCCGGAAAGAGGCAAGGGCGCCCCGACTCGTTCGCGTTGGGTGCGTCGTATCGGCTCGAACCGGCACCTCCACACTGCGTTAACAAAAAGCATGCGTATCCCACTGCCAACAACGACTGCGTTATGGATACCCAGCCCGCCACGGCCTGGCACCGCGCGCTGCGCGACCCGCACCTGCAACAGCTGCCGTACAAAGTGGAAACCAATGCGCACAACCAGATTCTTTTGAGTCCACACCCACCCTGGCATAGCACCATGCAAGTTCGCATTAGCGATATGCTGCGCGATCGCCTTGGGGAGCGTGGCCTGCGGGCCGTCGAATTCCCCGTCGAAACGCCCCAGGGAGTGAAGGTCCCCGATGTCGTGTGGCTTTCCGACGAGCGTGCATCGCAGCTTTCCCCCGATGCAGAAGCCAGCCCCGTCATGCCTAATCTGGTGGTGGAGGTGCTGTCAGCGTCGAACACCGAAGCCGAGATGGCCGAAAAGTGTGTGCTCTATTTCGAGAGCGGAGCCACCGAAGTGTGGACCTGCGCCCCCGAGGGCACCATGACGTTCCACACGGCTCCCGAAGAACAAGCCGAGGCTTCCACGCTGGTGCCTGCGTTTCCGGCAGTCGTGAAATAGGGAAGATAACCTGTGGATCCAGGATGTATCTGTCCATACCACATCCGGTTGCAGCATGCCGGCCCAACACAAAAGCGCCAGCCCCAAGCAGTATGCCTGGACCTGGCGCCTTGACCATCTCCTCGTAATGAACGGCACAAGGAGTTAGCTGTGCGGACTATCGGTCGTTCGAAAGCACGCGATCAATCACGTGGACAACGCCGTTTTCCGCTTCCAGATCGGTCGTCTGGATGCGGGCCCCGCCAATACGCGGCTGCCCATCTTCGTTGGTGATGTTCAGCGATGTACCGTCCATCATCTTCATGGACGAGGCCGCCAGCACGTCCTTCGCGGACTTCCGTCCGGAGGCAACATGCAGTTTCAGGATGTTCTGGAGCTTGCTGCGGTTTGCCGGTTTCATCAGCGTGCCCCAGGTCTCGCGCGACAGTTTTTTGAACGCGTCGTCGTTGGGCGCAAAAACCGTAAACGGTCCCTTGCCTTTCAACGTGTCGACCAATTGTGCTTGCGTGAGCGCTTCTGCGAGCTTGGTGAAGTTCTTAGCTTCTACAGCCAGATCAACGACGGTAGATGCTCTTTTCTTGGCTACAGCCATGGTAGGGAGGTTAGATACGATGAGAAACAGTTCGAATGTGACCATAGCATACGACACCTCGCAGGATAGCACACCCAACGATTGCATAGCACGCTCCTTGCACCGACGGTGCGACCAGACGTGATCCAGCCATGCGCTGCCGCACAGCACCATTCATCATGCTGCGCCGACACTCGTTACACTCCTGTGAAACGAAGTGCGGATGCGCGGGATATGACATGCGTTGTTTGCTTCCCCATTATCTTTTTGTTGCCTATGCACCTATCTCGCCCGCTCTTCCTGCTCGCGCTCGCTGCCACTCTGTTGGTTGGATGCGACGCCGGTCCAACCTCCAACAGTACGGATGCAGACCCGCCCAACGACTCCGAGACCGAAGCCCCCACTTATCCCACAGCTATTCAGATCGATGGCGGGGCGTCCGACTGGAGCGAAGTCCCCGTGCGCCACACCGACGCCACCGGCGATGGCGATGCGCTCGATTTTGAGCGCCTGTGGGTCGCGCACGATAGCGAGCGTTTGTATCTGCGCGTAGAAGTGGGATCCGAGATCAACCTGCAAGAAGACAACGACCTGACGCTTCACCTGGACACCGACTACGATGCCAACACCGGCACCGAGGTGCAAGGCATGGGCGCCGATCTGTCGTGGACCTTCGGCGAACGCAGCGGGCGCGTACACGCCAACGGCGGGCGCCCCGAGGTGGAGCACGAAGCCATTGGGCTGGTAACGCTTCCAACGGTCACCTCCTCAGTGTTTGAAATTGCGCTCGATCGCGATGCCACACCCGCTACCGCCCCGCTTTTTCGGGCGGATTCGCTACGCATTGCCTTCACCGGGGGCGGCGATCAGGTTCCTGATGAGGGCGGCCTGTCCTACGCCTTCACCGACACCGACCTGCCCAACTGGCCCGCGCCCGAACTGGAGCGCACGACCAACGACGGCGTACGCGTGCTCTCCTACAACGCCGAACGCGACGGCTTCTTCGAAGGCAGCCGCGGTGACAGCTACACGCAGATCCTAAACACGGTACAGCCCGACATCATCGGCTTCAACGAGCTCTACGAAAACAACGCCGAGGCCACCCGCGAGCGCGTTGAATCCCTCTACGGCACGCCCGATTCGGGACAGTGGCATGTGGATAAGAAAGGCATCGACCTGATTATGGTGAGCAAGTATCCCATCCTCGACACCCACGCCATCACCGGCTATCAGAACTACACCAGCGGGGCGTATCTGCTGGATACGGAAGACGACCTCGGCACGCCGCTACTTGTGATCCTGGCGCACCTGCCGTGCTGCAACTACGACGATGCCACTCCCTCACGCGATGTGCGCCGCCAGCTGGGCGTCGACTCCATCATCGCGTTCCTGCGGGAGGCCCAAGCCGGCACCGCCGCCATTGATGTGCCCGAGAACACCCCCGTGCTCATCACCGGCGATATGAACTTCGTAGGGGATGCGCAGCAGCCCAACACCCTGAAAACCGGTACCATCGTCAACACCGATGAGTTTGGCGAATCGACCGCACCCGACTGGGACGGCACCGACCTGCTGGATGTCAATCCGCGTCAGACCGGCACCTCGCTGCATAGCACCTGGATGGGCCGTGGCAGTTCGTATCCGCCCAGCCGCCTCGATTACGCGTATGTGAGCGATAGCGTGCTCGATGTGGCCCACGCCTACACGCTCTACACGCCGGGCTTGCCCGACAGCCTGCGCCAGGCGCACGGCCTGGATGCCGATGCGACTACCACTGCCTCCGACCACCTGCCCCTGGTGCTCGACCTCGTGCAGCGGTAGGCGGCGACCGTATCCCTCCCTACCCATTGCGACGCGCAAACGCGCGGCTCGGTGCCTCCGCACGGAGCTGCGCGTCTGTATGTTGGGCGGTTGTGCTCGTGGCACCTCTGTCGTGCATGTTGTATTATGGGAATGCATCCGTCGTTGCCTTCCACTATACTCCGTTGCCATGCGCACCCGCACACGCCTTCTGCTCACCGTCTGCCTCATGGTTGCGGCGGTCGTACCCGCTACGGCACAACACCCTGAAGATGCCGGGGCGCCTGCCGTACTCTCCATGCAGGAACGCGCTAATGTGGTGAACACGTGGCTACAGGAGCGCCTCGATACCGTACTGCCGGCACTCATGCGGCGCGAGAACGTGGACATGTGGATTGTGAGTGCGCGGGAGTACAACGAAGACCCCGTCATTGAAACGATGCTTCCCGCCACATGGATGGCTGCGCGCCGCCGCACCATGCTCGTGTTCTACGACCGCGGCCCCAACGACGGCGTTGAGCGCCTGGCCATCAGCCGGTACGATGTGGGCGAGCTGTTTCCCTCGGCGTGGGACCCGGACGAGCAGCCCGATCAGTGGGCGCGCCTGGCCCAGATCGTCTCCGAACGCGACCCGGCATCCATTGCGCTCAACACCTCTGAGACGTTTGCACTGGCCGACGGCATGACCACAAGCGAGATGAGCCAGCTCGAAGCGGCGCTGTCGGAGACGTACCGCGAACGCATCGTATCGGGCGAGGCGCTGGCGATTGGCTGGCTGGAGACGCGCACTACCTCGGAGCACGCGGCGTATCGGCACATCAACCGGTTGGCACACGCCATCATTGCGGAGGGGCTCTCTGAAGCCGTGATCCAGCCCGGCATCACAACGACCGAGGATGTAGCATGGTGGTACCGCGAGCGCATTCGCGACCTGAACCTGACTGCCTGGTTCCACCCGAGCGTGTCGGTACAGCGCGCCAATGCCGAGGGCGAAGACGGCGACTTTTCATCCGACAGCGGTCCCACCGTCATCCAACCCGGCGACCTCGTGCACATGGATCTGGGCATCACGTACCTGCGCCTGAACACCGACACCCAGCGCAACGCCTACGTGCTGCGTCCCGGCGAAACCAGCGCGCCCGAAGGGGTACAGGATGCGCTCCGACAGGCCAACCGCGTGCAAGACCTGCTCACCGATCAGTTTGCAACCGGACGCAGCGGCAACGCCATTCTGTCGGATGCCCTGGCTGCTGCCGACGACGAAAATCTCGACGCGACCATCTACACGCATCCGATTGGATACCACGGCCACGGCGCCGGTCCAACGATTGGACTCTGGGATCAGCAAGACGGCGTGCCCGGCTGGGGCGACTACCCGCTCTACGCGAACACCGCGCACTCCATCGAACTGAACGTGGCCGTGTCGATTCCGGAGTGGGGCGGCCAGGAGATCCTCATGAAGGTGGAAGAGGATGCCTTCTTCGACGGCGACGCTGTTACATATCACGATGGCCGCCAGACCGAACTCTACCTTATTCCGCGCCAGCAGTAGGGGGATAAGGCATAGCTTTCATATCTCATTCGGCCCTGTTATCTGCGTCGCATTGCACGTCGACAGTGATGCACACGCAGCGGTATGCGTTGCACGATTCACGGTACATCTATCTTCATGATAGGTGTAAAAACGCAACGGTCGCGTTTACCCCAATATATCAACACAACCAGAATCATCTCTTAAACGGCCTGAAGAACGATTTTCAGCAATATAGCCGATTTGTGCAAATCGATGATCGATTTGTGCAACGGGTAAAAACGCCTGATCTGTGTTACAGATTGCTTGTTTAGTGCAAGCTATCGGAGCATCGTCTTCATATCCTTAGGAGCAGCTTACAACCTACTCTTGGATGCTCCTGTTTATTCATGATGATTCGCTCTACGCATGCCCGGGCCGCACTTTTTGCTCTTTGGGATTGGCTACGCAGTGCCCGCGTATTTCACAACTCTGGATCCGCTCTTCTTCGCATCGTATGTTTTGTTGGACTCGTAGCCGGCGGGCTGCTCCTCAGCACCGCGCCAACCGCGCATGGACAAAGCGTTTGGGATTCTCCCGAACCGTCCTCTAACCCGTGGCAGATTGACCGCTCACAAGCAGAAGAAGATAACAATCCCTGGGCTGTAAACGACGCCTGGAACAGCAGCGACCCGTGGGGCACGGAAGACACCTGGTCGACCGACCGAACCTCGGACTCTACGCCCGATCCGTCACGCCATGGCGAGGACTGGGCCCGCGACTTCTATGACTTCTCGGACGATGAAGAAGAGGGTTCTGCACGACGCGTGGGCGATGGTGTGCAGACAAATGCAGGGCCTGGAGGACAATGCTTTAGCAATAACGACTGTACTGCAGGAGGTGGACGAAGTGTCTGCTGCGTGGACCCATCGACTGGCGTAGGTACTTGTGGTCCCGGAAATGGACGCTGCAACGGAACAGGTGGCGGCGGGAGTCCCCTCGCTCCCGGAGAGACACTTCCAAGCGGAGTCCCTGTTGACGGCGGCCTCTTCTATCTAATTGCACTGGGACTGGGATTGGGCGCATATAAGCTGACGTAGCCCACTGCGACTTGCCCTCCCCTGACATCAATCTTTTGAATGTGCACCCCATCTTATTGCCTGCTACAGACGAAACAGACCCTCCCCCTCGCATCCTCCTGGTTGATCGCAACGACGACATGCGCTATTTCGTGGAGACCTGTCTCCACTCTAACGGTCTTGCGACATGGAGCATAGACCAGGCACGCACCGGTGCCGAGGCCGTGCGTTCCCTGCATCGGGAGCACCAGCTTGCTGTGATCGGTGATGTCGCTTCTGGACAGGAGCCGCTTGCCGCCAGCCTCCGGTCGATGCGGGCGCTGCACAACATTCGCGTGCTCAAACTCCACTGCTGGTCCACCCCACCCGACTGGTGCGACGCTGCGCTCCGGCACCCGTTTAGCACCTCCGATTTCCACCGGGTCCTCAGCACCCTGTCATTGCATTAGGTTGTGTCTAAAGACCCTTCACGCGTTGCATCATGGGGCCAGGCGCTCCACCGTCCACGAGGCGGCGCTCTCTGCGTCGGCGCGGCAGTAGCGCAGGCGATCGTGCAGACGGCTGGGGCGGCCTTGCCAGAACTCGACGGTGTGCGGCACGATGCGTATGCCGCCCCAGTGCGGCGGACGCGGCACCTCGCCCTCATCACCAAAGCGCTCCTTCACCTGCGCCCAGTTATCGTCGAGCACATCGCGGTCATCGATGACGCGGCTCTGCGGCGAGGTCCACGCCCCCAACTGGCTGCTGCGCGGACGCTTGGCGAAGTAGGCGTCTGACTGCTCCGCCGAAACGCGCTCCGCCCGTCCTTGCACGCGCACCTGCCTCTCCATGGGCTCCCACCAGAACGTAAGCGCCGCGTGCGGATTGGCCTGCAGCGCCTGGCCCTTCTGGCTCTGATAGTTCGTATAGAGCACAAAACCGGTATCCAGTTCCTTGAGCAGCACCACGCGCGAGGCCGGGCGGCCCTGTTTGTCGGCGGTGGCCAGTGTCATGGCGTTGGGCTCGGGCAGGTCGGCCTCAATGGCCGCGTCGAGCCACGTGCGAAACTGCGCAATAGGATCGTCGGCGATGTCCTCGCGCGTCAAAGTAGCGCGGGTGTACTCCTCGCGCAGGTTGGCGATGTCGGTGGGCATAGCAGTCGGGGGGATGCGAAAGGATGAAGTAGACACTGGCAGTTGGTATCAACTCTTCAGGGAGCGGGATTCCCCTGAATTGGGAACCTGTTTTTATTTCTTTGGGGCTGCCGGTTTCCAGAGCCGCAGGAGCGGCTGTGTTTTGTACATCCGACGGGGGACCGTCGGACGCAGGATATAAAGGTGTATATCACCTGTAACTTACCGCCAGATCTCCATGCGCAGTCCGGTGGGGTCAACGGGCACCGGTTCGGTTTGGGGGAGGCGTGTGGCGGTGCCCTTGTGCATGCGGCGCGCGGTGTAACAGGCGGCGTGGGCGTCGAGGATGTCGTCGGGCTTGGCCTGGCGGCGCGGGTAGGCGCTACACGCATCGGGGACCCCATCGAACTCGGCGTCTTGTAACAGGTGGATGCGATGCTCAATGCCCTCGTCGGTGTGTTTGGATGCATCGACCGGGGCATTGCCGTTGAGCACGTAAAAGCTGCACTCGGGGTGCACTTCGCATATTCGATGCTGCCTCGCGGGCGTGATGAGCGTGTCGAGCGCTCGGATTTTGGGGAAGAGGTAGTACGCCTGCTTGGTGAGCCCGACACCATCGGGATGGCTGGCCCGGTTGGTGGCCGCGGCTTCGTCGTAGGTGGTGGCTTGCAAAGCGGCGCGGCACGGCGGCGAGAAGATACTGCTGGAGCGCGGCCACCCGAGCAGGGCGCGGGCCGCACGGTCGCAGGCGCGTCCGCCAGAGCGGGCTTCGGCAGGCAGTCCAATGATCATGTCGATGCCGATGCAGGCGGGCTGTTCGGGCAGCCGCAGCAGATCGGCGGTGTGCTCGACGATGCGGTGCCGGTGCACGCCGGTGCCTGTGTGTTCGAGCACGACGATCCACCCGGCCGGGCATGCATCGGCTCCGGCGACCCATGTGCGTGGAGCGTGGGGCGGTTGCGCAGCCATGGAACGGGGGAACCAGGAACGAGAGCGACGGAGAAACTGCGAGAGGTTACGGCGCAGCGCCGATGCTATGCTTTCTCCCACAATGAAATTGGGGCAATGCCAACGGATGCTGCTAATCACAGCCAGTGTTTTTCAATGACACCTATCTGGCCAAGAGCCCTTCGCTACGCAACGATGTTTGTATTTCGAACTGGTTTTTCAACGCGCACGCCAACTTGTGCCGGACGTGATGCCTATGTTTTACTGTCTGTAAAAGCGCTTTCAACATTGACTGCTATGCGACTTCCTTTTTTCCTGGCCAGCCGGTTTGTGGCGGGCGAAACGCTCGACGAGGCGCTGCCTGCCGTGCAAGCGCTGAATGACGATGGCTTGCATGTGGCGCTCGACTTGCTGGGCGAGCATGTGCACGACCGTGACGTGGCGCGGCAATCGCGGGATACGTACATCGAGCTGGTGCGCACGCTGGACGCGGTGACGCCCCCCGAGCGCCGCAACCGCATTTCGATTAAGCTGTCGATGCTGGGGCAGCTCATCGATGAGGCGTTCTGCCTCGCGAACCTGCGTGCGCTTATGGAGGTGGCCGCTGAGCACGACATGTTTGTGCGGCTGGATATGGAGGGCAGCGACCTGACGGATTCGACGCTGTCGATCTTTGAGACGATGCATGCGGACTTCCCGGATCATATTGGTCCGGTGCTGCAGGCGATGCTGAAGCGCACGGATCGCGACATCGACCGGATGTGCGAGCTGGGCGTGAGCGTGCGCCTGTGCAAGGGCGCGTACGGCGAACCGGCGGCACGGGCCTATCAGGACATGGATGTGATTCGCGCACGCTTTACCGACTACATGCAGCGCCTGCTGAAGCACACGCCCTATTCAGGCATTGCGACACACGATGATTCGTTGATCCGCGCTACAAAGCAATTCGCCGCGGACGAAAGCATCTCGCGCGACCGGTTCGAGTTTCAGATGCTGTACGGCCTGCGTCCGGATACCCAGCGCGAAATGGCTGCTGATGGATACAACATGATGGTGTATGTGCCTTACGGTACGGAGTGGTTTCCGTACTTCTACCGGCGCCTGCGCGAGCGGAAGGAGAACGTGTTCTTTCTGCTGAAGAACTTCATGCGGACGTGAGGGGGCGGAGCGGGTTGATTGGTAACGGTCAGGGGATTGCTCTCTACTCTGCTGCTTCTAACAAGTCGTCGAGGCCGTATGCGCGAAGTGTAGTGGATGCCTCCCCCGCATTTGATTCCGCTGCGTACAACAATTCCTCTTCGTAATCAGCATCCACAATGAACCCTGGAAGGCGCAGGCTACCTAACAACTCTCCGGTATCAGCTTCGATGAGATCGATCATTGTGCTTTCTTCCGCAGGCACATCTCCTTCTTGAATCGTGACTGCCAGCACGCCGGAATCAACCATGTAGAGCGATCGCGGCGTGTCATATGTATCTATCCATTCCTGTAGTTCGTCCTGATCTTGTCCGTCAGGTTGCGGTTCGTCAGGGAGATTCACATGCTCAGGAAACGGTGATACAGATACTTCGCGTTCTAATTCCCCTTCTGACGAGAAGATGCTGAAGCTGTATTGGCCTGGTTGCAGTGCATATATTTGATCATTTGGAGCAATGACAAAGGAGGCATCAGCCCATGTTGAGATGTTTAACTCGATCATCCTCTCATTGAGCGGAAAGAATGATTTGAGGTTTTCTCCCCCCGTTGTATAGAAATGCATGGTCTTACCATTTTCCAATGTCTGGGCACCAAAACTGCCCATCACGAGGAGTGAGTCATTCTGGAATGCAAGATCTTCTGATGGTATGTGCCCAGTCATAACAAAAGAGCTTTCGTAGTCGCCCTCTCGGGTAAAGAAGCTAACTCTGTTTTGCCAGTCACGCACGACAAACTGCTCCTCATTGGGACTTAACTCAGCACAAAGTGGCATCATAAACTCTCCAGGCCCTTGCCCCTCACTGCCTACGGAACGAATGTGTGATCCGTCGTCTCCGAAGATATGGATTTGGTGAGCCTCGATATCACTTGCGTAGATTCGACCCTCACTATCGATGTCGATGGAGGTTATATAAAACGTGTCGTTGAGTGTCCACTCCTGGTCTGGCGTCTGCGCCAAAGACCCATGGGCAAAGAATAGCGAACACAAGAGTAAGAAGACGTATCGCATGATGGGTTGATTAAAGCGCCGAGTAGCCTACAGCAAACAAATTGCCCAATCAACACCAATAATGCAAAGGGCTCGATTATAGCTCGATGTATCATCGCTTTACGAAAAAGAAAAGGGACGCAGCGCGCTGCGTCCCTACCTGCTACTTGGATATGTAGAACGCACCTCTTACGGCGATGGAATCTTGAGCGTTTGACCGGGCTGCAGGCGTCCGTCGCTCAGTCCGTTGTGCTGCTGGATGCTGCCGACCGACGAGCGATGCGAGCGGGCGATATCCCACAGCGTTTCGCCGGGCTGCACGACGTGCGTGGCGCCCGATTCGTTGCTGGGATTTGCATCTCCACGCCGATTGTCAGCGATGACGGGTTGTCCAACGACCGTAACGGCGTTGGTGACGGCCTCGACCTCGGACAGTTGCGCCGTGATTTCGGCGGCGCGCTCGTATTCGTCTTGCGTTTGCACATCGCCCTGCAAGAGCACAGTGCCTCGCTCCACCTCCGGCTCAAAGTCATACCCGCGCAGCCTGCGGTCGCGGGCCAGGGCTTGCTTGATGCGGGCTGCAAGCGAGAGATCATTCAGGCGCTCGTTCAGGGAGCGCTCCCCCTGCGGCGTTGGGGGCGCTGCATTCAGATCCGCATTCGCCTGCTGAGCTGATGAGTCGGGGGACGTGGTTGTGGCGGTAGGCGGCGACGGGTCGGGCGCATCAGGAGATGCGCAGCCAGTGCCCGCGAGCGTGAGCACAACGCCAAGGATCATTCCGCACAGAGCTCCGAGGGAGCGCGAATACATCACAGGAAGTAAGGGGCTGGTGAAACAAGTGGTAACACACGCATAACGCAGGCAAAAATAGTACCGCCTCCAGCCCCGACATGCAAGGACGATGTTATGCATCGCTGCATGCGATCATGACTGGAGGCGGCGCGAAGCGTCTGCGAGGTTACGCGTTGCTGGATGCGGTAGCCGGGGCCGCGTGATACTCGGTTTCAGTACGCGGCTCGTCGATCACGCCGTGCTCTGAGAGCCAGCGCTCAGCATCGATCGCGGCCATGCATCCGGTGCCCGCTGCGGTGACCGCCTGGCGGTAGACGTGGTCTTGCGCGTCTCCACAGGCAAACACGCCCGGAATATTGGTGTAGGTCGAGTCGGGCTGCGTTTCAATGTAGTCGCTGTCGTCCATGTCGAGCCAGCCGGTAAACGGCTCCGTGTTGGGCGTATGGCCAATCGCCAGGAAAAGTCCCGTCACGTCGTCCATGACGTACGTTTCCTCGGTGTTGTTGTTGATGACCTCAATGCCCGTCACCTGATCCTCGCCGAGCACGTCAACGACTTCGGTATCCCACACAAAGGTGATTTTGTCGTTGTCGAAGGCCCGCTCCTGCATAATTTTTGAGGCGCGGAGTTCGTCGCGGCGGTGGATGACGCGGACCTCCTTCGCAAACTTGGTGAGGAAGATGGCTTCTTCCATCGCGCTGTCGCCGCCGCCGACGACGGCCACGGTTTCGTCGCGGAAGAAGGCGCCATCGCACGTGGCACAGGCCGATACGCCGTGCCCCAGCAGCCGCTGCTCGTTTTCGAGGCCCAGGTAGCGGGCCGAAGCGCCGGTCGCCACAATGACCGTCTGCGCGTGGATGAGCGTTTCTTCATCCACCAGCAGGCGATACGGGCGCTCGCTGAAGTCGACATCGGTGACCACACCGTAGCGCGACTCGGCACCAAACTGCTCAGCCTGCGCCTGAAAGTCCTGCATCATATCGGGCCCCATGATGCCGTCGGGGTAGCCGGGATAGTTTTCCACATCGGTGGTTGTGGTAAGCTGTCCACCGGGCTCGGGCCCCATGAATACGAGCGGCTCCAAACTGGCGCGGGCGGTGTAGAGTGCGGCAGTCCAGCCTGCCGGGCCCGTGCCAATGATGACGACATCACGCATTTCGGCATCGGCCCCATCAATGCCCTCAAAGGCGGAAAGATTAGGGGCGTGTCCGTTGGTTGCAGGCGTGCTCATGATAAAGGAGGGCTTGGTGCAAAGAAGAAACCATGCATCCAAACGCGGCAGCAGGACCATAAGTTGTACGGTTGCCGCAACGTGTGGAAGACGCAATGCTTGGTTGCGAAGAGCGCTTCCGGCGTTACGCAATCGGACCCTGGATACAGACCTCTCACATATGCGCTTCGCGTAGTATACTGTTTGTTTGGATACACAGATACTCCACCATACAAGAAGATGTTCGCGCGCCTGCGGGTCTTTGCCCACGTTGGACACTTTGGCCTGGTCTCTGGTGTCTATGCTGCGGTGCGCTGCTCGGCATTCATCGCGTTGGGCAGCGTGTTTTCATGCGCTGCACGTAGCGTATGGAGCGGTGCTTCGACCCATGTGATACCGGCCCATGTGATACGGAATTCGTTGCCGCACACGGTGCCAATAGGCGTTGCTGACACGCCTTCAATATCCTGAATCGCTTCTTGAATCGCCGGTTCGTGGTCTTCAGCAACTGAAAAGACGATCCGCGACTGAGCTTCACCAAAGAGCACCGCATCTGCTCGTACGTCTTCAGGAATGGAGAGTGTAATGTCCATTCCACAGTTGCCGTGCAGAGCCGACTCGGCCAGGCACGCCGCAAGTCCGCCGTCCGATACGTCGTGCGCATGCTGTACCGTTCCGGTGTTGATCAGGGTGCGCATTGCTTGCTGCACAGCAACCTCTTCGTCGAGCACAAGGCGTGGTGCGTCGCCCGCAATCTGCTCATGCACTGTTGCCAAATATTCCGATCCATCAATATCGTTTGGATATGCCTGCCCGTCTGGGTGGAGCAGAAAAAGCCGATCCCCAGGTGTTTGCACAGCCGCGGTCGTGGGCTGCGTATGTAAGTCGTCGACGCGCCCCACCATGCCGATTGTCGGTGTTGGGTAGACGGCTCCGTCGGGATGCTCGTTGTAAAATGAGACGTTGCCGCCGGTAACCGGCGTTCCGAGTGCGGTACAGGCGTTGCCCATCCCCTTAATCGCTTCGGCGAAGGTCCAGTAGACCTCGGGCTTGTACGGGTTTCCAAAGTTCAGGCAGTTAGTAATAGCTACTGGCTTCCCTCCTGCGCACACCACATTACGGGCGGATTCGCAGACGGCGATTTCAGCCCCCTTGCGCGGATTCAGATAGACGTATCGTCCGTTGCAGTCGGTCTTAAGTGCCAAGCCACGGTCGGTCCCTTTGATACGAATGACAGCGGCATCGCTGGGGCCGGGACCGACTACCGTGTTTGTGCGCACCATCGTGTCGTACTGCTCGAAGACCCACCGCTTCGACGCAATGTTCGGGGCAGCAAGCAGCGTATGTAGCATGTCGGTTGCGGTGTCTGGCGTGCAATCAGCCACCTCGTCGGGATGAAACGCTCGGGTCGTTTCGAGATATGCGGGACGCTTGGTTTCACGTTCATAGACGGGTGCACCGCTCCCGGAGTCGAGATGGCGCGCATCCAGGTCGGCAACAAGGGTCTCGTTCCAGTAGAGCTGCACATTTGTGCCGTCGGTGATCGTGCCGATGCGCTCAGCGTGCAGGTCCCATCGCGCATACACATCGACCAGCTGGTCGGCATCGTCCGGGTCGCACACAACGAGCATCCGCTCCTGACTCTCCGAGAGCATGATTTCGTACGGCGTCATCTGTGATTCGCGCACCGGAACGCGATCGAGATGCAGTTCCATTCCGCATCCCCCGGATGCACTCATCTCAAACGACGAACTGGTGATGCCTGCTGCTCCCATGTCTTGAATGGCCTCGACCACGCCTACATCAATCGCTTCAAGCGTTGCCTCGAGCAGTAGCTTTTCAGTGAAGGGATCACCGACCTGCACACTGGGGCGCTTGTCCTCGCTCTCTTCGGAAATCTCTTCAGAAGCGAAGGTTGCTCCGTGGATTCCATCGCGCCCGGTGGAGGCCCCAACGATGTAGACCACGCTGCCCGTATGCTGTGGGGCTGCTGACGCAATCGCATCTTCTTTGACGAGTCCGACACTCATTGCGTTTACGAGCGGGTTGCCTTCGTAAGCATCGTCGAAGTAGACATCGCCCGCCACGGTGGGGACGCCAAAGGAGTTGCCGTAGTCGCCGATGCCTCGCACGACACCGTCGAGCAGGTAGCGCACGCGGTCGCTTTCGAGGGAGCCAAACCGTAGTGAGTTGAGAGCAGCAATGGGACGTGCCCCCATCGTAAAGATGTCTCGGTGGATGCCACCAACGCCTGTAGCTGCTCCTTGGTATGGGGCTACGGCGGAAGGATGGTTATGACTTTCAACCTTGAAGGCCACACCAAGGCCTTCTCCGATACCAACGAGGCCTGCATTTTCTTCTCCGGCTGCAACCAGAAGAGCAGGGCCTTCATTGGGGAGCGTTTTCAGGAGCGCCAATGAGTTCTTGTACGAGCAGTGTTCACTCCACATGACGGAGTAGATCCCGAGCTCGACAAACGTCGGTGTTCGTCCCAGGTGGTCAACAATCCACGTGTACTCTTCTTCTGTGAGACCATGCTCTATGGCCTGCTCGGGTGTGGTTTCGGGTGCATTGGGGAGTGAAGTTGGCGTAGGAGAATCTGAATCAGACATAGCAACCGGAGGCATGAGCGTAGAACGGGACTTACAAGATAAGAAGTGAACTTCGCTTTTGAAACGAGAGCTTCAGCTTGTCCGATTCTTCGCGTCCTCAAATTGAAAGCCAACCGCGCTTTTTCTGCGGAGGCGCGGCTATAGTGATTTGGTATGCATACAACAAAAAAGGCCTCGCCGCACATGCGACGAGGCCTTCAATAACATCCTGGCAACGACCTACTCTTCCATCGAAGCGATAGTACCATCGGCGCTGCAGGGCTTAACTTCTCTGTTCGGAATGGGAAGAGGTGTGGCCCCTGCGCTATAGTCACCAGGAAAGGGTGGCAACACGCTAAAAAGCATGCTGCAAGGGGTAATGTTTTTCCGCAAGTGTGATGAGTAATCACACGGGATGGCATGTGGAAAATAGCAAGGTCAAGCCTCATAGGTAATTAGTACAGCTCGGCTAAACATGTTGCCATGCGTACACCTGCTGCCTATCCACGTCCTAATCTCGAACGACCTATTGGGGAAACCTAATCTTACGGGGGGCTTAGTGCTTAGATGCTTTCAGCGCTTATCCCTTCCGAACATAGCTACCCAGCAATGCGCCTGGCGACGCAACTGGTACACCAGCGGTTCGTCCACTTCGGTCCTCTCGTACTAGAAGCAGCTCCGTTCAAGTTTCCAACGCCTACAGTAGATAGGGACCGAACTGTCTCACGACGTTCTGAACCCAGCTCGCGTGCCGCTTTAATGGGCGAACAGCCCAACCCTTGGAACCTTCTCCAGCTCCAGGATGCGACGAGCCGACATCGAGGTGCCAAACCTCCGCGTCGATATGGACTCTTGGCGGAGATTAGCCTGTTATCCCCGGCGTACCTTTTATCCTTTGAGCGACGGCCCTTCCATTCGGAACCGCCGGATCACTAAGTCCTGCTTTCGCACCTGCTCGACCTGTATGTCTCGCAGTCAAGCACCCTTGTGCCTTTGCACTCTATGCATGATTACCGACCATGCTGAGGGTACCTTTGAAATCCTCCGTTACTATTTAGGAGGAGACCGCCCCAGTCAAACTACCCGCCTGACACTGTCTCCCGACCGGCTAACGGCCGAGGGTTAGGCATCAATCAGAATAAGGGCGGTATTTCAGGGATGGCTCCACAGCGCCTAGCGACGCTGCTTCCAAGCCTTCCGCCTATCCTGCACATATTCTGACTAATGTCAATGCCAAGGTGTAGTAAAGGTGCACGGGGTCTTTCCGTCCCACTGTAGGGAGTCGGCGTCTTCACCGACACCACAATTTCACCGAGCTCGTGGTCGAGACAGTACTCAAATCGTTGCACCATTCGTGCAGGTCGGAACTTACCCGACAAGGAATTTCGCTACCTTAGGACCGTTATAGTTACGGCCGCCGTTTACCGGGGCTTCAGTCGTGAGCTTCTTCTGACCGAAGTCAGAATAACACACTTCATTAACCTTCCGGTACCGGGCAGGTGTCAACCCCTATACGTCGTCTTGCGACTTAGCAGAGGTCTGTGTTTTTGTTAAACAGTCGTTTGAGTCTGTTCACTGCGGCCCTACTTCCCTTTTGAACAAAGTAGGGCGTCCCTTCTCCCGAAGTTACGGGACTAATTTGCCGAATTCCTTAACCACGAATCACTCGAGCGCCTGAGGATATTCTCCTCACCTACCTGTGTTGGTTTGAGATACGGGCTCCCGAAACAACATACGACGCTTTTCTTGGCAGCATACTTGGGATCACTATGGATTTGCCTGTCGGCTCCTCCTACTGTCGTGTTTCGGCCTTCATGGAGAGCGGATTTGCCTACTCTCCAGCCTACGCACTTCAACGTATCATTCCGTCGATACGCGGATCTTACGCGACTGCGTCACGCCTTATGTTAACGTTGTTGGGAGGTACGGGAATGTTGACCCGTTTTCCATCGTCTACGCCTTTCGGCCTCGACTTAGGTCCCGACTAACCCTGTTCCGATTAGCGTTGAACAGGAACTCTTAGGTTTACGGCGGACAAGTTTCTCACTTGTCTTATCGTTACTCATGCCTACATTTTCTTTTCCAGAAGCTCCACGGTGCCTCGCGACACGGCTTCTGCGCTGCTGGAATGCTCCTCTACCACTGCATTCCGACCGTAGTCGGAATAGCAATTCGAAGCTTCGGCGTTAGACTTGATGCCCGTTTATTTTCGGTGCCCGACCGCTCGACCAGTGAGCTATTACGCACTCTTTGAATGAATGGCTGCTTCTAAGCCAAC
>NZ_PDEP01000002.1:0-290000 GCF_002554705.1 Longimonas halophila | reverse complement strand
TTCGACTGGTTTTTGCCAAACTGATGACGTACGACCAGGTCGCACTCCAGTAATAGATCGAGGGTGTTATATACAGTAGCGCGACTTACATCAGCTCCCTTCTGCTTAAGGCGCACGAACAGTTCATCTGCATCGATGTGCTCATCGGTGCGGTACATTTCGTCGAGCACTGCCAAACGCTCTGGCGTCTGTCGCTTGTTGCGACGCTTCAGAAATGCTTGAAAGATATTGCGCACTTCGTCGCGCCGTTCATCGGAGAGAGTAGACATAACGAGTGGAGACGGTACTGCTCGTAAAAACACGGAGTGCGCTCCTTCGGAAGCTATGCTTGCGACCTTCCTTGTAAAGCTATCCAGCCAATCAAGAGGAAGACTTGTACTTGCAAGCTGCCGACTACAGAAGGCACGAAGCGAACCGCTGCTCTATGAGGGGGTTCCTGCTCCTACAGACGGCCAAATTGCCTTCAGGTCGGCCCGAATTGCCCCCTGCACCTGCACAGGTGATTGTGTGCCATCAATGCAGCATACGCGGGTGGGCTCCTCTTCTGCTAAGCTACGATAGGTAGTGCGCACACGCTCATGGAATGCCCATGCCTCTTGCTCCATGCGGTCATCAGACTCACCACGCCGCCGCCGTGCTGCTTCTTCCACAGGCACATCAATAAGGTACGTGCGCGTGGGCATGAGCCCACCAGTGGTTTGCTCATGAAGCGAGTGTAGCCATGCGCGCGGCACCGTGTTACGTCCGCCACCCTGGTATGCTGTGGTAGAGTCGTAGAAACGGTCGCACAACACCACGCGTCCTGCCTGCAGCGCTGGGCGGATGCGCTCAGCAACCAGCTGTGCACGAGCCGCGGCAAAAAGAAACAGCTCGGTACGGTTATCGAGTGATGACGTAGGATCCAGAAGCAGTGTGCGAACCTGCTCAGCCACCTGAGTTCCGCCTGGGTCGCGCATCGTTTCAACGGCCTGCCCTCGTTCTTGAAGCCATGTGGCCAAATGGCGCATCTGCGTACTCTTCCCGCTTCCGTCAATCCCTTCGAATGTAATGAACATCGGGGGTCTGCATCTACTGTGAGGGCTGTGTTGAACCGTGCCTGCGCATCTACCTACAACGAATGTTACGCTCCACAAACGCTGCGCCGTGCATACGATGCTATTCGCGTAGCGCGTAAAGGGATTGGTACAGCTATGTACTCGTTTCGCAAAAAGAGTACGTGTTTGCGCCAACACACCTTGCATCTGCCCCCGTCTATATCGTACTATTGGAGTACTGGGCTGTTGCCCTACGGGGCTATATGTTGCGGCCAATCAGCGTCTCGACCACTACGAACCGACGCGCTATACGCATGTTCGACTTCGGCTTTGACAATTTTGACGGCTCGTCGTCTGACGCCCGCCTGCAAGAACTGGTGGATGCGTATGAAACGCATGGCACCAACGCGTATTTCGACTCGAACGAGCTGGAGGCTGTGGCCACGCATTACTACGAACTCGGCGCTTTTGAGAACGCCCTGAACGTGATCGACCACCTGCTTGACCTGCATCCGTACTCGGCGGATGGCTGGCTCCGCCGGGGCATCCTGCTCAATAACCTGGGGCGCTATCGGGAAGCGTTGCGCACCTATCAGAAAGCGCGCGAACTCAACCCTGCTGACCCGGAAACGCTCGTCAATATTGGCATTACCCTCGACAGCTTGGGCCGCCCTAAGGAGGCCCTTTCGGCCTACGACGACGCGCTTGCGATTAACCCCCTGCATGCGGAGGCGTACTTCAACCAGGGGATTACGCTGGAACGTGCGAACCATCTGCAGCAGGCCGCTGAAGCATTTCAGCGGTGTGCTGACCTGCACCCCGAGCACCCCGAAGTGTGGTACGAACTGGGCTACTGCCACGACCGCCTGGGCAACGACGCTGAAAGCGTTGCGGCCTATGACCGCCATCTCGATTTGGATCCGTACGCCCACGACGCGTGGTACAACCGCGGCATTGTGCTCAACCGCATGGGCAAATTCGATGAGGCTGTGTTCTCATACGACCTGGCTCTTGCTATTCAAGACGACTTTGCTTCTGCCCACTACAACCGAGGCAACGCGCTTGCCAACCAGGGCCGCCTTAACGAGGCCATCACCAGCTACGAGCATGTCCTTGAGCTCGAAGGGCCCGATGCGGCTACATTCTACAACATTGCACTGGCCTACGAGGAAAAAACCGATATTGAACAGGCTTTTGCCTACTATCAAGAGGCGCTTGACGAAGAGTCGGCCTACCCGGAAGCCTGGTATGGACTCGGCAGTTGCTATGTGGCGCGCAACGAGCTAACAGAGGCCTTCGACTGTTTTGACTACGCCACGC
Source organism: Longimonas halophila (assembly GCF_002554705.1). Classification (GTDB taxonomy): domain Bacteria; phylum Bacteroidota; class Rhodothermia; order Rhodothermales; family Salinibacteraceae; genus Longimonas; species Longimonas halophila. The sequence continues at coordinate 287,646 of NZ_PDEP01000002.1, read as the reverse complement.
ACCTTGACAATACCAATCCGAAGTTCTGGAATGCGAAAGGCGACACGGCTTTTCAACTGCGTGCATTCGAAGAGGCGCTAACTTCCTACCATGCAGCGCTGAAACTCGACAAGGAAAACAGCCATGCCTGGCTCGGATACGCCGAAACGCTCTTCCAACTGGGTAACGCTGAAGAGGCCCTGAACGCCTACCGAACAGCGCAGTCGCTTACGCCGCATGCTGCCAACCCGTACTTCCATCAGGCCAAAGCCCTGCTTGCTGTGGGGCGCACCGATGAAAGCATTCGAGCTCTCAAGACGGCTTTTCGCCTCGACCCGTCCAAAAAAAGCGAATTTCGCCACGCGTATCCTGAACTCTATCGCGACGACTACGTGCGACGGCGATTGGGTCTTGACCGCGCTTAATCCTTTTTATCGCTTTCCTTTCTTTTATGCCGTCGTTGCGTACATTTCTAAGAGGGTTGGGCGCTGGCCTACTCATGGGAGCTGCCGACGTCATCCCTGGAGTGAGCGGCGGTACCATTGCGCTCATCGTAGGCGTGTACGAACGCATCATTCAAGCGCTGCATGCAAGCACATCGGTCGCGGCTGCGCTGGTGCAGGGTCGGTGGCCCGTAGCCCGACGCCACCTGCAGCGCATGCATCTGGGCCTGCTGCTTCCCCTTGCGACTGGCATTGTTGCTGCCATTGCAGTAGGGGCTCGTGTTCTGCCGCCGCTTCTTGAAGCGCATCCGGCCCCGATGCGTGGACTGTTCTTGGGACTCGTGGGGGCCTCGCTGGCCATTCCCCTGCTTCGCCTATCTGCCTGGCGCTCCCGCTACGCAGTGCTTGCTCTTGGCGCCGCAGGAGTTGCCTTTCTCCTTGCAGGACTTCCTACCGCTGACGGCGGCGATCCTGCGCTCCTTCGGGTCTTTGCAACGGCAGCTGTGGCCATCTGCGCGATGATCGTTCCGGGGGTGAGTGGCGCATTTCTGCTCGAAGTGTTTGGCCTATACACCGCCACGCTCGACGCCATCAATGCGCGCGACCTCGTCTATCTTGCCACATTTGCCGCCGGTGCCGCTGTCGGACTTGGTGGCTTTGCCCGCCTGTTGCATTACGTGCTTCAGCATTATTACGACGCCACGATGGCTGTGCTCATTGGCCTTATTGCGGGCGCACTGCGAGCTCTGTGGCCGTTTCTGGAGTCCGACCGTAGCCTGCGCTGGCCCACTGAAAGCGACCCCGTTGGCCTCGTCATTATCCTGGCTGTAGGCGGAGCCGCTTTCATCGGCCTACTCATTTGGTGGGGCCACACGCGCGAGCATCGTGGCGACCCTGCCGAGGCAACGGCCGGGTCACGCACGCCGTAACCGCTCCCGTCCTGCTCATCACTGGCCTGCTTGCCTTATGATGCGATGCAACACACTGCTTGTGGCGTGCCTCCTCGGACTTGCAGGTGCGGCCCTGGTTGGATGTGCCTCTTCGGCAGGAACACACTCATCGTCATCGTCTGCAGCACGCGTTGATTCCCTGAAAACAGCGAACGAGCGGCTGGAAGCCCGCGTGCGCCTGCTCTCCGATTCCCTGCAGTTCTACGACGACATTCAGTCTGGGCAGTACCGGCGCGAGCGACGGGCCCTGCAAGACGACCTCACACGCATCGCGTACGAAGTCCAGTTGCTCCGCGAGGGCGGGTATGTCGTTGCCACGCTGGCGACCGATGTGCTCTTTGAGAGTGGTACAGCGCATCTTAAGACCAACGCACACGACCGCCTGCGTACGGTGGCCACCCAACTGCGTACCACATACCGCAAGCGCACTGTGCGCGTCGAAAGCTACACCGACGCATCGCTCCCTGCCGATAGCCCTTACTCCTCGGCACGTGCCCTGTCTGCCGGGCATGCTGCAGCCATTGTGGATGCACTCGTGGACCTTAGCAATCGCGCGCCGTCTCAGTTTCAGGCTGTCGCCTACGGAGACACCCGTCCGGCGGCCTCTAACGAAACGTCTGCTGGGCAAGCCCGCAACCGTCGCATCCGCATTACGGTGCTCCCCCAAGCGTACCGCATTACGCATCCCTACGAAACCGCTTGGTAGGATTTGCTCTCCTGCACCAACGTCTTAGTAGCTCAGCAAATTACTTTATTGACCAATGATTAACAAACAAGGTTTGACATTCGTCGTGCCCCTACGCGAATGAGCAAGCAGGCTTTTGGCATGCTATGAGGCACGCAGCCGATGGCTATCCCCTGCTTGCACCCATCCCCTTTATCCTTATTGGTACCTGTTTATGAGTACGTTATCGCGCGTTATGAGTCTTGTGCTGCTGGCGGCTGCCCTCGTGTGGACCGCCCCCGCCCAGGCTCAGAATATGCCGGAACAGAGCCCTGAAAATCCTGAAGCCGTTGAGGAAGCCCGCACCGCCGCTGAGGACTGGCTTGCTCTTACCGATGCCGGCTCCTTCAGCGAAAGCTGGGACGAAGCAGCTGCGATGCTGCAAGACCAGGTCACTCAAGATGAGTGGGTGCAACAGTCGGAACAGATCAATTCCCAGGTGGGAAGCGTCGAGGAACGCTCGCTGATGCGGGAGCAGTATCAGGAGAATCCCCAGAACCTGCCTGAAGGGGAGTATGTCTTCTTGATCTACGAGGCCAGCGCCTCTAACTTCGATCAGCCCCTGAACGAAATTGTGGCCGTTGCGAAAGAAGACGGGTCCTGGAAAATCGCGGGATACACCATGCGTCCTGCTCAGCCACAGCAGCCTCAGCAACAACCGCCCCAACAGCAGCCCCCAAACAACTAAGGGCGGTCTAACCATTATTGAACGTCAGCGCGGCTCGTGGCCTACCGGCACGGGCCGCGCTTTTGTGTTGTTGGGGGGCAACCGTGCCGCAATGAACACACGATTAACCCCTGTGTGGGGGTTGAGATCGCACAGTTGGACGCGCTATATTCTTGCGTTGCCCTTAACCATTAGTCTTGAGGATACGCATGCGAATCACCGTTGGCGTCATTGGAAGCTGGATCGCCGCTGTCATGCTCTGCTTGAGCACACTTGGCCTCAGCCCCAAAGCAGCTCACGGTCAATCTGCCCCTGACGCGGACACCGCTGATGTCGCCATGACCGTGGCCATCCCGGATACGGTGGTTGTTACCGCATCCCGCATTGCCGAACCGGCCGCCCAATCGGGACGCCGCGTGTCGGTGTGGACGCAAGAAGCGATCGAGGCACTCCCGGCCTCGTCGTACGACGAACTGCTTCGCACCGTGAGCGGGGTCGATGTGCAGAGTCGCGGCGGCTTCGGCGTGCAGAGCGACATTACGATGCGTGGCTCCACTTTTAACGGCGTGCTCGTGCTGCTGGATGGCGCCCGCATCAACGACCCGATGACCGGGCACTTCCTCGCTGATATGCCGGTGCCCATAAGCGAGATTGCCCGCATCGAGGTGCTGCGCGGTCCGGCCTCGGCCCTGTACGGCCCCGACGCACTCGGCGGTGTGGTACAGCTCTTTACACATGCGGGCCTCCATCAGGAACAAGGAGCCCCCACAGGCTCCAATGCAAACGCGAGCGCCCAGGCCCAGGTGGGCCGCCACGGCCTGTACGACGTGGAGGGCACTGCGCGCCTGGCCCGGGGCGGCACCTTCGTAAGCGCCTCCTTCGCCACGCAGGGCAGCGACGGCCAGCCCATCAGCACGCCCGGCGGCGAGCCCGTAACCGATAGCGATGGACGTGTGCGCACCGACTTCCGCCGCACGGCCGGTTCGCTGGCGTGGACGCAGCGCCTGGCTGAGGGCCACTCCCTCTTCACTCGCGCCGGAATCGACGACCGGCGGTTTACCGCGTATCAGTTCTACACCAGCCTCCCCTCCGACAACGCCCGCGAGTCGACCGCGACGTACTGGGCCCAGACGCGGTATCAGGGACGGCTCTCGGCATCCACCCAACTGCGTGCACAGGTGGCCGCCAAACAGCACGAAGACAGCTATCGCTTCACGCCCAGCACACCGCCCAACGAGCACACCAGCCGCCTGCTGACCGCCCATGGGCAGATTCAGCACGCCTTGAGCGAACGCTGGCAGCTTAGCGGCGGCGTGTCGGGGCAAGCGCGCAGCATCGACTCGAACAACCTTGGCGATCATGCCGATGAAGCCGGTGGGGCCTTCACCCGGCTGCGCTGGTCGCCCACCGAGCCGCTTACCCTTACCGGCAGCCTGCGCCTGGATGCCGACCACGCCTTTGGCACCGAGCTTACGCCACAGTTCTACGCAGCCTGGTCGAAGCCCCACTACACGCTCCGCGCTGGCGCCGGGCGTGCCGTGCGGGCGCCCAATTATGTGGAGCGCTACTACAACACCGAACTCGATTCGCCTCCCGACGGAAGCGTAGGCACGCCCAACCTGCGGGCCGAGCGCGCCTGGTCGTACGAAGTAGGCGCAGACCTCTACCCCACGCGCTCGCTTGCGCTGCACGTGACGGGCTTTGCGCGTACCACCGATGGACTCATCGACTTTGCGCAGTCGCCCGGCGAGGAGCTGTTTCGGTCGCGCAATGTGCTTTCGGTCGATACGTACGGCCTGGAGGCTGAAACGCGCTGGCAGCAGTCCTGGGGCGCACGCGGCCACACCACATGGACGCTCGCCTACACCGGGCTCGACGCCTCGCTTGGCGATGTGGGCGAGGGCGTGCTCTACACCTATGCTGCAAGCGCCGCACGGCATCACGTGCAGGGAACGGCCCGCGTGCAGTGGGGTGCTGTGGGCGGCAGCCTGCAAACGCAGTGGAAAGAGCGCCTCGACGCGCCTGAGCCTGCGGATCTCTCCTACAGCGTAACGAACGCCCGCCTGTTCTACGCGATTAATGCGCTGGATTCAGAAGCCACGGTTTCGTTCGAGGTGCGCAATATCTTCAACCGCGAGTACAGCGAAGTCTTCAATGCCCCCATGCCCGAACGCTGGTGGCTGCTCGGTCTATCCGTCGATCTGTAAAGCGGCTGTAGACCGCATGCATCACATAGAATCATTCATACCGCCTCCTGCGAATCCCGCTTAGGCGAGGGAGCCGGCTGCGTTGCCGCCTGATGCTCGGGGACATGCGGGGCAATCACGTTGCGCACGTCAGCGGCTAACTCATTGGGCTCCGTATCTACAAACTGCTCGGGCGGAATCTCGGGCAGCACCTGGATGTGCATGTCATGTGCCCCCTGCAACATCATACTCTTCTTAGGCAGCGCATTGCTCGTTCCGCTGATCGCCACCGGCAGAATAGGCACGTTCATCTCTTTCGCAAGGGTAAAGGCGCCATGTTTAAACCGCCGCAGCTCGCCAGTGCGCGAGCGCGTACCCTCCGGAAAAATGAACACGCTGCTCCCGTTGCGCAAATGCGTGCGGCACGCCTCCATCATCTGCCCAATGCTCTTACTATCGCCGCGCCGCAGCGCCACATAATCGTTCATGCGCATATTCCATCCCAGAATAGGCACCTTGAAGATCTCGATCTTCGACACCCACTTAAACGGAATGAACAGCCGAAACGCCACCAGAATGTCGAGGGCCGACTGGTGGTTGGATACGATTACGTACGGCTGATTCGAACGCACATGCTCGCGGCCCTCCACCGTTACCGACCACAGGGGGTTCGTCCACAGATAAAACGACGCCCAGAACGAAGAGTAGAGATGCAACCCCTTCAGCCGAGGGTCGAACGGCCTCGTAACCGCCCACACCAGCACCGCACCCACATAGAAAAGAACGCACGTAACCACGATAAACAGCAGGAAGAGAGCCGATCCGGTATAGCGGAGCAGATTGCGCATGGGCACCACCAAAAACGATCAGAGCATGAAAGCCATACGGTCACATGGCGTCGTAGTGTTCTCTATGACGCATCCCACAGCTCCGTTTCCCACGGTCTGTTTTCAGCCATTCTTTTCTCTTCTGTGGCTGCCAGTGGCTATGTTGCAATGGTTTTATTCTGCTTCGTTTTTCTGCATGGCTGCCTATGCGCCGATTTCTCTCGTCTGCCTGCCTGCTTCTGCTGATTACAGGAGCCGCCCTCCTGAACCTGCACTGTGCGTCGTCATCCCCCACCACCGAGGCCGACAACGCGCCTGAAGAACCCACAGGCCCCGCCTACACGCTCCTTTCGCACGCCAATGATACCCTCAGCGTGCACCACCTGCGCACCGATGCCCAGCGCGCGGTCCGCTCCGGCGTCACACGCATCAAGCAACACGTAGACGCGCCCACCCGCAACGCCGTGGCCTTCACCTACACCACGCCCGACTCGGTGCACCTGGCGCGCTACACCCTGGGCCACGATCGCATCGAAGAGGTAGATGCCCGGGCCCAGCCGGCTACGTACTCCATCGGCTGGCATCCCGAACGCAACGCCTTTGCCTATGGCGTCTACACCCCCACCGCCGATGGCAATCGCGGCCCCGGCACCCTTCGCATTGCGGAAAACGGCACCACGCGTTCGGTGGGATGCAGCGCATCGACCGAGGTGCTGGCCTGGCTCTCCAATGCTCAGCTGGCCGTTCGCAACGACGACAACCTCTACCTCGTGGCCGCCAACGGCTGCGCCACCGAAGCCACCCTCGACATCCGGCGGCACTACCACATGACGTACGACGCCTCGCGCACCCGCATGGCCTACATCTACCGCACGCTCGAATACAACCGCGAGGCCGATGCCTACCAGCCCGACTCTACGCTGTACGTGAGCAACGCCGCGGGAACGCAAGAAACCCGGCTCTTTGGCGATGACCGTGCGCCGCGCCACGCCACCTGGGCACCGAACACGCCCGAGCTCGCAGCCAGCGTGCTTGAAGAGGGACGACGCCGCCTCGTCGTGTACAGCGTCGAATCCGACGAAACCACCTTTCTCGTTCCCCCAGCTACGGCTCCCGAAGGCGCTCAGCAACACCCGCACTGGTCGCCCACCGGCGATGCCGTCGCCTTTACACTGGCCACCGGGAACCGCCTGCAAGCCGCTGTCCGCCAGGCCGGATCCACCGACCTACTCCAGCCTGCCACCGGTCCCGTGTGGGGCTGGGTCGATGCCCAAACTCTCGTCGTGCCGACCAGCGACGGACTCACCCTCCTCGACCTCAACGGATCGCCGCTCCATACGCTACCCGACGAAACCACGCTCGTCGGCGCCTGGCCCGCTAATGCCGCGCCCAACTCCGAATGACGACAAGGCGCGTACGTCTCCAGCGGCTCGCGCACAGCCCTTTTCCGGTTCGCCATGCGCCAAAAGCGCACGTGTACACCAACAGAAGCCGATAGCCCCGTTCTGCGCCCTCCGATATACTGACAGCAGGTTGCTCGATATCCCTCTGCTACTTGTCCGTTTTCGGAGTCCACGCACATGCGCCTCCTTGCCGGCCATCTTTCCTGGCATGCCGCCCCGGCCCACGCTTGGGTCGCGCACATCCTTTCGGATGCCACGCCGCATCCCCCTGTGCCGCTGCTGCAAACGCCGCACGCGACCATAGGGAGTGCGACCTACGCGGGCATCCACCACCTGCGCGACACCCAGATATACGTCGCCGCCGATGCGCGTCTCGACGATGTGCAAACGCTCTGGCACACGCTTCGGACATCGACCGATCCGGCCATGCCGCCGTCGCCCGCGCACCTCATTGCACGGGCCTACACGCGCTGGGGCGCCGACCTGGGCCGCCATGTGCTGGGGGATTATGCCATCGCCCTCTGGGATGCCCGTCAGCACCGCCTCGTACTCATCCGCGACGCCATCGGCATCTGTCCGCTCTTTTATACGCACACACCTGGCGGAGTCGTTGTTGCCTCTACCGTGCGCGCCCTGCTTGCGCACCCGCAGGTCGCCCCTCGCGTCAACGAGGAGGCCGTGACCCGCTACCTGGTGCGCGCTACCACAGGCGGCCTCGACACGTTTTTCGAAGGGATACGCGCGGTACCGCCCGCCCACGCACTTGTGCTCACCTCAACAGGCACAACATCGCACCGCTACTGGCAGGCGGAGGCCCAGGCCCCAGCCCCTCCGTCATCCGATTTCAGCTCTGATAGCGCCTGTGCCCGTGGCTTGCGCACCGTGCTCCAACGCGCCGTCAACGACCGCATGGCGGGCTTGGGCACCGGCGTGTCGGCCAGTGGCGGACTCGACTCCTCGGCAGTGGCATGCCTGGCCCATATCGCTCAGTCCAGTGCGGCCCCGCTTCCGCTTTTTGCCGCTACGTTTCCGAACCTGCCGCCCAACCTGCGCCGCCGCAGCGACGAGCGCACGTACCTCAATCACCTCACGCGTACCGGACGCTTCCGCACGCACCAGTTGCCGGTAGATCACCTCAACCCGGCGGCGCATCTCGACGACACCGTACGCGAGTTGGCCGCGCCGCCCCACATCTGCAACCTGTACCTGCAACGCCACATCCACCGCGCCGCGCGCCAGGCCGGCTGCACCGTGCTCCTCGACGGCTCCGAAGGCGACGTCGCCGTATCGCATGGCTTCGGATGGCTCTCGGAGCTGGCCGCTGCCCGGCACTGGACAGCGTTCATTGACGAGGTAAAGGCGCTGGTACATCGCATTGGGGGCGCACGCGGCCCCGATCTATTCTGGGCTTTTGGCGCGCCCTATCTGCGCGAGCACATCGCTTTACACAAGGCCAGCGGACTACAGGCCGCCTGGCTGCTGCACCGCGCGCTTGGTGTATCACGCAAGGCGCTCTGGATGCGCTGCGTGATGGGAGGCGACTCGCCCTCAATAGCTGCCGCGCTCGTTCGTCCCGAGCGGGCCGCCCTGCTTCCCGAATCCCCCGAACCGCCCCTGCCACGGACCGAGCGCGAGGCCCACGCCCAGTCGCTCCGCGTGGCCGATGCTGCGACCGGCGCCGTCTTGGCTGAGATTAACCACCTGGCTGCTGCGGACGGCATGGAGCGCCGCCACCCGTTCTACGACCGGCGTGTGCTGGAGTACTGCCTGGCGCTGCCGCCCACCCAGAAACTCCGCCACGGGTGGACGCGCTGGGTCTTGCGCACCGCCATGGCGCCCGACATGCCCACTGCAATCCGTTGGCGGGCCGGCAAGTCGAATCTGGCCCCCACCTTTGAGCGCAACTTACTGCGTGACGCCGCCCCTCGCCTCGACGCCGCTGCTGCGCATCCCCAACTCACCGACTACCTGGCCCCTGGCGCATTGGCTGCGGCCCGTGCGGCAGGCGATGCCACCACCTGCTGGCGCATACTGGGCGTAGCAGCCTGGTTCGACGCGCTGCCTGATCTTGCCGCCCCTTACTCTGCATCGTCAAGCCCCTTGCGGCAAGACGTGTCCCCGCTTGTCGATGCATCGCATTCTTCATCCCTACCCTCTACGGTATCATGACCAAGAAGCCCGTTTCCTACGAAGCACCCACGCTCACGACCTTCGGGTCCGTCGAAAAGCTGACGCGCGACCAGACCCGCATCTGCAAGGCTACCAGTGGCCCGAAAGACGGGCTGTTCACGCACGGCAATTTCGTATCCGACTGTTCATAGCTGCTGCCGCTTCGGCGGCACAGTCTCAGGCCTCGGCAGCCTGTTTCGTACTCTGCTCTGATTCCATGCTTCATGCCATGCATCATTACCGCGCATACGGACTGCGCATCCGGTCGTCCATTCCGTTCCCTGAACTGATGGTGGCGCCCGCTGCACAGGCTGCCGACCTGACCATTCTGCGTGATGCCTTGACCGACGCTCCGGCATTTGCCCCGGAGCGTTCGGTGCAAGTGCGTACTACCGGCTCAACTGTTTATGCCCACTGGACTAACTTAGGCACATATGCTGCTGACAGCGGCACGTGCATCCGATTTTGCCCGGCTCCAACGGCTACACCAGCGATGCAGCGTCTTCCGCTGTTGGGCGTGATGATGGGCCTGATTCTGCACCAGCGGGGCACGTGCACGCTACACGGAAGCGCAATCGCTCTTCCACACGGCGCAGCGGCCTTCATCGGACCCAAAGGCGCGGGCAAGTCGACCACCGCAGCAGCGCTGCAAGAAGCCGGCTATCCGCTGCTCTCCGACGACGTGCTGGCGCTTGTGCGCCCGGCTCCCGATACGCCCGTAGCCATTGAGCCCGCGTTTCCGCAGATCAAGCTCTGGCCCGACGCCGCCCAGGCGGTAGGGCAGACGCCCGACCGGTTAGATACCATTGCGCCCCGCCTCCCGAAACGCGCGTGGCGCGCCCCCGACCGCTTTGCCTCCCACGCCCACCCGCTGCGCGCCATCTACGTACTCGGTTTTGGCGATGCGCTCGCATGTACTCAACTGGATGCACGCGAGGCGTTTGTGTCCGTGCTGTCTGAGACCTACGCGCCGCGCTTTGTAGGCCGCCACGGCACCGGCGCCAATCATTTCCACCAGCTCGCCGAGCTGGTGCGCCACGTGCCTGTGTACCAGCTGGAGCGCCCCCGCGACCTAACGCAACTGCCCGACTTGGTGGCCCTGCTCACCGATTCCCCGAAAACCTCTCTCGATACGAGTCCCGATGCGCCAGTAGCGCATATGCCCACACACACGATGGCGCCCCTGCCTTGAGCAATTGTCAGATAGTATCGCTATTCGGCTCCGTGTATGTTTAGGCAACGTGCTTCTGCTGTTCAGCACGCTTCCGTACGCTACACTCCAATCAATTACTGTCTCATGCCTAATACCGCCCCTTACACACCACCACGCCTTACAACGTACGGCTCAGTGGCCACGCTCACCGCACGCGGCTGCGCCTTTGGCAAGCAGATCGGCGCGCCCAGCGATTTCAGCTTTTCCATTGGTGGACACGAATTCTCGCTGCCTATCACGGATTGCTCATAACAGCCGTCCGAGTCGTACCTGTGCCGTCTTTTTCGTTTACCCACTATCCCAACGTACTCTCTGATATGAAACGCTCTACATACACGCCGCCCACGCTCACCACCTACGGCTCCGTCGAAGACATCACCGCCGTGCCCGGTCGGGGCGAGGGCCCGCCCTTCGACTGCCCTCCCGGTCAAGGACGCCCAGATAACCCGGTCTTCGACTGCTCGTAACGCACGGTCGGTTCAGTTTTCCACTGCAAAAAAAAGCGCCCTCGGCTTGCACAGCCCAGGGCGCTTTTTCGTAGGTATGCATGGGCATTGCAGATGCATTAGGCGGCCTCATCGACGACGGTCAGCAACTCGGCTTCGTGCAGCTCTATCAAAAGCGCACGCACGTCGCGGCCCAACACCTCAGGATCAACGTCGGGATACGTGTCCTGCAGTGCGGCGCACAGATCGGCGACCGGCTGCGGCGTCTGAATGAGTGCCCAGATCTGGCTGCCCACGGGGTTGAGTCCGTAGTACACGCCGTTGCTCAGGTTCAGAATCACCTCCTCGCCCGCCAGATCGGAAGACACGTGGGTGTCGGAGGCGCGCACGAGCGTATCATCGGTCAGGGCGTCGGGGGTCAAGGATGTATCAGTCATGGGGATGCGAAAGGGTTGGATTGTAGAGGATGGAACGAAGTCATCGGAGCAGGCGGTGCAGTCTGCATCGCCGGGTTACAGCGCAGAGGGCGCCTGCAATGGAGCAAAAGAGGTCGGCCCGTCGGGGTCAGTGATCGGCACGCCGTCGCGCTCCAGCCAGGCGTGGGCAGCAAGCCCCGCTCCCCGGCGCTGCACGCCAATACGCAGCGCGGTTGGGCAGCCCGCCCGCGCCAGCAGGTAGCGCGTGGCCAGCGACTGCGGCAGGCACGGACGCCGCGGGAAAAGCGCGTGACTTACCACCGCCCCGGCCCACACGCGTCGCCCGAGTTCACGCTCATCTGCCGTCCGGCGAGGCTGCGGCGCGCTGGCCTGCACCACCCGCTGAAACGGAACCAAACGCAGCGCTGCCCAGGCCAGGGGCACGGCAACGAGGGCCTGTGCCAGCGCACGGCGGCGGCGCCACGGGACATGCCACGCCACACGCGCCAGACTATACAGTCGATTGAATAAAGCCATCAGAGCCAGCACACGTTAGGCGGATACGAGGTCGGAGCGTGTAGATGCGGGGGCAGTCTCGGCGGATTCAGGCACCGGACCGCGCCGCCAGTCGCGCCATATGCGCACCGGGCGCACCAGCGCGTACAGCGGCGTAAGCGGACGCGGAAGGTCGACAAAGGCACGGTCTTGCGGGCTGGGCTTCAGGCCACGACGCAGGTACTCGATCCACATGGGCCAGGCATCGCGCCAGCGGCGCCGTGTGCGCGCAAAAAAGCGCACCTGCTGCCACCGGATGGTGCGGTCGAGCCCGGCCTCGGTCCAAAGCCAGTTCGTTTCGATGAAGCGGGCCAGTTCGTCTATCATCGGGTCGGCTGTGATGGCTGCCCGAAATGCTGGAGCAAGCGGCGCCTCCAGCCATCGCTCCGCTACATGCAGCCCCAGAAGCAGCACCCGCTCGCAGTGGAGCGCACGCGCATGCTGGCAGAGCGCTTCTGCATCCAGCTCGGGATGCCCATGCAGCACATGCGCCACATCGGCGACCCACTTCAGGCGCGCCCAGTGATGCTTGGTGCCATGCGCGCAGAGGTAGAGCAGCAGGTCGTGGGGCGCCATCGTGTAGAGGGGCTGCCCGCCGACCGTTGTCAGCGTAGCGCGCTGGAGGACATCAGCGGCCTCCAGATGGTAGGCCAGCGTCTTGTTGAGGAGCTCCGTGTGCAGCTCGACCATCACCTGGTCGGCGGCGCGGTGCATCTCTACGCCGATGTGCGCCTGCAGCGCCTGGTCTTCGGCGTCGCCCGTGCGCAATGGGGCAAAGTGCATGGTCTGCAGTATCTCTTTCACTGCCGGCAGATCGGCGGGCGCCACGAGCACGTCCAGGTCGGCAAAGCGGCGGAACGCGAGGTTGCCGTAATAGCGCTGCGCCAGCACCGCGCCCTTGAACGGCACAACACGGCAGCCCGCATCTGCACATCGTCGAAGTAGGTCGAGCAAGACGTGCAGGCGGTGCATGTTGAAATGGGCAGTGGCCCGGCTCGATGCGGCCAGCGCCTCGCGGACGGCAGCGGGCACCCGCGCATCTCCATGAATACGGTTGTTCACCATCGCCTCCACGCCGTGCCGCCGCGCATGCATCTGCACCACCTCCCAGTTCAGGTCGTGGTCAAGGAGCGCGTTGAGGTGCGATTCATCGGCAGCGGAATGCATGGCCGCGCAGGTCTGCACCAATGCGGTTTCGGGGGGATGCGCAGGCGGCGATCCATTCGGAGAACGAGTGGCAGTCGACATGGGCTTACGAGATGGATGCGGAGAACGGCGGCGAGGTCTGGAAGGCGGTGGCCGTGTGACGACGCGGCGCGCGATGCTCAGTCTGCGTGCGCCACGACTGCGCGTAGCGTCCGCCCTGGTCAAGGAGCACCTCGTGCGCGCCCTGCTCTACGATCTGCCCATGCTCCATCACAATGATGTGGTCGGCGCGCATGGCGGTGGTAAAGCGGTGCGTAATGATGAGCGCGGTGCGCCCATCCACGAGAGTGCGGAAGCGATCGAGCCAGGCGGCCTCGGCCCATGAATCCATGAAGCTGGTCGGTTCGTCGAGGATGACGATGGGCGCCTCGCGGTAGAAGGCCCGCGCCAGCGAGATGCGCTGCCACTGCCCGCCGCTCAGCTCCACGCCGCCGTCGAACTGCTTGCTGAGCAGCGTGTCGTAGCCGTGGGGCAGCTCCTGGATGAACGCATCGGCCCCGGCGCCCTGGGCGGCGCGCTGCACAGCGCTGCGGACCTCTGCATCGGAGCGATCGACTTGCACATCGCCCAGTGCAATGTTGTTGGCGGCTGTGGCGATGTATTGCACCGGATACTGAAACATGACCGCGATGCGGCGACGCAGCGGGGTCGGGTCGAAGTCACGCAGGTCGGTGCCGTCGAGCAGGATGCGTCCCTCTTGCGGATCGTAGAAGCGGCACATCAGCTTCAGGAGCGTGCTTTTGCCCGCGCCGTTGGCTCCGACCACCGCGACCGTCGCCCCGGCAGGCAGGTGCAGACTGAAGTCGCGCAGCACCCAGGCGTCGCTGCCCGGATACCGGAAGCCGACGCCCTCGAACGTAATGCCGTGCTGCACGGTCTGCGGTACGGGCACAGGCGTCTTGTGCGCGGTTTCGGTGGACGATTCGATGTCGAGGAACGTGAAGAGGTGCTCCAGGAAGAGCGCATCGGCGTAGAGCGTGCCCAGGCTGCTGAGCACGGTGCGCATGAGGCTCTGCCCCTGGTCGAACGCGCGGTAGAAAAGCGCCAAATCGCCGAGTTGGGCCTGCCCCTGCAGCGCACGCGCACCAATCCACAGCAAAGCGCCGCCAGTGATGACAAGCGCCGTGAGCCCTGCTCCAAACGTGGCCAGGCTCTGATCGCGCATCAGACGCAGGCGGTCGGTGCGCAACGTCTCACGCACGGACGTGTAGGCGGATCGAAAGCGCTCGCCGAGTCCGAAGAGGCGCACTTCGGCAGCCGGCACGGGATGCGTAACGACGCGGTCGAAGTAGTGCGCCCACCGCCGCTGGTCAGTGGTGTCCTCCCACCAGCTATGGTGCCGCTGCTTGTGGCGCACCACCACCCAGAGCGCCGGGAGCGTGCTAACGAGGAGCACCCCCGGCAGCCACACGCTGTACGGAATAAGCAGCGCCGCCACGCCGACCAGCGTAATGGTGTGCTGCGCAATGGTCCCGATGCCCTGCAGCAGCGAGAGCGACCGCGACGCCGCCTCGCTGTTGGCGCGGTCCATGGTGTCGTAGTAGGCCGGCGACTCGTAGAACGCATACGCCACCTCGGCAGCTTTCTCGTGGATGGCCGCTTTGATGTGATCGTGCAGCAGCTCCGCCTGCGCCGTCTGCACCCACGCGCCCACAGCCTTCAGCACCTCCAGCGTCACCATAATGCCCGCCATGAGCGCCGCGGGCGTGAGCACCGGCGCCGCCGTCTCCCACGATAGCCCCATATTGAGCGCCTCCGCAATGCGATCCACAAGCACCTTGGTCAGGTAGACGGATGCCGTGGGCAAGAGCCCTTGCAGCACCAGCAGCACCGCCCAGGCGAGCGTCCATCCACGCGTGGCGTTCCACGTCATGCGAAGCGCACGCGGCAGATACGCCAGACGCTCACGCACATGCTGGGCCTGCTCGGCTACCCGCTCAACAGAAAGGGACATACGAAACGGAAACGGTATAGGAGATACGGGGCAGGCGCATCCAGACGATGCGTGAGTCCAGTATCGCGCAGGAGGATGTGCGGTCTATCATCCATTCCTACCCTCGGGCTATGGGGATTCCGCGCATCTTGCCGATTCAACATATCGCTCCCACGAGCGTTGGGGAAGCGCCGCATCCGAACTTACCCTTGCAAATCCAACGTCCGCCTCTGCATGACCGTCAACGTCGTTCTGCCGCTGCCGCTCGATCAGGTGTTCTCCTACGCCGTGCCGCCTGCGCTGGAGGCCGACGCCCAGCCGGGCTGCCGCGTGCTGGTGCCGTTTCGCGGACGCCGCCTCACGGGCGTCATTACCGGCGCGGGCCCCGATCCCGACGACGTCGACTTCCGGATGCGCCCCCTCGACGACGTGCTGGACGAACAGCCCACCTGTCCGCCCGAACTGCTGCGCCTGACGCACTGGATTGCGGATTACTACGTGTGTAGCTGGGGCGAAGCGCTCAAAGCTGCTCTGCCCGCCGGGTTCACGGTGCAGACCGAGCGGCGGCTGGCACTGGGGGAGGCGGAGGCCGCCGCCTGGCCCGATGATGACGACGCGCAGTCCGTGCGGCGCGACCTGGCGAAGCACGACTCGACTACGCTGAGTGCCGTGCGGAAGCGGCTGGGCATGGCGGTTTCGTTACAGCGCATCCGGGACTGGGCGGATGCGGATCTCGTGCGACTCACGACCACCTTGAGCGATCCCAACGTATCCCCTAAAACCGAAACCCATCTGCAGCTCGCAGGCCCGTTTCAGTCCCGAAGTGCCGCCCGCGATGCTGCCGAGTCGCTGCGGGGCGATAAGCAGAAAGCGGTGGTGCGTACACTGGCCACCGCGCATGATCAGCAGCGCACACCCGTGCGGCAGGCCGACCTCGTGGATGCGCTTGATGCGCCGTACAGCACCATCCACAGCCTTGTCGAAAAGGGACTGGTGGAGCGTACCGAGGAGCGCGTGCATCGCTCGCCGCTGAGCGACCTGCCGCCGCCCGGCGATCCGCCCAACCACACGCTGCATGCGGCTCAGCAGGATGCGCTGGACGCCCTCAAGGCGAAGATTGCCGACGCCTCCTACCATACCTTTCTGCTGCACGGCATTACTGGGAGCGGCAAGACTGAAGTGTACATCGCCGCACTGAAGCAGGTGGTTGAGGCCGGGCGCAGCGCCATTATTCTGGTGCCCGAAATTGCCCTCACGCCGCAGACGGTGCAGCGCTTTCGGGCGCATGTGGGCGATACGGTGGCGGTGCTGCACTCGCAGATGAGCGCAGGCGAGCGCTTCGACACGTGGCAGGCGCTACGCGACGGACGCAAGCAGATCGTGATTGGGCCGCGCTCGGCGGTGCTGGCTCCGCTCGACAACCTGGGCCTCATTGTGGTGGATGAGGAGCACGAAGCCTCGTACAAGCAGTTCGATCCGGCCCCCCGCTATCACGCCCGCGACGTGGCGGTGATGCGCGCCCACATGAATGATGCCGTGTGCGTCTTGGGCTCAGCCACGCCCAGTCTGGAGAGCACCATGAACGCCCGGCGCGGCAAGTACACCCGCCTGTCGATGCCCGAGCGCGTGCCCACGACCGACGGCACGGTGGCGCAACTCCCCGAGGTGGAGATCCTCGACCTCACGAAGCAGCGCAAGAAGCATCAGCTAAACGGCCCGCTGTCGGATCCGCTGCTGGAGGCGATCCACACCCGCATCGAGCGCGATGAGCAGGTGCTTCTGCTGCAAAACCGGCGGGGCTACGCGCCCGTCATCGAGTGCGCCGACTGCGGCTGGGTGCCGCACTGCACCGACTGCTCCGTGTCGCTCACCGAGCACAGCCACGGACGCCAACTGCGCTGTCACTACTGCGGATACACACGCCAGACGCCGTCGCACTGTCCGTCGTGCGACTCCGACGCCCTGCAGCGCATCGGCACCGGCACGCAGCGCGTGGAGGAGATGCTCGCTCGCGAACTGCCCCAGGCCACCGTCTTGCGCATGGACCGCGACACCACGCGGCAGAAGGGCGCGCACCATGCGCTCTTGAGCGCGTTTCGGGAGGCGGGCGACATCTTGCTCGGCACGCAGATGATCGCGAAGGGCCTCGACTTTGCACGGGTTACGCTGGTGGGCGTGGTGGATGCAGACGTGGGCATGCTCTTCCCAGACTTCCGCGCCGAAGAGCGCACATTTCAGCTGCTCACCCAGGTCGCCGGCCGCGCCGGACGCGCTGATTTGGCGGGCACGGTCCTGCTGCAAACCCGCAATCCCGACCATGCCGCGCTGCGCTTTGCCCGCACGCACAACTACGACGCCTTCGCCAAGCATGCGCTGGAGGAGCGCAAGGCGCTGCGGTACCCGCCGTTTGGCAACGTGGCCTCGGTCGAGTTCCGCGCGCCCAAGCAGGAGGAGGCCGAGCACCTCGCCACCCAGTGGACAAACCGCCTGCAGGAGCGCAGCGACCGCATCGACATTCTGGGTCCCAACCCGGCATTCATCCAGCGCGTGCAGCGATACTTCCGGTACCGCACGATCCTCAAAACCACCGCCGGACCTCGTGTCTTGCAACGCGCCCTGCGCCACGCCCGCGCCGCCTACGGCAGTCCACCGTCCAACCACTACGTGTCGATTGACATGGATGCGTTGGATTTGTTGTGATACCAACTCCGCATGCTCCGTTGGGGATGGGGGGATGGAAGCGTGAATGGGCGGATGAAAACAGCGCACCGCCTTATTCCCATTTTCAGGGTAAAACGGAAATAAGGGTGAGTTGCAGTCCGGTTATATCTTCTATTTGAGAATAGCGGGCTCTCGTATTCACATGCAAGGTTTTACTGCAAGCGCCTATACCAGCCAGAGCAGCTTTCAGCCTGCGTCCTCCAAACTTCCACACATCCAAACTTCCATCCCTCCACACGTCCACACTCAATCATCCCACCCAACCACTTCGTACACGCCAATTTTACGCTGGTCGGGCGTGGGGTCGAGTTCGACGTAGATGCGGTTGACGTCGTCGCGAGCGAGAATCGGGCCGGGTAGCCTCAGGGTTTCTTGCTGGTCGGAATTGAGGTCAGCGAGAATGGCATAGTCCTCGCGCTCAGCCGGGTCGTGCTCGTTCTCGTAATAGGCCAAGCTTCGGTTTTCAAATCCCTGAACCAGCGTCTGATTTGGCGTGACGTAGGTACGTCGAACTAATGAGACATTCGAGAGTCGATCGAGAAAACCGGATCGATCACTTTGGGCCATGTCAATAGAAAGGGACTCGGATGGATGTTTGAATTCGGGATGTGAGAGCTGCTTTACATCTGCGAGTGCACGATTCTCCGTATTATACACCTGAACATCGGGCGTCAGATTGTACCCGACGACCAATTTTCCATCTTGCACGTCAATCGAGGCTTCTCCCAAAGCATATTCCGCCTCTGTATACATCTCAGGATATGAACCGAAGTAGTGCTCCAATTCAAACTGCTCATTGAAATACGCCAACGTTGGCTGTTCAGGAGACGCTGGAAGATTGAGAACGGACTCGCTCCTTGTTGCGGCGTGGATGTATCCTTCCTCTACGATATAAAAAGCATGAGCGCCCAAACTTTGTACCCCTTCTGGAAATTGATAGCTGTCTACATACGTGCCCGATGTATCGAAAACAGCTATTCTTTGCCCGTTGGACTGTTTAACCACGACACGGTCTCCTGCCACTTTCACAGATACTGGACCGCTAAGCTCGCCAGGTCCTGCGCCAGGCTCTCCGATGTAACGTGCAATGGTTCCATTCCTGTTTAGCACTGCAATACGTCCACGTTGTATGTCAGGGACGTACATACGAAAGGGGGCATTCGCAATGTATAGGACATCGTAGTTTCCAATGTAGTCCTCATCCGTCTCTTGAATCGCGATCGTGTCCAAAGGAACCAACTGGTCGCTCTCCGATAGCGTGTGGACTTCGGGGGAAGTATCAGAACTGCACGCTGACAGTGTTACAAGAAAGAGGACTGTGGCAAGTATAACTTGAAGAAACCGCATGCACCGAAGATACTATTCGTGTAACGTGCCACAACTCCTGATTGAGCAGGAGTTGTGGCACATCATTGTTTGTATAGTAGGATTGAAAACCTCGATTTTGCTATGAATCAGATTCCTCAAGAAGTCCGTCCTCAATCGTACCCGAACAAGGACAATTGATAGGCTGTCCAGTACATTGCCCCGGGAAAACGAGGTCGTTACTGCAGAAATCCATCTGGAGATCTACATCAGACTTCGCCGTTGCCTCGGTCATGCTCATGCTGTGAACAGCAAACCCAGCAGCAACGAGTAATGCAAGCACCAGGAACGCCGAACTCAGAAAGTTGGCCAGTCGGCCCGATAAGGAGGAATCAGTCATCGGTTTGTTGGTATCTATCAGAAAGAGCGACGAGTTAGGGAGAGGGTACGTCGTCGGCACCACAAAGGCAGAACCGCTGCCCCAATGGCTCCCCGTGCCGATGGTTCAAGTGATTAGTAAATGTTCAGGATATACCCTGACTTTTTACTCCCACCCAGCCACCTCATACACGCCAATTTTACGCTGGTCGGGCACATGATTCAACTCGATGTAGAGTCGACCTTTTTCATCACGCGCAAAAACACGCCCCGGAAGCTCCAGATTTTCTTGTTCTCCCGAAGCGATATGAGCAAGTGTAGCATAGTGAGTCCTTTCTTCTTCACTCAGGTCGTCATAGAAGGCCTCCGTTCGATTATTAAATACCTGAACGGCCACGCCACTCTTTAATACAAATGTCTGCCATACAAATGAGGTGTTAATGGCGTGCTCTTGAAGCTCATCTCGCGGCATACTCATTGGAAGTTCCGCATCAGGGCGCATGAACCGTGGGTGTTCTATCGAAATGGTCTTAGCAAGAGGATACCCTGAACTCGTCATATCATAAAGTTGGATATCTGGGCTCAGATAGTACCCTACAGCAGCATGTTTCTGATTAATATCAAGCGTGGTGAACTGCCATACATACTCACCCTCTTGATAGAACATGGGATATGAACCAAACCGCTCAGCAATGCCCGCGTCCTCATTCAGGCGAGCAAGAACGCTCTGGTCTGGAGTTGCTTTTAGTCCACTGGCGCGCGGATCGGCCTCATGGATAGCCATATAAAGATCCCCCTCATGAGCATTTAATGACCATCGTCCTCCTCGCCAGACGCCCTCTGGCAAACGATGTCGCTCTAAAAAGCGCCCCTCGTCTGTAAAGAACGAAAGTTGAGCCTGCGCATCTTCTACAATGATACGATTCCCAATTCGAATGGCGCGCTCGGGCGTATCAAACTCACCGGGTCCTTGCCCATGTTCTCCAATAATCTGCACGATTTCGCCCGATGCTCCATCTACCACAGCTACACGATGCAGCTTCCGGTCGGCAATATAGAGACGCAACGGGTCCGTTGTAACCCCGATGGATTCAAACGCACCGATGAAGCTCTCATCAGTCTCTTGAATCGCGATGGTGTCAACAGGTACCAGTTGCTTGCTTGCTGATAGCGTGCGGACTTCAGAGGCGGAGTCGGATTTTCCTACACAGGCTGAAATAGTGAAAAGAACAGAAATTAGAATTACGAAGAGTCGAATGTGATACATACGTTTCACTATTTTTAAATCAAATGCAGCTCTTGCACTCAATAGTGCAAGAGCTGCATATAGCGTTATTTTGCAAAGTTACGAACTAGACTCTTCTGCGAGTTTATCTTCCGGTGTAATAACAATCTCACAGAAGCAATTCGTTGGGGGGCCTTGGCAGGCATCCACACCATTCCAAGTATCACAGACTTGAGAATTAGCTTCAGCCTTCGCCGTGGCCTCGTTCATGCTCATGCTATGAACAGCAAACCCAACAGCCATGAGCAATGCGAGAGCCAGAAATGCCGAACTCAGAAAGTTCGCCAGTCGGCTGGATAAAGATGATTTGTTCATCGGTTTATGAGGGTTCATTGATAGAGAATACGAAGAATGGGGAAGGGATACGTCTTCGGCACCGAGCAGACAGAAGCGCTGTCCATCCGGCCCCCATGCCGATGGGTGTGGAATCAATGTCTGGAACGAAGTTTTGGACGCAAGGCATAGGTCAAATCATTCTGGTGAACAAGCGCCTATGACACATCGAGCAACCGGCGGCGGTCGTTGTCGGATCGCTGCTCCGAGGGCGATACAACACGCGGCGTCTCATCTTCCGAAACCAGCACGACCGCTGGGGTACGATCCACTCCGAGCGTGTGGTTGAACCACTCGGTGGTGTCGAGACGCGTTGGATACGGCGTCGCAAACTCGGAGAGATAGCGCCGGGCAGGCGTTGCACCGCGCTCCTTGAGCACATTGATCGCCTGCACCTGCGCATGCGAAGCCGCCAACTCATGCCAGCGGTCCATCGCCTCCCGATTGGTGTAGCAGTCATGCGGGCGATATACAAAAAAGACCATCTGATCAGCGCGCGGCGACCCTGTGTTTCCAGCAGACGAGATAGCGGCAGGCGACTTTACGGTTTCGTCTTCCATAACGAGCGGAAGAGCAGCCCACGATACATCGTCAACATGTATGGCGGGTGGTGCATCCCAGGTTGAGCCATCCGCGGAGTACCACCAGGCCAAAGCGGTTAGGGCCAACACCACACACCCGATGCCGATCTTGTGTAAAGGGTGAAGCATAACGTGATTTGATTGTCGTGCCTTGATGCGCTTTTAACGTGAAAAAAAAAGCGAGCGCCATGCAAGTCTGAAATGTTATCAAAGTGTGAACGGAGACTACCGCTCATTCCATCCTTCTGTTGTTCTGTCACGTGTGATTGTTTGGGTCAAGCCGAGATCGCTACGCGTGCCGTGCCGTCCCGAACAGTTTCCGCTAAACGCCGAGGAGATGGTTCTTCCAACAGTGGTCGGGGCTCCTCCGTCGGCCTTCGCTCACCATGACAAGTGGTTAGTGGAAGGGAAGCGTTGAGATTCTTCCGCATAGCGGCCTCAAAGTGACACGAGGTAGGGAATCCTGCTTCCGTGGCAGGGGATTATCGCGAGGAGCATGAGGAATGCTCGTGTGGGAAAGATCGCTGACGTATCGCGCAGACTGTTCGGCGATTACGTACAATGCGTTCTTGCTATTCGGAATTGCCAGGCTCCTCTACAAGGCGTCCGAATGCTCCCGTTTGCTCGAACGACTGAATTACGGACTCGTCAGTTGGGGTGCGAGCCAGAACGGGATTGTTACGCCAGAATGCAGGATCGTACTCTGCTTCGTCAATCGCCGCATAGTCGTTCTCGATATCTGACGTGCCAAACGTATCCGTTGGATTGTGGTCGTAGACAAAGAACGTGGAACTGGTATTGTAGCGCCGCCGGTACTCTGCAACGGCGTGCTCATATGACAGGTCAAACCGGACCTGGTCTAAGACCGTGGCCGACAGGTCGTCAAGTCGCCGAAAGACCGCAGCCACCCGAAGGGTCGTGTTTTCCATGTCGCCCCCCACGTTCCAGAAGAAGGAGCCGGAGCTCTGCACTACGCCTTCGTATCTATAGAGATCATAGGTGTCTGCGTCGATGAACAACATGCCCGCAAACGCCGGGGTGTCCAGGTCGGATCGGGGCTCGTATGCTATTTTTACGATGTCGCGCCCCTCTTGCGTAAGACGTCCCACAATCTCAAACGAAAAGAGGGTTTCCACGTCTGGATGAAACGGCTGCACCATGTAAGTCTCCTCTAACGGCAGAGAAGGGGGCACTTGCAGCCACTCTCGCGTCATGACTGAAAAGTCTTCCCATTTGAGTCGGTAGTTAGGTCCCTCAGATTGCGCATAACGGGCCTGATCGATACTCACTCCCTGGATGCCGGAGGGCGATGTGAACGTGTTATAAAACACTTCCATGTACTCGGTATACACCGTATCGGAATCTGCACGGGTAACTTGGCCTTCTTGCGTCTCCTGGTAAAATCCCGTTTTCTGGCGATAAAATCCTTTCACGCCCTTTATGTACCGTGTTCTCGCTTCAGAGAGGTGCTCAACTCTCTCCAGCGCGTTTTGCACATAAGACGCGGCGGTCCTTCCCGTAGCTACGGCTTCACCCAGGGCAATTGTGGTCGGCTCCATCTGGACCTCTACAGCATTGGCAGCAGCTTCAGTCACCTCTTGCGTTACGCGTTCGTATCCGATATGACTGACCGTTAGCCGGACCGGAAGTGAATCGACGGCAAGAACGAACTCGCCGTTCTCGTTGGCCGCCGTGCCGCGCGATGTCCCCCCAATGCTGATGTTAGTAGACGGAAGCGACGCGCCGGTAGACGCATCAACAACGCGCCCTTCAATCTGAAGGGGTTGTGCCTGCCCACGGGTAGCCAATGGGAGCAGCACAAGGGCAAAGAGCAAAAGCCTCAAATATACTCGGTGTGGCATGTCTGGTAGCGGTTCAACGCTAAGTGATGGAGGAAAGATGGCAGTAGCCGGAGACTGGGAGCGCCGCCCGGCGCGGACGTCTCCGGCGGGACTGGCGTAAGCGAACGGGGGACCGTTCGCCCCAGGAAAGATTTTTATCGGGAGAGCTATCATTTAACGCCTATCCACTACCGCATGTCTGAAAACGATTTGTCTGACGAGTATTGAAGCATGCGAAGAGAAGGCGGCTCGTACTTTACTCCGATAATAGCCATAGAATTGGCAAAGCATACCGCGTACCGAATGACTGAGCTCATGTCATGTTAACACAAAGCCAGATGCCACGCAAACCTCAAAGCGTCATCACGTACGTGTACGGCGGTCTACCGCTCATTCCATCCTTCTGTTGTTCTGTCACCTGTGATTGTTTGGGTCAAGCCGAGATCGCTACGCGTGCCGTGCCGTCCCGAACAGTCGCCGCTAAACGCCGAGGAGATGGTTCCTCCGACAGTGGTCGGAGCCACAGGGTGCGGGACTCCGCTCACCATGACAGACTTCGTGGGAGGCGGCAGCCCACCCGCTAACCACCACGTCGCGATCGATAGGGACGCGCTGGATTTGCTGTGAAGCGGGACCGAGACGTACGCTACGAGAGTTTTGTATTTTGGAGCAGGCTTACTCTTCAACTCTGACGGATTCTCGTCCGTGCCGCCGTGTTGGTGCATCAAGATTAAAGGAATACCTTTCTACCCTCAAAACTTGCACCTTCCTCTGGTCGTGCACATACGCCTGTAGTGTGAACGCAATACTTTTTTGCAGTATCCTGGATTTGCGGCGCGTCACAGCCTCTGTGCATCGCGTCGCCCCAGCGCTTCGCCTGGCCTGCCGCCCGAGTGCGCCTGAAGGGCGTGCTCAACAGATGGCAGCGCGCCTCCATCATAGTGATGCGGGCGCGGGCCCTCTTCTGTGCGGATCTTGCATCGTTGCAAGCGCCGGTGCTGCAGCCTACCGCCGGCCCCGCCTTCGCATGCGCTGCGCAACACACATTGGGCCCTGTTGTCGCACATGCCGGAGCGGATCCCCTCGTAGCGTTCCAACGCAGGCCACACCCGCGCCTGCTGGGTAGAGGCGGCCCGCTTCACACTTTCGGATCCGAGCGTTTTGCAGACGGACTATACCTATGAATACACAAAGCTTTAAGACGTACAGCGCCAAACCGCGCGACATTGAGCGCGACTGGCATATCGTGGATGCCGCAGACATGGTCGTGGGGCGCTTAGCCTCGCGCATTGCCCATGTGCTGCGCGGAAAACACAAGCCGATGTACACCCCGCATATGGACACCGGCGACTTTGTCGTGGTGGTGAATGCGGATAAGGTGCGCTTTACCGGTCAGAAAGAGACCGACAAAACGTATCGCAGTTACAGCGGCTATCCCGGCGGCGAGAAAGAGCTTTCGCCCGCCGAAGTGCGCGATAAACATCCTGAGCGCCTCATCACGATGGCCGTGAAGGGCATGCTCCCCAAAAACAAGCTGGGGCGCCGCATGCTTACCAAGCTGAAAGTGCATACCGGCCCCGAACACCCCCACGAGGCTCAGCAGCCTACTCCGCTTGAATGGTAAAGACGAGCGGGTTTTCGTTTGTGCGTTACCACCAACCCTCCCTCCATTATGGCTTCTATTAAGCAATTTAACGCCGTTGGGCGACGCAAGACGTCGACGGCCCGAGTGTATCTGCGCCCGGGCGACGGCACCTCGTTCACGGTAAACGGCAAAGATGCGTCCGAATACTTCCCGGTCGCATGGCGCCGCCGCGAGCTCGACCAGCCCTTCGTGGTGACCGACACTGTCGGCAACTTCGATGTGCTCGTTAATGCATCGGGCGGTGGCCTCACCGGCCAGGCCGAAGCAGCACGCCTCGGCATTGCCCGTGCCCTCGTCGAGTTCGACGAAGAGCTGCGCCCGGCCCTGCGCAACGCTGGCTACCTGACCCGCGATGACCGCATGGTCGAACGCAAAAAGTACGGCCAGCCCAAAGCCCGGAAAAAGAGCCAGTACTCCAAGCGTTAATCCGTTCCGGAATCTGGTCTTTCCAAGCGAATCAATCATACGGCCCGATGCCACGTGGGTTGACGACCCTCAGGGGATCGATGCGCGCACATGCGCTCCGCCTCTCGCGTCGTTTCGCGTGCCAGACGACGGTCGTAGTCGCCTAAACCCGTTTTTTCACGCTTACCACCCAACCTATGGCTACCGACGAAACCCCGAAGGCCGACGAGGCCGCTTCCACCGATGCCACCGAGGCTCCGCCCGAAGAGGCGTCCTCTGAATCCGACACCGCCGAGGCCCAGCCCGACGCGTCTGCTGACACCAGCGACGACGCGCAAGCGGAGCAGGACGAGGCGCAAGACGCCGAAGCCTCAGACGCCGAAGCCTCAGATGCTGAAGCGCAAGATGCCGAGGCCCCCGCTGACGACGACACCGAAGCCGAGGACGAGGACGACGATACCTCTGTGGCCGAGGCCGGCGGCGAGCCTGAGCACCGCGTTACGATCGAGCAGCTGCTGAAGGCCGGTTCGCACTTCGGCCACCTTACCAGCCGGTGGAATCCGCGCATGAAGCCGTACATCTTCATGGAGCGGAACAACATCCACATCATCGACCTGATGCAAACGCAGTCGATGCTCGACGACGCCGCCGATGCGGCCCGCCGTTTTGCGCGGGGCGGACGCAACATTCTCTTCGCCGGTACTAAGAAGCAGGCGCAAGACATTGTGCGCGAGCACGCCGAGTCGGTGGACATGCCGCATATGGTAAACCGCTGGTTGGGCGGCACGATGACCAACTTCGAGACCATCCGGAAGAGCATCTTCCGCATGGAAGAGATCGAAAAGATGGAGCGCGACGGTACGCTCGACAAGCTCAAGAAAAAGGAGAAGCTGACGCGCCTGCGCGAGCATGAGAAGCTCGAAAACGTGCTGGGCGGCATCCGCGATCTGCCCGATACGCCCGGTGCCATCTTCATCGTTGACGTGAAGCGCGAGGATATTGCCGTGAACGAAGCGGTGAAGCTCGGCATCCCCATCATTGCGATGGTGGATACCAACGGCGAGCCGTCGAACATCGACTATCCCATCCCCGCCAACGACGATGCGCTCAGTTCGATCGAGCTCATCACCTCCACGATCACCGAAGCCATTCAGGAGGGCTTGGAGGAGCGTGAGATGAAGAAGAAAGCCAGCGCGAAGCAAAATGCGTAGTGTGCATGTCGGGCCGGGTCGCACTGCGATTCGGCCCGCTTGCATATTGTCTCTGTCTGCTTTTAGATGACCCTGAATTTCAACCAATCCCATGAGTATTTCCGCCCAAGACGTAAAAGAGCTCCGCGATGCCACTGGCGTGGGCATGATGGACTGCAAAAAGGCCCTTGAAGAAGCCGACGGCGACTTCGACGAAGCCATTGAGCTGCTCCGCAAAAAAGGCCAGAAAGTCGTTAAGAAGCGCGCCGACCGCAAAGCCGAAGAAGGGCTTGTTGTTACATCAATCGCTGCCGATCAGCGCCTCGGGGCCATTGTTGAAGTGAACTGCGAAACCGACTTCGTGGCCCGCAACGACGACTTCTCGTCGTTTGCCGACCGCGTGGCGGACCTCGTTCTGCAGGAGCGTCCCGACGACCTGGATGCGCTGCATGCCCTCGATTACAACGGCGAGCGCACCGTGCAGGAAGAACTCGTTCGCATGACGGGTCGCATTGGCGAGAAGCTCGCGATCCGCCGCTTCGAACTGATCGAAGCCAGCGACGACGGCCACATCGTGTCGTACATCCACCCCGGCTCAAAGCTCGGCGTCCTTGTGGACGTAACTGGCGACGACGAGCAGGCCCCGCTCGACGTGGCTATGCAGATTGCGGCGCTGAATCCGGTGGCTGTATCGCGCGATGAAGTCCCTGAATCCGTACAGGAAAAGGAGAAGGAGATTGCCCGCGAATCCGCCATTAGCGATGGCAAGCCCGAGCACGTCATCGAGAACATTGTGAACGGGAAGCTGAACCGCTACTTCCAGGACAATGTGCTCTTGGAGCAGGACTTCGTAAAAGACGCGTCGACCTCGGTGCAAGACATGCTCGACGATGCAGATGTATCGGTGCACGGCTTTGTGCGCTACGCACTGGGAAACTAATCCGTACCGCAGCAGCAGGGGCTCCACCGCCGAGCGCCTGCTGCTGGGTACAGCCCTTACGCCACGCTATTCTCTCGAATCCCGACTTTTCGGCTCCTGCTATGTCTACCGGCTCGCCTGCGCACACCCGCATCCTGCTTAAGCTGAGCGGTGAGGCGCTCTTAGGCCCCGACCGCGACTTTGGCATCGACGAAACGGTGATTCGCAATTACGCGCAAGAGATCAAGCGCGCCGTCGATCTGGGCGCTGAGCTTGCTATCGTAATTGGGGGCGGCAATATCTTTCGCGGTGTGCAAAACGCCATGAAGGGCATGACGCGCGCCCACGCCGACTACATGGGTATGCTGGCCACCATGATCAACGGCATGGCCCTGCAAGATGCACTGGAGCAGGTGGGACTACAGACCCGGCTGCAGTCGAGTATCAAGATGGAAGAGATTGCCGAGCCGTTCATTCGGCGGCGGGCCATTCGGCATCTGGAGAAAGGACGCGTCGTCATTTTCGGGTCGGGAACCGGCAATCCGTACTTCACGACCGACACCGCCGCTGCGCTGCGTGGCCTCGAAATCGATGCCGAAATGATCTTGAAAGGCACGCGCGTAAACGGCGTGTTTACCGCCGACCCCGAAGAAGACGATTCTGCAGAACGATTTGTGGAGATCCACGGCGACGAGATGATCCGTCGCAACCTGCAGGTTATGGACATGACGGCGCTCACTCTGTGTCGCGAATCGTCGATGCCGCTACGCATCTTCGACATGGGCGTAAAGAGCAACCTGACTCGCATTGTGCAGGGCGAAGACATAGGCACACGCGTTCACTGGAACGAAGAGGCCGATGCGCCTTACGTCACTGCAGCCCTGTAGCCGCGTCAACGCGCACCGACTCCCCTGTAAACCGCCACTGGCTTTTTCACTGACCCGGTTGAACCGGCTTTTCGCTATGTCTGATACGCCCATCCAGGACCAACTCGATAGTGCCGACGAGCAGATGCAGGAAACGGCATCGTACCTGCGCAGCGAACTCAACACTATTCGCGCTGGGCGCGCCCGCCCCGCTATGCTCGACAATGTCAAAGTAGATTACTACGGCAGCAAAACGCCGCTCAACCAGGTAGCCAGCGTAAGCGCCCCCCAGGCCGACCTGCTCATTGTGCAGCCGTTCGACCAGAACGCCCTCAGCGACATTGAGCGCGGCATCATGATGGCCAACCTGGGCCTGAATCCCTCAAACGACGGCTCCGTCATTCGTGTCCCCGTGCCGCCGCTTTCTGAGGAGCGCCGCCGCGAACTGGCTGGCACCGCCCGCGAACGCGCGGAAGAAGCCAAGATCTCCATTCGCAACATCCGCCGCGAGATTAAAGACACCATCCAGCGCATCGTAAAGGAGCAGAACCTGTCCGAAGATGTGCGCTACGGAGCCGAAGAAGACCTACAGGAGCTTACCGACAAGTACGTGAAGCGCATCGACACCATGACGGAACGGAAAGCAGATGAAATCATGGAAGTGTGAGTAACATAACCTCGCACGTAGGCTTACCAGATACGTGCATTTAGACACTGCAGCGCATGTCGCACCGCACGATACACTCTGCAGCGTCTGTTAGCATCAGCGATATTACCATAAACGGAGGGGTGCCCGAGCGGTCGAAGGGGCTCGCCTGGAAAGCGAGTGTACCGTTTACGCGGTACCGGGGGTTCGAATCCCTCCCTCTCCGCATCAACTCTCTGCAAACCGGGCTGCTCTATAGGCAGTCCGGTTTTGCCGTATCCAGCGCACTCCTCTGCGGATCATTGCCTACCGACTTGACCCTCCCTTTCGGATGATTCATAGCATGACTGGATTCGGACGCGGCCAGGCGGCTCACGAGGCCGCTACCGTGACCGTAGAAGTGCGCTCTGTGAACAAACGCCACCTCGACGTATCGGTGCGCGGACCGCGTGGGCTGGGCGAGCGCGAGCTGGCCATCAAGCAGGCGATCAAAGACCGGTTTAACCGGGGCCAGTTTCGCGTGTCGGTCGACCTGGAGGCGCAGTCAGCTTCCATCTTGCCACTTGGCCCCGAGCGCGCCCAGGCCGTGGCCAACACTCTGCGCACCCTCCGCGACGCTGCCGGCATCGACGCCCCGGTGACACTCGACCACGTGCTCGACGTGGCCCACCGCTTTTTAGACGACACCGAAGCCCCTGCCGCCCGCTCGCTCCCCGATGCGACCTGGCAGGCCGTGGAGCACGCCCTCACCGACGCGCTCGACGGACTCCACGCCATGCGCAGCGACGAAGGCTCCGCGCTCTTCGACGACCTGACCACCCAGCTTGATGCGCTGAGCGAGCATCTCGGCGTTGTAGAGAAGCGCGCCCCGGTACGGGTCGATGAGGCGCAAGACCTGCTGCAGGCTCGCCTGAGCGATCTGCTCAGCGATGAGCGCCTCGACCGTGACCGCCTGGAAACCGAGATCGCTGTGCTTGCCGACAAGCTCGATGTGCACGAAGAATGCGTGCGCCTGCAATCGCACATCCGCCAGTTTCGCGAGGCCCTCAGCGACGACGACCCCGCCGGACGTCGCCTCAAGTTCATCATGCAAGAAATGCTGCGGGAGGTCAACACCATTGGCGCGAAAGCGAACGACGCCACGATCTCCGAGCACGCCGTGCAGATGAAAGAGGTCATCGAACAGATTCGCGAACAGATCCGCAACGTCGAGTAACCCCTCACATCCCCCTGTACCTGTTTCTGCGCTCCCCTTCGTTTGTCCCCACTTGCCTATGCCTGAACGTGCCATCATCGTGCTCACCGCCCCCAGCGGCGCCGGCAAAACGACCATTGCCCGCCGCGTGCTCGACCGGCTCAACGCCCTTCGCTTTTCGGTATCAGCCACCACGCGGGCCCCGCGTCCCAACGAAAGCGACGGCGAAGACTATCACTTTCTTGCTCCCGATGCATTCAAAGCGCGCATCGAAGACGGCGATCTGCTCGAATACGAAGAGGTCTATCCCGATCAGTTCTATGGCACGCTCAAGCAGGAGGTCGAAGACTCCTCGCCCGATGCTCCCGTGCTCCTCGACATCGACGTGCGCGGTGCCGACAACGTAAAGCGCACCTACGGCGACGAAGCGCTTGTCATTTTCATTGCACCGCCCTCATTCAGCGTACTCAAGGACCGCCTCACCGGGCGCGGCACCGAAACCAGCAAGGCCGTGCAAGATCGACTGGATCGCGCCCGCATGGAGATGCAGCGCGCTGACGACTTTGATGCGATCGTGATCAACGACGACCTCGACACCGCCGTACAGGAAACTTTGCAGCACATCAATCGGTTTATAGCAAGCTAACGTCTACAGCACCATGGCAGTCAAAGACAGTCCCGCAAATCAATGGGGCGGTGCTGGTTCTGTGTATTTCTCTTTTGTGGCTTCGACCTATGGCTATCGAAACGCTCGACATCGACGAACTCGCCTCCCGCACAGGCAACATCTACGAGGCCGTGGCCATTATGGCCAAGCGCGCCCGGCAGATCTCGTCGGATGAGCGCTCTGAACTCGACGAAAAGCTGCAGTACTTCGAGGGCTTTGGGCCCGAAATGGAGGACGCACGCATGCAGGAAGAGCAGGAAGAAATCTCGATCGAGTACGAACTCAAGCCGGAACCGACCGAAATGGCGATTGAGGACTTCCTCGACGACAAGCTCTACTTCCGCAAGCCCGAGTAACCTGCATTCAACGTGCGTGCTGCCTGCGTACCGCGCATACTGCGATGCGGCGGGAGCGCTGCGGCATCCGTCTGTTCTCGTGTCCACCTGGCGGCCTCTCGCCCATGCCTTCTTCCGATGCGCCTTCCACCACTGCGCTCAACGGATGCAAGCTCATTCTGGGCGTTACGGGCAGCATTGCCGCCTACAAAACAGCCCCGCTGGTGCGGCTCTTCAAAAAAGCCGGGGCCGAAGTGCGCGTGCTCATGACCGAGAGCGCCGAGCGCTTCATCCCGGCCCTTACGCTGGGCACGCTCTCGGGGCACACGGTACACACCGAGATCTTCCCCGAGCACGACCCCGACAGCTGGACCGAGCACGTCTCGCTCGGCCTGTGGGCGGATGCGTTTGTCATTGCCCCCGCCACCGCACAGACCGTAGCCAAGCTGGCACACGGCTTCAGCGACAACATGCTCACCGCCACCGCACTGTCGGCACGTTGCCCCATTCTGGTGTGCCCGGCCATGGATCTGGACATGTACCAGCATCCGGCCACGCAGGCCAATTTCGAGCAGCTTCGTTCGTTTGGATACGAGGTGATGCCGGCAGAGCATGGCGAGCTCGCCAGCGGACTTGAAGGGCCGGGCCGCTTGCCCGAATTGCCTGCCATTGCCGCCCGCGTAGCCGCCCTGATCGATGGCACCGCCTCAGACCCCGGTCAATCCTCATCGCTTCCCCCCAACGCGCTCAGCGGAACGCAGGTGCTCGTTACCGCCGGACCCACCGAGGAGCCCATCGACCCGGTACGCATGCTCACCAACCCCTCCACGGGCACCATGGGCTTCGCCCTTGCCGAGGCTGCTGCCGCGTACGGCGCAACCGTAACGCTCGTGAGCGGCCCCACGCATCTCGACACCCCGCCGGGCGTAACTCGCGTAGACGTGCGTACCGCCGCCGAGATGCACGAGGCGGTGCAGTCGCGCCGCCACGAGGCCGACCTCGTGTTCATGGCGGCTGCCGTGGCCGACTACACGCCTGCGCATCCCGCTGATACCAAACAGAAGAAGGACGACGGGCCCCTCACACTTACGTTAGAGCGCACGCCCGATATCTTGCACACGCTGGGCCAGCACAAGCGCAGCGGGCAAGTACTTGTCGGCTTTGCCCTCGAAACCGATAACGCCCGCGCTAACGCGCAGTCTAAGCGCATACGCAAAAACCTCGACTGGATCGCGCTCAACAACGCCAGCGAGGCGGGCAGCGGCTTCGGCACCGGCACCAACGCCCTGACCCTCTTCGGCCCTAACGACCACGAGCATTCCATCGCCACCGCCCCCAAACGCACGGTGGCCGAAGCGCTCGTTACGCACGTTGTTCGCCATACGCCTGCGCTTCAACCCTCTGCCGCGTCATGACTCCCCACGCACTGCGAACCCTGCGCGAGGCCATCGAGCACGAACGCAGGCTGTTCGGACGCTTCGTTCCCCTTCCTGATGCCCCTGCTGCCTCCATGCCCAACCGCGACCTGTTCGGCAACGCCGTCGACCCGACTGAAGACCCGTCGCGCCCGCCGTCTGAGCGCATCACCGCGCTCATCCCCGACACGCCACCCTACGACACGCTGAAGGCGCTCGACACGCTCGATGCGGTAGAGAAGTTTGCCGCCAACAACGTGCTCATCGAGCTCGACGAGATGCGCGAAAATCCCGTCTTTGGCGTGGGCGACCCCGAAGCCGATCTCATCGTAATTGGTGAGGCTCCGGGCCGCGACGAGGACAAAGAAGGTGAGCCCTTCGTAGGTCGCTCTGGGCAGCTGCTCGACAAGATTATGGAGGCGATCAACTTTTCGCGGCAAGACATCTACATCACTAACATCATGAAGAGCCGTCCGCCGCGCAACCGCGATCCCGAGGCGGACGAGGTCGAGGCGCACATCCCCATGCTGTACAAGCAGATTGCCCTCATCCAGCCCAAGATTATGCTGTGCGTGGGCAAAGTGGCGGCCAACACCGTGCTCGACCGCCGCTCCTCGCTGTCATCGCTGCGCGGCAACGAGCACGACTTCTACGGCATTCCCGTCATGGCCACGTACCATCCCGCGGCGCTGCTGCGCAACCCGAACTGGAAGCGCCCCACCTGGGAAGACGTGCAACTCCTGCGCACCCGCTACGACGAACTGACCGCCGGTTAACATGTGTTGTCGTAGACGACGGACCTCCTAAACCGGCAGGTTCGTTTATTGGATGCTCGTGCGTGTTCTTGTGGATGCAGCCTGTGGTGCTGAACACGGCAATCCGCTGCAAATCCCCCTGTGTGGTTCCGACTTATGGCTTCTTCCTCCAACGACCGCTTTAGTATCAACCCCGACGACGCTGGGCAGCCCTCGTATCCGCTCGACAAGATGCGCGGGCGCGATCGCAGCCGCAGCCGCTCGCAGTCCGACGAGATGCACAACAAAGCCGGACGCGTGCCGCCGCAGGCCGTCGATGTGGAGAAGTCGGTGCTGGGCGCCATGATGCTCGAACGCGAAGCCATCCCGAAAGCCATTCAGGTCATCTCGGCCGATGCGTTCTACAGCGCCAAGCACGAGAAAATCTACACGGCCATGCTCAACCTGTTTGAGCGCGGCAACCCGGTCGATCTCGTCACGCTCACGAACGAACTGAAGCGCAACGACGATCTCGACGACGTGGGCGGCGGCTACTACCTCTCGGAACTGACGACCGAAGTCGCCTCGGCTGCGAATGTGGAGTACCATGCCCGCATCATCGCCGAGAAGTCGCTCTTGCGCAAGATGATCGAGACGATGACGACGGTGGTGGGCCAGGCCTACGAGCCCGGCGCCGATGCGTTTGAGCTGTTGGACGAGGCCGAGAGCAAGATCTTTCAGGTGTCGGATAATCAGCTTCGCAAGGCCGCCTCGCCGATCAACGAGGTCGTGAAGGACACATTGGAGCAGCTGGAATCGATTCACGGCCAGGAGGGCGGCATCACGGGCGTACCCAGCGGCTTCCGCAAGCTCGACGACCTGACAAGCGGCTGGCAGCCCTCCGACCTGATCATTATTGCGGCCAGGCCCTCCATGGGAAAATGCCTCGGACGCGGCACGCCTGTTATGATGGCCGATGGCACCGTAAAGCCCGTGGAAACCATCATGGTTGGCGACCAGCTCATGGGCGACGACGGCACCCCGCGCACCGTGCAGTCGCTTGCACGAGGGCGCGAGCCCATGTACTGGGTTCGCCAAAAGCGCGGCATAGACTATCGGGTGAACGAGAGCCACATCTTATCCCTCAAGAAAAGCCAAAGCGAAGGGGCCCGTGCACGCGGAAGCATCACGGACATTCCAGTGCACGAGTACCTCCAGAAATCAGACAAATGGAAAAACGATAATAAGGGATTCAAGGCCCCTGCCTCGTTTCCTGATCAGCCCGTGCCGCTCGATCCCTATTTCTTGGGACTGTGGCTTGGCGACGGCAAAGCCGACAACGCCCGCATCTACACAACGGATGATGAGGTGGTCGATTACCTGCAAACGTTTGCCAAGGAGCGGGGCGATACGGTCAGTGTGCACGACGAGCATCGGCCCTGTCCGGCGTACCTCGTGAAAAGCGGCGAGCGCGGCACCGTGGCTACACGCAACGCTGTGCAGGCTACGCTACGTGACCTGGACCTGCTCAACAACAAGCACATTCCGCAGTGCTACCTGGGCAACTCGCGTGCGAAACGCCTTCGCCTGCTGGCCGGGCTCATCGACAGCGATGGGCATCTGAACCGCGGCTACGGTGGCACCTACGAAATCACACAGTCCAGCAACCAGCTGGCACACCAGATCAAGTTCTTGTGCGACACGTTGGGCTACCGCACATCGCTTACGGCGAAGACCGCCCGCATTGCATCAACCGGATATGAATCGGAAGTCTACCGCGTGCGCTTCAACGGGAACGTCGACGAGATTCCGGTGCGCATCCCGCGGAAGCAGGCTACCCCCTGGACCGACCAGCGCAACTGGCGGGTGACCGGTATCGAGGTGGAACGCGACGGCGTGGGCGACTACTACGGCTTCACGCTCAATGGCAATGGCCGCTTCCTCCTTGCCGATGGAACGGTTACGCATAACACCGCCTTTTCGCTGGCGTGCGGACTCAACGCGGCTACGCATCCGGAGAATCCGGCGAGCGTGGCTATCTTTTCGCTGGAGATGGGTGCTCAGCAGCTGGCGCAGCGGCTGCTCACCTCCGAAGCCCGCGTCGATGCCCAGCGCGCGCGTACTGGACGCATGAAAGATGACGACTGGCAGAAGCTGGCTCGCGCTGCCGGTAAGCTCTCCGACGCCAGCCTCTTCATTGACGACACGCCCGGACTGAGCGTGCTGGAGCTACGCGCCAAGTGCCGTCGCCTGAAGGCCGAGCACGGCCTCGATCTGGTGGTTGTTGATTACCTGCAGCTGATGCAGGCCTCCGCCTCCAAGCGCACGCAGAACCGCGAGCAAGAGATTGCGCACATCTCACGATCGCTGAAGGGCCTGGCCAAAGAGCTGGATGTGCCGGTGCTCGCGCTCTCGCAGCTCAATCGTGGCGTCGAAAACCGAGGCGGCGACAAGCGTCCGCAGTTGTCCGATTTGAGAGAATCGGGGAGCATCGAGCAGGACGCCGATGTCGTGGCCTTCATCTACCGCGCCGAACGCTACGGCATCACCGTCGATGATCAGGGCAATTCGACCGAGGGCCTCGCCGAGATTATTATTGGGAAGCAACGCAACGGCCCAATCGGCACGGTCGAACTCGCATTTGTAGACCGCTACGCCCGCTTCGAAAACCTGACCACCCGTTACGACAACAACAGCGGCGGAGCCGGGCAAGGCGGCGGATTCAACGACGGGGGCGGCGACAGCCTCCCGCCCTTCAACGGCGACGGCGGCGGGGCCATCCCCGAACCGCCCCCCGACGACGAAGAAGCGCCGTTTTAAAGGACGCCCTGATTTTGTCGCCCCCTCACAGGAGACTACTCGCTGCGATCTCGTCGCGAGGCTCCGCCTGTTCGTGTTTAGCGACGTGTCCCTCATCTTGTCCTTCTCCCGTCAGGAGAAGGGACGTTATCGCGTGGAGTTTTCGGCTTCTTGCCCTCCTCGTCGCAAGGCTCTGCCTTGTGACGCTTCCATTTAGGGGCTCTGCCCCGTTCTAACACCACATCAACCTCGCCTCCAGTCTGATTGTGCTGCGAGGCAACAGGTCCGCATCGCTCTCACGCCCGCCCATACATTGTCTTCGGGTCCACAAAGCAAAATGCCTCCACCGAGCACAAGGCTCCGTGGAGGCATTTCGTTGAGTCGCCATTTATCAGAGGTGACGGGCGGATTCGAACCGCCGTACAAGGCTTTGCAGGCCTCTGCCTAACCACTCGGCCACGTCACCAGAATCGTTTATATGCCTTAACAGAATGAGGCGTACACACCAGAGTTCCGGTTGCAAAAATACTTTGTTTTTAGGCACGCCCGGCAGGATTCGAACCTGCGACCTGCGGATTAGCATCCTCACTACAGCTTTTGCTGCCACGGACAGATGTCAGTGTTTGTGGGCTGGACCATCTCTTCGCCATCACAGGCGCGGTGCGTATGGCCTCTACGGGACCGTACGAAAATCGTCAGCAAAGTTAACCTTCGCATTCTGATTATTCTTGGGGGGCCTTACCCGCAATCTGACGGCTTGACTGAAATCACAGGGGTCCAAGTAGTAGCATGCATCAGTATCAGGGCAATAAACGCAGAAAAGATCGACTTTCGATTTATCGATCTCTTTGGTATGCATCCCATTGCTATCTGACCATGTGCTACGAAAACGAACACTCACGGTCCCATTTTTTGCTGAGCGATACTTGACCTGAATTCGCTTGAACGTTCCCGTTCGGTACGCGACCACGTCAAAAGCAGCATGCTCAGTTAATGGTATGAGAACCGTAAATCCTTGCTCAGCCAGGTCAGCTTGCGCCTTTAATACCCCCAGGTCTCCTTTATTCTTCGTGTGATGATTTCGCATAACCACATGCAAATGAGGAAACCACCGTTCCCTCGGGATTACCACCGGCCAAACCGCTGAGGCTTCCCCGATATAGCACCGTGCACCTTACGCGTTCTTTTTTCCCGCAAGGGCTCCTTGGTTGAAGTCCGCTGCTCTATCCAACTGAGCTACGGGCGCAGGGTGGAAACACACCGTGGCTTGCCCGCAAACTGCCGAGATCGACAGTGCGTGCAAGAACAAGATTGTGCTCCATAGTCGGGGCGGCCGGATTTGAACCGGCGACCCCCTGCTCCCAAAGCAGGTGCGCTAACCGGACTGCGCCACGCCCCGAACAAATGTAGTGGAGTCGGCTACGCAGTGCCTCGTTGAGACATGCGCACCTCTCCCGCGCGCATCAGTTTGCGCGGGCTTGCTTCAGCTTCTCTTTCACAGAGTCAAGCGGTACCATTTTCTGGCGAAAGCTATAGTGCCCATTGTCTTTTTTCTCAGCAAAGACAATGCGCGCCATTTTTTTCGCGCTCTCTCCTTTCTTAGCCATGGTTACTTCTTCTCTCGATGAATGGTATGCTTACGCAAGACCGGGTTGTACTTTTTCAGTTCAAGCCGATCCGTTGTGTTGCGGCGATTCTTGGTGGTGTGGTACCGCGACGTTCCGGGCGCCTCGGTGCACTCAAGAATCACTTGAACGCGGTTTCCTTTTGCCATAACTCTTTCGCTCGCCTATGATTGCAGCCTGTGTCGAACAGGTGGTGGTGAGCAGGTCGTGCCAAAGCGCAATACGCCAGGTCAATGGCCTGCCTTACACATTTATACCCTGCTGCCGTGCCTCTTTCAACACGGCTTCGATGCCGTTCTTGTTGATTGTCTTCAGCGTTTTTGCGGACACCTTCAAGGTGATCCAGCGATCTTGGCTCGGAATGTAGAACCGCTTCTTCTGCAGGTTCCGCTCGAACCGACGCTTGTTTTTGTTATTGGAGCGCGATACCGTATTGCCAGATACCGGTCCTTTGCCCGTTAAGTCGTCTTTACGTGCCATGGTGCAGGCCGTCGTTTACTCAGAAAAGGTGCCGCCAGTGCGTGTCAACGCGACCAATACGTACGGTTGCGCATTATGATTGACAGTCTCTTTGTAGGCAACTGCCTACCTTTTTGTTTGTTAAGACGGGGTGCAATCACCAAAATACACCCGGGTTCCCTTGCTCTTTCTGTGAAAGCAGACGCTATGCCTCCCCTTGAACGGCCTGCGCCGGGGGAACCGAGGCCGCGCGTGTAGCCGGATAGAGCGCTGCGGCTACGCACAGCCCAAACGAGAGGCCGGTTACCGCCACCACATCGGTCAGTTGGATGGCCACCGGGTAGGCATCAATCAGAAACGATTCGGCGCGACTCAGAGGCACCAGCGCGTACTGCTGCTGCGCCCAGGCCAATCCCAGTCCCAGCACAGCACCTGTGCCTGTGCCCACAGCTCCAATGAGAGCCCCTTCTGCCATGAAGATCTGCCGGATGCTCCGCTTGGAGACGCCCATGGCCTGTAGCACGCCTACATCACGCCGTTTCTCGATCACGACCATGGTGAGTGAGCCTACGATGTTGAAGGCCGCCACAATCACAATCAGAAACAGAATGGCCCAAGCCCCCCACTTTTCGAGCTGCATCACATCGAAGAGGGCACGCTGCAGGTCGTACCAGGTGCGCACAGTAAACGCTTCGCTGTCGAGGGCACGCTGGAGCCGTGCTTTGACGGCATCGGCCTGCTCAATGTCGTGCAGTCGAACGTCGATGCCCGAAACGCGGCCCTGCATCTGAAAAAGGCGCTGTGCCTGAGGTACACCAATGTAGGCACGAGCGTCTTGCTGCGCGGCCTGCATGGAAAAGAGTCCGCGCACGGCAAACCAGTGGAGGCGCGGCACGCTAAACACTTGCGTAAGGCTCTGCTCAATACCGGCGGCCGAAATAAGCCCAATGCGCGGCGCATCGTTGTCGGCACGCGGCACCAGTCCCTGACTTCGCCCCAGTCCCGCATTGAGCACGACGCCTGCTGCGCCGCTCTCTGCATCTGCAGAGCCGACGTCGAACGCGCCGGTGCGCATGGCTGCTTTCATACCGGCGGTGGCTTCTGGCGCCACGCCGCGCACCGTCACAACCGTATTCGCACGGCCCGATGCCCCGCGCTGCACGAGCACAGCACGTCCCTCTACAAAGGCCGAGGCCGAGGCTACCTCATCGTACGACAGCGCCAGACGCTCAATCTCGCCCGGATCAGCCAGTCCGCGTGCGTCGGTACTCTCTACCCGTACATGCGGATCGAGCGCTACCATCAGATCGCGCACGAAGTCAAAGAACCCGTTCATGACCGACAACACCACGATAAGTGCCGCTACTCCAAGCGCCACGCCCACCGTAGAGAGTCCGGTGATGAGCGAGATCAGCGAAACGCGCTTGGCGCTAAACAGGTATCGCGCGGCAATCTGAAGCCGGTAGTCCATACAGAGCCGCCCATGCGGGGCGCAGCCAATGCGTGAAACATGCAACGTGTACAGCAGGAAACACTGAACGTGGGAGCCTACTGCAACTGATTCGCCGTACCGTCTTCAAACAGCGCTTCGTCTACCGTGTTGGGCAGGCGCAGT
Organism: Longimonas halophila; assembly: GCF_002554705.1. Lineage (GTDB taxonomy): Bacteria > Bacteroidota > Rhodothermia > Rhodothermales > Salinibacteraceae > Longimonas > Longimonas halophila. The sequence continues at coordinate 247,570 of NZ_PDEP01000002.1, read as the reverse complement.
GTAGGCATGGTAATGGCCATGTCGCCCGAAGCGCTCTGCTTGCGCGTATGCAGGTGGATGGTCCCGGCATCGCGCTCAAACGTCGTTTCCTCTGTCCAGTCAAAGGCGCGTGGCTCCGCGTCCTCGGGCATATTCTGGAGATGAAAGGCCCACCCCTCCACGCGGTTTGTCGCGGGGTCGATGTGTATCCAGTACTGGTCGCCCGGCGTGAGCCCGACATCTCCAAACGTGAGATGTAAGATCGACGCATCCGCCCCCAACGTGCTGTCAGCCACCACCTCAGCGTCTCCCATCGACCGATTTACACCGGGATCGAGCAGCTTAAGCGGTGCCAGCAGCCAGTAGGTGTCGTTGATATAACGCTGATACGCCTGCTGAAGCGGCGCGTTGGCGTCGTCTCCGGCCACCTCCTGGCCGTTCTCGAACACGCGCCCAACCGGCGGCTCTTCGCTGCTGTGCAGGTCGAGCAGGGCTACCCAGTCGCTACCTTCGTTCGTCCACTCAACGCGATACTGCCCCGTTGTGCGGTTCCACAGGTGGCGAGCCACCACGGCCTCCTCTTGTCCCTGCTCAACAGCAAAGTCAAAGCGAAGGTACGGCGCCCGAGCCCATGCCGCCCCGCCGTGGGCCCGATACACCTGCAGCGCGAGCGAGTCCGCTTCCGATTCGGGAGTGAACTGCTCAACAGCCGAGGGCTCGCTGGGTGACGAGGGGGATTCGGGCGAGGAGCACCCGGCAGCACACAGCATGCCCGCTAAAAAACCGCAAATGATCCAGATACGCATAGGAAAACGTGTTGATGAACGCGACAGAATCGTAATGGATACCCCGGTACGCAAGGCTCCGGAACCCACAACATGAAGGGAGGGTGCACCCCAACAGTTCGTTGAGCAAAGGCCCCCCGAGAATGGTCCGTCTGCCTCTACCCGTAAAGCGATCTGTGGGTTCATGCAGATGTACAGGCGGCCTTGTCCATGCTCGCTCTCCCGCATTCCCTGAACCTGCTCCCTGCTATGGCTGCTGTTGGCATCGACGCAATGGAGATCTGGACCGGCAAGCTGGTTCTCGATCTCCCCAATACATTTGCTCCTGTAAAAGACGAAGCGCCCGCGAAGTACACGAAGGGGCTTGGCCTTACTGGCTCCTCTCTCCCCGACGTGTACGAAGACATCGTGACGATGGGCGCCAATGCGTGCAAGCGGCTTATGGAGCGCAAGGGCCTTACCCCGAATGACATTGGCCGCATCGACGTGGCCACGGAGTCGTCGTTCGACCGCTCCAAACCCGCATCCACCTATATTGCTGGATGCCTGGAGCAGGTGTTTGATGGCGACTTTTCGCACACGAACAAGGGCGAGCGCAAGTTTGCCTGCCTCTCGGGCACGCAGGCCATTGACGACGCCTGCAACTGGATTCGGGCCGGACGGCATCGCGGACGCGGCGCGCTTGTGGTCGTTACGGATACCGCACTGTACGAGCGCGACGATCCGGGGGAAGCTACGCAGGGCGCAGGAGCGGTTGCGATCTACATCACCGAAACGCCGTCGGTGGTTGCGCTCTCGCGCGAGCAGGGCATCGGCAGTAAGGACGAAACCGACTTCCTGAAGCCCAACCAGCAGTTTCCAAGCGTCGACGGCAAGCGCTCCATCGGAGTGTACCTCGATCGCGTACGTGAGGCGTTGCACGACTACGAGTCGGTCGCCGGGCGCATCCACAAGGCCGATGTCGCGTTTCTGCCGTTCCACACGCCGTTCCCCGGCATGGTGCGCAAAGCGGCACTCATGACGTATCGCCACCTCATTGACGGCACAGATGAGGCCAATGCGCTTCGTGAGCTGGTCGGTGAAGCCCCCGATGCTGATGCCTTCGACGATGCCGAGGCGTACAAGAAGGCGCGCTACGACCATCAGAAGGCCATTCGCAAGACGCCGCTCTACCGCGAATGGTATGAGGCTACGGTGCAGCCTACGCTCTCGCTTTCGCGCCGCACGGGCAACTGGTACACCGGCTCGGTGCACATCGCACGCGCCAGCGCGTTGCTCGAAGCGGCCCAGCACGACGTTGACATTGCCGGACAGCGCATGCTTGTGGGATCGTACGGCTCAGGCGCACAGGCCGAAATGCATACCGAAACCGTGTGTCCGGGCTGGCACGCAGAGATCGACGCGCTCACTATCGTGGAGCAGTTGGATGCACGGTACGATCTCTCGTTCGACGAATACGAGCGCGTCCATCAGGCCCACACCTATGACGTAGAAGTCGCCGTGGAGCCGTTCACCACGCCTAACAACGAGTTTGTCTTCAGCGGCTACGGCGCCATGGGCGAGCGGCAATATGCCTATGTGTCCGCCTGATTGGGGCGCTCTAAACCGCACGTAGGGACACGGCACGCCGTGTTCCTACTGCCTCGCATAGGCACCGTCAGTATGTCCGAAGTCCCTACTACACATTGAAGCGGAAGAGCATCACATCGCCGTCTTTGACTTCGTAGTCTTTGCCCTCAGCACGCATCACCCCTGCATCGCGGGCCGCAGACTCGGAGCCGGCCTCCACGTAATCGGTGAAGTGAATGGTTTCGGCGCGGATGAAGCCGCGCTCAAAGTCGCTGTGGATGGTGCCTGCCGCCTGGGGCGCTTTTGTGCCCTGACGAATCGTCCATGCTCGTGCCTCCTTGGGTCCTGCCGTAAAGAACGTGATGAGGCCCAGCAGATCGAACGCTGCGCGGATGAGGCGCTCCAGTCCGGGCGTATCCAGCCCCAGCTCCTCCAAGAACATGGTGCGCTCGTCGGGGTCGTCGAACTCGGCGATCTGCGATTCGATTTCGGCGGAGATGACTACAACCTCGGCTTCATCCTCGTCTGCGATGTCACGCACCTCGTCGACGTACGCGTTGCCATCGGGCAGGCTGTCTTCGCCCACGTTGGCGGCGTAGAGCACCGGCTTGCTGGTGAGCAGGAAGAGCTCTTTGATGAGCGGACGGTCGCGCTCTTTGGCGGGAAAGGTGCGGGCCGGGTTGCCATCGGCCAGATGGTCGTAGAGACGCTCGTACGTATCCAGCTTCTGCTGTGCCTCCTTCTCGCCCGACTTTGCCGGCTTGCGCGTGCGCTCCACTCGTTTCTCGACGGTTTCGAGATCCTTCAGCAGCAACTCCGTGTTAATCACGTCGATGTCGCGGGCCGGATCCACACTGCCGGATACGTGGACGACATTGTCGTCGTCGAAGCAGCGCACTACATGGATGATAGCATCGACCTCACGGATGTTAGCCAGGAACTGGTTGCCCAGCCCCTCGCCTTCGGCAGCGCCTTCAACCAGCCCCGCAATGTCGACAAACTCGATGCTGGCCGGAATGACCTCAGCCGATTCGGCGAGCTCGCCCAGCGTCTGCAGCCGGTCGTCGGGCACGGGTACCACGCCCACATTGGGCTCGATGGTGCAGAACGGATAGTTGGCCGATTCGGCCCCGGCATCGCTTAGCGCGTTAAACAGCGTAGACTTGCCTACATTTGGCAAGCCGACGAATCCACAACGGAGAGACATAGACTGGCAGATGGATTTCAAACATACGAGCGCGCTGAAAGGCGCACGTACGTCGGACGAGGCCGCGGGCTAATTGTGCCCTTTTGCCTCCCCCCGTGCCTCCCTGCGGCACAATCTTCATCGGGATTGTGCCCCGCTGCACGGTTCTACGCTGCGTTTTGCTTTACCGGCTGCGTTGCATGCGCTTATTGCACAGCGGGCGTGCCATCGGCGTACTGGGCCGTCACGAACGTGCGCTCGGGCAGCCGTACCGCAGTGAGCACGCCCATGCCGGGCTCTTCATGATACACGCACCCAGTGTCAATCATCAGCAGCTTATCACGGTCGATAGGATCGGCATGGGGGGTATGTCCGCATACAACCGGCTTCTCCCAGGCCATGTCGTTGGCCTCCAGGTGGCTACGCTCCCACAAGAACACCTCTTCGCCAAACTCTTCGATGTTTTGCTTGATCGATCTGTCGGCCTTGAGCCCGGCGTGCACAAAGAAGAAGTCGTCCGTTTCGTAGTAGAGCTTGGTATCCCGCACGAACTGCTCATGGGCTTCCGGAATGACAACCTCCGAGCCGTCTTCTGAGATGTAGCTCTGCATGGTGGTAATGCCGCCATTGATGCGCCACAGGTTGAACGCGCCAATGTCGAGATAGTCGAGCATGAGCGCCTCGTGATTGCCGCGCAGAAACGTACATTCGTAGGTTTCACGCAGCTCCAGAAGCCGGTCGATGACCCCTTTCGAACGCGGGCCCCGATCAATGTAGTCGCCAACAAACAAGAGGTGGTCGTCTTCTGACGGGTCGATCTCGTCGAGTAGAGCATCGAGCGAGGCGGCACATCCGTGGATGTCTCCGATAGCGATAAGGCCCATAGTGTCAGGGAAACTGCGCGCGGGCGACTGGCGGAGTGGGCGCGAACGGCGTTCCTACAACGCACACGCAGGTGGCAGGAGATTATGATCAACGGGTACTAAAGATAGCCGCTGGCACGCTAAAATAAAAAACGGTTATGATTTGATTTAACGTGCATGGCGATTTCGTACGAGAGTTGGACGGCTCGGTTCAACAGATACCAAGGTTTTCGAATCTTCCTTTTCAGCACATAGACGTCCAGGGTACGAACAACTGCTTTCTGCGTCGCCCCCTTCGCTCATGTCTGCGAAGCTCGCTCAGCAATAGCATCCAGCCCCACGCGACCTCGACCTGTTTTGTTGAGATCTCCCGACGTGTACAGCTCCATGAGCACAGCATCCAGCACACCGTTCACAAAGTCACCGCTTTTGAGGGTGCTGAAGCGCTTCACAATCTCAATAGCCTCGTCGATCGTTACCTTGGGCGGCACGTCCTCGAAGTGGAGCAGCTCGCACGTGGCCATGCGCAGCACCGCCCGGTCGATGGCTGAGATGCGGTCAAGCTCCCAATTCTGCAGATGGGTTTCGAGATAATTGTCAATCTGCCGCTCGCTGCGGGCGGTCGTTTCAAACAACGACTGGGCAAATTCGAGCGTATCGGGATCGTCTTCGAATTCGGGTTCAATGAGCGTGTACACATGGTGGCGGGGCTTTCCACCGGCCAATTCGCGAGCGTACAGCGCTTGCATAACACGCTCGCGGGCGTCTCGTCGAGAGCTCATAGAAGGATGGGCTGGCAGGTATAGGACATGTGCAGACCTATGCTATCTTTTGTGTTGGCAAACAGATTCACGTCAAGGGGCCAAACGGTTCGGTTTCACATCCGATTCGCAGCGGCACGGATACATACGTTGCGTTTTCCTGTCGTTCCGTGTCGTAAACGGTAGCGCGTGGCGCTTCTCCATTCGTTTGGTTCTTCTCAACGTGCTGCTGTGTCTGACCTCAACACCATTCCACTCTTAGCATGTGCCGTGGCGTGCGGTACAGGAGTTGCCCTGGCAGCAGCGGGCTGGGGCTCATTCATGCTCTGGGGCGTCGTGTTTCTCGGGGCAGCAGGAGCCTGTGTGCTGGGCCTGCTCTGGCAGTGCCATCACCTTGTAAGCCTGGGTCCGCTCATCCACACGCTGGCACTGCTCGTGGTGATGTGTGCCGCCGGCGGCGCGCGCTACCTGACGTGGCAAGACGCTGCTCCAAACAGTCTGCGCACTCTGCCCGACTCGCTGCTCCACGATGCCCCTGCGGTGCAAGTAGTTGGCACGGTAGAAGGGCCGGTCTTCTCTGCTGATACTGGCACGCGCTTCGTGCTTGCAGCTCAACGATTGCTTACCTCCACTGATACGCTGCACATCCGCGACCGCATCCAGGTGCGATGGCAGACTTCACTTTGGGACGATGATCCCCCCTCGTTTCCCGACGTGGTGGCGGGGGATCGCTGGACCATGACCGGTCGCCTGCAGCCCCCGCCTCCCCCACGCAATCCGGCCGATTTTGACTACGGGGCGTACCTGCGCCAGCATGGCATCCACTGGACGCTCGCCGTGGATCGTCCGGCGGATGTAGAGCAGCAGGCGGAAGCTCCTTTGGGATACGCTCGCACAGTGCACGAGGCACGGCGCTACGTATCCCGTACGCTGCAGACTCATGTGCCTACCGAGGTGGCTCGCAGCATTCAGCACGCGCTGCTCTTGGGCGACCGGAGCGAAGTCGACGATGCCCACCGCACCGCATTTGCGCACACGGGTCTGATGCACTTGCTTGCGGTGTCGGGGTTGCATGTGCTCTTGGTGGGCATGCTTGCGTATCAACTTTTGCGTCCTGTGCTCATGCGGCTGGGGTGGTCACGCCGGCGCGTTGATGCCGTGCGTGCCGTATTCACGCTAATGCTGCTGCTCACCTACATGGCCATTACAGGCGGACGTCCCTCTGTTGTGCGTGCTACGCTCATGGCGGCCTTGCTCATTGGCGGCACGCTCACCAACCGCGTGTACGCCTCGCTCAATGCACTTGGAGCCGCTGCTCTGGTACTGTTGTGGATGCGTCCTGCAGCGCTCTACGATCCCGGCTTTCAACTCTCGTTTGCCGCCGTCATTGGCATCGTGCTGTTCAACCCCAAGCTGATGGGTCTTCTCCCCGGTGCATTCACGCACGGCACCGCCCGGCGTTTTTTCACCCAGTCGGTCACTGTGTCAACGGCAGCGTTACTGGGCACCACGCCGTTTCTGCTCCTACACTTTGGATTTGCCTCTGGCGCAGGGCTGCTGCTAAACGTGGCTGCTATCCCACTTACAGCACTTGCCCTGGCCGCGGGCGTGCTCACCGTTGCGACCAGTGCACTTCCACAGGTGGCCCATCTATTTGGAGGGGCTGCTGACATCCTAACGCAGTTGCTCCTCCTGATTGCCCAAGCAGGTGCCGCATGGTTTGGGCACTGGCAGTGGGCAGTTCCCCACGTTTCGAGCAGTGCTGTCGCGTTTATGGTGGCTGGCCTTCTGATATTCGGCGGGATGCGCACATGGCGTCTGTGGCACGGGCTTGCTGCCGGACTTGCAGTAGCGGTTTTTCTTGTGTGGATTCCGCTCACGTCCCGCCCGCTCTCTCCCACACTCGATGTGCTCTTCTTTGATGTAGGTCAGTCGGATGCCGCGCTCGTCCGGACACCCGATGGCCAGCACCTTCTCGTTGATGCGGGATACCGCACCCCGCATTTCAACGCCGCAACATCTGCACTACTCCCGCACCTGCGCTACACCGGCACGAGTGTGCTCGATGCGGTGCTCATTACGCACCCCGATACCGATCACATGGGTGGGTTGCCTGCCCTTTTGCGTGCCGGTGTTGCCAAGGCTGTATGGGACAACGGACAGTTGCCCGCTCGCCCTCTGCAGGAAGAAGCAGCACATCTGGCTAATGTAGCAGATGTCCCGTATCGCTCCATAGAACAGGGGGACACGCTACAGCTCGGAAAACACGCACGTGTTGTTGCTTTTGCACCTCCATCAGCAGAGGCAAATGCAGTGCTTCAGTCCTCCAATAATCGCTCGGCTGTTGCAGCGCTGCAATACGGCGATGTACAGATGCTTTTTGCTGGGGATGTGGAAGCAGAAGCAGAACGATGGCTTGTGGAAACATACGGCTATGCGCTTCGCAGTGATGTGGTTACCGTTCCGCATCACGGATCCTCCACAAGTAGTACGCCTGCGTTCTTGGAGGCAACAACACATGCTGAAACGCACGCGGTGATCAGCGCTGGAGATCAGAATCAGTTTGACTTCCCTAATCCTGCTGTTGTTGGCCGATGGCGCAATCGGGCTGATGCAGTTCACGAAACAGCCGACCGGGCCGTGTGGCTTCGCACAGATGGCAATTGCGTGTGGCGTGTGGATTGGTAGGCACCCAACGACTTGGCAGGAGCACGTACACCCCAATAGCAATGCCACGCTCTCACATTGGCCCCGTATATTCCTTTAAGATAAACCAGTCTCTGATGCTCTGATATGTTGCAGCATACCAGAGCAGGTTGGCCTCTGACTGATATAGTCGTGTTGACCGATCTGGATAATGGTGATGATCGGTTTGATTAGGCCGTCCATTTAAGTTTTCCACATCCCTATATTATAGATACTGAGTTTTTAAAAATAAAAGGTTGTTGTAGTAGTAGGGACTGTGGATATGTGGATAACCGATTTATGCACATCGTGATCGGCCGGTTGTGGATAACTTACGGCGCTTATCCACAGGTTATCCACAGCGTAAGGCGTTCCCAAAGTCGGTATACGCCTGCAAACGGTGATTCTGAGTAGTTATCCACAGCGTGGGGCGTAGAATGGCTGTTTTGTGGATAACGTTATCCACAGCTATCCACACTGTGGATAACTTGGTATCATTTGTGGATAACCCGGCACTTATCCACAGGCCGAAATCGGATGTTGGTAACTTGGCAGTTATCCCCAAGTTATCCCCGGGTTATCAACAGGTTATCCACAGATTTTGTGGATAACTTTGGGAATCACCGCTGAGCGCCGCTGAAGGCCAGAAATGAAGGGATGTGCGGGGTGTTCAGGGGCTTCAGCGACGCGTACGGCATGTAGACAGGGCCTGTGTATATCACTTCTCAGCACAGGCACTTTGAGGTTAGCGACCCAGGCGCTGGTACATCTCACGCTTGTAGTCTTCCACCCCAGGCTGGTTGAATGGGTTGACGCCAAGGGCATATCCGCTAACGGCCACCGCGTGCTCAAAGAAGTAGATCAGCGCCCCGACGGATCGCGGACTGATGTCGTCGAGCCAGAGCGTGCAGTTGGGTACGCCGCCATCGGTGTGAGCCTGAGCGGTGCCTTCATACGCGCCTTGCGTAACAGCGCGCATGGGGCGGTCAGCCACGTAGTTGAGTCCGTCGAGGTCGGCTTCGCTGGTGGGCACGGTCAGATCCTCGCCAGCGTCTTCAGCCATCAGGAAGGTTTCCATCACAATGCGCTGGCCGTCTTGCATGTACTGGCCAAGCGAGTGCAGATCGGTGGTGTACTCAACGCTGGCTGGGAACAGCCCTTTGCCGTCTTTCCCTTCGCTTTCGCCAAAGAGCTGTTGCCACCACCCTCCGATGCTGGCGAGGCTGGGCTCAAATGTAGCGAGTACCTCCACATCGTATCCTGCGTGCAACAGCGCATAGCGCAGTGCGGCGTACTGAAGCGAAGCGTTGGGCGTGGTACCGTTCACATGGTCGTGCATCTCCGATGCGCCGTTCATGAGCGCACGAATGTCGATACCGGCTGCAGCAATGGGGAGCAAACCGACCGGCGTAAGTACCGAAAAGCGTCCGCCTACATCCGGAGGAATGACGTAGCGGGTGTAGGCGTGGTCTTCGCGCAGGGCGTTGAGCGCGCCGCCTTCGGGACTGGTCGTTGCGATGATGCGGTCGTCGGCATCGTCAAAGCGCTCCTCCATCCACTGCCGCACAATGCGGAAAGCCAGCGCCGTTTCCAGCGTAGTGCCGCTCTTTGAGATGACGTTCACAAACACAGACTGCCCGTCGAGGTGGGCCAGGAGCTGCTTCAGGTACGCGCCGCTGGTTTGGTGCCCGGCAAAATAGACGTCGGGGGTGTCGTTATCACCAGCAGGGAAGTACGGCGTAAGGGCATCAATGACGGCTTTGGCGCCGAGATAGGAGCCGCCGATGCCCAGGCAGAGCAGCGCATCGGCGTCGCTGTGGAGGCGCTCGGCGTGCGTCTCGATCTCGCTGATGAGGTCTTCGTTGGGCGACTCGGCAAGGGTGCGCCAGCCCAAGAAATCGCTACCGGGTCCGTCGCCGCGCTGCACCGTGGCGTGTGCGGTTTGGATGGCTTCGGGGAGGTCGGAGCTGCTGTAGTCGTCCAGAAAGGGACGCACATGGGTGTCGTCTAAGCGAATCATGGAGTGTGCGGGAGTCGAGTGAGTGAACACAATAGGTATTGCACTCAACGCACAAAACAGCAAGAGGTCCATTCCGGAGCCGATTCTGACTCGGCAGGTGGCGTGGTGCCTCTACAGTTAGACGAGTATAGCGGATAGGATACGGCCCTGCGCATCCACCAGAACTGAGAATAGAAGAGAGAGGGCGGCTACGCTTCGGATTCGGTCCGCAGCCGGTGGAACCGATAGGCGCAGAATGCAGCCGCTGCTGCCATGAGCAGTCCGCGGCCCCACATGCCAGCCATGATGCGGTACCCGGCCATGAAGACTGCAAACGTTGCAATGAGGAGGTAGATGAGCGGTAAGAAGCGGCGTGGATTTGACATGGCATCGTCGTGGGCAATGATCGGCAGATTACGAAGCCGTTGGCAGGCGCAGTGCGTGCACAATCCGTTCTGCGGCGGGAGCATTCAGTAGATGTTCAGAGGCGGAATCGGGGACCTCAATGGGCACGCTTTCGACCATTTCGAGTCCGTAGCCGCGCAGGCCCACGCGCTTTTTCGGGTTGTTGGTAAGCAGGCGCAATTTGCGGAGGCCCAGGTTGCGCAGAATCTGCGAGCCGATGCCGTAGTCGCGCGGGTCCATCGTGCTTTCGGTATCGGCCTCGGGCGTGTCGAGGGCCTGCAGGCGCTGCAGCAGCGTTGATGACTGGGCGGATTGGCGCATGTAGAGCACCACGCCACGGCCTTCATCTTCCACCATCATAAGGGAGGCGGCAAGCTGTTCGCTGTGCGGATCGCGGCGCGCGGCGAACACGTCGCCCAGTACGTTCTGCGCATGCACGCGCACGAGCACAGGCTCGTCTTCGCGCCACTGGCCCTTGGTGAGCGCCAGGTGCACCTCATCGGTCAGCTGATCGCGAAACGGCACAATGCGGAAGGTGCCAAACGCGGTGTCGAGGGTGTGCTCGCCCACGCGCTCCACCAGCCGCTCGTGCTGCATGCGGTAGGCAATGAGGTCCTGAATCGTGATGATGGGCATGTCCAGCTCTTCGGCCAATGGCAGGAGCTGGGGCACGCGCGCCATGGTGCCGTCTTCGTTCATGATCTCGACGAGCGCCCCGCAGGGCGGATGCCCCGCAAGGCGGGCCAGGTCGACAGCGGCTTCGGTGTGCCCGGCGCGGCGCAATACGCCCCCGGTACGCGCAATGAGTGGAAAGACATGCCCTGGACGCGCAAAGGCGTGGCCGGGCTCGCTATCATCAGAAAGCGCGCGGATCGTGATGGCGCGGTCGCTGGCTGAAATGCCGGTGGTCGTGCCTTCCTTGTAATCCACCGAGACAGTAAACGACGTGTGATGGATCTCGGAGTTGGACTCCACCATCAGGTTCAGGTCGAGGGCTTCGGCGCGCGTGGGCGTGATGGCGGTGCAGATGAGCCCACGCCCCCGCGTAGCCATGAAGTTGATCTGCTCAGGCGTAATCTCGCTGGCCACGCCGATAAAGTCGCCCTCGTTCTCGCGGTCCTCGTCGTCGACCACAATGATAAGTTCACCGCGCTGCAAGGCAGCCAGGGCGGTTTCAATGGCGTCGAAGTCGGAGGCATGCGGGTTGGAAGCGGAGGGCGAAGCCATGGCTACGGGTGTGCGTGGGCAAACGGCGGATAGGGGTAACGAGGCGACAAAGTAGGCTGTTCAGGAGCGGTGCAACCAAGCTGCAATACTGCGACCGAATGGGCAACAGGGCAGCGCATTCGCATCCGAGAACGCTACTCGTTGTCTTGGCCGCCTACGCTGGAGATGGCTTGCTTGTCGATGCGTAGCTTAACGCCGTTGCTATCCACCTGGGCCAGGATGCTGTCGTCATCGACGCGGCGCACGGTACCATGAATCCCGCCGATGGTCACGATCTGGTCCCCCCTTTGCAGCTGGTCAACCATTTCGTTGTGCTCCTGCTCGCGCTTTTGCTGCGGGCGATAGATAAAGAAGTAGAATACGCCGAAGATGAGCACAAACGGCAGCAGCAGTCCGAAGATACCGCCGCTGCTATCGGTACCACCACCGGTGAGCAGGAACGAAGGCAACCCAACAAGCAACGTAGAGATCATAGAAAGCATCAGACACAAGGGAAAACGGTACGCAACCGCCGCCTAAACGAAAGGGGCACAGGCGGGTTCGCACAGGCGCTGCGAAAATGGGTGCACGTGCGAACGCTCTGCGTGCAGGGGAGGCGGGTGGTGTTCAGCGAAGAGAGGGGCGATTGAACAGAAGGGCAACAAAAAAATGGGCAAGCGACCCACATCGCGCCGCTGCGACCTCCTACCGCTGCTGCCTTCCGGCCCTGACGGAGTTCAGAGGGAGCTGGCCGTGTGGGACTTGCCCAATCCGTTGCGGGGTGTCCCCGCGCAAAGGTACCAACTCATATTATTTGCGGATGCGCTGTGTTCCCGCCTTGGTGGACGTGCCCACCGCGCCACGGAGCAAAATTGCGTTAAGTGGGGGAGGGATGAGGAATGGAAGATAGACGGCTTGGAGGCGGGGACACGGAACGGAAGTCGTGCGTGAGCACGATCCCGGACGCCTGGAGCGATTCCTCCAACGTTGGCACCTACCACGTCTCCCACATAGCTTATGGTACCACCATTCTTTGCCGTTCGCTTCGGGGCGTAGTAGTGTGATATGAAGGTAAAACTAAACAGCGGATCAACCTTTTTATAGGTTGTACGTTGCTCTTTTTGTACGCTGGCGTCTCCACCGTAGAGTTTCTCTCAAGACGGCCTATCAGCGGAATGCCTGACCGAACCAATCTACAGCTGATTACTGAGCGGCTGCCATTCGCTATTGATGACGCGGACGCCGTCAATGCGCTGTATGCATCGTGTGACAAGGCGCGGAAGCGGCGCGAAAAGCAATACATTGAGTTGTGGACCTACGGGTACATATATCGCTACATGGCTGCAAAATACGCAGGTGGTAGCATTCGCCAGACATCCGATATGGATGAGCTTGTCTCGGCGGTCTACGAGAAGGTGCAGAACGGGCGCGACAGCATCCGGAATCCGGACAAGTATGCCCACTGGGTGAGCGTGGTTGCCAAGAACACGTTTATCAACTACGTGAATCGACACCGCGTAGACACCACGTCGATCCACGAGCCGCAACAACCTACGCTGAAACAAGCGGATGCGGTTAAGGAGATTGATGCGAACGTGGGACTGATGCGCACCCAGTTGCAGGCGGCTATTCGGCGCTTGCCGCCTTACCTTCGTCGCGTGGCCGAGCTGTATTACTTCAAAGAATGCACGTTCAAAGAAATCGCAGAGTGCATCGACAAAGACGTGCCTGTGGTTCGCACATACAAGTCGCGTGCGCTCAAAGCACTCCGCGAAGACACGCGACTCCAGGCCGTGCTGGATGGGTTATAGCTGAATGGGCTACAAGTAGCGTGTGCCGTAAAGAAGATATGGGCGCGAACGGGTCTCCAAGGATCCGCCCAAGGAGGGTACCGAAAAGAAAGCGTTCCTCTATGCCAGTCGGGGCATAACGTAAAAAAGTGTGTTGCGTAACGATAGACGTTATGTTTTCAGGCACGTTGTGACCTTCAGGTACCTTCGTAGATGTGAGATCTTCGTCCACATAGCAAGAAACGATGTCTCTAAGCAGCCTGACTCCGCATTTATGGTACTTGTGAAGGGGCTTGGAGCGTCTGATTGATGACAAGAGCTCGTGCCGATAGAGGATAATAGGCAGATCAATAATGGGCATCATAGTAGACGCTTATACTTTGACCCAACTACAAAATGGCAGTCCTGTGTGGCAACTTTCGTTATAGGCAACTTGCGTTATATATGATGACTAAAGGTGCGGGGTATGCCATCAACCTGCCGTTCTATGTCATTGGAAGGAACGAAGCGGCGAAGGATTTCCTGCAATGAGGACCATGCACCGTAATAGAAGATTTTTCGATGTCCCCTGGCAGCTGTCAGGATACGTTTAGAATAACAATCCAGAAGTGGCAACCTGAGTTATGATAATACACATAACCTTGACGGCATCCAGATCGGAGGCGTACAGAACGATGAGCGCAGGCAAGAACGCGCTGAGAGCGGCATTTCGACTTTCAGGCACAAACGGTCAGTTCGGCTAAGGGACCATGAATACGCTTGAGCACGATATTTTTCGGTATGTAGATCTTTCGGATGCAGAGCAGCGCGCCGTAGAGAAGCGTGTGGCCGAGCGTCCTGAGTACGAGGCGCTGCTCGCCGAGGTCAAACAGTTAGAAGCAGAGTTGCGTCGCGTGCGTCTTCCCAACGTTTCGGAAGAGGGGGGCGAATCCGTGCCGCTGTCGCTATTGGCGCTATACGCCATCGACAGAGCCCGTTCTGCACGGGCATCAGACCGCGAGGCCCTGCAGCCGTTTTTTGAAGAGGTAGAAGCACGTCTTGCTCATGATACAGACTTGCAGCGTCGGTTGCAGCCGATGATAGACCGTGCGAAGGAGCTCGACGACACCTTCGATGTTGCCAACCACCTGCAATCAGTGACCGGTATTGATCTGGAGGCGGTGCCGGTTCACGACACGTCCGACTCCAACAACGAGAATGACGACGGGCCGTCTACCACCGCGCTCGGTACAAATGGGCACGCGAGCGTGGGCACCGCATCGTCGTCGCGTGATAGTCGCGGGGCAACACCACGCAAAGGGCAGAACGAGCCGCCGCACCGCGCATCCGGCCAAGTGTGGCGTGCAGCTCGATATGCAGCGATGATTGCAGCCGTTCTCCTTGTCGCATATGGTGTTCTGCTTGGCATAAGCATTGCTACACAGGCGCCCGCCGAGCGCATGGCCGTGCTCAACCCCGATGAGATGCACGTTGAAGGATATCAGGTGCGCACGCGCAGTGCGACCGCTGCGCCGCGCAGTAACGACGAACGGTTCTTACAGGCTCTTGAGGTGCTGCGTGCATCTCATAGTGCGCCGCTTGGGCTCTTCCCGCAGTTCAACGAAGCCCAGGTGCAGGAAGCCCAGAACCTCCTCACAACGGTTGTGGATAACGAAGAAGCAGGGTCATTTTTGCAGTTAGAAGCATCGTTCTTTCTCGCAAAGACCCACCTGGCACAGTCAGAGATTGAACCGGCCCGGCAAGCACTCAAGCGCGTGGTGATGGGGGAGGGGCGGCGTATCGATGAGGCAACGCGCATGCTCGAATCGCTGCAGCGTCATTATCCGATGGAAGAACCTACGCTGCCTGAGGGGGCGCAGTTGTAGGCGTTCGCGTGGTGAGGACAAAAGAAAACCCAGTGCATCCGGTCAAGGCGCGCTGGGATCTGTAAAGAGCTGGCAGGATGTCTGCGTTCGAGGTCCTTGGCAGGTAGAGCGGCCCGAGTTAGGCGTAGGTATTCAGCATGACGGGCATAATCAGCATCAAGATGTCGGGGTCGTCGGTGTTGTTGGGGACAACGATACCGGCGCGGTTCGGCGAGCTTAGGCGAAAGAGCACCTCCTCGCTATCTACATTCCCGAGCACCTCGGTGAGATACTCCGAGTTGAACCCAATTTCCATGGCTTCGCTATCGTATTCGCAGCGAATCACCTCTTCCGCTTCGCTGGAGCGCTCGATGTCTTCTGCAGATACCGTCATTTCGGATTCAGAGAGCGCCAGGCGAATCTGATTGGTCATGCTGCTGGAGTAGAGCCCGACACGCTTTACGGCACTGAGCAGCGCCTCACGATTTACAACCAGTTGGCGGTCGTTCTCGTCAGGGATAACCGCATTATAGTTCGGGTAGGTTTCGTCGATGAGCCGGGCGATGATGCGCGCCTCGTCGATCGTGAAACTCACGTGCCCGTCGCTCACGCCAATGGTACAGAGCGCATCGTCATCAAGAATACGGCTTACGAGTTTGGTCGCCTTCTCGGGAACGATGAAGGAGACATCGTCGCCATCAGTCTGCAGTGCGGGGCGGTCGAGCTTTACGAGGCGATGCCCATCGGTAGCTACGATGCGGCTGTTTTCGGCATCCAGCTGAAAGTAGATGCCCATCATGGCTGGACGAAGCGCATCTTTGCTGACGGCAAAGCTGGTTTTGTCGATAGCATCGCGCACGAGCGCGCCCTCTGCCGAGAGCGTGTGTGCCGCGTCCACTTCGGGGAGGTCGGGGAAGTCGTCGCCGTCGTGGCCCACCATTTTGTAGTGGCCCTGGTCAGTTTCGAGCTGAATCTCAAAGTCGCCGTCGGCGGTGAACGAGATCGGCAGGTCGGGCAGGGCACGCAGCGTGTCGATAAGGCGCTTTGCGGGCACGGCGATCCGTGTAGGCGTGCTGGTACCGTTGCTGGCGAACTGCACCGGCACGCGCCGTACAATCGAAATCTCCAGGTCGGTCGCGCTCAGCAGCAGCGCACTGCCGTCATCGCTCTGCTCGAACAAGATGCATTCTAAGATGGGCAACGTGCTCTTGGATGGCACAGCCCCCTTTACGGTGTTGAGGGCGTCCAAAAGATCGGCGCTGGAGGCAGAAAATTTCATGGCGACGTCGGCGTGAGATCGCGGGAGATTCGGAACGATGTATACCGTGGGGGTGGCGAACAGATCCGTTCGCTAAGACGCAATATCAGTGCAGATTCGTTGCGGGGGGACGTTAGGTGGAAAGGAGTTGCGTAGGTGCTTTCGCAGGGGGCTTTGTGGGAGGGGCTGTGCCAACTCATCCTATCGGGAACGTAGTTCGATTTTGCGTCCGATTTGGTCGACCGCATCCCGAAACTGCGTATCGGTGTCGACCTGATCTTCCACTGTTTTTACGGCGTGGATAACCGTGGAGTGGTCGCGTCCGCCAAAGTGCAGCCCAATGGTTTTGAGCGAATGCTGCGTCATTTCCTTGCAGAAGTACATGGCAATCTGACGAGCACGCACCACCTCGCGCTTGCGCGTCTTTGCGCGAATGAGATCCTCGTTGATGTCGAAGTACTCGCACACAATGCGTTGAATCTCTTCGATGGTGAGGTTCACCTGCACGTCTTGCATGAGGTCGCGCAACACCTCCTTGGCAAGGTCGAGGTCCAGGTCGCGCTGGTGCAGGCTCGCATGGGCCAGCAGGCGAATAAGCGCGCCTTCGAGCTCGCGGATGTTGCTTTTGATGTTGTGCGCAATAAACTCGATGACCTCCTGGTCGAGGTCGATCTGGTCGTCTTCGGCTTTGCGCTGTAAGATGGCAATCCGTGTTTCGAGGCCGGGGGCCTGCACATCCGCCGAAAGGCCCCATTGGAACCGCGACAGCAGTCGTTCCTCGATGCCATCAATCTCGCGCGGGGGGCGATCCGCAGAAAGCACGATCTGCTTGCCGCTCTGGTGCAGCGCGTTGAAGATGTGGAAGAACTCTTCCTGGGTCTTCTCTTTGCCGCTGAAGAACTGCACATCGTCAACGATGAGCAGGTCGATCTGGCGGTAGAACATCGAGAACTCGCTGATGCGGTTGCGCTGAATCGATTGCACAAACTCGGTTGTAAACCGCTCGCTCGATACGTAGAGCACCGTATCTGCGGTGCCGGTCTCTTTGGCCTGGTTGCCAATAGATTGGATGAGGTGCGTTTTGCCGAGGCCCACGCCCCCGTATACCAGGAACGGGTTGAAGCTGGTACCGCCCGGCTCCTGAGCAATGGCCCATGAGGCACTGCGTGCCAGGCGGTTACAGTCGCCCTGAATGAAGCGGTCGAACGTGTAGTTGCTATTGAGCTGACTGTCGATTGTGGCCTTCTGAATCCCCGGAATTGCAAACGGATTGCGTACTGTGTCGTCCTCCTCATCGGGGGCGGATTCCGAGGGACTGTCCTGCTCTGAAAAATTGGCCGAGCCTGCCGATGCGCTGCTTCCTTGCTGGGGCGGCGATGCGGCAGAACCAATGGCTCCGGCGTTAGAAGAGGCACCAGCCCCGTCGCCCTCATTGGGGCGTGCAGATCGAGCCCCTGCCGATGATTCAGCCCCTTCAGAGGCATCAGGCTCAACGACAATGTCGTAAAACAGGCGTCCGTCTTCACCCAGTACCTGCGTTACGGTTTTGCGGAGAAGCGAATAGTAGTGCTCCTCCAGCCATTCGTAGTAAAACCGGCTGGGCAGTTGAATAGTGAGCTTGCGCAGGTTCTCCTCTTCTTCAATCGACTGGGCCGAGAGCGGCTCAAACCACGTCTTAAAGCTTTGCCGATTGACGTGCTCCCGGATGTGGTCGAGGCAGGCCTCCCAGACGTCTTCTGCAGATCGCTCCATACCCAGTGTTGTGATTGGTGGCCCGCACCGATGCAACGGGCCAAGTAAAGGGATGCGCGCGGCAGGGCGTGTGCATCGGTGTTGGCATGACTACGACAGCAGGCGCAAAGGGCAATCCCGCATGCGGCTGCATTTTCACCAAGTTATCCACATTTTTTGCTCCGTGGACCAGGCTGTGCCGTGGTATCTTTGCAAGACCTACGAGTTATCCACATCTTTTCCACATGTTATCAACATTGTTCAATATGCTGATTTTAATGGACTTGTGGAAAATATATGAGAGAATCCTCTATTAGGGGACTTTGAGAATGTGGATAACAGATGTCATAGGCACCGCAGTCCTGCGTAAGGCGGGAGTTATCCACATTCTATGCACATCGCGCGCGGGCGATGTGCTGGACGTGCACAAAACGCAAAAAAGCGGTTCAGATCGTCAGGTCTATTGTTAACGGTAGCCGATACGCTAAACAGGCCTGTGTGGGCGAAAACGTAACATGTGCATGTGTTCAAGCTCCCTCTACGACTGTGTTGCAGGGCTACCACAGGGTGCCTGCAGGGGTGCTGCTACGCAGGTGCTAATACACACTGGCACACAGGAACGGCAATCCTGCCGCTAAAAGCGCAGAAGGCAATGCGCGCCACCTCAAGCATGTTTCATAACTGCGGGCAGCACATGCATGCAGCGGCTACACTTGGCATGTGTACTGTGCACGCTGCCAAATAGAGCAGAGTAAAAGACCGTGCACTTGGGTTGGTCTACTGACCAGACCGCCATCTGTAGACAGCAAGGAATTCAAATGATAACGACTGCATAGAGTAACGTCAAGCACAAAATGTGCAAAGCTTGTTGGCTGCTGGGCATCTGCGTATGTGGTACCCGTGCAGCGAATCCGCTGTACGGAGTGAGTGGACCGTGAGCGGGTCAATAAGCCCGTGCAGACCAGTCAGCATGGGGGCACCCAGAGGAACACGACACTTTTGCGAAAGATACCACAGGCTCCCACAGTTACACCCCTCGCGTATACTTTCTCGCTGGCATCGCGTTTTGCATGCTTACGCTTGACATCACCCCGTTTCGCTCTGGCGTGCACGAGGCTACGCTCGCTCCTGATCCGGATGCGGTTGACCTGGAGCCCGATGCGTTCCGCGATATTCAGGTGCACATGCACCTGCAGTGCCAGCGCGACCGCATCCTTGCCACCATGACGATGACCGCACAGGCGCACCTTACCTGCGACCGCACGTTACGCACGTTCTGGGGCGACGTGGAAGGCACCTATGTTGTGCTTTTTGGGCCTGAGCACCTGGTCGGCGCAGACGACGACGCCTACGATGAAGTGCGCCCGATGCATCCTACCGATACAGAGGTTGAAATCACCGACATCGTACACGACACGCTCAAGCTGTCCATTCCGCAGCGGGTTGTAGCACCGGGTGCTGAAGACGAAGACATCCCGATGCAGTTTGGCGAGTTCGACGATGACGAGGTTGAGGCAGAAGTCGAAGATGATATCGATCCGCGTTGGGAGAAACTAAAAAAGCTCAAGAACGGCGACACGTAAGCGCCTGCACCGCATAACACCTGCACCGCATAACACCTGCACCGCATAACGCAGGGCTCTCCTGCTGTCTGCAATGCTAATTCTGGGCAAAATGCGAAGCGACATGGAATCTGCAACCCACGCCCCCAATTAGTTCAGGGATAATGCAAGCGTTGCTATGCAAAAATATGCATCGCTTCGACTCACGTGCTGCTCGGGCCATTGCCTGGGCTTTTGCGAACGCTTGCATTGGCACATTCGCACCTACAAACCCATTACCGTACGCTGACGCCATGGCTGTCCCAAAGCGCCGCCACTCCAAATCGCGCTCGCGCAAGCGCCGCTCCCGCTACTACAATAGTTTGAAGGCTCCACAACTGATGGAGTGCAACAACTGCGGGAACCCTAAAGTGATGCACCGGGCCTGCAAGTTTTGCGGACACTACCGCGGGCGGCAGGTCGTCGAGCCAACCGAAGAGTTGCTCGGGTAGCGCCGCTTCGCGTGGGTCCGCACCCGCGCCTCGGCCTCTGCACAGCATGCTCAGCACGTCGGCCTAACCAAAATGTGCTGTTGCCCGTCTGCTGCACATCATCCCCTTTCTGATGCACGTTTTGTGCTTTACCGTGAATGGTGAAGGGCAAGACGTGCATTTTAATGTGCAGGCTGTTTACTTAAGGCTGTTCACACAAAACCGCTTATGTAAAAAGGGAAACGCCAGAGCCCAAGCGGGGCCGAGCGTCTGCGTTAGGCCTTGTCCGTGCATTTCCTTACACTTTGTCGCGAGCCTCCTGACAAACCCGCCGGTTGTACATGCCTACCCACGTTGCTGTTGATGCTATGGGAGGGGACCACGCCCCCGATGCTGTGGTCGAAGGCGCCCTGCGCGCGCTGCAGCGCCCCGAGTCCGATCTCCAACTCACGCTGTACGGACCCGAAGACCGGGTGCAAGCGGCATTGCAGGCGCACGACGTTCCTGCCAACGTGCCGCTGGCGGTACATCACGCGCCTGACGTGATTGCTATGGAGGACGCTCCGGCCTCTGCCGTCAAAACCAAACGGCAGTCGTCGGTGCACTTAGGGCTGCAGGCACATCGTACCGGCCAGGCCGATGCGTTTATCAGTGCGGGCAACACGGGCGCTGTCATGGCCGCTTCCATGTTTATCTTGGGACGCATTTCAGGATTGGAGCGGCCCTCTATCGTCAGCTTCTTTCCGACTCTGCAGGGCGACTTCTCGATTGTCATTGACGTTGGAACCAATGTCGACTGCAAGCCGGCGCATCTGCATCAGTTTGCGCGCATGGGTACGATCTACGCACGCCACGTCATGCAGATCGACGAGCCTTCGGTGGGACTCATCAACATTGGCGAAGAGCCTGGCAAGGGCAATGAGCAGGTGAAGGTGGCCTACCCGCTGCTCGATGGCGACGACGCACTCAACTTCATTGGCAATGTGGAAGGGGGCGACCTTTTGCATCATGCCGCCGATGTGCTCATCTGCGATGGATTCATGGGGAACGTGCTACTCAAGTTTGGCGAGTCGATGACCACTGTGCTCTCCACGATGACCAAGCAAGAAATGCAGCGCCAGGGACTCTCCAATGAAGAACAGCAGTTGGTCGCCGGGGTGCTTGGTAACGTGCAGAAGGGGTTCGACCACGAGAACCGTGGGGGCGCCCCGCTCATTGGCGTAAATGGGTCGGTGTTCATTGGGCACGGGCGCTCTTCGGCACGAGCCGTTGAGCAAGGCATCCACTCCGTGGCCGACCTTGCCACGCGCAACCTCGTTCCCGTACTCGAAGATGCCTTTGCAGCCGAATAGTACGGGAAGAATGCAGATCCCTGTAGCCCGTGCTCGACACGAGCCCAGGTAGAGGGCGCGCACTCCTATGCTCGGCTTCTGTGCCCTCGGTGTGCGAACGAAGTGCCCCGCGCACCGTAGCCTACCCGATTCCGTTGAACTCTCGTTTTCGGCTCCGCTCCGTATGTCTACACTTTCCTCGACGCAACCGCAGGCAGCCATCACTGCAGTGGGCCACTTTCTTCCAGAGCGCCGCCTCACCAACACCGACCTGGAGCAGATGGTCGAAACGTCGGACGAGTGGATTCAGTCGCGCACCGGCATCAAAGAGCGCCGCATCCTCGACGACGATGGCAAAGCTACCGCCTACATGGCCACGCAGGCGGCCCAAGAGCTCATCGACACGCACGACATTGACCCGGCCACGATCGACATCATCATCGTGGCCACGGTAACGCCCGACATGCTCTTTCCGGCTACGGCGTGTCTGGTACAAGATCAGATTGGGGCCCGTTCGGCCTGGGGATTCGACCTGTCGGCGGCATGCAGCGGGTTTCTATTCGCATTGACGAATGGCGCCAGCTTCATTGAGAGCGGACGCGCTGAGCGCGTGCTCGTCATTGGAGCCGACACCATGAGCTCCATTACTGACTATTCGGACCGCAGCACGTGCATCCTGTTTGGTGATGCCGCTGGGGCGGTACTGCTGGAGCCCAGCGATACCTACGGCCTGCAAGACGCCGTCCACCACGCCGATGGCACCCATTCCGATCTGCTCAAGCTTCCCGCCGGAGGCAGCCTGCGCCCTGCCTCCCACGAAACGGTCGATGCAGGCGACCACTACCTCAAGCAAGACGGACGCCCCGTCTTTCGCCACGCCGTTACCGGCATGTCTGATGTCTGCACCGACATTATGGAGCGTAACGACCTCTCCGGCAACGATGTGGACTACCTCGTACCGCATCAGGCCAACCGGCGCATCATCGATGCGACGGCCAACCGCATGGGGCTCTCCTCCGACAAGGTGATGATGAACATTGATCGGTACGGCAACACCACCGCCGCGACCGTGCCGCTTTGCCTCTACGACTGGCAACACGAACTGCGCCCCGGTCATAACCTGGTGCTGACCACCTTCGGCGGCGGACTCACCTGGGGCGCGTCGTACCTCACCTGGGCCTACGACGGCTCTGAATACGCCGACTAATCGCACATTTCGACCACTTACCAACGCATTGGCTATGGCCGCAACCGCCTATCTCTTTCCTGGACAAGGTGCTCAGTACGTGGGCATGGGGCAGTCGCTCTACGACGCCTACGACGAAGCCGCCGCTCGCATTGACGCTGCTAACGAGGTGCTGGGCTTCGACCTGCGCGCCCTCATGTTTGGCACCGCCGATGTCGACGATCCCAAGGCGGCCCTCACCGCCACTGAGGTGACGCAGCCCGCGCTCTACACCCACAGCCTGGCCGCAATGGCGGTGCTCGATGCGCACGACGTGGCGCCCTCGATGGTAGCCGGACACAGCCTGGGCGAGTACAGCGCACTGGCCGCTGCGGGAGCGCTTTCGTTCGAAGACGGACTGCGCCTGGTGCGCCGCCGGGGCGAACTCATGGCCGAGGCCGGAAAGCAGCGTCCGGGTACCATGGCCGCCGTGCTCGGGGCCGACGACGAGGACGTGGAGGCCGCCTGCACCGCAGCCACCGAAGCGGGCAACGGCGTGGTGCAGCCCGCCAACTTCAACGCCCCTGGCCAGATTGTTATCTCGGGGGATGTGGAGGCGGTCGAACGAGCCAGTGAACGGCTCGATGCCCGCACCATCCCGCTGTCGGTGAGTGGGGCCTTTCACTCGCCACTGATGGACTACGCCCGCGAGGGCCTTGCCAGTGCGCTGGAGGCCGTCACGATTAGCAAACCGCAGTGCCCGGTCTACCTGAACGTAACCGCGAAGCCCACCGCCGACCCCGACGAAATCCGGCAGCGGCTGCTCGACCAGTTGCAGTCGCCGGTGCGCTGGGCGCAGCTCTTGCGCGCCATGGATGCCGATGGCGCGACCCGCTTCGTGGAGATCGGA
Organism: Longimonas halophila; assembly: GCF_002554705.1. Lineage (GTDB taxonomy): Bacteria > Bacteroidota > Rhodothermia > Rhodothermales > Salinibacteraceae > Longimonas > Longimonas halophila. The sequence continues at coordinate 224,071 of NZ_PDEP01000002.1, read as the reverse complement.
GCGGGCTCGGTGCTGCAAGGCTTGGTAAAACGCACGCTGGGCCGCGATGCCGAACGACAAGGCGTAGATACCGCCGACGACTGCGCCGCCTTCATAGATGAGCTCGCTGCTTCGGCGTAGCGATTCCCCTCCGTATCCTCCTATTTTATAATCACGTAGCACGAAACCCACCATATGGATTTTGACCTGACCGACACCACTGTTCTTGTAACCGGCGGCACGCGGGGCATTGGTCGCGCTATCGTCGAAGCGTTTGCCGATGCAGGAGCCCGCGTGGCCTTCACGTATCGCTCCTCTGCCGAAACCGCCGACGAAATTGTGGCTGAACTGGGCGCGCGCGACGTCGAAGCCATCGCCATTCAGGGCGATGTGGCCAAGCCCGAGGCGGCTGAAGATGCCGTGTCGGCGGTAACCGATGCGTGGGGGCGTCTCGATGTGCTCGTGAACAACGCGGGCATCACACGCGATGGGCTCATGCTGCGCCTGGATGCCGATGATTGGGACGCGGTGCTCGACACCAATCTGAAGGGCGTGTTCAACTTCTGCAAGGCCGCCTATCGTCCGTTTATGCGCCAGCGCAGTGGAGCGGTGATTAACATCTCGTCGGTCGTGGGCGTGATGGGCAATGCCGGGCAGACGAACTACGCGGCCTCGAAAGCCGGCATCATCGGCTTTACGAAGAGCTTTGCTAAGGAGCTGAGCGGACGCGGCGTGCGCGCGAATGTGGTGGCTCCCGGCTACGTAGCCACCGACATGACCGACGCCATGAACGACGACGCCCGCCAGGCCATGCTCGACGCGGTGCCGCTGGGCCGTCCGGCGGAGCCTGAAGACATTGCGCAGGCCGTGCTGTTCTTGGCCTCGCCCGCAGCGTCGTACATCACCGGCCATGTGCTCAAGGTCGACGGCGGTCTGGCTATGTAACCACGCCGGGGCTCCGTTGGTTGAAGGCATGTGACGGGGTTTGAACATCCCTCAAACGCGGCTCAATCCGGCGGCCCGGTGTGGATCGTTTGCGCGTATGCCTACGTACTGCACCCGACAGCACACCCGGCTGTCTTTTTCGTTTTGCTGATATCATTCCTGGCTGTATAATGGCGGATTCGTCCAGCGCCTCGTTCACTAACGTCATCGACCTGACTTCGAAGGGGCAGCGCAAGAAGCGACAGGAGGAGGTCGGGGAGTTGCAAGAGCCCGAAGATCCTCTCGACGAGATTACCGCCCCGGAACTGCCCGACCAGGTGGAGCAGGCCATGCGCGCGGCCGGGTGGGACGACCTCATGGAGGTGCAGCGCAAGGCGCTTCCGTATCTTATTGCCGGGCGCGATCTCATTGTGCAGTCGCGCACCGGATCGGGCAAGACCGGCGCATTTTTGCTTCCCCTCTTCGACCGCCTCGACTCTTCGAAGAAAGAGGCCCAGGCGCTCATTCTCACGCCCACCCGCGAGCTGGCTCGTCAGGTGCATGAGGAGTTCGAGCGCATGAAAATTGCCACGCCCGAGACAAACGACCTCGAAGCCGCACTCATCTACGGCGGCGTGGGCTACGGTCCGCAGATCGATGCGCTGAAGGGCGGCGCCCAGGTTATCATTGGCACGCCAGGGCGCATCCTTGACCACCTGAAGCGCAAGAACTTCAAGGCGAAGACGGTGCGCCTCTTCATCCTGGACGAAGCCGACGAGATGCTCTCAATGGGCTTCTACCCGGACATGAAGGAGATTCGCGACTACCTCAGCCGCGATCGCCAGTCGTGCATGTTCAGCGCCACCATGCCGCCAAAGGTGCGCTCGGTAGCACGCGAGTTCCTGAGCGATCCCGACTTCCTCTCGCTCAGCTCCGGCCACGTCAGCGTCGACGAGATTGCATACCGCTACTACCTCACGCAGCCGATGGAGAAAGACCGCACGCTGCGCCAGCTCATCGAAATGGAGGAGCCCGAGTCTGCCCTCATCTTTGCCAACACGAAGCGCGAGGTCACGTACCTGCGCAAGTTCTTGGGCAACGCCGGGTACAACATCGACGAAATGTCGGGCGATCTGTCGCAGCGCAAGCGCGAGGAAGCCATCGACCGGCTCCGCAGCGGCGAGCTTCGCATGCTCGTGGCAACCGACGTAGCCGCCCGCGGCATCGACGTGTCGGCGCTCAGCCACGTGTTCATCTACGACGTGCCGCAAGACCGCGAGTACCTCATCCACCGCTCCGGACGTACCGCTCGCGCGGGCAAAACCGGCACCACCATCATCCTGGCCACCCACGAAGATGAGTTCGAGCTCATCCGCATGGCTAAGGCGTACGGCATCGAAATGAGGCGTGCCGAGCTGCCTGTCGATCCGCTCGACGAAGCAGAAAACCAGCTGCGCCTCCACTATAACAACGCCCACGATAACGACGCCGTGCAGCGCCTCCTGCCCCTGGTCGATCGCCTGGCCGACGAACACCCCGAACTGCTGGCGCACCTCATCGACGAAAACGTAGACCTGAGCGATCTCGACACCGACGACGCGTAACTACCCAACCCTGTCATCTTGAGCGAATGCCGATGCCCGTCGGCAGGAGCCGAAAGATCTCCTTCATGATGGGCACCACCCCTGCACTTCAGATGCCTTGAAACCCACGCCCAGTCGTCATGCTTCGTCGTGCTGTTCAGCCCCTCGTTTTCGCAGCGCTTCTGCTGCTGTCCGCAACAGGGTTAGGGGGATACGAAGCGGCGGCGACATCGAGATCAGCGTTCGCAGCCTCCACAGTCGCCGACACGACCTACCAGGTCTACACCGCAGACGGAGAGCGTGCTGCCCTCAGCGACATTGTATCCAGCCTCGACACCGTTGATGTTGTGCTCCTGGGCGAGGTGCACGGCCACGCCCCTATCCATGCCCTGCAAGACACGCTCTGGCAGCGCGCGTTAGCGACCGATCGGCCTGCGGCGCTCTCGCTCGAAATGTTTGAGCGCGATGTACAGCCCGTGCTCAACGAATACCTGAGCGGATACATCTCCCAAGATCACTTTCTGCGGGCCAGCCGCCCGTGGAGTACCTACGAGCGCGACTACCATTCGTTGGTCGACACCGCCCGGGCCCATAATGCCCCCGTGCTGGCCGCCAACGCGCCGCGCCGCTATGTAAACCGTGTGGCCGACCGCGGACGCGCCGTCCTCGACGATCTGCCGCCCCACGCCGACCGCTGGCTGGCCCCGCGCCCCTACCCCGAACCCAGCCAGGCGTACCGAAGCCGCTTCATGGCTCAGATGAGTGGAGGAATGCACGGCAGCAACCACGCCCCCGCCGACACGACCGACGCGGATACACCAGGCTCCGACACCACAGACGCCACCATGCCACCCGGACACGGTAGCGGCCTGACCCGCCTGCTCGATGCGCAGATGCTGTGGGATGCCACGATGGCCTACACCATCGCCGAGCACCTGCTGCGCCAGCCGAACGCGCTGGTTGTTCACCTCACCGGACGCTTCCACATCGCCGAGCGCACCGGCACGCCCGAATCCCTTGTGCACTACCGCCCCGGCACCCGCCAACTCACGGTCTACTTCGACGCCGTATCCGATCCCGACACCTTCAACGCCAACACTCACACCGGCAAAGGCGACTTTGTGGTGCTGACCGAAGAGTGATCTTTCGTTCTTTGAAGTACATGGCGTTTTTAAGTGCATCGCGTTCCAGACCGGATTGGGACGCCAGAAAGTGCCCTTGACTTCAATTTGATGAACGCATATACTACGTGCATATCAGGTGGACGTGGTAGAAACGCGCTTTTCTTGTCTGTCCTGCCTGATTTCGTCCTGTGCGACTCCTCTGATAAGTTGCCTCTGGAACCCCTCGTTTTCCAATCGACCGTTGATTTCCCACGGAATGATAGGGCCGCTCGTATCACGGGATTGGCCTTGAAGAAGTTGAAGTCCCTTTTGTATCAAGACAAAAGGGCCCCACGCCGGTAGGCGTCCCATTGAACCGATGTGCACTGAAGAGGCTCAATCGCCCGTACGCAGCTTCCGGCGTGCCTTCAAATCAGGACTGTCTTCTGCGCTTGCTCCGTTCCCGTGATGACAGTCATGCCAGGATAAAATTGGGTCCCGCCACTCATCATAATCTTAATTTCTGCAATTGAAGCCCACTTTATCATGATTCTATCCACAGCCCGCTCCATCGCTATCGGCGCGCTTCTCATGGTTGCCGCGTGTGCAATCACGCCCCAGGCCGCTGCGCAGTCATCGCTTGCTGAGTTTGATATCGTTGTCGAACCGACCGACGACGGCTTTGCGTTGACCTGTAACGCAGGCTGTGCGTGGGAGACGCTAAGCTGGGCAGGCCACAACGGCGTCAAGGTCAACTACTTTGGCATGACTGAGGCCGAAGAGGCCAATCGCTTCCTGTTTGCACTTTCAAGCATCGACGGCGGCTTCGAACTGGAAGGGATCGAAGGCACCGCCTGGACCTCGCTCAACTGGGAATGCGAGAACATAGAAACATGCAAAGCCCGTGTTGATGCATCGGGGCTGTCCCCGGTGCGGTAGGGAACTACGCGATGCTGGCGCCTTCAGGCCGTGCCGATGATTCGCGCGGCAGGCGCACGGTAAACGTGGTGCCCTCGCCTTTCGTGCTCTCGACGGAGATGGTACCACCCATCAGGTCCACCAGGCGTTTGGTGATGGCCAGGCCGAGCCCGCTGCCCTCGAAGGCGCGCGTGTTGCCCGTGGACTCTTGCGTGAACGCCTCAAACAGATCCGGCAGGAACGCCTCGTCGATCCCAACGCCCGTGTCGGCCACCGCGATTTCGATAGCGTCGGGCGTTGGGTGCAAGTACACATCAACCGATCCGCCGCTGGGGGTAAACTTGATCGCGTTGCTGATCATGTTGCTGAGCACGCGGTCGAGGGCGCTCTTATCGAGCACGGCACGGCATTTAGCATCCACGCCATGCGTTGTGAGGGTGACATCTTGCGCCGAGGCACGCGGCTGAAACAGGTCCACTGTGCTCTGCACCTCCGCATCCACCTGTACGGGTTTGGGAGAGAGATCCATCGCTCCGGCTTCGAGCTTCGACAGGTCGAGCACCGACTTGAGGGTCTCCATGAGGCGCTGACTGCTGGTATGAATCAGGTTAGCGAACCGCTCGGTTGAGTCGTCGGCCTCGTCGCGCAGAATCTCTGAGAAGCCGATGATAGAAGTAAGTGGCGTGCGGATTTCGTGGCTCATGTTCGCAAGGAACGCCGACTTTAGGCGATTCATCTCTTCAGCCTCGTCGCGAGCCGCGCGCAAGTCTGCTTCGCGCTCAATGCGGTCGAGGATGCTCGCCATGTTATGAGACAGGATCTCAAGGAGCTTCGTGTCGAACGAGGCGACCCCATCGGGCGAGGGGCTCGCAACCGAGATCGTGCCATGCGTGCCAATCGGTACGTACACCGCCGACCGCACGTTGCCGGGTGACTGAATCGAATGCTGGGGGTTGGTGCCGCTGTAGCGGATGGTGGTCTGGTGGCGGTAGGCGCGCACCACTGCGCCAAGGCCGTTAACGGAGTACGACGGCCGCGCCCCTCCCATGATGGCTTCGGAGCCGGGCGATATCGCCACAGGTACAAGCTGGCCGTTTCGGTCGTACCGAATTGCACAGATGGGATACTGAAGCGTATCGGTGATGAGCGTGCAGACGCGTTCGGCCAGCATGGTGGCTGTTTCGGCCTGGGTGAGGTCGCTCATCGCATCATAGAACGCCTCGACGCGCTGTTCACGCTCCTGAAGAGCAGCCTGGGCTTGCTTTCGGCTGGTGATGTCGATGCCCATGCCCACCACGCAGCGCGTGCCATCGATATGCAAACGGCTGCCGGTGAACAAGTAGGGCGTACGAGTGCCCGACTTCGACAGCAGCGTTGCTGAAGTGCTGGCATGGCCATGTTTCAGCACATGTTCGGTACGCTTTGTAACGTGAATGCGGTCGTGCCCTTCAAACAAGTCGACTGGATCCAATGCGGCCAGTTCGTCGGACGAGTAGCCTGTGACCGATTCGAAGTTCTCATTCCACCGCAGAAACTGGCCCTTCTCGTCGAATAGGTAGAAAATGCCAGGCAGGCTGTCGATAATTGTATCCAGCAAGCGCTTCTGGCGCGACAGAGCCTGAGTTGTATGTTTTTGCTTTGTGATATCGAGTAAAATGCCCAAGATGCGTGTGGGCTCGCCGTTGTCGTTGAACTGGGTAACCCGCGAGCGACCTCGAATCCACCGAATGTTGTCTGTATTTTTTGGGTGCAGGCGGTATTCGCTGTGAGCATCCTCGCCCGATTCAAGCTGCTCGGCGCCTTGTATGAGCTGCGCGCGGTCATCAGGGTGCACCAAGTCAAGGAACGCATCAATGCTGCATGTGTCGGTATCGAGCCCGAGCAGGCGCTGCGCTTCGGGGGAAAGGTGGACCGTACTGTGTTCAAGGTCCCACACCCCACTGCCCATTTCGGCGACAGCCTGGGCCTGCTCCATCATTACATTGGCATGATGGAGTGCTTTTTCACGCTCCTTGCGCTCGGTGATGTCAAGGTGGGTGCCAACAATGCGTTTGGCCGAGCCATCGGAATGCCGCTCCACAATCTGGCCCCGGTCCAGCACCCATCGCCAGGAGCCGTCGCGGGCACGCATCCGAATCTCCAGATCTACAAAGTCGGTCTCGCCAGCAAGGTGGGCATCAATGGCATCGAAGACGCGCGGGCGATCATCGGGGTGCACGCGGTCGCGGAAGGCATCGGCGGTTGGAGCAATATCGTTGGGATCGTAGCCCAGCATCTCTGCCCAGCGGTCATTGTAGTGCACATAGCCGGTGTCCAGGTTCCAGTCCCACAGCCCCAGATCGCCCCCACGCAGTGCCAGCTTCAGGCGACGGCGTTCAGCCTCTATTTCGGCTTGTCGTTTGTATTCTGCTGTCACATTGCGGAAGACAAGCACCACGCCCAGCAGCGGACCGTCGTCGTCAGCACGGATGGGGGCGGCGCTGTCGGCAATCTGATACGTGGCGCCATCGCGCGCGGTGAGCACAGTATGATTGGCGAGCCCGACAATCTGACCCTCGCGAAGCACCTTGTCTACCGGACTCTCGACCGGCGCGCCAGTGTGTGCATTATGAATCGGAAACACAACCGGCAGCGGACGTCCGAGAGCATCCTCGGCAGGCCAGCCGGTAAGCGTTTCGGCCACGCTGTTCATCTCGGTAACGCGGCCTTCGGGGTCGGTTGCAATGACGGCATCGCCAATGGAGTTGAGGGTAACGGTTAGGTATTCCTCGCGGCGGCGAAGCTTCTGCTCAGCAGCCTTGCGAGCATCGATGTTTAGCACCGACCCGTCGCGGTATTGCACTGTACCGTCGTCGTTGTGCGTCACGCTGGCGCTAAGAAGCCCCCAGAACGTGGAGCCGTCGGCGCGCCGAAATTTGATTTCCTGGTTGCGCAGATAGCCCTGGTTGTGGGCCTGGTCAACGAATGCAAAGCGCTCTTCTGGATCCGCATAGAGCACTGTAAGGTCAGAGAGGCTCCGCATCTCCTCGGCACTCTCGTATCCAAAGAGCTGCACAAACGCATCGTTCACGTAGACGAGTCCGTCTTCCGTTGAGGCACGGTAGAGCCCTTCGGCAATGTTTTCGTTGATGGAGGTGATGAGCGACTCGCGCTCGCGAAGGGCTTGCTGAGCCTCATGCTGTCCCGTTACGTCGTTTACGGTAACGAGAACCGCGTCGCATCCCTCAAATTCAACTGTCGACGACGTAATTTCTACCTTCAGCGTAGAGCCGTCGGCGCGCTGATGCGTCCACACGCCAGGGGCTGAGCGCAGGTCCGGGCGGTCGGTGTCCAGGTAGTTGTAGAGGCGGTTGATCTCGTCTTTGGGACGAATGTCGAGGATCGTCATAGCCTGGAAGTCGGTCTCGCTGTATCCATAGACGCGCTGGGCAGCCTCGTTTACATCCAGAAAGCGCAGCGTGTCGGGGTCGTAGACCCACATAGGCAGCGGATTGGCGTCGAAGAGCAGGCGCGCCTCGGCTTGTTGGCGGCGCAGCGTGTCTTCAAGCTCACGCTGTTCGGTGATGTCGTCGAAGTAGACCGACAGGCCGCCCTCGAACGGATACGCATTGACCTGAAACCACGTGCCGAGCGGTGGGAAGTACGCCTCAAAATGAACACTCTCCTGCGTCTCGATGGCATTGTGATACGCCGTATAGAACTCCAGGTCGACAGCCTCGGGAAATTCGTCCCACACGTTGCGTCCGAGCAGGTCTTCGCGGGGGCGATTGAGTAGCTGCTCGGCACGGTCGTTCAGATAGGTGAAGCACCACTGCGTATCCACCGCAAAAAATGCGTCGCTGATGCTTTCGAGGATGGTAGCGTGTGCGTGGGGCAGCACATGATGCGCCATCTCGTGCTCGGCCAGCGCAGCCAGGTCGCGCAGCATGGTGGCATTGGCATCAGAGAGCGTGCCAGGCGTGGTACCGAGCAGGCTCAGTGCGCCCAGCACATGCCCCTTGGGACTTGTGAGGGGCACGCCTGCGTAGAAGCGCAGATGCGGCGACTCGGTGACCAGCGGGTGGCCGGCAAGGCGGTCATCGGCTGTCAGGTTGGGGATAATCACCAGGTCGTTGCGGTCGACCACCAGAGGAGCAAACGCCTGCGTGCGGTAGGCAGATGCTGTGGCTTCCGTGAGTCCGATGTGCGCCAGGAGCGAGACACGCTTGGCTCCAACCAGGGTAAGCGTTGCCACCGGAGCACTGCTGCTATGCTGTGCCAGCCGCACAATGCGGTCAAGAGCAGGTTGAGCTTCTGCATCGAGCACGGTGTAGCGCTGCACTGCACGGAGCCGGTCGGGGTTGTGTCGGGAGGCCATGCCAACAAGAGCGTAGAGAGAGCGCAGCCGCTTGCAGGGCGAAGCATCGCCGCTTGTGCTCCGGCGCGCACTGCTGCTTTAGGAACCGTTACCATAATGCGACGGACCGCCTAATATACATAGTAGCAGTGTGGAGGTCCAGTGGAGGGGCCATTGATTGCACAAAACAGTCGCAACCAAGGGATCGTGGCGGATATGCGGAGCGATGTATCCTTCACAGAAGCCTATCAGGACCCACCGGCTTGCATCCAGGGTGCGAGGCTTAGATTCCTCATTCATCAGTGCCCACAGCCATCTACACAGAACGAACGCACACCGGGCAGGGGCAGCGTGTTGTTCTACCTACGCCATGTTCGCGCTCTGCCAAGGGGCTGTTCGGTAGAGACTTAGGGAAATGCTGTGTAGAGAGAAGTGCCCTGTGGGTCCTCTTGGATTCGAACCAAGGACCTCCTGCTTGTAAGGCAGGCGCTCTAAACCAACTGAGCTAAGGACCCATGTTTTCTTGTGTGCGGTGCAGTATGCACAAGCAGCACGTATAATGCAAAATGGTAGGGTACCGTTCCCAGCAGATATCGGGGGAGCATGGCGTTTTGGCGATCTCTTCGCACGGCATAAGCCAAACAACTTATGGGGTGTGCCGTTGTAATCTGTCGCCTATCGTTGTATGCGATCATCTACCCACGGCTTCTGTTATGCCAAAACGCACGTACCAACCCAGTCGCAAGAAGCGGAAGAACAAGCACGGCTTCCGCAAGCGGATGAAAACCAAGAACGGACGTAAGATTCTGAAGCGCCGCCGCAAAAAAGGGCGTAAGAACCTGACGGTGAGCGATAAGTCCTCGGGCAAGCCTGTGTAGCGGGCCCGCACGTTGTTTCGTTGTGCTGAGTGCCTATGTCGCCGCCTGCTTCCGACCGTCGCTATACGTTTCCACGCACGCATCGGTTGAAGCGGCGGCGCCTTATTGCGTCGCTGTTTGATCGTTCGCGCGATGATGTGCACACAGTAGCCCGTGGCACGGTGCGCTTGGTATACCGGTGGGCATCGCGCGAGGAAGTTGGCTACGACGTGCCGCTTCAGGTGGGCTTTGCTCCGGGGCGCACATACGCCACCAATGTGCAGCGCACCCAGACCCGCCGGTACCTGCGCGAAGCCTATCGCCTTCATCAGCACACGCTGCGCGAGGCCTTGCCTGCGGATGCCCCGCCGCTCATTGCGATGCTGCTCTTCCGCGGACGCCCCGAGCAAGCGCGTACGCGCATCCCTCTTGATGTGCCCCGGGTGCTCCGCGCCACAGCACATGCCCTGCCCGCCTCGTCTTCCGCCGACTGACGGCTCCCCACGCCACGGCGGTGCCACCGGTTCGTAACGAACTGGTATCGTCGTCATTGTTTTTCGTATCCATCACCCCTGGTCGCCTTGTCTACGCTGCGCAACCAACCGTCTTCCGAAGACCAGCGCAATATCCTCATTGCTACGCTGCTCTTTGGGCTTATCATGTTTGGGTGGCTCGTCTGGTTCGGCCCCGAACCGTCTGAGCCGACGCCCGAAGCAGATTCTGCTGCTACCGAGCAGTCTACCGACAGCACGACAGCGGCAGAAGCAGAGCCGCTGCCTGCAGCCGATAGCACAGGCGATAGCGAAGCTTCTGCCTCCGACCCTGAACCGGTCGAATCCCCAAGCGACCCAGCCACGGCTCGCGCCGAGTCGGGCACGGCGCGCACAGTCACCGTAGTGGCCGATCAGTACACCGCAGAGTTCTCTACGCGCGGCGGCGTTATCGAGCGCTTCACGCTGACAGATTACAAGCAGTTTGACCGCGAAACGCCGGTACAGGTGGTGGATACGTCGGGGCGTGGCGTGCCGGGTATGTCGTTCATGACGCCCTCCAGCCATCTGGTGGATACGCGAGCGCTCTACTTCGAGACCGACGCCCCCGACACCCTCCGCGTAGACGGTTCCGAAGAGGTCGCGCTCACGTTCACCGCTACGCTGGGAGAAGACGCCCAGGGAGAGCTCAGCTACACTTACACCTTTACGCCCGAGCCGTACGACCTCAACCTGCAGATTGCGCAGCAAAATCCGCGCTCCTACGCGGCTCGCGATGGCTACGACCTGGTGTGGGACCAAGGCGTGCCCTTCACCGAAGACGACCCCGAGGGGGAGCGAGTTGATTCCGGCGTGTATGCCTTCTCAGGAGGTACGCTGGAGCGCCTTGTTTACGATAGCGCCGAATACGCCGAAAACCGCCTGTCGGGCTCGATAAACTGGATTGGACACCGCAGCAAGTACTTTACCGCAGTGCTCATGCCCGACAGTCCAGAGGCTGTCGATGGGGCCGAGATCATCCGTGAAGAAGGCGTCTCCGAAACCATACGTGGCGGCGAAGGCACCACGGCACGCCTCTTCATGCCCCCGGCCACCTCTGATGTTGATACGCAGTCGTTCTCCCTCTACATGGGGCCAATCGACTACTACAACCTGGTCTCGTACGAGCGTGAGCTCTACAGCATGGTGAATTACGGCTGGGCTATCTTCGAGTGGATTACACGCCCCCTGGCCACGTTCATCTTCATTCCGGCACTGACCTACCTGGGCGGAGTGCTCCCCAACTACGGGCTGGTTGTCATCCTGCTGGCCATCTTCATCAAAATGGTGGTATACCCACTCACCAAGTCGTCGTACCGCTCCATGGCGAAGATGAAAGATCTGAAGCCAGAGATGGATAAGATCAAGGAGAAGTACGAGGACGACATGGAGAAGCAGCAGGAGGAGATGATGAAGCTCTATCGCGAGTCGGGCGTGAACCCGATTGGCGGCTGTCTGCCTATGTTTTTGCAGTACCCCATCATCATCGCGCTATACCTTTACATCCCGCAGTCGGTGCAGCTGCGGCAAGAGAGTTTCCTGTGGGCGGCCGACCTTTCGGCCCCCGACCCGATTTTACAGCTTCCGTTTAGCATCCCGTTCTACGGCGACTACGTGGCTGGCTTCACGCTGCTGATGGGGATCGCCATGATCTTTACGATGCGCATCCAGATGAGCAGCACCGGCAGCACCGGGGCCCAGGCGAAGATCTTTCAGTGGGTCTTACCGTTCTTCATCTTCTTCATCTTTAACCGATTCGCCTCGGCGCTGAGCCTCTACTACCTGTTCTACAACGTCGTTACGGCGGCGCAGCAGAAATACATTTACTGGCAGCTGGATAAGGAGAAGGAGCAGCAGCCCAACACCCGGTTTGAGGCCAACAAGAACGGCGACGACAGCGACGGCTGGTTTGCTCGTCTCCTCAAGAAAGCCGAAGAAGCTCAGAAAGAAGCCCGGCAACGCAAGTAAGCTGGCGTGTCCACATGCTCTGCCTATGCCCGCCGATCCTGACACCATCGCCGCCATTGCTACCGCTCGCGGACGCGCGGCCCTCGCGATCATTCGCGTGTCGGGGCCGCAGGCCCATGCGCTGGTCAATGAGCGCTTTCGTGGGGACGACCTCACCAGCGTCGCCTCGCACACCGCCCATGTCGGGTACGTAGTAGATGCCGAGGGCGAGGCGCTTGACCAGGTGGTGACTACGGTCTTTCAGGGTCCACGCTCTGCTACGGGCGAGGATGTCGTCGAGGTGTCGTGCCACGGCGGCGACCTGGCCCCGCAGCTTGTGCTCGATGCGCTCCTTGAGGCTGGTGCCCGCATGGCCGAGCCCGGCGAGTTCACCGAGCGCGCCTTCCTGAATGGCAAGCTCGACCTGGCCCAGGCCGAAGCCGTTGCCGACCTCATCCACGCCTCCTCCGAGCAGGCACACCGCGTGTCGATGCAGCACCTGCGCGGCCGCTACTCCGACCGTCTGTCGAACTTGCGTGAGGAACTGCTTGACCTCTGCGCGCTCATGGAGCTGGAGATCGACTTCTCCGAAGAAGATGTCGAGTTTGCCGACCGCGAGCGCCTCACCACGCTGCTCGACACCGCACAGCGGCTCGTTTCCACTTTGCTTGACTCCTACCGCACCGGAGAGCTTCTGCGCGACGGCGTGCGCGTGGTCATTGGCGGACGCCCCAACGCGGGCAAATCGACACTGCTCAACGCGCTTGTCGGACGCGACCGCGCCATTGTGAGCGCCACGCCCGGCACCACGCGCGACGAGATCGAGGCCGAAGCCGAACTCGACGGACTCCTCTTTCGCTTTGTGGATACGGCGGGCCTGCGCGACACCTCCAACCAGATCGAAGCCGAAGGCGTGCGCCGCGCCGAAGCCTCCATCCGCGAGGCCGATGTACTGCTCTACGTCTACGATCAGCAGCGTGGACTTGATGATGACGAGCACACGTTCTTACAGGAACTGTCGGATGCAGAGCCGTCGGTACCTACCGTTGTTGTTGCCAACAAATCTGACACGGTAGACACTGAACGCACGCCCGATCTCAACGTGGGGCGCACGCTCTCGTTTTCGGCACTCGACGCGTTCGACGATGCGGACGAACTCGACCGCCTCACCACCGCACTCCTCGACCAGGTCGACGCCGACTTGCGCGACACGGAAGCCTCGGCTGTTGTCATGAACAAGCGCCATCGTCAGCATCTGCAAGAGGCGCAGACTGCGCTGGAACGGGCGCAAACCGCCTATGAGCAAGGTGTATCGAGCGACCTGCTCACGCTCGACTTGCGCGAGGCGCTGCATGCGCTCGGTGCCATCACCGGCGAAGTCACCAACGAAGATGTGCTCGGCCAGATCTTCTCGCAGTTCTGTATTGGGAAGTGAAGCACAATGCATCGTCCAACGGATGAACTACACGACCTGGCTGTAGCCCAGTGAGACGTCGTTGGCACTGTGGACCCCCGGAGATCTCACATCTACACCGTGCTTCCAGCGGCAATACCATCTGCAAACAGTGGTCAAAAGCCCATTGGTGAAGGCCGGTCTGGTCAGAGCATCCCGCTGGTGATTAGCCACACGCCCCACCCAACGAGCAACGCGCCTGCGGTGCGGCCCACCCGGTCGCCTGCCGGAGCAATCTTCTCGATCAGGCAGAACGCGGTGAGTACGGCCATCCAGAGCAGGTTCATCACGCCGAGGACAAACATCAGCATCATCGTTGCCCAACAGCAGAGCACGCAATTCCATCCGTGGCGCAGTCCCATCATGAGCGCTCCACGCCCACCGGGTTGCCACTCCGCCATCAGAAATCCCATCGGCGTGCGGCAGCCCGTAAGGCAGGCGTCTTTGAGCGGAGTCCACTGAAAAATACCGGCAATGATGAGCAGTCCCCCGGCAAGCAACGGACTTGTGCTTGCGCCCATTGGGGTGAGCAGAGCGAGAGCGTGAAAAGCCCATTGCAAAAGAGCGCCCCCCGCACTGTATCCCACCCAAACAAGCAGATATCCACTTACAAAAAGAGCCGTGTGCATGACCGGAGTTCCCGCATCGCGCTGCCGACAGATTCCGGCGAAGGTCAGTATCATCGGCGAGGCCGAAGGGAGCATCATGCCCATCATCATGACCGACCACATTCCGAAGGCGAAGAAAAAGTCCGAGACGCCCCAGGTCGGGGCCAGCATCCCGGTCGGTGCGTCGCTCATGCGGACAGCCATGGTTGCCATGTAGCCCCAGGCGAGCAGCGTCAGGACGGCCAGTCCGCCGAGTATAAGCAGCCGATCGTGCCGAAGAACTGCTTGAAGGGAAGCTCGGTCTGTCATTTCCTTGCGTTGCTTTTGGACACCTATTGCGACCAACGCGCACGTTACTGTGGCCTTTTCGTCGTCAGGCACCGGCATACGAAAAGGGCGAGAGGATAGCACTCCGGTCGGCGACATCGAACGCAATACCATGCGCATCAAAATGCGCACGGCTTGTCTTGGCAATCACGGCGGGGTGGCCCGGTGCGATTGCCAGCGGGTGATTGGTGAGGGTGGGCGCTTCTCCATTCTGGCCTTCCACTGGTTCTGCATCAGCACAGCCAATCTGCCCTGTCTCTCCGATGCGGAGTCGGCCTTTCTCGCCGTTGGTTTCGAACGTTAGAGGGACGGCTGCTACGCTGCGCACATCACTGATGAATTCGGCCAAATGCGCCGGGTGTCCTCCAGCGTCACCACCGAAGATTGTGCCCAGGGCCTCTTGCTGTTCGGCACTGGCCTGGTCATCGAGGTAGACGGCGGCATTCCAGTCGCCATCGGCCATATTGCCCGGCGTATGGAGGGCCACGACGACGTTAAGATCGTCGAGCGAGACGCCGTTGAAGTGGCCCTGGTCAATGTGCCAGGCGACCACGGCAGTGCAGGTTCCTTCGGTGGGATCGTTCAGCATCGTGCAAGGACAGGGCGTCTCGCAGGTGCACGCTTCCATGTAGGTACCGTCGAGTTTCCATTGATCAGTCATGGGTTGTTTTCCTCTTGGGTTTGTGATTGGTGTAGTGAAAACGGCAATACGGAGTATGCAGCCGCAGTGCACTGCATAAAGAAATACTGGTGTGTGCTTTTGGGCATCCCCATTTTTGCGATCCCTGCGCGGGCTCGCAAAAGCCTATTCCTCGGCGGGCATCGCATCAATGGGCTCCTCAAACGCAATGAAAAGGACGCACTCAGTGTCGTCGGTACAGTACGCATCGTGAGGAAGCTCGGCAGGACCGTGGGCGTAGGTTCCAGGCTCAAGAATGGTCGGATCGTCCGCCGTCCACGAGTGTGGATGGCAGGTCGGGGCGACCGCTCTATAGAGTTCAGAGCACAGCAAGGAAGCCTCCGTAAGGAAGCCTCCGTAAGGAAGCCTCTGTCCCGCCCTCACCTGGTAAAGCCAAAAAACAGGCTGGCCCCGATCATCTAATTAGCCGAGTCACAGGAACGTAACATTCAGGACGATATATGCCTGCCCACTTCTTCGGTCAGAGACTGCGTCTGCCTGTCTTTTTGACTATCTACAAGAGCACTTCTGGAGAGGGAGACGATCTGATTCTGGAACTGATTGGCATGTGTAGATACAGATTCTCGGCCTGTGTCTGCCAGCCATTCGCAAAAGTGTATGTGCAATGTGTATACTTCACCGCAACATGCACTAAACAAGCTTGTCTTTCTCGCGGCGAATTTTTCTGCGAACGTAGTTCTGTCTACCTCCTCGCATCCCATTGGCATCTAACAAAGCGTTGCTGTATCCATGAGTACGGGAGATATCACAGCACTGCTGCGCGCCCACACATCCGGCGACTCGGAGGCGCTTGATGAGCTATTTCCGCTCGTGTATGATGGGTTGCAGCGCATTGCCCATCAGCGACTGCGGGGCGAGCGCAATGATCACACGCTGCAAACAACGGCGCTGGTGCATGAAGCGTACCTGGAGCTGGTGAAGGTGGAGCAGGTGTCCTGGCAAAACCGTCAGCATTTCTTTGCCATGGCATCGCGAATCATGCGCAACGTACTCGTCGATTACGCGGTTAAGCGCAAGGCCCAAAAGCGCGGTGGCGACAATGATGTGCTTTCGCTGCAGCAGGGGGATGCGGTCGCTACGGTCGATCTGGATGGCGTTCTCTCTGTGCATCAGGCTCTGGAACGCCTTGAAGAGGTTGACGAGCGGCAGGTCCGTGTCGTGGAATGCCGGTTCTTTGGCGGACTCACCATTCAGGAGACCGCCGATGCGCTTGACATTTCGCCAGCAACGGTGGGACGCGATTGGAAAATGGCCCGGGCCTGGCTCAACCGCGAACTCTCAAATGGCGCGCGCACCGAGCGTGGGGGATAGCAATATGGACGGATCGCGATGGCAAACCATCAAACACGTCTTTGAGGAGGCGCAGAACCGGGACCCAGATGAGCGCGATGCATTTCTTGACGAGGCCTGCGTCGGGGATGCAGAGCTGCGTGCTGAAGTGGACTCTCTGCTACAGGCTCATGCCAGCGAGGGGCCCATGGACCGGATGCTTGACGGGATGCGCACAGCATTGCATCGTCCAGGAGCAACTGGCGACCTGCTGGGGCACCGCATTGGACCGTACGAGATCATCGGTCCTCTTGGGCAGGGCGGCATGGGCCGTGTGTTTCGGGCCCGGCGCGCGGATGGGCAGTTCGAACAAGAGGTTGCGCTCAAACTACTCTGGATGGCGGTTCCGTCGTCGGAAACTCGCGCCCGCTTTCGGGCTGAACGACAGATCCAGGCCACGCTGACGCATCCACACATTGCACGCTTGCTCGACGGGGGCGTCTCGGAAGCCGGACAGCCGTACTTCGTGATGGAGGTCGTCGAGGGCCAGCCGATTGACGCGTACTGCGCGGCCCATGACCTTTCGATTCGCGAGCGCATCGCATGCATGCTCGATGTGTGTGATGCGGTGCAATATGCCCATCAGCAGCTTGTGGTGCATCGCGACCTGAAGCCGTCGAACATCCTCGTGACCGACGATGGACGGGTTAAGCTGCTCGACTTTGGCATTGCCAAACTGTTGGACCCGGATCGGATGCTGGACGGGGCAGAACCCCATACGCGAACGGGCCTGCTGCTCATGACGCCAAGCTACGCAAGTCCAGAACAGGTACGGGGCGAGGCAATCACCACTGCATCCGACATCTACCAGCTGGGGGTGGTGCTCTACGAACTGCTTACGGGAGGCCGTCCCTATCAGGTCAACAATCGGACGCCCAGCGAGGTAGAGCGCATCATCTGCGAGGAGGTGCCAACACGCCCAAGCATCGCCGTGACGCAGGAGGCAGGCCGCAACGTGGCATCGGCCGCTCAGCGCCGGAAGGCCCTTCGTGGCGACCTTGACACCATTGTGATGAAGGCGCTCCGCAAAGAGCCCGAGCGTCGCTATGGGTCGGTGCAGCAGTTAGCCGATGATCTTCAGAGCACTCTTGACGAACGCCCCGTCTCGGCGCATCCGGATACGTGGAGGTACCGGACGCGCAAGTTTATGAGTCGGCATCGATGGGGCGTAACGATGGCGGTCATCATTGTACTCGTTATGGCAAGTTCTATCGTAGGGCTCACGGTGCAGAATCAGCGTATCGCTCAGGAGCGCGATCGAGCCCAGATCGAAACCATGAAGGCCGAACACGTCAAGACGTTTTTGATTGCCTTGTTTGGGAATGCCTGGCAGCAGGCAGCGCCTTCCGACAACCAGGCCATGCGTGACAGATTAGACGACGGCGTGCACCGCTTGCAGCAGCGGTTGGCTAATCAGCCCGAGATTCGTGCAGAGATGTTGAGCGCCGCGGCCGCAATGTACCAGGAGTTGGAGGATCCTGCAGCAGCGCAGCCGCTCCTGGAAGATGCCCTCGCTACACATCGGTCGCTGGAGGATCTCGACGAGGTGGCATCGTTGCTTCTTGAGTTGGCAGAGGTCGCCGATCAGCAGGCCGATACGGAGCGAGCGGAAGCACTTTATCGTAGCGCTCTGGCAATGCGCCAGGCCCGCCATGACGATCAGCATATCGCCGTGGCACAGGCCAAGAATAAACTGGCGCAGTTGCTGGAGTCGCGCGGACGTGACTCAGCCGCACTGGCGCTCTACGCCGAGGCTGTACCCGTATACCGACGTGAAATGGGGCACAGCCACACGCAGACCGCCCTACTGCTTGAGCGGCTTGGTGTGCTGTACCGCGAGCGGGGGCAATACGCCGAGGCAGAACCGCTGCTCCGTGATGCGTTCAAAGCGCATCAGCAGCTGGAAAGCCTCACGCATCCGTCCACGCAGCGCAGTGTGGAGCGCCTCGTGCGGCTATACGAAGCGTGGGAGAAGCCAGACAGCACGGCACAATTCCGATCTTTGCTTGTCGAATAGCTGCTGTGCAGCGCAACTGATGCATTCCCCAGGCCCCGGTTTCATGGGGGGCACAGGGCGGAAGGGGCCCCAAAGAGGTGTGCCTGTGGTGCCACTGACCGGTGACGTCACGAGTTGGAGCTCCGCAGCCAACGCGACAACGGCGCATGTCTTCCTCGCAATGCGGCAACCGGATTGGGTTGTGCCACACATGCTTGGTCGTCCGTTGCGGCATATCTATTTCGTGTGTAGCGTTTTTGCGCGCAATCACACACACTGCATGTCCCCTTCATGACCGCCAGTTGTGTATCGCTTTTTAATTGCCTATGTCGACTGAAACGCACCCGCGCACTGTAACCGACGACTCATTCGAATCCGTTATTCTGGAGGCTGAGCACGCGATCCTGGAGTTCTGGGAGCCGCGCTGCTACGCCTGTCAGGGGTTGACCGACGACATAGAGCGCCTGTCACGCGATCTCAAAAACGAGGCGGTGGTGGGCACGCTCAACGTCGCCGATTATCCCGACCTGGCGCGTGCGCAAGACATTGAGGTGGTGCCCACGATGCTGGTCTATCGCAAGGGTGAGGTCGATGCACGCCTACGTGGGGCGGAGCCGATCCGTTCGTTCATCGACGCGATGTGCACCACCACGGGCGTGGCCTGCTCGTAGGGACACGGCGCGTAGAATTACGAGATGAGCCGTCGTACGCGGCCCCTCATCACCGGTGTGCTCCCATAGCCGGAGCGTGTGCCGACCACTGTCGGCACCGCTTACATCTCCGGCGGTTTTCGGACGGGGCAGAGCCCCTGAATGAACGCGTCACAAGGCGGAGCCTTGCGACGAGCAAGGCCTGCCACACCCATTTCGTAGGGACACGGCGCGCTCCCAGTCCCGGGCTACAAGTCGCTAAACACGTACCACGGCGCGCCGTGGCCCTGCACGTTATCCATCGAGTTCCACAGGCTGCCCGGCATCCAGCCCGATGCGCGGTGCATCGGCAAACCAGAGGCGTGCGGATTCGGGCGGGGTCCCCATCACTTCGTTCCAGGCGGTGGCGTACAGCCGGAGCTGCGACGCGTACGCACGAGCCAGTTCGCGGAGATGCGTCGGGTTCTCGATCCGGTCGCTCTTGTAGTCGACGAGGTGCCAGGCATCGCCCGTGCGGTAGGCCAGGTCGATGGTGCCGTGCTGCACGGTATCGGCATCGCGTTCGGCATCGCCCGGTAGTAGACGGCTGAGCGGGAGCTCGGTGTAGATAGTTTCAGCCTCGGCAAGGGCGTTCCAGAGCGGACTCTCGACCAGGGCATCGAGCATGCGCTGGAGCACGTCGTGTTGGGCGGGGGCGGCCTCGTGTTCAATGAGCAGTTGGCGCAGGTGCGCTGGCTTGTAATCGGGCCGGGCGGGGTGCTGCATCACTACCTGCTCGATGAGGGCGTGCAGAGCGTTGCCGAGTGTGTTTTCGTAGCTGTCGGAGGCCGCGGGCACGGCTCTGCTGTGGGCGGTCTCCGAGATGGTGGCGGTGCGATACGTGTGCTGGGCCAGTTCGGTGCGGCGCGCCTGGTGCTCGTCCAGATGCTCCTGCAAATTGTGCAGTACATGTGGCGTGGGAGCGTTGGGGCGGGCGCTGTTGGGGCGGGGGAGTTCAGGCACATCATGGTCGCTGCAGTACGCATCCACCGCACGCCAGTAGCCGGGCTTGTAGCCGTCGTTTTTGTGGTGGTAGCGGGATACGACCAGCATCTGCTTCGCCCGTGTGGCAGCCACATACTCCAGACGGTGTGCTTCGGCATCCTCCAGCACGGCCTCGACCGCCTCAAACTGGGGCCAGGCTTCGGGGGCCGCAGCAACGCTGGTGTTGTGCTGATACGCATTCAGCACGGGCACCACAATCTCGTTCTCCTGCCGCCGCACATGCTCGGTGATGCCGCCGCTGCGCGATCCGCCGTACGGGTCGGCCAGAAAGACGACGTTGGCCTGCAGCCCTTTGGCTTTGTGCACGTTCAAGAGCTGCACCGCGTTGTCGGAGCCGGTGTCGAGCGTCATGCCGTCGATGTCGGCGTTCCCGTCGGCGATGTATTGCAGCTCGCGCCAGATCTCGTAGGCGGAGAAGCCGCGGGCGTCGAAGGCCTGCACCTCGGCCAGGATGCGCTGCAGGCGTCCGGCGTTGAGGGACCCTTCGGTGGCATCGGCGGCGGCGCGGGCGTAGAGGTGGCTGTCGTCCAGGAGAGCTTCGATAGCTGGCGCGGGCCGTTGTTCGTGAAGCAGATTGTGCGCGTCCGAAATGCGCGTTTGGGCCGTGGCAAGTCGCTCGCGGAGCGCGGTAGGGGCGCTGGAGGCGGCAGGTTGCTGTGTATCCCCCAAGACCAATCCGTGCTGTTTGAGGCGGTAGAGGGCGTCGTCGCTAAACCCGACGAGTGGGCCTTGTAGGTAGGCGAGGTGGGCCAGGGGATCGTCGGGGCGGAAGACGCAGGTGAGGAGCTGGACGAGTGCGTGCAGTTCGCGGGATTCGTGGGCGTCTTTGCCGCCCATCACGACGTACGGGATGTTGTAGCGGGCCAGTGCTTCGGCGTAGGTGGAAAGGCGGGAGGTGACGCGCGTGAGAATCATGAAGTCGCCGGGCTCGCCCTGAACGAGCGCGCCGTTGGGGCCGTGCTGAAGCGGTTCGTTGGCGGTGGCGGCCTCGTGAATGTACCGCGCGATGCGCTCGGCATCGGCTTCGGCGATGGCTTCGGAGCGGTTGTATTTCTTATATTCGATGGTGGACTGGTAGCACACCGGATCGGCGGGATCGGTGGTGCGGTGCGGGTCGAAGTCGGTGTACTCGGCCTGCACGGCATCGGCAGGCAGATTGTGCGTGGGGGCGGCGTCGGCCTCGGCACGGTCGGTGGTGAAGGGCGCGTCGAACATGGTGTTGAAGGCGTGACAGAGCCGCGCGGTGGAGCGGAAGTTGCGCGTGAGCGTGAGTGCTTCGCCGTAAGGCTGGGCGTCGATCAGGTCGGCGACATCGTTGAAGATGGCCATGTCGGCGCGGCGAAAGCGGTAGATGGACTGCTTGTCGTCGCCCACCACGAAGAGCGATCCGGGCGCGGGGTTGGTGGCACGCCAGTCGGTGGTTTCGTGGTCGGTGCCGGTGAGGTAGAAGAGGATTTCGGCCTGCAGCGGATCGGTATCCTGAAACTCGTCTACGAGCAGACGCGGGTAGCGCTGGTGCAGGGTGCGCCGCACCCCGGCGTGGTCGCGCAGCAGGTTGCGGGTGTAGAGCAAGAGGTCATTAGCCGAGAGCTGGCCGCGGTCGCGGCGCAGGGTCAGCAGCGGCTCGATGGCGCCATGCGTAAACTGTGTGCACACGTGATGTGCGTGGGCGTGCCATCGGGTCATGAGCGGATCGACTATGTCGTCGACCAGGGGCGCCAGGTGCTCGTCTTGCAGCTCCTTGGCGTGCGACTTGTTCTCCTTCCAATGGCTGGGTGTCATCTTGCCGCGGCGTCCGTCGCGGTTTTTGCGATTGTCGTCCTTGGCGAGGCCCTCGAAGAGCGCAAGCAGGGCGGCCTGTTCGGCAGGCGTTTCGGGGGGATTCACCCGAAGCATCTGTTCCGCCTGGGCAATGGCAGATAGGGCGTTGCAGCAGCGTCCGCTGGTATCGGGCAGGGGCGTAGGCAGGTAGGGCGCCCAGGCGCGCACGAACTCGGCCACGGTGGCGGTGGCCTCGTCGAGGTCGGGCGCGGGGATGTCTTCAGTGTAGGGCTGCAGGTCGGGGTAGCGGCTCAGCACGGTGAACTGGTCGTAGAGGTCGGCGGGCGTGTAGCCGACGGCCTGCACGGCGTCGATGCGCTCGGGCGCCTCGTTGTGAACGCGCCGCACGTACTGCTGCCAGGCGCGGCGCTTCATCTCGTCGATCTCGCGGCCATCCAGCTCCATGTCGAAATCGGGCGGCAGTCCGGCTTGCAGCGGAAACTCGCGCAGGAGCCGCGCGCAGAAGCTGTGGATGGTGCCCACAAAGCACTGCGACAGGTCGTCGAGCCCTCGGCGTAGTCGCCGCGCATCGTCCGATCCCGCAGGCGCTTTGTGCTGCAGCATCTGCAGGCGCTCAAACAGGCGCTCCTTCATCTCGCCCGCGGCCTTGCGCGTGAACGTGATGGCGGTGAGGTCGCCAATGGGCACGCCGGTGCGCACGAGCGCTTCGAGGCGCGCCACGAGCGAGGTGGTCTTGCCCGCTCCGGCCGAGGCGCGCACCAGGAAGTTGGAGTCGGCGTCGAAGCCATCAAGACTGGGCAGCGCATCGCCCGCGTACGGACCGATGCGGGTGCGGGCGGCAGCGTCGGAGGTGGTGGTGGGCATGGGAGGTGAGGTTGGGTGAAAAGGTGTGCGGGGGCAGTCTTTTTTGGAACGCAGGAGCGTACGGGGGTATGGTCCAACGGGGGACCGTTGGACCCAGGATCAATAAAATCAAGTGCGTAGGGACACGGCGCGCCGTGTCCCTACCTCTTACGTGATTATCTGTGCATCAATCATGGTGCAGGTGCGGCAGGTTGTCGGGCCAGGGTTTGGCCTGGATCTCGTCGCGGCGGGTGCGGCGGTCGTACACGAGTGGCGTGTAGTTGTAGCGCCAGTCGCTCTGCTTCAGCGAATCGCCCGAGGGGGCAAACACGCCTTCGCGTGCCATCTCGGAGAGCGTGTTCAGGATGCGCTGCAAGTCCTCGCGGTACGTATCCGGGTGACTGTCGCCGGTGCTATCGGGCGGATACGCGACCGTGCGGCCCATCTGGCGGGCGGTGGCAAAGTAGTAGCCCGAGCGCGATACCGACAGGCCCAGCGCTTCTTCGACGGCGCGGGCGTAGAGCATCCACTGCAGCGACCAGCGCTTGTTGCGGAGCCCATCGAGTGGGTCGTAGTCGCGCATCCCGCCGGTTTTGTAATCCCAGATGAGCGCGTCGCCGTTCAAGTGGTCGATGCGATCCACCGCGCCACGCAGCCGCAGCGTACCGCGCTCGGTGGCCAGTTCGACTTCGGGATGCTCGTCGCGTGGACGGTTGCCGAAGCTCCACTCGAAGCGTTTGGGCTCCAGATCGGGATGGTCAGTCCCGCGTGCGGCGTCGGCGCGGAGGAAGGCGTTCACATCAGCGCGTAACCCTTCGCGGGCGGCGGCCTCCACTTGCTCGTTCGGCGGCGTACCGCGCTGCTGGGTGGCTTCCTCGAAGGCGGTCTCAAATGCATCCCACAGGACCTGTTCGTCGTCGAGCGTGGGCATGCGCCCGAGTCCGCCATCCTCTGGGTTCAAGAACAGCTCGTAGGTGCGGTGCAAGATGGTGCCACGGGTAAGCGGGTCGAGCCAGTCTTCGTCGTCGAGCGCGGGTTCGTCGAGCGGCTCGGCCTCCAGCACGTACTTCACGAAGTAGAGATACGGCGTGCGGGCGAACATCTCCAGGCGCGAGGCCGAGGCAATGGTGTCGGTGTCTGGATCGAGCAGGTCGAGTTTGGGATACGGCGGGTCCTGCAGCAGGCCATCGTAGGCCGTGACCTCGTCGGAGGCGCAGGCCTCCTCGGCAGCACGTCCATGCAGGATGTGGGGAGCGGTGCGCGTCAGGTAGTCGGGAGCAGATTCGATGCCGCGTTTTGCATCCGACAGCGCCTGTTCGGTGAGGCCCCAGGCGTCGAGCGCATCGAGGGTGTCTTGCGCATCAGAGACGGTAAGCGCGTGATGCTGCTCAGGGGCGTGCCCGAGCGCGGCCTGGACCACGGTGCGCAGTTGCAGGTAGAGCGTGCTGGGAAAGCGCTCCTCGCTGCTGCGCAGGTCAAAGCGGTGCATCACGAAGGTGGCGTCGCCATGGTGACGCAAGAGCGCCTGTCGCACGCGCCAGTCCTCCTCTTGGCGGCGGTTGGCGGTGAGGGGCAAGGTAATCTGCTCGTGCTCATTCAGGCGGCGGCGATCGGCATCGCTCAAGAGCGGATCGTCGCTCAGCGTAACCGAGAGGCTCTCTGCATCCATGCCTACCACGTACAGGTGCGGGCGGTTGGCGTAGCCCACCGTTTGAAGCGGCACCACGTGCACCTCGCCGGGCTGCGGGTGTCGTGCATCAATAAACTTCTCCCGCACCCACGTACGAATGTAGTCAGCGAGGCGTATGGGTGAATCCCTGTATACATCCCCCTCGCTCCGCTTCAGTTTGTTCAGATACTGTAGGATGCGTCCGCGCGCCTTTTCGTCGAAGGTAAGCGCCGCGCTGGCGGGATCGCCGGGCTTGTCGGTGGGGCCGTACTGCGTGAGGAAGGTTTCGCAGTGCTTTGCCATCGTTCTGACATCAGACAAGCCTGAAGGTAGATCCTCGAGCAGGTTGTAAAGCGATTTGTAGAGATGCTTCCATTGCCCAATCTGCGCATCGTTAGTATAATCCTGCTCTTCAGCATGCTGGATGCGACGTTCTACTCCATTTAACAGGCTCGGCACGCCGGGCTTGTAGGTATGCTCGGCCAGCCAAGTGGCCACCTTCGCATCCGACCACGTAAGTCCTTTGTTACGCCGTAGCGTAAGGTGGCCCGCTCGTAGCATATGAATGAACGGCGCGGCCTCTTGGGGGCCTGCCAGCCAGTCGAGGTATTCGAGCAATGCCTGGCCCGGACGAGTCTCGTGCAGGTGGCGTCCCGTGCTTAGCGTTATACCAATACCGTGCCGCTGGGCCTGCTGCTCAATGATAGAGAGGTACGGATCAGTTGCGGTAAATGCAATCTCAACCTGATCGAACTTCAGTCCGCGTTGCTGTATGTCGCGAAAGACGGTGCGCACCTCCTCGGCACGTCCTACCGTGGTGCAAAAGCGGAGCGCCTCGGGCTGGTACAGCGTGCCCGTGCCGTTGCCCGCGGCCCCGCGCTCTGAGGCATGCACCGCCTGGGCGGTGGGTCCGACTTTCGGACGAGCGGGGAGGGGGGCATCTGGAAAGACCTTCGCGGCGCTCAGCACCGGGGCCTGCTTGGTGGGGTGTTCTTGTCCAAGTCGACGCAGCGGGTGCGGACTGGCTGCGGTTAGCGCCTCAACCAGTTTACGGGCGTAGCCGGGCACGTCTACGTCGTCCAGAATCGCGTACTGACTCTGGCGCGGTTCGTGCACGGTATTCTCCTGCACGAGTGCGATAGCATGCTGAAGTATATCGGCATCGTCGTAGTACTTATTTTCCGTCAGAGCACCCACGTAGTATTGGTAGGCTTTCGCCTGGGCCTCTTGCTGAGCAGTAGACTTGTCGGCTGCCTTTAGGGCCTGCTGATATGCTTCGGGCTGTACGCCATGCTTGCGAAGCTCAGAAAATGTTTTTGCAAGCGACCCCGATAGTCGTGCCGTGGTGCTGCCTTGTAACAACTGGTTGCGTGTTTCGACGGGCAGTTGGTCAACTGCATATGCTGCGAGCATCTGGTCGATGCCTGACAGTAATGGTCGCTTAGTATCTGGTAGATCGACATCCAGTTGATTAGTACCCGACAGGGCCAGATAGAGTAAGTCTGCCTTTGCCAACCGCTTCGCATAGTCCTCGACTGTTGTGCAACGCAGCCCAAGCACTGGGCCTAAGCGTCCAACTGCTCGCCTCAGTGCATTTCCAAGCTGCTTCTGGGCCACAAACACAACGGTGTGCGTACCGGGCGCGGCTTCCAACAGGGCATGCAGATGGTGTAGAAGCGGGGAGCGGTCGGGCTGGGAAGAATCGTTCATGGGGAGGTGCAGGGGAATGGGCAGGACAACAGCAGGAACGGATATGCACGCTGCGCCTCGAACGGACAAGGGGCGTCCGGTGCGTGCTGCAGTGCTCCGCTTGCGAGACCTCACACGCAAGGAGGCGGGTTCTGTTCGGGATGCGGATCGCATGCACGGGGCCGCTCGTTAGCTTTGCATCCCACGAAATCTTCATCCTGATACGCCATGCGCTATGCCGTCTGCATCACGCACGGCGCCCCGCACCTGGGCCGAGCTTTGCAACGACCCCAGCTTGCAGGATCTGCCGTATAAAATCGAAACCAACGCCCGCGGACAAATCGTGATGAGTCCGACCTATGCCTGGCATGGAAAGTACGCATACCGAATTGCTCGTTTGCTTGAAGATCACCTGCCTGATGGACAGGTCTCGGTTGAGTTGGCCATCCGCACCACCGAGGGCACGAAGGTCGCCGATGCCATCTGGTGTTCGGTGGAGCGATGGGGAAAAATCAAGGATGCTTACGACGCGCCCATCGCCCCTGAAATCTGCGTTGAAGTGCTCTCGCCTGCTAACACCGAGGCCGAGATGGAGGCGAAGCAGGCACTCTATTTCGAGGCCGGGGCCAAGGAGGTGTGGCTCTGCGACGCCGAGGGCACGCTCTCGTTTTACGACGCGAGCGGCGCGCGAGACCGCTCACGGCAGGTGCCGTCGTTTCCGGCACAAATCGAGTCGTGATCTAACGAAAGGCCTTACACGATTGCCGCCATTCCTGCTCGGGCCAACTACGCTTTCGCATCCCCCTGAACGATACGGACGCTCCAATGGCTACCCGCGAAGCACAACCAACAACAGAACGCACGTGGGAGGACGTGTGCAACGATCCCACGCTGCAGGACCTACCGTACAAAATCGAAACCAACGCCTACGGACAGATTGTGATGAGTCCGACGCATCTCAAACACGGTGCTTTTCAGAGTACGATCGCAACGCAGCTCATGAATTGCACCAGCGACGGGCGCGTGGTCACTGAAGCAGCGGTAGAAACAGAGGACGGCATTAAGGTGGCCGATGTCGCGTGGTTCTCTTCTGCGCGCTGGAAGCAGGTGCACGACGACTACGCGGCCTCCATCGCCCCTGAAATCTGTGTCGAAGTGCTCTCGCCCACGAACACCGAGGCCGAGATGGAGGCGAAGCGGGCGCTCTATTTTGAGGCTGGGGCCGAGGAAGTGTGGCTTTGCGACCACGAGGGCACGCTCTCGTTTTACGATGCGAGCGGCGCGCGAGACACCTCACGGCAGGTGCCGTCGTTTCCGGCACAAATCGAGTCGTGACCTACGAAAGCCCTCCTGAGCGATACAGCCTGAGCTCATAAAACACTGCTTCGCCGTTTCAGGGCACGAAGGTTGACATCCCTCCAGGCCGCAAGACACGTTTATTTTCATGCGCTGCGTTCAATATCCAATGGCGATAAAAGTGAAATACGACGACATAGCATTTGCTTTTGACTTTGTCAGCAGCGATCGTCCGTATATCAATGAGGCCTATCTCTCAAAGGAGACAGAGACGCTTTATTATGACTCTCCGTATGCCGATGATGATATGTTCGACACGCCCCCCGAGAACGTTATCAGTACGGACGACTACATTCAGATTCCGCACAAGAATGATTTAAACCTCGGGTATCGGTTAGTCCGTACATTCGTTCGGATACATATTCCAGAGGAGATGTCCCAGGTAGCACTGTTTTTTAATGCCCCAGGAGCCTACGCGCGCTTCAAGGATTTGCTGAAACGAGAAGACTTGCTCCAAGAGTGGTACCAATTCGAAGCAGACCGCACAGAGTCTAAGCTTCGTAGCTGGTGTGAACTAAAAGGCATCGAGTTGGAAGATTAGGTAGTGCTGTGTCAACCCTCATTTTGATGG
Source organism: Longimonas halophila (assembly GCF_002554705.1). Lineage (GTDB taxonomy): Bacteria > Bacteroidota > Rhodothermia > Rhodothermales > Salinibacteraceae > Longimonas > Longimonas halophila. The sequence continues at coordinate 195,877 of NZ_PDEP01000002.1, read as the reverse complement.
TTGCCCTGTAATCACCCTCCCACGAAGCCTGTCATGGTGAGCGCAGTCGAACCATCTCCCTGGTGTTTAGCAGATACGGCGGCACAGAGGCCCTGCCAACCTTGGGGGAGATCTTTCGACTCCGCGTCTCCTTGGCGGAGCCGCGCCGCTCAAGATGACACCATGTAAACAGGTCAATGGTTGGGTAGTGTGGGCGAATGATTGTCATGGAAAGCCACAAAAGATCCCGGATCAGCGGCGCCAGGAGCGCCTTGTCCGAGATGACTGCCTGGAGAGGATCACGTTCGGCCTAACAGGTACGGAAGAGTAGCAGGCAGACGTTAAGATTGCAACGCAAGCGGCGCGCTTGAATCTTCCTACCGGGTGCCGTCGTTTCCTGTGACTGTCTCATTGTAGCGGATTGCTCAAACCCTCCAGTTATGCAGGATTACTTCAATTACGATGTTATCGTCGTGGGTGGCGGCCACGCGGGCTCTGAAGCGGCGGCGGCCGCGGCCAACATGGGCGCACGCACGCTGCTCATCACGCTGAAGCTCGACACCATCGGGCAGATGTCGTGCAACCCGGCCATTGGCGGCATCGGCAAAGGGCACATCGCCCGTGAAATCGATGCGATGGGCGGACTCATGGGCCGCGTCACCGACCGCGCTGGACTCCAATTCCGGATGCTCAACACCAGCAAAGGGCCGGCGGTGTGGGGACCGCGTGCGCAGTGCGGACGCGACGCCTATGCTGCTGCTGTCCGCGAGGAACTCGAATCCATCGACAATCTCTACATGCGCGCCGACCAGGTGGTCGACCTGGCCACGACCGACGACGGATCGCGCATCGAGGGCGTCACCACCAGCCTGGGCAAGACGTTCTACGCGCCCCGCGTGGTGCTTACGACCGGCACCTTTGCCAACGGCGTGATTCACGTCGGCGAGACCAACTTCGGGGGCGGACGCATGGGCGAGCGGGCCTCGCGCGGCATTACTGGCAGCCTGAACGAGCTTGGCTTCGAGAGCGGACGCCTCAAAACCGGCACCCCACCCCGCGTGGACGGCCGCTCACTCGACTACAGCGTGATGCAGGAGCAGCCCGGCGATCCGGATGCCACCGCGTTCTCGTTCATGACGGATGCCCTGCCCTCCGTCGATGAGCAACTGAGCTGCTGGCTCACCGAAACCACGCCCGACACGCACGATCTGCTGCGCACCGGCTTCGACCGCAGCCCCATGTTCGCCGGACGCATCGAGGCGAAGGGGCCGCGTTACTGTCCCTCCATCGAAGACAAGATCGACCGCTTTGCCGAGAAGAGCAGTCACCAGATATTTATCGAGCCCGAGGGGTACACCACCCACGAGGTGTACGTGAACGGCTTCTCCACCAGTCTGCCCGAAGACGTGCAGTTCGAGGCGCTGCGTACCATTCCCGGCATGGAAAACGCCCACATGCTGCGCCCCGGCTACGCCATCGAATACGACTTTTTCCCGCCGTATCAGATTCAGTACAGCCTGGAGACGAAGTACGTTGACGGCCTCTTCTTTGCCGGGCAGATCAACGGCACCACCGGATACGAGGAGGCGGCAGCGCAGGGCCTCATGGCGGGCATCAACGCCGTACACACGCTAAACGGGCACGACCCGATTGTGCTGAAACGGTCGGAGGCGTACATCGGCGTGCTCATCGACGACCTCGTTGCGAAGGGCACCGACGAGCCGTATCGCATGTTCACCTCGCGTGCTGAGCACCGCATCCTGCTCCGCCAGGACAACGCCGACCAGCGTCTCACCGAACTCGGCTATCGCCTCGGACTCGCGTCCAACGAGCGGTACGAGCGCATGCAGGCCAAAGAGCGCGCCATCAACGAAACACGCCGGGCCCTCGAATCCACCAGCGTACAGCCCGAACAGGTCAACGACTACCTCGAATCCGTGGGCACCACGCCCATCGACCAGGCCGGACCGATCTTGCAGATCTGTAAGCGTCCACAGGTGGATACGGAGGATCTGATTCGCCATGCGGGGCTGTGGAGCAAGCTTGTAACCGAGGCGCCTGGGATGCTACGTGCGCCTCGGCTTGTAGAGATTAACCTGAAGTACGAGGGCTATCTCGACCGCCAGCAGCAGATGGTCGAAGAGATGGAGGAGAAGGAGCGCTGGCCGATCCCGGACGATTTCGACTACCACGCGCTCGACACCATCTCGATTGAGGCCCGCGAGAAGCTGAGCAAGGTCGAGCCCGACAACCTGGGTCAGGCCTCGCGGGTGAGCGGTGTGCGTGCGGCGGACATCTCGGTGCTCATGGTGCTGCTCAAGCAGCAAGGCGTCGAGCCGCTGCCCAAAGACCGCCCCCTGCCCTCCGGCGACGGCGTGCCCGAGGATGCGGCGGTGGGGGCGTAATCCCCCTACCGGTCGTGGTCGCGATGCCATTGGGCCGGATTGTTTTTGATGTACCGGCGGATGCGATGCAGGGCCCGTTGCGTCCGTATGATCCGCACATGGTAATTGCGTTGCCAGACCGATTGGCCCGGCGTGCCCCGATGCACGTTGATGCGTCGCGTGGCGGCCCCCTTGAATCCACGGACGATGGCCCCCACGGTATGCGACGGCGATTCAAATTTTCGTTCCCCAGGGGCGAATTGCGATTCGCCCCTGGGGACCATCCGGTGCGTAATCACGGCAATGGCATGCATATGATTGGGCATAACCACGTACGCATCCAATTTGACGTTGGAACGGACCTCCGGGGTGCGTTCCCATTCGTCCTCGACAATTTGGCCGATGTCGTTGCAACGCATCACGCCCTCCGAAATATGCCCGAACAGGTGGGCACGGTCGGCGGTGCATATCGTCACGAAATACGTCCCGGGTTGCCCATAATCGTAATCGGGCAACCGCATGGACTGGCGGTTGTGGCGGCGCGGATCGTATGGCATGGGCTCCTTTCTTTTTCTCTTCGTCTTTCCCGCATGACCCATGACCCCACCCTCGCATAACGTCATGCCCACCACCGACGCATTCGACCCGTACCACGATCTAACCGGCGATCAGCGCGCGCAACTGGAGACGTACGAAGACCTGCTGCGTCGCTACAACGAGACGCTGAACCTCATCTCCCCCGACACGACCGATGCCATCACCGAGCGGCACATTGTGCATACGCTGGCGCTACGGGTGCGCGACTTTCCCGCCGGAGCGCGCATCGTAGACTGGGGCAGTGGCGGCGGCCTTCCGGCTATTCCGCTCGCCATTGCCTACCCTGATACCGAGGTGATCGCGGTCGATTCAGTTGGCAAGAAGATGCGCGCCGTACGCAGCATGGCCCGGCGGCTGGGGCTCGACAACCTGTTTGCGTGGGATGGACGCGCCGACAACTGGCCCGACACCGCCCACTACTCCGTCTCGCGCGCGACCGCGCCATTGGCCGAACTGTGGCAGTGGCACACCCGCGCCGCCGCTGAACTGCCCGCCGACCCTGGCCCCACCGACTGGGCGCCGGGGCTCATCACGCTGAAGGGCGGTGATCTTTCCGAAGAGATTGCTGCGCTTCGGGCACAGGACGACAGCGTACGCATTCGTCAGATTCCGCTGCACGCGCTGCTCCAGGACGCCGCGCAGCACCCGGGCTACTTTGCGGAGAAGTGCATGCTGGTCGTGCAGCGCTCGTAACTGTCGGCAGATACAAACGAGCAGGTGCCCAAATAGGTCATCTATCGCAGGCTCGTCACAGATGAAATTGAACGTGACAACACGCAATAAGGTAGAAACCGTGTCTATTTTCTTGATCCAAACTGACACGTAACAATGGCTACCGAAAAGAAATCGCTCCTGGCTCGTCTGCACGCGAAGCCCGGCAAAGAAGACGAACTCAAGACCTTTTTGAAAGAGGCGCTCCCCGCTGCGCAGGCCGAAGAGAAAACCATCGCCTGGTACGCGCTCCAGATCGACGAATCGACATTCGGCATTTTTGATACGTTTGCAGGCGAAGACGGTCGCCAGGCGCACCTCGATGGCGAGATTGCCGAAGCGCTCTTTGCCCGCGCCGACGAACTCCTCACCGAGCCGCCGCAGGTCGAAAAAGTGGAGATTCTGGCCGCGAAGTAGCCGCTGCGCATCCAGCGATGCATTCCTGGATTACATGCACCGTCTGTGTCATCGCGAAAAAGGAGTGGTGCTGTCTCACGCATGATTATGACGGTAGAGATCTGACAGGTCTTCGGAGACCTGTCAGATCTATTTCGGCCCTAATTATCATTTCGGACAAGGCTACCTGACGTCACAGAGCCGGAAAAAACACATCTGATGGGTCAGACTGCGAGAAAACGCTCGCCCGCACTACAACATTCATGGCTGACACACCAGTAGAGCGACTGACGTGGCGATCTTAGCAACCCGCTTTGAAACCCCACACAGCGCGGTACTCGTTTGACAGGCACCTCGTACCTGGTCCTTGCCCCCACGTCTGCTGTGCGCACTGTGCTCTATCTCGCATTGATTCCGATCGGAGCGTACATAGCGCTTGTCGCCCTGATGTACGTGTTTCAACACCGACTGGTGTTCTTTTCAACGTCCCCAATGCTGGCTTCGCCAGATGCGTATGGGCTGGCGTACGAAGACGTGTCGATCTCAACCGCCGATGGCGAGACGCTCCACAGCTGGTGGATTCCGCACGAGGAGGCGCGCGGCACGGTGGTGTTCTTTCACGGCAATGCGGGTAACATTTCGGGACGCCTCGACACCGCCCGCTTCTTCCACGAGCACACCATGAACGTGCTACTCGCGAGCTATCGCGGCTACGGGCAAAGCACCGGGTCGCCCTCCGAAGACGGACTTTACCGTGATGCCGATGCCGCGTGGCAGCACCTGACTGAGGAGCGAGGCGTGGCCTCCGAATCGATTCTCATTGCCGGACGCTCACTTGGCAGTGCCCCGGCCACTTATCTGGCCGCGCGCACCGCGCCGGGCGGACTGCTCCTCGAATCGGCGTTCACCTCGCTGCCGGATGTGGGCGCGCGGGCCTATCCGATTCTGCCTGTGCGCTGGCTAAGCCGCTTCGAGTTTGACAATGCAGCCCGCATTGCGCAGGTCAACGCGCCCGTGCTCATGATCCACAGCCCCGACGATGAGGTCGTGCCGTACGACCTGGGGCGCACGCTCTTCGCCGCCGCCTCCGAACCCAAGACGTTTGTGGACATCCAGGGTGGACACAACGCCATGCGCACCGATCAGTCGGCCTATCGACAGGCGGTGCAGGCGTTTATCGACGAGCACTGGCCCCGTGAGTGAACTGGCGCGGTGCTACTCCACCACGGTCACGTCGTGTTCGAGGACGGTGTCATCGCGGTTTGAGAAGTCGTTGCCAATGACGCGCTGCCCGTTCAGACGAATGAGTGCATCGCCGGGTGTATCGAATTGGAGGTCGAGCGTTCGCTCAACCGTGCTGATAGCATCAGGACAGACGACGTCTGAAGCAGTCGGGTCATGATCATAAGGCGTGATTCCGACGACACGGGCGTCGTCTGTGTCGATGTCCGTACGCGCTGCCTCATAGCATGAGGTTGCTGTGATCGTTCGTACGACTACCTCAAATGTCGTGTTTGCTTGAAAAGTGTCGGGCGCTGTGAGCGGCTCGAAGGTCTCCAGATTCAGCTTTGATGATGCAGGCGTTTCCACCGAAGCCTGCTCAGCTTCCCAGTCTACGACCCCGACATCCACCGCAGATCCATCGTCGCTGCCAAACAGGTCACAGCCGGTCAGGGAAAATGAAGCGGCAAGCAGGAGGAGGCCAACGGCAAGTGAGGTTCTAATGTGAGTCAACATAGTATGGATTGGGTGTGAGGTGCGCATAGAAGGCTATTCCACCACGACCACGTCGTGTTCGATGACGGTGTCATCGCGGTTCGAGAAGTCGTTACCAATGACGCGCTGCCCGTTCAGGCGAATGAGCGCATCGCCGGGCGTGTCGAACTGAAGATTGAGGGTGCGCTTAAGCAATCCGATGACATGGGGGCACGCCGTCTCGGCATCTGTTGGATCGCGGTCATACGGCGTGATTTCGATAAGAAGCGCGTCTCGCTCCGTCTCCACGCGGTCTGCTTCATAGCATCCATTAGCAGCAACCGTTCGGACTTCCACCTCAAATGACTCCCCCACCTGTACCGTATCGGGGGCTGTGAGAGGCTCAAAATCTTCGGTGTATGGTTCTCCTGATGCACTGTAAGTCTGTGCAGAAGCATTGTTGGATGCATCGGTTTCCCATTCTACAATGCCCACATCCACCGCAGATCCGTCGTCGCTGCCAAACAGGTCACAGCCGGTCAGGAAAAGTGCAGTGGCAAGCAGGAGGAGGCCAACGGCAGGCAGATTTCTTGTGTGGGTCAACATGGACATGTGAGCGAAGATGCTAAAAACACGAAAGGCGATTATCTCTGTTGTCAGAACCGACAACACGAAAGAGAACTGATTGAATCATGTTCTAACTAACGGATCTCTGCCAAGTATAGCAAGCCGCAAAAGTTGTAGTATTGTGAACGGCTATTCAGGTATTCAGCCTCCAAGCTGGGGGGGCAATCGGAAGGAGGTTCGCTCAGGCGGCGGAGGATGGTCATTATGCCGTTCGGGGGACTGTTCGGTCTGGGCCTTGGATTCGGGCGAGATCGTGCGCTGTGCGCCAATCTGAGGGGGCGTTTTCGGATGCGGAGTGCGAAATTGGTGATTCGGGACCGTAGATCTGCCAAGACAGACGGCTGCGGGTGTTGGGCGATCTAAACATTTCACCGATCATTTCCTCCACCCGAAGGTCATCCTGACGCCTCCAGGTGGAAGGATCGCAGCGTCGATCTTTTTGCTTTGACAGGACATCAAGTCAGTCAAAAGTTAACACTCATGTAACGAAATAATACGCATGGTTGAAAAAAAAAGAATTATTGAATAGCAAAGAAGTGTGAATGCACCAATCAAGACAAAACTGATATCGCTATGAACTTAAAGCAAAGCATTACCAGGTGGTCGGTGGCGACTGTGATGGTTCTCTTACTCTCCTTTTTTTCTTTTGACTTTAGTGGCTCAGCTACAAATAGCGGCAATTGGGGGCCAAATGTAGCCTGTGCAGACGGGTCGTGCTGCCCCGCCAATGCGATCTGTGGACTGAACGGTGAGAACTATCCAGGTTACGAGTTTAACTCGGGCTCCTGCAGTGGAGTGCAGCCAATTAAGGAGTAATTTCGCAGTCTACTGTTTGCCCAATACACTACATGCAGAAGGGACGAGCAATGAATTGCTTGTCCCTTCTGTTTTTTAGATTGCTTCTAATGTTGAGTAAAATTATAACAACTCGGTCAAAGAGTATGATAGTTCAAAGTCGCCAGTTGCATCGTCCAATTCTTGCTTTACTCTGTTTGAGTCTGATCATCGGGTGCCAAGAAAATAGATCAGAATCTTCTACTGAACAGGGGATCCGTACATCTCGTACGGCTGCGATTCGCTACGCTACGGATGATGTCATTCAGTTGGATGGAGAGCGCCTTTCTGAATCCGACGTGCTTGGACGCCCCCACGCCATAGAGCGCGTAGGGGACTACCTGCTCGTTGCGGACTTTTCAGGAAACCCTTTTGCTCATATTTTGCGTGCAGAAGATGGCACTTATGTTAGCTCTATTGAAGGACGAGGAGAGGGTCCTGGGGAGTTTCAGTCCATCTGGTCGTTTGATGTAGGTACCAACGCCGCAGGCGACGCGTGGATATACGACATGACAAGCTTGCGGCTGACCCGAATCAATGTACCAGACTACGTAGAGGGAGCGCACGCCTTAGGTGATAGTCTAATCTCATTCGATATCGGGTTTACCCTGACTGCTCCTCATTGGTTAGGAGATTCACTCGTGGTAAGCCCAGGATTCCTCAATGAAGAGGGACGACTGGCGTACCTCGCGCCCGACCAAGGAACGCTGCACCATGTTGCGGGCCCCTCACTTCCTGAACATGATGGGGTGCCAGAGGCCGTTCGCCAGCATGCTTATCACGCATACATGACAACATCGCCAGACCGGTCCTCTCTCGCATTGGCTACTCGGTACGCAGATCGGGTCGAGATCTATGATGCTGAGGGTGACTTGAAGTACATTGTAGAGGGACCAGGTGAAAAAAAGCCTGTGTTTGAGGTTGCTACCTACCGTGGTGAGCCTACTATGCAGACTACAGATCAGACCTGGTCGGGTTACCTCGACATTGCTGCTGACTCGTCTCGGATTTACGCGCTCTATGCTGGGAAGTCGCGTAACGAAACGCTTTCCGGTGCGGGCTCCCGGGTTCATGTCTTAAGCTGGACAGGTGAACTGGTTGGGGTGTACGAACTGGATGCACCTGTGCAGGGCATCGCGCTGGGAGATCGTTCGAGGACATTGTATGCAACTCAAATCGCCCCTCGCCCTGCTATTGTCCAGTATGACCTTGCTGGCCTTGATGAGACATCATAGCGGCAAGATGAACGTCTCAGTTTGACAATGCGGTTGCGAACCTTAAACAGTGTGTTCATCCGAAGGCGTGGATCCTGGCTCGGGGGCCGGGATGACTGGAGGTGCTGTGTAAAAGAAGTAACGCTGGGTTGTGCCCTATCGTGGCGGTCTATGCTTCCGTTTCGCAGCAGTGGTTCAATTATAAGTGATGGAGTGAACGTGCCAGTAGCCGGAGAACTTCTGTCGAACGTTTTCGGTGCTGGGAGCGCCGCCCGGCGCGGACGTCTCCGGCGCGACTGACGGAGGTCGAACGGGGGACCGTTCGACCCAGGAAAGGTTTTTATCAGGAAGGCTATCATTTAAAGTCTTCCCACTACCCGACTTCCCGTGGTCGCGTCGGTCTTTGCGGCAGGGCAAGAGCTTACGCCTGCGAGGCCGGATGCTGGGACAGAGACGAAGCGCTGAAGCTGGGATGCGTGGCGCCCGACAGCGCGAACCTGGGCGTTCCCCCTAAACCGAAACAGCGCGCGGTTACGCGGCGGCTTCGGCGGGGACGGTGGCTTTGTCGAGTTGCAGTTCTTCCATGACGACCAGGGCGTCGAGCAGGGTGGGGGTGTCTTGGACGATGGCGCGGACCATGTCTTTTTTGGCGTCGTCTTTGAGCACGTAGCGGCGGTCGAGGTCCGCGAGCTGTTCGAGTAGCGGCTGGAACACCTGCTCGTAGAAGTACGGGTCGGCGGGCTTGGCGGGCAGGTAGAGGAAGAGCCGCTCGTTCTTGAAGACGACTTTGGGGAGGCGCAGCGCCTGCGCGCGGATGCGCAGTTCGGCGGCGGTGAGCAGGTGTTCGACGGGCGACGGGGGCTCGCCAAAGCGGTCGCGCATTTCGTCGCGGAGATCGGTGAGGGTCTCTTCGTCGGGGGCGTCGCTGATGCGGCGGTAGAGGTTGAGGCGCTCGACGTTGTTGGCGAGGTAGTCGTCGGGGATGTAGGCGTCTTCCTCCACATCGACGGTGGTGTCGGGCGCGGGCGGCGCGATGTCTTCGTCATCGAGCACATCGCTGAACTCGTCCTGGCGCAGCTCTTTGATGGCGTCGTCGAGGATCTTGTGGTAGGTTTCGTAGCCGACCTCACCGATAAATCCGCTCTGCTCGGCCCCCAGAAGCGCACCTGCGCCGCGGATGTCGAGGTCGCGCATGGCGAGGCTGAAGCCGCTGCCCAGATCGCTGAACTCCTCGACCGCTTGCAGGCGCTGGCGGGCATCGTCGGTCATGCTGTGGATGCTGGGCACGAGCAGGTAGCAGAACGCCTTGCGCTCGGAGCGGCCCACGCGTCCGCGGAGCTGGTGCAGCGCCGCCATTCCAAAGTGGTCGGCGCGGTTGATAATCATGGTGTTGGCGTTCGAGATGTCGAGCCCGTTCTCGATGATGCTGGTGCTGATGAGCACGTCGTACTTGTTCTCGACAAAGTTGGTCATGACGCGCTCCAGCTTTGGGCCGCTCATCTGGCCGTGGCCGACACCGATGCGCACGCCCGGCACCATACCGCGCACCATCTCGGCAATTTCGTTGATGGTCTTGACGCGATTGTGGATAAAGAAGACCTGTCCACCGCGACTCTGCTCGTAGAGAATGGCGTCGCGGATGAGGTCCTGGTTGAAGGTGTGGATTTCGGTGATGATAGGCTGCCGGTTCGGCGGCGGAGTAGCGATGATCGACAGGTCGCGCGCGCCCAAAATGGAGAACTGCAGCGTGCGCGGAATGGGCGTGGCGGTAAGGGTGAGTGTGTCGACGCTGGCACGCACCTCGCGGAGCGCCTCCTTGGTCTTGACGCCAAAGCGCTGCTCCTCGTCGATTACGAAGAGCCCCAGGTCGTTGAATTCGACGTCCTCGGAGGTGAGGCGGTGCGTGCCGATGAGAATGTCGAGGCTGCCCGCCTTCAGGCGCTTCAGGATGTCGCGCTGCTCGGCGTTGGTGCGAAAGCGCGAGATCATGTCGACGGTGACCGGGTAGCGCCCCAGCCGCTTCTTGAACGTGTCGTAGTGCTGCTGGGCCAGAATGGTGGTGGGTACGAGAATAGCCACCTGCTTGCCGTCTTGGGCCGCCTTGAACGCCGCACGCACGGCGACTTCGGTCTTGCCAAAGCCCACATCGCCGCAGACGAGGCGATCCATGGGCACGGGATCTTCCATGTCGCGCTTCACCTCTTCGGCGGCCTGCGCCTGGTCGGGCGTGTCCTCGAACTCGAAGCTGGCCTCCATCTCCTGCTGCCACACCGTATCCGAGGAGAACGCGTAGCCGTTCGAGGCTTTGCGCTTGGCGTAGAGCTCGATCAGGTCGCGCGCAATGTCTTTGACCTTCGACTTGGTGCGCTCCTTCGTGCGCTCCCACTGGCCCGATCCGAGCTTGGTGAGGCGCGGCTGATGGCCTTCTTTCCCGCTGTACTTGTTCAGCTTGTAGAGGGCGTTGACGTTGACGTAGAGCACGTCGCCATCGGCAAAGTTGAGGCGCACGGCCTCTTGCTGTTTGCCGCGCACGGTAATCTTTTTCATCCCGGCAAAGGTGCCAATGCCGTGGTCAACGTGCACCACAAAATCGCCGGGCGACAGGTTCTCGATGTCGCGCAGACTGAGTCCGCCGGTGCGCTGCTGGCGCCGCTTGGTGGAGGGGCGGTGGTAGCGGTTAAAGATCTGGTGGTCGGTGTAGACAGCGAGGCCAAGAGCCTCGTGCTCAAACCCTTCGTGCAGCGACTCGACCTGCAGGCGGGCGCGTCCATGGTCGATGTCGGTTTCGAGCAGGTCGCGCAGGCGGCGGGCCTGGCCGTGGCTGTCGCATAAGATAAAGGTGTCGAGTCCGCGCTCGCTGTTCTGCTTCAGGCGATCGCGCAGCACATCCATCTCGCTGTTGAACGAGGGCTGCGGCGCTCCGCCCGCGTCGAGCGTCTCGGTGCCTGCAGGGTCGGTGCCGTGCGTGAACGTGCCAAAAAGCAGGCGAGGATGCTGTTGCAGGTGCTGGCGCAGGGCATCGGCGGTTAGGAATCGGTCTTCAGGATGCGGAAGGTCGGCGGCATCGGCCTCGTCCGTCGCATCGTCGGGGGCGTCCTGGGCCCGGTCGAGCGCCTGTTGATAGCGCGTGACCGCGGTGTCGAAGAGGGCCTCGGCATCCTCAATGAGCCGGTCTTCGTCGAATGTAGCGAGGACCGTGTCAGGGGGCAGGTGCTCCAGAAACGCGACGGCCTGGCGGTCGGCGGCATCGCGCTCCAGGTTGGGCACCAGGCGAACCTCCGAGCGCTGGCTTACGGAGCGCTGCGTCTGCACATCGAACTCGCGCAGGCTGTCGATCTCATCGCCGAAGAACTCGATGCGGATGGGGTGCGCGCCCGAGTACGGAAACACATCGAGGATGCCGCCGCGCCGTGCGAGGTCGCCGGGCTGCTCTACGAACTCGGTGTGCGTAAAGCCCTGGTCCACAAGGCGCTCCACCAGCGCGTCGAGCGCCCACGCGTCGCCGGTCGCAATGGCGAGGGTGTCGTGGTCGACCTCGGAGGCGGGCGGCACGCGCTCGCTCAGGGCTTCGACGCTGGTGACGACGACGCCCTCGAAGCGGTCGGAGAGCTGCTGCATCACATCGGCGCGGGCCACGAGCGGGCTGGAGTCGCGGAGGGCGCCGGTGTCGTAGGGCGTGCGGTGCGTGGCCGGAAAGCGCACGATGCGGCGATCACTGCCGGCGAGGTGCTCCAGGTCGCTCTGCACGTAGGCCGCCTGATCTTCGGTGGGCACCACGCAGCAGAGTGGGCGACCCGGATCGCTACGCAGCGCGTGCAGCAGCAGGGCCGAGAACGATCCGGCGGCGCGCTTTATCTTGAGCGCATCGGATGATTGGGCGGTGCGCACCCACGGACGCAGGTCGCTAAGGACAGGAGCAGTTTCAACGCGACGAACGAGATCGGAAAGAGCCACAGGATACAGGACGTATTGGAAGCGGAGCAGCCCCGCGTGCATGCCAGGCGAGCCCGACAGCGCGTATGCGAAGCAGTGGGATGATGCATGCGATACAGCAACCGGAACGCGGATTGAGAGATTCGTTCACATCCGCAAAAAAGGTGTTGGAGATGCGATGGGTGGCGCCTCGGGCTGGGGTGCTGTGCAGCCGAGATAGGGAGTTCGGAGAGGCCGCCGCCTCTGTTAGGCGATCCAGCGATGCAACAGGCTGTGTGTATCGCATCTCCAAAAAAACAGCCTGCGCCTGCCCAACGCGAAGGTGTAATGCCCTCCGAAACGAAGACGCCTGCCGTGCTATCACCTACTTGCATCATAAAAACCGCTTCCTAAAGAGGCGGCATTTGTTAGCTCAGGCCACTCACCGAAAACGGCCTTTGGCGGCGCTGAGGGCCGATTTTGTTCCACGTGAAACGAAAGAAATCAGCAGGTTACCGCAAAGCCAATGCTTCCTGGATGGCCGGGCGCGCGAAGCCGTCGGAGGCGTCAAGCAGGCGGGTGGCGGTGTCGAGCGGGACCTCGCCCAAGAGCATAACCAGCGCGGTTTTGACGTGCCCATTGGCATCCTGCAAGGTGCGCTCGGCGGTGGCGTAGTCGGTGTCGGCGGCCATCATGAGGGTGCGGCGCGCGCGCTCCACGAGCTTGGTGCTGGTGCGCTGCAAATCAACCATCATGTTTTCGTAGACGGTGCCGCGCCGAATCATGCTGGCGGTGGTGAGCATGTTCAGCACCATCTTCTGCGCGGTGCCGCTTTTCATGCGGGTGGAGCCCATGATGACTTCGGGCCCGACGATAGGGCAGATGGCAACGTCAACTTCGGCGTTCAGGGTGTCGGGCGGGGTGCAGGCTACGTAGACGGTGGTGCCACCCAACTCGCGGGCATAGTCCAGTGCCCCACCCACGAACGGCGTGCGTCCGCTGGCGGCGATGCCGCAGACCACATCGCGGGCCGTGCAGTTGATCTCGCGAAGCGCTTGCGCGCCGTCCTCGGGCTGGTCTTCGGCGCCTTCTTGCGAGCGAAACACGGCCTCGCGCCCCCCGGCAATGAGGCCCTGCACCTGCTCGGGGTCGGTGCCAAAGGTGGGCGGACACTCCGACGCATCCAGCACGCCGAGGCGTCCGCTCGTGCCTGCGCCCACGTACAGGAGACGTCCGCCTGCCTCAAAGGCGTCAACAATGGCATCCACGGCTTCAGCGATGCGCGGCAGCTCGCGCCGCACGGCAATGGGCACGCGGTGGTCCTCGGTGCTGATGATCTCCAGAATCTCGTGCGTGGAGGCGGTGTCGATGTGCTGCGAGTGCGGGTTGCGCTGCTCGGTGGCGCGCGTCTTTAGGTCGTCGGAGAGCGACGCCTCATCAGAGGGTGATGCGTTGGGCGAGGAAGAAGCAGGCATGGAGGGCAGAGCCGATGAATCCAAACAGCAAACGATGCAGCACTAACGGCGGCAGACAGCTATGCGGTCCGGCGTCGCCACCCGTATGCTCCGAGCGTGATCATCCCGAACAGGACGAGCGCACCGGCATAGCGCCACCAGCGGGGCGGCCCTGAAACTGCGAGCGGAGCGGGCGAGCCGTGCAGCATCGTACCGGCCCAGAAGAACGGGCTTTGGTCGGGATGCATGCGCCGGTATTGAAGCTGGGCCTGCTGCAGGGCGGCGTCTTTGGGCATCCCTCTGCGCACATGATCGTAGAAGGATTCGTTGAGCGTGACCGCGGCATCGTCGTCGATGGGCCACAGGTTAGAGAGCGTGGCGCGCGCGCCAACGGCACGAAAGGCGTACTGTAAGCTGCGCATGCCTTCGCCTTCATGAAACGCCCCCTGTGCAGTTTCGCAGCCGCTGAGGTTGACGAGGGGAATCGACGCGAACTGCCCCTGAAGCTGATGCAGGTAGAGCAATCCGCTGTCGGTGCTATCGGCGGTATTGGACGGCGAGAGCACGAACGCGTTCTGGAGCGGCAATTGGGGGCTTGCGAGCGCATGGGACGACAGATGCAGAATGGTGGCCTCGCCCATCAGGTCATTCAGTGCCTTGGGTGTAGCCTCGTCGTTGAGCAGCATGCGTCCGTTCCGGAAGAGATCAGCGACGCTCCGAAGCTCGCGTTCCACCCCTGGCAGCGGCGGCAAGTGGTAGCCTACGCGTCCTCGAGTTCCCTGTATTGAGCGCGGGCGTACGGCCTCGGCCAGGAGCGAGCCGAGCATCACCTCGCCGAACTCGGAGCGCCCTAACGCAGCAATGTCGAGCGGGCGGCGCTGCGTCTCGGATCCGTCGGTAAGGGACGACAGCGAGAGCTGCCTGGACAGCGGATAGTCTTCAACCAGAAAACGGGCCGATGCGTAGTCGTAGCGGCTTTGCGGGGCCTCGGAAACGAGCATGGCGATGGGAAGCCGAAAGAGCGCTCCGTCGGGGATGACGGTGAGCGAGGCGTCCTTGGGCAGGTGGGGCGCCACGGGGGCAATGACGGCCTGATACACGTCGTGCAGCGCATGCAGGTCGACCTGGGTGCTGCCGATGCCCCCGGTGGATGGACGCGCGTCTTCCTGCCCGCTCGCAAGCCAGGGGGAGACCGCAGCCATTTTCTCGTTCAGGGTCGATTCGTCGATATCGAGCGGCACGGCGTGGACGGTGTCGGGGGTGATTACGAAGGCGTGGGATTGTGCTGCACGCCCAAACCGCTCCTCACCCTCATCGAGCATATACGACACGGCCACGCGGTTTTGCGCCGCCAGGGTGTCTTGGATAGTAGAGAGTGGGGCGGTCGTCGCTTCGGGCAAGTTGAGCAGCCCCTGGCGCGTAGCGATCACCTCAGTTTCGCGGCGGCGGAGCTGAATGGCACGCACCGGACTATCGGTGCGGCTCCGTTCAGAACGCACAGCCTGCAGCACCTGGGTAAGGCTGTCGTAACGCACGCGCTGCTCAGGGGCCATGGCGTGAGCCACGTCGGCTTCCAGGCGCAGATCGGCAAGATGACGCGCCCGGGTGCGCTCCAACGTCTGCAGCGCGTCTTCGGGATTATTTTGGAGCAGTTGCACACGCGCCAGTCCGCGATACGCAGTCTGCCAGCCGCCGAACGCAGCCGCCGCCCACTCGGTGGCCCGGAGTCCCGAGCGGTAGTCTTCAACGGTTTCAATGGCCTGCTGGTAGTAGGATGCTGCTGCAGAGAGATCGCCACGTCGTTCGTACAGGATCCCGATGCGTTGTAAAACGCGGCGGCGGTCTTCGTAGCGGCGTTCGGGCTGGGCCTCAACGGCGCGCCGCAGGTACGGCTCTGCCGCATCAAACTGCCCATCCATCATTAAAATGCTGCCATGCACATGCTGCAAAAACGCCAGGGTGCGATCCGATTCCGCCACCCGGGCTTCGGCAAGAGCCTTTGTGCTCAATGAAAGCGCCGTGTCGATATCACCCAGATTGGCGTGTGCTTCTCCCAAGGCACTCAAGCGGTTGGCTTGAAACACCGTGCCGGGGTCGGAGACAAGATCCAAACTTTCGCGCAGATTGGCCGCAACGGACCGCCAGACGTCCGGGTTGTCTTCTGCCTCCAGTTCGGCCTGCATGCCCGCGAGCCCGAAAAGAAGCAGAGCCCGCATCCGCCGATACGTGTCGGTTTCAGAATCCAGCTGTTCGGTCCAATTGAGGGCACGTTGATAGGCACGCATCGCAGCATCGCGGTCGCGCATCCGCTGGTACATCAGCGCCAGGCTTTCAGTAAGATTGATGCGCTGTGTGATATTCTCTTCAGGGGTGACCTCAAGCGCTCGAATGTAGCCTTGGGCCGCCTCGGCCAGGTCGCCCGTGTGGTAGTGCAAAAACGCGTAGTAGTGGTGGACGCTTCTAAATCCCGTTTTTGTGATTGTGGACGTATCGGTAGGGGTTTGCCCGTATTGTTCGAAGAAGGTGCTGAAGGTAGAGGTCATCGCTGCAAAGTCGCGCCGCTGCGCCTCCACATACGCCTTCTCCGCGATGGCTTCGGCCTTCGCGTCCCCATTGCATTGCAGCTCTGCGCGTTTGAGAACAGCGTAGCGTGCATCCAATCGCGGCGCAATGGCATCGGTATCGCCATACCACGCACTGGTGAACGACCTTGTGGATAATGAATCGCTCCGTTCCAATAAATTATCGCATGAGGCACTATCGGGGGACTGTCCATACAGAGGCGCTGCTACGCATGCCGCAAGACAGACACCCACAATAAAGGGGATGCCCCAAAACGGCGCATAGGCATAGAGACGACGCAGTGCATGAAACAATGAGTGCTTGTTCATTGATAATACATACATTAGAAAAAGCAATTATTTCATGCCTTGAGGGTTATCATGGATATCTGGAATAACAAAGCAACCACGCTGGGAGGATGCGTATATGCGGACGGAGGAGGCAACGGTGGGCACAGGGATCCCAATGGTCCAGATAATGACGATGATGATGACACCCTCAAGAAAGAGGACGATGAAGAAAAAAGTGACGGGAGTTGACGCCGCCCCATGCGTCGCCCATTCGTTGTGGGCGTGGTGGTGAGATTGCGTCGGGCCGGAGAGCGTAGTATCGGGCAATGCGTAGGATTGCGCCTTCGCTGGTGGATGCGAAGTGCCGCCTCAAGAGAACACATTGCACGAAAACGTACAAAAGTGGCACTTGAAAATCCAGTTGAGTGATGCAACCTGCCATGGTGTAGGAAAGACGTGCCGTCCGCATCTCCTCGAAAACCGGACGCTGCGTGCGTCGTTTAAGACGTCTCGTTTTCTTGCACGGCTCTCGTCCGCCCATGACGCTCGACTCGCTCCGTATTCGTTCCTTTCGTGCCCACAAGCACACCGAAGTCGCATTTGCGCCCAAGGTGAACGTGCTGGTGGGGGCGAACGGTGTGGGCAAAACCAACACGCTGGAGGCCATCCACTACCTGTGCCTCACCAAAAGCTTTGTGGCCTCGAACGACACGTACGCAGTGCGGCAAGAGGCGCCGTACTTTGAGTTGGAAGGCACGTTCAGCGGCGTACGCAGCCGCCCGATGACGGCGAAGCTGGTGTACGTGCCGCACGAGGGCAAGCAGGTGTTTGTAAATGATGCGCCGCTGGACCGCCTGGCCGACATTGTGGGGCAGCTTCCGGTGGTCGTGTTCTCGCCCGAGGATCACGCCCTCACCGCCGAGGGCCCCGACGAGCGCCGCCGGTTCCTGAACAACATCTTGAGTCAGGCGCATCCGGCGTACATGAACACGCTCATGAAGTACCGCCGCGCGCGCAAGCAGCGCAACGAACTGCTGCGGCAGTACCGCAAAAAGCCCGCGCCACCGCCCGAGGCTCTGCTGGCGCCATGGACGCAGAAGCTTGTGCAGTTGGGCAGCCAGGTGGTGGCGCGCCGCCAGACGTTCTTGCACACGTTTACCGACTACCTGCAAGACGCCTACGAGCGCATTGAGGCAGTGGCCGAGGAGCCCACCATTACGTATGATACGTTGGCCGATGTGTCGACTGATGAAGAGGGCAACGCCGAGGCTATTGCCGATGCCTTTCGCGCCCGGCTCGCTGAGAAGCAAGATCATGAGTACAAGCGCGGCACCACCCTCGTCGGGCCGCAGCGCGACGAACTCGTCTTCCGCCTGAACGACCTGGAGGTGCGGCGCTATGCCTCGCAGGGGCAACACCGCACCTTTGCGATGGCGCTGAAGTTGGCCCAGTACTTCTACCTGAGCGATACGCTGGAGCGCCACCCGTTGCTGCTGCTCGACGACGCCTTCGGCAAACTCGACACCGAGCGCACCAACGTGTTCATGCAGCTCTTGCAGTCCAACGACATCGGGCAGAGCTTCATCACGGCCACGCGGTCGGCGCCATTTGCTGCCACGGTGCCATTCGACGAAGCGAACCACCGCCTTTTTCAGGTGGATACGAAGAACGACGCGGCCCGCGTTCGCATTGCACCTGCACACGCCGACGTTTCAGCATAGCGCGCTGTTCGCTCCGTTTTGCACTTTTTGTACTAACCCCTGTGTCTTATGTCGTTTTCTGTACGCTTGTTGGGCAGGCATCCTGCACGTCTGTATTCGTGGATGCCGGTCCTTGCGCTTGCGCTGGTGTTTATTGCCAGTGGATGCACGCGCGGTATGAACCCCGTAACGGGCAATACCCGCGCGCTGGGATATAGCTGGGAGGAAGAGATTGAGCTGGGCCGCGAGGCCGACCAGCAGATCCAGCAGCAATACGGCGTTTACGATGACGAAGAGGTAAGCGCCTATGTGGATGAGGTCGCGCGCCGGGTGCTGGCCGAGAGCCACATGCGCCGCTCCGACACGCCACAGCAGTTTCGGGATACCGAGTTCACCTTTCGCGTGCTCGACAGTCCCATCGTGAATGCGTTTGCGCTGCCAGCTGGGTACATCTACGTATCGCGCGGGCTCCTGGCGCATCTCAACAACGAGGCGCAGTTGGCTATGGTGCTGGGCCACGAAATCGGGCATGTAGCCGCGCGCCATGCCTCGCAGCGTGCCGCCCGGCAGCAGCTCACCCAAATTGGGCTCCTGGGCGGAGCCGTGGTGGGGCAGTCGGTGTTGGGTGGCGAAGCAGGAAGTCAGATTCTAAACCTGGGCGGCACTGCAGCACAGCTCATCTCGCTCAGCTACAGCCGCGACCACGAGCGTGAGTCCGATGCGCTGGGCGTCGAGTATTCGGCTCTGGCTGGATATGAAGCAAGCGAGGGGGCGGCCTTCTTTACAGCGTTGAAGCGACAGCGCGACCAGAGCGGGCAAGCGCTGCCTGCATGGCAGTCGTCGCACCCTGATCCCGGAAACCGCGAGGTGCGTGTGCGCCAGATGGCGGAGGAGTGGCGCAGCCGTGCGTCGATGACAGAGCGCAACGAACCGGCCTACCGAAGCGCCATCAACGGCATCGTGGTCGGGAATGACCCGCGACAGGGCTTCACCGAAAACAACACGTTCTACCATCCTGAACTGCGCTTTCAGTTTCCGGTGCCCACGTCGTATCAGGTGGTCAACCAGACGCAGCAGGTAGTGATGGTGAGTCCCAACGAGGACGCGCTTATTGGTCTCACGTTTGCGGAGGAAGACACGCCGGAAGCGGCGGTGCAGTCGTTCGTGAGCCAGCAGGGACTTACCGTCGTCTCGCAAGATACGCGCCGCTTCAACGGCGTTACGGCACAGCGTGCGTTGGTCGAGGGGCAGCAGCAGAATGGCAGTACGGTGCGCGTGCTGGCGTACTTTTTCGAGCATGAGGGCACGCCCCTCATGTTTCAGGCGCTGACCAGCGGCGCCCAGTACGACACCTATCGCGCGGCTTTTGTGCGCACCATCGAAGGGTTTGCTCCGCTCACGCAACCCGATAAGCTGAACCGGCAGCCTACGCGTCTCTATCAGCAAGAAGCCGATCGGAGCGGTCCGTTCCGGTCGTTTGTGGATTCGTCCACGCTGCCCGATAGCATGACGCTCGAAGACCTGGCCATCATGAATCAGGTCGGCGTTGACGAGACGATCGAAGCCGGGCAGATGCTTAAGCTACCGCGGTAGGATGCAAACGGATAGAAGAACTGGGCAGAGCCCCTGTGCGGTGCGATGGAATGGAGGATGCCCCTGCGTCCGACCAGCCACTACGTGGTCTCATCTTCGTGAGGTTCATTTTCGTGCGCCTCGGCCCAGGCCACGTCTTCGGGGGAGGGCGGAATGACGGTGCCCTCGCCACCGAGCGCCATCTTGCCATCCAGGTAGATGTAGGTGCGCACCTTGACGTGCTGGCGCTCCTCGTTCTTGCTGGCTACCTGGATCTCAACGGTAACCTCCGACCCAACAGGCACCGGGCGCAGAAACCGGCATGAGATGCCGACAGCAATGCTCCCGTGGCCCGGAAAGTCACGTCCCAGCACTTTTGAGATAAGCCCAAGCAAAAACACCCCATGCACCACCGGCTTGCTGAAGCGCGAGTGCTCTTTGGCATAGTCAGGGTCTACATGCACCGGGTTATCGTCTCCGGTAATGTCGGCAAACGTGTCGACATCCTCCGCCGAAATAAACCGCTGAATGGAGTAGGAGTCGCCCACTTCGATTTGGTCGTACGTGCGAGCCATAGGGAACAGGCATCAATCAGTAAACGAAACGCGAATACGTATGATAGTTGACATGGCGGTAAATAGAAATGCGGGCCGTGAACAGGCGGCCTATGCCTTGTGGACATACGGTGAATATCGAGGTGGTAAAGCGGTAGTGCGAGTCCGATTGACGGGGAATCCGGGCGCTATGGCATCCATATAACACGGTACGTGCTGTCTGCTTTTTCGTCTAACGCGTACCTTGTGCTCATGGCTGTGCCTGATGCATCCTCTACCGCCCACCCACTTGTAAGCTGTCTGCTGGTAACGGCAGATCGCCCCACGCTCGTGCAGCGCGCGCTGCATTGCTACCGGGCGCAAACGTATCCGAACAAGGAACTGGTGGTGCTCGATAATGGCCTGGAGCACCCGATTGACGACCTGGTGGCTGAGTGGGATGAGGGCGATGTGGTCTATGAATATGTGGAGCGCACGCCCGATATGTGGATTGGCTCGCTGCGCAACCAGGCCCTGGATCTGGCCAGCGGTGATTATGTGGTGCCGCAGTGGGACGACGATGACTGGTCGCATCCAGACCGGCTGGCCCACCAGGCGGCGGCGCTCAACGACGGGTACGACGCCTGCACGCTACAGGCTACGCTCATGCATGTGGATAGCACCGACTTCTTCGACCATCCGTTCATTGGTGTGCTGCCGAATGGCGTACCGCCCACCATTATGCATCGGCGCGATGCGGATATCCGCTACCCCAATCTGCGCCGCACCAGCGACACCGACTACGTGAACGACTGGCGCGAGCAGCGCTACCACATTCTTCCGCGCGAAGAAAGCTACCTGTACCTGCGCTACTTTCATGGCGACAACCTGTGGGAGAAGGATCACTTCATTCGCCGCATGCGCAACACGCCCAAAGATCTGCTGCTGTACGCCTGGCACCACTACGTAAAAGGCGATATGTTTGGCCATCCGCGGTTTCAGCTTACGCCTGCCATGCAAGAGGCCTTTGAGCAGTACCTGCGCGTGTCGTTCAAGTACGACCTGTTTCAGGCGCGCTCGGCACCGGCATCCTGAGGCGCACGGCTTGCACGCGCATTGGCAGGAGCAGCGGCATGGGCGCGTTCGCGGATGCGCTGGGCCCACGCATCCGGAAGGGCCGCGTCGATCCACCGTGCCCACGGCAGCGCAAGCAGAACGAGAATGGCAAACGTGATGCTAAACATGATTCCCATCACCAGATAGATGCCAACGTGCAGCCCAAGTACAGCCAGGACCACCGGCGTGCGCAAGGGGCGCCACCACATGAGCACAGCAGCCAGTTCCGAGAGCAGCCCAATCGTAAGAAAGAGCGTAGCCACCGAGAAGCTGCTTAGCGCGGCCTCCTGCAGCCAGTTGAACTCCAGCACCCCGAACTTGGCAAACGCATCGATGCCCTTCTCGTGGATCCACATCCACAGGTGGCGGCCATCCGACCAGAAGATACCGGTGCCAATAAGCTTGCAGAACCCCGCCAGCGTGTAGCCGAGTCCGATAAAGAAGTAGTTGTATCCGATCACAAACCTGCGCCGGTGGGCGGCCCGCTGAAAGACAATCAGCGCCAGGGCAAAGCCCAGCACGGCCATGCCAAGCACATTGGAGCTGTGCGGAATCTCGCCGAGCACGTAGCGAGATGCAAACTGAAGATGCAGTAGCAGAAACGCTGCCATGTACGCATAGCGATGCACGCGCAGCAGTCCCAGCACAGCCAGTCCCGAAATAAGCGCCGCGTTGACATATGGCAGTGTGCCGTTAAACATGAACGACACATCGAGGTAGTTGGCGATGCCCAGCGGCAGCACAATGTCGCTAATGCGTGGAATGTACTGCGCCCAATACCAGGCCCAGGACATGGTGCTTCCTACAATAAACAGCTCAAAAAGCCAGAAAAAGACAATATCGCCTGCCGTTTCCTGCTCGTCGAACCCGAACAGGTTGTGCCACAGGTTCCACGATCCGGCAGAGTCGAACGTTAGATACGAGCGGAGCGTGTTCATGGCAAGTCAAATACAAACAGGGGGATGCGGATCAGTCCTCGTTAGAGAAGGCGTCTACTCAAGCGTCATGGGAGAGTGGTCGTACCGTCAGTTGGGCGCGGAAGCGAGGGGTTGAGCGCCACATCGTCGTTGCGAACCAGTGCGTAGGGGACGTACTCCACGACAACGGAGTCTTGCTGGGTTATGGCGCCGTTCACACGCATCACCAAAAACGTGTGCTGCTCGGCCTCGGCCCCGAACATCGTGCGAAGCCCGTTGGTGCGGGCGGGCGTCCACGTCTCTGTCTTCGACACATAATTCGACAGGTCGATGGGGTCAATGCCGTGCTTGGTAAGCGGAAAGCCCGTACCGGGGAGCTGTTCGGCTTCGGTGGCCGTCTGCCAGTCGGGGCTGAGCGTGTCGGGCACCGTGCGCACAACGGCGCGCGACCAGTCGTTGCCTCCCTGCGAGAACATGGGATAGATGCTAAACGGCCAGAACTCGCCCAGGTGCGTAGCCACCAGCAGACCATACACCAGCAGCGTGCCCAGCAGCGTGCGACGCGCGCGTTTGCGTGCAGAAGAAGCAGACATAGAGGGGCAACACAGTTATAAAAATGCGAAGGTCTGCGCATCCAAATAGAACCGGATGCATGAGGTTAGAGCACATGGCTAAGGGGAGGTTTCGGCATTCTGCTGCTTTCCCCAGGCCCTTCAACCACTGCGTTTCATCGTAGGGTGCTGCTGGCGATGGGTCCGATGCAACACATTCCGGAGGTAGCGCCCCCCCTCGGCCAGCACGACAGCCACGGCTACAGCAGCACAGCCTACCTCAATCCAGGTTAGATCGGAGACGAGGCCAGCAGAAAGAGAGCCCCACAGGAGCGGCGAGCCGTACGCCCAGAGGCCGAGCGTGCCAACGGCTCCTACGAGCAGGATGAGACGGGGCGCGGCGGCCCCATTGGGCAGGTGGGCAAGCCCGTCTTGCAGGCGTTTGGCCAGAGGACCCCAACTTATAAAGGCCGCGTACACGATATAGTTGAACACAAATGCAATGTTGAGCATCAGGAGCGTGCCGAGGTGGAAGCCAATGGCTGCGGCGAGAAACAGCCGCATGGTTTGTTTTCGGACGACCGCTACCAGAAAGCCCATTTCAAACAACACGGTCCCCCAATCGAGCAGCTCCCAAAACACGACGGAATCGACCTGAAGCAGCCATGGGGCCAGGAAGTCCTGGCGTCCGCGGGCAAAGAACTGCTTAACAAAGTGGCCTTGCGTGGCCTGGGTGGTGGGGTCGAGCCAGCCGCCGATTAATTTAGAGAACCCCGCGGTGAACATCGCAAAGCCTATGAGCAGAGCGAGCAGCGCCAGGGGCCAGGTTTGCACAGCACGGGGCGTGCGCTGGGCCTGTGCATCCATTGAGTAGGCCGCGCCCCAGTTGGTGAGCGACATCACCAGCGGAAGTAGCACAAACAGCATCACATGGTTAATCTTGCCGACTGAGAATGCAAATCCATAGCCGGTGAGCAGGAGTCCAAACACGGCCCAAGAGGCCCAGCGCGTGCGGTAGCCTACAAGAAGCGCGACCAAGCTGCCTGTGAGCAATAGGTGCAAGGCGTCGAGCAGCCAGGAGGGCGGCGGGCCGGGCAGTAGCATCAGGGGACCCGGAGGAGGCAAGAAGAACGCATTGGGGAGCGCGCCGACGAACGAAAAGTCGAGCAGTTCAGCGTGTCCGGGTGTGAAGGCAAATAACACGAAGCTGGCATATAGAATGCGGTACAGACCCAGCCCCTCGGGCGAGGCCGTGAAGGTGTCGAAGAGCCAGCGGTCGAGAGCAGCACGCATGGAAAAGTGAAGATGGCCGTGGGGCAGTGATGACACCAGAAGGAGGCTCTGAGAGCTACAGGGGCACACGCAGCGTGTCGGTGGGCTGGGCACGCGGAGCCTGGGCGGTCGTCCGCTCGTTCACATTGAAAAAGACCTCCTCCCACACCACA
Organism: Longimonas halophila; assembly: GCF_002554705.1. Classification (GTDB taxonomy): domain Bacteria; phylum Bacteroidota; class Rhodothermia; order Rhodothermales; family Salinibacteraceae; genus Longimonas; species Longimonas halophila. The sequence goes on along the minus strand of NZ_PDEP01000002.1, from coordinate 171,388 downwards.
TCGAGGCGCTCAATCTGATGCAGCGGATAGCGGTCCTGCAGCTGGGTGCGCATCCACGCCCGGGCTTCGGGCAGCGTGCAGCGCTCGGTGCGTGGCGTGCCGCTGAGCGTCTGTGGGCGGCACTGCTCGCGTAGAAAGCCAGCCTGCTGCGAAGTGGGAACGGCACTCCACACCGCATCAACAGGGACCTCAAACGACGTACTATCGCTGCTAATAGCGATAAGACGGGCGCGGGGTACTGCCAGCTCGTCATCGCCATCCCATACGTTCTGAAACGCCGGGAGCACCAGCGTAGGCCAGGGCTCGCGCAGCACGACACCTACAATGCCAACAAGCGCATACTGAAGTACCAGCACGACCATTACGCCCAGCACGAGCCGCCGCACCGACTGTGGTGACCAGAACATGCGGAGCAAAGCAGACGCCTTGGCCTCCGACGATGAGTCTGGTGCGTCGTGTGCAGGTCGTCGTGGTTCAGGGGCAGCTTGGGAAAAGTCGGTTGCCATGGCCATCCACCTGATTAAGAACAAAACTGTGTTTAGGATCAACCCGGCATTGGGGCTACAACCTGTTGCTACCAAGATCTATAATCGGTACCTTGCGATGGTAAACCTGTTTTCGTAGTTACAAGCGTATTACGCTATGGGCATGCAGATACGCACAATTCACAGTGGGCATGCAGATATGTAGGCGCGGCTCGGGCTGATGGCTACTCGCATCACAATTGCGGGCATCGTGCACAGCATACGACCCAGATACGCCGCAAGCGTTACACTGCTGGTGGGTACCACTGCCGGTTATCGACGTACATCCGAATTGGTATTGGCCCCTATCGAGCAGGCGATGCGGCTACATACTGCTATTGGTAAGCGCGCGCTGGATGGAAAGAAATGCGTCTTGTGCCCCACAAGTGGGGCGGATGTGCAGAAAGCTTCAACGAAACGATCCTCTTCATGCGTCGGACTGATCCGCCGGATCGTCGTTGAGCGTAGGCGGTTCGCGCTCGGTGGTAATGCCGGGAATGGCTGGGATGCGGCCGTTCAGCACAATGAGGATAACTGTATAGGCGGCCAGCCCGGTAGCGAGCATCAGGCCGCGCCCGAAGAGCGTGCCTGTCGCATCCCCCCAGAACACCTCGGCGCTCCACAGACCAACCACAACCAGAGCGCCCGCCAGATGCGGTCGGAAAATCTCGGAGATGAGCAGCCGAGCGTTGGCGACCCAGTGCGCCTCGACAACCTCCAGGGCCATCTTCACGCTTGTGGCGATGGTTGATGCCAGGGCTGCGCCAACAAGACCCAGCACGGGAATGAGCCACACGTTCAACAGCACGTTCAGCACGCCGGTGATGGTGCTGTTGAGCAGATTGAGGCGCGAGTGGCCGGTCATCACAACGATGTTGCCCGCCAGGCTGAAGCTGCACTGCAAGTAGGGAATGGGCAGTAGAAGCAGCATAAACAGCGTATCGAGCCCGGCGAACTCGGGCGATACAAGCCGCAGCAGGTCGTTGCGCATCACCCCCACCGCCAGCAGGGCCGGAATGGCGATCGTGATGACCCAGAGCGTGGTGCGCGAATAGGTTTTCGAGAGCTCGGCGGTGCGTCCGGCGCGATGCAAACGCACGATAAACGGCGCGTAGGCATTCGAGAACACCTGCTTGATGCTCAGCAGTTCGCGCACGATCATGGCTCCAGCACCGTAGAAGCCGGTGGTTCGGGCGCTCACCCCGAACATGCCCAGCATGAGCACATCGATATTCGTGAGGAAGCGCTCCAGCGTCATATTCAGGTTTTGCGGGATGGCAAAGCGCATGAGCTCGCGGTCGAGCGTAAACGTGCGAAACGCCTGCCACAGCGGTTTCCACTCCAGTTCGCGCGAGTAGACGTAGAGCGCCACGACGCCCAAAAGCGCCTGGGTGGATACGTAGGCCAGCGCCATACCGGTTTCGCTCGGCATCCAGAACCAGAACCCGGCGCCGGTAGCGAGCAGCGTAACCGGGCGGAGTCCGCCATTCGAGATGGCATCGTACTTCATGATTTTGAGGCCCTGCGTAGCCGCAATTACGATGCGGTCGAACGCCAAGATAGGCAGCGCCAGCACCATCCACTGCAGCATGTGCAGCAGGCGCGTGCCGTAGGAATCGTACAGCAGAGGGATGAGCTGCGGCCCTGCCACAAACACAAGCCCCGCTAAAATTACAGCAAAGCCCAGGCTCCAGCCGAGCGTGTTTGAGAGCAGCTGGTAGAGTTTGTCGGTTTCGTCGTCGTGGTCGGCGTGGCGAGCCACCGAAATAAGAGCGCCGTCACGGAATCCGGCAGTCAGAAATGCAAGCCCGGCCTCGATAAAAGCCACCGCTGTAATGAAGATGCCAAACACATCGGCGCCGTATAGCCGCGTGACAACGATGAGCAGCGACGGCCCGGCGAGCTTGCCAAGCGTGCCCAGCGTGTTGACGAGCGCCCCACGCCGCAGCTCGTCTTGGGTGGATTCAGACATCAGGCAGCAGGCTTATGAGTAAAAGCACAAGAGTTAGGCAGTGTGGCGGATGCGGTCGTAATAGCCTTCGAGCGCCTGGCACTGCTTAACCATGTCGAAATCGCTGCGCATCTTAGCACGGGCGGCGCGGCCCATGGCGCGTCGGCGTTCTGGATCGTCGAGCAGCGTGATGAGCCGGTCGGCCAGCGCCTCTACATTGCGCTCGGGGACCAGAAAGCCGGTCTCGCCATCGTCGATAATTGAGGGGATGCCGCCGTGATACGTGCCAATGACAGGCACCTCGCACGCGCTGGCCTCTTTGGCCACGACAATGCCCGAATCACGGTCGTGGGTGCGTGTTACCACGCTGGGTGTCATCATCACGTCGGTGCGGGCCAGCACGCGGGCGACTTCGTCGTGTGGCACAGCGCCCCGGAAGTCAACCTGCGCGGCCATGTCATGCTTGTGCACCAGCGCGCGCAGCTCATCCTCCTGCTCGCCCGACCCCAAGACGACCACCTCGGCTTCGTATCCGACCCGGAAGGCACGAGCGCATGCCCGAAGCGCATAGGTGAAGCCCTTCTTGGGTGTAAATCGCCCTACCAGTGTGATACGCGGCACGGTGCGCTCCTCATCGGCGCGCTGAAACTGCGACAGGTCTACGCCCAGCCGATGCACCTGCATCTTCTCGCGGGGCGCACCCAGTTCGCCCAGCAGCTCGCGCAGTTCAATGCTGTCGCAGAGCATCAGGTCAGCGTGCTCGAATATTTTTGAGGAGAGCGCCCAGTACCGCCATTGCAGCGGCAGAAAGCGGCGCGGACCAAAGAGGTCTCCGACATCAATGCCATGAAACGTAACCGCAAACGGCAGGTCGTGGCGCATCACATACGGAAGCGCGTATACGGCGGCTGTGCCAAAGTGCGCATGCACCAGGTCGTAATCGCCGCTGCCCAGGCGTTGGTCAAAGTCGGGCCAGTAGCCCACGTTTTCGTAGATACGCTGACCCAGCCAGCCTTCGGGGGTGAACACGCGGTCGTGTGGAAAGCGGTCAGCGTGCAGGCGCTCTTGGCAGAACACATCGACGGCATACCGCTCGTGCGCGTTGATTTCGTCGTGGATAAAGGTCTGCGAGTACGGCAGAAAGCGCCGCACAAACAGTGCTACGCGAGGAGTGGACATACTGGCGCGGGAGCAAACAATGGACAGCGAACGACAGACAGCGAACACCCTCTGCACGCATAACAGCACATATCGTTTGACGTGGGTAACGGATGAGCAGGTCAATGCACGGACAACCGCACAAAATGCCAGAAAGTCCACGCAAGCGCCTCATCCTTCATGGAGGCTCGCCGTTGCACATCGCGTTGCCTTTACTCACAACCAATGCTGCGCATGCTGCTGGATACGATTACGCAGAAGTGGGAGGCGTTTGCGTCGTCGCAAGTCGGCACGTGGACGATGAAGGGCGTTCGCTATCTGCTTGTGGCAGGCATTCTGGCGTACCTGGCGTATCGGCTGGCGGGCATTGGATGGGCCGAGGTGCTCCGCTCGCTGCCGACCACGCCGTGGTTTTACGTAACGGTGCTGGCGATGTATGCCATTCTGCCCCTGGCCGAGGTGCTCATCTACGGGCGCGTGTGGGACCTCAGCGCGCGTGAGTCGCTTCCCATTCTGCTGCGCAAGCGCGTGCTGAACACCGACGTGGTGGGCTACTCGGGCGAGGTGTATCTGTTTACGTGGGCCAAGAAGCACATCAGCACCAACGATGTGCGCCCGCTTGCAATGGCAATCAAAGACAACCTCATCATCTCGTCGATGATGTCGGTGCTCTCGGCGGTTGTTATTCTGGTAGCCTTGCTGACTACGGGATACGTAACGCCGGGCGACGTTATGGAGAACCCGACGCCGGGCTACCTGGTGGCAGGCGGGGCTGCGCTGGTCTTTGCGATTGGACTTGTGGTACAGTTTCGCCGCTCCATCTTTACGTTGCCGCGCGATTTAATCGGCTGGATGATTGGGGTGCACGGCGGGCGCTTCTTGCTCTCGAACATACTACAGGTGATACAGTGGTGGGTGGTCATCCCCGAAGCCTCGTTTAGCGCATGGGCGACGCTGCTGGCGGTGTTAATCATCACGAATCGCATTCCGCTGCTGCCCTCACGCGATCTGTTCTTTGCTGGAGCCGGCATCGGTATGGCGAGTGGACTCGGCATCCCTGCAGCTACCATGGCTGGGATGCTGCTGGTGCGTAGCGCGCTCGATCGCATCTTGAATACCGGACTCTTTGGGGCTACTCTCCTTTGGGAGCGCACGCAGGAGGCTCCCGAGCTGACGCAGTACATCGACACCAGGGTAGCAGATAACGAAGCTGCGTTTCAGGATACGGTCCGTGCCCATGAGGCCCCCGAGAACACGACCAAGGACGAGCCCCGTAAGCCACCACATGAAAATTCATAGCGTGCAATGATACCCTAAGCCGTGAAAAAGCGGCTCATGAGAGTGCGTACCAGGAAGTAGATAACTCAAGTCGCCCCCTGGAGGACTGTCATCTTGAGCCTTCCGATACCGGCAGATGTTGAGGAAATCTCCTTGCTCCTTAAGAATGACAAAACGTGCAGGAGCGGTGCTGCGCTTTGCGACCTGGGTTGGATACGACAGTGGCGCACGTCCATTATGATAGACAGTTTAGCAGGATGCGCACACCGGTTGTACATGAGATGCTCCTTACAGTCAGCAGGAGTAGCCTGGCATCCCGCTTGATAGACTATAGAACGGACCGTACAGATCGGGTTCGCAGATTCTCGCTTTTCTTTTGCACAGTGTAACTACTCTATGTTTTTTCGACTGCAGATTGCTATAGTATTTCTGATGCTGGGCCTGACCCTGGCGTTGTATGGAAGCATGGCCCCGTCGGCCAATGCGCAAGATGATGCAGTGGTCGTGGATGATTTTCAGGATGATGAAGAAGGCACGTACCCCAACCAGTGGGTCTTTGTCGCCAGCAACCAGGAAGTGCTCGACATAGAGACGCAGATGAGCGAGAATGAGTGGGCCCGCGTGCAGCGCAACAATGGCCGCGCGTACCTGCGAACGTTCACCGAGAACGAGGCCCTGCGCATTAGCCTGCTGAATGGCGAACAGTTCGACTGGGCGCTCGACGAGCATCCGTGGTTCGAGTGGAAGTGGCGCATCCGGTCCTATCCCGAAGGGGCTGCCGAAAACGACCGTCGTCGCAATGACACCGCTGCGGCCATGTACGTTACCTTCGGAAGCGACTGGCTCGGGCGTCCCAGGAGCATTAAGTACACGTTTAGTTCGTCGCTGCCTGTAGGAACCACCGACCAGCAGGGGCCGCTTCGCGTGATGGTCATCGACTCGGCCAACGAACCGGGCTTGGGCCGTTGGAAGACCATGCGCCGCAATATCCGGTCAGACTACCGCCAACTGTTTGGGGAAGACCCGCCCAACGATCCCGTCTCAATCACCATCTGGAACGACTCTGACACGATAAGCGGTCAGACCTCCGAGGCCGACTTCGATGCGATCCGGCTGATTCCTCCATTGTAGTTTGCCACTACCAATTGGGAGGGGCGTACCCTGTCCAGATATTGCTAACTTAGAATATAGACTGCCAGTCCACAGGAGCAGGTCAGGGGGAATACCAGGGGGCGCACCATAGGGCGCTGGAAAGCGTAGCATGGGGCAGTGAGTTGCCTTGTCGAACAGGCCGTTTAGTGATTTTATCGATTTCATGTCGTGGACGGGTTGTGCCCGCGTGCGAACACCTAAGCTCACCGTTGTATGACCCCGCCAGGATTGCTTACCAAGTTTGCCGTACGTGCAAAGGCGCGCTGGCATACGTTTCAAGAAACACGGCGCGGCCGTCGCATCCTAAAAGGGCTTCGCTACCTGCTGACAGTGGTAATCGTCGGCTACCTCGGCTATCGTATGACGACCATTGGATGGGGCGAGATCTGGGCCTCGCTGCCGCGCACGCCGTGGTTCTACATTTTGTTTGGAGCGATCTACCTTACGCTTCCCATCTTTCAGACCATCATCTACGGGCTCATCTTTCGCACGTCGCCGTGGACGATCTTTCCCGCGGCCCTCAAAAAGCGGGTCTACAACAAAGACGTGATGAGCTATTCGGGGGAGGTGTATCTCTACTTCTGGGCCCGCGATCGCATCGACATGCCTGCGCTGAATATCTTGCATGGCATTAAAGACAACACTATCGTGTCCTCGATTACGGCGACGGTGGTTGCCTTTAGCTTGCTGGCGACCTTTTTCTTTAGCGGTCTGGTGGTGCTTCCCGAGATGTTAGTGGAGCATAACATGGCCTATGCCGCTGTGGTCGTCCTTGTTATAGGGGGGATGATCGCGCTCGGAATACGGTTTCGGCGTTCCATTTTGAAGCTCTCGGGGGCCATGCTGCTCACACTCTTTGCCCTGCACACGGCACGGCTTCTGCTGATTCAAAGCCTACAGGTCACGCAGTGGGTGGTGGTCGCTCCTGAGATTCCGTTGCAGGCCTGGTTCACGTTTCTGGCCGTACAGATTATCGCAGAAAGCATTCCGTTTGTGCCCAGTCGCGATCTGGTGGGGGTCGGGTTTGCTATCGAGGTTGCCCGTGCCACGCAAGTGCCCGAGGCGCTCATTGCCAGCCTGATGCTCGTGCACAGCGTAATGGACAAAGCCCTGAATCTGCTTCTCTTTATGGCCGTATCGGCGTGGGATCGTAAGAATATGGCCCGCCAATCGTTGCCGCAAGAGATGCCGTCCGAAGCAGCGTTGAAAGAGAAGGAGCCGAACCCACCGGCCCCCCATGAGTCGTCGTAAGCCGAACGAGTGGTATGCTTCTGCAACTGGTTAGCGCGTTGTGGGGATACGAGCAGCGGAACCGCTCGCAGCTCAAAATAAGAAATCAAACAGGTTCTCAGCCCTGAAACGTTATCTGCCTGAAAATTCATCGACAGGTGCGATACCTGCTGCCCTGTACGGGCGGCTCTTGTTATGCGTATGACCCTGTTGCAGCTATGGCGTACAGCTATACTGCGCTCGGGGTGTTATTCTTGAGGTACGCCTCTTTTGAGCGCGAGGGCTCCCCACTGTACCTGCGTTCCCGCTTTGTTGAAAGTGATTGATATTGTGCTATGAGTCGACTTTTTCGTGCGCTTCGTCCGTTTATTGATTGCGTAGTGCACTATGCAGGGTGGGTCGTGGCCGGAGCCGTTCTGCTCTCGGCAATGGGTGCGTTCTACGCACAGCACCTGCGCATCGATACCGACTTTGCGAAGCTCATTCCGAGCGACTACGACAGCGTGCAGGCGCTCGAACGCCTGCGGGAAACGGTAGGGGGCGAAAGCGACGTAGCCGTGGGGATTCAGAGTCCCTCGTTCGAAGCCAACAAAACCTTCGCCGAGGCGCTTATTCCACAGGCGCTCGACCTGACCAACGATAACGGAGAGCCGTATCTGTCGCGCGTTGAGTTTCAGCGCGACACGGAGTTTCTGGAAGACAACGCCCTCTACTTCGCTTCTACCGAGGAGCTCGATCGCGTCGAATCCTTTCTGGATGAGACCATTGAGCAGGCCAAACTTGAAGCCAACCCCTTCTATTTCGATGTGGAGGACGACGACGATACGGCCTCCGATGACGATGGCGCAGAGCTCGAAGCCATGTACAACCGGCTGATTGGTACTGAGTATCCGATCTCGGACGATAGTACCACCATGGTCGTCCGCTTCTATCCGACGAGCACAAACACGGACATCGGGTCGACGCGGGCCCTCTACGATACGCTCGACAGCCTCGTGGCCGAGATGGAGCCTGCAACGTATCAGGCCGATATGGAGGTGACGCTGGCTGGGCGCGTCTACCGGCAGTTCACCGAGATTCAGACGATTCAGAACGATGTGGCCAGCTCGTTTGGGGTGGGCGTAGGTGTGCTGCTGCTCTTTGTGATGCTCTACTTCATGTACAAGTCGTACAGCGCTCGCGTGGGCCGCACGCTAAACGGACGGGTGCTGGCCAGTGAGATGATGCGGGCCCCGATCATGGCGCTCATCATTGCTCTTCCTCTGCTCATGAGTTTGCTCTGGACGGGCGGGGTGGCGTATCTGACGTTTGGTACGCTTAACCTGATGACCTCTACACTTGGACTGGTTCTGTTTGGGCTGGGCATCGACTTTGGTATCCATTTTTACGGTCGGTATGCCGAGGAGCGCGGCGGCGGGGCACGCATTACCGAGGCCATTGAAACCACATTCGAGAGTACCGGGCAGGCCATTACCATTGGCGCGCTCACAACGGCGGGCGCACTGTTTGTTTTGGGGGTGGCCGATTTTAAGGGATTCAGCGAGTTTGGCGTCATTGCGGGCACGGGGGTGCTGTTTGCCCTGTTGGCGATGACGGTGGTGATGCCCGCCATGCTCACCGTGCTGGAGCGCCTCTCGCTCATTGACCTGCGCGGGCAGAACGCTGCGGCCCAGGCTGCGGTCGATATCGACACACGCCGGTATCCAGCAGCACGTCCCATTGTAGCAGCCAGTGCACTTGCGGTTGTCGCCGCACTGGCGCTGCTTCCACAGGCCGAGTTTGAGTACGACTTTGGTACGCTGGAGCCGGAATATGAGGCGTATGAGGAGCGCGCTGATGTCATTGATGAGGTGAACACGGGCGATGGGGATCGCCGCAACCCGGCGTACATTGTGGCGGATACGCAGGCCGATGTGCCGCGCATTGTGAACGCGCTGCGCGAGAAAGCCCAGGACTCCACCTCCACGATTTTAGCTGTTGAAAGCCTGCAGGAGCGCTTTCCGATTACTGACACCACCCAGCAGGCGAAGCTCGACCGCATTGCATCCATTCGCGAAACGGTCAACGAAAACCGGTACCTGCGCGACGATACCTCCGACGACATGCAGAAGCTGCGCCGCGCCGCGCAGACACGCGCGCCCATTCCGCTCGATAGCGTGCCCGACTTTCTGCGTGAGCAGTTTACCACCCGCGACGGCGAGCTGGGCCGCTTCGTGATGGTGTACCCAAGCGTGGGGCTCTCGGACGGACGTAACTCCATGGCGTTTGCCGAAGAGGTGGGCACCGTTGTGCTCGATGACGGCACGACCTACCACGCAGGCTCCACCTCAATTGTGGCTGCCGACATGCTGCGCCTGATGCAGGCAGAAGCGCCCTACATGATCGGCGCGACCTTCCTAATCGTGATGGTGCTCATGTACGTCAACTTTGGACGCGTGCGCTGGGCGGCGCTGGCGCTCATCCCACTGATCGTGGGCGTGCTCTGGATGCTGCTCATCATGCAGATCTTTGACCTGCGTCTCAACTTCTACAACATGGTAGTGCTGCCTGCGGTGCTGGGCATCGGCAACGATGCGGGCGTGCATCTGGTGCATCGGTATCGCGAAGAGGGCTTCGGGCGCATCTGGCCTGTGTTGCGATCAACGGGCGAGCACGTAACCATCGGCTCGCTCACCACCATCATCGGGTTTGGGGGGCTGTTGCTGAGCTTTCATCCCGGACTCCGATCCATTGGGTTGCTTGCGGTAGTGGGCATCGGGGCCACGCTGTTGGCGGCGCTTACCTTCTTGCCTGCGCTGTGGCAGTGGTTCGAAGATCGAGGTGGCCTGTGGACTGACCGGGAGCGCTCGAATGCCAAAAACGGACAGACCGACACTGTACATGAAACGCCCGCACCGGCCTCTGCCCCCGAAGCGGCATCGTCCAATGCGGGCTAATCCGTCTCAGCATGTTGAGAGCCGTGTGGGCTCCTACTCATCGGGGGTGATGATGCGCACGTCATAGGCCCCTGTTTCGCCCTCGCTGTACGTGGTCACGTCAACCTGCCACGTGCCGCCGTCGCCCGGGAGATCTTCCACGCGTGAGAGGCGATACGAACTCTCTGACGAACCATAGTCGTCATTGCGCCACGCTTCGCCGTCAGGGGAGACGACGCGCAGGTAGCCGTCAAAGCCCAGCGCGCGCAGCTCTACGGTGAATGGTCCATCCGGGACATCCATTGTGAGCGAGTCAAAGTACTCGCCTTTGATAGATTGATCGTCTTCGGGGTCAAGGCGCCCACTGACCTCCTGTATCACCTCGTAGGTGGTGCGGTCAACCGTCACAGTATAGTCGCCGCTATCGCCCGATGAGTATGCGCTGGCCCAGATTTCGTACTCGCCGTCTACAGGGGCGTTAAAGGTGACCTGAGAGACATCACAGCAATCCCCGAAGTCGTCATTTTCATAGGTTTCTCCATTCGGGGCCTGCACGAGCAGGTACGTGTCAAAGTCGTCGGTGGGGGCCTCCATGCGAACCGTGATCTCTTCGCTGGCCTCGGCCGTAAAGGTATGCGTGTTGTAAGGAGTGCCGTTACTGCGGGAGGGCGCGTCTTCGGTGAGGGTGCCACTGTAGTCTTGAGCCACCGCTGGAGACACCAGCAGCAAGGCGATGAAGCAGAGGGATACGTAGCGAAGCATAGTACAATTCGAATAATCAGGGAGAGCAAACGAAGGGTGCCAAACCATCTGGGCAGGAGATCGGCATCCAGCAGACACAGAATACGGATGCCTTAGTTCACTAAACCTGCATGAGACATGGTTCGGTTTCATAATAGGATGCGCACATGTGAGACGCAAGCGGACTTATTCGGGAGACCCCGAGGCCGACAGCGTACATCCCTGAGCAGGTCCAGTGGGCAATGCGTCAGCATCAGTGCACCGACCATGCTCCAGCTCCAGCGTGGCATGATCGATAGCAAACTGATCGTGTAGCAGCGTCTTGATGCGCTGCTTGAGGCGGTCGAGCTCGTCCAATTCACGGATACCTTCCACGTCCACATGTGCCTCCAGCGCCACGCGATGCTCGTCGAGGCGCCACACGTGCACATGGTGCATGTTGCGGACGCCCGTAATGCGCTCGGTTGTTTCAATCAGGGCATCGATATCGAAACCACGGGGTGCGCTTTCCATGAGAATGGAGATGGTCTCGCGCAGCATGCCGTAGCTGTGCACCAGAATGTAGCCTGCAATTAGTGCGGTGAGTAGCGGATCCACAAACGTCCACCCATACTGTTGGATGAGCACGCCACCCGCCACCACCGCCACCGATCCCAGCGCATCGGCCACGATGTGCACGAACGCGCTTTTGATGTTCAGGCTGTCTTGCGCGGGCTTATGCAGCACAAACGCCGTAGCCACGTTTCCCACCAGGGTGGCCGCTCCAACCCATATCATGAGCGTGCCGTCGATCGATGTAGGAGCAAAGTAGCGCTGCCCGGCCTCAACCAGCAGGTACAGTGCAATGAGCACAAGCGTGAGCAGGTTGATGAACGCACCAATGAGTTCGGCCCGCTCGTATCCGAACGTACGGCGGGCATCTGCAGCACGGGTGGCAATCTTGCGCGCGACAAGCGAGGTACCCATCGACGCGGTGTCGCTCAGGTTGTGTGCGGCATCGGCCATAAGGGCCAGGCTGCCCGCCACGAATCCCGCTACAAACTCGGCAGCCGTGATGAGCGCGTTGAAAACGATAGCCAGCACCAGTCGCGTAGTGCCCACATCTGCATCCGGGCGGTGGCTGTGTCCGTGATTGCCGTGGTCGTGTGCATCCTCCTGGGAAGCCGAAGCCGAGTGCTTGGGGGAAGATAACGGGGCAGAATCAGGCATAATGGCATCCAACACGAGGACGAATAGCGGGCACAGCAGTGCAATGTATAACACAATCTAAACGGGTAGCCAAGCCCGCTGTTTTTGGCATATCCCTTGCGCAGTTCACGTGCCGATCTGGGCAATAAGTCGTTGTTTCTTGCAAACGTATGGTATTTATACAGGCTACTCAATATGTTGCAAAATGCCGAATCCTCCTATAGCAAAGCGGTCTGAGCATGCGATTTTTTCGCATCGTGTTGTATATGATGGGCCTTCTGCTGGCTGGTGTAACGACAGTTGGTGCCCAAGCAGGATATGCGCAAGAGCGCAGCGTTGTCGCAACTGCCGAGAGTCCGTCCATTCGCTTCCGTCGGCTCACGCTGGCCGATGGGCTTTCGCAGGGGCACATCCATGACATACTGCAAGACCGCCGGGGCTTTATGTGGTTTGCCACCGAGAGCGGACTGAATCGCTACGATGGGCACGACTTTAAGGTGTACGACCCCGATCCGTTTGGCGCCGCTTCGCTTTCGGATGGTACCGTGAACAGCTTGCACGAAGACCGAGATGGATTCATCTGGGTAGCTACGCGGTTTGGGGGACTGAACCGGCTCAACCCGGTTACGGATGCTGTTACGCATTTCCAGCACGACCCTGACACGCCCCATAGTCTGCGATCGGGGTCGGTAAACGCGGTGTTTGAAGATAGTCGCGGTGCTATCTGGGTGGGTATGGAGAACGGGTTGAGCCGCATGCACCCCGACCGGGTCGGGCACTTCACACACTACGAGCACGACCCGTCCGATACCCACAGCCTGAGCAACAACCGCATCCGGTCGATTCGGGAGGATGCCCAGGGACGCCTCTGGGTGGCTACGGCCAACGGACTCAACCGCATGGATCTGGATACGCCTGGCCGCTTTGAGCGTTACCTGCACGCGCCGGGGCCGCCCGATGCGGTAAGTCCGGTCCCCAAACACGTGCTGCATCATCAATACGTCTCTGAGCAGACGCCGGGGCGCATGTGGATCGGCTCTGAGGGCGGGCTCATCCAGTTTGATACCGAGCGCAGTGTGGTCGAGCGCGTCGCCCCACTCGCATCCGATCGTACCCAGCCCCGTGCGGTTATGAACGTAAGCCCCGACCCGGCAAATGCTGATGTGCTGTGGGTGGCTACACCTGGCACCGGGCTCATTCGTTTTCATGCGGATACGGGAGCCTTTACAAGCTATCGAAGTGCGCCTGCCGACCGTCACGGCCTGCTCGATCTGGCAAGTACTTATGTGTACACCAGTCGTTCAGGCGTGGTGTGGGTAGGTACCGGCGGAGCGGGTATCAACTCGTTTTATCCGCGTACGCTTGGCATTAAGCACTACCGGGCTGGGGGGGCGGGCCCGCTCCGACATCCGAACGTATGGGGCATGGGCGTGGCCCGCGACGGAGCCCTGTGGGTGGGTACCGACGAGGGATATCTGCACCGCATTGACTCAACCAGCACTGTGCGGGTGTGGCAGGCCGATCCAGACGACCCGCTGCAGCCTACGCAACCCGCAGCCACGGCGTACGACTTTGCCGAGCACCACGACGGCACGATGTGGATAGGCACCGGGCGCAGTCTGGATCGCTACGACCCCGACACTGGCCGCTTTCGTCATTACCGGCATGATGCCACCGACTCCAACAGCTTGAGCAGCCACAACATCAACGTGTTGCGGTACGACCGAGCAGGCACGCTGTGGATAGGCACCGTTGACGGACTCAACCGCTACAAGGAGGATACCGACAGCTTCCAGCGGTATATGCACACCCCGCCAGACGCCGACGGTACCGACTGGGTTGGAGACGTGATGGAAGATCAGCAGGGGCGGCTCTGGGTGGCGACCAGGCAGGGCGTGTGCCAGCTCGACCGTACTACGGGCACGTTCACGACCCACTACCATCATGACCCGAACGACCCGTCCACGCTCACAAAAGGGCGCTTTGGCTGGATTCATGAACGTCCAAGCGAGCCTGGCGTGCTCTGGGTATCGAGCCTCGACGGCGGTGGCCTCGACCGCCTGGACACAGAGAGCGGAGCCGTAACGCACTACACGACCAACACGGTGAATCTGCCCGACAACACCATCTACGCCATCTTGCCCGGTCCAGGTGAGGAACTATGGCTAAGTACCAATCACGGACTGGTCCGCTTCGATCCGGATACCCGGCCGCCGCATCGTCCGGTGCAGCAGTTTGGACTGGAGAGCGGACTGCAGAGCCTGGAGTTCAACCAGCACGCGGCGGTGCACCACAACGGGCGGCTCTACCTGGGCGGTGTGAACGGGTTGAATGTGTTTCGTCCCCGTGCCCTCGAAGGCAATGGCATTCCCCCACGCGTTGTGCTTACCGACTTGTACGTATCAAACGAACGCGTAGAGGCGGGGGCCGACGCGCCGTTGCCGCGTCCGCTTGCGCACACCGAGCAGATCGATCTGGCCCACGACCAGGACCCAATCACGATTGCGTTTTTAGCGCTGCATTTCAAGAATCCACAGCGCAACCGTTACCAGTATCAACTGGAAGGATACGATACCGATTGGGTCGACGCAGGCACGCGGCGCGAGGCGACCTACACCAACCTTCCGGCAGGCACGTACACCTTTCGCGTCCGCGCAGCTAACGCCGACGGCGTGTGGAGCGAGCAGGCTGCGGCGTTGCAGATGCATATTGCACCGCCGTGGTGGCGCACATGGATAGCATACGCGCTCTACGTAATGCTTATTGGGGGAGGCGTTGGGGGTGTGTTTTACATGCAGCGTCGACGCGCGCGCCGCTTGGAGGCCGCCGTCCACGACCGCACTCAGCAGGTGCGGGCCCAGAACGAGACGCTGGCCGAACAGGCCGACCGCCTGAAAGAGCTCAACGAAGCAAAGCGCCGGTTCTTCGCAAACGTGAGCCACGAGTTTCGTACGCCACTGACGCTGCTACTCGGACCCACACGCGATGCGCTCCAGCAACAGGCGCCGCTCGCCCCCGAGCGCGTGGAAATGGTGTACCGAAACGGCAAGCGGCTGCAGACGCTCATCAATCAGCTGCTCGATCTGAGCGCACTTGACGACGGACGCCTGGCTGCCGATCCGAAGTGGTATCGCCTGAGTGCGGTGGTGCACGCTGCGGCAGGTGTCTTTGCACCGCTGGCGGAGCGCAAGCAGCTCGCGTTCGAGATAGACACCCCAGCCGATCCGCTGTACGCCCACATCGACGCTGCCCATCTGCAGACGGCGATCCAAAATCTGGTGTCCAATGCGGTCAAGTACACGCCCACGGGAGGACGCGTTGCCGTGACGCTCTCGCCCGAGGACGGTCGGCAGTCGAGGAACGAAGCGAACGGAGCCGCTACGTTGCTCACGGCGCAGATTGTAGTGAGGGATACCGGGCCAGGCATCCCCAAAGACGAGCAGGAGCGTCTGTTCGACCGGTTTCAGCGTGGAGGCCGTGCCGCAGCACGCACCCAGGAAGGCTCGGGCATTGGACTGAGTCTGGCCCAGGAGCTGGTACACGCTAATAGCGGACAGATTCGTGTGGACAGCGCCCCCGATGCGGGGGCTACGTTTACCATTACGCTCCCGGCGCGACAGGCGCTTCCCAACGGCGCATCGGTAGCGCCCGTGCCGTCGCCCACCGGCGCCGACCCTGCCGAGGGCGCGGCCCTTGCCAAGGCGGCATCACCAACACCGACGGCGCCGCCCAACGACGAGGATCGCCCCGTGGTGTTGGTCGTCGACGACAACCCGGATGTGCGTCGCTATGTGCGCTCGGTGTTGGAGACGCCAGCGTCTGGAGATCCGGAAGGGGCCGAGCGCTTTGCCGTCATCGAGGCCGACAACGGAGCACGCGGACGCGACGCAGCACGCACGCATCTGCCCGACTGCATCGTGGCCGATGTGATGATGCCGGAAATGGATGGCTTCGAGATGGGACAGGAACTGATGCACGACCCGATGACGGCAGGCATCCCCCTGCTGTACCTGACAGCCCGCGCTCGCCCTCAAGACGAAATCGATGGGTTGGATGTGGGGGCCGACGCGTATCTGGTAAAGCCGTTTGAGCAGCGCGTGCTGCGCGCACGGGTGCAAAGCCTCATTCAGAAGCGGATGCGCCTGCGCTCGCTGTATGAAGAGGAGGCCGCGCCGGATACGCCTGCGGGCACGCCTTCAGACAATGAATCTGAAGAGAGCGCGTTTGCTGCAGATGTCATTCAGGTGATTCGGGCCAACCTGAATGATCCTGATTTTGGGGTGGCCGAGCTGGCAGATGCACTGTCCATCAGCCGGTCGCATCTATACCGGCGCTTGCGTGAAGCGGCCGACGAGACGCCAAGCGCGCTGATCCGAAACGAGCGTCTGAAGCAGGCTCGCGCGCTATTGCGTGCGCAGCAGGGGAACGTTTCGGAGGTCGCCTATGCGGTGGGATTCAACAGCCTCTCTCACTTTTCCACCTCGTTCCGCAAATACTACGATGCCCCTCCCTCCGAGGTAATTGCCCAGGCATCGGACTGACATCCAGAGTCCGCAACAACCATCAGGGACGGATGGTGATGCCAAGGCTTACCGCCGGACGCGTACTTCCGCTGTCGCGTACGCGGCTGGGGGCGCGAAGGGGAATGTAGAGCTGCGCCCCGGCGCGCACAGCAAGCTGGCGCAAGAGGGTTACGTACAGCCCGGCATCCATTAACGCCGATCCAAGCGTGGCATCTCGAAACGAGACCCCGCTCTCGTCCAAGCAGCCATCCTCAGGGCGGCAGGGCCGTCCCTCCTGCGCATCTACATGGTACACGCCTCCACCCACCATCAGGTACGGGTTGATGCGTCGGTAAGGCTTGCGGAGCAGAACGCTTGCAGCAAACCCTACGGTGCTGACCTGCGGAGCCTTGCTGAACGAACTTGCGTCGCTGGGCGCATGCAGCCCATAGGCTTCGAACAGCGCACGGCGCGACAGTGCCGCCGGACGATACCCGATGCGCATGGCCACGCCATATCCCGTAATAGGCGCTACCGTGGCCGTGCCCTTCGACATTCGCATGAAGCTTCGCTCCACCGACACCTCCAGCGCACCCGGCGTACGGTCTGTTTGCACCGAATCCTCGGCTGTCGACTGCGCACTGGCTGGCATTACGAGTATGAAAAGCCCAGATGCGATAAGCAGTAGACGGAGCATGAGCGGTCGGAGTGCAAGAAAATGAAGCGCGTGCGGGCTACGCGAACGAACTGACCCAGAGCCCCGCAACGATAACAGCAACCATAAGCAGGAACGCCGCGACGTACGTCCAGGCTGTGGCCTGCACGAATCCATTGCGCGAAAACGCAAGATCGGCCTCGTCGTCGGAGTGCATCTTCGCATCGGGCATCTCCGCATCGGAGCCTGCTGGAACGGGCTTTGCGTCAACGTCCAAGATGTTGAGCGCCTGCTCGGCCTTGTGATCCAAGACGCGAAGCTTCACCCCTTCGGTCATTTGGAGGGGCGGATGCACATCGTCGGCGGTTATGAGGGCGAGGATGTCGTGATCTGCCAACTGTGTCTTGGCGATCTCCGCATCCTGACGATTTGCGTAGGTGGCAACGACCGTTGTTTCGCTGATAGATAGATCACGGGTCATGGTCCTTGGGCTCTGATTGTAAGAGTACGGGCCGATGAATCGGTGACGGAGGCTGCATTACGGAGCGTCTATGGTAAACGTATTGCTGACCGCAGAGCCAAGTTCATAGCGGTAGGTGCCTGGGGTAGCGTCTTCAGGGACAACCGGCTGGAACGTTTGGCGAGCGCCCGGCTCCACCTCAATGACCACGGTCAGGCAGCCTTGCTGTTGCCAGACCGCTTTCCAGCTGCCCAATACCTCTCGATACAGGCGCAGTGCACAGAGGCTGCCTACACGAAATGTGTCGTCAGAGCGGTTCTCAAGGTGCAGTTGCGCTGTGCTTCCCGCCGTATACGACGGCTGATCTGCAGTGAAGGCAACGGCTCCGTCTTCCGAAGCGCCAGCGAGGTCGCATCCACCAAAAAATATTGTAAGGAATAGTAGGACGTAGCACCGGCGAGCGAGATAAGCATACATGATCATGGTCACTCTCTTCGTTTGCCAGCGTACAGAAATAAACTACGCAACAATAAAACGTGGTTGCGATGGGTCTTGATGTTTTAAGTAAGTATAAAAAGAAGGGTCATTCAACATCAAGTAACGATTTTTATAAGAGCAGTGTAGTCTGCCGTCTTTGACCCGTGAGCGCCCTTG
Organism: Longimonas halophila; assembly: GCF_002554705.1. Lineage (GTDB taxonomy): Bacteria > Bacteroidota > Rhodothermia > Rhodothermales > Salinibacteraceae > Longimonas > Longimonas halophila. The sequence goes on along the minus strand of NZ_PDEP01000002.1, from coordinate 152,980 downwards.
ACCAACCATGCGCCAAGCAAGAAAGCTCCGGTCTTTCGTTAGCAGCAGTAGGATGCTATACGTCGTTGCTGTACGGACCGGATACACGGGTACCACTTCTGACAAAGCCCGTCGCCTACCTCTCGCGTGGCCACCCAGCGGTGCGGCTTCTCGCGACGAGCACCGTAGGAGCCATTCTGAAGCGCCACGGTCTTATCGAGCCAAAGCGCCGGCGGCGTCCGACACGGCATCCTGGAACTCCCACGCTACGAACCACCGCGGCGGTTGAACAAAGCAAAATAGACGCGGCTGTTCGGACGGGGCAGGACCGTTCCCCTGCGTCCCCCTGCAGCCGCCGGTTAGGCAGCCGTGGCATGGGCTCAGAACCTGTTTGGGTTTTGGTTTGACGGCGAGAGCGCGAGACGCTGAGGCGAAAATTGGACCCCAATCGAGGTTCGTAGCCGGGGCTACGGGCCGAGATTAGGGGCAATTTGCAGCCCAGCGGAGCCGCTCGGAGCCCAAAATGAGAAATCAAAACAGGTTCTCACAGATCGGGACGTGCTACGCGCCGTCGAAGCTCGTCTCAACTGGGACGCCTGAACGCAGCGTCTGTAAAACGACGCAACTGTGCTCGGCAGCGGCCAGGAGCTTCTGCATCACCTTCGGGTCGGTCCCCTCGACCGCCTCGATATCGACGTGACATCGCATGGTTTGGAACCCGACAGGGACGGTTCTCTCGACGAGCAATGTCCCTCGGACGTCCACGTCAGCCTCGACATCCACCTCAAGAGAGTTCAGCGTGACGCCAAGACGATCGGCGATCATCCGGATGGTTGAGTCCAGGCAGACGGCGAGGGCCGCACAAAGCACGTCTCCGGGATTCGGGGCATCGTGATGACCGCCGACGGCGCGATGGATGCCAAAGGGCCACGTAACACCGTAGTCTTCGCTCCCGGGTACGACGTGGCCGTGAAAGGGATCGGTATCGGTGCCCCCCGTAGTTCGCGCCTGGTCGGTGATAGCAGCCTCGCTGGGCGCATCCTTGTACCGCTCGCGCAAAGGGGCTTGCCGTTCCTGTACACTCGCTGTGTTGTGCTCAGTCATCGGTTTGTACCTGTTGGTTGTTGGATGTGGACGTACCGCGTGCTGGCATATGCTCTTCAGTGATACCGCACAACGGCAAAGCCCTGCGGCGAAGGCACCGGTAACCTATCAAGCAGGAACGAGAAGCGCCACTCGTTTCAGGCCCACCGAAAAGCCCTGCGCCCGTCATCCGCAGCAGCGTAGGGGAACCGCTTGCAGCCCAAAATAAGAAATCAAAACAGGTTCTCAGGCCCGACTCGGAAGCTCACCTGCCATCACATCCAACGTGTCAATCGTGATCAGCGCCTCGTCTCCGGCGTACTCGGCATGGAAGTGCGGTGGGTTGTGGTCGTCGTAGTACATCTTGATCCGCACCCCGTAGAACCGGCAAAGCTCAGGCATGGGCTGTCGACTTCAGTTTAGGAAAGGCCTCTTCGGGGGATTTGCCGGTCAGCTTTAGATACGTCGCATCCGGGCATAGCTCAACCTCCTCACTCCAGCGAATGGCTCCATCGTCGGCGATGCGGACGTTTTTCCATTTCTCCTCATCCTCCCAGAGTTTGAAAACGCCGCGCCCGACGAGGTGCGAGAGATCCACTTCGCCCTCCGAGCCGTCGGCATAGCGGATCCAGATGCGGTAATCCGCAAGTGCTTTGACTTCGAGGGGCTCAAACATGTGGACCAGCGGCTTTGGAAAATGAATCAAGGAAATAAACGCACCGCCTTGCAGACTCGTTTCCAGGCGCTATAACGGTCGAATTCACCTGTCTTGGGCAGCATTACCGTACGAATCATGCAACTGAAGCGCCATTGTGCGGAAATTGGCAACAGCCCACGGTCAGGTGCAATGTGGGGTTATAGCGCCTCTTTATTGCTGCTTCCAAACGAGATGGACTGGGTACTCCTCAAACGCGTCATCACGACCAACAACCATCATTTCCTCCGTAATTGCCTGTGCAATGATGAGCCAATCAAACAGATCTCGGTGGTGAAAAGGCATCTTCCGCTGCTCGTCCAGGTGCTCTGGCTCAACCTGGAGCACTTCAATAGCATTGCCTGTTACGTGCTGGCGGACGAGCCGCGTAAACGGAAGCGGTACGTCGAGCTTTCCGATACTCACCTTAATGGCCATCTCCCATAGGCTGGCTACGCTGAGATAGCGATCATTGTCTTCATCCTCGATTAGCTCTCTCCCATGGGAGCTCAGCCTGTCGCTTCCGCCGATAAACCAGAGCAATGTGTGGGTGTCCAGAAGAAGCTTCACAACGGCATGTAGTCTTCAAAATCGTCAAGGGGCGCGTCGAAGTCCTCGCTCATCCAGATCTCTCCTTCGGCGCTCCCAAACGTGGGACGCGGCTTCGACTGCGAGAGGGGGACAAGCTGGAAGGAAGCACCATCCCCGCGGGTGATCACCACTTCTTCTCCTTGGTCGGCCTCATCGATGAGGCGACGAAGCTGCTTCTCGGCGTCGTGAACACTGATCTTGCGCATGACTGTTCTTCTCGTTCAATCGTGGCAACACTGCAATTGAGATACGTTCCAACGGTGCGGTCGGTTCGAAATGACCCACGAGGCGCTATAACGGGAGAGCTCTGCGGCGGTGATTACGCCGCGCCTCGCGGTGAGCAACCGAGACGCAGCGGTCATTTCAAGGCGTACAACTACACCGTCCGGTGCAGCGCCTGGTTATGCGGCTCTAATCGAAGACTATTTGTTTTGTTGAGCATAGACTAGCAGCTTCCATCGTATAGGCCCTCGTCCCTGAGCATGCTGATGGTGATTTTGTGGGGGAAACGGGTTCCCTTTATTTGAAGCAATCTCGTCCCCACAGACGTCACATCGGTAAATCCCTGAATTTGGACAATTCTCCCCCGGCTTGTAAAGATTGTCATAAACAGACGAATTACCCTGATTAAGATGAGTTCTGTATTTGTACTGAGCCATAGTGACTTGATTTTGTTTTAAATTTGTTTTGAACCGCTAACTTTTTACGTATATCAGCTTGGGAATAGCTGTAGTCCCTAAGCCGATCAGCATTCCAGTTTAGGCACAACCCGACCGTTGATATCGAAGTACTTGTCGAACACACTGCTTCGGAAATCATCCATAACCTCTGACGTTTCCACGACATCGCTCGCTTCATCCAGGCGAGATATGAATCTGTTCAACCTGTCACGTTCCTCTACGCTCAGACTACATGTTCCGAGAACGGCAGAGGTGAGAGTGTCGAAGGCATAGCGCAGCCCTTCCTTGGCATCATGGAGACGACTTTGCTTGTAAAGATCAGCGTTTGCTTTCGGATGGCCGAAGCGCTTGACAGGAGCTCTTGTCTCGTAGGCGTGAGCATGCCGGACAAGCAACTCGTAAGACATTGATTTCATGAGGTCGGATGTGATTGAGAATTACAGCTAACGACTATTCGTCTTGCTTACCGAAAAAGCTTCTTGGGAAAAGAGTTATTGGGCACGGTTTTGCTCAACTCACCATTGCTGCCCTTCACTCGCAAACTTGACTTCGGTGGCATTTCAACCTTGATCCATTGTGTTCCGCCGTCAAGGTCAATTACCTGAAGGATCTGCTCTTCATTCAACGCACAGACAGTTTCGTCACCGCACACGAGGCAAATATAAGTGCTGTGACCAGCACTGATATCATCAGCCACCACCCCTACATCTTCCTTCTGAAATGTAAAAGACCACGGTGAGCTGCTCCCTTTTGTGTACTTGACGATTAAGCGTCGATCGTGATTGATTTGATAGTGTCCATACTTCGTAGTGGCTTTGTTAAGTGCCTTAAATGACTCGTGCTCAACTACTTGAGTCAAAGCCGCACCGTGGTATAGATCCTTTTCTTGTGTCTTCATAGACTAAGTCAATTGAGTGGTAGGTGAAGGTGCATAACCTATACTTATGTCAACAAAGTGGGCATAGCACGTTATGGCATGCGGGGCGAATGGGTCGTGCTGGTGACGCGTGTGATGTCTATGCACGTATAGGATATACTTTACATGGCCTACATGCAAGCCGATGCCCGACCGCTCATCGATGCCCCGTTCGCCGAAATTGCTGGATCGCGTGCGCCACGCGTGTCGACGGCTCCACTATAGCATCCATACCGAAAAAGCATACGTGCGCTGGGTAAAGCGGTATGTGCTTTTCCACGACACGCGCCATCCGAACACACTCGCCGCACGTCATGTCCGAGCGTTCCTGAACCATCTTGCAGTCAACAAGCAGGTGGCGGCCTCCACGCAGAACCAGGCGCTCAATGCGCTCGTGTTTCTCTATGATCGCGTGTTGGAGATCGAACTGGGCGCAATTGGAGACATCACGCCGTCGCAGCGCCCGAAGCGGCTGCCGGTGGTCTGTACGCGGGCGGAGGTGCGGGCGGTATTGCAGCGCATGACGGGTACGAATCAGCTTGTGGCGCTGCTGCTCTACGGTGCGGGACTGCGCCTTTCGGAGGCACTACGCCTTCGCGTCAAGGATGTCGATCTGCAGCGCGGCGAAATCACGGTGCGCGATGGGAAAGGCGCCAAAGACCGCGTGACCATGCTGCCGAACCGGGCCAAGCCGCGGCTCGCGCATCAGATCAAGGCTCGAAAGCTCTTGCATAACGCAGATCTGGATGCGGGATACGGAACGGTGCATCTGCCCTATGCCCTCGCCCGAAAGTATCCGAACGCGGAATCATCGTGGATCTGGCAGTTTGTCTTTCCCTCCCGCAACCGATCCACCGATCCACGGACGGGCACGGTGCGGCGGCATCATCGCTCGGATTCGGCGGTGCAGCGAGCGGTCAAGAATGCTGTTGCCCAAGCGGGACTGTCGAAGCGTGTGTCGTGCCATACGCTGCGCCATAGCTTTGCTACGCATCTCATTGAAGACGGATACGACATCCGCACGGTGCAGGAGCTGTTGGGACACAACGACATCCGCACGACGCAAAAGTATGTGCATGTGCTCAACAAAGGCGGGCGCGGCGTTGCGAGTCCGCTGGATGCGCTGGCGGATTAAGCCGTTTCCACCAGTTCCTCCTTCGCGGGGCGCCGTAGCTGCTTGATCGCGTATTCGCGCTGCATGGCGGCGGATTGGCTGTCGTAGGTTTCGGTGTGGATGACTTCGACGGGCGTGCGTCCGCGAGTGTATTTGGCCCCGGTCCCGGCGTTGTGCTCGTCCACGCGGCGCTCCACATCGGTGGTGTAGCCGGTGTAGTAGGTGCCATCCGCGCATTCGAGGATATAGACGTGGTGCGCCATGTCAGAGTTCGTTGTTGGTGGTGACACAAGATTGCAAGCGTTGCCTATCGCTTCGCCTACCAGCGGGGGTCCCTTTTGTCTTGATACAAAAGGGACTGAAAAAATCAAGGCTGGAAGAACTGGGCCTGACTCCGCCCGCTGGGCCGCTAAAATTGACCAAACTCGCTCACAGGCTCGCTCAAACAGGGTCAATTTTGGACGCGTCCCCACTGGCTACGTCCGGGCGGCCCACTTCTTCGAGGCCGAAGAGGCTCACAACTGGAAAGAGGCCCGTTCGTGTTGGTTGTTGTCGGTAATACAAGATTGCACGCGTTGCTTATCGCTTTGTCTACCGGCGTGGGTTCCTTTTGTCTTGGTAATCAGCGCCCGGAATATCCTTCCGATAGCTGCCGGAATACTGATCCCGGGCTAAGGAAATCAGTAGCCGGGCAACCTGTGCCGAACGCTATCGGCATCGCTTGCATCCCCGGCGTTTGGGCCGCTTGTTGCAACAGCAGGTGCCCGGTGTGCAGGAGATGGTTCGGCGCTCTCCGTACCGACAATGGTCGGTACTTCGCTCGCTCACCATGACAGGCTTCGTGGGGGCTGATTGCAGGGCAACCATCAAAATGAGGATTGACACAGCACTACTCGTTCCCGACGAAGAACACGGCATTGCTCATGAGGAGCTGGCCGTTGTGCCAGAAGCCACGCGTGAGCGGGTTGTCGACCAGGTACGTGATGCGCCCCTGTCCGTACGACTGCACGCCAAAGACGAGGGTGTCGTCGAGTTCCTGCTGGGCTTCGTGACCCATGAATCCGGTGAGCGGAGCGGTGTCTTCGAGCGCAGCCACGGTCCAGCCGCTGTCGAGGTAGGCGAAGGCGCGGGCGGAGCGCTTCAGCGTGAAGTACCGCTCGATGCCAAACGCCAGCGGGTGCGAGCCGTCGAGCGTGGTGGCATGCACGCTGCCGGGCGTGCCCCGCGTGGCGGCCTCGCGGGCACGGTCTTCGTAGCGGGTTAGTTCGGGGGATGCGGCAGCGCTGTCTGCGTCTGCGGGCGGCGCGGCCAGATCGAAGCCGTCGCGGCCCGACAGGGCGCTGTTCGCGGCGCCAAGGGCAATGAGATGACCGCCGTTCTGGATCCAGCCTTGCAGGGCCTCGGTGCGTTCGTCGGTGAGCCAGTCGCCGTACGATCCGCTGGGCATGACGAGCACGTCCAGGTCGCTTAGCCATTCGTCGCGGAAGTTGCCCGGTTCGAGCAGCGTGGCTGGATACCCAAGCTGCTGCTCGAAGAAGTGCCACACCTCGCCCACGTTCAGCGAGGAGAGCGGACTGCCGGCCAGCACGCCCACATGCGGCGCGTCGATGTAGCGGATGTTGCCGGAGCCCAGGTCGGGCTCTTCGTCCATGAAGCCGGTGGCGGTGCGGTAGAGCGAGCGCTCGTGCTCGGTGGCAGTTTCTTGTACGATGCGGTCGAAGTCCGATCCCATATTGCGGTTGTTGGCGCGCAAGATGGCGAGCGTGCCGGGCTCAAAGGTGCGTCCGTTCAGCTCGAACGCTTCGCGGGCAAAGCGCACCTTCACGCCGGCCTCAATCAGGTCGGACAAGAACGAGGCGTCGGCGATGCTGTGCCAGTTGGCGAGGTAGGCGTACGGCGTGTCGGTGTCGGCGCCCTGCAGGGTCGGCGGCGCGGCCTCTGTATCCCCCGACACCGACACGGACTGCTCCAGCGCGTAGGCCTCCAGTCCGTAGGCGTAGGGCAGGCTCCAGCCGGTCATGTCGTAGGTGACGGAGTCGACGACGGTGGTCTGCGGCTCCATCAGCACTTTGGCAAGGCGGCCCTTGGGCTGGTTGAGCGACACGACGAGATCGCCCGGTTCGATGGCGGCAGACTGCTCGGTCTGGTCGGCATAGCGCAGGCCGCTCCGCTGCATGTCGGTTCCATCTCCAGCAATCGTTGAGGCGATGCCTTGCCCTTCCAGATGCTCGTGCAGCGCGTGGATGCGGTCATCGGGCGTGTTGGGCACGCCGTGGTCTGCAGCGTCGCGTGCTTTGACGAGGTAGGCGGCGTAGTCGCCGGGGGGATTCGAGGCGGCGGTTTCGTGATACGATACGAATTCGCTAACGAGCCGGTCGGCCTCGCGGGCGGCGGTTTCGACGGTGGAGAGGCCGGTGGCATGGTGCCGCACGAAGCGGTCGTGCAGGCTGAGGGTGTCGCCCTCGGCGGTGTGCACCATGAGTCCGGCGCGCCCGGAGCCGCCCTGCTCGTAGGTCATGCCAATGGCGCCGTTAAACGTGGGCCAGGTGTCGCCATAGCCGGGGTAGAACAGGTCGAAGCGCTCACGGGTGAAGTAGCGCCAGCCGTTCTCGTCGAAGTAGCGGGCGTGGTTGCGGCCCATTTCGGTCTGGATCTCGCGCTGCCACGCGGCAATGTCTTCGTGGAACGGATCGGCGGCGGGGGCAAAGTAGTGCGGGCTGTCGATGCCCTGCTCGTGGTAGTCGACGTGGACGTGCGGCATCCACCGGTTGTAGAGCTCCAGGCGGTGCTGCGTCTCTTGCTGCGAGGCCCACGCCCAGTCGCGGTTCAGGTCAAAGTAGTAGTGGTTGGCGCGTCCGCCGGGCCAGGGCTCCTGGTGCTCGCGGGCCATGCGGCGTGCGTTGGGCTGCGCGCCCACGGATTCGCGGTAGAAGTTGACGTAGCGGGCGCGGCCGTCGGGGTTTACAAGCGGGTCGAGCAGCACAAGCGTGTTGTCGAGCCAGGGCTGCGTTTGGCTGTTGGTGGGATCGGCCAGTTCGTAGAGCGTCTGCAGGGCGGATTCGGTGCTCACGCTCTCGTTGCCGTGCACGTTGTAGCTGAGGTAGACGATAGCGGGCGCATCATCGGCGGTGGGCGCGCCGTCTGCGAGTCCGATGCGGCGCAGGTTGTTCTGGCGGACGGTTTCGCGCTCGTCCAGCAGGTCGGGAGTGCTAATGTACGCCACCATGAGCGTGCGGCCTTCGTAGCTTTCGCCGTAGGGCTCGGCCTCCACATTGGGCGAGGCCGCAGCCACGTGCTGCACGTAATCCATGACGCGGTGGTGCGGCGTGAACTGCGATCCCATCTCATAGCCCAGGAAGTCGGCGGGCGATTGCAGGTCGCTTGCGGACTGTGCGCGCGCCGGTGCAACAGCGAGGGCAGTGAGCAGAACGCTGAATAAGATGAGGCGAAGCAGTCGGGACATAGGCGAGAGCGTGCACATGAGCGATACGAGCCAGCAGTGGGGCGGGGCGAGTGGAGATCGGTACGCACGCTGCACGAGGCAGGTGCCTACCGCTTTCCCTAAACATACAAGGTAGGGGATGCGCGGGTCGGTGTCCAGTCCGAAGGCGGCCTAAACGAATGAGGTGCGTGTGGGAACGCACGAAAATCGCTTCCGTAGCGCACAAACCGTTTACGCGCTGTTCATTCTTTAGCCTGTATACCGTATGTCTACCATCAATTTGTCGCAATCGCACAGCATGGGCACCAGCGGCGCCCGCACCGCTGTGGAGAAAGTGGCCGACCAGCTCAAGCAGAAGCTCGGGGCCGATTATCACTGGGAGGACGATACCCTGAAGTTTGATGGAGGCGGGGCCAGTGGCACGATCGATGTGCAGCCGGAAGAGGTCCGTGTTGAGATCGAACTGGGAATGCTGCTCTCGGCGATGAAGGGCACGGTGAAGAAGCAGGCGCAGGGCTACCTGGATCAGTATTTGAAGTAGGTTAGGGGTGGATGTGTGGAAAGGTGGAGGTGGTGCTATGGCTCCTCTACGGTCTGCGGAACGGTGGGGATGAGCGCTGAGCGAGATTGCTCTGTATCGGCAAAGAAGCGAAGCGTGCCATCGGGCGCAGCGACCCAGACTTCTTCGGCTCCGATCTCCTGGTAGAGCGCTCGCTTCTCCTGCATCTCGGCATCGGTGTTTGATGTGCTCATTACCTCGACGCAGATCTCGGGCGCTTTGGTGGAGGGATCGCCTGTGTCCTGCATCGCCTTTCGGCGTGATGGGCTCATCCACACCACATCAGGCACTTTTACGCCTCCGGGTGTGGCCAGGGCGTATTCAACCGAGACGTGGCCTTTGGGAGCATGCTCAAGAAGCAGTTGAAAGAGCGCCGCCTGTAGATCGGAATGTTTGTTGGTGTGGGGACTCAAGACAATCTGACCCTGGCGATTGGTTTCAACTTTGTAGGGCAGCCCCTCAAATGCAGGTGTGGCTACGATCTCGTTCCACTGATCCTGGTGCGCTTGGATGAGAGACGGCGACGTACGTGCCATGATACGGCCATGCACAGCGAAGAGAACACGGAATGAATGATGTGTTTTTTCCATACGCACTGATTCATGTCACGTTCGCATGGGCGTCGCTTCCAAACCTCCGCACTTCCGAACCTCGACACTTACGCCGTATCCGCGGGCGGCCTGGCACTCCGCGCCGGGCGTAGGCGTTTCGTTCAATCGCATCTTCCGGGGCAGGTCCCGACGGGCGGCAATCCGGGATCTCCTGGTCCGAGGACTGAGCAGCTCAACCCGGGCACGAGAACGGATTGGGCGCGCCGGTGGCTCCAAGCATGTCATCCATGTCTCCAACGGCCTCCGCAGCCCGCTCGACCACCCTGAAGCCGCCGCTGAAGCTGCCCAGAATCAGCATCTTGCTGGCTTCGCAGGCAGCGAATAGCACCGCGCGCCGTGCATAGCGGTCCAGCTGGGAGGCGTCCATTAGCGCGACGGCCATGGCCGCGCCGCCGTACATGCGCGCCAGCACCTGCCCGTGTAGCGCCACGGCCCCGAGCGCGACCCCGCCGATGGGATTGATTGCGCCGGAAGATACTGCGCCGCCAACATAGAGGTTGAGGAGTGCGAACGTTTGCGAGAGGGCGTCGATGGATTCTTCGATGCGCTCGCGCCGACTCCCGCCGCCGCTGCCGTCGGCAAGCAGGCCCAGGAGCGCGCCGGTGTCTTGCGTCACGCTCCAGAAGGCAGGTGGGCCTTCACCGTCTTCGGGACCAAGGAAATACTGATCTCGCTGCGTCCAGGCGTTGCGTGCGGCGCGGCGCCACGGCACCTTCTGCGCGTCGGGCATATTGTCTGCATCGTAGTAGTAGGGGGTGTACGTGTTGAGCGTTCGGAGCGGCCGGCCCGCCAGGCGTGATCGGGTGGTCTCGGAAAAGAGCGTCTGTTCGGTCACGGCAAGGCGGGCCGTCTGGCGTAGCGTGCGACGAAATGCGACGCGGCGATCTGGAGCGGCGGTGGCGAAGCCCGCGGTGGGGAGCACGTCGGCGCGGCTGCTCACGTAGTCCTCGCCAAAGGTGAAGTGCGTGCTGAAGAGGACGGCGCGCAGTCCCGTCTCGTAGGTGCGCGCGCTGCCGTTGGCCGGGGTCGGCAGCGGGGCGTGCAAGAGCAGCGGCTCGCTGGGAAGAAAGCGCGTGCCCTGGCGCAGCTTCGTTTTAATGCGTTGCAGCCCGGCCCCGTCGCGGACTGCCAGTTCGACGGGCTTGTGCGTGATCTTGGCGGCCAGAAAGTCGTCGGCGACGATGGCCGTGGAGGGCGCGGCGGCCTCGAACGAGAGCAGGTGCGTGCCGAAGAGCGCCCCGCGCACGGCGCGCAGGTCGGTGTCGGTGGGACCGCTCTCGCTCTGTTCGTCCCACCCGGCAAGGGTGCGTGTTACCTCAGTGTCTCCAACCTTTACCGTTAGGTGGAGGCTGCTGAGCTGCACTGGTGGTTCGACAGCCTCGGCGGTGTAGGACGCCGTGCTTTCGGTGGTGCCGCCATCGTTGAGGCGAAGCCGCACGGTGCGCTCCCCTGTCGACTCCGTGGGGGCGCGGTAGTCCAGCCGGTACGGGTCCGTTACCTCGAAGTCGTCCAGGTAGTCCAGGATGACTTCGCGCGCCGCCTCGCGCTCGCCGCCGCTGACAGGGAACGCGGTCCCGCCGGTGGCCTCGGCCATTTCATCGAAGGGGTTCTCTGCTCCGTCGGCACGCAGTGTGTCCAGACGGTCGGTCACATCGAGGATGACGGCCGGCGGTCCGCTGTCGAGTAGGCGGCGAATCTCGTCGTTGAGGCCGTCGGTGGGTTCTCCGTCGTGGGCGTAGACGATGAGGTTGGCGTCGCTGCGAGCCGCATTCTTGAGCGCGGTCCATTGATCGGAGTTGGTCTCTTTGAAGCGCACATCTGCGTCAGGATTTTGCGCGAGCACCTGTTCGCGCACGGTGTCCACGAGCTGTTCCATGCTTGCGCCCTGGAACGGCTCGGGCATGCTTGTCGACTGGTCGGCGAGGATACGTACGATAGGCGCATCGCGGTTGGCGCTGAGTGTGAAGCCGACCGCCTCACCTTCGTCTTCCACCGCAAACGCAGAGGCCGGCAGTCCGCTGACGACCTCGCCGTCGGCGTCGAGCGGGCGCACCTGGAGCGTCACCTGTGGAAAGCGATCCGCCGTGGCTTGCATTTCGATGGTCTCGACGCTCGCGGGGTCGGCGCCGTCGCCGGGGCCTTGCAACGCGCGTCCGTTGTAGGTGAGCGTGCCGTCGTCGTGGGCTTCGAGGCGGTCGCCGGCAATCGTGACGGCGTCGCCGCGCTCGGAAAGCTCAGCAGCCTCCTCCTTCGAGAGGTCGGGGGCCTGCATCGCCAGAAGCGGGGCAAAAACGCGCACGTCGTTGAGGCGCGCTTCGAGCAACTCGCGCAGTTCCATCGTCGGCGCCATGCGAACGAGGAGTTGCCGCCCGGCCACCTCATCGGCCGTCCACTGCCCGCTGACGAGCTCGAAGCGCTCCTCGGGAGCCGACGAGACGGCGGCTTCCAGGGTGACTTCCACGGCGAGCGGATCGTTGGCCGCATCGGCGGGCGTGAGCTGATCGTTTTCCACCGGCGGGGTGCCAAGGGAGGTGTTCGGGCGCGAGGGGTTGGCGTAGCGCGCCGGGCCGTTTTCGTCGTGCAAGCGCACGCCTACGGCCTCCTGCCAGCGCGCGTCGAATGCATCGGCGGCCTGGGCGTCCTCGGGAAGCACATCGAGAAGGCGTTCTGCCAGTGCGGCGCTTTCTTGGCCGTCTTCGTCGATGCGCGGGACGGCGTCTTTCGCGGCGGTTTCGGGAAGGCCCAGTTCCGTGCGCCAGTACGTCACCGTTTCCGGATCGATCTCGGGCGCGAAGGGATTTTCGACGGGATGGTAGAAGGCATTTTCGCGCTCGCTTGCGGCGCTGGTCTCCGGCGATGTGACGACCTCAGCCTCCAGGCCAGCGCGCTGGTACAGATCGGCCAGCAGGTCCGCCTTTTCGCGAGGCGTGCCGGCCCCGCCACGTAGGGTGGCGCGCGTTCCCCACCGTACGCCATTCACGAGGTCGTTCGTCCCCCAATACGACGTGGGGGGCGGATAGGTGGCGATGCGGTCACGAACGAACCGGAAAATCGCTTCGGGGTCGCCTGCTTCAACGAGGCGGTCGGCCTGGGCGGGGAGGTGATCGGGCGAGGTGCGGAGGGCCTGCTGCATTTGCTCCCAGACGGCATAGGGCAGCGCGCCTTCAATGTTCGGGGATTCCTGTGCGGATTCCCCTTCGCAGCCGGGGATGCATCCCGGCAGCGTGGCCGCCAGCGCGGCGCCTCCGGCAAGGCCAGCGCTGCGCTTTAGAAAGGCACGGCGGTCGATGGTACCGTCGAGGAGCGCGAGGAGCGCCTCGGCGAGTGACTTGTCAGGCGTCGGTTCGTCAGGTGTGGATTCGTCGGGCATAGCAGCGGGCCAAGGGCAGAAAGAGAGCGAAAGAGAGCGGTGAGCACGCGCGTTAGCCGTCGTCATGGGCGCCGACATCGTTCATGCGCTTTCAGCGCGGAGCGATCGACTGGACCCTGGCGATTGGTTGCAACCTTGTCGGGGAGTCCCTCAAACGCAGGCGTGGCTACGATCTCGTTCTACTGATCCTGGTGCGTCTGGGGGAGAGACCGCGACATGCGTGCCATGATATGGCCATGCACAGCGAAGAAAGCAGCAGGATACGTACTGTAATTCCTCTACGTGCTGGTTCATGCTGTGTTCACGTGGGCATCTCGTCCAAACCTCCGCACTTCCGAACATCCACACCTCGACACCTACGCCGTATCTGCCGGCGGCCAGCAGCCCAGGAGGCGGCGCACGGTGACGAGTTGACCCGTGTGGTAGGCGTTGTGGTCGAGCACAATAAGCGCGGAGCGCAGCAGCGTGTGCGTGTCGTGGCTGGGCACCGGCTCGAACGGGTTCGACTCGTCGAGCAGGGCCAGGAGCGTTTCGCGGTCGGCGACGACGGTTTCGCAGCTGGTATGCCAGGCGTTACGCGAGGGCGGGTTCGGGGTGTCGGGCCAGTAGGCATCGGGCCAGGTGTCGGGGGCGTAGTCGTCGTTCTGGCTGTAGCGCAGCAAGTCGGCCTGCGCGAGGCGGATGTGCTCGACCAGCTCCCATCCGGAGTAGGGCACGCCCTCGGGACGCACGCCGCGCTGGTCGTGGGGCCAGTCGGCCACCGCATCCTGAAACGAGGCGTGCGCGGGGAAGTCGCCGGTGAGGCTTTTGCGGATGTGCTGGCGCAGGGCGTCGTGCATGGCAACAGGAAAGCTTGAGGAAAAGAAACAGTTGCGTATCAGACGGGGCGCGCCTATGCTATGTTTAGGGGGCATACAGGCCGCCGTTTGTACACAGTGCATAGGTTGCTACATTCATGACCCGCTGGCTACGTCGCGGATTGGTGGGAGCACTCCTCGTGTGGATCGCAGTGCTGGCCGTACAGTGCGAGCAGCCCACGGTTGACGCTGTCGAAGAGGCATCGGGACCGCACACCGTCTACGTGGTGCGTCACGGCTGGCATGCCGGACTCGTGATGCCGCGTGCGGCGTTGGGCGATGCGGCATGGCCCGTGCTCGGTGATTTTCCGCCCACCGCATACGTCGAAGTGGGCTGGGGCGAGGCCGCCTACTACCCGAATCCCGATGCGGGGCTTGGCACGCTCCTGCGCGCCGGGCTGTGGCCTACCAAAAGTGTGGTGCACATGGCCGTGTTCGACGAGCCGGTGACCGACGCCTTTCCGCAGCACGACATCGCCGCCATCCAGGTATCCAGGGCCGGGCTGCATCAGGTGGCTGCGTTCGTGCGGCAGAGCATGCACAACGCGCATCCTGATCCGGTGGCGTCTGGACACTACCACGAAAGCGCTTTTTTTCTGTCTCGGCTTCCGTATCATGGGCTCAACAACTGCAACCAGTGGGCCGCCCACGCGCTGCGTGCTGCCGGATGCGACATGGTGCCCACCCGCACCCTGCGTGTTACGCGCCTGATGCACGATGCGCAGTCCTGTGGCCGCTGGATCCAATCTGCTCCTTGAAGCGCATGCCTATGCACATCCACTTCTGCAATCCCGACATTGCCGAGCATCCCACGGGCGGCAACCGCTACAATGCAGCATTGCGCACTGCCTGGCCCTCGAATGATACCTGCACCACGGGCACAGCATGGCCCGAAGCACCTGCCGAGGCCGACGCCTGGCTTGTCGACAGCCTGCTCCTGCGCGATGACGGGTTGCTCGAGGCCTGGGCTACGGGGCCGCCCGCGGTACTCACTGCGCACTACCTGCACCTGGCCGATCCGACCCAGCATGACACGCCCGCCGCTCAGGAAGAAGCCGACCGCCTGTCGTTGTTTGGGGGATACGTAGCGCCCAGCCACTTTGTGAAGGAGCAACTCAGCGCCCACAGCATTGCGCCCCGCCGCGTAGTCGTAGGGCCGCCCGGACTGGACCACACCTTCCGCACAGGCCGCGACGCGGCGGGGACAGCCCTCGATCCGCCCGCCCATCTTTTGTCCGTGGCGAACCGCTTCCCCAATAAGCAGCTCATTCCGTGCCTGCACATGCTCGAAGACCTGCGCGCAGTGCCGTGGCAGTGGCACGTCATTGGCGATGAGACGCTCGACCCGGGGCACGCCGCCGCCTTCCGCGAGGCCGTTGCCGCCTCGCCTGTGTCCGATCGGGTGCACGTGCAGGGAGCCGCGTCGGCGCAGGAGGTGCGCGCCGCCTACGCTCGCGCCGATGTGGTGCTGTGCCCATCGCGCTTCGAGACGAGCGGCATGGTCGCGCGCGAGGCGCTGGCGGCGGGCGTGCCGGTGCTGGGCTTTCGGGTAGGCGGCCTCCCCGAAACGCTCGGCACGCTGTCCGATGCATGCCTCGTGCCTGCGGGCGACTTTGCGGTGCTGCGTACACGCTTGCACGAGGTGCTCACCACCCCGCGCCTCCACACGCAGCTTGCGTGGCAGGCGGTGCGCGTAAGCCGAGGCACCCCCTGCTGGGCCGAGACGGCGTGGCGCATCCGCCAGTTTGTGCAGCAGGTGGCCGTCTGATGCACGTCTTTCAGCGGGGCGGAGCCCCTGAACAGCCGGCGTCGCACGGCGGAGGGGCCGAAGGTCATGCTTTTTGTGCTACGCGACGAGCACCCGGGATGCAGGTTGCACGCATCACAAGCCGCTGCTTCTCCGCTCGTCGCGAGGCTCTGCCTCGTGACGCCCACCCAGGAGGCTCTGCCTCCGCAAGCCCCCGGGATGCAGGTGCGCTCATCAAAAGTCTGCGCCTGTGCGTGGTCTCAGGGACGCAGGAGCGTCCTTGTATACGTCCGACGGGGACCGTCGGACGCAGGGTGGTTTGTTGGGCGGCTTCTTCAAGGATGATTGAGTCCAAGAGAAGCGTCGACGTCCAGTTACGGCGCGAGCATCCGGTACGGCACGCCCTCGGGACGGAGCGGGGCGGCCTCGGGCGGCAGGTCGTTGTACTGCGCCAGCGCGCGCATGGTGAGCGAGTAGAGCCCCTCCAGCGGCCATACGGTCTGAGCATCGGGGTTCGGGGTGAGGCCACGTGTGAAGCCCTGCTCCAGAAATGGCTGCAGCCGCTCCGGGTCGCGCGCAAAGACGTGCATGGGCACATCCGCGCTCTCGCTCGACAGCACGGGCGGCTGGTGGTCGCCCATCACCCAGACCAGGGCATCCTCCGGCGCATCCGCCCGGATGTAGTCGCGGAGCAGGCGCCAGTTGTGGGCAATGGTACGGAAGTAGCGCAGGTGGGGCTCTTGTTGGAAGATGAATCGATTCGACAGGCTGTCGGGCACGAGTTCGGGGCGGTCCTCGCGCCGATGCTGCCGGATCCACCGGCGGTCGCCGCCATCGCTCACGCCGGGGCCGTCGTTGAAGACGCGCCAGTCGTCGACGTACGGAATGAGGCCATGCTTCCAGAGTGCGTGCGAGTCAACCATCGAGAAGAAGAGGAAGAACGGATCGTTGTCGTCGAGTGCCTGCTCGTGCGTGTAGTGCAGGCTGTACTGATCGGGCACGATGCCCCACCCGTAGCGCGGCCCCTCGTAGTTTAGGTCGTTCAGGTAGAACATGCGGTCGAAGTCGTACGGGTCAGAGAGCGGGAGTCCCGGGCGCGCCCGGACGGGCGGTTTGAGTCCGACGGTGTGGTAGCCTTGTGCCTGTAGTGTGCGTACGATAGAGGGGTAGCTTGGGTGGCGCACCAGCCGATCGTTCAGCAGCTGCCGGTGGATGCGCACGCCGCTGAGCAAGGTGGCATGCGAGAGCCAGGAGCGTCCGCCACGAATAGGCGCCGTACCCACCGCTGTAGCCATGTGCCAGCCATCGCTGCGGAGCGCCGTCTCCACGCTGTCGATGAGCGCAGCGTATGGCGCTTTAAGCTCGGGATGGGTAGAGAGCACCTGTCCGTACGACTCCATCAGAAACCAGTAGATGGAGGGACGTTCTTGCAGTTCGAGGTCGGCGTAGGTGTGATATGTAGAGTCGGTGCGGCCCTGGTCAAGCGTGTTTACCAGGTCGTGGAGCGCGCGCGAAGCATCGAGGTTCGCGTGGATCTGTGCGGTGAGGGTGCGCAGGCGCTCGTCCTCGCGGATTTCGCGATAGGTCTGGTGCTCTACGCCCCACTCTTCGGCAGGCGCGTGCCAGAGGATGTACGGCCAGGCCATCAGGTGCAGGGCGAGCAGCAGCGCCCAGGTGGCACGCAGGCGCCCGGCCTCCTGAAATGCACGCACCAGGCGCGGGATCATGGCAATCATGCCTGCCACTGCTCCAAGGGCTGCCACGCCGAGCACGGCACGCTCGGGACTGGCCAGTTCGGGGATGAGGTACAGTGCATCCACCACAAACCGGATGTCTTCGTAGAGCACGCCATGCCGCTGAAACGCGGTGTACACGAGCGCATCGTACCAGGCGTACGTCCAGTACACCAGGACCACCGCGACCCCGATGCCGCGTATCCACCGCTTTCTCGGCACATAGATCGTTGCCGCGAGCAGGGTCGCCAGAACGAGCGCCTCGGGCGTCCACGGAGCGAATGGCGAAATGGGAATGGGCATGAGGTGTGCGGGCAGCATCAGCAGGCCCGACAGCACCACGAGCGCCGCTGCAAAGGGCACGAAGAGGGGCGAGGGCGCAGCGTGGGGGAGGGGGCGACGCAAGCGGTGTAAAGCCGGTTGTTGGTAGAAGGTACGAGAG
Source organism: Longimonas halophila (assembly GCF_002554705.1). Classification (GTDB taxonomy): domain Bacteria; phylum Bacteroidota; class Rhodothermia; order Rhodothermales; family Salinibacteraceae; genus Longimonas; species Longimonas halophila. Next base: position 135,162 of record NZ_PDEP01000002.1, on the reverse strand, counting down.
TCGTTAACGCAAGTTGTCCCCTACAAGGCTGTCATTTTGAGCAGAGCGTAGCGCAGTCGAAAAATCTCCTTGTCACACCTGTTTTGCTCTCAGTGGGGGAGATTCTTCATCGCTCCGCTCTTCAGAATGACAAAATGTGGTGGAGGGTGTTATACCCTGCAACTTGGGTTAGTTAGGATGCGAGCGAGTAAATGTACAACAATTGCCTGTTCGCATCCGCCAGGCGAATCCAAAAACGAGGCCCGCCCTCGGTAGAAGGCAGGCCTCGTGTTGCATAGCTGTACGTGAGCTGCGCGCGGGAGTTACGCTGCCTGCGCGAGCTGCTTGTCGAGCCGTTTGGTGAGCTCCGACTTCGGCACAGCGCCCAGCACTTGGTCAACGACCTCGCCGTTGTGAAAGACGAGCAGCGTGGGGATGGAGCGCACGCCGTACTCCTGGGCCGTCTTCGGGTTGTTGTCGACGTTCAGTTTGCCTACCTTGGCACGACCCTCGTATTCCTCAGCAACCGCGTTTACGGTCGGAGCAATTTGGCGGCACGGGCCGCACCAGGGCGCCCAAAAATCAACCAGCACGGGCTGATCAGCGTTGAGGACATCGTCCTCAAAGGTACTGTCGGAAAGTTCGAGGGTAGATTCGGCCATGGTAATACGTTCGGTTGTGAAACAAATGCTTTTCTTATTCGGGTACAGCGGTGCGTCGTTCCCGGCACCATGCAGTGGGTACCACAGGTGCCGCTATCGTAACACCCCAATGCGTGAAGCGTTCATGCCCGCCGCCACTACGCGTTAACAGAACACTCTGAGCAGGCTTTCACAAATCAGTCAGTCATATGAGCAGCAATGACCGCGCCATCATCGCTCTTACGTCATTGGGGCATGGGATGGTGCATACCTACGAGCTGTCGATCCCCATTTTAATGACATTGTGGCTCACTGAGTTTGGGACCTCAACGGCACTACTTGGGGCGCTTGTTTCCGTAGGGTACGGACTGTACGGTGTGGGGGCGTTGCCTGCAGGCATTCTGGCGGATCGTTGGGGCTCGCGGCGCCTTATTGTGGCCTGCCTTGCGGGCATGGGGGCATCGTTTTTGATGCTCAGCCTGGCACCGGGGCTGTGGACGATTGGGGCCGCGCTGGTGCTGTGGGGACTGGCGGCCAGCATCTACCATCCGGCGGGACTCACGCTCATCTCGCGCGGGGTGGTGCAGCGCGGTAAAGGATTGGCACTACACGGGATGGCAGGAAATGCAGGTATTGCACTCGGTCCGTTCTGCACAGCGCTGCTTCTGCTGGTTGTAGACTGGCGCGTGGTGGCGGCCTGTCTGGCGCTGCCTGCGCTGGCCGCTACGGGCTATGCTGCGCAAGCCTCCTTTAATGAAACCGCGGCAGACGCCAGCTCCCAGGTGGCAACCACTGCATCAAGTCCGGCGGCTCCCGCCTCAGCCACTCAACTGTGGACGCATACGCGTGTGCTCTTTGCTTCGGGCTTTGCTATCGTGTTTGGCATTGTCATTTTGTCGGGACTCTACTACCGCGGCATCCTGACGTTCTTGCCGAATCTGCTCGAAGATGTGTTCGTGCTTGATGGAGCGGTAGACCTGGACCCCAGCCGCTATGTCTACGCTGCGCTGCTCATGGTGGGCATGGCGGGGCAGTACCTGGGCGGCTGGCTCACCGATCAGGGACGCACCGAGTGGGCGCTTGCCGGGGGATTTGTTCTGCTGACTGTGTTGGGCATCGCGTTCTGGCCACTGGCGCAGATGGGGACGGCTCCGCTCCTGGCCGTAAGCGCAGTGCTGGGCGTGGCGCTCTTTATGGTGCAGCCGCTGTACCAGGCGATGGTTGCCGAGTACACGCCGTCTGAGGCACGTGGGCTCTCGTACGGATTTACCTACCTGGGCGTGTTTGGCGTGGGTGCACTCGGAGCCGGTATTGCGGGCAGCATCCTGTACTGGTCAACCCCGCTTGTGCTCTTTGCGGTGCTGGCTGGATTTGCGGGGCTGGGTGCAGTAGGCAGTGCCTATCTGGCTTACCAACGCCGTCATATGATAGCGACGTGACGGCACTGTACACATGTCAACCTGTGGAAGCTACTGCAGTGTCAACAACCCTGAAAGGTTGGATTCAGATGCGTATTTTCCCCTCCATCGTGCTTGTCCTGGACGCCGATTCAGGACCCTTCCCGAGGAGAAAGGAACCATAGGGCGCCCTCATGAAGTTCCCCTCAGAGGAGGGGGATTTAGGGGGAGGGATTCCGTGCGCTCAAACGACCTAAACAATCACACGGGACAGAGCACTACTGCTCTGTCGCAGGTCATTCTGTGGGTTAAACCAAGATGGATACGCGTGCCGTGCCGTCCCGAATAGTTTCTGCTGAACGTCAAGGAGATGGTTCGACGCGCTTCGCTTGCACTCTAAAAGCACTTCTGCTACCGAAAGCGTTCGTTAGCAAGGCGCTCACCATGACAGACTTCGTTGGGGAATAATTGCAGTGTGAGATTGTGAGATGAATCACAGGACCTGGCACCGACGGTCCTCCGTCGGCGCCATGGGGCCGAGGACGCTCCTGCGTCCAACCCGCAGCGTCGCATCTATTCTCTTATGCTCGCCGGGGACGCAAGCGGTGCCGATAGCATTCGGCACAAGTTACCCAGCTATGAGAAATCCCTGTGGGCGAGCGTCGTAGCGTACGGCGTCTAATTCCACAACCGTACAGAGCAACCATCAAAATGAGGATTGACAGAGCACTACGTCGATTGATGAGAAGCAAAATCGGCCTCCAAATCCCACAAAACCACCTCTTGTAAATAACGGATATTCAAAAGTGGAGGTAATCAGGCATTGTGGATAACTTCCTGAATCCTGTGTGTAGCCTGTGTACAACCTGTGGATAACTTTTGGGAGATTGTGGATAACTGTGCTCAATTCGATCCGTATCTTCGAATTTCCTCCTGAAACCCGCTTAGCACGGGCTGAGGCCGGTTTTAGAGTCAAGGGACTTAATATCTGTTATGCGTTACGAGCCATAAGGGGGTGTGGATAGCCTGTGGATAACTTTGCCGCTCCTGAAGCCGGATCTATGTAAGTAGCCTCCTTTATATCCGTTATTTTATAAATAAGCAGCAGTGCGTCAGGCTGTGTGGTGCGATTCGTCCTTTAGTACATAGCTTCGGAGCGGGCCTGCGCGTAGTGCTCGTTCATGTAGTGCACCATGCGGGGCGCGTAGTCACGTAGCGAGGGGCACGTGATGCCGCTGCCCTGCAGGGCGTCCTCAATCTGCGCGGTGTCGTAGTACACCTCGTGGTCGAAGTAGTCGATCATCTCAGGGGCAATGCCCAGGTAGCGGCCCACGTTGGTACCCATGAGTGTACGCGCTACGGTGGGCGGCACGGGCACGTACGCTACGTGCATGTCGAGCTGCTGCACGAATGTCTCTATGATCTCTTGCGTGGAGAGCGGGTTGGGATCGGTGAGGTGAAACGTGGTGCTGTTGTGCTGAGGCTGGTGCAGAAGATACGCCATCGCATCCACCACATAATCGACCGGGGTCAAGTGCACGGGGGCGGTACCGTCGCCGATGCGCGTCATGAGCGTGTAGCGCGGGAGCCGTTGCAGCGCCTGCAAGATGAAGTACGGACCGTCGAACTTATCGGTGGCGCCGGTCTCCGAATCGCCTACAACAATACCCGGACGAAAAACCATGGTAGGAATATTCGACATCTGCTGTTTTACCAGCATTTCGGCATGGTATTTCGTTTCCTCATAGAAATTCTTAAAGCCCGCGTTGTGCGTCAGATCGGTCTCGTAGACGCGTCCGGTGCGTTTTCCAGCCACATAGGCGGTGCTCACGTAGCCAAACGTTTGCAACTGCGGCGCCAGGGCCATAAGATCAAGCACATGCTGCGTACCGGTTACGTTAATGCGCCAGCCGATGTCGCGCGGAATCGTGAGATCGTACACCGCAGCCAGGTGCACCGCGTGGGTCATCGACTCGGCCACGGTGCCGTACGCATCGCCCAGCCCCAGATTGGGCTTGGTGATGTCGCCCGCATGCACGGTGGCGCGCTCGGTGAGCCCCAGCCGGTTGAGGGCAACATGGGCGTCGGGGACGAACTTTGGCTGCACGAGCAGATGGAACGAGAGCGACGGGTTCTGCTGCGCCAGCGTGTCAACAAGGCGGGTGCCCAGAAATCCCGGAAAGCCGGTCAGGAAAAGCATGAGACGAAGCGGTGTGCAGTGAGTAAAATACGAGGTTGCCCCTGGATGCTGCTCGTATGTGCTGCGTTGCAGATCAACTGTAGTGCTGCAACCGGAGCACATACCTGAAGGGGCCACGATAGTGAACCCGTGGTCGTGTTTTCGGTTCATCATGAATCCACACCAACTCATACCTACGCGGAGCGCCCTCTCCGTGCACAGCGCACGGTGCGTTTTCAACCACGTAATCAACCCATCTTTCCATGAGCTCCTCTTCGCAGACGGCGTCGGCCTCGGGGACTGCCTCTGCTTCGGGAGAGGAGACGGCGGCATCGCAGGGGGAAGCGCAGGCATCGACCTCCACGAATGGGCAAATGCAGGGGAAGGGAGAGGGCACCGCTTCGGGCCCTACGTATGGCGGGGCTACGTCGGGGGGGGCGACCTCAGAGGCCGATCACCGCTCGCCGCTGGCCGACTTTGATCCGCTGGCGCCCTATCGAGGAGCAGTCCGACGCTTCTTTGTGGTGTACCGGCATGTGATGGGGCTGCTCATGGGCGGGCACATTGCCTATGTGCGCTCGCTGCCCAACGTGCAAACACGCGGCATGCGTTCGATTGGTAAACGCATGGTGGCATGGATCTTTCGTCCGTTTGTAGATCGTTCGCTACGCGATCTGCCCTTTCCGGTGCAGCTGCGCAAGCGGCTGGAGATTCTGGGGCCGACCTTTACGAAGCTGGGTCAGATTCTGGCGATTCGCGAAGATCTGCTTCCGCCCGCCATTACGCGCGAGTTGGAAAGCCTGATGGACCACCTGCCGCCGGTGCCGTTCGTGCAGGTGAAAGACATCATCGAGCGTGATCTGGGCGCGCCGACCGAGGAGCTGTTTGCGACACTGAGTAGCGAGCCGCTCGGCTCCGCCTCCATTGCGCAGGCGCACCGCGCTACCACCATTGAGGGGGACGATGTCGTCATTAAGGTGATTAAGCCGGGGATCCGCGAAATCATCAACTCGGATCTGAAGCTGCTGGAGTTTTTTGGCATCTTCCTGAACTGGATCATCCCGGAGTACCGGCCTCGGCAGATTATTGAGGAGTTCAGCGAGTACACGAAGCGCGAGGTCGATTACTCGTTCGAGGCCACCAACGCCGAGGTGTTTGCGGCCAACTTCAGCGATATGCCCGATGTGGTCTTTCCCACGATCTACCGCGATCTGAGCTCCGATGATGTGCTCACCATGCAGTTCATCGACGGTATTCGTCCGGGCTCGGCCGCCTCGATGAAGCTCTCCGAGGATGAACGCGAGCGCGTGATCGACCTGGGATCGGCGGCCATTATCCGCATGCTGTACAAAGATGGTTTCTTCCATGCCGATCTACACGCGGGCAACCTCAAGATCATTGAAGGCGGCCCCGATGAGCCGATTAAAGTTGGATTTATCGACATGGGCATGGTCGGGCGGTTCAGTCCGCAGGTGAAGCGACGCCTGCTTTACTACTTCTACGCGCTCGTGCGGGGCGATGTGGAGAACGTGGCCCGCTACCTGCTCGACATTGCGCGCATCGGCGAGGGCGGCGACCCGCAGGGCTTTCGACGGGCGGTGTCGGATCTGTCGCGCTACTTTGCCCGACAGGGACAGACGGGCACCATCAGCATCGCCCAGCTTATTCTGGAGTCGCTCAGTCTGGGTGGACGCTACCGCGTGTTCTTCCCCGTGGAAATGACGCTGATGGTGAAGGCGCTGGTTACGTTCGAGGGGGTGGGCCGCACCATGAAGCCCGACCTGGACGTGGTGGCGGTGTCGCAGCGCCATGTGCGTAGCATCTTCCGTGAGCGCTTTGACCCCCGCACGTTGGGCACTGAGCTGCTGAGCAACGCACCTGAGTTCATCGACACCATTGTGCAGTTGCCCCGGCTCATGAGTTCAGGGTCCGCATACGTTGAAGAACGACTCAACGACCGCACTCCCACCGGCGACCCGTTTCCGGGGCTGCGGGGCAGCATCCTGGCGGGGGCGTGCATCATTGGCGGGGCGCTCGGCGTGGTGCAGGGCGGCCCCATCTGGCTCTGGCTCCCACTTTTCGCGATTGGCTTTTTACTTGCGCTGTTCAAGACCTGACTTGCATGGTCTTGCCTCGTTGCTTAACTCATCAACGGCCTCTGGTCGCCTTCTATGGCTGCTGAATCCGATTTTACAATTGACGTGACGCTGGATCCGGAGGATCTGGAGGAGCTCTTTGAGCCGTTCGACCCGTGGCGGCACGAGGCGCAGATGCCGTCGGGGCCTGCGCCTAACCTGGCGCGCACCGATACGCCACACGATCCCATCGACTGGGACTACCTGTACAGCCTCATTGACGGCTTTATGGGCGACGTCATGGATCGCTACTTTCGGGCTAAGCTCATTGGCCACGAAAAGCTCCCCGACGACGGGCCGCTCATCCTGGCGCCCAACCACAGCGGCAATGCCTTTCCCCACGATGCTATTGTGCTTGATGCTGCGCTCTGGCGGGCTACCGGATACACCCGGGCAGGCAAATTCCGAAGCGTGTACACGCCCCAGTTGGCTGCCACCTGGTGGATGCGTCCGTTCGACCTTGACAACTGGTGGCGGCGGGGCGGTGGCGTGGATATGACGTTCGCCAACTACGACAGGCTGTTGGAACGCGGCGACCGGGTCATCTACTATCCCGAGGGGGTGCCCGGCATCGGCAAGGGCTTCACGCGGCGCTACCAGCTTCAGCACTTCCATTCCAGCTTCGTCGTGCTGGCGGCCAAGCACGACGCGCCGGTGTACCCGGTCAGCGTGGTAAATGCCGAATGGGTGAATCCTACCAGTGTTACATTCGAACCCATTGACAAGCTGTTTCGGAAGGTACTCGGCATTCCCTTCCTGCCGCTCCCCATTGCGCCGCTGGCCCTGCTCTTTCCGTTTATCTTCTACCTGGCATTTCCATGCCAGATGACATTCGTGGTACAGCGTCCCGTAAACGTACGCCAGATGCTCCGGGAAGAAGGCTGCACGGACGTGGACGCGCCCAGCCGCGACATGGTAGTGCGCGTGGCCGAGCGGATTCAAGAGCGCGCCCAGCACGATCTGAATACGGCGGTGGAGGAGCACGGGGACAACCCCTACGACTGGGAGAGCCTCAAGCGTGAGATGAATGCCATTAAGGGCAAGCGGCTGCGCACCACGCCGCTGGGGTGGCCGCTTTCGTTTGTGACGCACGACCGCAACCGCCAGCGCCCCCCGGCCAAGAACTGGCTGCACAAGATCGTGCGCGACCTCGACATTGCAGCCTGGTACATGCCGTTTGGGTGGTTCTTGATTGCGCTGATTCGCAAGCTGCGCAAGCCGCCCTACGGCTATCGCGGCCTCAGTGAAGACGAAAAGCGCCGCACCGAAGGCTCCTACCGCTGGTCCCTCGACGACCAGCCGCTGCCTCCACGCCCCACGGGCGACAGCACGCCCGACGAAGCGCCGTGAGTGCAGGCTCTAAGGCGCTGCCGCTATCGAGCATCGCGTAAAACGCGGGGCAGAGCTCTCATATCGTCGGGGCTGTTCACCCGCTGCCATTCTGGAAACCCTCTGAGGCGAACGGTCCCCCGTTCGCCCGTACCGAGAGCCCAAGTCGCACCGGAGACTACTGCTCTGTCACACGTCAATGGTTGGGTGACGCGGACGAGTGATTGTCATGGAAGGTGACAAAAGATCCCGGATCAGCGGCGCCAGGGGCGCCTTGTCCGGGATGACTATAAAATGGGAGTCCATGCGTCACCCTATGAATCACCTGTGGCACAGCACTAAGCCAGTCCCACACGCTCAAAGATGAGGTCCACGTTGCGCACGTGATAGCTCGGGTCAAAGACCTCGTCGATGGCGTCGACCGACAGGTGCTCGGTGATGGCATCGGCCTCGCGTACAATGTCGTGGAAGGGGCGCTGTTCTTCCCATGCCTGCATGGCCAGGGGCTGCACACGGTCGTAGGCGTCCTCGCGCGAGAGGCCTGCGTCGATCAGTTTCAGCATGAGGCGCTGGCTGTTGTAGAGGCCATAGGTCCGCTCCATGTTGTCGCGCATCGTGTCCGGATACACCGTCAGGTGCTCGATAATGCCCGCCATGCGGCGCAAGGCGTAGTGCACAATGGTCGTAGCATCGGGCAGCACCACACGCTCGACCGAGGAGTGCGAGATGTCGCGCTCGTGCCACAGCGCCACGTTTTCGTACTCGCTCACCATGTATCCGCGCAGGAGCCGGGCGCATCCTGTCAGGTTCTCCGAGCCCACCGGATTTCGCTTGTGGGGCATGGCCGACGAGCCCTTCTGGCCGGATCCAAACGACTCTTCCACCTCCCGTACTTCGCTGCGCTGCAAGTGGCGAATCTCAACTGCGATTTTCTCTATGGTAGCCCCGATGCCTGCGAGCACGCTCAGGTAGTTGGCGTGCCGATCGCGCGAAAGGATCTGCGTAGAGATGGGCGCCGGGCGTAGTCCGAGGCGCTCGCAGGTCAGGCGCTCTACCTCGGGTGGAATGTGTGCGAAGGTGCCGACCGCGCCCGAGAGCTTGCCCACGCGCATCTCCTCTGCGGCGCGGTCGAAGCGCTCGCGCTGCCGGGTCATTTCGTCGTAGAAGCGGGCCAGCTTCAGTCCAAACGTGGTGGGCTCGGCATGCACACCGTGGGTGCGGCCCATCGTAAGGGTGTTCTTGTGCTCATGGGCGCGCTCGGCGAGCTGCTCAATGAGCGCATCAAGCTGGGTGCGGATGAGGCGATTGGCCTTGCGCATCCGCACCATGTACGCCGTGTCAACCACATCGGTCGAGGTGAGCCCGTAGTGCACCCACTTCTTTTCGGAGCCGAGGGTTTCGCTGACCGCCCGGGTAAAGGCGACCACATCGTGCTTGGTCTCTTGCTCAATTTCGCGGATGCGCTCGACATCAAACGACGCGTTTTCGTAGAGCTTCTCGACATCTGCAGGTGGAATGGCACCGATTTCGCTCCACGCCCAGCAAGCAGCCAGCTCCACATCGAGCCACGATTGAAACTGTTGTTCGGCATTCCAGAGGCGGCCCATTTCGGGACGGGTATAACGGTCGATCATAGCAAAATCGGCGGCATGAGGGAGGCAAGGTAAAAGACCACTTGCAACATACAGGAGCCCTGGGGTCGAATGCTACCGGTCGATGTGTATAACGCCAGATAGGCGTGTAGCTTTCACACAGGACGCATCATTGGCGCAGCGGACATTCTTCGGAAAGCTGCACGCGGGCTGAGGTGGGTTCCCAGCCGGGATAACGACAAATGAGCACGGTTATGCCATATTGTGATGATTCAGGTAAATTGTAATGAATGGTTTAAATAGTGTAACGCAACTGTTAACGTGGGATCAACATCTGTTGATGAAAGCGTGAGGCGACCCCACCAGGATGCCCTTGCGCATGTTGTTTTCACGGCGGATGGGTCGTTTTTTCTTTTGCGTAAGCAAGCTTTCACCCATGAACACCCACCCCCTATATCGCAATCTCTTACTTGGAGCAGTGCTTGCCGCTTCTCTCGTTTGGACCGGATGCGACGACTCCTCGCCCAGTTCGGTTGAGGATGACGGGCGCGAGTCGGCTCCCGTAAGCATGAGCACCACGCCTCCTGCGGATGCGCCATCTGCTACCGAGCTGCCTACCGAGCAAGTAAGCACCCCCATTGACGGGCAGTTTATCGTCGTGTATGAAGACGGTGCGGTAACAGCGAAAAGCGAAGCCGCCCGTGTGGCACAGGCCGAAGCGCTGTTAAGCGCGAAGTCGTCGAGCAATGCTGAAGTGCGGAGCACCTACGGCCACGCGCTAAGCGGTTTTTCGGCTACCAACGTGACCGAGGCTGAAGCTGAAGCGCTTGCCGCTCACCCCGACGTGGCGTACGTGGAGCAAGATCAGACCGTGCATGCGGTAGACACACAGTCGAACGCCCCGTGGGGCCTCGACCGCGTGGACCAGCGCTCTGGACTCGATGATACTTACACGTACAACGCCTCTGGAAATGGCGTAAATGCGTACATCCTCGACACTGGTATTAACACGAGCCACAACGACTTTGGCGGACGTGCCGTCGCCTCTTTCGATGCCTTTAACGACGGGCAGAACGGACAGGATTGCAACGGACACGGCACGCACGTAGCCGGTACCGTGGGCGGTAGCACATATGGCATTGCCAAAGACGCCACCTTGCACGCGGTCCGCGTGCTCGACTGTGGCGGCGGCGGCACCATGAGTGGTGTTATAGACGGCGTAGACTGGGTTGCAGCCAACCACCAGCCCCCAGCAGTAGCGAACATGAGCCTGGGCGGTGGTGCCAGCTCGGCCCTCGATACGGCTGTGGAGAACGCCATTAACGACGGAATCCTCGTCGTGGCTGCAGCAGGTAACGACAACACGGATGCCTGCACCGCTTCGCCTGCCCGTGTAGGCGATGCGCTCACCGTGGGCTCGACCACATCGTCGGATCAGCGCTCCAGCTTCTCGAACTACGGTTCGTGCGTTGACATTTGGGCGCCGGGCTCCGACATTGCCTCGGCCTGGTACACCAGCGATACCGCTGTGAACACCATTAGCGGCACCTCGATGGCGTCTCCGCACGCCGCCGGTGTAGCTGCGCTCTACTTGGAATCCAACCCCAGCGCCTCGCCCGCATCGGTCTTCTCTGGACTTACGGACACGGCCACCTCGGGGGCGCTCTCGGGCATTGGTAGCTCGCCGAATCTCTTGCTGTACAGCGGCCTTGACGGCAGCGGCGGCGGCGATGACGGCGGCAATGACGGTGGCGGCGATGATGGTGGCAATGACGGTGGCGGTGGCGACACCCCCTGCTCCTCCTGCGCTACCTACAGCGGCTCGCTGAGCGGATCGGGCGATACGGCCAACGAACCCAACGGCTCGTACTACGCCGGCGACGGTTCGGAGACGGCCTACCTCGAAGGGCCCAGCAGCGCCGACTTCGACCTGTACCTCTACCGCTGGAACGGCTGGAACTGGAGTGAGGTTGATTCCTCAACCTCGGCAAGCTCCAGCGAATCCATTGACTACAGCGGATCCTCGGGCTATTACCTGTGGGTCGTTGAGTCGTATAGCGGAAGCGGAAGCTACACGCTGTACATTGAGTAACGGGCTCTAACGAGTACGCTGCACGCTGTGCGGTGTGCTTATGCGAATCCTGTGCTGCGCCGGACGTCCTTTGGGGCGTTCGGCGCAGTGTTGTTTGGGGATGCGTCTGGAAGCTGCTGTGTTACTGTGGGAATCATCAATACATAGCCTTGTGATCCCTCGATGCGATCTTGTAGGTAACCTTACCCCATGAGCACGGCCCAGTACACCCAAGCCATGATCACAAACTGAACGGGAATGCGGAGCCAGAGCATCCAGCCAGGTAGATCTGAGAACCGGCTGTCGGGGTCGCGGGCCATGTACGTGTGTACGGGTAGAAACACCACGAGCATAGCAATGAGTCCCCACCCGGCATAGATTTTTGTGCTTGGGATGAGCACCCCCACGCCTCCAGCAATCTCAAAGACGCCGCTGGCATACACCAACAGGCGCGGTGCGGGTAGATACGACGGTACGATACGTGTAAAGATGCTCGGTTTTATGAAATGCGCTACGCCTGCGGCTATGAACATTGCTGCGATGGCGTAAAGCGAAAAAGCTTGCATGATACGGGTGTCGCTGTCGAAAAAGAAGGTCCGGTGTCGCATCGAATGCATGGAGCCGTGTAACTTTCCCGTGGGCCCATATTATAACACAAAGCTGACCTTGTAACTACAAATAGAATAAGCTACAATGGATACCAACGTAGGAACGATCGACCGAATGCTTCGCATTGGAAGTGCGCTGGTGGTAGCTGGCCTGTACGCAGGCGGCGTGATCAGCGGCACGTGGGCGCTGGGGCTGGGCGTAGTAAGCGGCGTGCTGTTGCTTACGGGAGCGGTGAGCTTCTGCCCGCTGTATCGCCTCATAGGCGTATCCACGTGTCCGGTAGACTCCACCGCGTAAGCCTTCGCATCCCACATACAAAACGGGTACGCCTCTGTGCATCTGCTTCTAATTGGTGGCGGCCACGCCAGTGTGGCCTTGTTTGAGCGCGCTGTAGCGTGGCGCAAACGCGGCATTGACATCACGATGGTCTCCGATCATCCGCATCTCTACTATTCGGGCATGGTGCCTGAACACCTGGGGGGCGTGTACGGAGAAGATGAGGTGCGCATTGACCTGAAAGGCTGGTGCCAGCATACCGGCATTACGTGGCACCGAGGGCGTGTGGTGCGCATGGATCCCACCGCCCGTACCGCCACGACCGCCTACGGCACGACGCTGCCGTACGACGTTGCGGTTGTTGATGTGGGCGCATCGAACCCCACTCCGCCGGAGGGATCAGCGCAGATTACGGGCACCAAGCCCATGCACCAGATTGCACGGCTGGAGGCATGGCTGCGTACGCTGCCCGAACGCACGTCGCAGCAGCACGTGGTCATTGCCGGAGGCGGGGCCGCGGGCACCGAGTTGGCACTGAACATTCAGGCCCGCATCCGCCGCACCGCGCCGCGCACATGCACAATCACCGTGGTTGAACCGGCCGATCGGCTGATTCCGTTGTTTCCAGAGGGGTCCAGCCAACGCGTGGCCGACCTGTTTGCCAGGCAGGGGGGACGCCTGTACACGGGGGCGCGCGTGCAGCATCGTCCCCCCGATCGCGTAGTGCTCGACAACGGTACACGACTTCCCTGCACGCAGCTCGTGTGGGCCACCGGATCGGTGGGGCCGCCGCTCTGGCAGTGTACGCCGTTTTCGTGCACCGACCAGGGCTTCGTGAAGGTGATCGACTCGCTGCAGATCCCCTCGGCTCCGCGCGTGTTTGCTGCTGGAGACTGCGCCGCCGTCGACGGATACGCCGACCTCCCCCGCATCGGTGTGCATGCCGTAAAGCAAGGGCCGGTCCTTGCTGAAAACGTGGACCACATGCTGAAACACCTGCGCAACGGAAACCCGCCTGAACGGGCCTATCACAGCGCCGGACTGCGTGCCTTTAAGCCGTACCCGGTCGCGCCGCTCATCCTATCCACCGGCACCGAACAGGGCCTGTGGCGCGCCGGCCCGGTCTGGTGGATGCGCCCGGCAGCGCTTCGTATGAAGCATCTTGTCGACCTTCGCTGGATGAATCGCTATCGCCTCCCCCATCAGTCTACCTGGTCGCCCTTGAGCGCCGCGCACGCCCGGTCGGCACAGCATCCGGCGTAGCTGCGTAAGCGGGGTCCGATGCACACTGTGCTGTACCTGAATCTCTCTGCCGATGCGCCTTCTTCTCGTTGAAGACGATGATCAGATCGCAGACTTTATTACGCAGGGCTTGCAGGAAGCGGGCTATGCCGTAGACCACACCGCCGATGGCGAGGAAGGCTATCGCTACGCGCTGAACGAATCGTATGCTGCTGCCATCATCGACCTGATGCTGCCGCGTCGCGATGGGCTCGACATCATTCAGCACCTGCGCAAGCGCGGGGTAGACACACCAGTGCTTATCTTAAGCGCCAAACGCTCCACCGATGAGCGTGTGGAAGGGCTGCGGGCTGGAGGCGACGACTACCTCACCAAGCCATTTGCGTTCACCGAGCTGTTGGCCCGCGTTCGCGCACTCATTCGGCGGGCCTCTGGGCATGCCGAATCGACCGAGCTTGTGGCGGGGCCACTTGCTATGAATCTACTGGACCGGACGGTAACGCGTGCCGGGGCGTCCGTAGCGCTGCAGCCACGCGAGTTTGCATTGCTGGAACTGCTCATGCGCAATGAAGGGCAGATCATCTCGAAAACGATGATCTTAGAGCATGTGTGGGACTTTAACTTCACGCCGCAGACCAACGTGGTTGAGGTGCTGGTGCACCGGCTGCGCAGTAGTATCGACAAGCCCTTCGATCAGAAGCTCATTCATACCGTACGCGGTGCTGGGTATGTCCTCCAAGTCGATGAATAAAGCCCCTTCTCGCATATCAGACCTGCAGGTTTGGAAGCAGTATCCACTCGGGTGGCGCCTGGTGGCGGGCTATGCGGTGCTCTTCATTGGGAGTGTCATTGTGCTGGGAGCGTTGGCGTATGGGCTCCTCGTCTACTTCCTGCAGCAGCCCGACCGTGCGTTTATGGAGACGCAGGCACGCCAGCTGGCTGCCACGTACGAAGCAGGCGGTCCGCAGGCGATGCGCCGCATGCTGGAAAGAAATGCGGCCGATGAGCAGTATCAGGAACTGGTGGTGCGTCTTACCAACGACCAAGGGGATACATTCTTCTTGCACAACCCCGATAACTGGCAGGCCCCCGACTTAGATCGCCTGGCCGCTGCAGATTCGCCTGATACCGCGTCATGGATTCCGCTGGGGGCCGCGCAAGACCAGGACCCCATCGAGGCCTTTGCACTACGCATCTCCCCCGCCCGCATCTTGCAAGTGGGAATGGATGCCCCGCTCAGCGACGAGATTCTGCGTTCAATGAAGTGGGTGTTTCTGGCCAGTGCGCTCCCTGTGCTACTCATCGCCCTAATTGGCGGGATGCTGCTGGCCCACCGCGCGCTGCGCCCGTTGCGCACCGTGGTGCATACGTTTGAGACCATCATTGAAACCGGAGATGTCGGAAAGCGCGCCCCGGTGCCCGAGGTGCAGGGCGAGTTTGCGCAACTGGCTCACCTGTTCAACCAAATGCTCGACCGCATCGAGCGTCTGGTAGAGGGCATGCGCACCACGCTCGACAACGTAGCCCACGACCTGCGTACGCCCATGACGCGGCTGCGCGGACAGGCCGAACTCGCAGTGCGTAGCGATTCAACGACCGAAGACGAACTCCGCGATGCCCTGGCCAACACCCTGAACGCCTCGGATACGGTGCTCGAAGTGCTGGAAACCATCCTGAACGTGGCGGAGATGGAAACCGGCACGGTGTCGCTGCAGCGATCGCGCATGGCTGTGAGCGACCTCGCCGCGACCGTTGTGGACGCCTACCAGTTCGTGGCCGATGAGAAAGACATCACGCTTACCACAGACATCCCCCAACCGCTCTTCGTTCAGGTGGATGCGGGGCGCATGCGGCAGGCGCTGGCCAATCTGCTCGACAATGCGGTGAAATACACGCCCCCGGGCGGACGCGTTACTGTGCAGGCAGCTGCTCTGCCCGCCAATGATACCTACGCCGCACGCCTCACGGTACGCGACACCGGGATGGGCATTCCGGCACATGAACAGCCGCGTATCTGGGATCGGCTGTACCGTGGCGACCAGAGCCGCACCGAGCGCGGGTTGGGGTTGGGGCTAAGCCTGGTGCAGGCTATTGTACAGGCGCACGAGGGACGCATCGAGGTAGAGAGCGAGACAAACGAAGGAACTGCCATGCACGTCTGGCTGCCGTAACACAGTCGCGAAAGCGGCCCCGCCGTCGCATCTCCTGGCATACCACCCAACCTTACAAAACTGTAAGCGGGCGGTAAGCTGTCTGCAAGGAACCGGTCGTATAGGGGAACGAAATAAACGCACACTCCCCTAACCAAGGCCCACACGAGATATGCGGATCTCCTTGTTTGTTTTCATGATGCTGGCGCTTGTTAGCGTAAGCACACAGCCTGCACAGGCCCAGTTCGAAGGGCCCGGCGCCCAGAGTCAATTGACTACGGTTGAGGTGGTTGCCGATCAGGCCAACGACGACCAAACCGTACAGTTGGAAGGAACCATCATCGAGCAGGTCGGCGACGAAAAATACATTTTCACTGATGGCACCGGCGAAATACGCGTTGAGATCGACGACGATCTGTTCCGCAACCAGCGCATCACGCCCGATATGACGGTTGCCATCTATGGCGAAGTCGAGAAGGACTTCATGCGGAGTCCAGAGATTGATGTGGAGGAGCTCTCTGTCGTAAATGAGTAAACTGCTCTTGGGCTCGCCGTCTCTTCCTCACGCAAATCGCCATGCGCATGCAGAACGCTCTTTCTGGAGACCAATCGGTTTCATCTGTCATATCGCAAGTTGCCACCTACAGGGCTCTCATTTTGAGCGGAGCGGTGCTGTCGTCACTTCTTCTTTTGTTGGGAATGCCCGTTTCCGTTGAGGCGCAGTCGGCTCCAGACAGCACACACGTTCCCACCATCGGCGTGTTGGTGCAGGCCTCGGCGCATGCCGAGAGCCATCCCACGCTCTACACCGACGGCTTTGGCGTAGACCGGGCCCGCTTTGCCGTGTCGGGCGCCCCGGTGGATGGGGTGAGCTACGAACTGGAGGGCGACTTCGTGGATGATCTCATCGTTACCGACGCCCATGTCGACCTGCAGCTCCACCCGCGTTGGATGCTACGGGGCGGACAGTTTCGTCCGGCGTTCAGCTACGGACAGCTTGTGTCGTCGTCGGCTACACCGTTTGTGTTGCGGGCGCGGAGCGTGCGCGCCCTTGGCGTAAGCCGTACGCCCGGCGCCGCCGTGTCGTATCAGTCGCGCAGTGCATGGCGCGTACAGGCCGGTGTGTTTAACGGGGCCCGTCTGGGCGCAGAATCGGAGCGTCTGGATCCGCCTGCCCAGTCAACCGCTGAGGAGCAGTTGCTCTACGTAGGGCGGCTGGCCTGGACGCCCGAGTGGGATGCAGGGCGTGCCGCCGTGGGCGCAGGCGTGGCCCACGATCCGGCAGGCGCTGCAGCGCAGAATGGGCCAAGCACGCGCTACAGCGGTAATGTGCATATCTGGCACCGTGCGGTAGGTCTTACGATAGAGGCCCTGACGCGCACCGAGGCGGCACCGGGCACAATTGAGACGGGCGCGTACGCCACTGGCACGTACCAGGTCGCATCCGCCCACACGCTCCGAGCGCGAACCGACTGGGTGCGCTACAACGGACCCGCTCCGCAGGCGCCTACGCAATTGGGCGTCGGCTACACGTACCAGCCGACCTCCTACCTGCGAGTAGAAACCGATGCTGTTGCGCCGATTGATGACAGCACGGTGCAGCCTGTAGTGCTACGCACGCAGGTGCAGGTGCACTTTTAGGGCAAAGGCAGATCCCAGCTGCCCACAGCGGTTGCTGTTCATGGCGTCAGCGTCTATCATGAACCGTCCGGTGTTTTCTGATGTGACAACCTCACGCCATGCCAACTGTCCCTGCCGATGCGCCTGTGACCCCGTGGTGGGGCCCCTACACTGTACCCGTGCAGCAGATGTACCACTGGCGTTTGGGGGCACTGCACAGCTGGATTCTTCGGGATGCGCATGAGTGGCGCGTGGCCTGGGAGGCCGGGCGCGATCCGCTCCACGATGCCAACACCTGCGAAGGGCCCACGGCGGCTGACGAGGCCGCCTTCTCGTGGGACGATCCGCCCGACGCGTACACGCTGGCACGCTACAGCATGCATGCTACCGAGGCCACGCTGCGTGTACAGCCTGCTCTGGCCGATCGTGCGCTGGTGGTGCGCCCTGAGCACCCCATCTCCATTCCGCCCGACGAAGCGATTACGCTCTTTGTGAGCACGCCGCTATGGATGCGCATCATGGTGCATGAGCGTGAACAGCAGCTTCTCGAAATGCCCACCGTGCGCCTGTCGGACACGTGGTTTGGGGCGTCGACCCGAGCGGGTGAGCTCTGCTACGCCGCCCGCACGACCGGACGCCTGCACTTGAGTAACGTGCCACGCCGTCCGCACCGCGCCATCACGCCCATTCGTATTCGCAATCAGGCACACGACACGCTGCTTCTGGAGCGCGTGCAGATGCCGGCGACCCACCTGGCCCTTTACGAAACCGATGAGGCGGTGCTGTGGACGCAGGCGCTGACCCTGGAGCGTGAGGCCAATCGCGGGGCCACCGGCCCGGCGGCAGCCGTGCACATTCGTTCTGGGGCACCGCCGGAAGCCGAGGGAGCAACGCGCCTTACTGAGCCGCGCGAGCCCGTGCGGCGCAACCTCTTTGTAAGCACCTTCAGCGCTGTGGGCGCGCTCTTCGGCTCGTAAGCTGCTTCTTTTAGTGGCGTGACTGCCCATTCGTTATAGTCATGCTGAACGCAGTGAAGCATCTCAAGCATGTGCCGTTGGGAAGCGTTGCTACCGCGCCTGCAGTGAGACGCCGATTGGCCTGGGTAGGGGGCGTGTGGGAGGCGCTGAGATCCTTTTCCTCGACAGGGATCGCGGTTCAGGATGACCCAGGGGAGTAGTCAGACAGACGCTCTCTTCATTGGTCTGCGAACTGCTCTCCATCTTTTTCTTATGTTGGATAAGCGAAGTGAGTCGAGGCCCAGAACGTTGACGCATTTCCTTGATGCTCGCTCGCGCCTTCCAGCTACTCCCTTTTTACCCGCCAGTTTGCGCCATGGATCTGGAATTGCTGCAATCGACGGCTCAATCGCTGCTGGGGCATCCGCGTGCCGTAGGCGTGTTCTGGGCGATCGTTAAGATCGCGGTGGGCTTCGTGCTGGCCCGCCTGGCCGGACATGGGCTGGTACGCTTGCTTGGCCAGCAGGATGATGCGCACCGCTCGATGCTTACGCGCCGCGTGGCCTTCTACGGGATCCTGGGGCTGTTCATCGCCTCGGCCCTGTCTGACCTGGGGATGGATCTGAGCATTCTGCTGGGCGCAGCGGGCATCCTAACGGTGGCGTTGGGCTTTGCATCGCAGACGTCGGCCTCCAACATTATCAGCGGACTCTTTCTGCTCGGCGAAAAGCCCTTCGGCGTGGGCGATGTCGTGCGCGTGGGCACCACCACGGGCGAAGTCATTGCTATTGACCTGCTGTCGGTGAAGCTGCGGACATTCGACAACCTGTTTGTGCGCATCCCCAACGAAACCATGATTAAGGCCGAAATCACCAATCTGCAGCGCTTTCCCATTCGCCGCTTCGATCTGCAAATTGGTGTCGCGTACAAGGAAGATCTTGACCGCGTGCGTGAGGTGCTGAACAACGTAGCCGACGAGCATCCGCTCAGCCTCGATGAGCCTGCGCCCATGGTGCTGTTTAAGGGCTTTGGGGAGTCGTCGATCAACTTCCAGTTTTCGGTATGGGCGCTGTCGGATAACTTCTTGGAGATTCGCACACAGATTCCGCTCGCCGTTAAAGCTGCGTTCGATGAGCACAACATCGAGATTCCGTTCCCGCACCGCACGCTCTACACCGGCAGCGAGACCACTCCCATGCCGGTGCGCATCGATGGCAAAGCAGCTCCGCCTCGCCCATCCGATGCTGCCTCCAGTACGTCGGCGTAGAGGCACGGCGCACCGTGTCCCTGCACGTCCTGCGCATCGAAAAGTGGCCCATGCGTGGACATTGCACGAATAGTGGAAGCGGTTCCGAACGTGCTGCGGGACCTCTCGTTTTTTGAGCCGTACGTGCTTTCCCCTTGCACAGCCACCTGCTATCTTTCTATGGAAACGATCCTGGTTACAGGAGCCAACGGCCAAATCGGAAGCGAACTGGTGGATATGCTCCGGCAGCGCCACGGCCTCGAGGCGGTCGTCGGGCTCGACCTGCATCCGGCGCATGAAAGCAGCGCGCCGGGCCCGCACGTCACGGCCGATGTGCGCGACAAAGCGGCCCTGCACGAGGTCATTGCCACCCGCGACATCGACACCGTGTACCATCTGGCCAGCCTGCTCTCGGCCACGGGCGAGCAGCACCCCGACCGGGCGTGGGATGTGAACATGAACGGGCTGAAGCACATCCTCGACCTGGCCCGTGAGCACAGCCTGAAGCTGTTCTGGCCCAGCTCCATCGCCGTCTTCGGCCCGTCTACGCCGCGCCACGACACCCCGCAGGAAACGGTGCTCAACCCCACCACCATGTACGGCATTACCAAACGCAGTGGCGAATTGCTCTGCCGCTACTACCACCAGCGCCACGGCGTCGATGTGCGCAGCCTGCGCTATCCGGGCCTTATCAGTCACCAGACCGAGCCCGGCGGCGGCACCACCGACTACGCCATCGACATGTACCGGGCGGCGGCGCGGGGCACGGCCTACACCTGCTACCTGCGCCCCGACACGCGCCTGCCCATGATGTACATGCCCGACGCCATCCGTGCTACGCTTCGTCTTATGGAGGCGGAGCCGGGCGCGCTGTCCGTGCGCGACAGCTACAACCTCACGGCGTTCAGCTTCAGTGCCGGGGAACTCGCCGCGCACCTGCGTGAGCACGCCGCCGAGGGGTTTGCCGTCTCGTACGATCCTGACGACCGCCAGTCCATTGCCGACAACTGGCCCGCCACCATCGACGACCGCGCTGCCCGTGCCGATTGGGCGTGGCAGCCCGAGTACGACCTCGACGCCATGACCGCCGACATGCTGGCGCATCTGCCCAAAGCCAACACGCAGCCGCAGCATGCGTGAACATGATGGGCCTCTCACGCTGTCCCTAAGCTTGCTGGCTGCATCGGTACGCTGGGGCCGCGAAGGGACTGCTACATGCGCGAAATCCACGCCATTCGTACGACGCACCTGCTAACTTCTGCATCCGACCTATGTCTGATCTCTCCGCCTTCGAATCCGAACTGCAACAGATTAAAGACGATGGCCTCTACAAAGAGGAACGCGTCATCACCTCGCAGCAAGATGCCGACATTTCTGTGGCCTCGGGCGATGTGATTAACTTCTGCGCGAACAACTACCTGGGGCTGGCCAACCACCCCGCCATCATGCAGTCCGCCAAGGACGGTGTGGACGAGTACGGCTTTGGCGTGGCCAGCGTGCGGTTTATCTGCGGCACGCAGACGGTGCATAAGGAGCTGGAGGATGCGCTGGCTGACTTCCACGAAAAGGAGGATGCCATCCTCTACAACTCGTGCTTCGATGCGAATACGGGTCTGTTCGAAACGCTGTTGGGCCCCGACGATGCCATTATCAGCGACCGGCTGAACCACGCCTCGATCATCGACGGCATTCGTCTGTGCAAGGCCGACCGCTACGTCTACCAGCACAGCGACATGGACGACCTGGAGACGCAGCTTCAGGATGCGCAGGATGCAGGCATCCGCCTGATTGCCACCGACGGCGTCTTTTCGATGGACGGCGACGTGGCGAAGCTCGACGAGATCTGCGCGCTGGCCGACCAGTACGATGCCCTCGTGATGGTGGACGAGTGCCACGCGACCGGCTTCATGGGCGAGGGCGGGCGCGGCGCCTCCGAATCGAAGGGCGCGCTGCATGATGTGGACATCATCACCTCAACGCTGGGCAAAGCCCTGGGCGGCGCCACGGGCGGATTCACCACCGCCCAGCAGCCGATCATCGACCTGCTGCGCCAGAAATCGCGTCCGTACCTCTTTTCGAACGCGGTGGCGCCCATGATTGCGAATGCGAGCCTGACGGTGCTCGACATGCTGACCGAGAGTGCCGAGCGTCGCGAGCAGCTCTGGGCCAACACCCGGTACTTCCGCCAAGAGATGACCGAGCGCGGGTTCGACATTAAGCCGGGCGATCATCCGATTGTGCCCATCATGCTGTACGACGCCAAGTCCAGCGCGGCCATTGCGGACGATCTGCTGGAGCGCGGCATCTACGTGATCAGCTTCAGCTATCCAGTGGTGCCCAAAGGCGAAGCGCGCATCCGCGTGCAGATGTCTGCCGCCCACGACCGCGCCCACCTCGACCGCGCCATTGATGCGTTTACGGAGGTGGCAACCAAGCACGGGGTGTTGTAGCTGGTGTATAGAGGGATGGACGTGTGGACGGTTGGAGGAGTACAACATCCATCCATTCGTCCATCCACACCCACGCGAGGCGGACAGATGACGTACATTTGGTGTCGTGCAGAGAAGCGACCCCACACCGTCATCCCAGACGGATGCCGACAGCAGTCGGTAGACGATCTGGGATCCATGCCCCAATGGAGGGATGCGTTAGCGAAGTGAGTTCGCCCTCAAACGGCGAATGGATTACTTCGTGCGTCGCTTCGCTCGGCTCCGGATCTGGATGACGGGCGTCGGGGGGCTGTGCGACTTCTGAACCTATAGCACAACCCGTTCTCAAAAGATAAACTCGACGCGGCGGTTTTGGCGGCGGCCCTCGGCGGTGTCGTTCGATGCTGCAGGTTCAGATTCCCCTGCGCCGCGCACCGCGACGTCCATGTCGGCAACGCCCAGCGTATCCACAAGGTACGTGCGTACGCTGCGGGCACGCTCCAGAGAAAGCGTCTGATTGTAGGTGGCGTCGCCTTGTGCATCGGTGTGTCCGACGATGGTGACGGACGTGACGCCGCGCTCCTGCAGCGTGGTGGCAATGTCGCGGAGGGCAGTCTGGGCCGCAGGGCGGAGCGCACTGCTGTCGACATCGAACAGGAGGGCTCCGGCAAGCTCCACGACCTCGCTTGCGTTGATCGCACCCACGGCGTCGATGTCCGCTCCGGGGTAACTGCCGCTGCAGTCTTCACCGTCGTCGGTCAGTTGCACGAACCGGAAGACATCGTCCGAATCCGCAACAGCGGCAATGTCGACCGAAGCGGTGCCGCCTTCGATCTGGCCCACGTCTTGCCACGCCTGTCCATCGGTCGATACGGCCACGAAGGTCGGCTCCACGTCGGGGCCCACCTCAAAGATGTGGAGGTCGGGGCCGGGGCCATCCACCAGCACATTGTCGGTGAACTGCACCTGGAGCACGCCGCCGCAGCCCAGGGTGATGGCGGTCGAGATGCCCTGCCCCCGCTCGTAGTTGGGCAGCCCGAGCGCGAGGGTGCCCTGCGTGGCGTCTTGGGCGGACATCGGGTCGCCGGGCGTAAACGAAGTCACCGAATCGGCAAACGCGGCCTCGCCCACTTCAAACGTGATGGTGTTGCCCTGCGCATCCTCAATACGCACCGGCTCGCGGGACTCGGGCGCATCCTGAGCATACAGCATGGCCGGATGGGCAGTGCAGAGCGTGAGCATGAGCGCGCTGAACGCAAAAAGGCAGACGCGGATGCACGATGCGGGGCGGGGGAGCAAACGCATGATGCGCAATGGGGACGCTGGGAGAGAGATCGGTATGTGGCAGAAGAGAACGCTTCAACGGCCTGCAGCGGATACAAACGGCTGATGTTGCATCCACAAGAACAGAGCGGAAGTGCGGGGCTGTGCCGGACACCGATGCTCACGCCACGCCATGCGGTGAGCAGTCGAGACGCGGCATTCCTCACAAGGCGTACACCGACACCGTCCGGTGCAGCGTGTTGTTATGCGACAACAGGCTACCTAAGTATCTGTGACTGATATAATATTAAGCTGGAACTCTTCGGAGTCTACCGCCGCCTGTTTTATTGCAACGTGACCGAATGCCTCTTCACTCCTGATCACATCAATCAAGTGATCACGTCTTTCATGATTCATCCTCGCTCCAAGAACGACTTCCGAGAACGCGCCTTCCGGAACTGAAAACAGACAGATACGCTCATCGTCGGCTTCAAACTCGGTATCAGCATCTTCTAAGCTTTGTACCATTCGCCACTCATCCTCATACTTCCAGTGCTCACTCTTGGTGAAGAAGAAAGTGCTGGCAATCTTTTCTGCCGGTTGAACCTCTGGCTTGTTGAAGTCAAGCCCTTCAAATTTAGGTCGCGTCTTTGAATACTGAACTTTTTCCAATTTTCTGATCAGATCCTTCGAACTCTTCCGCTGATTGAAAAAGCCATGGGTGGCGTCGAAGCCGATTAGAAATCCTTCATGACAACCCGCGTAATGCGACCACATCAGTAGGTTGTCAGGCTTTTCTGCTAAGCTGAGGATTCCCAGCTCGGAACTCAGGCTCTCCTGCAAGAGCTGGGGAGCTTTCTGCCTTGCCCCGTCAAATTCTAGGCCGAGCGCGGCTTCCATTAGTGGAGTAGCGATTGCTTTTCCCAAGCGAAGCGCCTCCTTCTCTGAATATTGCCGAACTAAGCTCTGGTATTCTTCTGGGATGTCATGCTCCTCGAAGACCTCCTCCAGCGTTTGTTGATAAAGTCGACTGAACTTGTTTTGGTCGAAAGTTGCGAGGTTAAAGAAGCCTTCGATCACACCACCGATCTGATCACGATCCACGATAGCATCTATGACGGGCAAGGTTTCGAACGGATCATTCAGGCTGCCCGGCTGCGTAAAGCGAATTTGTTTGTCCTTTAAAATGTCAACTCTCTCAGGAGTGACATACTTATAGAGAATCATAGATAGCCCCTTTCATGACGCATAACGTGGAAGCTGAGGTGCGGAGGGCGGGAAAACGCCCAACCGGAGCGCTAGCCGACAAAATAACAACACCGGACGGAGTTTCCATTCTACGGCATCGCCACTCCCGACCAGCGAAGTCGAAACCGCCCACCAGACCTCGATTGATGACAACCTTGGCCCTCCGTCACCTCTATCGGGGGTTATGCAGAGCTTTGAGTTGCCTTTTCAGGTGCTCCCTTCTCAGTGTAATAGACCGTATATTCAGATCCCCCACTGTTGTCTATGATGTCATTCATGGAAGCGGTAAAGCGTCCATAAGATTGGAAACTTCCACTTCTAGCTGTTTTAACCTCAAGGTTAAATGAGATAGTCGTTCCTCTGTCGAAAATCATTAAGTCTGGATTAACTTCTCCAAAGAACTCAACGAAACGAAGCTCCGATTCCTTTTCCCTGAGCACGATCTGGTGAATCCAGTTTACAGGTGTCGGGTGCTCGTGGCTTCCATCCTCTCCCATCCCCATATTTTCGACAAAGCGGTTTGGTTTGAAGATTTGCTCCCCATCGCCAAAGTTGACCTTCAAGCGCATATTCAGTATTTCCTTATTCCTGTTTCCTGTATTCCAGAATAATAAAGGCAAAACGAAAAGAACCCTGTTGGGCTCTCCAGTCGGCGTATCCTGTTGAATCAGCAAACGCATCTCACTGCGGGTGGGCTGCCGAGGTATAGAACCGGAATATTTGATCCACATCCCGAAGGAGTTCACCTCCGCAAGTTTTAAATAGCCCCAATAGAAAAATTGAAAAAAGAGCGTCCCAAAAGAAACGGCCACAGCAAGAAGTGACGCCACGACTGTCACCTCAGTGTACCAAGGACTGGTGTCCAAGACACTCACCTTGAGGGTATCCGCTGTCAGCCGTGATATCGAATCAGCAATCGCTGTCCATGAATCTGGATGGTTTAACGGATAAGGACTTAGCGTCTCGGACACTACGGTTGTGTCTTGCGGTGTGCTATTGAGTTGTACCACCGGTTAATTCTGTATGCTCTGGATAACGGACTCGTTCACCTGACCCGGGCGTAGGAAGACGTTTGACTTGTATTCACACCGCCTGAACGGCTGCGTTCGACAACGTTTCCTTTCGCTCGCATCATCACTACCGCTCGAAAGAAGCGAACCGCTCTACCTGCAACGCATGAAAATGACAGCAGCCCGGGTTCAGGTGCAACATGTGTTATGCGCCAACCTTGCTCTTCAGTTTGGCGTAATAAGAGCGAGGTTTTCTGCAACATTAGGCTCCTAAACAGCGCGTGTCAACCCTGATAACCATTCTTCTAAGTCCACGAAATTAACATGATCTCGGTCGTCTGGGTGTACGTGAATATACAGGTGACTAGTAAGACTTGATTTTCTCTCCTCGTCAAGGAACGAAAGAATAATAAACTGCAGTAGCAATGCTCGGGGTAACCCCGTTCGTGAGAGACTAGAACCAACAATCGGCATGTGGACAGGTTGATGTTGTCCATTCACTCGAATCTCCTCCCAACACTTCTCGAGTGAACTCGTGAGTCTACAAATATCAGATTTGGCCTGAAGGTTGGCCCTCATTTTGCTGTAAGCGGATAGAAAGTAACGCCTTCCGTTTTGATTGACAACAGCAACAGTTCCGATGGGGTATCTTTCTTTTTTTCCTCTTTTTTTATTATTGTCGACCCGGCTAATCTCAACTCCGTCTAGAGAATTATCGATCAGATCATCTAAGTCGCCAGTGTTAGGAAATACTCGAGATTGCAACTGTCCCTGCACACTTGTGGACGAAATAACATCCCCTATCTCAGTGTCAAAAACATCAGTTACCCCAACAATAATGTTGTCATTTTGATCCAAAAGATCACTTACTTCAACAGTAATCCGAGTATCAGAGAGTGGAAGCTTTCTGGTAATAGCATCTTTTGGCCAAGCCCATGTAGTAGCAACAAACAAACTAAACAATATTAAACCAATGTAACCTTCTAGCCCCCAATCGAACTTTTGGGGTAACCAAAGGCCCATCGGTTCAATAATCAACCAAAATGTCCCGAGAACCTGCACGAATCGTCTGCTTAACCTGAGTATCGCCGCACGAGATCCCCACGCCGAATAGTTAGAATATTTCATCTTTGTATTTTTGTATATACCGATTTCTTATAATAGTAAGGGCCTGTTTTTTGACTATCTTCTGCAGAGTCTAGATTGTCATGATATTTAGACGGGAAGTTATCTAGCGCATATTTGATTATAGATGGCCCAAATGCAACGGACATGCTGTAACGATCAAGAAGAGCCTTCGGGATTCGGTGGCTTTCAGACTCCTTGCACTTATTCAGATTGGCAAACACTACAGGAATCTCTAAGTCTACTATCGTGGTCACCTCGTAATGCAAAAATGAATATGATCGAGCTGCCTTTTGGCGAGTGTTATCCCCTATCAGCATAACCACCTGTTTGGTATTGGAAAGCCTCTCCCGTAGTCTGCGCTTGATTGTTTTAGGTTGACTTGTGTCCCGAGCTGTATTGAGGTCGTGCGCATCCAAGAAATGAAAGTCGATTCCTTCATTCTCCTTCCATGCACACATCAAGCGATAGTAGTGGAGGTCTTCGCTGTCAAAGCTTACGAAAGTTTTATTTCTGTATGCCATCCGATTGGCTGGATTGAGAAATAGAGTAGATGAAAATACATCTTCGAATTCTGCTGATGCCGCATATCCTATACTTATATCAACACACTTGACATAACACGTTATGGGAGGCGGTGCGTGTGAGTGATGCCTGTGAAGCATGTACCAATGTGTCAACGCACACATATAGTGTATCCCTCACACCGCCTACATGCAAGCTGGTCCCCAACGGCTGCGTGATCGCTACGTAACCCGGTCTACGCCGGGGGCTGGGCGTTTCTTTGCCGAAGCAGCAACGCGCTGCTCAGGGGGGCACAGCATTAGGCCCAACGCCGTCTGCGAGCGGGGATGATCTTTCAAAACGGGCGTCGGTACACGTCTCCCATGCCGCATGGGTCTGCGAGAGACGATACTGCCGGAGATCGGTGTGGCCTGTTGACACCCGATAACGTATCGTATCCCCCTGGAACCGCTTTTATCTGCCTATGCAATCGATTTCTCTTGCCGAACGCACCAATGCCCTCAAGCAAAGCGACATCCGCGCGGTTACGCAGCAGGTGAACGCGGTGGATGGCATCAACCTGGGGCAGGGGATCTGCGACCTGCCCACGCCCGAGCCCATCCGCGAGCGCACGCGGCAGGCCGTTACCGACGACCAGTCCATCTACTCGCACTACGCGGGCATTGCCCCGCTCCGGCAGGCCATTCTGCAGAAGGCGCAATCCTACAACGACCTGCCCGCGACCGACATCGACGAGGTGATGGTAAGCGTAGGCTCAACGGGCGCGTTCGTGACTGCCGCCATGGCGCTTCTCGAAGCCGGCGACGAGGTCATTCTCTTTGAGCCGTTCTACGGCTATCACCGCAACATTCTGGAGCTTACGGGCGCTACAATCCGCTACGTGCCGCTGAGCGGGCCCGGCGATACGCTCGACACAGAAGCGTTGGAGCGCGCGATCAACGAGAACACGAAAGCCGTTATCGTCACTACGCCGGTAAATCCAAGCGGTAAGGTGTGGGCACGGCATGAGCTGGAGACGCTGCTTGATCTTATGCAGCAGCACGACCTCGTGGCGATTACCGACGAGATCTACGAGTATATGCTCTACGACGACCACGAGCATGTGTCGCTGGCCTCGCTTCCGGGCGCGTACGAGCGGACGATCACGCTATCCGGCTTCTCGAAGTCGTACAACGTAACGGGCTGGCGCATGGGCTATGCCGTGGCTCCGCCGCACCTGATCGAAAAGATGGGGCTGCTCAACGACTTGTTCTACATCTGCGCGCCGCGTCCCCTGCAGCACGGTCTGCTGGCAGCACTGGAGGACCTGGGCGATGAGTACATTGCGCAGATGCAATCCGACTATGCCGCCCGCCGCCAGATGCTGTGCGAGACGCTGGAGGCCATCGGGTTCGATGTGCCGTGGCCCGAGGGCGCGTACTACGTGCTGGCCGATTTTGCCCCGCTGCAAGCCACCCACGACGGCTTCGAGAATGACAAAGCGGCCTGCCAGACGCTCGTGCAAGACGCGCACGTGGCCAGCGTAACCGGGCGCTCGTTCTACCAGCATCCTGAGGACGGGCGCACGAAGCTGCGCTTCTGTTTTGCCAAAGAGCTTCCCATTCTGAAGCAGGCTTGCACGCAGCTCCGCACGGCGCTCGCGTAGCCTGTTGGCGCAAATGGGCGTAAGGGAAGCAACCGTCGCTCTTCATTCCACATACACGAATGCAACAAGGTCGAACGCGCTCCAACGGACGCATGGGCCGGGCATTAAACAAAACTGAATTGCATCCCTCGTAACCAAGCCAGATTCTGTTATGGCGACCAACCGTATTGCCTTCATCCTCACCAGTCATAGCAAACTGGGCGACACCGGTAACAAGACCGGGTACTTCCTGTCCGAGGTCGCGCACCCGTACCACGTACTGCGCGATGCCGGATTCGAAATCGACTTCATCAGTCCGCAGGGCGGCGATGTGCCGATGGATCCGTCGAGCCACGATCTGGAGGACCCGGCCAACGCGGCATTCTTAGATGACGAAACCGTGCAACAGGCGCTGCAGCAGACCAAAGCGGCGTCCAATGCCAACGCCGAGGACTACGACGCCATCTACTTTGCGGGCGGTCACGGCACGGTGTGGGACTTTCCCGAAAACAAGGACCTGGCCGAGCTTACCACAGCCATCTACGAAAACGACGGCGCGGTGGGAGCCGTCTGCCACGGCCCCTCGGGACTCGTGAACGTGACGCTCTCTGACGGCTCGTACCTCGTAGACGGCAAGCGCGTAGCGTGCTTCACCGACAGCGAGGAGCGCGCCATGGAGCTTGATGATGTGGTGCCCTTCTTGCTGCAAAGCACGCTCGAAGAACGCGGGGCCAAGGTGCAGACTGCCGACGACTTTGAGCCGCAGGTCGTCATCGACGGACGCCTGGTTACCGGTCAGAATCCCGCCTCGGCCACGGGTGTGGGCGAAGGGCTCATTCACGTGCTGAAAGGCACGACCGCTACAGCCTAACAGACTACATCTGGTACCGAACAGTTACGCCCCGTTGGCTTAGTGCCAGCGGGGCGTACTTTTTTGGGTGCGCTGTGGCAACGTCACCCCCAAATAGGGTAGTAGTCAGACATTACGTGATACGATGCATACGGGATGCGCCCGTATAGCCGCTATCGTCATGGGGAACGCAGTGAAGCATCGCAGGTCACGCGGACGGAGCCCCTGCTTCGGGGACGCGCGATGCGGTGCTCCAGTGCGAGGCGCGATTCCAAGCGTGAACAGGGGGCGTTGAGATCCGTCCCCCCGACGGTGGTCGAGGGCCATGATGAACAGCGGATGAGGCCTTCAGCGATCACTAACCTTCTATCCACTACCGTTGATCGGGTAGTGGGTAGACGCTAAGTGATGGCTCCCCTGATAAAAAACCTTTCCTGAGGCGAACGGTCCCCCGTTCGCCTCCGCCGGAGACGTCCGCGCCGGGGGCCCTCCCAGTCTCCGGCTACAGGCCCATTCCTTCTACCACTTCGCATTGAACTGCTACCGTTGATCGCCGCCTTGTGGCAGAATGCGCGGTCCTGACATCCCCCATTCCCTCACGCTGTTCGGGCCTTTCCCCCTTCGCGAAGCGGAGTCCATGTCGCGCAGCGACAAAGGGGATGCCCAACCCGAAGGGGATGCCCAACCCGAAAGGACCATCGAAAAACTCGCACACTGCATTACTTAGCCCGTGTTGGCACATAGGTGATGTCTGCCATCCAGAGTTTATCAAGAAGGGAATGTGGCAGGAAAAAATGCAATTTTGCTCAGGCAGAAATCACTGTTCTGAGAAAACCAAGAAGATCGTATTTGACATTCTCATTCCAGGAGGTTAACGTGTAAACGCTTCCGAAACGTTTTACCAGCGTAATTTAATTTAACAGAAGGCCCTCTTGGCATGAATACGGTACGGTACAATCTGGTCTTCGCGGCGGTCTTCGCGGCCCTTTTTCTTTTCCAACCGACAGCATCTGCCCAGTCCGAGATTACGGTGGAGGGCATGGTGACAGACACGGCGCAAGAGACGCTTCCGGGCGCCAATATCACCGTTAAGGGAACGGTGATTGGAAGCGTTTCCGACGAGGAGGGGCGGTATTCCATCACGGCGCCGAGCCCGAGAGATACCCTCGTCTTCTCGTTCGTCGGATTTGAGTCGAAGGAGGTCCCCATACAGGGACAGACGAACATTGATGTCACGCTGGCACCAGCGACGCTTGAGGGGGAAGAAATTGTTGTGGTCGGATACGGAACGCAGCAGCGATCCGACATCACGGGCTCTGTAGCCTCTGTCGACACCGACGCACTGAAGGCATCCTCACAGTCGAGTATCGCGGGGGCCCTGGAAGGCCAAGTGGCAGGTGTATCCGTGCAAACGAGTGGTGCTCCTGGGGAGAGCCCGGCTATTAATATCCGGGGGATTGGGACTTTTGGAGGGACAGATCCGCTGTATGTGGTGGACGGAGTTCCCATTGATAACATCATCGATCTCAATCTCAATGATGTTGAGTCGGTCCAGGTCATGAAAGACGCAGCAGCATCGGCCATTTACGGATCTCGTGCCGCCAACGGAGTTGTGATTATTGAGACGGCCGGTGGAGAGGCAGGAGACGTCCAGGTATCATACAACACGTCAGTAGGGACTGAGCGAGTGCATCAGCGCATCGAAGTGCTGGGGCGAGAGCAGTATCAGGAGTTCAACAACACAATTCGCGAAAATGCAGGACTGGCTCCGGCTCCGGCTAACAATCCGAACTCTCCCGAATTCGTGAACGACATCAACACGAACTGGCAGGAGGCCGCACTCGATCGGGGATACAGCACCGAGCACAACCTAAGAGTCTCGGGCGGGAACGAGACCAGCACGTACAGTCTCTCAGGAGGCTACTCAAGCCGGGAAGGTCACATGGAAGGACCGGCGCCGTACTACGAGCAATATACGGCCCGCATCAATTCGGAGCACGAAATTGGCCGGCTGACAGTGGGCGAGAACCTTGCTCTCACTCGGTCGACCAACCGGCCACAGACCTCCCGATGGGAGAACTCGCTCTTCGCCGAGGTCATCAAGGCCCCACCTACGATCCCGGTGTACGACGACAACCGCCTCGGCGGCTACGGTGGGTCCGATACGGGCCAGGAAGAAGCCATTGCCCTCAACGTGGTGGGCGCGAACAATTTGCTTGAGCGACAGCAAGACGTGAATCGTGTGCTGGCGAATGCCTGGGGAGAGCTTCAAATTCTGGAAAACCTGGAGTATCGGCTTAATGCGAGTTACGACACTCGAGGCTTCAACGAGAAGTTCTTCACGCCAACCTACGATCTTGGGTTCTTCTATCAGGAAACGGACGGTCAACTCAATCAGGTGCGGAATGAACTGATCAACACGACGCTCGAAAATACGCTGACCTACGATCCAACGTTTGGATATCACGACCTCAACATTGTAGCGGGGTACTCGGAAGAGCGGGCTCGATTCGATCAGAATATCTCTCGCGGGGTCGGGTACAGTCGTCCGTTCTTCAAGGTGATCGACGCAGCCGAGTCCGACCAGTCCGAAGGGTTTGAGACCAGCAGTGCGCTGCGCTCCTTCTTCGGGCGTGTGCAGTATAATTATGATGCTCGCTACCTGCTGACAGCCACGCTCCGGCGGGATGGCTCGTCGCGGTTCGGATCGCAGAATCGCTACGGAAACTTCCCTTCCGTATCACTGGGATGGCGAGTCAGCGAAGAGACGTTCTTTAACGTCGGATGGGTCAACGACCTGAAGCTGCGGGGCAGTTGGGGAGAGCTCGGTCGGCAGGCCATCGGAGACTTCGCCACGGCCTCCTTCATCAATACCAATGCGAACTACAATTTTAACAACCAACTCGCGGACGGGGCGATTCAGGTGGCCCTGTCGAATCCGGGTCTGCAGTGGGAGACGCAAGTCTCTCGGACGGTTGGCGTTGACGCGACGCTCTTCGACGACCGGTTCGACGCTTCGGTAGAGTACTACCGCAACAAGTCGGAGGATATTCTTGTCGGCATCCCGATCCCGGGTTCTCTGGGAGCCGCTGAAGCTCCAGAAGTGAATGCTGCAAGTATCCGCAATTCGGGCTTTGACGTCTCACTGAGCTATGACGATACCGTCGGAGGCCTTCAGTACCAACTCAGCACGAACATTAGCACCCAGAACAATGAGGTCGTTTCACTTGGAAACGGAGAGCCCATTTTCGGGGCCGCGAGTCGGACAGCCGTTGGGAGCGAGGTGGGAGAAATCTACGGATACGTGACCGATGGCATCTTCCAGAATGAGGAAGAAGTTGAAGAGCACGCAACGCAGGAGCCAGGCACGGCCCCGGGCGACATTCGATTCAAGGACCTGGATGACGACGGCGACATCGACGCCGACGACCGGACGTACCTTGGCAGTCCGACTCCTGACTTCACGTACGGCTTTCGTGCCAACCTGCAGTACAGCAATTTCGACGCGTCCATCTTCGTGCAGGGCAACTACGGGAACAAGATTTACAACCAGACCCGGCAGTATGTCGAGAATGTGCGGGACTTCAATAACTCGTCGGTGCGGATCTATGAGAACCACTGGACGCCTGAAAACCAGCACAACGACGTCCGATTCCCGCGGCCGGTATACAACGATCCGAACGAAAACATCCGGGCTTCAGACCGCTGGGTCGAAGATGGGTCGTACATGCGTCTGAAAAACGTCTCGTTCGGGTACACGCTTCCGCGGGAGCTCATCGGTCGCGTTGGGATGGAGCAAGCACGGGTCTACATTTCCGGCCAGAACCTCCTTACGCTTACCGGTTACAGCGGCCTTGACCCCGCCCTGGGTACCAGTTCTGGCGATGTAGACAACAACAACATCGCGAACGACGGGCTCTTCAGCCGGGGATACGCCGACGCAGCGTGGCCACACCCGCGGCGCTTCGAGACCGGGGTTCAGGTAACGTTTTAGGTGGATCCTCACGGGTACGCTCCCAACTGTACGCTCTCTTTGATTTGAGCCAGCACAATACAATGAGAATGCTTCGCATCGTCGGGTTTTTCTTCGCCCTCCTCTTGGTCCTTTCATCGTGCGACGACGGGCTTCTGGACATTCAGAACCCGAATCAGCAGACGTCAGAGTCTTTCTGGAGCACCGGAGATCAGGCGCTCCAGGGGGTAAACGCGGCTTACGAGCCGCTCACCTACGACGGAATGTACAACCGCATGGTACACGCCGCGCAGGACATCCGAAGCGATGAGGCTGTGGCAGACAGCCCGTTTCCTCCGTACAGCAATGCAGATGAATTTGCCACTCCGGCCACCGATCTGATGGCTACGCTCATCTGGGATCAGACCTATCAGGGCGTGTACTATTCGAACCAGGTGATTACGAACGTCCCAGACATTGACATGGACGAGGAGTTGAAGAGCCGGATTCTGGGGGAGGCCCGCTTCCTGCGCTCTCACTACTACTTTAAACTGGTGAAGCTCTTCCGCAACGTTCCGCTCATCACGGAGGAAGTCACCGATCCCAGCAATGTGGCGCGTCCGCAGGCTGCCCCGGACAGCGTATGGGCGCAGATCATCCGCGATCTTGAGTTTGCGCAGGATAACCTTCCCGAGACGTACGACGCAGATGTGGGACGAGCAACGTGGGGAAGCGCGACGGCCTATCTTGGAAAGGCGCATCTCTTCAACGAAAACTGGGAGCAGGCCGACGCCGAATTCGAGAAGATCATCAACTCCGGGCTGTACAATCTGGTCGACAATCCGCGCTGGAACGGCGACCTCCAGCACGAGAACAACGCGGAGTCAATCTGGGAAATTCAGTTTACAACGGAGGTCGGTGGCAATGACGTCGGGTTCGGCGGGGTGCCAGCCCCCAACTGGGGCGAGGTGCAGTGGCGGTCGATCACCTTCTCACCAGTGGGTTATGGATTCGCCGACGTGGAGCCGACGCAGTCGCTCTATGACGACTTCCAGAACGAGGAGACGGTGAATGGAGAGGATGATCCCCGGCTTGGCGCGACGATGTTCTACAACCAACCTGGCGAAACGATCTACGGCGATAACTTTCAGGAGGTGTATGCCGACCAGATCAACGCCGGGCAGAATCCCATTTTCTGGCGGAAGTACCAATCCGACACAGGCAGCGGCGAGCCGGATACCGGAAGCGGCCTGAACATCCGAGCGATGCGCTACGCGGACGTGCTCCTCATGTACGCCGAAACGCGGAATGAGATTGGGGATCAGGTCACGGCGGCCCAGTACATCCAACAGGTGCGCGATCGCGCAAACCTACCGGACCGCGAGTCGGAATTCGCGGCGCTGTCCCAGGAAGAGATGCGGGATCGCATTGCCCAGGAGCGTAAGCTGGAACTGGCCGGTGAGGGCAAGCGCTTCGACGACATCCGGCGATGGGGTTGGCTCGACGACCCGGATAAAATGCAGCAGCTGATCGAAAATGATCCGGGCTTTGAGGGATACATAGATGGTCGAGAGTACCTGCCTATTCCGCAGGGCGAACTCGACACGAACCCGGCAGCTGAGCAGAATCCGGGCTATTAGAGAGGGAAAGTCCTTCGCATCCTCCTGGCCCTGAGAGCGCGACGTCAATCTCCTTCATCACAACATCCCGCTTATGCCTTCCCGCCCCACTCTTATCGCCGGACTCTTGCTGACCGTGGGCCTGCTTCTCGTGCCGGCCCCGACGGCAGCCCAGAACGCCGAGATCAAAATCGACATCGATCGTACCATCGGCGAAGTCGACTCGCTGATCTATGGCAACTTCGTGGAGCACCTGGGCCGCAATGTCTACGGCGGCATCTACGACCCAGACTCCCCACTTTCCAACGAACAGGGCTTCCGCGAAGACGTGATTCAGGCAACGCGGGATCTGAACGTGTCGCTGATGCGCTACCCGGGCGGCAACTTCGTGTCCAACTACGACTGGGAAGACGGTGTGGGCGAAGAGCGGCCCAACCGGCTGGAGCTGGCCTGGAGCCGGATCGAGTCCAATGAGTTCGGCACGAACGAATTTATGGAGTTCGCCGAGGCGGTGGACACCGAGCCCTACTTTGCCGTCAATCTGGGCACTGGCACCATTGAGGAGGCGCAGCAGTGGGTCGAGTATACCAACTATGAGGGCGGCACTTATTACTCGGAGCTCCGCAAGGAGCACGGCCACGAGGAGCCCTACGACATTAAGTATTGGAGTCTGGGCAACGAGATGGACGGCTACTGGCAGATCGGCCACCTCAACGCCGAGGACTACAGCAAAAAGGCCCGCGAGGCCGCCAAGATGATGACGCGCACCGATCCAGACCTCAGTCTCGTCGCTGCGGGGGCGTCCAACTTCCGCCCCGACGCCGATCCGATGCACTGGAATCGCATCGTGCTGGATGAACTGAAAGACGTCGTCGATTATATTGCCCTGCACATTTACGTGGGCGATCCGAACGACAATTACTACAACTTCCAGTCAACGCCCCACGTGATGGAAGAGCGGACCGAACTGGTGGAGGGGCTCATCGACATCGCCATGCAAGACGCAGATCGCGAGGACGAGATTAAGATTGCCTGGGACGAGTACAACGTCTGGTACCGGGCCCGGTCTGGCTCCGATATGGAAGGAGAGACAGCCCTGGAGGAACGCTACAACCTGTCCGACGCCCTCGTCATTGCCGGCTTTCTGAACGGCTTCATCCGGCAGGCCGACATCGTGAAGATGGCTAATCTGGCTCAGCTCGTGAATGTGATCGGGACGATGTTTACGACGCCAGACGACATGTTCAAGCAGACGATCTACTACCCGATCCAGCTCTACGCCGAGCACGCCTACGGCACCTCGCTCGACGTGCACGTCAACAGCGAGACGTACGACACCGACGAGTTCTTCATCGGACTCGGGGAGCAGCAGACGCAGCAATCCGACGTGCCCTACCTCGATGTCTCGGCCACCCATCAGGACGACGGTGAGGTCATCATCAACGTTGTGAATCGACATAGAGATGAGGCGATTACAACCGATCTCATTTCGCAGACCGGGGGCTTTGAGGGCCCGTTTGAGGTCTACGAGATCAACGGGCCGGATGTCAATGCACGCAATACCTTTGAGGAGCAGCCGGTGCAGACCGAGCAACTTGACGACGTACAGGGAGGCGGTGAGTCGTTCACGTACACTTTCCCGCCCCACTCCGTCACAATGCTGAAAGGTCGGATCGCGCAGTAGGTCCCTCATTCCGCAACCATTTTCCACCGAATCTACCCGTGCCCGTGAATACCTGGATTCCACGTTTCTGCCTGCCTGCCCGACGACTGGTGGCGCTCCTCGTAGCAATTGGGACGTTGGCCATCGCGTCGCCGAGTGCAGCCCAGGACGCTACACCCGGCATCCCGGCCCACGACCCGGTGATGGCGGAGCAAGACGGCACCTACTACCTCTTTACCACGGGCGAGGGCATCACGATGTGGTCGTCGCCCGACCGCGAAACTTGGACGCGCCAGGGGGCGGTGTTCGACGAGCCACCGTCGTGGGCGACCGAGGTGGTGCCGGAGTTCGACAACAGCATCTGGGCGCCCGACATTGCCGAGCACGACGGCACGTACTATCTCTATTATGCTGTCTCGTCGTTTGGCAGCAATGCCTCCGCCATTGGTGTGGCGACTTCGCCGACACTGAACCCAGACGCGAATGACTACGGATGGACCGACCATGGCATTGTGGTGGAGTCGGTGCCGGGGCGCGACGCTTGGAATGCGATTGATGCGAACTTGATCGTGGCCGAGGACGGGCAGCCCTGGCTCACGTTTGGCTCGTTCTGGAGCGGGGTCAAGCTGGTGGAGATGGCCACACCGCCTACTGAGTTGGCTGAGGATGCTGAATGGCACAACTTGGCTGGGCAGCATCGCTACCGGAAGCTCGATCCGAGGGATGCAGGTGATCGGATGAATGGGGCTATCGAGGCGCCCTTTCTCTTCAAACACGGCGACTACTACTACCTTTTCGCCTCGTGGGGGCTCTGCTGCCGGGGCGAGGAGAGCACCTACAAAGTCGTAGTGGGGCGCTCACAGGACATTACGGGGCCATACTTGGACAAGGAAGACCAGGAGATGCGGCTGGGTGGCGGGTCACTCGTGGTGGATGGCAATGAGCGGTGGGCCGGGGTCGGGCACAGCGCCGCTTACACGTTCGACGGCACCGACTACCTTGCCTTTCACGGCTACGACCGACAGGACGACGGCAACTCAAAGCTCTGGATCCGCGAGATCGAATGGTTCCACGGCTGGCCCAAGGTCTCGCTTGAGTAGACCACTCCGACACGCCCTACTACTGCTTTTTCTGCTTGACGACTCTGCCTTTATGATTGCGCCACGATTCCTCATACGTTGGCCAGCACTGCTCATTACAGTGGCAGTGCTGACTATGGCTGGACCGCTCGTTGCTTCTGTTGCCGCACAGCCCACAGAGACGCCGATCCACGACCCGGTGATGGCACAGGACGGGGACCGCTACTATCTATTTGGAACGGGGGAGGGAATCGCGGTATGGTCTGCATCCGAACTGGATGGAGAGTGGACGCAAGAGCCCTCGATTTTTGACGAGGCCCCCGAGTGGACCAGCCAGGTCGTTCCCAATTTCGACAACGTCATCTGGGCACCGGATGTGCGCCAGCACCAGGGCCGCTACTACGTTTACTACTCGGTGTCCCAGTTTGGACGCAACTCGTCGGCCATCGGTGTGGTGACGACGCCTACCCTTGACTCGGACGATCCGAACCACGAGTGGACTGATCACGGCATCGTCATTCAGTCTGTGCCGGAGCGCGACCGGTGGAATGCAATCGATGCCAATCTTGCGTTCGACGATGACGGGTCGCCCTGGCTTGCGTTCGGGTCACACTGGCTCGGCATCAAGATGGTTAGGCTCGACAGCACGCTTACCGAGTTGGCAACGCCGCAGGAGTGGCGCCATGTGGCCGAGCGGCATCGCTACTGGAAGGTCCACCCGCGAGACGCGGGCGATTCGGCTAATCCAGAGCTCAACTACGACTCGCTCTATACTGAGCAGATCGTGGAGCTGAACCGCGACTCGGAGAGTGGAGCCATAGAGGCGCCGTTCGTCTTCCAGCATGGCGACTACTACTACCTCTTCGTCTCGTGGGACCGGTGCTGTCGCGGTGTGGAAAGCACCTACAAAGTCGTTGTGGGTCGGTCTCAAAGCATCACAGGGCCCTACGTGGATAAGGAGGGCGAGGCCCTGCGACACGGTGGTGGCTCGCTGGTGGTGCATGGCCTCGAAGACCACAACCGGTGGGCTGCGCATGGCCACAACTCCGCCTACACGTTCGACGGCACCGATTACCTTGTTTTCCACGCTTATGATGCGCAGGACGATGGAACCGCCAAGCTGATGATCGAAGAAATCGAGTGGCGCGATGGATGGCCCGTAGTGTCTTTCACTGAATAACACCCCGCGATGAACGCTCCGGCAGGGGCCGACTGACACCATGTATACGTTCATTACCACCGGTTTCAGCTGTCCACGTGGCGTGTCGCCGGGCCTTTCCCGGCCCGCCGCGCTACTGGTCGTCGTCCTGGCTCTGGGGAGCATGACAGCCTGCGACAAACAGGCGCCGACCATGTCATCCGCAGAAGAGAACGACGAACGCGAGGTTGACGGACCCGCGTACGAAAACCCGGTGCTGGGGCGGGACTTTCCCGATCCGGCGGTGCTCCAGGGACCCGATGGCACGTACTACGCCTACGCTACCGAGACGCTGATCGACGGCACCTTCTACAACATCCAGGTGGCCACCTCCGAGACTCTTGTGGATTGGACGTGGGAGGGCGACGCGATGCCCACGGGGGTCGACTGGGCAGAGGAGGGACGAAGCTACTGGGCACCCCATGTCGTCTACGCGCCAGAGCAGCACCGCTACATCATGTACTTCTCGGCCCATCACGATCAGAAAGATACCAAGTGCCTGGCAACGGCCACGTCCGAGAATCCCCTGGGACCTTTTCAGCACGACGGCGAGCCCCTCCGCTGCGGCGACGGCTTTAAAGCTATCGACCCAATGGCGCTTGACGATCCCGAAAGCGGTACGAGCTACCTTTACTGGGGCTCCCACGGCGAACCGATCCGTGCGCAGCCGCTGTCCGACAGCCGCACTGAGTTTGAGGACGACACCGAGCCCACTGCCGTCGTACATCCCAACCCGGATGCGCCCTACGGTGGCCTAATCGAGGGTGCGTGGACGATCTACCGAGACAGCACCTATTATCTTTTTTACTCCGGCGACAACTGCTGCGGTGAAAATGCGCACTACGCCGTGATGGTGGCACGGGCTGATAATCCCACTGGACCCTTTATAACGCGGGGCGAGGCGCAAGGCACAGCTCGGAGCACCATTCTCACCGCCAACGACACCTGGAAGGCTCCCGGGCATAACTCCGTGATTCGCGATGCCGACGGCACGGATTGGATGGTGTACCACGCCATCAACCGTGCCCAGCCCACCCGCCCCACCGGCACAGGCATGCGCTGGGACCGGCGCGTGATGTTGATGGACCGCATTGTGTATGAGGAGGGGTGGCCTCGGATCGAAAACGCCAGTCCCTCTACCGCCTCCCCCATACCTGCAACCGCTAACTGACAGAGCGAACGCTGCTTCGTACGCTGAGCTGACCCGCTTTTGTAATCCTTAAACCAATTTATTCCGCTATGGCTCGACGCTTATCCGTGCTTCTGTTTCTGCTCTTGGCTGGGCTGCTGATGGTGTCTCCAACCCAGGCTCAAGAGACCGAACCCCTGCGTGGCGCCATCAACGCCGACCAGGGCGAGACTACCATTAGCCGACACATCTATGGCCATTTCGCTGAGCACCTGGGCGAGGACATATACGGCGGCTTCTGGATCCAAGACGATCAGAACAATTGGCAGTATAACCAGCAGGTGATCGATGCTCTCAACCAGCTCAACATTCCAAATGTGCGCTGGCCCGGCGGCTGCTTCGCCGACTATTACCACTGGAAGGATGGCATTGGCCCGCGCGATGAGCGCCCCGACCAGGTGAACACCATCTGGGGCGCTGTGACGGAGGACAATAGCTTCGGCACGCACGAATTCATGGGCCTCGTCGATCGCCTCGACGCCGAGCCCATCATCGTGGGCAACGTGGGCAGCGGCACGGTTGAGGAAATGAACGACTGGTGGAAGTATCTGAACCACGAAGGGCCGGGCCCGATGGCTGATCTCCGCGCCGAAAACGGACGCGAAGAGCCGTGGGGTGTCGAATACTTTGGAGTGGGGAACGAGAGCTGGGGGTGTGGCGGCCAGATGCGCCCCCAGTACTACGCCGACCTCTACAGGCGCTTCGCAGAGTATCTGCGGCCGCAGGTCGGGACGGATCCGTACCGCATCGCCGCCGGACCAAACGGGGACGACTACGAGTGGATGCGCACGCTCATGGAAGAGGCCGGCTACATGATTGACGGCATCGACCTGCACCACTACACAATCGTAGGCACGTGGGAAAACAAGGGCTCGGCTACCGACTTTGCGGAAGACGGCTGGTTTGAGGCTATGCAGGGATCGCACTACATGGATGAGCTGCTCACGCGTCACTCCACGATCATGGATCAGTACGATCCAGAGAAGGAGACGTCTCTCATCGTTGGCGAGTGGGGCATGTGGCACGACCCCATGCCAGGCACCAACCCGGGCTTTCTGAAGCAGCAGAACACGCTGCGGGACGCCCTGGTGGCAGCGCTTCACCTCAACATTTTCAACCAGCATGCTGACCGCGTACGCATGGCCAACCTTGCCCAGACAGTGAACGTGCTGCAGGCGCTCGTCCTCTACGACGACGGCCAGCTGGTGAAGACGCCCACCTACCACATTTTCGACATGTACAAGGCCCACCAGGACGCCACGCTCCTCCCAATGGCCTTTGACCAGGGCGTTTATGAGCACAATGGGGAAGAAACCCCAGCGGTTAGTGCCTCGGCCTCGCAAGACGAGGAGGGGCGCATCCACGTCACTTTGGCCAACACCGACCCGAATCAGTCGCGCACGGTGACGACCGAGCTGCGAGGGCAAGACGTGTCCTCGGTCACCGGACGCGTGCTCACTGCCGAGCAGATGAACGCGCACAACACGTTCGAGCAGCCGGAGCGGCTCACCCCCTCCTCGTTCGACGGCGCGCAGCTTGACGGTAATACGCTCACAATAGAGTTGCCGGCGAAGTCTGTCGTGTCGCTGGAATTGCGGTAGCACTCTCTTTCCTTAATCTCTCAATACACCGATGCGGATTCGATTCCTGGCAGTTTTGATGTTGGCAATACCCCTTTTAGGCGGCTGTGCAGAGGCCCCCGACACCTCTCCAAGCGTGGAACAGTCCCACTTTGGGGTAACCCCCTCAGGGGATTCGGTGGCGGTGTTCGCGCTCCAAGGTGCAGACGGAATGCAGATGGAAGCCATGACATACGGTGGCATCATCCTGTCTCTGGAGGTGCCAGACGGGGAGGGCGCTCTGGAGGATGTGGCTCTCGGCTTCGATTCCCTCGCGGCGTATACGCGGGATGCCTACCGAAGCGCTAACCCGTACTTCGGTGCCGTCATTGGGCGCTATGGCAATCGCATTGACGAGGGGCGCTTCTCGGTGAACGGCGACACGTATACCCTGGCCACGAACAACGGGCCCAATCACCTCCACGGAGGCCGTGAAGGCTTCGACCAGGTGGTGTGGAATGCCGAGCCATTTCATCGGGCCGACTCAGTCGGGCTCACCCTCACCCATACGAGTCCCGACGGACATGGCGGCTACCCGGGCCGCCTGGACGTGACCGTCACCTACACCCTCGCGCCCGGAAACGAGTTGGTGATCGACTACGAGGCAACGACCACTGAAACCACCCCGGTCAATCTGACCCAGCACAGCTACTTCAACCTCGGAGGCGGCGATAGCGAATCGATCCTGGACCACCGCCTCAAGATCCACGCGGAGGCGTATACGCCGGTCGACTCGACGCTCATTCCGATTGGGGAGTACCGCCCGGTGCAAGACACGCCGTTTGACTTCACCTCGTTTACGCCGATTGGAGAGCGCATTGGCGCAGAGAACCGTCAGATTGGTATCGCAGGGGGGTACGACCACAATTTTGTGCTGGCGCGCGAGGACAGCGACAGCCTGCGGATGGCAGCGGAGGTGTACGACCCGGAGAGTGGGCGGCTCATGACCGTGCGCACGACCGAGCCGGGTCTGCAGTTCTACTCAGGCAATTTTCTGGACGGCTCCTTTACCAGCAAGAGCGGGGCGCCCTACCGGCAGCACGCCGGGTTTGCTCTGGAGACGCAGCACTTCCCTGACTCGCCGAACCAAGCGGACTTTCCTTCCACGCTGCTCCGTCCCAACGAGACCTACCGCTCACGAACCGTGTACGGGTTTTCGACGCCCGACTCCCTCAACACGGGGCCGTAGCGACTCCCTGAACCTCTCCCGTGCTCATCCCTTTCAAGAGGTTGGTTATGGGAGATGAAACGATTAACTTTAATTAGTAAACTTTTACCTCATGAACGGACTCGAATCCAGCCCTTCCTCGCAGAATCCCCCCCGCGTAGGCCTGCTGGGCATTATGCAGGAGCTCTACGACGACATGATTCCCGGCATCACCGAGACACAGGGAGAGTACGCCCAGAACATCGTAGATCGGCTCGACGGCCCGGTGGATGTGACGTTCGAGGGCCCGGCTCGCAACCGGCAGGACATCGAACGGCAGATGAAGCGATTCAATGACGAGGGGCTCGATGGCGTTGTCCTGGTGATGCTCACCTACGGCCCGGCCATGCGCACCGTACGGGCGCTCTCGGAGAACGAACTGCCTGTTATGCTCGCCAACGTACAGCCAGAGCGCAACATCACAAAGAAGTGGGACATGGACGACCTGACGTACAATCAGGGCGTGCATGGAGCGCAAGATCTTGCCAACACCTTGGTCCGGTTGGGCATCGACGCGCCGATTATCTCGGAAGACTGGCGCTCGGATCGGTTCGTAGAGTTTGTGACGGACTGGGCGCATGCTGCGCGCGCCGAGCGCTCAATGCGAGACATGCGGGTTGCCCAGTTTGGGCAGATGCCAGGAATGGGAGACATTACAACCAGCGAGCATGCGTTCATGAAGCACCTCGGTCCGCAAGTGGATCGGCTCAGCATGGGGTTGATCGACGAACGGATGCGCGCGGTGTCCGACGAGGCCGTGGCCGCTGCCATGGCCGCCGACGCGAAGCGCTTCGAGATCGACGACGACCTGTCTGACGACGCGCACGAGTATGCCTCGCGCTTCGAGGTCGCCATTCAGAGCCTGCTGGAAGAAGAGGGGTATGATGGCTTCAGCATTTACTTTGACGCGGTGGGAGACGACGGGCGGTTTGAGCAACTTCACATGCTTGCAGCCTCGAACCTGATGGCGAAGGGCTACGGCTACGCCGCCGAGGGCGACGCCTGCTGTACAAGCCTCGTGACGGCGGGACACCGACTGGCGTCCGATGCCCATTTCACCGAAATGTATGCGATGGACTTCGACCGTGACTCTATCCTCCAGAGCCACATGGGGGAGGGCAACTGGAAAATTGCGCGGAAGGACCGGCCGGTGAAGCTGATTGACCGGCCGCTGGGGATCGGCGGACTCGACAACCCGCCCACAGTGCTCTTTATGGCCGAGCCAGGGCCCGCGACGCTCGTGTCGCTCGCGCCGGTGGGAAGCGACGAGTACCGACTCGTGGTGGCAAATGGCGAGATCCTCGACACCGACGAGTTGCCGAATGTAGAGATGCCGTATTTCCACTTTCGTCCTGACTCAGGCGTGCGTGATTGCCTGGACGGGTGGCTGAAGAATGGGGGAACCCATCATCAATGCCTTCATCTCGGCGACGTGAGCCGTCGCTGGGAGATGTGGAGCGACATGCTCGACATTGAGGTCGTGCACGTATAAAA
This sequence comes from Longimonas halophila, assembly GCF_002554705.1. Classification (GTDB taxonomy): domain Bacteria; phylum Bacteroidota; class Rhodothermia; order Rhodothermales; family Salinibacteraceae; genus Longimonas; species Longimonas halophila. Next base: position 90,646 of record NZ_PDEP01000002.1, on the reverse strand, counting down.
AGAAATTCGGTGTCGCCATTTTTGCGCGAGCTTGCTTCCTCTGAGATTCGCATCCAAGGAGGCCCGAAGCACAACACACATTCTTGCTTCTCTGCCCGCCTACGCTCCGACCGGCAGCGTGTAGAGATAGCAGTCATCCTTTCCTGACTTCAACGACTCGACGTTATGACTCCACTTGATTGGGCCGTTGTGGGCGTATACTTCGCCCTGTTGATAGGTATTGTATGGTGGTCCGCGATGGGGATTAGCACCTCGTCCGACTACTTCCTGGCGGGACGAGATGTGGGATGGTTTGCCATTGGGGCCTCCCTGTTCGCATCCAACATCGGGTCGGAGCACATCGTGGGATTGGCTGGCAGCGGGGCTCTCAACGGCATGGCCCAGGCGCACTGGGAGCTGCAGGCATGGGTCCTGGTGATGTTGGCCTGGATTTTTGTGCCGTTCTACTACCGGGCGGATGTCTTTACGATGCCCGAGTTTTTGGAGAAACGGTTCGACGGGCGCACGCGCTGGGTGCTCTCCACGGTGTCGTTGGTGGCGTACGTGTTTACGAAGGTATCGGTAACAGTGTACGCCGGGGCGCTGGTCTTCGAAACGTTATTGCCGACCACCTTCGGCACGCCGGAGAATGCGTTCTGGGTTGGCGCATTCTCAACGGTCATCCTCACAGGCCTGTACACGGTATTTGGGGGGTTGCGGGCCGTCGTCTACACAGAGGTATTGCAGACGGGCCTTCTGCTGATCGGTTCAGTCTTTATCACCATCTTCGGCCTCTACCAGCTTGGGGGATGGGGCGAGTTGCAGGCTACCCTTTCCCAGAATCCCGAGCGGTTCGCGCTATGGCGGGGGCTGGATGACCCATCGTTTCCCTGGCTGGGCGTCATGATCGCTTCGCCAATCATCGGGGTCTGGTACTGGTGCACCGACCAGTATGTCGTGCAGCGCACGCTGGCGGCTCGGTCGCTCTCCGATGCCCAACTGGGATCTGTGTGGGGCGGATTTCTGAAGGTGTGGCCCATATTTGTCTTCATGGTACCCGGCATGATCGGATATGCTATGGTGCAGGAAGGTATGCTGTCGATCCCGATGGGACCGGATGGAGAGAAGATCAATGGCGATATGGTCTTCCCTATAATGGTAAGAGAGCTACTTCCCATGGGGCTGCGCGGCCTTGTGGTGGGGGGCGTGCTCTCGGCACTCATGAGCTCGCTCTCTTCGCTCTTCAACTCGTGTGCGACGCTCTTCACCAAAGACATCTACGAGAAGTTGCGCCCCGGCATGTCGGAGACGCACCTGGTCCGTGTCGGGCGGATCGCGACGGGCGTAGTCGTGGGCTTTGGGCTGCTCTGGATTCCGATTATGAAGGAAATGGCGGAGGGCGGCGGAGGGCTCTACGACTACCTCCAGCAGGTGCAGGGTCTTCTGGCGCCGCCCATTGTGTCGGTGTTCGTGTTAGGACTCTTCTACGACCGTGTCAATGCCCGAGGAGCAGTGTGGGGGCTGGTAGCCGGATTTGTGATCGGCATGATCAAGCTCACCTTACAGGCGATGGCAGAAAGCGGGGCGTTGGGAACCGAAGGCATGCTTTACAGCATCGGCATCTTCAACGGCTACTACTTCACGGGTGTGCTGCTTCTCATTAGCTTAGCGATCATCATAGGAGTTTCGCTCATGGGGGAAGCACCGAAGAAGGAGAAACTGGAGTTTACCTACGGAAACGTGACGCCGGAGGAACGGACAGAGAATCGGGCGGTGGGGGAAGCGGCCGTTTGGGCCTCGGTGGCCGTCTTGGTTCTTGTTGCAGCAGTGTACATATACTTCAGCTTTTGGCTTCAGTAGCGTTCGACAGTAGCGTTCGACATCTGCGCATTACAACAGTTGTGAGTATGTACAAGATCAAGGAACACCCAACGTTGGAGCGTTCGCTCCAATCATCGTACAGGTGGGGCATGGCAGTTCTCATGGTAGCCCTCGGGATATTCGGGGTGGGATGTGATAGTCAGGAGGCTACAAGGGCTCCTGAAGAAGACCCCGAGCCGACGGAGGTGCCCGAGATGGTAACCCTCACGGGAGATTTGCAGGATGTGCACGACCCTGCAATCATCCAGGCCCACGGCCAGTACTACCTGTACTCAACTGGGGGCGGAATTCAATGGCGTCGCTCGTCGGAGACAACGCAGTGGACCTATCAGGGGGACGTGCTCGGCGAGGTGCCCGCATGGGCCGAGCCTATCACGGAAGGCGACCTCTGGGCCCCAGATGTAGCGTACTTCAATGAGCAATATCATCTCTACTACTCGGCTTCCACCTTTGGAAGCGGCCGCTCAGCCATTGGAGTTGCAACAACCCCTACACTAAGTCCCGACCGTGCCAACTACGAATGGACGGATCATGGGAAAGTAATCGAGTCGTACGAGTCCGATTCGTATAACGCTATTGATCCTGCCCTTTTCGTAGACGACCAGGACCGGGTGTGGATGGCCTTCGGGAGTTGGAACGAGACCGGGATTCGCATGCGGCGCCTCGATCCAGAAACCGGCATGCCCTCCGACACGGACTCGACCCTGTACCAGCTGGCCAACCGACCCAACGCGGCCGAAAACGCCATCGAGGCCCCATATCTCATCCACCGCGATGGCTACTACTACCTCTTCGTATCGTTTGGCCACTGTTGTCAGGGCGTCGACAGCGACTACAACGTGCGGGTCGGCCGGTCCGAGTCCATAACGGGTCCGTACGTAGACCGGGACGGGACCCCGATGACGGAGGGGGGCGGAACGCTTGTCATTGAGAGCACCCCAAACTGGAAGGGTACCGGTCACAATTCTGTGTTGCAGGAGGATGGAGAGACGTACCTTGTCTATCATGCGTACTCGGTGTCGGAGGATGGCACGCCGCACCTACGCATCTCGCCGATAGAGTGGGAGAACGGCTGGCCGGTTGTCCCCATGACCCAGTAAGAATAGACGATCCAGCAACACGCTGACCTTCACGACCCAATCTAAACTGCAAGAATCGATCGCTATGGCTCACCCTCTTCTCGAAAACGTTGACATTGAGACCCAGACCATCAATGCCATTCGGTTTTTGTCGGCCGATGCGGTGGAGCGTGCGGGAAGCGGGCACCCGGGCGCGCCAATGGGGCTGGCTCCGGTGGCGTATACACTGTGGATGCGGCACCTGCGCCACAGTCCCGAGGCTCCGCAGTGGCCCAACCGTGACCGCTTTGTGCTGTCAGCCGGCCACGCGTCGATGTTGCTCTACAGCCTGCTACACCTCACGGGCTACGATCTGTCGATGCAGGAGCTCAAGAACTTCCGGCAGTGGGGAAGCAAAACGCCCGGTCACCCAGAGGCGCATCTCACAGCGGGCGTCGAGACCACGACCGGTCCTCTCGGGCAGGGCTTTGCCAACGGCGTGGGCATGGCCCTTGCCGAGCAACTGCTGGCCGACCAGTTCAACACGGCAGAGCATGAGATTGTCGATCACCACACCTATGCCCTCGTGAGCGACGGGGATGTGATGGAGGGCATCGCGCAGGAAACAGCCTCGCTGGCGGGGCACCTTGGCCTCGGCAAGCTTGTCTACCTCTACGACGACAACCGCATTACGATTGACGGCGGCACAGACCTCTCCTTTACCGAGGACGTGGGTCAGCGCTTCGAGGCCTACGGCTGGCACGTCCAGCGCGTTGACGATGCCAATGATCTCGACGCTGTAGACCTGGCCATCGAAGAGGCAAAAGCCGAGACGGATCGCCCTTCGATTATTGCCGTCCGGTCGCACATCGGCTACGGGAGTCCCAACAAACAGGACACGGCCGGGGCCCATGGGGCGCCGCTGGGCGAGGACGAACTGCGTCGCGCAAAGGAGGCCCTTGGCTGGCCCGCGGACGAGACGTTCTACGTGCCCGAGGCGGTCTACGATCACATGCGGGCGGCGGTGGACGACGGACAGGCGCTCCAGACGGACTGGGAAGAGAAGCTTGAGGCGTTCCAGAACGACCACCCCGAGAAGGCGGCTGAGTACAAGCGGTGGATGCGCCGGACGCCACCGGAAGGGTGGGAGAAGGCACTGCCCACCTTCGAGGCAGGTGAGCAGTACGCGACCCGGAAGGCAAGTGGCATCACCTTGAACGACCTCGCGCCCGAGGTGGGTTATCTCGTAGGTGGATCGGCTGACCTCACAGGCTCGAATAAGACCGACGTGGATGGCCGAACGGACTTCCAGAAGGACAACCCCGGCGGGCGATACTTGCGATTTGGAGTGCGAGAGCACGCGATGGCCGGTATGTCGAACGGCATGGCTTTGCACGGCGGCCTCCAGCCGTACGCCGGCACGTTCCTCATCTTTAGCGACTACCTGCGTCCGTCGCTTCGTCTTAGCGCGCTGATGGAGCAGCCGGTCGTCTACGTATTCACCCACGACTCGATTGGGCTCGGGGAAGACGGACCCACACACCAGCCGGTCGAGCACCTGATGGCACTCCGGGCCATTCCCAATCTCACGCTTATCCGCCCCGCCGACGCGAACGAGGCCGTGGAGGCATGGAAAGCGGCTGTGACGAACACAGATGGCCCCACGGCCCTCGTCCTCACCCGGCAGAAGCTCCCCGTGCTGGACCGTTCCCGGCTGGCGCCTGCTCAGGGCGTGCAGCGCGGCGGCTACGTGATTCAAGATACCAACGGTTCACCAGACGTTATCCTCATTGGCACCGGAAGCGAGACGCAGCACACCCTGGTGGCCGCCGATGCGCTGGCTGACGACGGCATTGCGGCGCGGGCGGTGAGCATGCCGTCATGGGAGCTCTTTGAGACGCAGTCGGAGACGTACCGGCGCACGGTGCTCCCGCCAGAGGTTACGGCGCGGGTGTCGATCGAAGCAGGGGTGACGCAAGGCTGGGAGCGCTACGTGGGGGACGACGGAGTCGCGCTCGGCGTTGACCGCTTCGGCGCTTCGGCCCCGGGCGAGCAGGTTATGAAGAAGTACGGCATCACCGCCGAGCATGTGGCCGATGCCGCGCGCAAGCTGATCGGTTAGCGACCAGCCATCAGCCGCACCATATGTCATTCACTATTCTACGCCCCAATTAGCAACAGAGCCATGAAGTTTTTTGTAGACACAGCCAACCTTGAGGAGATACGCGAAGCAGCGGATATGGGCATCCTCGACGGGGTGACGACCAACCCCTCGCTGGTTAAAGCTGAGGGCAACATCGACTTTCATGACCATGTCGTTCGCATTTGCGAGATTGTGGGAGAAGGAAACGACGTGTCCGCAGAGGTGACGGCCACCGACTTCGAGGGTATGATGGAGGAGGCCCATCAGTTGGCGCCTCTCCACGAGAACGTGGTGGTAAAGATTCCCCTGATCAAGGCAGGAATCAAAGCTCTGCGGGCGCTCGACCAGGAGGGAATCCGGACGAACTGCACACTGTGCTTCTCGCCGACGCAGGCGCTTTTGGCAGCGAAGGCAGGAGCAGACTATATCAGCCCGTTCATCGGTCGAATCGATGACATCAGTTCCGACGGGATGGGGCTGATCGAGGAGATCCGCCAGATCTATGACAACTATGAAGCGCTGGACACCGAGATCCTGGCGGCGTCGATCCGACACCCAACGCACGTGAAGCGGTCGGCGCTCGCGGGAGCAGATGTGGCCACGATGCCATTCGGAACGCTCACGTCGCTTCTGGACCATCCGCTTACGGACCGAGGTCTGGAGCGCTTTCTTGAAGACTGGGAGGCGTACAAAGAGACCCGCACGACCGTGAGTGCAAGTTGATACCGCTACACCGTCTTCGCTGGCAATTGCCTGCACCGAATGGACCTTCTGGAGAGGTTAAGTCTTCCATGGCGGTGAAGCGATTAACTAAACAACATCTATTCGCGATGGGATCTAAAACCACAATCAAAGATGTAGCGGAGCGAGCAGGAGTATCGAGCGCCACCGTCTCCAATGTGATGAACGACAAGGGGAAGGTGAGCGAGAGCACGCGGAAGACGGTGCTCAAAGCCGTCGAGGCGCTCAATTACCGCCCGAATGCGTCGGCTCAGCGCCGCCTTCAGAAGGGAACGCGGAGCAGCATCGGGCTCGTGGTGAAAGAGATCCACAACCCTTACTTCGCGGATGTGACGGTGGGCGTCCAGAAAAAGGCTGAGGAAGAGGGCTATGAGATTATGCTGTCCAGCTCCGAGGGCCGCCGAGAGACAGAGCGCGGGATCGTGGAGTTGTTTGTAGAGAAGGATGTCGACGGCATCATTATCAACCCGCTGCTGGACCGGGAAGCGGACCTGTCCCACCTTTTCGAACTCAAGCGGCGCAACATTCCGTTTGTGTTGCTGGAGGAGGTACATGGGCTCAAAGCGAGTCTGGTTGACATCGACAACGTAGAGGCCGCCCAGGAACTGACCACGTATCTGATTGATCGAGGTCACGAGGACATCATCCACTTTTCTGGTCCCGAGTACTCGATGCACAGCGAAGAGCGAGTTCAAGGCTTCCGGCGCACGTTCTTCGAGTCGGGGCTCGTCTATAGTGAGGACTACGTGGTACGGGCTGGAGCACACCTCCGAGACGGGTACGAGACCGGTATGACGTACTTCCAGGAGACGGACCGGGCGGACTGGCCCACAGCGGTCACCTGCTATAACGACCTCGTGGCTATCGGACTGCTCCGTGCTCTCCGCGAATTGGAGGTAAGCGTGCCAGAGGAGGTGTCGGTGGCGGGCTTTGACAACATTGAGATCTGCGAGTACGCACCAGTGCCTCTCACCACGATAGGAGTGCCCACCGAGGAAATGGGCCAAACGGCGGTGGAGGTGCTGCTACGCCACATCGAGTCGGAGGGCGACCACACCCCAGAGGTGGTCAATCTGGAGCCAAAGATGACAGTACGCGCCTCTACGGCGCCGGCCCCCACGACGGTAAAGGCGTAGTCCGAACGGACTTTGCACGGAAGCAGGAGCACACTGACCCTACGAAATAGAAAGCCACATTTCGATGACGGATTCGACTGCTGAGACGGGACGCTACGCCCTTGGATTGGATTACGGAACGCAATCGGTGCGTGCCATCGTCGTAGACGTAGCGACGGGGACGGAGATAGGCACCGGTGTGTTTGAGTACCCTTCCGGTAAGAATGGGATACTGGTAGATCCGGATCGCCCTCACCTCGCCCGCCAGAACCCGGCAGACTACCTGGAAGGGTTGGAGAAAAGCACGGCTCGGGCGCTGGCTGAGGCCGAGACCCACGATGCCTTTTCGAGAGAGCAGGTGATTGGCATCGGGGTCGACACAACGGGCTCAACACCGATGCCAGTAGACAAAGAGGGGACTCCTCTCGCACTACACGATGCGTTTTCGGATGAACTGAGCGCCCATGTGTGGCTGTGGAAAGACCACACCGGCCACGCCGAGGCGGAGGAGATCACCGAAACGGCTCGGAAACTGCGCCCGGAGTATCTGGCGAAGTGCGGCGGCACGTACAGCTCCGAGTGGTACTGGTCAAAAATTCTGCACTGCCTGCGCACAGCGCCACAGACATACGAGGCGGCCCACACCTGGATCGAGCACATCGACTGGATCCCTGCTGTCCTCACAGGCACCGACCATCCCGATACCCTAAAGCGCTCGGTGTGCGCAGCGGGCCACAAGGCGATGTACAACGAAGAGTGGGGAGGCTACCCAGATGCCGAATTCCTGGCTGAGCTGGACGAGCGACTGGTGGAACTACGGGAGACGCTTCCTGAGGAGACCTACGACGCCTCTGAGGCAGCCGGTACTCTCACGGAGGAGTGGAGCGAGCGACTGGGACTGCCGACGGGCATTCCCGTAGCGGTAGGAGCGTTCGACGCACACCTGGGCGCAGTGGGGGCGGGCATCGAGACCAATACGCTGGTGAAGATCATTGGGACCTCCACCTGTGACCTCATGATTACCCCCATCGAGCGGGACTTGGCCGACATTCCCGGGCTCTGTGGTATCGTCCCGGGCTCGGTAATGCCGGAGCATTACGGCCTGGAGGCCGGACAGTCCGCCGTCGGTGACATTTTCGACTGGTTCGTGCGCGTGGTGAAGCCAGACGGCATGAGTCACGACGAGCTCACAGAGGGGGCGAAGGAACTGGCCCCGGGCGAGAGTGGACTGCTGGGGCTCGACTGGCACAACGGCAACCGGACGGTGCTGGTGGACCAGCGCCTCACGGGCATGCTGATGGGAATGACGCTCCACACCACCCCGGCCGAGATCTACCGCGCTCTCGTCGAGTCGACGGCCTTTGGCGCGCGCGTCATCATGGAGCGTTACGAGGAATACGGTGTGGAGGTTGAACGCATCGTCAACTGCGGGGGGATTTCGGACAAGAACCCGATGGTGATGCAGATCTACGCTGACGTGTTGGGGCGGCCCCTCCGCATCTCCAGTAGCTCGCAGACCCCGGCCCTCGGCGCCGCCATCTCCGGGACCGTTGTGGCAGGCGGGCACCCCGACTTCGATGCGGCCATCGACGCCATGACGAGCACAAAGGACGTAGTCTTCGAGCCCGACCCAGCACATCGCAAGATTTATGATCGCCTCTATGACCTCTACCGTCGCGTGCACGACGCCTTTGGGGTGAAGGGCACGGAGGACGACCTCTACGACGTAATGAAGACCCTGCTCGATATTCGCGACAAAGTACGGAGTTAACTCATGGCACACCATGAACTCAAGGAATTGGTCTACCGGGCGAACCTCGACATTGTGGAGGCCGGCCTCGTGGAGCTCACCTGGGGCAACGCCAGCGCCGTGGACCGCGACGCCGGAGTCTTCGCCATTAAGCCCAGCGGGGTAGACTACGACGCGATGCGTCCCGACGACATTCCGCTGGTGTCGATAGAGACCGGCGAGCGGGTGGAGGGCGACCTCAATCCGTCGTCTGATACGCCCACCCATCGCGTCCTCTACCAACAGTTTCCGTCAATTGGTGGGGTCGTACACACCCACTCCGACGTGGCAGTAAGCTGGGCACAGGCCGCGGAGCCGATTCCCTGTCTTGGTACTACCCACGCCGATCACTTCTACGGCGAAGTCCCAGTCACGCGCCGCATGGCGGAAGACGAGATCCAGTCCGACTACGAGCACAACACCGGGGCGGTCATCGTGGAGCGCTTTCGTGATGACGACATAGCCCCAGCGCAGGTCCCAGGTGTGCTGGTGGCAGGCCACGGCCCTTTCACATGGGGCGCGGATGTGGCGCATGCCGTCGAGAATGCCATTGTCCTCGAATCGGTGGCCCAGAAGGCAATGCAGACCTACACGATCAACCCGAACGCCAAGCCGATCGACCAGACGCTCCTTGACAAACATTATCTGCGCAAGCACGGTGAGAATGCGTACTACGGTCAGGAGAGGTGAAGCGAGGGAGCAAGAGGTGGAGAGAAGCGAGACAACATCTTCTGGTAGTGGGTAGACGCTAAGTGATAAGGCTATCGCAGAATGTAGGTTTGTATTGTTCGAACCCCCTCTCCCTTTATTCCGCTGCGCTCCATGAGTCGTCCTGCGGACTCGTTTGGGTTTCTCCCCCTTTTCCAAGGGGGAGATGTCGATAGACAGAGGGGGTTGTCTGGCTCCGATGATGTCGGCCATATGACAATCACTTACCATTGAACCGCTACCCATCTTCTAATGAGAACAGATCAGTGATGACTGCTTTCAGCGAAACGATGCGAGCGGTGCGGCTGCACGGGCCTGGCGACGTGCGCGTTGAATCAGTCGAAGTCCCGTCGCCCGTCGCGAACGGGCAGGTGCGCCTACGCATGCGGAGCGTGGGCATCTGCGGAAGCGACCTCCATCACTACCGCGAAGGCAGCACGGGCGGCAACGCACCGGACAGCCCCCTTGTCCTCGGCCACGAAATCGCGGCGGAGGTACCGCCCGAGAGTGCCGACACGCTGGGCTTGGAAGCGGGCACGCTGGTGGCCGTCGACCCGGCGCATCCCTGCAGAAGATGCGAGTGGTGTGAGCGCGGCCACCCTAATCTGTGTCCCCACGTCGAGTTTAAGGGCGTGGAGGCCCACCGTGGCGGCCTCACCGAGTATCTGATGGCGTATCCAGACGAGATTATCCCGGTGCCGAAGTCGTTTGACGCCGACACAACAGCTCTCCTCGAACCACTGGGCGTTGCCATTCACGCCCTGGACCTCGCCAAGCTCCGTGTCATGGACACGGTTGCGGTACTGGGAGCAGGGCCCATCGGGCTCCTCTGCGCTCAGGTCGCTCAGGCGGTAGGAGCGGGATCGTGCTACGTTGTCGATCCCCTTGAATACCGGACCGAAATGGCTGCTGACCTTGGGGCCGACGCGGTCGCCACAGATCTTTCGGCCATCGAGGAGTGGACTAGCGGGCGCGGGGTGGACGTGGTGATCGAGGCGACGAACGACCCGAAGGGAATCGGGGACGCTCTACACAGCGTACGAATCGGGGGAGACGTGGTGCTGGTAGGCATCCCCGAAGGTAACGAGCATATCCTTACGGCCTCCACCGCCCGACGAAAGGGGGCAACTGTGAAGTGGTCGCGGCGAATGGGACACGTCTACCCCCGCGCCATTCGTATGGTACAGTCCGGCCGGGTGGCGATCGACCCGCTTATCACCCACCGTTTCCCGCTGAGTGAAAGCCCGGAAGCCCTCGCGCTGCAGTCACGCTACGACGATGGTGTTATCAAGGCAGCCGTCTATCAAGAGGCAGGCTTGTGACTCACCCGATGTTTTTATCCACTTCATACTACGAACTGAGTACACACGTTTATGCCCCATCCTCCTTATCCGGCTCCAATCCGCACCGATGGGAGCAATGCCTTTGCCCGTCGGTCGATGGCCGAACGTGTATCGGGGATCTTCCAAGAGGTTCTTGTGCGCAATCCAGACTATCCGACAGCCATTCAGGATAACGTGCAAGCCCTGCGCGATGCAATTGAGAACGATGAGCCGCTGACCCTCTTTGACCCGCCCGCGCCTGATCACGACCTCTGGACGCGCCGGTTCGAGCCGCATGAGGAGGAATCGTGGCTGGATACGACGTGGTTTTTTGCAGAAACATTCGCTTATCGTCAGCTTTTGGCGGCCTGCCGCTACTGGACCACGCAGCGTGACCCCTTTCATCCGTACAAGAAAGAGGAACTCCACTCGGACGAACTGCGAGACGCCGTCGGCGAGGCACTGACCAAAGGAGGAACGCTCCGCGAGCGGCTGGGACACCGTCTCGTGGATTGCCTCTGGGGAAACCGGATGGACCTGAGCATGCAGAGTGTGTTGGAGCAGGGGACGAGCGCAAAGGCCGAACACCTGCTGTCCAATGACGTCCCTGAGGTCGTCGATCATCTGATGGAAGGGCCCGCCGGACACGTCCATGTGATTATGGACAATGCTGGTACCGAGGAAGCCTTTGACCTTGCGCTGGCGGCGCTACTGCTGGAGGAAGACATCGCTCAGACTGTTACGCTTCACGTCAAGATGGCACCGATTCTGGTGAGCGACGTGTTAGGAAAAGACGTCTTCTGGCTGCTCAACGTGATGGAGAAATACGGTGCTCCCCTGGATCGGCTGGCCAGTCGGGTACGGGCATGCATTGAAGAAGGACGTCTTCACATCGTGCCCGACTTCTTCTGGGGCACCGACGCCAGTCTCCGCGAGATTCCGTCGCGTTTAGAGAAGCCATTTCGCAGGGCACAGTTGGTCATATCCAAAGGCGACGCGAATTACCGGCGTATCACCAACGATGCCCTTTGGCCTGAGGAGGCGACGCTGGCCGATGCCGCAGGGCCCTTCCCGGCTCCCCTCCTCGCGCTCCGCACCATCAAGAGCGATACCCTGGTTGGCGTTGAGCCCGCCACGGTCCGTCGGCTGAACCAGGAAGAAGAACATTGGCGGACGAAAGGCACCTACGGGGTTGTCCAGTTTGCGTCCTGACGTGTCCTTTCTGAAAGATAGGCCTGGAAAAGAGAAGTCGAGGCGAACGCGAGTTGGTCTGAAGATAGCTGCCCCCAGACACGATCCGTGACTCGACCGGCGGATCACAGTCTGGGTCGTTTCTGGTTGATTTTGCCTATCCGAACGGCAACCCCCAGGGCTAACGCATGGGATTATTGTGAAGGAGTTTGCTCATGTAGGCATTGTCCCAGCCGGCCTTTTTGCGGCGTCCTCGGAGTCTACCTTGCGCTTCGCCGCCCCAGGATGAAGCAACGGTCTCCAAAGTGGTCCTGAACGCCTCTATAGGCCGTTTTGTGACTGGCCTTCAACGTGAGTAAGTAAGAAAGCGGTGCCCATTGGCTTTCTGATCTATGATCTGTGTGGCAATCACCAGAATGCTTGGGAGGCAGAACACTTGAGAGCGGGTAGCGGACGTTTCCGTCTTCGCGCGGGTCATCGAGATCAGAAAAGGGGTTAGTAAGCAGCTTCATCGGCCAGAATCGAAGGAACAGGGGAGCAGGGAATAGCCGACCTATCCAGATAGGAGGCCTCCGGCCCATTCATCGCATAGCCCTGCCGGCCCCCCATCGCCCTACAGGCAACGGCAACACTACGAGCGAACCCAGTTCGTCCAGCAAACCCGGCCTGTCATCAGCAGCGTTTGGCATGCTCTCACAGCGTACGCGCCTGGAGCTGAGCATCCTAAAAGCCACGCTGCGCACCTCGGATGAACGGACCGATTTAACGGCATGTGCAGGTTTCCTTCCTCCTTTGTTGATCGCCGCCTTGTGGTAGAATGCGCGGTCCTGACATCCCCCATTCCCTCACGCTGTTCGGGCCTTTCCCCCTTCGCGAAGGGGGAAATGTCGCGCAGCGACAAAGGGGGATGCCCAACCCAAAAGGACCATCGAAAAACTCGCACACTGCGTGATTTAGGTTCAGAGACGACAGATTCAGGCGATGCGAAGGACTCGGAGGAGGCAATGCCTGACATATCCCCCTGAAAACAGGGACCACCCGCAAATCCCCGCTCAGCGCTTCTAAGAGGCCGTCTGGCACTGATGGGACACAGGGTTGACACGCTCACGCAACAGATTGACACGCTCAGATAACGCAATACGGCCGCGTATCCGGTAGAATAAGTGCACGTTGCTTCATCGCCCGCGCTGCTTCATCGCGTGCATTGCTCAGGGCCCGAGGCATTGCAGGCCGAATGTGCACTTTACAACTACTTCCTTGGTATGCGTACTGATACGCCCAGCTTCACTGATACGCCCGGCTCCAACGTGTGCTCTCAGGACATCCGTCTCCTTTCCCAGGGGCTGGCTCGCCTGTTGCCCCTGACTCGTTCCTGCGGTATGATGCTGGGCATGATCCTCGGCGCCCTACTTGTCTGCACGCCGCTGGTTGGCGTACCCGCTGCGCAGGCGCAGTCCGGCGACATCATTTACGTGGATGCCGATGTAGGCGGCGGCCCCGGCGATAGCTGGGAGACGGCGTTCTCTGACCTGAACAGCGCGCTGGACATTGCCACCGGCAATGATGTGATTGTGATTGCCGAGGGTACCTACACGCCCGGCTCCGACCGCAGCGACCGCTTCCGGATTACCGGCACCCAGGACGGCCTCCAGATCTACGGCGGATGGAGTGGAACCGAGTCGTTTACAGGTCCTGCAGATGTGGATGCCCAACTGGGCAGCCGCGACCTGGTGGCCAACGAGACGGTCCTCTCCGGCGACATTGACGCAAACGACCGCCCGTTCAATCCCACCACCGACAGCGACGGCATTTCGGGCACGCCCAACGGCTCCGATCATATCGTTGGGGAGAACAGCTACACGGTGGTCTACATAGACGGGCGTAGTGGCGCAGAGGGCGGCTCCGGGCCCATCACGCGGGGCACCGTCCTCAACGGGCTGACGATGACAGGCGCACTGGCAAACGTGAGCGGTCCACAGGTCGGTGGCGGTGGAATCTATTGCCAGGGGGATGGAGCTGAATGCAGCCCAACTCTGTCGCGTCTGCGGGTAGTGGGCAACCGGGCTGCGACGGGAGCCGGCATCCTGTTCAGGGCTGATGGCGGCGAGACCAGTCCCCGCATTGCCCGCACGGCGGTAGTAGGTAACGATACGGTCGTCGATATTATCGATGTTGACGACACTGCTGAACCCAACATCCTACCTGGGGGCGGTATCAACTTCGGAGGATATTTCTCTGGAAGAGCTCTTGCGTCCGAAGCCGAAATTTTTGGATCATTGGTTGCCTACAATGCGGCGAAACGTCAAGGCGGAGGCCTCTGGGCAGTCAATTACGACCAATTCGATCTACAGATTACAAACACGACGTTCGAACAAAACTACTCCGTATCTGACGGCCAAAATGGAGTGGGAGGCGGAAAGGCAATCGTAACCACACATGACGTGACGCTCACCAATGTCATGGTCTCCGGACCTTCGCCGATTGAGACCGATGGTCCCCGAGATGGAACGGCTGTTCTGGTCTTCAATGGCGGGTCAATGACCATGACGAATTCGCTGCTACAATGGGGCCCCGACGACGTGAAGCTTGATGACGGCGGATCCGTCCAGTACCTCAACGCGTCCGGGCAGCCTGTGCCGTTCGATGAGAGCACCAACCAGCAGGATGAGCCTGGCTACTATCGGCCCAACAGTCCCGCCGGGTCCGATGGCGCCTTTGCAACCGACGACGACGGCTTGCAGCTGCGCGACACCAGCCCGGCCGTGGGCGCAGGCATCGGGGCGGCGCCTACCGGCCCAGATCTGACCGGGGCGTCCTGGGCAAACGGTGCGGTATCGCTCGGGGCCTACGCGGGAAGCCGTCCGGTGGAGCCGGTCTACGTGGATACCGACGCGGCCCCCGGGGGCGATGGGGCCTCCTGGGGCACCGCCTTCAACGAGCTGGAGGATGCGCTCGCCGCAGCCCAGGCTGGTGATGAGCTCTGGATTGCTGAAGGCGTGTACACGCCCGACAAAGCGCCCGACTTTCCCGATGGGAATCTCGGAGACGAAGCGTTTCGGATTACAGGAGATCAGGACGGCATCCAGCTGTACGGCGGGTTTTCAGGCTCTGAGACGCGCTGGGACCAGCGCGCACCCACCACCCACCGCAGCATCCTCAGCGGCGATGTAGGCCGCGACGACGTGGACCCCGATGGGGACGGCATCATTATGGATGCCAGCGACCAGGTCGGCACCAATCGCTCGGTCCTGGTCCTGGATGGGGAAGGGTCCAGTGGCCCCAGTGATCAGCCGATCACCTCGCAGACGGTGATTGACGGGCTGACGATCACCGCCGGAAAAGACAATCTTCTCTCGAGCGTAGGAGGTGGCATCACATGCGAGAGCGACGACTCGGGGGGCTGCAGTGCCCAGTTCCGCAACCTCGTCATCGCCGGGAACCGGTCGGATGTGGGAGGAGGGGGTATGGCTCTCCGCCTTGACGGAGCATTGGATGCGCCTCGCATCACAAACAGTGTCTTCGTCGGGAACGAAGCCTCTAACAATGATGGAGGAGGGGTCGCGATCAGCGCAGGGGATATTGCTGGGGCGTCCAGGGCGCGCCTCACCAATGTGGCGTTCGTCAACAACCGGTCCCTAAACCCCGATGGAGATACCTTTGGAGGGAAAGGCGGGGCTATCGCCAACAGGGTAAACCTTAGTGAAAGCCGTCTCCGCACTACACTGACGAACGTGACCTTTACTGGCAACACCGCTGAGGATGCAGGAGGCGCGTTGTATAGTGGAGGCAACGACCGTTTTCCTGACTCACGCGCAACGGTCACGGTCACCAATGGCCTCTTCCACGATAACCAAGTGAGCTCGGGCGGCACCGGCGACGAAATCGCAACGCAGGCACAGGGCACCACGCTGCTCACCCACACCCTCGTGCAAGGCGGAGACGCAGGCACCAGCACAACCAACGGCGGCACCACCACCTATCTCGACTTCGGCGGCGATCCGGTGGACTTCGCCAACAGCTCCAACCAGACGGGTGACCCGAAGTTTGTCGCGCCGACCATGCCCGCAGGCCCCGACGGCACGTACCGCACCGCAGACGACGGTCTGCATCTGCAGCCGAACAACGTCGCACGCGGCACGGGCACCGTCGACTCGCTGCGCACAATCACGACCGACCTCACCGGCGCCTCGCGGGTGCAAGGGTCGAGCTCGGGCGGAAACAGCGACTACGACGCCATTGATCTTGGGGCCTACGAAGGCGGGGGCGCCGACCTGGCCCTGACGTTCTATGTCGATGCCGCGACGGGCGACGACGCGAACAAGGGCACGTCCTGGAGCGGGGCCTTCGCCACGCTGCAAGCGGCCCTCGATGCGGCGACAGCCAACGACCAGATCTGGGTCGCCGAAGGCACCTATCTGCCCAGCGAACCGCTCGATGCAGACGAACCGCGCACGGCGACCTTTGAGATTACCGGCGCCCTCGACGGGCTGCAGATCTACGGCGGATTCGACGGCACCGAAACCACCCGTAGCGAGCGCGACCCGGCTGCGAACGAAACCATTCTCTCCGGCGATATCGGCACGACAGGCGATGCCTCCGATAACGCCTATCATGTTGTTGTCTTCAACGGGGGAAACCGCATCGGCGATAATACAGCCCCTAACATTACGACAGGCACCGAACTGAATGGAGTAACGGTAACGAGAGGGAATGCAAATGAGAGTAGTGATCCGAACAGTCAGGGCGGCGGTATCTTTTGCGACGGAGGGAGCTCCGGCAACGAATGCAGCCCAACCTTGGCAAACATCACATTCAGCCAGAATGCGGCGAGCGAAGAGGGCGGTGCACTCTTTAATGATGCCTTCTTGGGGACGAGCAGTCCGCATGTCATCAACTCGACTTTTACGAGCAACTCCGCCACATTTGGTGCAGCGATCGCTGGTGAGGTCTCCAATGGCGAAAGCAACCCTGTAATCAGGTCGGCGACTTTTGACGGAAACATTGCGCAGACTTCGGGCGGTGCGATATACATTGATGGCAACTTTGGTACAGGCAAACCAGAGATCGAAAATGCCACCTTTACGAACAACGAGGCTAACCGCGGGGGAGCAATATATTTCTACGGAGAAAGCGGCGAAGCAGCCCCACAGATCACAAACGCCACCTTTGTCAACAATGCAGCCACCAGCCAGGGCGGCGCGTTTTACTTCTTTGGAGATGGAGGCTCCATTGCGGCTGAGATCGCAAACAGCATCTTTGTGGATAACGGGGCCGATCATATTGCCTTCGATGACGGCAACGCCGGCGAATCTCCAGTCTTCATCAACTCGACCTTCACTGGCGCAACGGACTTCGCGTTCGATATCCGGTATTACGACAGCGGGCGGACGCCCCTACAGGTCGTCAACTCCATTCTTTGGGGCAACGGAGGCATGGCCGGGACGACCGAGTCGGTGAGTGACCCTGACGCCGCGGTCGACGTGACCTACTCTGTTGTGGACGAAGCCACGTATGCGGAAGGCAGCGGCGACGCGAATGCAGGCCCGGGTAACCTCAACACCGACCCGCTCTTTGTGGATGCAGGGCAGCCCGCAGGCCCCGACGGCCGCTTTGCGACCGCTGACGACGGGCTGCGCATCGCCGAGAACTCGCCCGCCGTCGACGCCGGCGACAACAGCGCGGTGCCGGACGGCGTCACGACCGACCTGATCGGCGACCTGCGCACCCAAGACGGCAACGAGGACGGCACCGACGACGTGAACCTGGGCGCCTACGAAACGCCCGGTCTGCCCATTGCCCCCAGCGTCACCATCACCGGCACCAACGGCACCGAAAACGACGCCGGATGGCGCGTGCTGAGCGTGCCCTACACAGGCGCGGTGGCGGGCGATGTGCGCATGGCCTCCTCCGCGGGCACCAACGCCCCGCGCTTCAACCTGAACGTCATGGCCGTATGGGACGACAGCGACCCCGACGAAAGCACCGGCGGCACCGGGGCGTACACGACGGCCGACGCCAGCACGCCGCTGGGCCTGGGCGATGGCCTCTTGCTCTACCTCGAAGACGACGCCCGCGACCCGGTCGAGTCCAGTGGGCTCACTGTCTCGTTGAATGAGAGCTCCAGCGCTACGCGCCACGGCACCAGCGCGGTTGTGCGCGACGATCTCACGCAGAGCGCGCGTTGGCACCTTTTGGGCAACCCGTACCCGACGGACTACGAGCTGTCAGCGCTCACCACCGGCAGCAGTCCGACCGGTGGCAGTCCCCTGGCGGGCAACGGCTTCAAGGCAGATGCCCAGGTCTATGACGCGACCCGCGGCACATGGGCGATCATAAACACAGAAACCGAGACGCTGGCCGCGTGGCAGGGCGCATTCATCGAGCGGAGCACTCCCGGCACTGGACCCACAGAGGTCACGTTCGACCCCGGCGGGCGCACCGATGCCAGTGCGCCGTTTATCGGCAGTGAGATGCAAGGCCCAACGGCAGCCTCGGAAGGCGTGCAGCGGGGCACGCTGTGGCTGAAAGGGGTCGTGACTGACGCGTCGGGCGACCCGGTGGCCACCGACCAGGCCATTGGGGTGCGCTTTCACGAGAACGCGACCGATGGGTGGGACGCATGGGATACCTCGAAGCTCGCGCCGCTGGAAGCGCCCTCCGTAGCGCTCAGCGCACAGGGCCCAGGCGAGAGCGGCGGCGACGTTGCCAAAGCGGTCGAGAGCCGCCCGTGGCCACAGGACGCTGCAGACCCAGACTCAGACGCGGACCTTACGGCGGTACCGGTAGCTGTTCAAGGCGATGCGTTGCCCTCCGATGGCACGCTCACGCTTCAGGTGCGCGAGTGGGACCTGCCCGACACGTGGGCCGCGGAACTGATCGACACGCAAGGCACCTCTGATACCAGCGACGACCAGACGGTGCCGTTGGAGCCCGGCATGGATTACCCGGTGGACGTGAGCAGCCTCAGCGCCAATCCGGAAACCGAACGGTTCGTCGTGCAGATTGCGCCGAACACCGGCGCCTTGCCGGTAGAACTGGCCCGCTTCGAAGCGCAGCGCTCGGGCGATGAGGCCATCACCGTGCAATGGCAGACCCTCTCGGAAACGAACAACGCCGGGTTTGAGGTGCAGCGTGTGGCCGGGTCTGTGAATGAATCCGTAGAGACGCCCCAGTGGGACGTCTCTACGGGGGAATCGTGGCACACCATCGCGACCCTCGACGGCGCCGGCACCACCGATGAGCCGCAGTCCTACCGGTTCGAAGACACCGACCTGCCCTACGCGGCCGACAGTCTCCGCTACCGCCTGCGGCAGATCGACACCGACGGCACGGAGTCGTTTAGCGAACCGGTGACCATCGCGCGGCAGGTGACCGAGGCCGAGCTGCTCCCCACGTACCCGAACCCAGCGCGCAGTCAGGCGACCGTGCGGTTTGCGGTTCCCGAGCAGCAGCCGGTGCGCATTCAGCTCTACGACATGCTGGGGCGCCGCGTGCAAACCGTAGTCGACACCGACGCGGAGGGCCGCACCGAGCAGACCATCGACGTAGGCGGCCTGGCCAGTGGCACCTACTTCCTGCGGATGCAGACCGAGAGCCACACCGAAACCCAGCGCATCACCGTTGTGCGGTGACGGGCACCGTAGCCGTGCTGCAGAGGGGAGTTAGCCGCTAATCCCCTCTTCTGTTTGTTGTCAACCTATTTGTTCTCAATCACAGTCTCCCGTTGCCATGGCTCGTTCTGATAGTAGTATCTCGCATAATACACTGCATAGGGCCTCCTCTCATGCACCACCCGCGTCGAATCGCTCCGAGGTGGATACGGAGGCCCGACCGCCCACCGGGTATGAGCCGCCCATGCTGAAGCCCTTGGGCACCCTGCCAAAGCGCACAGGCATGGCGACGTCTGTGATGGCCAATCCCCCACTGCCCAGCAATCCGGGGTGATGGCCGAGAGGAATCTCATGCGCCCCCTTCCTGCGGCATCTCCTGTATAGGCTGAGTGATACACTGCGTGTAAGACACTGCGTATAAGAGGTATATCTCAAACTGTATAGGCCGCCGAAAGAAACAAAATGTCTGCTCTCTTTCTTCTGATCAATCCGGTACGTCTCTACACTATGCAATACAAAACCGTTACAGCGACTTCCTCCTTAATGGTCTGGCCCTTCTATGCTACAGTGGGTGCACTGAGCGCACTGCTCCTGTGGGCATTGGTTCTGCCCGTTCGCGCGCAGACACCCGGCGAGGTGCTGAGCTTCCAGGAGATCAACAACGGGGTTGGCGGACTGGCGGGGAGCCCGCTCGAAAATCGCGACAACTTCGGCAGTGGCGCAGCGAAGATCGGGGATGTCGACGGTGACGGCGTGCCCGACGTGCTCGTTGGCGCCCCTGGAGACGCCGACGGGGCGAGCAATGCCGGAGCGGCGTACGTGCTGTTTTTGAATGCCAATGGCACGGTTGACACCCAGCAGAAGATCAGCAACGAGGCCGGTGGGTTGGCCTCGGGCACGCTTGCGGAGGTCGACATATTCGGCATCGGCGCGACGGGAGTCGGAGATGTCGACGGGGACGGCGTGCCCGACGTGCTCGTTGGCGCCCCCGGGGACGACGACGGGGCGAGCAATGCCGGGGCGGCGTACGTGTTGTTTTTAAATGCCGACGGCACGGTTGACGCCCAGCAGAAGATCAGCAACGGCACCGGCGGGCTGCCCAGCGGCCTCCTCGAAGAGAACGACTTCTTCGGGATCGGCTCGACGAAACTCGGGGACATCGATGGGGACGGCGTGCCCGACGTGCTCGTTGGCGCCGTCGAGGACGACGACGGGGCGAGCAATGCCGGAGCGGCGTACGTGCTGTTTTTGAATGCCGATGGCACGGTTGACACCCAGCAAAAGATCAGCAACGAGGCCGGTGGGTTGGCTCCAGGTACGCTCGCGGATGGCGACTTCTTTGGCAACGGCGCGGCGGGACTCGGGGACATCGACGGTGACGGCGTGCCCGACGTGCTCGTCGGCGCCTACGGGGACGAGGACGGGGCGAGTAATTCCGGGGCGGCGTACGTGCTGTTTTTAAATGCCGACGGCACAGTTGACGCTCAGCAGAAGATTAGCAACGAGGCCGGTGGGCTGCCCAGCGGCCTCCTCGAAGAGAACGACGCCTTCGGCATCGACGCGACAGGACTTGGGGACATTGATGGCGACGGCGTGCCCGACGTGCTCGTTGGCGCCACCCAGGACGACGACGGGGGGATCAATGTTGGAGCGGCGTATGTGCTGTTTTTGAATGCCGACGGCACAGTCAACACCCAGCAGAAGATCAGCAATGGGAATGGCGGACTGTCGGGCAGCACAATCGCGGACGGCGACGAGTTCGGCCGTGGCGCGGCGGGACTTGGAGACGTCGACGGGGACGGCGTGCCCGATGTGCTCGTTGGCGCCCGGCGTGATGACGACGGGTTGCTCAATTCCGGAACGGCGTACGTGCTGTCGCTGGATGGGAGCCCGACCTGTGTGTCCGGGCCCGGCCTGCTCTCCTACGGCGCGACAGGGGTGACTATCGACTTTGCCCCGGGCACCACCGGACCAGGCGCGTGCCTTGTCGTCTCACCGTTCGATGATCCGCCCACAGACACCGACGGCCTCCCCGCAGGCGACAACGTGAGTAGCTACCGCATCGTCATCACTGCCGACGCGGGCCTTACCGTTGGCCCCGGAACGCAGGTGCGCTTCGACGTGAGCCAGTTCGGCGGCATCACCGCGCCGGGTGACGTGACCGTCTACTCGCGCCCTGACGTCGGCACCGGCCCCTTTACTGATGTGCCGACCGCCGTCGAAACGAACGACGGGGTCACCGAACTCGTCGCCACCGTGGACGGCTTCAGCGAATTCGTCTTCGTGAGCACATCGGGTCCGTTACCGGTCGAACTCAGCGCTTTTGATGCCACGCTAAACGACGAAGACGCCGTGCTCGTGTGGGAAACCCTTTCCGAAACCGGCAACGCGGGCTTTGAGGTGCAGCGCGCGGCCGGGTCTGTAAATGAATCCGTAGAGACGTCCCACTGGGGCGTCTCTACAGGCGAATCCTGGCAGACCATCGCGACCCTCGACGGCGCAGGCACCACGGACACCCCGCAGTCCTACCAGTTCACAGACACCGATCTGCCCTATGCCGTCGATAGCCTGAGCTATCGCCTGCGCCAGATCGACACCGACGGCACCGAATCCTTCAGTGAAGCGATCACGGTTGCGCGTCCGGTGCAGGCCACAGAGCTCTTGCCGACGTATCCGAACCCGGTGCGCAGTCAGGCCACCGTGCGGTTTGCAGTGCCAGAGCGGCAGGATGTGCGCATCGACCTGTATGACCTGATGGGCCGCCGTATCCGCACGGTGGTAGATACCAATGTGGAGGGCCGCACGGAAGCGCAGCTTGATGTGAGCGATCTGGCGAGCGGCACGTACTTCCTGCGTATGCAAACCAAGGGCCATACCGAAACCCAGCGCATCACCGTCGTGCGGTAGCCGATGTGCGGTAACGGGTATCTACAAAACCGACCGATTCTGAACAATTGCTTGCGGAGGTGTGCCACTGAGGTGCGCCTCCGCAGTTTGTTGGATAGGCCGTTGAGCGACGCACGAGACCCCTCATAGTCCCTGTCTGTTATCAGGCATTGTGCCCTATCCGGTCCGTTACAACTCAAACTGTACAGGCCATCGACAAGAAGCAAAGCGTAGGCAGTTCTGCGGACCTGCCTACGTTTTGTCACGCTCGTGATATCTAATGCTGCGTAAAGCAGTTGCTGCATAAAGCGGCGCAACCGGGCCCCATCACACGTTCCTCCATCATGTCTGCTCATGTTAAGGCGCTTCTGGATCTGGCTCGCACCCGCGGGATTCTCCGATCCCGTGAGGTGGAAGAGGCCGGGATGACTATCGTGGTTCTCGTTTCGCTCCACCGGCGCTCGCTCTTGCCGTCAAACCAAAACCCAAACAGGTTTTCAATGCACGTAGCTCCCCGCGTTCATGTCGATAGTGCAGCCGGTGGCGTGGTCGGCGTGGCCGGAGAGCAAGAGCGCAGCCATGGGGGCGAGGTCGGCGGGCTCGGTGAGGTCATTCAGCGCCAGGTCGTCGCGCACGATGCCGGGGCCGTACTCGTCGATGAAGTCCTGCGCCATGTCGGTGCGGGTGAAGCCAGGTGCAATCGTGAAGGCTTTCACGCTGTCGGATCCGGCGCCGCGGGCAATGGAGCGCATGAGGGCAACGAGTCCGGCTTTGGAGGCGGCGTAGCTCATGTAGTCGAGTGTGTCACCGCGGAAGGCGGCCCGCGAGGCGATGCCCACGATACGCCCACCGCCCTGGTTGCGAAAGTGGCGGAGCGCGTGGCGGCAGAGCAGCTCGGGGGCACGCAGGTTTACCTGCATGGTATTCTGCCAGTCGGTGTGCCAGTCGTCGGTGGTGGCATCGAGCGGCATGTGGCGGGCTACACCGGCGTTGAGCACGAGTCCGTCAACGCGCCCGTAGGTGTCGGCTACGGCGTTGAACAGCGCGTCGGTGGCGTCGAGGTCGGTGAGGTCGGCCTGGAAGAGGTGGGCGTCGGAGCCACAGGTATCGGCGACCTCCAGCGCGGCGTCGGCGCTGTGTCCGTAGTGCACGGCCACGGCGGCCCCGGCGCGAGCGCACGTTTCTGCGATGGCTTTTCCGATACCGCGACTGGCACCGGTTACGAGAATGGTTTGTCCGGAAAGGTCGAGCATAGGGGGAGGCGCTGGGACGGTCTACAAAGCGAACGAGTCAACGCATCCAACAAACTGATTCTACCGGTGAGGTGCAACCGATGCGTTATGCTGTTTGCGTGTTGCGCAGTTTGTATCCGCCGTACCCGAGGCCTCCCAAGAGCAAGTAGACGAGGCCAGGGATGGGCGCATTGGCGGGGTTGCCTGTTCCCTGAGAGCCGAATCGCTGACAGGCGGCGGTATTTGGGTTTTCTCTACATGAATCCTGAAAGGCCTCACAGGCTTCCCCACCTGGATCGGTATTGCAGGCCAAGTTACAGGTTGGAGGCGGATTGGACCTGCTGCAAGCCTTTACACAGGCCTTGTTGTTAGGGTTGCCAGGTGACCCACAAGAGGCGGAGTGCGTGGTGGGGCTATTGCCTGCCGGACGAGAATGATCGCCGGGGCTACTCTCATAAAAATCAGAGGACCAGTTTCCATCTGAGAAAGACTCGTCTCGGTGGTGATCCGTGCTCCACGCATTCTCGGTACCCCATGGATCATCCGCATCATACCCTTCGGTGGTTGAGGCTGTGCGGGGCGCATCCCAGGCGTTGTATGATGCAGGAGCGTTGGTGCCCTGTGCCGACGACGCGTCAAAAGGATTAGCCCAAGAGGTGTTATGCTGGGCTACACTTGGAAGTGGAGCGTAACTGCTCACAAGCAGACCTATGAGCAAGCCAATCAGGCCGACCGCATGACGGAAGTTAAAACGTGAACGTCTTGTTATTCGCTTTGTGGAATGCATTGTGCGGGTGCGATCGGTAAATTTGGATTATTCAAGGCCCCGATACACAGCCCCATTCCTAATGTTTTTGCGCGTTGCAACATATATACATGACGACTGATTTTTTTGGGAATGGGCAGACTTCTTCATAGAAGAGCCAATTAAAGGCGATTGGAAGCGTTTGATTTCAGGGAAAGAAGGAGATGTAGGGTGCGACCTGAACGTGGAGAGGTGCTGAACAGAGAAGATAACAGGCGATGCACGGCTACATGTATATATGAAATGGTACCATATTATACAGTTGCAGGATCCATCTATATTCTGTCGTGGTTATATGAAACATCGTTGGGATCGAGATCCACCAGCTCCATGCTGCGGTCCCAGAGCTCAGCGGCGGCCTTTTCGTCGAAGGCAGCAATGGAGGGAGTGGTGCGGTCGGTGCCATCGAAATAAGCACCGGTGACCCCCTCGATCTCGCTGGAGGTGGCCAGGTAGAGGGGCCCCTCGGCACCAGTCTCAGGCGAGTTCAAGAACCATTGTATCCGACGTACAAGCCACGAGAGCAGGCCCGGTCCGCGCCAGATATTAGTGGCTACCACGCCCGGATGTACACAGTTTACAGTTACACCGGTAGGTTTCAGGCGCCGTGCCAGCTCGTTGGTGAAGAGCACCAGCGCCAGCTTCGACTGCATGTACGCGGTGAGACCCGCGTCGCCGTCGCTCATGGCGTCGGCACTGAAGTTGACGGCCCCGCGGTGCGCATCCGACCCCACGTTCACGATGCGCGCCTCGCCGGTGGCATTGGCAGCGCGTAAGAGTGGATCGAGCAGCAGGTGCGACAGCAGAAACGGGGCCAGATAGTTTACGGCAAACGTTTCTTCGACGCCCTCTTCGTTTGTAGCGCGCTCCTTTTTGAGCACCCCCGCGTTATTGATAAGCACGTCAATCTGGTTGTACTGCGCCTTCAGGTCTTTCGCGGCGCGGCGGACAGCGGTGAAGTCCGTAAGGTCGGCCGCTACAGTATCAAGGGCGGCAGAGTGTTCGTCGCGGCGGAGGGTGGCAGCAGTGTCGTGGGCCGAGGCGGTGGTACGACACCACAAAATAACGTGGTAGCCGCGTTGCAGGAGGCCCCGCGCGGTGGCCTTGCCAATGCCGGAGCTTGCTCCGGTAACGAGTGCAACAGGCGTATCCATAAAAAAGCCGTTAGCGGCCTAACATGGTTAACATGGTGGAGATGAAAAGCAATTACGCTTTGAGCGTGAGGGCACTTCGAAACGCCGCTATGTTGTCGGATATGGAAGCAGATCCACCAAAGATGGCGCTTCCGGCTACGAGGACATCGGCACCGGCCTGTATGAGCCGCTTGGCATTAGCGGGCTTTACGCCGCCATCTACCTGCAGGAAGGCATCAGAGCCAAGGGCGTTAAGCTGTCGTCGTAGTGTTTGGATGCGTGGGGTGCTCTGCGGAATAAACTGCTGTCCGCTAAATCCAGGATTGACAGACATAACGAGCACGAGGTCGACCAGCGGAAGCACAGCGTCAAGTGCTGAAAGGGGCGTGCCGGGGTTCAGAGCTACACCCGCCTTCATCCCGGCTTGTTGGATCTGCTGCACGACGCGGTGCAGGTGCGTGCAGGCCTCCACGTGTACGGTACAGACATCGGCCCCGGCTTGAGCAAACGTATCCACAAAGCGACCTGGATCGTCGATCATGAGGTGTACGTCAAGCCAGGCATCATGGGTATCGGCAATGGGGCGCATGGCTTGCACAAGGCCCGGACCAATGGTAAGGTTGGGCACGAACTGGCCGTCCATCACGTCAAGATGAAGCCAGTTGGCGCCGGCCTCCAGCGCATCGTTGGTTTGGGTGTGTAGGTGACCGTAGTCGGCAGCGATGACAGAGGACGCAAGCAGGGCCATGGGGCAGCAGGTAGAGCAGGGGAAAGCAAAGACAGATAGAGAACACAAGCGGGCGCACGCGAGGCAACGGGTAGGGTTCGCTATCTTTCCGTGAACCTGTGTCCGATCCCTGTGCACGGGGGCTGCGCATCGCTACATTTAGTCAGAAGGTGCAATGTACAGCACGCAACGTATGTTGCAGGGGCTCAACGTTGCCCTCTTGTCCATGGCTATCCTAACCTCGGTGCTTATGTCTTTGTTTTCCGATGTCTCGTCGCGTATGTCTCTCACACCGAGTGCGCTTATAGCTGTGATCATATCGCTGGGAGCCGGAGCGCTTGTGGCCCTTATGGTACGCCTCAACGCGACGCTCGGGGTGCACATGGGCGTAGTCGCATCGAGCTGGGTGGTGCACGTGGTGGGCACGCTCTTCGCTGCGTTGCTCTGGGCAGCGCGAGCCGTGCTCGACCCCCGGCGCCCGCGCCCCATCGACTGGCGTAGCATTCCGTGGTATGCGTGGACGGGCGGCGTGCTGGGGGTAGCTATCGTGGCGCTGGCCAATGCCGTGGTGCCGGTGCTGGGACTGGCGCTTACGCTGAGCATCGTTATTGCCACGAGCCTCACCGTATCTGCTCTGGCCGATCATTTCGGATGGTTTGGTTTACCGGTGCACCGCATGACGGTGCGCACAGCACTGGGTATCGTCTGTATTGTAGCAGGGGTAGTGTGCGTCACATTGGGATAAGCAGCGCGGATGCGCATCCCGTACCCTTCGAATCTCCTAAACGATCGGCTCCTTCCAATGGCCTGGATGCTTCTACTTACCGTGATTAACGGCCTGTGCGAGGCCGGGAGTCGCCTGGCCAATGCGGTGCTGGCTATGGCGACCGGAGCGCTGCTGGGATCGGGGATTAACCACCTGGTCGGTGCGGTGGTGGCGAGCGTGGTGGTGGCGTTTGGCGTAGGCGTAACCGCGTGGAGCACACCCAACCTGGCGTGGTTCTACTTTGCGGGCGGATGCATGGGCGTGCTCGTTGTGGCGGCCAATAACTACGCCATTCCCCGCATTGGCGCGGTGCTGGGCAGCATGCTGCTCGTGGCTGCGCAACTCATCGGGTCGGCAGTGCTCGACCATTACGGTGTGCTGGGCGGACAGCCGGTGCCCATGAGCGGACTGCGTCTGCTGGGGCTCACGCTTCTTCTGGGCGGTGTGGCACTTACGTTGAAGGGCCGCCAGATGCGACACGCCGACCAGCACGATAGCACAGCGTCGTAAGGGGGGAGGCGCAGCGCACCGCTCTGTACACAGCGATGCGCTCATCGCCCACAGCGAACCTACGCATCCCACAGATTCGCCATCGTGTACGGGCTGTCGCCTATCGTCCAGGCACCGCCATCCACGTAGCGGCGTTCGCGATCGAGCTTGGCGATCACCTGCATGTCGGCGTCGGTCAAGTCAACATCAGCCGCGGCCAGGTTCTCCTTGATGCGGCCCTCGTTCACCGACTTGGGGATCACCGCTGTGCCCCGATGGATGGCCCAACTGATGAGCACCTGTGCGGGCGTGGCGTCGTGCTTGCTGGCAATGGAGGCAATCGTCTCATCATCGATCAGCACCGGCTCGTCATCGGCCTTCATATTGTCGGGGCGATCCGAGGACCCGAGTGGCGAGTAGGCGGTCAGGTGGACGCCGTGCGCTTGTGCGAAGTCGAGCATATCAGATTGCTGCAGATACGGATGCAGCTCAATCTGATTCATTTCGGGAGTATAGCGCTCTGCATCCTCCAGCAGCGACTGCAGCTTGGGGACGCTGAAGTTAGACACGCCGATGTGGCGCGCCAGCCCGTCATCCACAAGGTCTTCCATAGCCGCCCAGGTTTCAGCAAGCGGCTGCTCCTCCAGGCTGATAAGCTGGTCGGGTGACTGTGGCATGCCCACGCCGGGCTTCAGCGCCACGGGCCAGTGCATCAGGTACAGGTCGATGGTGTCGAGTTGGAGGTCGCTCAGCGTCTCTTTTAGTGCCGGACGCACGTCTTCAGGCGCGTGGGCATCATTCCAGAGCTTGGACGTCACCCAGACATCGTCGCGATCGACCACGCCGTGTTCGAACGACTCGGTGAGCGCACGCCCCACTTCGGCTTCGTTGCCGTAGATGAGCGCACAGTCGATGTGGCGATACCCGGCCTGCAGTGCCACCTTCACCGCATCGTACACCTCGCCCGGGGCCGACTTCCAGGTGCCCAGTCCAAGAATCGGCATCTCATCGTCGTTGCGGAAGGAAAGGGTTTGCATAAAGTCGGGAGCGGTCAAGAGAAAAACAGCGCGTGATGCCGAGTGTCCATAGCGTGCGTTGCAACAAGGAGTTCCTCGTATGCCCACGTATCAGACGATTGTAACGGTCAGGGGAGGTAGATAAATATGATCTGGCGGTGCATTCAAAGTGGACGGAGACCGGCCACTTCCTGCGCCAGTCGGGGACAAAATGCACACGTCTGCATGCCCCGTGGGTAGATCCTGAATCAAGTTCAGGATGACGTTTCTCCTGCGTTTGACCAGCAGCGTCGGATCTATTCGTTTGCATCGTCCCCGGAGATGCAAGCGATGCCTATAGCGTTCGGCACAAGTTATCCGGCTATGGAAGTGACCAATGATACGGGCTACCGCCTCTCTCGTCGCAAGGCTCTGCCTTGTGACGCATTCGTTTAGGGGCTCTGCCCCGTTCACGCGCAAGAATAGCGAAGCCTGGATCCATCAGTAGTCCCCAAGTGCATCAGTGTCCCTACGCAAAGGCTTCCGTCTGCACCCCATGGGGCTGATACGCAAAATCGTACTGATTGGGGGCCGTGCGGGTCACGTCGTCCACATCGTGGAAGACCAGTTCGGTTTCCTGCTTGGTGATGACCCCAAAGTCGTAGAACGTATTCGTATGCTTGCATGGAGTGTCGCGCTCACGCAAAAAGCGACGATGCCGCTCGATGCGGGCCGTGTTGTAGCGATGAGATCGCTCAGGGAGCGTGTGTACCGTGTCCTCAAATACGGCGGCGAACCCCGGCTCCAGTTCGTACCCGACTGAGTGGCGGCGGAGCATAGCGGCAGCCAGGGAGGTGGTACCGGTGCCCCAAAACGGATCGAGTACGGTGTCGCCCGCAATGGAGTACATATTGATGAGGCGAAGCGGAAGGGCCAGCGGGAAGGCCGCAGAGCGACTGCGTAGATCGCCATGGCTGGTTGCAAGCGACTGCGTAGTGCCGCGCAGATCCGTCCACAAATCCGAAAACCAGCGGTTACGCTCCTCCCAAAAGTAGGCACTTTCGTAGCGGTCTGCGCGCCGGTTCGGCTTTACGGTGCGCTTGTCTTGCTTGCGGAAGATCAGGATGTGTTCGTGCTCAAGCGTCACGTACGCATTGGGCGGGATCATGCCAGATCCCATAAACTTATTGGGCTTGTTGGTCGACTTGCGCCACAGAATACCAGGCAACTGGTGCAGCCCGTGCGCTGTCATATCCTGAACCGTACGGGCATGGTTTGGATACAACTGAAAGGTGCCGCCGATGGTGCGTGTCGCATCCCCCATGTTGATGCAGCAGATGCCGCCTGTGCGCAAGACGCGTGCGCACTCTGCCCATACAGCGTCAAGAGCCTGATGCATGACGTCGAAAGCGGCATCCGGGTCACCACCCGTCAGCGCCTGCTCGCTTTCGGGCACCCAATCCGCAAACAGGTCGTCCCACATCTCAATCATGGGATACGGCGGTGACGTTACGATCAGGTCGACGGAAGCATCGTCGATCGCCTCCATCTGTGCTGCGTTGCCGATGTGGAGCTGTGTTGTCGTTGTCATGAAGCAGGAGCCGAAAGAGCAAAACCAGAACATACCATTGTTACGGCGCGATTACCTGCATGTGCCCAAGAACAACCGTATCCCATCAGTGCAAGAACGTGAGCAAATGCCTTCGCTGCTGCTATCTGTACGGAAGGAATACGGCAGCCCTTCTTCTTTACCGGCTTTTCGGAATGGAAGGGCAGCCGTGCGTTGCATCCGGCGTGTGGTCTTGGTAGGCTGGATATGCTACAGACCCGTCTGGCATACTGCCACTACCGACCCGCCTGCCCATGTTTGCTGACTTCATCCCGCTGTTTGTCATTATCGCCATTGCGCTGGGGCTTGCCCTTACGCTGCTGGCAGCAGCGTCGTGGATTGGACCCAAGCGGCCCAACAAGATCAAGCGTACGCCATACGAAAGCGGAATGGATCCGATTGGGTCGGCACGCGAGCGTTACTCAGTTAAGTTTTACCTGGTAGCCATGATCTTCATCGTGTTTGATGTGGAGGTCGTGTTCATGTATCCGTGGGCCGTGAGTTTCCACGACTTCATTGATGCCGGCCTCGTGGCTACCGTCGGCGTCATGACGGTAGTCGGGCTGTTCGTGGGCATTCTCACGCTGGGTCTGGTCTACGACATCAAGAAAGGCGGACTGGAGTTCGACTGAGTGGCTCAATCTGGCCCTGGCATCTCCAATAGGCAGGTTCGGGGGCGCTTCGCAGGGGCAGCGCACGTGACTTCCAGCAGGGTGCTAATACCCTAAACATGTGTGGATAGGTGCATGAAGCGAGTGCGCGTTAAAAAGAAGGGTTGGATTGTGCCCGCCTTGCAATAATTTAAGGGATGCGCGGTCGTGTACTGAAACAGGGCGCGCGCCTCTACCATTAGAACCGATACGAAAATCGATTAGGGCGTGCGTTCTGCAGTCCGCCTGTTTCTCCACAGATTTCAACGTTTGTCATGGCTGGTTCCTCCCCGTTTGGCGGTGAAAACTTCTTCACGACGCGCGTGGATGCGGTCGTGAACTGGGCCCGCTCCAACTCACTGATGCCCATGCCCATGGGGCTGGCTTGCTGCGCCATCGAAATGATGGCCTTTGCAGGACCGAAGTACGACTCGGCGCGCTTTGGGAGCGAAGCCATGCGCTTCTCGCCTCGCCAAGCCGATCTTATGATCGTGGCGGGCTGGGTCTCCTACAAAATGAGCCATGCTGTGCGCCGCGTATGGGATCAGATGGCCGACCCCAAGTGGTGCATTGCGATGGGCGCCTGCGCCTCCACGGGTGGCATGCATCGCTGCTACGGCGTGGTGCAGGGCTGCGACAATTTCCTGCCGGTCGACGTGTACATCCCCGGCTGCCCACCGCGTCCAGAGGCGGTGCTGCATGCGCTCATGGACATCCAAGAGAAGGTGCGCAACGAGTACTCCATCACGCAAGACTATACGCACGGCGACCCGTACAAAAACGCGCCCCTGATTCCGGAAAACACAGTCCAGTATCCCGGACAGCTCGAAAAACCCAATACGCCTTCAGCGCCGGTGACGCCTGTTGCTGCATAGCTTGCTGAACGAATAGCTTGCCGCATACGGCGTCTGCCTGCTGCTCTGTTTCCTTGTCTCGCTGCTGTGCCCCATGCCCGCTGACGAATCCTCGAACGCGCCTTCCAAGTCGGAGGCCCTCAAGTTCCACTACACCCCGGCCGATACGGCCATTTCGGGAAGTGAGGACAACCCACACGCCAAGGCCACCACGCACAACCCGGCGGTCATTAACGCAATGACCGAATCCTTTGGCGACGAGGTCATCGGTCCGGTTGAGACGTATGCCAACGAAGACACGGTGTACGTGTCCAAGGATCGCATTGCCGATGTGTGTCGCTTCCTCAAGGAAGAGCAGGGCTTTAATTACCTGGCAGACCTGGGCGGCATCGACCGGTTTACGCAGGAGGGGCGCTTTGAGGTGTTCTACAACGTGGTTAATATGGAGGCAAAGCAGCGCCTCCGCCTGAAGGTGCGTGTCGACGAAGACAACCTGCACGTGCCCACCGTCACCTCGGTCTATCGCTCGGCCAACTGGAACGAGCGCGAAGCCTACGACATGCTCGGGCTCATCTTCGACGGCCACCCCGACCTGCGGCGCATGTACATGCCCGAGGACTTCGAGTACTATCCGTTGCGCAAAGAATTTCCGCAGCTTGGCGTGCCCGGCTCACTGCCGCTGCCGCCCCAGGCGCCCGACGGCGAGCTTACGATGGATCCGTTTGCTGCAGCGCATGGCTCCAAGCCGGCTAAAAGCTACAACGAACCTGAGATCGAAGACGAGTAGCACCCTGCTGCGCCCTTTGCCTCCCCCTACTTCCTTCTTGCCCCGCTGTTATGGCTGAAGCTCCGTCTTTTCCTGGACTCGACTTAGGCGACAAGTTTCGGTTCTGGCCGAAGCACAACGAGAAGATCTACGAGCGGCTGGAGAGCAAGCACGCCTGGATCGAAGAGAAGCGTGCGGCTGCCGAAGCCGCAGGCGACGGATCGCCTGAAGCCCTGACGACGCAGCCCTCGGGCGATGGCGCGCCGCTCGAAGCGGAGGACCCGCTCGACCACCAGATGACGCTCAACATTGGGCCACAGCATCCGGCTACGCACGGCGTACTGCGCTGTGTGGTGAAGCTCGATGGCGAAACCATCGAGAAGGCCGTGCTCGACATTGGCTACCTGCACCGCGGCATCGAGAAGCTCGCGGAGCACAAGACGTACCAGGAGTTCATGCCGTACACCGACCGCATGGACTACCTCTCGCCCTACTCCAACAACGTGGCGTGGTGCCTGGCGGTAGAGAAGCTCGCCAGCATCGACGTACCCGAGCGCGCCCAGTGGATTCGCATGATCATGTGCGAGTTAGCGCGCATCTCCTCGCACTGCCTATGGCTGGGCGTGGGGCTTATGGATGCCGGGGCGGTATCGGGCTTTCTGTGGACGTTCCAGCAGCGTGAGGACATCTACTCCATCTTTGACGAAGTAGCTGGAGCGCGCTTCACTGTAAGTCACAGCCGCATTGGCGGCGTAGCCAGCGACCTCTCGGCCGAGGCCTTCCGTCGCATCCGCGCCTTCACCGAAAGCTTCCGCACCGAACTGGGACGCTGGGAAGACTTCCTGAACCGCAACCGCATCTGGGTCGATCGCAACAAAGACGTGGGGCGCATCACTCGTGAGGAAGCGCTCGAACTGGGCATGACAGGCCCGAACCTGCGAGGCTCTGGCGTCGACTACGACCTGCGCCGCTTTGAGCCCTACCTGAAGTATGACGAGGTCGACTTCAACGTGCCGACCCGCGAAGAGGGCGACTGCCTGGCGCGCTACTTCTTGCGTATGGAGGAGATGCGCGAGAGCGTGCGCATCATCGAGCAGTGTCTGGAGCGCATTCCCGAAGGCCCGATCCGCTCCGACGATGCCAAGCAGGCGTACCCCTCGAAAGAGGAGGTCTATTACAGCATGGAAGGCATGATTCATGACTTCATGTACACCGACGTAGGCACCGTGGCCCCGAAAGGAGCGCACGCCTACCATGCCATCGAAAGCCCCAAGGGCGAACTCGGCTTCTACCTGACCTCCGACGGTACCGGACGCCCGGCCCGCATGCGTGTGAACGCGCCGTCGTTTACGAACCTGCAGGGCATGGAATACATCATGGAAGGCTCGCTCGTGGCCGACACCGTCGTCATTATCGGGTCGATTGATCCGGTGATGGGCGAAGCCGACAAGTAAGGCTGGAAGCATGCAAAGGATGGGCGTGCGAACGTGCGCACGTCCATACGTCCATCCACTCCACACACTCATACACCGAACATGTCCCACTTTGACATCGAGCGCCCCATCGTAAAGCTGCCTGAGCAGCAGCCTGAGCAGCAGATTCCCGATGAGGAGCTGGTCTGGACCGATGAGGAGCAGGAGCGCATCGAGGAGCGCAAAGCCAAGTATCCCGACCCAAAGTCGGCCATCATGGATCTGCTCTGGATGGCGCAAGAAAAGTACGACTACCTGCCGCCCGAAGCCATTAGGCTGTGTGCCGACACGCTCGACATGGATTACGCCCGGGCGTACGGCGTGGCCACCTTCTACACGCAGTACTACAAAGAGGAGAAGGGGAAATTTGTGCTCGACGTGTGCACGTGCTTCTCCTGCCAGATGATGGGCGGATACGACATCCTGCACTACCTGGAAGAAAAGCTTGGCATCCACAAAGGGGAGACAACCGACGACGGCCTGTTCACTGTCGAAGAGGTGGAGTGCCTGGGCTGCTGCGGCTCGGCGCCCATGATGCAGGTGACCAACGGCCCGTACGTGCACAACCTGACCAAAGACAAAGTGGATGCGCTGCTCGATGACCTGAAAGACGGCAATATGCCGCCGTTTGTGTCGGTGACGCTGCCGCAAGACGAAGACGAGATGGGTGGCAATCGGCGCTCCGACGTAGAGGCCACCGAAACGTACCAAACACCGCCCCGCTCAGAAGCGGTCAAGTAAACTACGTCGTCAATAGCCGCTCGCTCGTATGCCACCTACCTGAATAGCCTGCTGCCCGCAATGGATGCTCCCGGCTCGCTTCCTGATGCACTGTTGCACAGGTTATCTCGGCGCGAACAGGCGATGGTGCAGCGGCAGGGCCACCGTGCCGTGGCGCAGCTTCGCACCGCGTGGTATGAGCAGCGCACGTGGCTCTACGGGCTGGGCAGCGTGATGGCACTGCTGGCTGTAGTGCTGCCCACCGGGCTCATGCACCAGTACCTGACCGAGGCCCGTTCACTGTCGTCGCTTCACGTACTGGGCGTAATGGCCGCCGCTTGTAGTTTTGCGGCCCTACACGGTGCCGGGGCGGTGTACTTCTTCATGCACTGGAACCGGCGCGCCCGCACGCTCGACCTGCTGCACGCATGGACGCGTCCGGCCTCTGCGGTTTCTGACGAGTAGCATACTGCTTCCGTGCGCTGCGCACTACCACGTGCACAGCATCTGCATTAGTTAAGCAGCGTCCCCTGCTCTTTTCGCATCTGTTATCGTTCATCTGGCTGGCAGCCCCTCGCTGCGTGCCGCCGAACCCCCGAATCCCTTATGGAACTGACCAACGGAGCCACCAAAGCGGGCGACTGGCGCAACTACGAGCGCGTTCTGCTGCCCCCCATTCGTAATCTGCATAAGCTGGAGGTCTACGAAAACGAGGCCAACGGTTACAACCGCCTGCGTGACGTCCTCGAAAATGATGACTGGACGCCGGAGTCGGTCACCAATGAGGTGAAAGCCTCGAACCTGCGTGGACGTGGCGGAGCGGGCTTCCCCACCGGGTTGAAGTGGAGCTTTATGCCCGACCCCGACGACCGCCCGCGCTACCTGGCCTGCAACGCCGACGAGAGCGAGCCGGGCACGTTCAAAGATCGGCAGATCATGGAGTACAACCCGCACCTCATGTTTGAGGGCATTCTGATTGCGGGGTACGCTATGCAGCTCGACGCCTGCTACGTGTACATCCGAGGCGAATACGCCGACTGGATCCGCCACATGGAAGCCCAGCTCCAAAAGGCCTACGACAAAGGCTATGTGGGCGACAATATTATGGGGACGGACTTCTCCATGGATATCGTTCTCCACAAAGGTGCCGGGGCCTACATCTGTGGCGAGGAAACGAGCCTGATGGAAAGCCTGGAGGGCAAGCGCGGCTATCCGCGGTACAAGCCCCCGTTTCCGGCCCAGAAGGGCCTCTGGGCCAGTCCCACAACCATCAACAATGTGGAAACGCTCGCGCATGCGCCTCTCATCATTGAGAACGGCGGCGAGTGGTTCGCCAACACCGGCGCCGAAGCGCACCCAGGTCCCATCCTGTACGGCATTAGCGGCCATGTGAACCGACCGGGCGTGTATGAATACCCGACCGGGATGCTCATTACCGACCTGATCGACGAGGTGGCACAGGGCGTCATCGACGACAAAGGCATCAAGGCCGTTGTGCCGGGCGGCTGCTCGGTACCGCCGCTGCGGGGCGACGGCATCGACGGGGTGACGATGGACTCCGAGAGCCTGCAAGAAGCGGGATCGATGCTCGGAACTGGCGGCATGCTTATCCTTGACGAAGACACCGACATGGTGTCGTATCTGCGCCGCGTGACGCACTTCTACCAGCACGAAAGCTGCGGCCAGTGCACGCCCTGCCGCGAAGGCACCGGCTGGCTGGAGCGCATCGTAACGCGCATCGATGAGGGCGAGGGCAACATGCGCGACCTGGACCTTCTCCTCGATCTGTGCGATCAGATGGAGGGCCGCACCATCTGCGCCTTTGCGGATGCCGCCGCCTGGCCCGTGCGCAACACGGTGAAGCGATTCCGCGAGGACTTCGAAGCTAAGTGCAAGCCGTCGGTGCATCCCACCGGGGCCGATCTCTCTGCCGCTGGCGCCACCGCCGCGTAGCCTGTATCTACCATGCCTATGCCTATGTTGCGTTCTGACCTGCTTTCCCTTGTTGCTGCGCTGGCTCTTGTTGTCAGTATGGCTGGATGTGCATCAGGCGACACCGCGCCCGACGCTCCGTCGCAGACGACCCACGGCGCTGCTGTAGACGCTGGATCGGCTGTTCCCGTACAGCGTGTTGCTGCCAGTCCGGCACAGTTCGCGGATCAGACGGTGGTGCTCGAAGGGCGCGTCTCAGCGGTGTGCGAGCGTAAGGGCTGCTGGCTTGCCTTGTCCACCGGCGCCGACACGCCACCGTTGCGCGTCGAAGTGGCGCGAACCGACGCGGGGGAATACGCATTTACCGTGCCTACCACAGCCAGCGGTTGGGCTGCGGTGCAAGGCCGCCTGGTAGCCCAATCCCCGCCCTCGCACGACGGGCACGGCGATGGGGCTGAAGCGCCCAAGTCTGATGCGGCCGCCAACGATGCCACCGGCTCGTCGTATCACCTAATTGCTGATGGCGTCCGCCTTACCGCCTCCGACGGATAGCCGTTGGTGCGCCTCCCTTTTGTTCTGTTGACCCAATTGTTCGCTCCGGCTATGCCTACTGTTGAAATTGACGGCCAGGTCTACACCTACGATGACGACCGTCACGACAAGCTGCTGCAGTTCTGCCTCGATCACGACATCGAGCTGCCGCACTTCTGTTACCACCCCTCCATGTCCATCCCGGCCAACTGTCGGCAATGCCTGGTGCAGGTGGGCACGCCCGAGCGCGACCGCGCCACCGGCGAACTGGTGACCGATGAGGAGGGCAACCCCAACATCCAGTTTATGCCGGGGATGCAGACCAGCTGCACGATTGGCCTGCAAGACGGCATGGTCGTGAAAACGCATCGCACCTCCGATGCCGTGCGCGAGGCGCAGAAAGACACGCTGGAGTTCCTGCTCATCAACCATCCGCTCGACTGCCCCATCTGCGACCAGGCGGGGCACTGTCCCTTGCAGATTCAGGCGTACAAGTACGGCCCCGAAGGTTCGCGCTTTGAGTTCCGCAAAGTGCACAAGCCGAAGCGCGTCAAACTCGGCCCGCGCGTTACGCTGGATGCCGAGCGCTGCATCAACTGCACGCGCTGCACGCGCTTTACGGACGAGATCTCGGAGAGTGGGCAGCTTACCATCAACAACCGGGGCGTGCGCAACTACCCGATTACCGCGCCGGGCGAGGACTTTGACGAGGCCTACTCGATGAACACGATTGACCTGTGCCCGGTGGGCGCGCTCACGGCCTCGGACTTCCGCTTCAAGGCGCGCATCTGGGAGATGAGCTCGTCGCCCTCCATCGTAACCACCAACGCCACCGGCGCGAACTGCGAGTACTGGGTGCGCGACAACAAGGTGCTGCGCATTACGCCGCGCCAGAACATGGAGGTGAACGAATACTGGCTGCCCGACGAAGATCGCCTCGTCTACGACCGCTTCAACGACGACCGGCCCGAAGGTCCGCAGGTACGCAGCAACGGACAGCTTGTGAACGCCAACTGGACGCAAGCCTACGCGAAAGCCGCCGCGCTGCTGGGCCCGGTGGACGGCGACCGCATCCAGTTTGTCGGGTCTGCCTACGCGACCGTTGAAGACAACTACCTGCTCACCCAGCTGGCTGAGCACCTTGGGGCCGATACGCCGGTGTACATGCCGCACATCGAACCCGGGGCCGGCGACGACTGGCTCATCACCGACGACAAGACGCCCAATGCGCAGGGCTGCGAGCGCCTTGGCATCCGCGAAGCTGACATGCAGATGCTGCGCACGCGCATCCAGAACGGCGAAATTGACGTGCTCTACGTGCTCGAAGACGACCCGGTTGCGTCGGAGCTGTGCGCGCTGGCCGACCTTGAGGATGTGGATGTGATTCTGCACTACTACAACACGACCAACGAAACGCTGCCTGCTGTCGATGTGGCGCTGCCCGCCGCCATGGTGGTGGAGACCGTAGGCACCTACGTAAACCAGGACGGACGCGCCCAGCGCGTGCGTCCGGCAAAGGCCATTCAGGGCGTGAACCGCACGCTCATGATGGAGATGGGCACCAGCCGCGAAGACGAACACGGCACGCCGTTCGATCGCTGGCACAACGAGTCGCACCGCATCAACTGCAAGCCCAGTTGGGAGATTCTGCCGCAGATCGCCGATCGTGTGGGCCTCGACCTCGACTATGCGAAGGGACCCCAGGCCATTATGAACGAGGTGCAGTCGGCCCTCGATGCATTTGAGGGGGCCACCTACGACGCGATGGGCCTGCAAGGCGTGGCCCTTGAAGATGCCGAAGCGGGCGAGCCTGCGTAACCGCGCACCTGTAGCAGAACAAAAGTAGGTAGTGGGTAGACGCTAAGTGATAAGGCTATCGTAGAATGTAGGTTTGTCTTATTCGAACCCCCTCTCCCTTCGGGTTTCTCCCCCTTTTCCAAGGGGGAGATGTTGATAGACAGAGGGGGTTGTCTGGCTCCGATGATGTCGGCCATATGACAATCACTTATCATTGAACCGCTACCCAAAAGTATTCTGCAAGCGCCCTGTTCGGAGACGGACGGGGCGCTTTTGCATTTGTGTGATGATCCGTGCGCACAGTAGCATCTGATCCAGAAGAGCAGGGGTTCCCACACCGTCGTTCACTATATTTGAACAATACCAATGAAACCGGATTCATTATAACGTACTGGGTACACGCAATTCTCCCCACATTAGGCATCATGTCGATCGTATCTAAGCAGATGCCCTAATGATGGCACACAGGTCGCATACCTTTACGTACGCAAGTAACCCGTCGCGCGAGTCAAACCTGTCGTGCGCCCCTCTCTACAGTCCCATATGGATGCTATGGCCCCCACGCAGGCCCCCAAAGAAAATTCTACGTCACGCCTTCGCGTGGTGGGAATCGGTGCTTCGGCAGGCGGAATTGAGGCCCTGAAGCAGTTCTTTTCAGGACTCTCGGAGGCCCCAGACATGGTCTTCGTTGTTGTCATGCATCTGGTCCCCGACCAGTCAAGCGAGCTGGCAGAGGTGCTTCAGCACTGCACGTCGATGCCCGTGCGTCAGGTGACGGAGCCTGCTGATATGGAAGCCGGACACGTCTACGTGGTAGAACCGGGGCATGCGCTTGACGTGGACGGCAATACCTTGATCTCGACCGCGTTCGAAGACCCGGCCGGGCGAGTAGCGCCTATCGACCACTTCTTTCGCTCGCTGGCGCGATCTGATCTGGAGATGGTAGGCGTTATTCTGTCGGGAGCAGGCAGCGATGGTGCAGTGGGAATGCGTGCCATCGCGGTGCAGTGTGGTCTTACAGGGGTGCAGTCGCCCGATGAAGCGGGATATGACAGCATGCCTCGCGCTGCCATCGAACTGCTCCAGGAAGCCGACTTTGTGCTTCCAGCTGCCCAGTTGGCCGAGCGCATCGAGACGGGAAGCACCCCCATCCATGCACTCCAGACGGTAGACGCCCCCGACGATGTAGGCGCCGGGATTCACATGCAGGAGACGCTGCGCGCTATTTTTGCTCAGGTGCGTATGCATACCGGGCAAGACTTCGACCGGTATAAACGGCCCACCATGCTGCGCCGCATCCAGCGTCGTATGCAGGTACGGCAGGTGCCCTCATTATCTGCCTACCTCGATCTTATCGAAGACGAACCCGCCGAAGCACAGCGCCTACGAAAAGAGTTCTTGATTAGCGTCAGTAGTTTCTTTCGGAATCCAGAGGCATTCAGCGCGCTACGCGATCAGGTCCTTCCTGCCATCTACGCCGATAAGAATAAGGAAACTCCGATTCGCGTATGGGTACCGGGCTGTGCTACGGGCGAAGAAGCCTATTCGCTGGCCATCTTGCTGATGGAAGAGGCCGCCACACACGATATCAACCCCGAGCAGATTCAGATCTTTGCGTCGGATCTCGACAAAGAGGCGCTGGCCAAGGCTCGGGCCGGACGCTACCCTGCGTCGATTGCGGCCGATGTACCCACGCGCTACCTGAACACCTACTTTCGGGATGAAGAGACATGGTATGTAGTCAAGGATATCCTAAGCGAGCGCGTCATCTTTACGCTGCACGATCTGCTGCGGGATCCTCCATTTTCGAAGCTGGATCTGATCTCGTGCCGCAATCTCCTGATCTACCTGCGGCGCGAACTGCAGACCTCG
The DNA here is from genome assembly GCF_002554705.1 of Longimonas halophila. Classification (GTDB taxonomy): domain Bacteria; phylum Bacteroidota; class Rhodothermia; order Rhodothermales; family Salinibacteraceae; genus Longimonas; species Longimonas halophila. Next base: position 49,873 of record NZ_PDEP01000002.1, on the reverse strand, counting down.
GTGTTCAAGCTGTTTAACTATGCGCTTAACGACGGCGGCTATCTCTTTCTGGGAAGCTCCGAATCAACCGGTGGCGTAGACGACCTGTTTCGGCTCGTGGACAAGACGCACTGCTTGTACCAAAGCACGCGGAATGAAAACACCACGGTTCCTGAGCTTCCCTCCACATTGTTGGCGCTCAACGGGCCGCGCTGGAGAGAGACAAAGCAAACCAGTCCGTCTGCGAGCAGTTCGACGGCTGCTCAGATCCACCGGCGCATGTTAGAGACCTATGCGCCGCCCAGTGCGGTCGTCGATAAAAACTATACGATTGTGCATCTCTCCAGAGGCGTGGGGCGCTATCTGGAGCATCCCGCCGGTACGCCAAGCGCAAATATCGTGGAAGTGGTGCGCCCCGAGCTGCAGATCAAGCTGCAAACATCGCTGCGCAATGCATTTGCTGACGAAGAAGAGGTCAATGCGGCCCCGGTGCAGGTCCAGCTAAATGGTACTACCGAGTGGATCCGCCTTTTCGTATCCCCCTCGAAAGGCACCTCGTCTGCAAACGCGAATGGGATGGCTCTGGTCATGTTTATCAAAGATCGAGTAGTGTCCGATCGTCTCGATGGGGATGCAGACGCTAAGGTGAGCAGGGATTCGGAAGGCGACGACCTGCGGGAGGAGCTGAGCTGGACTAAGAATCAGTTGCGCACAACCATCGAGGAGCATGAAACCTCGAAGCAAGAAATGCGCGCAGCAAATGAGGAGCTCCGGTCGATGAACGAAGAATATAAGTCGATGACTGAAGAGCTGGAAACCAGCAAGGAAGAACTCCAATCGGTCAACGAAGAACTCAAAACGGTGAACGCGGAGCTCGAAGCCAAGGTCAACGAACTGCATCAGGCCAATAGCGACCTGCAGAACCTGATTGTGGCAACCGATATCGGGACGTTATTTCTGGATACGGAGCTTTGTATCCAACGATTTACGCCGCCCGTAAAAGACCTGTTCAACATTCAGAAGGAGGATACGGACCGTTCCATAAGCGCATTCACGCATCGGCTGGAGTACACGGAGTTGGATGCCGATGCACGCACGGTTCTGAAAGAACAGACGACCCTTGAGCGGGAGGTGAAGAGCGAGACCGACCGCTGGTTTCTGATTCGGATTCGTCCCTATCGCACCATCGATGATGCGGTAGAGGGCGTGGTCTTTACGTTTATGGACATCACGCACCGCAAAAAGTCGGAGCTAAAGCTAAAAGCCGCCACCGACCGCCTGCGACAGCGCACCGAGCAGGTACATGCGTTGAACGCAGCGCTTACGGTGGCCGAAGAGCGCGAGCGTCAGCGTCTGAGTCAGGTGCTACACGACGACCTGCAGCAACTGCTCGTGGCGGCCCAGATACGCGTGAATCAACTCCAATCTTCGAACGAGAGTGCCTCCAACGAGGGCACCTCCGACAAGGACACCAGCGAGATCCTGCAGAAAGTGGCTGATGAACTTCAGGCGGCCATTCAGACTACACGGCACCTGTCGTCGGAGTTGATGCCACCTATCGGGGACGATTCGCTCTGTGATGCGCTCCAATGGCTGGCCCTGCACATGAAGAACTCGTACGGCCTGTCCGTAGATCTGGAGACGGAAACGCCGTGCCCGCCTCTGGAGTCGAGCGTGCACACCCTGTTGTTTCGAACCACACGCGAACTGCTGTTCAACGTGGTCAAGCACGCAGACGTCGACGAAGCCCGCGTCACGGTGACGGCAGATGATGATTCAGTGCGTATCACCGTGAGTGATGAAGGTGCTGGGTTCAATCCTGCTGAGCACACCGAGGAGACGGAAGAAGGCCAGGGGCTCTTTAGCATCCGTGAGCGATTGGAGATGATTGGCGGCTGGTACAACGTAGAGGCTGAGCCCGGCGCAGGCACGCGCATTACAATCGGCGTGCCCAACGATGCAGGCACAACGCCTTCCGAGAAGCTAACAGAGAAGGCAGCGCCTGAAAGTGCAGAATGAGCTTTTGGGTGGTGGCGCGTACGTCCTCATTGTGGCAGCTATCCTGAAATCATCCGTCCACGGAGCATCGCCGCAGCGTTCAGTGAAAGCCGGTCGGGATGGCCCGGCCTGAAACCGCTTGACCTACGTGGGCGATGCCATGCAAGACATGCAAGAAATCGGGGAACCGCTGCTGTGCAACGGTTGTGTGCGGGTCCGTCCGCGTTGAGCGGTCCGCACTCTTTCTACCCCTGGCCTCCCACGCCGCCATGACCGAATATAAGGTTGAAGCACGCACGTATTACTCGAAGGTCACCACGAACAAAAACCACATCGTCGAGGCCTCGTCTGAGGAAATCCAGGAACTGCTCGATCGGTACACCGCCGACGGCTGGCGCCTGGCCTCTACCGACGCCACCTCGTACGGATTTGCCGTCTACGTCTATCTCTACTTCGAGCGCGACACGGCCACCGACTGACGGAAGCACGTCTTCTGGCAGGGGGTGCCCAGAGGGGCTGGATGTGGTCGTGCGCGCTCATCCTCATGCTTCTGCCCACTGCCTATGATGTCCTCGCCGTCTCCCCTCCGCCGCTGGGTCGAACGACTGATACACCGCGTCTCGCCGGTATGGTGGGCGAACCTGGGGGGATGTAGTGATTTGCTGGCACGCCGTTTTCCCACGCAGTCTCCGCCCATTTTGCTCGTGGCATTTCCGCGGAGCGGATCGAGCTGGCTGGGGCGGCTGCTGGCGTATGCCGACAACGCCTGCTACCTGCGCGAGCCCATCACACAAGCGCGCCGCCGCTGGCACCCCGACGTGCAATACGCCGTCTCCGATGCAGGCCCCCACCATGCCCCGAAGCACTACCGCCGCTACGCCGACCGCGCCTTTGCCGGATGCCCGGCGTTCTCCTACGCCACCGTACGCACCTCACGCGACTGGGCCCTGCGCCACCGCCATGAGCGCCGCGTGCTCATCAAAGAGGTCAATCCGTTTGCAGTCGGGTGGATGCAAAAGCACTACGCCCCCACCGTTATTCATCTCGTGCGCCATCCGGTGGCGGTGGCCCAGAGCATGTACCGGCGCGGATGGACGAGCCAGACGCTGCGTGAGTACGTCAGCCCCGAACGCCTCGCCGAGAGCCCGCTTGACCCAAGTGCTGTGCCCAAATCATTCTGGGGACAGATCGGCGCGGTGCAGGGCTTGGCGCATCGGGCCGTGCGGCAGGCGTGCCCCGACGACGCCTACACCGCCGTGCAATACGAAACGCTCTGCACCGATCCCGAAGGCATGGTGCGCCGCCTGTGCCACGACGTAGGACTTGCATGGGACGACGCATCGATGCCCGCGGCGATCGCATCTCATAGCGCGGCGTCTGGCGGCTCCTCCTCGAATCCCTACAGCACCACTCGCCGAAGTAAAGAGCGGGCTGCCGCATGGAAAAACGCGCCATCGGAGCATATTCAGGCTGTGCGGGCAGGGTACGCAGCCACGCATCCCCCTGTATATGCTGATGATTGGGCAAACCGCCCCGTAAACGAGGACTGATACCAATTTTGCATGCGTCGTTGGGGTATGGAGGGAGCTAAGGATGAACGAGAACACGTCCAGCCGTCCACAAGAATGGGGGCCAGGCCCCGCGACGAGATGACGGGGGTGAGCCTCAACAGCGTACGTGCTCCCCGTAATGCGGCAACCGGATTTGGTCTGAGTGGATGTAGACCCTAAGCGCCTGCATTGTGGCGTGCCAATGTCGCTGGGCGCAGAGTGCCTGCGTTAGACCGCGTGTCAACATCATTTCACCACCTAAACTCAGACAAGCATGATCGACTGGAGCTGGATCACGACGAGCGGCACGACCCTGCTTATGGTCATGCTCTCGGCCCTTGGTATCTACATCGCCCTCCTCATTCTCACGCGTATCACGGGGCTGCGGAGCTTTGCGAAGATGTCGAGCTTTGACTTCGCCATCACCGTCGCATTTGGCTCGGTTCTCGCCTCCACGATCCTCGCGCCTACCCCGACGCTGCTCACTGGTGCATTCGGGATGGCCATGCTCTATGGGATCCAGTACGTGGTCTCGACGTCGCGCCGTCTTACCGCTACCGTCGAGCAGCTGGTCGACAACGAGCCGGTGCTCGTGATGGCTGGGGCGCAGGTCCTCTCCGACCATCTCGATACGGTTCGGATGTCGGAAGATGACCTCCGCTCGAAGCTCCGGCTGGCTGGAGTGACCCATCCGAGTCAGGTGCTGGCTGTGGTGTTCGAGACATCGGGAGACGTGGCGGTGATGAAAACGACGGATGAGGTGGACCCGTGGGTATTTGCGGGCGTCCGTGGGGCAGAGCACTTGCCATTCATGTCGGATGCAGCTTAACGTTAGGGCACACCAGCATCAAAGAGGTTCTGGCCGTCTCCGTATTGGCACCCTCTGTGGTGCGGTCATCGCGAGAAAAGAGCACTGCGTTGTCCGACATATGGATATGAGTGCCGCATCACACACGACCTGTCCCGTACCACCTCCCAAACCATTATGTATTTTAGCACGACAGACGACAGCATCCAGCTCCCGAAAATAAGAGAGGACTTTTCGTATCTTCAGGACTGCTTTGTTCAGATGCTTCGGGAGTCGGGGGAGGCCGAAATTGCGGCTCTCTTCAATGGCGAACAGCGTCCGAACTCACTGGACGATCCCCAGAAGCTCAGCAAAGCGTTCACGCTGGTCTTTCAGCTTATGACCATTGTGGAAGAGAACGCTGCCGTGCAGCTCCGCCGCACACTGGAAGACGAGCACGGCCTCACCCGCATTTCTGGCCTCTGGGGCCGAACGCTCGACGACCTGCAAGCAAGTGGATTTACGGACAAGCAGATCGCCGAACGACTTCCTGAAATGCGGATCGAGCCTGTATTCACCGCGCACCCCACGGAGTCGAAGCGCTCGACGGTGATCGACCAGCTGCGGGCGATCTACCTGCTGATGGTGAAACGGGAGAACCAGATGTGGTCGGAGAACGAGGCTGAGCAGATCAGAGACGATATCCTGGCGGCCATGCAGCGCCTGTGGCTGACCGGGCAGGTGTTCCTGGAGAAACCCTCCATTGGAGATGAGCTTCGCAACGTGCTTCACTACCTGGTGAACGTCTTCCCCAGCGTGCTTCCCGCGCTCGATCAGCGCCTACGCACCGCCTGGCGGGAGACCGGATTTGATCCCGACCTGATCGACAGCCGGACGCAGCTCCCGCAGGTGCGGTTTGGCAACTGGGTCGGCGGCGATCGCGACGGGCACCCGTTTGTTACGGACGAGGTAACGGAAGCGACCCTGCTAAAGCTCCGGAAACATGCGCTTCAGCAGCTCAAATCTGGACTGAACGATCTGGCGCAGAAGGTGAGCGTGTCGGCCTTCGAAGTCGACGTGCCCGACCGCCTGCGTGCGCGTATCGACCAGCTTGCTGAACGCGCCATCGATGCGGCCTCGGCCCTCGACAGAAACCCAGGCGAGCCCTGGCGGCAGTATCTCAACCTGATGCAGCAGCGGCTGCCGCTCACCAAAAATGGTGATCCGGTTCGCGACCCCGATCCCGATCATTACTATCAATCGGCAGAGGCCGTGCTTGACGACCTCGACCTGTTCACGCAGTCGCTACACGAGATCGACGCAGCACTCATCAGCGCGCGTGATGTTGAGCCCGTAGCACGCAATGTAGAAGCGTTTGGGTTTCATCTTGCTGCCCTCGACATCCGGCAGAACAGCAGCTTTCATGATGCTGCAGTCGCACAACTGCTCATGGAAGCCGGGATCGAAGACGGATCCCACTTTGCCGACTGGACCGAAGAGCGGCGGCTTCGTTTTCTCAACGAGGAGCTCCAGACGACGCGTCCGTTTGTGCGCCCCACGCAGGAGATCGGGGAGGAGGCCGACGCCGTGCTGTCTTGCTACCGGGTGCTCTACCAGTACATCGAGCGATATGGGAGCGCGGGCATCGGTTCGCTGATTGTGAGCATGACCCGAAGCCTCTCCGACCTGCTGGTCGTGTACCTGCTCTGCCGCGAAGCCGGGCTGCTCCAAAAGCAAGAGGGCGAGATGGTGTGTCTGCTTCCGGTGGTGCCGCTGCTCGAAACCATTCAGGACCTGGAGCGAGGTCCCAAGATTCTGGACGCGTTTCTGAGCCACCCCATCACAAAGCGAAGCATCGACCATCAGGCCAGGCAGCACGACGGTCGCCGGTCGCAACAGATCATGGTGGGATACAGCGACAGCAACAAAGACGGAGGCATCCTGGCCAGCCTGTGGAGCTTGAACAAGGCGCAGCGCGCACTAAACGATGTCGCAGACAAACACGACATCAGCCTGCAGTTCTTTCACGGACGCGGCGGCACCATCAGCCGGGGCGCGGGCCCCACGCATCGATTCATCGCAGGCCTGCCGCCTGAAAGCATGCACGGCGATATGAGGCTGACTGAGCAGGGCGAGGTGATTGCAAACAAGTACGCAAATCCCGTTACAGCGCTCTACAATCTGGAGCTCCTGCAGGCCGGCACCACCGGGCTCACGCTCGGGGTATTCGATAAGACCAACGTCGTAGCCGATGCGTCGGACAACACACCTGCTCCGAACTTGACAACCAGCAGAGCGCATCTGGAGCAGATTGTAGACCGGCTGTACGCGCACAGTCTGGAGAGCTACCAGGACCTCGTACAGTCAGATGACTTTGTGCGCTTCTTTGCGCAAGCCACGCCCATCGACATCATCGAAAAGAGCCGCATCGGGTCGCGTCCGGCACGGCGTACCGGTCAGCGCACCTTCGATGATCTCCGGGCCATCCCCTGGGTGTTTAGCTGGAGCCAGAGCCGCTACTTCCTGACCGGATGGTACGGCGTAGGGAGCGCGCTCAAGACGCTGCAAAACGAGCGTCCGGCGGACTTCAAGACGCTGAGCGCGAATGCGATCAACTACATGCCGTTTCGCTACGTGATCACCAACGCATCGTCGGCCATTGCCCTTGTGGATACCGGTATCATGGAGCAGTGGGCCCATTTGGTTGACGATCAGGAGATCGCGGATTATTACCTGAACAAGATTGTGGATGCGTACCACACCACCCGAGCAATGCTGGAAACGCTGTACGGCCACGACCTCCGGGAGCGCCGCCCGCGCGTGTACGAAATGATCGATCTGCGATCGAAGCGCCTGACGCCCCTGCATCAATTGCAGATCGACCAGATTAGCACCTGGCGCGCGCTGAAGAAGCATGGCAAGACCGACGAAGCCGAAGCGATGCTACCCGATATGCTGCTTGTCCTCAATGCGATAAGCAGTGGGCTGGGAAGCACGGGGTGATCCATCATGGAGAACGCGGCCAACGGGAGGGACGTCACGCTCCTACGAATCCCCTCTGCATCCCTTTCGTATCAAATCTACTGCACACCCAGCACTCTGCAAATAGACTCCGGATACGGCATGGCTGGACACAATAAATGGTCGAAGATCAAGCGGCAGAAAGCCAAAGAGGACAAGAAGAAGTCGAAGGTGTGGGCGCGTCTCTCGCGCGAGATCGCAACAGCTGCCCGTGAGGGCGGGGGCGATCCTGAGATGAATGCGACGCTGGCCAACGCCATTGAGCGTGCCGAGGCCGAGAACATGGCCAAGGACACCATCGAGCGTGCCATCAAGCGAGGCACGGGCGAACTCGAAGGCCAAGACTATGAGCCGGTCAGCTACGAGGGCTATGCGCCCCACGGCGTAGCGGTGTTTATCGAGGCGATGACCGACAACACCAACCGCACCGTGGCCGATCTGCGGCATCTGTTCAGCACCCACAACGGCAATCTGGGGAAAGATGGATCCGTGGGCTACCTCTTTGAGCAGAAAGGGGAGATTCAGGTGCCCACGGATGCCGTCGATGAGTTGGAGCTGTTCGAGCGGGTGGTGGAGGCGGGCGCCGAAGATCTGCGCACCGAAGACGACACGTACGTCGTGACCACGCCGGTCGAAACGTTCACCAACGTAGAAGACGCCCTCGAATCGGCTGACATTCCCGTCGACGAGGCTGATCTGGTGCGCATCCCCGCCACCACCGTATCGCTCGACGATTCGGATGCTGAGCAGGTGCGCACGCTTGTCGAAGCCATTGAGGACCACGACGATGTGGACGCGGTGTACACGACGCTCGCCGATGATGGCGAGGCGCTCTCGCTCCACTCCGACGACTGACGTCTGCGTGCTACTTCCCTCGACAATAGCGCATCGGCATGATTATTCTTGGTATTGACCCCGGATCCAACTGTACGGGCTACGGCGTGGTACGGGTGACCGGATCCGACGAAACGACCCCGGCCCAGGGTGTCATTCGGCTGGATAGCGATACGCCGCACATCGACCGGCTCAAGCGCATCTACGACGAGGTGGCGGTGCTCATCGAGGCGCACGACCCGGAGGTGCTGGCCATTGAGATGCCCGTGTACGGGAAAAACCCGCAGTCGATGCTGAAGCTGGGGCGCGCGCAGGCCGCCGCCATGATGGCGGGACTCAACCACGATCTGGATGTCGTGCAGTACACGCCCAAGGAAGTCAAGAAGTCGGTGACCGGCAACGGCAACGCGTCGAAGCAGCAGGTGCGCTACATGATCCACGCGATTCTGGAGATGGACGGTACGGCGGATGCCATCGCCCTCGACGCCTCCGACGCGCTGGCCATTGCGCTCTGCCACACCAACCGCCGCTCGCACGGCGCCACCGAGCAGTACAGCGGCTGGGGCAGCTTTGTGGATGCGAACCCGGATCGCGTGCAGTAGCAGCGCTCCAGACTTTTTTTGGCAGGAGGGAAGCAGCGAGTAGGATCTCCGCACGACATTCGTTATCATAGAACCCACGAGTCTTTCCCATAGCGTTTCCCGATTCCACTATGAGCACACACGACTTAGCCGGACAACCGGCCCCCAGCGACCAACTGCTCGACGTATCGGCACTGCTTGCCGCCTACCAAAACGACCAGCCTGATCCGTCAGTAGCGGCGCAGCGCGTATCGTTTGGCACCTCGGGCCATCGCGGCACGGCCTTCGACCGCACCTTCAACGAAGCGCACATCCTGGCCATTGCCCAGGCCGTGTGCGACTATCGCGATGAAGCAGGCATCACCGGGCCGCTGTTCCTGGGGATGGATACGCATGCCCTCTCGGCCCCCGCACAGGCCACGTGTCTGGAAGTGTTCGCTGCGAACGAGATTGATGTGCGCATTGCCGCCGATGACGGGGTAACGCCCACCCCTGCTGTATCCCACGCCATTCTAACGTACAACGACGGACGCGCCGAAGGGCAGGCTGACGGCGTCATCATCACGCCCTCGCACAACCCGCCCGCTGATGGCGGCATTAAGTACAACGGTCCTACCGGCGGCCCGGCCACGCCCACGGCCACTAACTGGATTCAGAACCGCGCCAATCAGCATCTCGACACCAAGCTGGCCGATGTGAAGCGCATCGGCTACGAGCAGGCCCTGCGGGCCGACACCACGCAAGAGTACGATTTCCTGCGTCACTACGTCGACGACCTGGACGCGGTCCTCGACATGGAGATCATTCGCGAGTCGGGGCTCTCCCTTGCCGTCGACCCGCTGGGCGGAGCCGGCGTGCACTACTGGACAGCCATCGCCGACACGTACGACTTGCCGTTGGAGGTGCTACGCACTGAGGTCGACCCTACGTTCTCGTTCATGACCCTTGACTGGGACGGCCAGATCCGCATGGATCCGTCGTCGGCCTACGCGATGCAGTCGCTCATCAACCTGAAAGATGAGTACGACGTCGCCTTTGCGTGTGACACCGATCACGACCGCCACGGCATCGTCACAAAAAACGGCGGACTCATGCCGCCCAATGCGTACCTGAGCGTGATGGTGGATGCACTGCTCAGCAGCCGTACCGGCTGGGCCGATGATGTGGGCGTGGGCAAAACGGTCGTTACCACGCGCCTACTTAACCGCATTGCCGCGGACTACGGGCGCCCGGTTACGGAAGTGCCGGTCGGCTTCAAGTGGTTCGTGGATGTGCTCTACGATGGCAGTTGCGGCTTCGTAGGCGAAGAGAGCGCGGGGGCCTCGTTCCTGCGCAAGGACGGCACAGTCTGGAGCACCGACAAAGACGGCATCATCGCGGCACTCATGGCCGCCGAAATCACGGCCCGCACGGGTCAAGACCCCAGCGAGCGCTACGACGAACTCACCGAGCAGTTTGGTAACCCGGTGTATGAGCGGGTGGATGCACCGGCCACGCCCGAACAGAAGGCCGTCCTCAAAAACCTGACGCCCGATCTGGTGACGCAAGACGAACTCGCAGGCGAGCCCATTCAGACGATCCGCACCAACGCGCCCGGCAACGACGCGGCCATTGGCGGACTCAAGGTAGAGACGGAGAACGGGTGGTTTGTGGCGCGCCCCTCGGGCACCGAAGCCATCTACAAGATCTACGGCGAGAGCTTCAACGGTCGCGACCATCTCAACCAGATCCACGAAGATGCGCAGGCGCTCGTCAATCGTGCGTTCGACGCTTCGCCCAAGACCGCGTAAGCACGACGTTTTCGCTTCATCCACCTGATTCCGAAAGCATGAGCGGCTCGCCCCGGTGGCGGGCCGTTTGGCGTTGAGGTGCTGCTGGCGACAGCTATGCGATAGCTACCCAGCAGCAATGTGTGTGCGGTGCGCATCGGGGTCGTTGCGGAGGGCCGCAGCAAACCGGTTCGGCACGGTGCCATTCAGTAGCAGCGAGTCGATGCCTTGCTCGGCAAGGGCGCTGGCGGTGCGCAGGCGCAATGCCATTCCGCCGGTGACGTCGGTGCCGTCGGGGTCATGCACATCGCCAATCATAGTGCGAGCTTGTTCGGCGGTGAGGTCGGGCAGCGTGTGGCCGTTGGCGTCGTACACACCGTCGGTGTTGCCGCACCAGAGCACGCGAGCGACAGGGGGGCCTTGCTGCTGCAGCGCGTCGATAAGCGTACGGAAGACGGTTTCGGTGGAGCAGATGCTCAGCCCGTGCTTGGTGTCGAGCGTGACATCGCCGTAGGTGACGGGGAGTGCTCCTGCAGAGAGCGCGTGATGCACGGGATCTGATGAGCTACGTTCGGGGGTGCCTCGGGTTGTGACAAACGCGCTGGACGGTGCCCACGAAAACACGGGGAGTCCGGCGTTGCGCAGGGCGTGTACCACATGCCGGTGCAGGGTATCCACTGCCTTTTGGATCTGGCTCAAAGCGGGTGCCGGATCGGGGAGGGGGGCACCGGGATCGAACCCGGCCTCGCGGGCGGCAACGTGTCCGAACGAGCCGCTGCCGTGGCCCAGCACGATCGGCGCGTTGGGGGGGGCGGCGTGGTAGCGGGCCAGCTCGTCGGCCAGGCGCTCAAGCACATCCGTGCGTACGGAGAAGCGGCCCGTTTTGTCGGTGATGAGGCTGCCGCCCCACTTTACAAAGGTGACTGGGCGCATGGCGCGTGGCAAACTGGCAGAGGCAAATGAGACGAGCACGGCCGCTCACATACGAGGCCCGCTACGGGAGGCCGGGGCCGGGCGAACTGCATCCGGGCAATCAGGGAGGCAGTGGGCTGTGCGTTCCCCTGAAAGACAATGCTAAAACAGCGGATCGACGTCGGTGGTGGGGCCGGGTCCGACGCCGTCGCGGATGACCATGTGGACGGCGTGCATCGAATCGAGGCGAGCGGCGACCTGCGGCTCGTCTTCGGGTGGGCAGATGACATGCACGTTGGCGCCCGCATCCATCGTGGCGTAGGCGGCGAGTCCGTCGGATCGCATGGCGCGCACAACCTCCAGCACCTTGAGCGTGGCGGGTTTCCAGTAGTAGATGGGCGGCTGCGACGACATGGTGATGAGGTGCAGTTCTACGCCTTCGGTTTCGATGAGCGGACCCAGGCGGTCGAAGTCGCGCGCCGCGATGCTCGCGCGGGCGGTCTGCATGCGCTCAGGCAGATGCGACAGGCGTTTTTCGTAAAACGGGCTGCTGGGCGCGCGCTGATGCCCCTCGCGCGAGGAGACGGGTTTAGGATCGGTCTCGACGACCGCGATCACATCGCGCAGGTCCCAGTGCGTGTGCGGGGCAACCGGTTCGGCGGCGTGGTTGTCGCCGTGGGGCCAGGCTACGTATCCGCCGAGTACCGAGCGGGCCGCGGAGCCGGAGCCGCTCTGACGGGCAAGCGCCGAGCGGGTGGCGGCATCGGGCCAGGTGTCGAGCGCCTTGAGCGTCGCCAGGGTAAGCGCCGAAAAGCCCGAGGCCGAGGAGCCGAGTCCGGCAGCGGCGGGGAAGCTATTCTGTGTGGCCACGCGGAATGAGCCGGGGCGGTCGGCCCAGGTGCGCAGGCGATTCAGGTGCTGCACGACGGGCTCGGCAAAGCCGTCATCGGCAGGATGCAGGGTGCCCTCGGCATCGGCCATGAGCACCGTGTCGTCGGTGTCGGCATCGGGGGTGAAGGCAACAGTGGTGCGTGAGGCACAGCGGCGCAGCGTCATCGACAGCGACGGCGCGCGCGGAATGGCGCGGTCGATGTCTTCGACGCCCCAGTACTTCACAAAGGCGATGTTGGAGGGAGCTTCAACGGTTGCTTTAGCCATGCACGTGGGCGGATTGAAGAGGATGTGCGCCCTGCACACACAGAGGCACGTTAAACGAAGAGAACGAAGACAGGTCGTCCCAGAGGTCGGTGGTCGGATCGGGATGATACGCGATCAGCGAGCCGGCATGTGGGTCGGTGAGGGCACCCGCGCCCGAGATTTTGGCGGCTCCGCCATGTGCTTCAATCTGGCGGATGTGGTGGCGGATGGCTGGGGGCACTACGCCGAGCGCTTCGAGGCAGGCCTCACCCTCTTGCAGGAGGTCGACCAGCGCCGAAGGCGACACGTCGGGGGCTGAGAGCAGATCGCGAAGCGCACGCGTCGCCGCCTCGATGCGGTCAATAATGGCTTCGAACGCATCGGGGTCGTCGGTCCGGCGGGCGCGCACGGCATCGACCACGGTGCCGGTGGATTCGTTGGGCGCGCCGGTGTGAAAGATCCGGATGTCGGAGAGCACCGGCGCGCGCGCTTCCACCGAGTGCCAGTGCAGCGCGTCATTGTCGGACTCGGCCCACAGGAGCCCGCCACGTAGAATGGTAGCGGGGTCGACGCCCGAGGGGGTGCCGTGCTGGCGCCGCTCGATGTTGAGGGCAATGTCGAAGAGCAAGTCGTGGGTGAAGGGCGCCTCGTGGGCTTCGAGGTAAGCGCGCGCCACCGCCACTCCGAGGGCAGCCGAGCTTCCGAATCCGGCCCCCACCGGCTGATCGGACTGCACGCTAAGCGTAAGCGGCTGCGGAGTGATGTCGACAGCGCGGGCAGCCTCGCCCAGCGCCACTTTAATGAGGTGCGTGGGGTCGGTGCTGCGCAGGTGCGCGAAGGCCTCGGCAGTGGGGTAGGCGGCATAGTCGCGCCAGCGGGACCGCATCTCGTCGGCATAGGCCCGGATGGCAGGCCAGGTGGTGGTTTCGGTGTGGCCCCACGCATCCACCTGAAGCGTAACGCCAGCAGTAGTCTTGGGAGCGGCGGTGGCATGCATCCAGAGGCCGAGAGCGGCCACCAGCGCGGGCCGCTGGTATACGACCGCATGCTCACCCATCAGGATTAGCTTGGCCGGGGCGCGGACGGTCGTTTCGTGCATAAAGGCGCATCCAGAAAAGCGACGGGGCGGCGGTGTTACTGTGCGGCGTGGCCGTTCGATGGCGGGGTGGGGCGGCCCAGGTCATTGTGGGCCCGTGCCAGGTGGTGCGAGCTGAGAGCCCCCATGAGCGAGAGCTCGCCCGCGAGCACGGTTGCCCCCAGCAGTTCAGCTACCTGCATCGCCGCAGCGCCCGGTTCGTCGGGGTCGAGCGCCACGCCCATGAGCGAGAGCGCATCCGACTGCGTCTGCAGCGTGGTGCCGCCCCCAATGGCGCCGAGCGGCACATCCGGCATAAAGATGGAGATGTACACGCCGCCGTCGCCCCGTTTTTCGATGCAGGTGGTGCCCAGCGCGCCCTCAACAACCTGCGCGATGTCTTGGCCTGTGGCCACAAAGAAGGCCGCCACCATGTTGGCGTAGTGGGCGTTCATGCCCATGGAACCCGCTGCGGTGGAGCCAAGCATGTTCTTGCGGTACTGCACCTCGGTGAGGTCTTCCGCATTCGTTTTCAGGTAGCGCTTCAGCACCTCCTCGCTAAGCTCAACCTCGGCAAAGATACGCTTGCCGCGACCTTCTTGCACGTTTACGGCGGAAGGCTTTTTATCGACGCAGTAGTTGCCCGAAAGCGAGACAAACTCGACGCCTGTTTCGGGCACAATGAGGTCTTGGATGACCTGATTGCATGCGAGTGTAGCCATGTTCATGCCCATGGCGTCGCCGGTGGAGAAGCGAAAGCGCAGAAACACGGTCGAGCCCAGCGAAAACGGGCGGATGTCTTTCAGCTTGAGGTAGCGGCTGGTAGCCTCAACCTGTGTGCGAATCTCATCTTCGTTGTCTTCGACCCAATCCGTAAAGGCCGTGGACTCGCGGATGCCCGATGTGCGAAACACGGGGGCACGCGTCATGCCTACGTCCTCCACATGCACAATAGCCCCGTCGGCCGCCCGCAGGGTGGCACAGCCACGGTTCACGCTGGCGATGAGGGCGCCCTCGGTGGTGGCCAGTGGCACGTAGCGGTCGTCATTGATGTAGTCGCCGCGCACCGGTACCGGACCCACCGCGCCCATGGGCACCTGGGCCACGCCGATGAGGTTCTCGCAATTGCGGGTCGACACGACCTCAGCATCAAACGAATAGTGATCAAGTCCTTTGGTTTTGGTATCGGCCGCTTGCTCAAGCGCCTCGCGCCGGATCGACGCCGCCTCGCGCGCTGGGAGGTCCTTCGGAAGTTTGTGGAGGGAGAGTTGACCAGTGGCCAGGGCTTGAATAAGCTCCTCGCGTTGCGTTGGGGCTGGTTTTTCGAGGGTGGTACGCGCCGAGGCTGTACCGTTGGTGGGGCTACCGCTATTCATTGCCCTACAGGTATTTAGATTCAAAGGACTCTCGTTACCACGTTCATCTGCAAGAGATGTTTACATGTCGGGATCGGAGCCCGCACAGGGCCAAGAAGACCGCTCGACTTGTGTAGAGCCGAGCATGTAAACTAACTCAGAGTAAGGGGCGTCTGCACGCATGGGTTCTTCATGCATGGCTCCGAGCCAGGTTGTGGCTCGTTGAGCAGGCCCCGCGCATCACTTACAAAAGTATCGACGGCATATGTAAAAGCATTGGCGCACGCAAGCGTTGCTCATAGATTTGTGGATTGGGCATTGTTCATTATGGCTTCGTGATTTTGGGGGTAGTAGGCGTAACGCCCTTGTTAAAACCGAGAGGGGCACCCTGGAACGGTTTACGTACAGAGGACTGCTCCGTTTTTGTACAACGCCCATCATAGAAGCCCCGACTGAAACAAGGATCAGATAACGTAACAAGTACGCGTCCCAAATTACACCAGGTGCATTACGCAAAGTGGGAAGCTATTGCTACACCTGCTGATGAGTACGGAATTGCGGATGCGATAATCCGATGGAATGCCCGGCAATGTTGCAGGCACGTTGCGCGCTACAGGACCGCAGCGGGTTCCCTTTCGTATCGCAGGTGTTCGCAATCTTTACGCCCAAAGCTGACTGCGCTGTGAACCTGTGGTCTTATAACGGAGCCGTATTGGCCGCATGTACCCTGGCCTTTTTCGCGACGATGGCTGCGCGTTTGGCTATTAGTCCAGTAGTGCCCGCTATGAGTGCCGAGTTCGGGGTGTCGAACGGGGCCATTGGTGCTGCGCTTACGGGGATGTGGATGGCCTATGCGCTCTCGCAGTTTCCCAGCGGCCTATTGGGCGATCGGCTGGGCGAGCGGGTTGTTGTCCTCACAGCGGTAGTAGGTACCGCTATAACCAGTGGACTCTTGGCAATTGCAGACGGGTACGCGCTCTTTTTTGCTGCAGCGGTGGCCCTCGGGGCAATGGCCGGGCTGCACTACAGCGCGGCGACCTCGCTGCTTACGCGCACGTTCCGCCAAACGGGTACAGCGATCGGCATCCACTCTGCTGGAGCGCCCCTGGCCGGAGTGCTTACGCCGGTTGCTGCGGGTACACTGGGCGCTATGTTCGGATGGCGATACGCCGTTGCCGTTGGCGCTATGGTGGCCATCCCCACCGCTCTTCTTTTCGTGAAGACCGTCCGCGACACCCCCCCAAGCCGTCCAGACACCGCCGTATGGACACGCATTCGGGTACGCCCTATTGCCGAGCTGCTGGCGCGTCCGCCGATCTTGTGGACAGGCGCTCTTGCATTTGTGGGGGCGTTTGTGTGGCAGGCCACTGCGTCATTTCTTCCCACCTTTCTGGTCGCCCACCATGGATACACAGAAGCAGGAGCCGGTGTCTTTTTCTCGGCCTATTTCGTGGTGCAGGGACTGGGACAGCCGCTTGTGGGCGGGCTCTCTGATCGTATTGGGCGGTACCCTGCGGCTACGTTAGCAACGACTGTTGGAGCCGTAGGGTACGGGCTCTTTGTGGTAGGAAGCAGCATGGAGGCGCTCGTTGTAGCCACTGGTTGTGTGGGCATTGCCATGAGCTGGGGGGCTGCGCTGCTTCCGAAGTTCATGGACCACCTCAGCGCCGATGAGCGCGGTGCCGGATTTGGGCTTATCCGCACCAGCTACATGGTGTTAGGGGCAACGGGCAGCGTGGCAACGGGCTTTGCTGCCGATGTGTGGGGGTGGGGCGTAGCCTTTGCTGGACTGGCCATGCTTCTGGCTGGGATGTCGATTGTGATGCTTGGTGCACAGCATTACTACAGCGCATGGGTGCCTGTGGCCGCTGGCGAGTAAGGCAGCATCGTGCGCAACAGATACTGCCTTACGTCTGCCATCGTACAAAAAACACACCTCCGCATCTGCAGGTCAGTTCATCCCTTGTTCACGATAAAAGTGAAGTTCATGTTTGCCCTTCTGTGAGCGTCATGTTACGATAATATACGCATCGTGCAAAAGGTGCGGTTCAAAGCCGTACCTGCTTGTCCCCCAAGCGCATAATCGAGTCAGTTCGTATCGTTGTATGCGCGCCGATGCCTTATTGAGACAGTTTAAGAATGCTGGGCAGTGGACGGCTTTCCGTGTGCATGGAAGGGCGTTCGCCCCCTACCGCCGTACGGCAATCTACTCCAGCGGCTACAGGGACCCAGTGTGTCTTCAGGTACATCCGGTCTCCACCAAGATGGAGCCAGTACACGGTACTCGCAATTTTCTGACCGTACACCAACTGCAGTTATGGATCATTGGAACGATACAGATCCATCTCATAATGGCACGGGGCCCCCAGAGGGGCACATGGCCGCAATGTGGGATTGGATCCAATCAAGTGCAGCGCGCGCTTGGCCGGTGATGATGGCGCTATTCCTGTTGGCCCCGACGGCCTGGGGACAAGCGCTGAATCACGATGCGCCCAGCGATGCGCTCGTAAACGGAGTCTTTCACGTTAAGGTGAGCGAAAGTGCAAAGTCGGGCATCAGCCTGTCAAATGCAGGCGATGTTGCGCAGATGGGCATCAGCAGCATTGATGCGCTGAGTGCCCAGTTCGATGCCCAGCGCATCGAGCGCATGTTTCCGACGGATCAGCGCCACGCCGAGCGCCACGCCAAGTGGGGGCTCGATCGGTGGTATCGCGTGTATCTGGCCGAAGATGCCGAGAGCATCACGCGGAGCGCAGTGAGCGCTTTCCATGCCGACGCAAATGTCGAAATGGCTGACCATGTGCTGAAAAAGCAGCAGGTTGGGACGCGCGCGGAACGCACTGAGCGTGTTCGTGCACTCGTCGAGAACGTTGAGCAAGGACGGCTCGATGTGACCAACGATCCGCTTTACGAAGATCAGTGGCACTTCAACAATACCGGACAAACGGGGGGAACGCCCGATGCAGACATTGATCTGCCTGAGGCCCACGACATCGAAATGGGGGGCTCGGAGGTCATTGTTCAGGTGATTGACTCGGGCATTGAGCTCGATCATCCCGATATGCAGGGCAGCTACTGGATCAACCCGTGTGAGGAAGAAGACGGGACCGACACCTGCGGCAATGGTTATGTCGACGACATTTACGGCTACAACTTTGCTGATGGCACCGCGAATCCTGAAATTGTAGACCCCTCGCAAGAGGGCAACTCGCACGGTCTGCACGTGTCAGGTACGATTGCTGCGCGCAACAACAATAATGAAGGCGTAGCAAGCGTAGCCGGCGGTGATGGCACCGCCGATAGCGGCGTGCGCATCATGACAGGGTTGACATTCGGAAGCAGCGTGACAGGGTTCGCCGAAGCGCTGATTTACGGAGCCGACAACGGTGCTATTATCTCCAACAATAGTTGGGGATACACCAGTCCTGGCGTGTTTGAACAGCCGCTGCTTGACGCCATTGACTACTTTGTGGCTGAAGCAGGTGGCCCAGATGCCCCCATGGATGGAGGCATCGTAGTGGTTGCTGCTGGAAATAGTGACTCGGACGACGAATGGTATCCGGGCTATTACGAGCCTGCTTTTACCGTTGCGGGTACGCAGCACAATGACGACAAATATTCTGGTTCGAACTTCGGCGACTGGGTAGACATCTCTGCTCCTACAGGCGAGGCGTTCGACCATCCCACCATCAGCACCATTCATACGTCACAAGGCACGTATGGGGGCGACATATGGGTCGGTACCTCCATGTCAGCACCGCACGTTGCAGGAGCCGCGGCCCTGATTGCGTCGAACGAGCCCGGCTTTACGGCTGAGCAGGTGGAGGCGCGTCTCGTGGGTACAGGCGACGAAACGATCGCCGATGAACCTATCGGCCCGCGCGTAAATGCGTTTGCAGCTCTGAGTGCTGAAGACACGCCGCCCGATCCCATTACGGATCTGACTGTGGTCACGCCTAACAACATTACGCCCGGCGCCGTCGTGAATCTGCAATGGACGGCCACCGGAGAAGCAGGAAATGAAGGCACAGCCACGGGCTATGATCTGCGTTACAGCACGGATGGCCCGATTGATAGCGAGGCTGCGTTCGACGCGGCAACGCCTATCGAGGGCCTACCAGCCCCGCAGGAAGCAGGCGAAACTGAAAGCTTCACTGCCGAGGGCCTTCCGTTTGAGGAAGAGGTCTACTTTTCCATCAAGGCGATTGACGCACTTGGCAATAGCTCCGACCTTTCGAACTCGCCGTCTGCCAATACAGGCCCGGCTCCCGAGCTGGCATTTAGCCCTGCGTCGGTAGATGCGTCGCTTGAGATCAACAGTACGACGACAACAAGCCTCACTGTTGAAAACACCGGAAGTGCGGGAAGCACGCTCGAATACAGCTTCCCCAGCATCGCTGCTCAGAATCTGCTGAGCCAGTCGGGCATCGAAACGAACGATACGTCATCCCTTGGGCTGACACGTAACTTTAGCAAGGGCGAAGATCCCAATGCTGGAGCCGGTCATCCGGTGCTGTTAGGCGCGGGTGGACCCGATGAGTTCGGATACCGCTGGATCGATAGCAATGAGCCGGGCGGACCGTCCTTCAACTGGACCGACATTACCGGTGAGGGCACCTCCGTCACACTTGGTGATGACGATTCGGAAACGGTGTCCTTGCCCTTTAGCTTCGACTTCTACGGAGAGACCAAAGAAGAAGTCACGATTGGGTCGAATGGATATCTGACGTTTGGAGCCGACGGGACGGACTTTTCAAACGATGAAATCCCGAATACGGACGATCCGAACGACATTATCGCCCCGTTCTGGGATGACCTTGATCCGTCGAGCGGTGGAAGCGTCCATTATCTGGCCGATGGCAATCAGTTTATCGTTCAGTACACGGATATCCCGTTCTTTGGTGGAGATGGTTCAAACACCTTCCAGGTGATCCTGAATTCCAATGGAGCGGTCCGTTACCAGTACCTTTCAATGACCCCAGCCCAAGAAGCTACGGTTGGAGTCGAGAATGCAGAGGGATTGGATGGACTTCAAGTTGCGTTCAATACCAGCTATGTCGAAGACGGGTTGGCGGTAGACATTGCCGCGGTCCCCGACTTCATTGCTGATGTGAGCCCGGCCTCCGGGTCGCTCTCCAGTGGAAGCAGTGATGATATCACCGTAACGCTGGATGCAACCGGCGTGGGCGCAGGGGACTACGAAAACACCCTGCCGCTTGCAAGCAACGATCCGAATGCAGCAACGTCTGTCATTCCGTTCAACGTCAGCGTAACTGCGGGCCCGCCCGAAATTGCGGTGGATCCGGCTGAAATTGCGTTCGATCCGGTGCTCGAAAATGGAGAAGCTACAGCATCCTTCACCGTCAACAACACCGGCGGCGAAGATCTGGAGATCACCAGCATCGAGTCCGATAGCGACCAGTTCGCGGTTGACGTTGAAACGCCAATTACAGTGGCGTTCGACGACGCCCCGGTAAGCATTCCGGTCACGTTCGCTCCAACCTCGGTCGGTACGTTCGATGCAGCAGTTACAGTAGCGAGCAATGCCGACAACGCTCCTGAAACTACGGTTTCCGTGAGTGGCGAAGGGTTGGAAGCGCCTGAAATCGCTGTAGATCCAGACGCCTTCGACGTAACTGTCGATCTCGGATCGATCGCCGAGCGCACGCTTAGCGTAAGCAACAGCGGCGGCAACGACCTCGAATACGAGGCGGTGTTTAGCACCAATGGCGAAGACGTAGAACCGAGTGCGGTAGCTGCTCCGTTTGCCGGACGCACCAGCTCGGCCAACGCCGATGCCTTTCAGGCCTCGGGCAATGCACGCCCGGCAGGGCAACAGCCTTACCAGGCCAGCGACTACATCTACCAGGTAGACGACGGAAGCTCCGAAGATGCCATCGGCTTGACCGATGGGGGCGACGTGATGTGGATGAACGCTTTCGAAGTTGTCGACGGCGCAACCACAATAACCTCGATTGCTTCGGCCTGGGGAGCTTCTGGACAGGAAGGTGTTCCTGAAGGACGCGTTGCTGAGTTCCTGCTTTACGAAGATCCGAACGACGACGGAGACCCCAGCGATGCGGTCTTGCTTGATCGCGTTGAGGTGACGGTTGAAAGCCCGCACACCGACGAGTTCACGGAAGCCTCCATCGCCCCAACACAGGTCGAAGGTGTATTCTTCGTGGCGGCGCTCTATGTTGATCAGGGAGCAGACGAGTTCCCGGCTCCACAAGATCAGGACACATCAGAAGGTGCTTCGTGGGTCGTTGGATCCAGTGCACCGAACAGTTTTGATGCGGAAGATCTTGGGGCCAACGATGTGCCTCCGGCCAACGTCGATGATGTCGACCTGCCGGGGAACTGGCTCCTCCGCGCTGATGCGGGCGCGCCCATCGTTGCTGTTGCTCCAAACGAAGGAACGGTTGAGCCGGGCGGAAGCCAGGATCTCACCGTTACGTTCGATGGAACGGCTTCTGATCCCGGCAACTACGAGGGCAACATTAGCCTGTTCAGCAACGACTTTGCGAACAGCCCCCTCGATGTGCCTGTCGAACTCTTCATTGACGCCGGTCCGCCACAGATTGTGCTGGATCCGCGTACGCTGGAGTTCGATGAGCGTCTGGTGGGAAGCACGGGTACCCTCACGTTCGACATCACCAACCTGGGTAGCGATACCCTTGAGGTCGCTAACATTACGTCGGCCGCGGATGACTTCACGCCGCTTACGACGTCTGCCGGACCATTGGCTTACAACGAGACGGCTGAAATTGAGGTCGAGTTTACGCCATCTGAGACCGGCGTGCGAGTTGGCACTATTGCCATCGAAAGCAATGCCGAGAACAAGCCGACCGCTGAGGTCGCTGTTGTTGGCGAAGGACTCGCTGCTCCTTCCATTGCAGCCGATCCGGAATCCTTCGATGTAACCGTTCCGTTCGAGGAGACGCTTGAAGAAACGCTTCTCGTAAGCAACGCGGGCGAAGGCGAACTCGAGTATGAGGTCAACATCGTGGGTGGTGCAGCTAACCTGGCTCCATCTGCCGTATCCGCTCCTTACAGCGCCGATGCTGCCACGCAGCACACCGGCAACGCGGATCTTCTCGCCTCGGACACACCCTCGCGTGCTGGACTCATGTCGGCTGCGCCTTACCAGGCCAGCGACTTTGTGTATCAGCTCGACGATGGATCGAGTGAGAACGCGCTGGGCACGCAAGGTGGCGGTGATATTCTCTGGCTGAATGCCTTTGAAACCGTCGAAGAAGCGACGGTCATCGATAATCTGGGGTCGGCGTGGGCATCAAGCGAAGGCAGCGGCTTTCCTGAAGGAGGCCCGGCTGAGCTGTTGATTTACAACGATCCAAACAACGATGGCGACCCCAGCGATGCGGTACTGCTGCAATCCGTTGAAACAACGGTAGAAGCGCCGCACACAGATACCTTCACCACCGAGGAAATTGCTCCGGTGGAGGTAGAGGGGGTATTCTTCGTGGCAGCGATCTATCGTGATCATGCCGACGGAGAGTTTCCGGCACCGCTCGATGAGAGCAGTTCGCCGCAGGGCGCCTCTTGGACCGTCCTGGCCGGACCGAACGCACTTGACGTCGAAGACCTGCCCAACAACGGGCTCTTCGGAAACAACGACGAGTTGGGCATTCCCGGCAACTGGCTCCTGCGTGCCGACGGCTTCTCTGAAGTCGAAGGTGAACCGGGCGTGCGTCCGCTTCCGGCAGACGCTGTGACGGTTGAGCCCAACGAAGGCACCGTGACGCCAGATGGCGAGCAAGAGCTGGCCATCACGTTCAACGGCGACATTCAGCCAGGACCATACACGGGAAGCATCCGGATCCTGAATAACGATCCGCTGCAAAGTGTGCTCGACGTACCGGTAGATATGCTGGTAGACGCCGGGCCGCCCGAAGTCGCACTCGATCCGGAATCGCTCACCTTTGATGGCACACTGGTTGGCGCCAGCAGAACACTGACGTTCGAAATCAGCAATGCCGGTGGCAACCCGCTCATCATCGACAGCGTGACGTCTGACTCTGAGGACTTCATTATCGAAGACGACCTGGCGTTTGACGTGCGCGATGATACGACTGAAGTGAGCGTAGAATTTGCTCCGACGGCCGTTGGTACGCGTTCTGGAGTAATCACGCTGCAGACGAACATCGGAGAGGATGAGACAGTGACGCTGCCGGTAGAAGGCGAAGGCCTTGTGCCTCCGGCGCTCGCGCTGAACCCCGATGTCCTGCAGAACGTGCAGCAAACGAATACACAGGAGGACGTCCCGCTCACGATCTCCAACGATGGAGACAGTGGAAGCACGCTCAACTACAGCTTCCCGGCATTTGCTGCTCAGAACGTACTGAGCCAGCCCGGGGTGGAGCGAAACAACACCTCCAGTGTAGTGAACGGCACGCGCTCCTTTGAGAAAGGAGATGCCGACCCGCATGCGGGTCAAGGACACCCGGTGCAACTGGGTGCAGGCGGGCCCGACGGCTTTGGCTATCGTTGGATCGATAGTAACGAGTTCGGCGGTCCCTCCTTCGAGTGGGTCGACATCAGCGAAAACGAGAATGCTGTAGCACTCGACCTTACCGATGACTTCCTCGGCACACCGTCCGTTGAGGTTGATCTGCCGTTCGAGTTTGACTTCTACGGAGAAGCGAAGACAAGCGTCCGTGTGGATAACAACGGATTCCTGTTCTTCGATAGCCCGAGCGGGAATTACTTCATCAATCAGGAAATCCCAACGCCTGGTGCCCCCAATGGCATTGTGGCTCCGTTCTGGGTAGACCTGAATCCGGATGCAGGAGGCAACGTCTACGTGTACGACGATAGCGAAAATAATCGCTTCATCGTTCAGTACAATGAGGTTCCGCCCTTTGCCTTGGGTGAAACAGAAGATGCGTACACCTTCCAGATTATTCTGACAGCGGAGGGCATGATCCGCTACCAGTATCTGGATATGGATGGCCCAACCAGTGGAGCGACTGTAGGTGTCGAAAACGCCGACGGCTCAGATGGGCTGCAGGTCGCATTCGGCACAGACTACATCGAGAACAATCTGGCTGTAGACATTGCCTTTGTGCCACAGTTCATCGCAAACGTCGAGCCGGCATCCGGCTCCATCGGAAGCGGTGAGAGCGAATCGGTGCAGGTTACCTTCGATTCGGAAGGTCTGGATGTGGGTGTGTACGGACAGGAAGGTCGCTTCGGCCTTGGCGTGTCCACGAACGACCCACGGGCTACGTTTGGCTACACGCCAGCTGTGCTCTCCGTTGTCGGCGAAAATGGCCCGACGATCGCCGATGCCCCGGCCGATCAGGAGCTCACTCTGGGAGGAGCGCCGTTTGAGGTAGACCTCAGCACGGTGTTCACAGACCCCATTGGCGATGGCCTCGAATATAGCATCGAAGCCTCGAATCCAGCACTGGTAGATGCGGCACTGGAAGGGAGCACGCTGACAGTGACGCCGACCGGCGCTGGCATATCGACGGTGTCGATTGCCGCCAGCAACGCCGATGGCGAAGCTCGCGCTGAGTTTGCGGCAACGGTGGGGCAACTCGCTGTGGATGTAAGCCGCGACTTTGGCGGTCAGGCCGCTGATGCCACCAACTACCGCCTTGTGGCACTGCCGGGAGACATTAGCCTCCCAATGAGCGATGTGGTAGCAGGTGAAGTGGGCCTCGATTGGCAAGCGTACTGGGACAATGGTGCCGATGCCGACGCGCTGGTTCAATACGATGGAACGGAAACCTTCACCTTTGAACCGGGCCGTGGCTTCTGGCTCACCGGGCAGAGCGCCTGGGAGCACCAAGGTGAATACAATGCCATCGAGCTCGACCGTCCTGACGGGCGCGTCGCCGTGCCGCTGCACGACGGCTGGAACATTGTATCGAACCCGATGGGTATGGACCTCGACTGGGCTGCAGTAGAAGCGCTCAACGAGGGCAGCTTCCAGCCGCTCTGGGCCTTCAATGGAGCCTTCAGCGAATCGGAAACGTTGGGCTCCGCCATGAGCGGAGAAGCCTACTACTTCCTGAACGATGGTGGGCTTAACGAACTGGTTCTCCAGCCTGGCGAAGAACAGCCCGAACCGCCCTCTGAAACGGCGGGAGCGGCTACGCCCGACACCGATCCGCTGATAAGCATGGCGGCTACGCTGGTTGACCGGCCCGACGTAACGTCGACGGTACAGCTGGGGGTCACGGAGTCGAGCGCAACGGCCAAGCCCCTTGTGGGGCCGCCAAGCGCCTTCGAAGCAGTCAGCTTGCGCATCCAGCCGGATGCTGATGACCAGGCTCTTGCTTCTGCAGAGACGCAGCCGCCCCTGATGCGGTCGCAGCGCACGATGAGCGGCGAGGGGGAAACCTTCACGCTTACGCTGCGCACCCAGGCAGAGGGACCCGTCGAGATTCGCTTTAGCGATCTGACGGCCCTGAATGGGCGCGAGGCTGCACTGCTACATCCAAGCGCGGGCACCACGTACGACCTGAGCACGAACTCGACGGTCACGCTTGAGCCCGACAGCGACGAAATTACGCTGCGTGTGGCTATTGGTACACAGGCCTTTGTGGATGGTGCTGTTGATGAGGTGCTGCCGACCGAGCTTACGCTCACGGCGTATCCGAATCCGGTACAGAGCCAGGCCACCGTGCAGTACACGCTCACCGAAGCCGAAGACGTACGCTTCGAAGTGTACGATATGCTGGGCCGCCGCGTCGCTACGCTCACGAATGAGCGCAAGCAGGCGGGGGTACACGAAGTGCCGTTTGATGCCAGCCAGCTGGCCAGCGGTGTCTACTTCGGGCGCTTGCACGTCGGCGGGCAGACGCTGACGCAGAAGATCACGGTGGTGCGCTAATTTGTACCCCGTTTCCTCTCTCCCCGCCGGGATGAGTCCGGCGGGGGCCGAGAGGCCTCTGCATTCACAGTCTCTGTCTATCGACCTGCTTAATCATGCGTATTATAAAGAACTTTTCGACCGCTATGACGCTCTCTCTACGCCAATCACGCGCTGTTCAGCTCCTGTTCGTGGGGGTTTTATCCCTCGGCCTGCTGGTACAGACAGGGTGTGATTCCGAAAGCAACCTGGTTGAGGTGCCGGAACTGCCAACCCCTGAAACGCCAACTGCCCCTTCGGGGCTGGAGGCCGCATCGGGCGACAGTGAAGTTGAGCTCGTGTGGGATACCGTTGATCCGGTAGATTCGTACATCGTGTCGTATAGCGTGTATCGGACCACCTCGTCGGGTGGGGCGCTTCCAGAAGAACCTGTGGCAACGGGTGTTTCTGGAGGCTCGTATACCGATGCCGAATTGGAAAACGGCACCACGTACTACTACCGTGTAACGTCTACCACGGGCGGCGGTGAAGCCGAGAGCGAAGCCTCAAACGAAGCGGCGGTAACGCCCTTTGCGGGGCCGCCTGATCGTCCATAATCAACCGCAACCTTTCATCACGATGCAGAGCCCGACATAAAAGCGCTGATCGAAATCAGCACGACGTTTTCGTGCATCTGCACAATGCGCCTGCCCTGCTTAACCGCAGCGGCAGGCGTATTGTCATTGGGGGAAGAACCGACCCGAGTGCAGTTGCTTGGAGCCCCAAAAGCGCTGGGGATGCTCCCTCTCAGTGCCAGACCGGTACCGATACTTGAAAGCATGTGCATTCCGTAGCATCCACACAGGCAAATGTCAGGGAACGCAGACAATGACGACAGAATACCACTCTTCCGTATTTCCCCTAATGCACTCGCCCATTGCGCATGTGGTCGCGCTATCAATCGGTACTCCAGTTTCTGCTTAAGGGCCTTGCAATCTATGGGGTGTGGTACGTCGTCTACGACCTCTATCTACTCCCTGATGGGCGGCTGGACGAATGGCTTTCAGTGAATGTGGCGTATGTCACCGCTTCAATTATCAACACACTTGGGTTCGACGCCTTCGCTGAGTATCGCACGGTGCTTATGGCGGGCATTCCAGGCGTGCGCATCATCAACGGGTGCAATGGGCTTACGACAATCGGGCTGTTTATTGGATTTGTAGTCGCCTTTCCTGGGTCATGGCGGCATCGCCTATGGTTCATTCCCGTAGGCATTTTTGCCATCTATGCGGCCAACGTATTCCGAGTTGTGACTATGCTGGGCTTCCAGATGTACTGGCCCGCTGCATTCGACCCCATGCATTCGTTCGGAATGACGACGTTCTTCTACGTTATCGTATTTGGACTGTGGATGGCATGGGTCCACCTCAACGATGATGCGCGCTCGCACCCTGACAACGACGCGTCGCCTGCGCCTGCTCAGACGCCCGCTCTTTCGTCATGAGCACCCTCCGTACGATTGCTGTCCGCCTGCTACTAATGGGACTGCTGTTCATTGGATATTGGACGGCCTGGCGCCCGATGCGAGGAGTTGTGCTTAACGAAGCGGCTGTGCCAGTATTGCAGTGGAGCGCGCCTTCTGAAGCGGCAGTGCAAGCCCGAGGGGGCCCGGTCCGTATCACGCTTTCCAGCGGAACGCAGACGTCGTTGCCTGCCCCTGCAGGAATTCCCTTTCTTCTCCCGGCGCTCTTTCTTGTCGCTGCATTCCCTAAGCACGGATATTGGCTCTTCTTTTGGGCCGGGCACTGCCTTCTCTTTGCATGCATGGTCGCTGCATGGAGCGCAGCACTCATGGCATGGCCCGGTGCGTTTGGGGTAGCCGATTTCCTGCAAACCTATGGCGTGGATCTGTACAGCCTGGGCGTGCCCGTTGCGCTGTGGGTGCGGCATCGCCAGCATGCGTAGGGGCTATCCTTTGCTTCCCTTCAGCCCCGACAGACTACGCTCCGAAAGCAGGTTCACATCGTAGGTGCGGATGCGCCCGCGGGCTTCAGTAAACCGCTGCTGAGCAGCCTGAATGGTGCGGTGCATGAGCTCGTCGAAGGGAATACCGCTCGGCTCCCACAGGTAAAACGAGAACGATCCTGGAATGGTGTTAATCTCGTTGAAGTACACGGTGCCCGTTGCGCGGTCTATCATAAAGTCGATGCGCGCAACCCCTGCACACTCGAACAGCTGAAAGATCTGTACGGCCATCTCCTGAATGGATGCGGTGGTGGCATCGTCCAACTCGGCAGGAATGATGCGATCGAGCGAAGCCATGCCTTCGGGCCCGCCCGTTTTTGTGCCGCCCGCGTTATTGTCGGATTCGCGCATGTACTTGTCCTGAAAAGAGAGTACGTCTTCTTCGGCAGAAGGAACAGGCTCTTCCAGAACACTTGCGGTGGATTCAGTCGGGGTGCCCAGCACCGAGCAGTTGATCTCGCGAAGGTCCGACACCGCCTTTTCCACAATCACCTTGTCGTCGTAGCGCAGGGCATCCTCGATAGCAGCGTCAAGCGCGGCGCGCGTGTCGGCTCGAGCAATACCAATCGACGAGCCCAGCCGTGCGGGCTTCACGATGAGGGGCAAGCCCAGCGTATCCAGGCAGCGTGTAAGCTGTTCGTCTTCGCGCCCTGCCCAGTCGTTATCGCGTAGCGTGACAAAGTCGACGACCGGGATGCCCGCCTGTTGGCAGAGCTGTTTGGAGAGCCCCTTGTCCATGCCCACGGCCGATCCAAGCACGCCGCTGCCGGTGTAGGGCACGCCCATCGCTTCGCAGAGGCCCTGCACACTGCCATCCTCGCCAGGTCCTCCATGCAAGCCCAGCAGCATCACGTCGATGTCGCGGCGCAGTGGGGGGCGGCGCAGGCGTTCCCAGCGCGATTCGGGGGGCACTTCCACAACGCGTAGCGTGCCGTATCCGCCAGGGTGCAGCGCCACAGGGGTGGCTGCGTCCCGGAGCGCGTCGAGATCGCGATAGGTGTCTACCTCCAGCAGCGCATCGCCGGTGTACCAGGTGCCGTCTTTAGCAATGTAAAGCGGCACGGGGGTGTAGCGCTCGCGGTCGAGTGCGGCAGCGGCTTGCAAGGCCGAGATGATCGACACCTCGTGCTCCGGCGCTACGCCTCCCAATACCACGCCAACCGTACACATCGAAGAATCCACAATGCCATGTTATCCAAGTTCAAAAGGGGGTGGGATGCCTGTGTGGAACGCGACACCCACAGTGGGCATCAGCCCATACAAAACCGTTGCGTATGGCCCGTATAGCGGTGACGTGCAGCATACCCATCACAACCGGTTAGGGTTTGATTCAGGGAAGAACGGCCTTACGTACTGCATTGATTGCGTATCAAACAGCACGCCTGTGTGTCTCTTCCGGTTGTAGGCTACCTCAACGTTCAGTATGTTGCACCGTTCATCGTCTAACATTCCAATCCTTTTGTTCTGTGCGGCTCGCTGTTCTCTCCGATATTCATGCTAACCTGCATGCGCTGCAGGCGGCTCTGCGCATTGCTGAACAGGCTGATGTAGAGGCTATCTACTGTCTGGGCGACATCGTGGGATACAACGCAGACCCCGGTCCGTGCGTCGATCTTGTGCGTGAGCACTGCACGCATGTGGTGCAGGGCAATCATGACCGGGCGGTGGCTACGGGCACGGGCATGGAGCAGCTTCCGCAGGACGCACAACGCGCAGCTACGTATCATCGCTCGGTGCTAAGCGCAGACCAGCTCGCGTTTCTGCGCACCCTTCCGCTGGTAGATACGGTAGGTCCGTGCACGCTCGTGCACGCCTCGCCCGATGCTCCCGACGCGTGGAAGCATCTGTCTGCGTACCAGGACATTCGTAAGCAGTTTGAGCATTTTGATACGCCGTTCTGCTTCATGGGCCACACGCACATTCCCGCCGTCATTGCAGATGCACTGGGCGTGTTCGAAGTTCGTGCCGGGCACCGATACCTGATCAACGTAGGGAGTGTGGGACAGCCCCGCGACCATACCCCCAAAGGTAGCCTGGTGCTCTTCGATACCGAGGCCTTAATTCATCGCTGCGTACGGTTTTCTTACGATGTAGACGCTGCAGCAGCCCGCATAGAGGCCGAGCAGCTTCCTGAACGTCTTGCCTACCGCCTGCGCGAGGGACAGTGAGTCTCATGCGTGCGTTGGCCTGCGTGCGTTGGGAGGGGCCGGTTCGTTTTGATCTTTTGGATGCATCTGCAGTACACGCAGCAGCTACTCCTTGTGCGTATTTTAGCCTGCTATGAAACGACTGAACTTCACGCTCGATGCCGAGGCCGTCGCGTTGTTGGATGAGCTGGCCACGACCTATTATGGAGGCAACAAGTCGCGCACCGTACGCGCTGCGCTGGAAAGCTTAGCTGCTCACACCGGCCACGACGGGTGGGTCATTGCAGGCTACACACCCGTACAGCTCCACCACGAGGCCGCCTGCTATACATGCGGCACCACATACAGCGCAGGCGACATTCTAATGCGTCCCGTGTTCGAGCGTGGTGCCAGTCCGCAGGCCCTTACCTCAATCCCAGCGGAGGAGTGGCTCGACTGTCCGCAGTGCGCTGAAGACCGAGCCGTGTAACCCGCGCCTTTGTCATATCGACCCGTTCAACATGATGTCTCGCACTTCTTGCGGCTGCATGACACTGCCCTCTGATGCTGCCTTTGCCCGCTCGTTCAGTGATGCGCTCGGAATTGCTTGTACGGAGGCCCGCGTAAGGCGCTTTCCCGATGGCGAGTTGGAGGTGCAGTGGCATCCTGGAGCAATGCCGCACACTGCGGTTGTGGTGGCGTCGCTGGCCGCCACGCAGACGGATTCGTTGCACGACCGCCTCATGCAATTGGTTTTTGGCATCCACCAACTGAAAACCGCTGGCGTTGAGCGATGCATCGGCGTGGTGCCGTACCTGGGCTATGCGCGCAGCGACACCAAAACGGCTCCAACAGACATGGTGGGTCTGCAGATTGTGATGCGCCACTTGCACTACGCCGGGATGGACGCGCTGCTTACGGTAGACGTGCACACGCCTGCGGCGCTGCACAACGCGTTTACCGGTTCGGCGTGGTCGGTGAATGCGGTCCCGCCAATGGCAAAGGCGCTCTATGCGCATCTACCAGCACAGGTGCCTCTTTCGGTGTGTGCCCCCGATGTAGGAGCGTGGAAACGAGCGCGTGCTTGGGCTGGGGCGCTATCAACGCCCGCACGCGGTGCCGTTGAACTGGCTATGGTGCACAAGCAGCGCATCCGTCCCGACGCCGTGACGCATGATGCGTTTACGGGGGATGTGGAAGGCCGTACCGTTGTCGTGGTTGATGACATGATTAGCACAGGGGGTACCATGGCGCAGGCGGTGCGCACCTGTTACGAGCACGGGGCCCACGCCGTGTGGGCAGCAGCTACACATGGACTGCTGGTTGACCCCGCTCCGGTCCGACTGGCCGAGGTCGGAGTCAAAGGCGTGCTGATCGCCGATACCATTCCTGATGACCGCACTGTTAACACGCCTCTTGCAGAACGCCTCCATGTCGTTGATGTGGCTCCCACGTGTGCCGAAGAGCTCAGCGCCGTGCTACCGACAGGCGAGCTGTAAGTCGGCACAGGGTTAAATGAAAGATCACATCGCAGAAAATGTAGGTCGGAACCGAGGTCTGTAGCAGATGTTACGGTACACTGCACATATCCAATGGGGCTATAGCTCAGTTGGTAGAGCGCTGCAATCGCACTGCAGAGGTCAGCGGTTCGAATCCGCTTAGCTCCACTGCCCGACCCCCGACGTGGCCACACTGGCCAAGCCGGGGGTTTTTTATGTGCTGTTTGCATGTTACAGGCATATCTTTGTATAACATACATCTGTCCCCTGTATCAACTATGTTCTCCACCCCACAATGTATACACTCAACGCCCCATCAATACAGTGGACAGAAATACAGAGATAGGCAGGCACAGCGGTAGCAGAGGGCTGATCCCGCTCTTGTTTCTCATTGTTAGCCTTGGAAGCAGTCTACAGCCCGCACAGGCCCAGCTTAATGCCGAATTGGGCATCAAGGCCGGACGCACATTCACGACTGTGTCGGGAGCAGAGCCCTGGAGCGATTCCAACCGCCGTACAGGGTGGATGCTTGCAGGCACTGCTCGAATACCGCTGTCGGACTATTTCATGATCGAATCCAGCGCAGCGTATGTGCAAAAGGGGGCCCGCGAACAGCAGTCCACTCCCAACGGGTCGACGACCATCGCCATGCAGATAAACTACATTGAGTTTCCGCTGATGCTGGGGGCTCGGTGGCCTGTCGGGGCTGACATAGCTGCGCGTGTGCTTGCTGGACCTGCAGTCGGACTCAACATGAGCGCCGAGCGAACAGCAGACCGCCCCTCTCCAGAAGTGCCCGCGTTGCGCGACCAGATACGTCGCACAGAGATAAGTGCCGTGCTGGGAGCAGGGATCGACATCAACATCAACTACCAGACGATCTGGGTCGATGCGCAGTACCACCGAGGTCTCACCGAACTTATGGACGAGCCCACAGGCGGTTCGCTTCAGAATCGGGGGATGAGTGTGACCCTCGGGGTCCTGTTTTAGAGCCCGTTTTGATTCCTTATTTTGGGGTAGTGGATAGACGTTAAACGATAACTCCCCTGATAAAAATCTTTGCTGGGGCAAACGGTCCCCCGTTCGCTCCAGCGGGTTGTCATGTTGAGCGAGGTTGACAGTGAGAGAGATCTCTGGTATACTGAATATACCATCAATATGTAAAAAAATTGAAGTTGTGTTTCGTTAGACCCTCTAAATCACCTCTAAACAAGACAGGAGCGTCAGTACACGGATTGTTTTAGGGTGGGCACCATCATGCTATGAGTATTGGGCATATCGATACGGAGCAGTGGACGCGTGCGATGGAGCTGTTGGATCTTGTCCTGCAGCAGCCATGCGAGGAACGAGCGCCGTTCCTCAATGAGGTGTGTAATGACCCGGACTTGCGCGCCGAAGTGGAGGCGATGCTCTGTGCCAGTGAGCAAACTATAGATTTTCTGGATCAAGGAGGCGCAGCAGCCACGCGTTCATTACTGGGCGACGAGACGCTGGCTAATGCGGTCTTGCCCCATGAGGATAAAGCTGATTCGTATGTGGGGTCGTACCGGCTTATTGAACGTATCGGCACCGGAGGCATGAGCGTCGTGTATCGCGCTGAGCGGGCCGACGGGCACTACGAGCAGCATGTGGCAATCAAGTTGCTCCCGCGCCATTTCGAGACGGATCATCGTGTGGCGCGCTTCCAGGCCGAACGCCAGATCCTGGCGCGGCTGAATCATCCCAACATTGCACGTCTGCTTGATGGCGGTCTCACAGAGGAAGGGCAGCCGTACTTGGTCATGGAGTATGTGGACGGGGTGCCGCTTACCGACTACTGCGCGGCGCATGCATGCTCGCTGAAAAGCCGTTTGAAGCTCCTGCGTACCATCTGCGAGGCCCTGCATCATGCTCATCAGAATCTGGTGGTGCATCGCGATCTCAAACCCGACAATATCCTGGTTACAGAGTCGGGTACCGTAAAGCTGCTTGATTTTGGCATCGCCAAGCTCCTCCATCCCACCCCGCACGACACATCGCAGGCTCTGACGCGCACAGGCGAGTGCCCTATGACTCCTGCCTACGCGGCCCCCGAGCAGATTAAGGGCGACACCATTACCACTGCGACCGATATTTACCAGCTGGGTGTGTTAGCGTATCACATACTCACAGGCACGCATCCGTTTCGTAATTCCGATACGTCGGTTCAAGAAGCCATTCTTGACACAGCGCCTCCACCGCCTTCATCGGCAGTCCGGTCAGCGTCTGAATTGCCTACATGGACAGGCGAACCGGGCGCGTCCCTCACAACGGACCTGGATACCGTGGTGCTGAAGGCACTGCGTAAGGAGCCGACACGCCGCTACCGCTCGGCCCAGGCGTTTGCTGCCGATTTAACCCGCTACCTGAATGACCGTCCGGTGCAGGCCCAACGTGTAACATGGCATTACCGTATGCGCAAGTTTGTGGAGCGCAACTGGTCTGGTGTTGTGGTGGCGGCAGGCGTAGTGCTTCTTTTTGTGGGACTGAGCCTCTTCCATGTGCATCGCCTTTCAACAGAACGCACAACCGCAGAGCGTCACGCCGAAGCCGCTGCTGCGGTTACATCGTTCATGGTTGACCTTATTGAGATGGGCGATCCGGCGGAGGCTCGGGGCGGAGCCATCACGCCGCGTGATCTGCTAAGCCATGGGCTGGCACGCGTGGAGCATATCGACGGGCAGCCCGAAGTGGAAGCGCAGGTGCGGCTGGCGCTGGGCCGCGTGTACCGACGGGTGGGAGAGTACGACGATGCACGCCCGCTCATTGAGCGCGCCCTCGAACTGCAACGCCGTCATCTTCCGCCCACCCATGTGGAGCGGGCCGAAGGGTTAAAACAGAAAGGGGCACTGCTGGCAGCCGTTGACGACTTTGAGGAAGCTGAAACCGCGCTGCGTCGATCGCTCGACATCTGGAATCAGCATGGGGAAGCGAGCTTACTCGACCGGGCCCGCACCCAGCACCGGCTGGCCTATGTATTGCGGCGTCAGGGGCAGTACGATCAGGCCCTGGCGCTCCATCGCGACAACGTCCGGCTGCGTCGGAATGCGCTGGGGGCAGAGCACCCCGAAACGTTGGAGAGTGTGAAGCGCGCAGGCATTACGCTGCATAATTTGGGGGACTATGCTGCTGCCGAGGAGCGGTATCGGCAGGCTATTCATGGACAACGGGCTGTGCTGGAGACTCCGCATCCGAAGCTGGCGACGAGCTTGAGCAGCCTGGGCGCGCTCTACATGAATCAGGGACGCTTTCAAGCCGCTACGACGCTGCTGACGGAGGCGTTGCAGATGCGACGCGACATCTATGGTACCGAACACGAAACGGTGGCCCTCACCCTGAACAACCTGGCCATGGCGGTGCGGGACCAGGGTGCTCTTCAGGAGGCCGATTCGCTCTTTCAGGAGACGCTATCGGTGCGCCGGGCCCTGCATCAGGACCCGCATACCGGTACGGCTATGACGCTGCGTGAAATGGGCACGCTCTATCTGTACACTAACCGTCTACCAGAGGCACAGACAGCGTTTCAGGAGGCGCTTCGCATCTTTGAAACTACGCTGGACCCCGACCACTCGTTTGTGGTGCGTACGCAAATCGATCTGGGATACGTACGTAATGCCCTCCGCGACGAGGCCGTTAGCCAGTCTCGCATTGACGACGCTTTCCAGGCTGTGCAGCGCATCCACCCCGACTCGTCGTTAGAGCGGGGGCTGGCCAACGTGCACTACGGAGCGCTAATTGCCCAACAACGAGAACGGATGCCCCAGGCCGATTCGTTGCTGCAGGCAGGCACAGCCATCCTCGCATCGCTGGACGGCAACAACGCCTTGTCTACGTCCAGCCAGCGTCTGCAGTATGCCCGCGAGGTGCAGCGCGCAGCGCAGACGCAACCTCAGCCATAGTCCAACGCCAAGCAACGTTTCGCGGCGGTCCGTAAGTGCATTGTGGAACCGCCTCTTTGTGGTCCGCATCTGCTATACCGTGCCGATGCTCTTGTTCGCTGCCCAACTGCCACATGCCTACGCTTGCTGTTGACGACATTGCGCTGCACTACACCGACACCGAGCGCGACGCGCCACCGCTGGTCTTTGTCCACGGATTAGGGTCAAGCGGACGCGACTGGGCACCGCAGGTCGAGGCCCTTGCATCCGACTTTCGCGTGCTGACGTGCGATTTGCGTGGGCACGGCCATACCAGCACGCCCGAGGGGCCGTACAGCATTGCGCAGATGGCTCGTGATGTGGCGGTGTGGCTACGCAAGATCGACGCTGCCCCCGCACATGTAGTGGGCCTGTCAATGGGCGGCATGGTTACGTACGAGCTGTTGGCTCACACGCCCGAAGTGGTGCGCAGCGGCACGATTATCAACAGCGTGCCCGGCGTGCAGCTGAACGGGCTTGGCGACTATGCCTTCTACTGGTCACGGCGCGGCGCTGTGCAGGCGCTCGGCATGCGCCGGGTCGGACGCCTCTTGGCCCGCAAGCTATTCATCAAAGCCGACCAGCAGGAGCTGCGCACGCAGTTCATTGAGCGATGGGCCACAAACGACAAGCAGGCGTACCTGGCCTCCATCGACGGACTCGTGGGGTGGAGCGTCGAAGATCGGTTGCCCGCTATTCAGCATCCGGTGCTGGTACTTGCCGCCGACGATGACTACACCCCTGCATCCGCCAAACAACAGCATGCGCACGCCATGCCGAATGCGCAGCTTGCCGTTGTTGCGGATGCACGGCACGCCCTCCCTGTGGAGCGTCCCGATGCGGTGAACGCGTTGCTACGCGCGTTCATAGAGCGTGTGGAGCAGCAAAAGAGTCGCCCATAGGTCGCGTTAGATGTGCTATTTGCCCGGCGTGGGCAGGTTGGCCGAGACGGCTTTTGCGGGGCCCGTGGGCTCTTTTTTCTTCTGCGGACGCCGCCACAGGGGCACGGAGGAGCAGGGCTCGCCGTACATCAGCTTGCGGGCGACGCCTTGCAGCTTCTGCGTGGCAATCAGATACGCCACATCAGGTACGGTATCGCCGCCGCACCCCTTGATTACGACCGGCTTATCGGCGTACGGGCTCCAGTCTTTCGCCTCGAGCGCACGGACGTAGTAGTCGCGAATCAGATCATCTTTGCGGCCAAACGCCACCGAGCGGGCCACGCCCTCCAGCTTCGAGGCCAGCAGCATGTAGCCCCATGTAGGTACGATGGCATCGGTTGAGCAGTACACGGCCACGTGTTCACCCTCGTGCTGGCTGAAGTCGTAGTCTTTGACCGCCTTGCGGAAGGGCTCTTCCTTGAGCATGAGCCCCTGCACCAGAAACGGTTCAATGTCAAGTTCGGCCACGGGCGCATCGTCCCACAGGTCGGCGAGGTTGAAGACCGTGATGTCGCTCTGGGCAACGCGGTTGGTAAGATCGCCAGTCAGGTCGTCCATGGGGATTCGGAGTTGGTTCGCAAGAACAGATGGTCTAAGCTACGCCGGGTGCGCCGACCGGGCCAGCGGACGCGCTTGCTCCAGTGCATCGACGGCGTATAGCAGGTCGTCCTCGGTCGTGGCGCGTCCGGCACTGAAGCGGAGTGAGGCGTGCGCTTCCTCGGGCGAGTGGCCCATAGCGCGCAGCACGTGGCTGGGTTTGGGGTCAGTGCTGGCACAGGCGCTTCCGGTAGCGCACGACACGGTGCGCAGGGCCTGTACCAGCCGTTCGGCGTTGGTGCCAGGCAATGTGACGTTCGTCGTCTGCGGGAGCCGCTCCGCTTCGCCTCCATTAATACGGATGTCTGGAAAACGCGTTTGCAGGGCGGATTCGAAGGTGGCCTGCAGCGTGCGCCAGCGCTCGGCATCCTGGGGCTGACGCTCGGCTGCAAGTTCGGCAGCCGCTCCAAATCCAACTACCGCAGGTACGTTGAGCGTGCCGCCGCGCAGCCCGCGCTCTTGTCCGCCACCATCGATGAAGCGGGGGCACTGCACGCCCGCCCGTCGATAGAGCACGCCAACGCCTTTGGGTCCGTACAGCTTGTGCGCCGAGCCCACGAGCAGGTCAGCGTGCTGCACATCCACCGGAAGTTTGCCCAGCGCTTGCGTGGCATCGGTCAGGAACAGCGCGCGGTGGTTGCGCACGATATCGTAGCAGTCGGCTACAGGATGCCGCACGCCGGTTTCGTTGTTCGCGTGCATCACAGCTGCCAGCACCGTGTCGTCGGTGAGCGCATCAGCCAGCGTGTTGGGGTCGAGGCGGCCTTCTGCGTCTACCGGGCAGTAGGTGACGCGCGCGGTGCCCTGCTGCTCCAGCGCCTGGCACGATTCGAGCACGGCTTTGTGCTCGGTGGCTACCGTCACGATGTGCGGACGGTCGACCGTGCTATGCTGCGCGATGCCCTTGATGGCCATGTTGAGCGCCTCGGTGGCCCCGCTGGTAAAGGTGAGGCGCTCGGGCTCGGTATCCAGCAGCGCAGCCACCTGCTCGCGGGCTACATCCACGGCGCTTTCGGCGCGCCAGCCGTGCGAGTGGCCGCTGGCGGCGTTGCCGTAGTGCGTAGTAAAGTACGGCTTCATGCGGTCGAACACGCGGTCGGCAACCGGCGTGGTGGCGTTGTAGTCGAGATAGACCGAGCGCGGCATGGCACAGAGGGATGCATCGGGGGAAGCATGCACCACTGTAAACTGCCGGGCGCGCAGGTGGGTTTCTCGGAGCGATGGGCTCCTCTTCGCTTCTGATCCCGGGCTAAGGAAAGGCGCGATGCGGAGAACGCTTCTGATCCCGGGCTAAGGAAAGGCGCGATGCGGAGAACGCTTCTGCCAGCCCGAACCCGACCCCCGCTTCCCCTTGTCGCATGGCACAAAAAGCATGACCCTTCGGGCCCCTCTGCCCGGTTGCACGCTGGAAATAGCGAATAGCTCGGTCAGCAGGCGTCTCCGGTGCACCCTCGCCGAAGCGGCCCCTACCGCACGGCCCACCGTGTTTCGGCCAGGGCGAGCGTGGTGTCGTCGTCGGCGTGGTAGAGATGATGCACCACGCGGAGCGGCGCATGCTCGGGGCCGCCGGCAAACACCGTAGCGGTGGCCGCTACGGGCGTGTTGGCGGTGGTTTCGGATTTGAAGTGCAGCGTCAGTCCGCGTGCGGCATGCGCATCCAGCCAGCCAATGGGTAGCGTCTCCAGCGCCCACGCCACGTAGCGCGCGTTGTTGACGTGGCGGTTCAGGTCCAGGTCATGAAAGCGAACGCGAAAGCGGCGCGTGTAGTCGGGCTGCGCAGGCACCTCCACCTCGGGGATGTCGGCGCTGAGCGCAGGCGGACGGTCGGGCCACGTAAGTTCGGACAGCACCTGCGGCGGACGCGCAGGGCGGCGGCGTGTTTGGTCGAACACGACCCAGGTGCTGGTGGCTCGGCCAACGGCCTCTGCATCCACCCGAAACAGAAACTCGCGCTGCGCGAAGGGGCCCGAAAGGCCCGACGGCCATGTCTCAATGGTCAGCGTATCGCGCCAGGTGGGCAGGCGATCGAGCTCCACCTGAAGGCGGGCCAGCACCCACGACTGGTTCTGCGCCAGCAGATCGGTCTGCGACACGCCGAGCTGGGTGGCGTGCGCACCGGCGGCGTCTTGCAAGTGGGCGCAGAGCGCAGGCAATGAGAGCGTACCGTGCAGCGTGGCATCGCGGGGCTGGAGCGGTGCGTGGGCCGTGTATGCCGAAACAGAGGCGTTCATGTGCGGGCTATCCCATGAGAGGATCGTCGCGGAGCTCGGCGAGCATGTCTTCGAAGATCGACATCGCCTTTGCATCAAACAGAACGAACCGTACCAGCTCGATGTGCTCCAGGATGGGCGCGTTCGTGAGCATGGTGCCGAGCGCAGCGTGGGCGGCTGGGCGCATCGGGTAGCCAAATGCCCCGGTAGAGATGGCTGGAAAAGCAATCGAGGAAACCTCGTGCTCCTCGGCCAGGTCGAGCGCGTTCTCGTATCCCGACCGCAAGAGGGCCGCCGCAGGCTCGTCGCGCCCGTACACCGGACCCAGCACGTGAATGACGTAGTCGTTGGGCAGGTCGAACGCCTCGGTGCACACCGCCTCGCCAGGCTGAATGGGGGCCAGCGGCTTGCAGGCTTCGGCGAGCTTGGGTCCTGCCGCACGGTGAATAGCCCCGGCCACGCCGCCGCCCGAGCGCAACTGTGCATTGGCTGCATTGACGACGGCTTCCACATCCGGCTGGTTGGCAATGTCGCCTTGCACCAGTTCAATGCGTATTTTGTCCAGCGTAACGTCCATAAACAGAGAGAAGCAGAAAGCAAGTACACGCAACAGGGCGAATCAAGCGCATCCGCGTTGGTTCCTTGATCGTACCCGTGCAGCATTTCTTGGGGAGGCATAGCAGACCGCTTGCTCCCTACATTGGCACAAACCCCGATGCGCATCGTTCGGCCTTGCGTACCCCCTTTATCGTATTGTTTGTCGTCGCCTCCCCCCTGCATGGATTACGACCCGATCAAAGACCGCCTGGGCCAGTGGATGAGCCGCCATCCGTGGCTGCAACGCCTGTTCTACGGCGTGTTGAACCTGCTTTTTCTGCGCGCCTGGTACGTGCGCCGCACCGTGCGCCGCCTGCTGGCGTCACTTCCTGAAACGCGCCCGGTGCGCGTGCTCGATGCCGGTACGGGCTTCGGGCAGTACGCTTATTTCATGGCACGGGCCTTTCGGAACGTACACGTGGATGCGGTGGACATCAAGCCCGACTATCTGCGCCGCGCCCAGCACTTTGCCGACCAGACCTCGGTGGGGCCGCAGATCAGCTGGATCCAGGACGACCTGACCGACCTGCAGGTGAGCGGGCCGTACGACCTGATCCTGTCGGTGGATGTGATGGAGCATATCAAAGACGACGAGGGCGTGTTTCAGCACTTCGAGCGCGTGTTGCGTCCGGGTGGATACGTAGTTATCAACACGCCCTCGGATCAGGGCGGCTCCGACGTACAAGCCGACACCGACGACAGCTTCATCGGCGAGCATGTGCGCGATGGGTACAACATGGACGCGCTGTGCGAAAAGCTGCAGCGCGCCGGACTTACGCCGGTTGAGCAGACGTACACCTATGGTCCGTACGGCTCCACCGCGTGGCGCTGGCTCATCAAGCGGCCCATGCAGATGCTGGGCGCCACCTGGGCGGCGCTGCTCCTCTTGCCGCTCTACTACCTGATGGTGCTGCCCGTGGGCCTGTGGCTCAACGCCCGCGATGTAGCGCATGACAACGACACCGGCACCGGCGTACTCGTGGTAGCACAGAAGCCCGCGCAGTAGTAAGGGCACGGCTTGCCGCAAGAAAGATTCTCGGGCAAGAGTTTAACGCTACCAGCAGCCTGAACCCAGGTGGTCGTCGGAGACTGGCGGGGCGAACGGGGGACCGTTCGCCCCAGAAAAGGTTTTTATCAGGGAAGATGCTATTATGCGTTCATCGAGCCGCCGTGTAGGGAAATCCCGCACGCGCTACGCCCCAATTCGCCTGAAGGCAGAGATCGGAGGCTGTAGACTGGACACCGTGCGCGCCGATGCGTATGTTTATCCACGCATAGCGTCTTCACGGTCGATACACATCGACTCCCAACGATGTCAGACAGACGCTACGGCAACTCGCATACCTTCTGGCTGATCTGCTTCGGGCTGTTATGATCAACGATCTCCTTGTTGCACGCGATTTCTCAACCTCCTCCGACCGTGCCCTGCATGCCGCTTTTGCATGGGCCCGTCCCATCGGCTCAACCGTGCATCTTCTGGCGATTCAGGTAACGAACGACAACCCGTTTGAGCCCGCTGAGCAGCGCTCGGGTCCGTTGGAGCGGCTGCGCGAGCAACTAAAAGACCGTACCCACAGCGACATGGCGCAGTCGGGTTACGATCCGGGCAGCGTGTCGGTTAAACACGAGGTGCAGCGCGGTGAGGCTGCCGGACCGGCCATCGTGCGCTATGCCGAGCGCGCTGAAATCGACCTGATTATGATGGGCACCACAGGGCGCCGGGGCGTGCGCCGGGCCATGCTGGGCAGCGTGGCCGAAGAAGTCGTACGCACCGCGCCGTGTCCGGTATGTACCGTGCGCGCTACCGCCGAGAGCAAGCCTCCCACCGTACCCGAGCGCGTAGTAATTCCGATTGACTTCTCGGAGCCGTCGCGGCAGGCGCTGGCGTACGGGTTGCAGTTAGCAGAGCGGGTGGAGGCTGAAGCGGTTGTGGTGCATGCCATTGAGGAGCCCTCGGCACCGCTCGTGTACGGCATTGAGGTTGGTGAAACGACGCAAAGTGCAAGTAGCGAGTCCCTCAAGCGCCGCGTATACCGCGCGCTGGGTGAGTGGATCGAGCAGGCGACGGTTGATCTGAACAACCCACCTTCTGTCGATATGAAGGTGCACAGCGGTGGGCCTGCTTCCGTGATTTGCGAAGCGGCCCCTGCCCCTCACGATCTGGTTGTGATGGCCACCGAGGGCCGCACTGGTATGGAGCGTATGGTGCTGGGCAGCGTGGCCGAGTCGGTCCTTCGGAAAGCAGTAGGGCCCGTAATTACCGCACGCTCTTTCGCCAACGTGCTATAGGTGCTACTCGGAAATGGGGCCTCACAGTGCATTCAGAAGGCCTGCGCTTGGTTTATCCGTCTCACAGTGTTTAACGTGCTATGGCTTCGGCTTCCTCCTCCCATGCCGATGCACTTCGCATTTACAGCGCGCTCTCGCAGCTGCCCGCACCCCGCTCCTACACAGGCAAGATCTTTCTTGTCGCGTTTCTGGGCACGCACATTCCACTGCTTACAGCGGTCGGGTACACGGCGCTGTCGAGCCTAACGTGGCAGCAGGCAGGGCCCATCCTGCAGGTTACGCTCGGGGCTACGCTCATAGGCACGGGCTGCACGCTCTGGGTGCTACACCGACTGCTTGCGCCCCTTCGCTGTACGGCCGAGGCCATGCAGCACTACGTAGACACCCACGACCCGCCCGACCTGCCCACGCACTTCAACGACCGCGCCGGGCAACTGATGCATAACACGCAGCGCACGCTTACCAAGCTGAGCACGCTGCTGGCCTTCAAGGATCGCATGCTCGGCATTGTCTCCCACGATGCGCGCGGCCCTGCCTCGTCGGTCCTGATGGCGGTAGACGTTATTTCTAAGCAGTTGGATACCGAGCAGCCCAACATGGACTACGTGCGTAGCCTCACCGAGCAGGTGGAGCACACGGTCGAGTACCAGCTCGATGTGTTCCAGTCCATGCTCGACATGGCCCGCTATGGCGAAGGAAAAATCACCCTGCACAAAGAAACCGACCGGGCCGACGCCGTCATGCAGCGGGTGGGCCAGAACTTGCACATGCTGGCTCACAACCGCAACCATGACCTCACTGTGCGCGCTGAGCCGCCTGATCTGGAACTGCACACCGACATTGGTAAGCTGGAGCAGATCCTGAATAATTTAGGCACGAATGCGCTCAAGTACACGCCCCCCGGTGGCACGGTAGAACTTGCAATGCGCACCACCAAAGACGCCATTGTCTTTGCTGTGTCGGATACAGGGCCGGGCATCTCAGAAGAACTGCGCGATGAGCTGTTCGACGCCTATCGCGCCGACGCCGGTCCCGGAACTGACTCGGTAGGGCTGGGCCTGTGGATCTGCAAGACCTTTACCGAGGCACTGGGCGGTGCCATCGACGTAGCCGATACCTCCAGCAATGGCACGACCTTCGTGGTGCAATTTCCGCGCGATGTCTTGGAGGCTTCCGCCGTGTCCTAACAGACGTAGCTCAGTGCAGACTACAGTGCCTCGATACTGTCTATGCTGCCCCCGCCCAACGCTCCCGCTCCTATGCCTGCTGACTCCGATCCTGAGCACGACGCCACGTCTGAGCGTAGAGCACGGCGTGAATCGCGGGCCCGTCGTGAAGTCGAAGCCCTGCTGCATGCCACCGAGAGGCAGCTGCGCCGGGTGTGGAGCCGGTCGTCGGTACGCGCCGAGATTGCCTGGCATCGCACGCGGCGTCGCATCCGGCATGTGCCCCCTCCGCTTCGCTCCAAAAACGTGCTTATTGTACTGGGTGCGCTGCTGGTTGCGGTAGGCATTGTCGTGGCAACGGCCCCCGTGCTACCGCGCGAAACGGCGCTCATGGCGGGCATCTTTGCGGCAGCCGCACTGCTCTGGGCCACCGAGGCCCTCCCGCTCTTTGCCACCGGGCTGCTTATCATCGGACTCGAAATCATTCTGCTTGCCAATCCGGGAGCATGGCCGGGACTCGGGTTCACAGGCGGGGCTGGACCCTCGTACGAGGTGTTTCTGGCGCCGCTGGCTGATCCGATCATTGTGCTCTTCCTGGGTGGATTCATCATGGCCCGTGCGGCCGTCAAGGAAAATGTGGACCGCGCGCTGGCACGCCTCATCCTGGGAGGCTTCGGCACGCAGCCCCGGCACGTTATGATGGGGCTCATGCTCATCACCGCACTCTTTTCCATGTGGATGAGTAACACGGCTGCCACCGCTATGATGATCACCCTCGTAATGCCCATCATCGCCGACGTCGATACGTCCGATCCGTTGCGCATAGGCTTGGTGCTGGCCGTGCCGTTTGCAGCCAACATCGGCGGGATGAGCACGCCCATTTCCTCGCCGCCCAACGCCGTGGCCATTGGCTTTCTGAACAGCGCAGGCTACTCGATTTCGTTCTTAGAGTGGATGCTGGTGGCGGTGCCGCTGGCTGCAGGATTGCTGCTGCTGTCGTGGGCCGTGCTGTACTGGATGTATCCGCCCCGCCAAGACGACATCGACCTGCCGACCTCCAATGTCTCACTGGGTACGCGCGGGCTGTTCGTACTTGGCGTGATGGGCGTAACGATTGCGCTGTGGTGCACCGATAGCCTGCATGGGCTGCCCACCGCCGTGGTGGCATTGCTTCCGGTCGTTGCGTTTACCACTACGGGCGTACTCACACAGGCCGACTTCGACAGTCTGGAGTGGAATATTCTCTTTCTCATTGCGGGGGGGAT
Source organism: Longimonas halophila (assembly GCF_002554705.1). Taxonomy (GTDB): domain Bacteria; phylum Bacteroidota; class Rhodothermia; order Rhodothermales; family Salinibacteraceae; genus Longimonas; species Longimonas halophila. The sequence goes on along the minus strand of NZ_PDEP01000002.1, from coordinate 5,403 downwards.
TGCACTTGGCGTAGGCATGCAGCAGACAGGTCTCGATGAAGTGCTTATTGGCATTGTGCCTGGGCGCGGGCCGTTTGTGATTGGGGCGTTGGCACTTGCTACCGTGCTCATCAGTACGCTCATGTCGAACACCGCTGCGGCTAACTTGCTCGTTCCCGTGGGCGTTGCTCTGGCAACTGGATCCGCCGGGGCCCTGAGCCCCGTGCAGGTGGCGATAAGCATTGCGCTGGCTGCCTCTGTATCAATGGCGCTGCCCGTAAGCACGCCGCCCAACGCGATTGCCTATGCCAGCGGCGTATGTAACACGCGCGACTTCGTGCGGGCGGGCCTGCTCATTGGGGCCGTGGCCGTACTGCTCATCGTAGCGCTTGGAGGACCGATCATTGCGTTTTGGATACCGGCATAACCGAGCAGCGTCTGCATAGAAACCACCCGCGCTTGCACAAATTCAGACGAAAGTCCCACGGCCTATGAACTTGCCATTTTTGTAATGCATAGATTGAAAACACTGCTCCTCCGCTCGTATTCCTGATCGCTTACCACCCGTACAAGCTTATGGAATCTGTATCTGCTCTCATGACGCGCGACGTCATCAGCGTTCATCCTGATACCCCTCTGCTCGAAGTGCAGAACCTGCTCAAGCAGCACGGCTTTCGGCACCTCGTGGTAGTGGACGATGACGGGGCGCTCTCGGGCGTGCTCTCCAACCGCGACGTGCTCAAGGCGCTGAGTCCATTTCTCAACACAAGCGCCGAAACGCAGCGCGACGTGCGCACGCTCGCCCAGCCCGCACGCGAGCTCATGAACAAGACGCCTCACACCGTAACGCCCGATACACCCGCCCAAGAAGCCGCATCTGTACTGCTGGATGGTGCGATCTCGGCACTCCCCGTGGTCGAGGGTGACGAGCTGGTTGGCATCATCACCACGAAAGACCTGCTGCGCTACTACACTGCCGCATAGCCTGGGCCGCCTGCTTGTATGGAGTTCTCGTCTACTGCCGATGGGCCCTGGGCCGCGTGGGCCAATCGTCTGGAGCGCAACCGCCACTACCGGTGGATGCGCCGCCTCTACATGCGCTATGCCGACATAGCCCCCGCCGTGTTCTTTGGTGGCGGTGTGTTTTGGGATGCCATGACCCTGCGCCGCATCGACCATACCGTTGACAACCTCATTCTGGGCGCCTACCTGGTACTGCTGGGCGGATGCATTGTGCTGGCGGCCCTCCGCATGGTGCAGCGCCTGCCTGCACAGCCGCTGCTTGAAACCATCGGGCCGTTCTCGGTGTCGGGGGTGCAGTTCTTTATGGGCGGATTGTTCAGCGCGTATGTGGTCTACTTTACGCGTAGCGCCTCGCTCACCGCATCGGCGGTGTTTCTGGTGATTCTGGTGGGGGTGCTGGTCGCCAACGAGTTTATCTGGCGCGACTCGATCAACCTGGTCCTCATGCTGGGGCTGTATTTCCTCGCCACGTTCTGCTTCTTTACGTTTTTCCTGCCCATCGTTGTGGGGAGCATGAGCTACGCGTTGTTCGTGGCCGGGGGACTGCTCAGCCTGGCGCTGGTTGGGGGGCTGGCGATGCTGCTGGATCGGTGGGGCGCCTTCGAATCCACCCAGCAGCTTGCGCGCACGTTTGCGGCCATGGGGGCGCTCCTCGTGGCTATGAACATCGCATACGTGCAGAACTGGATTCCGCCGGTCCCGCTCTCTATGCAGGCAGGCAACGTGTATCACAACGTAGAGGTAACCCCCGACGGCTACAAACTGACCTACGAAACGCCTCCGTGGACGCGCTTCTGGCGCCGTAGTAGCACCCCCTTTGCCTATGCCGAAGGCGATAGTGTCTATTTCTTTGCCGCAATCTTTGCGCCTACCGCCCTCGAAACCGGCGTTGTGCATCACTGGCAACGCCGCTCGCTAAGCGATGACACCCCCACCTGGCAAACGACTGATCGCATTCCGTACACGGTGCAGGGCGGACGCATGCGGGGGTATCGTGGCTACACGTTTAAGAGCAACATCACACCCGGCGAGTGGCGCATCGACGTAAAAACAACGGGCGGACGCATGCTGGGGCGTGTGCACTTCGAGGTCGTGGCCGCCTCCAACGCAGACGAGCGTACGTTTCAGACCCGTCTCTATGAGTAGGTGCGCTGGCAGAAAATAAGATCGGTGACAGCACTGGACAGCTTCTTGGACAAGGGTTCACGTACCGGTGTCAACATTATACACACCTGGTATGTAGCCGTGGCGGAGTTGATGCCGAGGGTCCGCTTTGGGCCGCCTCGCCTGCATCTCGTAAGAGCACGCACCAGACCTCGTTCTGAATGACACGCACTTGGTGGATCGCGTATGTTGTAGCAAGCGTGTGGATGATGGGGTTGGTGGCGGGATGCGAGAACGAGCCGGATTCGGCAGCATCCCGCGCTACTACGCAGCCGCATTACGTGGTCACGCTGCCCGTCCTGGCGTCCATTGTTGCGCCGGTTGCCGAGGGCCGCGCTACCACACGCACGGTGCTTAGCGCAGGCGACTCGCCACACACGTTCGAGCCGCGCCCGTCGACGGTGCGGGCAGTGCGCCAGAGCCAGGCGCTCTTCTACGGTGCCGATGTGCTCGACGGCTGGGCAGCCAACATGCAGGCCCCGCGCTCGCATGCGCTTCTCGATCTGGTGCCCCCGCAGTACGTGCATACGTTCCCGCAAGACCGCCACGCTTCGGAATCCACGCGTGCATCGGGGGCCGACACGACGCATGATGACACAGCGCACAACCACAGCACAGGCACGCTCGATCCCCACTTCTGGCTCGACCCGCAGGCCGTGCGCGCGCTGGTGCCGCCTTTGGCCGATACGCTCTGCACCGCTGATCCAGAAGGTTGCAACACCTACCAGTCGAACGCCGAGGCCCTTACGGACTCGCTCCAGGCGTTGCACCACGAACTGGAGGAGATGCTCGCGCCAGTACAGGATCGTCCGTTTATGGCCTCGCAGCCGTTTCTGCACTACTTCGTGCGGCGCTATGGACTGTCGCAGGTCGCTGTGGTTGAGACCAGCCCCGCGCACGAGCCGTCGGCGCGGCGCATCCACCAGCTTACGCAGCGTGCGCAGGCCGCCAATGTGCGCGCGATAGTGTATCAGCGCCAGCTTCCGGCCACGGCAGCACAGGCGGTGGCCGAGGGCGCCGGGCTGCCCATGGTAGCGCTGGATCCGCTGGGCGGAGCGGACATCGACACCTACATGGCGCTCATGCGGCACAACGCCCGCATGCTCCGTGACGCGCTGGCTGAGTAGCACTAACTACGAACGCATTCAGGGGGATGCGGAAGCGTCGGAGCCTTCCCGAAACTGCAGGTCGGCCAGACGCTGGTAGAGGCCCGGCTGGGTGCGCAACTCGTCGTGGGTGCCGTCTTGCACCAGGCGGCCGTCGTCAAGCACCAAGATGCGGTCAGCATCTTGCACCGTGGCCAGGCGATGCGCAATCACGAAGGTGGTGCGCGATTCCATGAGCCGCGTAAGCGCGTCTTGCACTTCGGCTTCCGACTCCGCATCCAGCGCCGACGTGGCTTCGTCGAGCAGCAGAATGCGCGCATCGCGCAGCAGCGCCCGGGCAATGGCAATGCGCTGTCGTTGGCCACCGCTCAGCTTCACCCCGCGCTCGCCCACGGCGGCCTCGTATCCGTCATCGAGGGCCGCGATGAACCCGTGAGCATTGGCGGCGCGGGCGGCGTCTTCAATCGCAGCATCTGACGCGTCGAGGTTGCCGTAGCAGATGTTGGCGCGAATGGTGTCGTTAAAGAGGTGCACATCCTGCGAAACCACCGCAAGCTGTTCGCGCAGGCTCTGCCGCGTCACGGAGCGAATATCCGTCGCATCCACCCGAATGGAACCGGACTGCGGGTCGTAGAAGCGCGGGATGAGGCTCATAAGCGTGGTCTTGCCCGCTCCGCTGGGACCTACGAGCGCTACGGTCTGGCCGGCAGGCACGGCGAATGACAGGTCGTGCAGTACAGGCGTGCCAGGGTCATAGGCAAACGTGACGTGGTCGAACGCAACCGCTCCGTTAATCGGGGGAAGCGCAGGCATGCCGCTCGGATCGGTGTCGGTGGCGGGCTCGTCGAGCAGTTGGAAGATGCGCTCGGAGGCACCTGCGGCGCTGTTGAGGGTGCTGTACAGGCGCGAGAGTCCGCCCACGCTGCGGGCAATGTTGAACGCATAGAAGATGAACGCAACGAGATCGCCGGTCGTTAGGCGTCCGGCCAGCACTTCGAGGCCGCCGTACCAGAAGATGGCCACAAGCGCGCCAAAGAACAGGAACCCAACCAAGGCCGAGAACAGCGCGGAGGCCCACACCTTGCGGTGCGCCGTGTCGAAAAGGCGCTCCACGGCCTCATGGTAGCGGCTCGTTTCGTAGGCACTGCGCGCGAAGCCCTTCACGGTGCGAATGCCTGCAATCGACTCCTCGGCAATGGCGGTGGTGTCGGCCAGTTCATCCTGGAGCGTGCGCGCCAGGCGGCGAATCCATCGCCCAAACCCGATGGCGGCGGCGGTCACGACGGGCACCACCACGAAGATGATGAGACTCAGCCGCCAGTTCAGCACAATCATGAGCGCAACCGAGCCCACGAGCGAGAGCACCTGCGTAAACGACTCGGCGAGGGCCTGCGTGACGGCATCGCGAACCGAACTGACGTCGTTGGTGAGGCGCGAGGTGAGATCGCCCGTGCGGCGATTGGCAAAGAAGCGGAGCGACTGCCCGTGCAGGTGAGCGTAGAGCCGCTTGCGCAGATCCGTAACGACGCGCTCGCCGGTCCACTCCAGTCCGTACCGGCCCAGAAAGCTGAACAGGGCTTGCAGTACAAACAGCACCAGCAGGCCCAGCGTGAGGCGGTCGAGCAGGGCGCGGTTGGCGGTTTCAAAGACCGCGTTCAGCAGTTCGCGTAGTCCCAGGGGCACCACCAGTGCAACCATCGCACCCAATGCCGTAGCTAACACCGCCCCACCAAGCCGCCAGCGATACGGCCAGGCCAGCCGCAGAATGCGGCGGACGGTCGTCCACAGCCGGGTCGGAAGCGCTGAAGAGGACGAAGAAGGGAACGAAGAATCATCAGCCATGCAGCAAGAGGTAAATAAGGGATTCGGCAGAAACGAACCACGATCAATAGATACGCGGTTTCAGAAAGCCGCGTTCAAGAGAGAGACAAAGAAATACAATCGTGGCATGTTCTATGCGCATACATAAAGAATAGGGCTCTCTCAGTGAAGAGAGGGTCCGCGCACAGTACATGACAAAACTCAGGCGGGTCTTAACAAAACAGAACGGGCCTATCCTCCAGCGGTACAGGTCGTGAGACAAACCATGACCTGTGCTGAAGAATAGACCCGTCTGCCTATGCCTTACGTG
>NZ_PDEP01000001.1 GCF_002554705.1 Longimonas halophila | reverse complement strand
CTGCAGCTGCTGTCGTATCACATTGCGGTGATGCGCGGCTGCGACGTAGACCAGCCCCGCAACCTGGCCAAGAGCGTGACGGTGGAATAACACGCCGCAGTGTCCTCTGCGCTTGATGCACATCCTGTGAGCCTCGCTGGGGGTCTGAACCCGCGGCGGGGCTTTATCATCCTGTGCCCAAGTTGAAGCACATCTACCGTCTCTGGAAAAGCATTCAAGCGACAGGACCTATCTCGGATTCGTGACTTCAGTATAGAACGGGCGTGTAAAAGCCGGTCTGCTCCATACGAAGTTGGAAGACAATGCTCAGCCATCCAGTCTTTTGGGTTTGTTGGGCGGCAGACCTATGTTATAATCTGATGCTTGGATACTAATCATAATCAGTCACATCTTCGTACTTCGATCGTACCGATTATTCAGCTGATGTCAGATAGTAAAGATCAAGACTACAATCGATCGGATACACCGATCTCATCGATTGAGGAAGACCAGTTAGGCCGGGATACATTTGCAATTCAGATTGCAAACAGCATTCGAAATCTTCCGGGGACTGATGGAATGGTCATTGGGGTTGAAGGGGGATGGGGTGAAGGGAAAACCTCTGTATTAAACATGATTAGAGAGGCGCTGGAAGAGGATATTGAGAAGCTCGATGATCTACCAGCGAATCAGCCCAAACGGGATGGTACAGAGCCTGGATGGCTTTGCCGCAAGTTTAGGCAATTCCGCGCGTGGAGCAGCCAGTACTTCTTTTGGAATAGCGGGGTTCAAGAACGTCTCCAAGTCGTAGCGTTCGAGCCGTGGCAGTTAACGGGTGTCGAAACGATCACGCGTTCGATGTTCCAAGACATGGGACGAGCGATTGGTCACTCGGATATCAGCCCTGAAACCGAGCGGCTTGCCCAACGGATGGAGCAACTCGCGATTGCATTTGGTGTTGCGGAGCACACGAAATCAAATAATATGCTTGCAGGTTGGGTTCGTATCGTGCTCGGTCTTGTATCTCTCGTAGGTGTGGGGTTCAGCCTCGACTGGTTGAAGCTGGAGGCATTGATTGAGCAAGAGGTTATGACGAGGATATTTGCAGGAATTGCCTCTCTGCTTGGTCTAATAGCTTCATTCTTCGGAGGAGTGTCCAAAATATTGCGCGCTGAATCTGAGATTCAGAGTAAGACGACGGAGAATCTTCGAGAGGATGTCAGAACTGAATTGAAGAGGCGCAAACATCCACTGGTGGTTATCATTGACGATGTAGACCGGCTTGCCAGTGACGAAGTGCTGCTTCTTTTTAAACTTGTGCGTGCCAACGGACGCTTTCCCAACGTAGTTTACTTATTGGGTTTTGATGGAAGACAGATCGCAGAAATGTTTAAGAAGGAGAATGTAGATGAAAAATATATCGATAAAATAGTACAAGAAATATATAGGCTACCATCAGTGCCAGAAGGAAAAATAAAAAGATATGCAAAAAGAAAAGTCCTGAGCAATGAATTGTTAGGCAATCCGGTTGTTGACCAATCTTTTGTAGCTGATGATAGATGGGGATGGGTCTTTAAGACAGCATCCGATGCATACTTTCATACACGGCGGGATGTTAATCGATTTATTGGGTCTTTGCGTCTCCAAATCGGTCGATTTGTACGAGATCAGAAATTTGAAGCCAACCCAGTTGATCTGTTTGCTTTGCACGTGCTTCGGCACTTTGAAAGTGCGGTTTTTGAAAGGCTCCTTGCAAACAAGATCCTCCTGTGTGAAGCTTTAGATGGGAATATTGCTAACATTGAGCGGTTTATAAAGTCGAAAGAAAAGGATAGTTTTCAGTCACAAAAGGCCGTTCGCGAACAAAAATTAGATATAATTCTTGATAAGAGCAAAAATAGTGCGGTTAAACAACTTCTGTCGGCCCTTTTTCCGCATGCTGGCAACGCCTTGCATTCGCGGGAGATGGTATTCAATCCGTTAACCTGGGTTAGGAATCGGCGCATTGCTCATCCCTTTTTCTTCCGATCGTATTTTGAGCAGCCTCCGTCCCCATTACCTCTGACCAGATTGGAGGAGGAGCAGCTACGAAGTGCAGTATCAAATAAGGACAGCCTGTTTGAGGCACTGGTCGGGTACCAAGATCAAGATGAAAAACGTCTTCTGGAAGCACTGCATTTTGCTCGCGAATGTCTCTACGGTGGTGTATTCAGCGACTACGAACAAGATAACATTCTACGGGCATTTGCTAAGCTTGAGCTTATATTTCTAGATTGTAAGGGCAAACGGAATACTGATCTTGATCTTATTAATGAACCTGCAACCGCGGTCAAAACAGCGGAGGATATGGTAGAGAAGATCGTCTCTGAATCTAAGTCTGACCAGCAGCACCAAGAGCGAATTGAACTCTTGATTGAACCATACCGTGCTTTCAGATTTGCCGGTCGAGAAATTGAGCGTGCAGAGGAGGAAAACTCATTGGAGAGTGGGAGACTGCAAACGGTAAAAAGGAAGTACGCTGATCAAATATGGAGCAGACTTGAGGGATTTCGGCCAGGAGTCAAAGGGGGAATCGATGATCGAGAGGACTTCGCGGAGATTCTCCTCCGGTTCTTCCGTTGGGACACTGATCCCCGAGCAACGGCTTGGCTTGAGGGCTTAGTTGCTGAGGGAAATATGTACGCCGTCGCGGATCATTTCTGTCAGTCAATCGGGGAAGATACCGAATCAGCGCGTTTAGATTGCGATCTCGACTTCCTGAAGATCCTCGACGGTACACTCTCGGCGAATGATCTTCGTGATCAAGTGTTGGAGGCTGCCGAAGAAACTTTTTCGAGTGAGTCGTCCGCATCTGTACGCGAGCGTCAGGTCATGAGTGCTGTAAAGCGATTGATTGAGAGTTCGTAGTAAGAACTCAACTGGAAGCACAGATCGGGACTCAGAATACACAGGTGTTGGTTCAGAAGGCTGGTCTGGTGGACAGAGATCGCCAATCTCTCCGCGAATCCGACCCGCGGTCAAGAGAGACGACATAATATGCCACAGGACCAACAACTTAGTTTCAGGGCTTATGTATGATTGGACCCGCTACTGGGCACGTGAAGGCACGGAGATGAAGCTGCGAAACGGATTCCTCGTCGATCCAGGGCGTCGATCCCGGTACTTCAGATATGTCTCCCAGCAAGAAGAAGCACTCGTCCCTATCGACGAAATCGACGTTCCCTGTGCAGTTTTACTTGGCGAGCCGGGGATTGGAAAGACGACCGAGGTCGAGGCGCTCACACAAAAGATACGCGATGAAAACCGTCCTTACCAACGCGTGCTGCACGTCGAACTCGGGATGATCACCGGGTACTCGGCTCTTCAGGGAGAACTCCTGGACGCGCCCGAAATTAAGGCGTGGAAGCAGGGCGAGATTGACCTTACCCTGGTTCTCGATGCGCTTGACGAGTGCAGCATGGCACGTATTGGGAAGCATTTAAACAAGCAGCTTTTCACGGATCCCCACCCGGCTAATCGCCTGACTCTGCGCATTGCGTGCCGCTCCTCGGACTGGCCGGAGTCGCTGAACAAATCGCTTCGTAGCTTTTGGGATCTCGACGATCTGCCGGTTTACCACCTTGCCCCACTGCGTCGGCAAGACGTCATCCAGGCGGCAGAAGCGAATAGCCTTGACGACAATGCTTTTCTGGAGACGGTTTTGGAAGCGGATGCGGGCCCTTTTGCTGCTTCGCCACTGACTCTCGAAGCACTCATCAGTCGCTTCAAAGAGGTACAGGACATCCCAGCGAGTAAAGCCGACTTGTTCGAGGAATACTGCCTTCGCCTGTCGACAGAAGAGAATAAAGACCGGAAAGATGATGGCGAAACAGGAATACTCGACCCTGTGCAGCGGGTCGATCTGCTCTCGCGGATCGCAGCTCTCATGGTGTTCGGGCAGCGAACGCGGTTGTGTCTGGAACCGAGCACGTCACAGATAGCCGACACCCTTGGCGCGCCTGGTAGCGTCTTATTTGCGGATGAGGCTCGTTTGGACGCAGACACTCATTCGGACGGTCACTCCGGGCCAAGACTAAACGAGGTAAAGGAGGCAGTCCGACATTCGGGGTTGCTCCGTGGAAGCGATGACGGCCGGACGTTTCGCTGGCGTCACCGGTCGTATGCAGAGTACCTCGCGGCGCGCTTTGTTCACAGGAGTGGACTTTCCATCGAACAGGTCCGTCCCCTCATTGAGCATGAATACGACCAGACTATTGCTCCGCCGTACCAGAACGTCGCAGTCTGGCTTGCAACACTCGAACACGAGATGATGGAATACCTTCTCGACAAGGATCCCTCCCTTGTTTATGCTGGTGATCCGCTGCAATATGAAGACGAGAAGCGAGAAGAGCTCATCGAAGCTATTCTGAATGGTATTGATCAGGGGACACTTTACACTCGCATCAACAAACGGCTTAACGACCTGAAGAGAGTTCCACATTCTAATTTGGAGCAGCAGCTTCAGCGTTGGATCATCGACACAGAGAAGAGTGATGACGCACGCGAGTACGCTATCCAGTTTGCCCGGAAGCAGAAACTGAAGGGGCTGGTGCAAGATGCTACTGATGTGGCTCTTGATGCGGGTGCTGACAAGTACGTTCGCATTTATGCTATTCGTCTTGTGGATGACCTGGGAGATGCAGCCGACCGGAAACAGCTTCATCCGTTGGCCATCGAGCCCGGAGATGAAGACGCAGATTGGCGCGTTGTGTATGAGGCGCGCGAGAAACTACTTCCAGATCTTCTTAGCTTTGCCGGTTTACTCGACCAGATCCGAGCCGATGCTGAGTGGGAAGACCCAGAAAATGTTGAAGGGAACTGGTACCACACATTCGATCAATGGACCATCCATTTCACACATCGAATGGATGATGGCACTTTAGTTGAAGCTCTGCAATGGGCACTCTCCAATGATGAGGAAGAGTATTTCTCGAAACTGCGAGAGGAAATTGTACAAAGGTCTCTGGGCCGTGTTGAAGTCGATGAAATCTCGCAGGTGTTGGCTGGGTACATCGTTGAACAGATGCTTCAGAACCAGATCCTTCCGTATCTAGACTCCGCAGATTTTGAAGATCTTCGCGAGAGGAATCCCGAGGCGCATCGGGATATCTCCCGAGAAGTTATTCATCGACTTGCTAACAATGAGTGGGAGGAGTCGAAATCACTTTTTGTTATCGGAGATCTGCAGAGCCAGTCTAACCTCTGGAGGCGGGAGGACATTGATTGGCTACTCGACGATCTTAAAGAGACTGAAGAGGAATCCCTAAAACAGATTTACGCAACGGTCATTCAGTCTTTCTTTCACTACATTGGGTTCCTCAATGAGGAAGGATTCAAAAAGGTCTACAGTGTAAGTCAATCTTCACCAATCCTCTACGAGCAGACCAAAAAATGGATCGAGCCCATCGAATTAGAGTCGGAGAAAGCGGAAACCCTTCGAAATCGATTTGAGCCAAAGAAAGCGGAAACCCTTCAAAGTCGAGAGGAGAAAATTTGGGATTGGAAACGAGACCCCATGGACCCTCCATTCCGAGAGCAGTTACATGATGCGCTTGATCTCTGTAACGACGACATAACCGAGGGCTGGAAGGACCTATTCTATTTGCTAAGACGCCAATCGATAGAGCATGAGCCTGCACATTACTCAGACAGGGATGTGACTGAATTTCCAGCTTGGAGGGCGCTGTCCTCCCGCGAACAAAAACAAGTTGTCGACGCCGGGTTGAAATACCTGCATCACAAGGAAATCGCGCGCGACGACTGGCTAATCGAAGAAGATGGACATCAGCACGTAACCTACGATCTCATCTATGGTTTTACTGCCCTTTGGTTGATCGCTAATCACGAGGGTTCAAGTCTTTCAACCATTGAACCGGAGGTTTGGGAGAGATGGGGGCCAGCAATATTCGCCTACACGCCAAACACGAGTGAGAAGCGTAAAGAAGTTCACAGTAAGCTTGCCGACACTGCGTATCGTCACGCTCCTGAGAAATGTGGTGAAGTCCTTCATGCACTTCTGACCCACTTCAAATATCGAAAGAGGGACTTCGCTTTCCTCTTTGATCCAATTGCTGAAGAGGACCGTATTCAAGACCTCCTTCTCAACCTGCAGAAGAGTGAGGATACCCCCGAGTGGAATCGTGTGTGGCTTTCCCCTTATCTCTTAAAGAGAGGAATCAAAGAGGCACGCTCTGTTGCACAAGACTTCGCCCGGCTTTCTGATGACCATCAAGTCTTTAGAGACCAGAAGCGCCAATGGTTGATTCGCGTTCTGGAAGCGGATCCCTCGTTCGGATGGGACCTCATTCGTGATTCGTTTCTGTCGGACGACGATTACGCCAAGGCGATGCTCTACCGAATGACGCAAGGAGGAATCAAACTGCTGATACTCCCCACAAGTGTACTTAAGCCAATCATCCGGCGAGTGTATGATCTCTTTCCACCAAGGGACGACCCGCCATCGAAGTTTGGAAGAACCTATTCGCCCAGTATCCGGAAGAAGATTCAGCGGTTGAGGAAAGACCTCATTCGCGTACTCGTTAATCGCGGCACCAAGAAGGCCGTTGATGCCTTGGAAAACATTGCGTCTCAATTTCCGGATGCAAGGAAGTGGGGACGGACGATCCACCGTGCAAAGAAGATACTACGTCAGAAAAGCATGTCTTCCATACCACCAAGCACGCTTCTTGCTCTCGCGGAAGATGCTTCAAAACGTGTGATTCGCAGTAGTGCAGAGCTACAAGACGTTGTGTTGGAGGCGCTATCGGACCTCCAGAATCGCCTCAACGCACAAGAGCAACCAGCTGCTGCGGATCTTTGGAACGAGGTTCCATATGGGCCTCGGCGTGACGTGGTGCGAGACTGGATTCAGTCGAACAACCTTGAGAACCTACGAGAAGAAGTTAAAGAAATTAAGGGTACCGTTTTCATCCCAAAGGAAGAGAAACACTTGTCTGACTATGTCACGCGCCAGCTTCGGCAAGATCTTGAGAGGCGCGGAATCACGCTGACGCGCGAAAGCGAAGTGCGAGTTCAGAACCGCACTGACATTCTCGTGAAGGTCCCTCCGACAATCAGAGCCAACGGTGACCTGCTGAGTGTGATTATCGAGGTCAAAGGCTCTTGGAATAAAGACGTGCTTTCAAGTATTCAGTCGCAGCTGGCTGATCGTTACCTTGACTCCGAAGACACGGAGTACGGGACGAGCCGCGGCATCTACCTCGTTGTCTGGTTCGACCTTGACCGCTGGAATCTTGAGAGTGCTCGTTTTCGTAGAGCGAGGCGCCACGAATCTGCCGATAAGCTCCTGGAGAATATGGAAGACAAGGTAGCAGATTTGAAAGAGAATGGTTTGGACACTGCAACAAGGATCAAGCCATTTGTTCTGTGCGTCTGATAAAATGAGGGCTCGCGTTTCGGGGGAGAAATGGAAAGATCATCAGGGCCCATTTCTATGGTAAGTCAGTTGGTTGCCCGGTGAGGTTGGTCGATGCCTCGCCGCTGCAGCTGCTGTCGTATCACATTGCGGTGATGCGCGGCTGCGACGTAGACCAGCCCCGCAACCTGGCCAAGAGCGTGACGGTGGAATAACACGCCGCAGTGTCCTCTGCGCTTGATGCACATCCTGTGAGCCTCGCTGGGGGTCTGAACCCGCGGCGGGGCTTTTCGTTGAGGCATCTTGCCTGTTACCACGCTTCGCATACGGCGCTTCACAGTGCGCCTGTCGCGTTTCGTCCCTGTTTCCCGTCACAAGTCCCTGTCCCACATGATCGAACTGGAGAAGCTGGACAAGATTAAGAATCGATTCGACGAGATCGAGCAGATGATGGCCGATCCCGAGATCGCGACCGACGCGCAGAAGATGTCGGAGCTGGGCCAGGAGCATGGCCAGCTGCGCGAGGTGATCGAGGCGATCAACACGTACGAGAACTTGCTCAGCGAGCGTAAGGACCTGAAGGAGATGGTTGCCAGCGAGTCGGGCGAGATGGCCGATCTGGCGCAGAACGAACTCGAATCGCTCAACGAGCGGCTGCCGAAAGTTGAGGACGACCTGAAGGATAAGCTCATCCCCAAGGATCCGGAAGACCGCAAAAACGCCATCATCGAGATTCGGGCGGGTACCGGCGGTGACGAGGCGGCCATCTTTGCGGGCGATCTGTACCGCATGTACGTCAAGTACGCGGAGAAAAAAGACTGGGGTCATGAAGTCATCGATGCCTCGCACGGCTCGCACGGCGGGTTCAAAGAGATCACGATGAGCATGAGCGGGCCCGAAGTGTTCGGTACCATGAAGTACGAAAGCGGTGTGCATCGCGTGCAGCGCGTGCCCGAAACCGAGTCGAGCGGACGCATCCACACCTCGGCGGCGTCGGTGGCGGTGCTGCCGGAGGCCGAGGAGGTCGACATCGACATCAAGCCCAATGACATCAAGGTGGATACGTACCGCGCCAGCGGGCCCGGTGGGCAGTCGGTGAACACGACGGATTCAGCCATCCGCATTACGCACCTGCCCACGAAGCTGGTCGTGACCTGCCAGGACGAGAAGAGTCAGCACAAGAACCGCGACAAGGCGATGCGGGTGCTGCGCTCGCGGCTCTACGATATGAAGCTGGAGAAGCAGCGCGAGGAGCGGGCCGAGGAGCGGCGCTCCCAGATTGGCTCGGGCGACCGCTCGGCCAAGATCCGCACCTACAATTTCCCGCAAGACCGCGTGACGGACCACCGCATGGAGGGCGACAACAAGAACTATGCGCTGCAAGACATCATTGAGGGCGATCTGGACCCGGTGCTCAATTCGCTGAAAGCCCAGGAGAACGCCGAGCGGCTGGCGCGGCTGTAGGGCAGGCAGTCCGAAATAGAGCCTCACGCACTCAATTCGCGACTATTTCAACGCGTGAGAGCCACATTCCGCACGGGGCACGGTATGTATACGCTGTCACAATGCGCCGCAGATCAGTATTTTGGTCGAGGTGGCGCCTGTGATCCCTGCTCCGACGGGTTCTGCATCTGCGTTCGCAGCGTGTAGGGCTGCGCACCGGGGCGTGAACACTCGTTTCATTCCACAGGGATAATTTTCTCTTATGGCTTCCGAAAACATGTACGAGCTCACCTACATCATTAGTGGGGTGGCTCAGCAGAATCAGGTTGACGACATCGTCAACTCCGTAAACAAATTCGTTCGCGAGCACGGCACGCTTGAGTATGTTGATGAGTGGGGCAACCAGCGCCTTGCGTACGAGATCGACAAGAAGCGCAGCGGCTACTACGTGAACCTCTACTTCAAGGCCGAAGGCAAGGTCGTGCCGCAGCTCGAACGCCAGCTGCAGCTCAACGACCAGATCCTGCGCTACCTTACGCTCCGCATGGACGCGAAGATGATCCGCCACTATGAGCGCCAGCAGAGCACCTCGGCGGTCGAGGAGGCGGCTGAAGCTTCTGAAGATGCGTAAGTAGGTCACGGATGCGCAGGTATGCGGCATCCGGCTGTCTCGTTTTTTGTATCCTGATTCTCTGATTCGCTGTTATGGCTCGTAACGACCAAGATTTCGAACACGTTGAGTACGTTGACTACAAGGACACGGAGTTCTTGGAGCAGTTTACCAACAACCAGGGCAAGATTCTGCCGCGCCGCGTAGGCGACGTGCCTGCCCGGGTGCAACGCCAGATTACGCGCGCGATCAAGCGTGCCCGTCACCTGTCGCTGCTGCCGTACGTCTCCGACAACGTGCGATAGCGCACGCCCTGGATTCTGCTTGTTGACTACTACTCATTTTAGCACGTTATGGACGTTATTCTACTTCAAGACGTTGACCACCTGGGCTCGAAAGGCGAAGTCCACGAAGTGGCCAACGGATACGGACGCAACTACCTGATTCCGCAGGGCATGGCCCGCATTGCTACGGAAGGCGCAATCAATCAGCTCCAAGAAGAGCAACGCCAGCAGGCGCGCAAGGTGGCCGCCAAGAAAGAAGAGGCCGAGCGCGTGGCGCAAGAGCTCGAAGAAATGCAGGTGGTCTTTACCGCGAAAGTGGGCGAAGACAACCGCATCTTCGGTACCATTACCACGCAGCAGATTGCAGTGGAGCTTGCCAACCGTGGCTTTGAAATTGATCGCCGCGACATCGAACTGCACGAAGACATCCGCGTGATCGGTGCGTACAAAGCCAATGTGAAGGTGCATACGGATGTGGATGCCACACTCGACATCCAGGTCATTCCGGAATCGTAAACCGGCATCGCAACGCCGATGTGTGGTCTTGGCCACACACCAATGTCAACGCGCCTGCTGTGCATCCCGCACGGCAGGCGCTTTTTTATTGGGGGCATTCCCGTCGTGCAATATCCCGTAGGAGCACGGCAAAACGCGCTTGAGATGCAAGGACGCGCTGATTGACCTGCAATACAACATGCAATAAAAGATTTGGGACATGAATGCAAGCATTTGGGGAAGCCGATAGATATGTTTGGTAACGTGCATTCGTTGCTGCTACGCAAACCAGACCTTAACGCTACTCATGTTGCAACTCAACAGACGCTTTCCTCCTTTGCATCTGATCGGCTGGGCCTTGCTTTTTGCTGCGCTCACGCTTGTCGGAACCTCACATACTGCCCACGCCCAAATTTATGTAGATGCAAACGCGACCGGTGCCGACAACGGCACCTCGTGGGCCGACGCATACCCTAACCTGCAGGATGCGCTGGGAGCCGCCAGTAGCACCGATGAAATCTGGATAGCCGAGGGCACGTACTATCCCGATCAGGGCACAGGCGTTACCCTGGGCGATCGCAATGCGTACTTCGAATTTGATGGCACAAAAGATGGGCTTACCATCTATGGCGGATTCCAGAGCGGCGACACGTTCGCTGACCGAGATCCGGCAGCAAACCCGACCATCCTCTCGGGCGATATCGGCACCGCGGGCGATGCTTCCGACAACAGCTATCACGTCGTTTTCCTGAACGGCTTCTTTACGCCGATCACCACAAGTACCGTGCTCGACGGGCTGACGATCAGAGCCGGCAACGCCAACGGCGGTGGATTAGAGAACCGCGGCGGCGGCCTGCTCTGCGAGGGGCGTGGCAATAGTGGGGGGGCGTGCAGTCCGACCCTTACGAACGTGACGTTCGCGGACAACCGGGCCGCTGAACTGGGCGGCGGACTCTACGCGTTTGGACAGAACGGCGACAGCAGCCCCGTCATGACCAACGTTACCTTCGAAAATAACACCGCAGGCAAACTGGGCGGCGGACTCTACAGTGATGGGAGCGGCGGGATGAGCAGTCCGTCTATCACGGGGAGTACCTTCGCATCCAACACCGCCAACAGCGGCGGCGCCATCTACAACGACGGCGGATTCGGCGGAACGAGCAGCCCAACCATCAACAATGTGCTGTTTGAGGGCAACACCGCGATCGAAGACGCAGGTGTTGACGGCAACGGCGCCGCAATTTTCAACAACACCAGCGACGGAAGCGCCGTCAGCAGTCCCGAAATCACGAACAGCGTATTTGTTGACAACACCGCCCAGCGCGATGCGGGTGCCATCTTTAACGATGCACGCAACGGGGGGATAAGCAGCCCAACCCTCACGAATCTAGTGATTGCCAACAACAATGCCGATTCCAACGGGGGCGCAGTCTATAACCTGGCCGGGAACGGCGGCACCAGCAGTCCGGTCGTGACCAACGTCACGTTTACGGGCAATACAGCCGGATTCGACGGCGGGGCGATGGTCAACGATATCCTGTCCAGCAGCACCGGAACGGCTCAGCCCACGATCACAAATACGATCTTTTTCGACAACGTAGCCCCGAATGTGGGCGATTCGATCTTTAACCGCGGAACCGGGGCCGAGCCTGCTATCCGGCATTCGCTGTTTACCGATGGCGTCAGCAACGACGTAAACGGGACGCCGGCAGTCAACGAAAACAACCTTGCGGGCGACCCGCTCTTTGCGAATGCGAGTACCCCTGCGGGGCCCGACGGTACCTTCGCCACCAACGATGATGGTCTGCGCCTCACCTCGAATTCCCCGACCCTTGACCGGGGAAGCGCCGACGCGCTCGATACCAACGGCGATGGCACGCGCGATATCACAACGGACTTCACCGGCGGCGATCGCGCCTTTGCAGCCACGGTTGACCTTGGCGCCTACGAGCGTCGCCAGTATGAGTCAACCGGCAGCACCCCCGCAACAGCTGGACAGACCGGGTTCTTCCAGCTCGGCAGCACCGATGCAACGGTGCTCTTCCGCGAAAATACGAACAGTAGTGGGGGCCTCAGCGCTACGAAGAGCGGGAGCGCGCCGTCTGGCCCAACCCTGCCCAGCAACCTCGCCCCCGCAACGTGGGAGATCAACTCCACCATGAGCGGCGGTACAGTGACCTACAGCGTAACCTTCGATCTGACCGGGGTACCGGGCATCAACAGCTTTACTGACCTCTCGATTTTTAAGTCTGACGATGGGGGCAGTACGTGGACCGACCTTCAGGGCGCTGCAGGCGTGACGCTGGTCTATGACCCCGTACGCAACCGAATCGCAGCAGACGGTCTGGATAGCTTCTCGCTGTTTGCTGTGGGCGGCGGAAGCAACCCGCTTCCCGTCGAACTGGCCGGATTCGAGGCAAAGCGCTCGGGCCACGAAGCAGTCACACTACGATGGGAAACGCTGTCCGAGACCAACAACGCCGGCTTTGAGGTGCAGCGCAGTGCCGCATCCAGCGCAGAGACGCCCCCTGTAGAGACGCCCCAGTGGGACGTCTCTACAGGGGAATCGTGGCACACCATCGCGCGCCTCGATGGCGCAGGCACCACGGACACTCCGCAATCCTACCGGTTTGAGGACGCGGATCTGCCCTACGCGGCGGACAGCCTCAGCTACCGCCTGCGCCAGATTGATGCCGATGGCACCGAGTCATTCAGCGAACCAGTAACGGTAACGCGGCAGGTAACACAGGCTGAACTGCTCCCCACGTACCCGAATCCCGTGCGTGGGCAGACTACCATCCGGTATGCGGTTCCTGAGCAGCAAGACGTGCGCATCGAGCTCTACGACATGCTCGGGCGGCGCGTGCAGACGGTGGTCAACAGCCAGGCGGAGGGCCGCCCCGAAGCTCAGCTCGATGTGCGTGGTCTGGCCAGTGGCACGTACTTCCTGCGGATGCAGACGGAGGGACAGACCGAAACGCAGCGCGTAACAGTCGTCCGGTAGATATGGTGCCGAATGTGCGCCGCTGTGCATCCACAAACGGTCTCACAAACGCAAAACGGGCCCTGGGCAAACCGCCAGGGCCCGTTGTTATGTGATGGATGAAGCTCAGGAGTGAGCCCCGAAGTATGTTACTTCTCCAGTCCCGGAGAGCGGTTCAAGAACTCCTCGTAGAGCTCGGTGTGGCGGGATTCCAGCGGCACGTTGTATCCGTTAATGAACAGCCGTGTGATCTGCGTTGCGGGCTCAAACGGATCGCCATCAGCTACAAAGAGCGTAGCCTGCTTGCCTACTTCGAGCGAGCCGAGGCGGTCGTCCACGCCGAAGATGCGGGCGGGCGTCAGCGTGATGGCTTCGAGGGCAGCCTCCGTGCCCATGCCGTACGCCGCAGCAAATCCGGCATGGAAGGGCAGGTTGCGTACGTTGCTGGACTCGCCGCTGCGCAGGGCCACTGTCACGCCTGCGTCGTGCAGACGACCCGCATTGGCGTAAGCAGTGTCGTAGCGGTCGGAGGCGCGGGTGGGCAGCGCGATGACGGGTCCGGTAAGCACGGGCACCTCAGCATCGGCAATGGCATCCGCCACGCGCCAGCCCTCAGAGACGCCGCTCAGCACAATCTGGTCCAGAATCTCACGCTCTTCGGCCCATTCCAGCGCATCCAAAATGTCGGCGGCCTTGTCGACCTTGAGCATGATGGGCTGCTCGCCGGTTACAACGGGCACGAGGGCATCGTAGGCCGGGGCATATTCGGGCAGATGCCCAGTGTCGTCGTCGTTGCGGTTGGCCTGGATATCAGCATAGAGCGTAGCATCCTCCCAGAGCGTATTCAGTTCGTCGAGCGCCTCTTGGGCTTCCTCTTCGATCTCGTCTTCCGAACGCGTGTCGCTCGTGCCACGGCGTCCGGTAGAGGGAAAGTTCAGCACCATGTAGCGCACGCCATCTACGTGCATCTGCTCGGGGGTGTAGCCCAGCAGGTCGATGAGCGCCGCCTGTCCGGGCCACTGCCCGCCGCTGGGCTCCGTAATGACGGTGGTGACGCCATCCACACGGGTAACGGGAATGGAAATCGAGTTCGGATTCACGGCAGTAAGAGCGTCCATGTGCGGTGTGAGGGAGCCAATCTCGCTGTAGTCCTGAGTTTCAGAAAGCGAGCTCACTTCCACAAGTCCGAGGCGCGTGCCGCTGTCAATGAAGCCCGGATACACCGCGTGGCCCTCGGCATCGTAGCGCGCATTCACGCCGCTGGGGATGTCCACGTCGGCGCCGAGCGCGGCAATGGTATCCGCCCGAATAACAAGCGTGCCGTTTTCGACGATGCCGTCGGATACGGTGACGAGGCGCGCGTTAGTGATGGCAATGTCAGTACGCTGGGCGGGCACGTTTTGAGCGTGGCCAAGCGTGGGGAGGCACAGCAAAGCGCCCAGCACGAGCGTGCAGAGTCGAAGCATGAGAGGGTGGGGCAAAAGCGAATGGAAAAGCGCGAAGGCAGCGGGAGCGGATTAGTTGTGCAGGCGCACCCCGGTTTCGTTGGCGTGCAAATGCATGCCGGTCTGTTGCATGCAGGCGCCGTGGCGGGTGCCGGTGTCGTGCCAGACGACCGTTTCCTCGACGACTGACTCTGGATCCACCTGTAGGCGCATGTCGTCGGGGTCGTCGTTGCGGTCGAAGCGCACGGTGCCATCTACGTAGGTGCGCTGCGGCACGGCGTAGATCGACAGCGGGTGGTCACTGAAGAGCGCGAGGTCGGCGTCTTTGCCTTCCTCGATCGAGCCCACGCGATCGTCGATGCCCAGCTGTTCGGCGGCGTTGATGGTGATGAGTGCCAGTGTCTCCTCATCGCTCAGTTCGCCATAGCGCTGCGCCTTGGCGGCCTGGTGGTACAGGTGGCGGTTCAGGTCGGGCGAGTCGGAGTTGATGGAGGTGTTCACGCCGTTGCGCGTGAGCACGGCTGCGTTGTAGGCGGTGGAGTAGTAGACCTCGAACTTGTAGGCCCACCAGTCCGAGAAGATGGACGCCCCAGCGCCAAACTCGGCCAGTTCGGGGGCCACCTTAAACCCTTCGTTGACGTGCTGAAACGTAATCTCGTCGACACCGAAATCGCCAAGCACGTTCATAAGCATCAGGATTTCGTCGGCGCGGTAGGAGTGGGCGTGC
Source organism: Longimonas halophila (assembly GCF_002554705.1). Classification (GTDB taxonomy): domain Bacteria; phylum Bacteroidota; class Rhodothermia; order Rhodothermales; family Salinibacteraceae; genus Longimonas; species Longimonas halophila. The sequence continues at coordinate 644,512 of NZ_PDEP01000001.1, read as the reverse complement.
ACGATCAGGTCGCCGCTCAGGATGTCGGCAAGCATCTCCAGGCGTTCGCTGTGAGGCGGCGGTGCGCTGCGATCGCCCGCATCGTAGGCGTCCTGGAGCGCCTGATAGCGTTGCGCTTCGGTAAGCGCCTCGCGAATTACCGACTCTACGCCCATGCGGGTACGCGGTACCACATCGCTGCTTTCGCCATGTACGCGGGTGGGGTTTTCGCCCAGCGCAAACTTGATGGTGCGCGGGGCATCCTCCATACGCAAGGCGTTGGGATGCGTCATTCCGTAGCGGTGCTTAATGGTTTCGTTGCGTCCGCCAATGACGTTGGCGGAGCCGTGCATCACATGCGAGGTCGTTACGCCTCCGGCCAGCGCACGGTAGATGCGCACGTCGTATGGATCGAGCACGTCGCCCACGCCCACCTGGGCGGTAACCGGGCGCGTGGCCTCGTTTACGTCCGAGATCGCAATGTGCGAGTGCGCATCGATGATGCCGGGCATCAGGTGCATGCCGGTGGCGTCGTAGGTGTCGACGCCACTCGGGGCCGAGAGGTCGGTGCCGACCGATGCAATGACGCCGTCTTGCACGAGCACGTCGGCGGTGTCGAGCGTGCCGTTGGTTACCGTATGCACCGTGGCGTTTTGAATGAGCACGCTGTTGGGCGCGTCGGCACGCAGGCGGTCAGGACCCGGTTGGGCGGTGCTCGTCCACACCAGGCCAAAGCTTAGGAGAAAGAGGAAAACAGTTCGCATAGGGGGATTCGGGGCGGGAGTACAAAAAACGAAAGGAGAAGGTCGCGTTGCAGCTTAGCGCTCGGGAGGGGTGCGCTGGCCGGTGATGTCGAGGCTCATGCCCCCAGCAGAGAGCGATCCGTCGAACCGATTGCCTTCTACGGTGCCGGAGACGCGGGCATCGCCCATCTGGCTGCCAGGCACGACAAACGAGAGCGTTTCGCCGTCGAACGAGATCGACTCGATCTGCTCTTCAGAGCCGTCGGGGCCCACGACCGTACCGCTGAGTCCACTCGCATCGCCGCTGAAGGTCACGTCAATGTCGACTTCGCCCTGTGGGGTTTCGAGCGTCATCGTCCATGCGCCGACAACCGCTTCGGCATCTCCCGTAACCTCTCCTTCGCTGGCGGAGTCTTGCGTATACAGGTGGCCATCCACTACCACGTGGCGGATGCTCGTATCCTCATCGAAGAGCGGCGCATCCGTAACAACGAGGTTGCCGATGAATCCGGGGGCGACCTGACCAAGCCGGCGGTCGACGCCGAATGCCTGAGCGGGTACGGTGGTGAGGGCAGCGAGCAGCGTTTCCTCGGGTACGCCGCTGTCACGCAGCATGCGCAGGCGGTCGTGGATATCGCCGGGTGAGACGTCATGCGTGGTGAGACCGAAGTCGAGCCCGGCCTCGTGCAGGGTGGTAGCTTGCGCGATGTAGCGCTCCTGCTCATCCCGCAGGCGGAGCCGCAGATTGGTGCGCTCGCGGTCGAGCTCCAGGCCCGGGCCCACCTGAAAAACGGGGTCGGGAGCGGGGCGCTCGGCATCGGTAGTGTCGGAGGGTAGTTCGGTGCGCTCGGGTAGATCGAGCGAGAGGAAAAGCGGCACGCTGGCCGATTGGAGGGCCTCGACGGTTTCGAAGCCTGCTTTCAGGTTGGCCAGCATGAGCGGAAAGTCCAGTTCCTGCTGCAGCGCAAGCGCGCGGCGAATATCGACGGCAGACGAGGCCGCAAAGAGCACCGGCTGTTCGCCCGACACCGCAGGCATGAGGGCGGTGTGGGCGGCATCGCGTGGGGGGCGCGGCTGGCCTTGTGGATTGTTGGCGTATGCCTCTTCAAGCTGCTGGCGGCGGTCGGCCTCGCGCATCACCTGGCGCATCATAGCGATGACGCCCATAGTCGTGCTGGGGGCCACCACGTCGGGCCACGAGCCTCGGGCTCCGCGAAACTGTGCAAACTGACTGATGCCATCTTGGATGGTTGCCGCATCGGAATCGGGGCCGTGCAGCGCCATGAGCGCGCCCTGGCCGGGCAGCATGCGTCCGTCGGGGACCACATGGGCGGTGGTGAAGCCCTGAGCACGAAGCTGCTCGACGCGGCTGGCGGCGGGGTCGAAGAAGGCGGGGGCATGGCGTTCAGGTTGCACGCCAGAGCGCGCCAGCGAGGGAGCATCGGTGGATTCGTTGCTGTCGTCGGCATCCGGCATCTCGATACCCGCCTGCGAGAGGCCATCAATGAAGCCGGCGTAGATGTACATCGAATCGGCGTCGATGACGCGTGCATCGTAGGGGATTTCCGCCTCCGTATCTACCGCACGAATAACGCCGTTGCGCACCACAACCGTAACGCCCGATTGCTGCGTGCCCGGGGCGCTTATCACCGTTGCGTTCTCAAAGGCCAACGTGCGTGTAACAGCAGGGCGTTCATCGTTGGACTGGGCATGAGCAGTGAGGAAGGGGACGAAGAAAAGCACAGCGGTCAGCAGGGCAGCGCGTGCTGTAGGGCCCATTGCGGGGCACCGGGCCGCCAGACGAGCGATTGAAGAGCGAAGCATGAGGGTGGGGCGTGTGTGAGCGTCGTATTAGACTGCTTCATAACATAGGATGTGTTCGTGGCAATATCAGGCGCGTTCATGACAGCGCACAATCTACAGGTAACAATATGGTGAGGCTGCATGTAAACGCACACGGCAAAAACAAGAAAGTTATAAACAAGCGTAGTTACGGCAAGGTACACGAGAACAAGATATTCTCGGTATGCCACGCTCGCTGTCTTTCCATGTTTATGACTGCTTCTTCCTCTGAATCCCCTGAAGCAGCCTCTTCAATTGTTCGGCTTGATCTTGAAGAGGCGCCGTCTTCCCACTTCGACGTTGCTGACGAAGCCCGGTTGGCTGCGCTGAAGCGCTATCAGAGCGTGTACTCGCCGCCCGAAGAGGCTTTCGACCGCCTCACGCGGCTGGCCGCCGACCTGTTTGATGCGCCCGTTGCATATATCAACTTTATTGGCCGCGATCGGCAGTGGACGAAGTCGTGCGTGAGTGAGGAGTGTCCGCCCGAGGTGGGCTTCGATCTCTCGTTTTGCGTGCACAACGTGCAAGAAGAGGGGCCCATGGTTATCGAAGATGCACGGAACGATGAGCGGTTTGCTGATAATCCCGTCGTTACAGGCGAGATGCCGATTACGGAAAGCGGAGAGGGGGTGTGCTTCTATGCCGGGGTGCCACTGACTACATCAGACGGCTATCGCATTGGGTCGATCTGCGTGATGGATACGGAGCCGCGTGCGCCCGATCCAGGTCGCATCCGGCAGTTAGCGGATCTTGCTGCGATTGCTGTGGACGAACTTGAACTCCGGGCCGGATACCGGTATCACGAAGACATTCTGGAGAGCATTACGGATGCGTTCTTTGCCGTCGATGACAACTGGACCTTTACATACGTAAATGGAAAAGCAGAGAAGTGGCTGCAGCGCGACCGCGACGAACTGATTGGCACGAACATCTGGGAGGCCTTCCCCGGTGCGGTCGATCTGGCGTTTTACGAGCGCTATAAGACGGTGCGCGACCAGAACCGAAGCGTCCAGTTTGAGGCCTATTTCCCGCCCCTCGATAGCTGGTTTCGGGTACACGCCTACCCGTTCCGCGAAGGCCTGTCGGTCTACTTTAGCGACGTTACGGAGCGTAAGCAGTATGAGCAGGCGCTACAAGAGGCGAAGCAAGCGGCTGAAGATGCCAATGCCTCCAAATCGCGCTTTGTAGCCGGGGTCGCACACGACCTGCAGACGCCGCTCAGCGTCATCAACATGCAGTCTGAACTGCTCAGAAATGAGGCAGGCGGTGCAGCGTCCGAGTATGTCGAGAACATTCAGTCGGCCACCGAGCAACTGCAGAGCATGGCGACCTCGCTGATGGATCTGGCCAAGCTGCAGAACGACAGCCCGCCCATGCAAACAGAGGCGTGCGACGTGCGCTCCGTGCTGGGTGCTGCAGTGTCGGCCATTGAGTTGTATGCCGAGCGCGAGCACGTTACATTGTATAGCAACGTGCCTCCCAGACCGCTGCGTGCCGTTGTGCATGCTGAGTCGCTGCGTCGCGTGGTGGACAACCTGGTGACCAATGCGATCAGCTATAGCGAAGCAGAAGATACAGTCGCTGTGTACGCGGCCCCCAGCCATGAGCCGCCCCAGGCGTATCCCGGACACGCTCGTAAAGAGACTCATGAGGGAGGCGAGAAAGATGCACTGCAGCGCACAGGGCAGGTACGCATCACCGTATCTGACAATGGCCCCGGTATTCCCCCTGAACTGCTCGAAGATCTTTTTGAACCGTATGTGCGCGGTGACCGTGGATCGGGAAGTGGGCTTGGGCTTACCGTGGCTAAAGAACTTATTGAGGCGATGGACGGTGATATTGTAGTGCGCTCCGAAGAAGGCGAGGGAACAGCATTCTACGTGTTCGTTCCTGCCGCCATCGTACCATCAGAGTAATCGCATCAGTATTGCTTTCGACGCCAATCGACTTATGCCATAGGGCGTTATGAAACGTAATGATACACGTGCTTCATCACATCATTCAAATTCGAATGAGGAGGCGCTGTCTACATCGGGCCAGGAGCATGCCGATCCTTCGGCAGCCTCAGCCGCCCGATCTGGAGCAGCGCCGCTGTCAGCGCCTGCATACCAGCAGGGAACTGACCTGCGCGAGCTGGTGAACCGGCTTCCGGGTGCAGTGTACCGCTGCACATACGACACCGCCTGGACGTCCATCTACATGGGGGAAGGGTTTAAACAGATCTGTGGGCTGGATCCGCAAGACCTCGATCCCGCCGGACGTTCATTCAAAGAAGTTGTTGTGCCGGAGGACCTGGACCGTATCCGTCGTGCTGTAGCCACGGCTGTTCAAGACCACACCTATTACCGCGTGGAGTACCGCATCCAAAGCGATAGTGGTGCCATTCGGTGGGTACAAGACAACGGGCGGCCCTCCTTCAAGGAGAATGGTGCCGTGCGTTGGCTCGACGGCATTTTGCTCGATGTGACCGAGCGGAAGCGCGCGCAGGAAGAACTTATGCAGGCCGAGGCGCAGGCGGAGGCCCAGGTCGAAGCGCGCACCACCAAGCTGCGCGAGCTCTCGGCAGCGCTTACAATGGCCGAACAGCGAGAGCGATCGCAAATTGCGAGTGCTGTGCACGACAACTTGCTGCAGTACCTGTACGGTATCCAGGTGCAACTGCGCATGTTAATCGACGGCATGCATGAGGCAAGCGAGGTCGACATGTCGACGCTTCCGGTTTCGCCGAGCCAAGTCGATGACCTGATGGATGAGGCCATCGATGCCACGCGCAAGCTTACCCTCGACCTGGCTCCACCAGTGCTCGACAATGATGGCATCATTGAGGCGCTTCAGTGGCTGCGTTCGCATCTCAAGAAGCAACACGGGTTTGTCGTGCACCTCGATGACAAAACCAACGGCGTCTCGTGCACAGGAGAGGCGCGTACTGTGCTGTTTCGCGTAGCGCGAGAGCTGCTCCTCAACACGTGCAAATATGCCGATGTGGAATCGGCAGACGTCCACGTATACACCGAAGACCAGACCTTTCATCTCGATGTTGTAGACGACGGGACGGGCTTCGACCCGAGTACAGCACTGCAGCGCGGAACGAACGGAAGTGGGCTGTGGAAAGCCCGTGAGCGGCTTCGCTCCATCGACGGCACGCTGCGCGTAACGGCGGCTCCTGGCGAAGGCACGTGTTGTGCCATCCAGGTACCTGTTGATGCGCTCGACCCGGAATCGCCAGATGCAGCATCCCCCAGCGTCTCAAGGTAGCGGCGTTCGTTTTTTTGTTTTACTTCCTATATCCAATATAGCAATACCATGGCACATACAATTTATCTGGTTGAAGACCAGGACCTTATGCGCTCCTCAATGCGCACGTATCTGTCCGCCGAAGACGCCTTCGACGTAGTCGGTACGGCCGACAGCGGCGAGGCGGCAATCCAGGATCTGGTAGATTCGGGAGATGCGCCCCCCGATGTGGTTCTGATAGACGTGGCACTTCCGGGCATGAGTGGGATCGACCTGGTCGGTCGGCTGCGCGAGGCGCACCCGTCGCTGGCATGCCTTATCCTGTCGGGGCACGCAGAGGAGGCCTATGTCGAGGCCGCGCATCAGGCTGGGGCAAAAGGATATGTCATGAAAGGGAAACCCGACGAATACATCCGAGCTATCCGGGCTACGCTGGCGGGCGAGAGCTACCGTAGCGAAACCGTTGCTTCTATGTGGGACAATGCCCAGGCCACGTCGTAGCACATCGAGTTGACGCTGCACAGGCTTTTAGAACCTGTTTTGATTTCTTATTTTGAGCTCCGAGCGGCTTCGCTGGGCTGGGGCCGAAGGTCATGCCCCTGGTGCAAATTGCCCCTAATCTCGGCCCGTAGCCCCGGCTACGAACCTCGATTGGGGTCCAATTTTCGCCTCAGCGTCCCTCGCTCTCGCCGTCAAACCCAAACCCAAACAGGTTCTTACTGTAGGCCAATCACGTGCCGCTGCTGCAGGGCACGTCTTGTACCGACTTTGTTTTTCTCTCACTTGTATTGCATTCGAACTGCATGACCGATCGCGAGCTCAATGATCATCTGGCTGCTCTGGTACGCGTTACGTCTGAGGCCCACGAGCGCCTTCGAGGCGTGCAAGATGCGCTGGCTGTCATCGAACAAACGGCTGCCCGCACGTTCATCGAAGATCCCGACAACATTGATCCGGGACGTATAGCGAACCAAGACGTGTGGCGCAAAGAGGCCAGTCTGGTGTCGCGCCGCACGACGCTACTACTCTGGAAAGCAGCTGCCCTGCTCGACAAAACAGCGGACACGTTGCGTCCAACGCTGGAGATGCCCCCCACTGCCAAATCTACCACCCATCCAGGCGACGCTACGCTCGACGGCACAGTACAAACGGTTGACGAATCTGCCTCGGCACCGCCCGATGTCTCCAACAACGCTGCCGAGACGGCGTAGCCGAACTGGGCATGTTACGCTGCAAACGCACGCCCGCAGGTTTCTGATGCTGCGGACTTCCTCAACGCACTACGGTTTTTACGTCTGGGCCCTGTTTGATATGCCTTCAACGGACACGCAAAACTCTCTCAACGCGCTGGAAACGCGCGATATCACCCTGCCGCGGCGGCTCTGGTCGTGGCTGGCTACGCAAGCCAAGAAGAGCGGCCGTTCGGTGGATGAGGTGATCGCCGATCTTATCGATACACACCGGCATCCCGAGGTCGCGCCTCCCGAGTCGGGAGACGAATCGCAGTCCGATCGTGAGGCTACAGAGCAACGCACAGCGGGTACAACGCAGGCAGATGCCCAAGATGCTGCACCTACACCGTCTGCTTCGCGAAACAACACCGACCCCTCGCGTCCGCAGGGAGCACCGCCTCCCAGCGCCAATGCCCCTCAGTCCACTGAAGCGGATAACGCCAAAGAGGGCGGCCCCGACACCTACTCGGCGGCCGATCGCCTTCGTAAAGCCAGCGATCGTTTGCAGCACCTAATGAATGAAGAGGAAAGCGAAACAGGCGAACAGACCCGTAAGGCACGGTCTTCAGAGAGCACGAGCACGCAGATTCAGGATCTGCTTAAGAACAATGACAAGCTTCAAACGCTGGAGCCGCCGGAGCCCACATCGAAAAAAGATCCTGATGAGGGCGTTTCTATGTTCGATATGGCAGCGGGGGCTGATGACGAGAAGGACGATACGCCATGAGGAATGACGAGGTAGTGAGAGTAACGTTGTATTTGCACCCGTGCAGTATGTCGACGGGTTTTCCCGTTCTATCCGGTGTGGCCGGAGCACAACGTCATATCTGATGCTTTAAGGCCTCTACCCGTTGCACAACCTCAGCGCGCTCCATCGACCGATATGGTTCAGGCAAGAGCGCTTTGCTGGTGCATTCTAAGACCGCAGCCAACGTCTGAAGCTCGATTTCCTGGGGATACGTGGGAGGAATAAAGTCCTGCACGGTCGTTTCCAGAATCTCAGGCGTCACCTCAGTGCCCTCGGCGGCGCCGCGAAACGACGCACGGGTCATGATGGCTTCCATATCGGCCCCGCTGAACGTGCGGTCGCCGGTGAGGAGGAGGTCGGGCACGTCATCTATGCTAAGGGACACACCCGTGCGCTGCATCATAATCTGGAGCAGTTCTTCGCGGTCCTCGCGAGTGTGCGGGTAGAAGAGGGCAAGGTGCTCCTCGGCGCGGCCCTGCCGCTTTAGGTCAACGGGCATCAGGTCGGGGCGAGCTGTCATCAGGAAGAAGAGAACGCGCCCCCGGTGCTTCGGATTGCTCATGAACGAGACGATCTGGCTGAAGACACGTTGCGACACGCCGGAGTCCCCCTGTGCGTTGCGGTTGCCGAGCGCCGCGTCGGCCTCGTCAATCATAACCGCGACAGGTGTCATTGCCTCCAGCAGGTTCAAAATCTTCTCCAGGTTGCCCTCCGTTACGCCCTGCCACTGCGAGCGGAAGTTCTTGAGCTTGACCATGGGGATGCCGATCTCGCCAGCAAAGCAGCGGATGAGGAACGTCTTTCCGCATCCCACCGGTCCACAAATCAGGTAGCCCATGGGCATCACATCGGGGCGATTGGCGCGGAGGGCGCGAGCGGCCTGGCGCAGGTGCGTCTTGGCTTCGCGGTGGCCGGCTACGTCATCGAGCGAGAAGTCTGTATCCACAAACTCCAGCATGCCGTACGCCTCCGCCTCGATAAAGTCTTTGCGGAGGTCGGAGAGCCGCTCGAAGGTGAGGGCATTCTTGTTTTCGAGGACATCAGCCAGGATGGTGCGCAGCTGCGTCAGGTTGAGCCCCGAGGTCGAGTCGGCCAGGGTGTCGGGGGGCATCTCGGCGTGTTCGGCATACGCATTGGTGCGGTCGCCAATGTACCACCGGGCATAGTCGGCGCGTGCGGTGTCGTCGGGAATGGGCACCTGAATCTCAGCGGTGTGCGGGCTCTGCACCAGCTGCTGGTTCAGGTCGGTCAGGTTTTCGGTGACGAGGCAGAGCGTAAAGTCGTGATCCAGGAGCAGCGGGTCGCGCGCCCATTTTTGCAGATAGACGAGCGCCTGCCGGTCTTCCGCCGAATACATGGCAGCCTCGGCCATGGGTACGATCGTTTCGGCGTAGTCGATAATGCAGGCCATGCGCTTGCCTTTAGAGAGGCGCAGGCGAAAGTAGTTCTCCAGCAGCGCAAACACGCGCGTGGGTTCTTTGGGGAGCTTACGCTGGTAGTCGGTCCCAAAAATGCTATCGTACCCGGACACCGCCCGGTTGAAGTCGCGCTGCGAATCCTTGTCTGGAAAGTGCAGCCCTGAAGAGCGATCGTACTGCACAATGAGGTCGCGCGCAGCGAACAGGTCGTCTGTTAGAAAGCGCGACAGCGGTACGTACGTAGGCGCGCCGGTGTCCGGATTGGTGGTGCGGATGACGTCGCGCACGTCGCCGTGCAGCAGGAACGTGGAGATCGTTTTTGTGAGATACTTTTCGCCGAGTTCACGGGCCCAGTCAGGATAGTGCGCCGTTGGGACATCAGTCGCCATGGGGAAGCAGCAGGGTTTGAGGTGGAATAGAAACGCATATCACGACGCCCCGTGCGCATCCTCCAAACGGATGGAGGCCACACGGGGCGCAGGGTACAGCAGTGCATTTGCAGCACAAGGGAACCGTAAGCGCGCTACGCCACGGTAACGCTATCGTCGAGATAGACATCTTGCAGGGCGTGCACGACCTCAACGCCTTCGTCCATCGGGCGCTGGAAGGCTTTGCGACCGGTAATCAGGCCCATGCCGCCCGCGCGCTTGTTGATGACAGCGGTGCGTACCACCTGGGCTTTGTCGTTCTTGCCCGAGCCGCCGCCCGAGTTGATGAGTCCGCAGCGCCCCATGTAGCTGTTCATGACCTGGTAGCGCGTCATGTCGATGGGGTGCTCACCCGAGAGTTTCGAGTAGATGCGCTCGTCGAGCTTGCCGTAGCTGGAGTCGCCCATGTTCAGCGCCTTGTAGCCGCCGTTGAGCGTCGGCTGTTTCTGTTTTACGATGTCGGCTTCGATGGTGACACCAATGTGGTTGGCCTGGCCGGTCAGGTCGGCCGAGGCTTCGTAGTTATCGCCATCGATTTTGAAGCCGGAGTTGCGTACATAGCACCACAGGATGGTGAACATACCCAGTTCGTGGGCCCGCTCAAAGGCACGCGAGACTTCCTGAATCTGGCGGGGCGATTCATCCGAACCGAAGTAGATGGTCGCGCCTACGCCTGTGCATCCCATCTCGAACGCCGCATCAACGCTGGCATAGAGCGTCTGGTCGTACGTGTTTGGATACGAGAGCAGTTCGTTATGGTTAAACTTGAGGATGAACGGAATCTTGTGGGCATACTTCCGGGCCATACTGCCGAGCACCCCGTACGTGGTGGCCACGCCGTTGCATCCGGCCTCCATAGCCAGTTTGATGATGTTCTCCGGATCGAAGTACATCGGGTTGGGAGCGAAAGACGCGCCGCCGGAGTGCTCAATACCCTGGTCAACTGGCAGGATCGACAGGTAGCCGCTGCCGCCGAGGCGTCCATGGTCGAACAGCGCCTGCATGTTGCGCAACACGCGCGGGTTACGGTCGGAGTCCTTCCAGACGCGGTCTACAAAATCGCCACCAGGCAGGTGCAACTGCTCCTTATCGATCATGCACTCATGCGTGAGGAGATCTTCAGCCTCGCTGCCAAGGAGGTCTTGAATGTCGGTGGTCGGGGTATCAGCCATAATCAGAGAGGGTGCGCTGTGAGATAAACAAACGGGAACAGAGTCGTGCACGCAGAACCTCGAAGGTGTTGAGGACACATGCATCGCCTAAGATACAAGTCAGAAAGGGCGCTGTCCACCCCTTAGGTGATGAAGATATGCAGGTTTGGTGGAGATGGCAGATGGTATGTGGTGAGATCGGGGTGTTTCCGTCGCTATATACCGAAATACCGCAGCAGCGTGATGTACACAGCCAAGAGTCCAAACGCCCACATGACGCGAGAGGTGACGTAGTTCTTGACGGTGGCTTCCAGCTGCTGAAACCGGTTCTTCTCGCGCTCGTCGGCTTCGTCGAAGCGCTTGTCTACCTGGGCAAACCGCTGGTCCACTTGAGCGAAGCGCTGATCCACCTGGGCAAACCGCTGATCCACCTGGGCAAAGCGTTCATCTATGCTCTGTTCCAGGGTATCAAACCGCTGATCCATCTGAGCAAACTGCTTATCTACCTGGGCGAAGCGTTCATCCATGCTCCGCTCCAGCATATCGAAGCGCGCATCTACCTGAGCAAACCGCTCGTCAACGCTCTGCTCCAGCGCATCGAAGCGTGCATTTACCTGGGAAAACTGTCCATCGGTGCGTGTGCGTTCGGCATCGAACCGGGCTTCAATGTGCTCTCTTTGGGCATTGAGGCGCGCATTGGTATCCTCTTTCTGGGCATCGAGCCGCTCTTCGAGGCGGTTGAACCGCTCGTCGAAGCGGCGCTCCAGGGCATCGAGGTCGTCTTTGGTTGCAGCGGCGGCTTCCGCATCCCGCAAGAGATCGGTAAGCCCCTCGGCTTGCTCCTCACTGAAGCCGAGTGCTCTCAGGCGTTTCGATGCTTTCAGGGTGTCGATGGGCATGGAAAGGGTGTGCTGGTGCTACAAACCCGATGCTACAGATACGACATTCCATACTGTGCAAAAGCAATGAAGGTCCGGGCTTATTCCTTCTGATCCGGGTACTCATCAGGGTACTTTTCAGAAGGATGCCGGCGGTGGCGCTGGGCGTAGAGGTCTTCGCCCTCCTCAACACGCTGCGCTGCTCGAAGCTGCATATACGCCCCGATGCCGGTGCACAGCACCACGAACGCGATCAGCGCGGGCCAGTAGGGGGCTTCGAATCCGAACTGCGCCGCCCGAATATCGGGGTAGCGGATGGCTTTGTCAACAAGCCAGGCGGTGATGCCGCCCCCAATGAGGACAAACGTGAACGCGCCAAGACGGAGCAAACGAGCGGGGTTCATGGCGTAGAAGTGGGAACGGTGCGAATGGGGCGAATGGGGAGGTCGGCATCCAGTAAGAACGATTTGGCTTCTTCCACGCTGTACTCGCGGAAGTGAAAGATAGAGGCAGCCAGCACGGCATCAGCGTTGCCATCGCGGAGGCCGTCGCGCAGGTGCTCCAGCGACCCCGCTCCGCCTGAGGCAATGACGGGAATCCGCACGCGCTTGCTGATGGCCCGCAGCAGTTCGTTGTCGTAGCCGGACTTGGTGCCGTCGCGGTCCATGGAGGTGACGAGTAGTTCGCCGGCGCCGCGGTCTTCGGCTTCTTCGGCCCATTCGAGCGCGTCGAGCCCCGTGGGCTTGCGTCCGCCATGCACGAATACCTCCCAGCCGTCGCCGTCCTCGCGCCGCCGGGCATCAATCGCAACGACGATGCACTGCGAGCCAAAGGCTTCGGCCCCTTCGGTGATGACCTCGGGGGTTTTGACCGCAGCGGAGTTGATCGCGATCTTGTCGGCGCCGGCGTGCAGCATGGCGCGCATGTCGCTTACCGTGCGAATTCCGCCCCCTACGGTGAGGGGAATGAACACCTCATCAGCGGTGCGGCGCACCACGTCGTGCATAATGGCGCGGTCTTCGTGGGTGGCCGTGATATCCAGAAACACGAGTTCGTCGGCTCCGGCTTCGTTGTAGAAGCGGGCCTGCTCAACGGGGTCGCCGGCATCGACCAGATCTACGAAGTTGACGCCTTTCACAACACGTCCTTCGTCAACGTCGAGGCACGGGATGATGCGTTTGGCTAACGGCATGTTGTTTGGGGGGATGGACGGGTGGAGGGATGGACGGGTGGAGGTTGGTTATCCGGCTGGAATCGTGCGAATTCGATAACGGTCGGGCTCGACAACGCAGAATGTATGCTGAAAGTCGGACGAGCTACGCGACGTGATGAGTGCGTCCAGTGTGGCGTGTACCGAGTCAATAGTCGAAGGCGACATACGAAGCAGAATGACTCCGGTGCTACCGACTCCAAGTAGAAAAACCAACGCCCCAAAATCTTTGTCGCGAGTAACCATGATACGGTTCAGTTGGCTTGCACGCCTGAGAAGTTGAAGATCCGTGGCCTCTTGCATGCCAAGCGATCGCGCTGTTTCAACGTTGTGGCCATGACTGCGAAGCCAGTCAACCGTTGTTGCGTATACATCCTGGTCGGCAAGAAATTGCATGGGCTACGGGGCCACAATGTGGGTTTCCTCTGTCTTGATCATCTCCGTAGCATACCAGACGCATGCCCTCACATCATCCTCAACCAAATCAGGATAGTATTCTGTAGTGATCTGATCAAACGGAACCCCTTCCTGAACTAACTCCAGCACGTCCGTGATGGGAATGCGAGTTCCGGCCACGCAGGGCTTGCCGAAATGTACATCCGAGCGGACTTGTATGCGATCGCGGTATGAGACAGACGGTGGCATGGGGCTGTGTGCTTCTTCGTGAATGGAGAAGACGACTGCAGATGCATCACTGCAACACCGAAGGGTCATGCAGCGGGGCGGTGGAGAAGGTGTCGAGGTCGATTTCGTCTTTCTGGTTCCAGCTCCAGAATTGCTGGCACGGAAAGACGTTCTCGTAGAGGGCCTTTCCCACGATCACCGAATCTATGCCGTAGTTGCCCAGCGTCTGGATGCTCAGCAGGTCTTTGTGCGCGCCCACGCCGCCTGAGGCGGTGATCTTGGTTGTTGAAAGCGCGGCGCCCATGGTGCGATACGCCTGCACGTTGGGCCCCTCCATGGTCCCGTCGCGGCTGATGTCGGTGTACACAATGCGCGAGACCCCGCGCTCCTGCATATCCAGCGCCAGTTCAACCGCATCGACCCCCGATCCCTCGGTCCAGCCCTGCACGCGCGCCTCGCCGTCGCGTGCGTCGATGCCCACGACAATGCGCTGCGGACCAAAGCGCTCCACTGCCTCGCTAATCATGGGTGGGTTGCGCACGGCAGCGGTCCCGATGATGACACGATACACGCCCATCTCCAGCGCCGCCTCGATGTCGTCGAGCGAGCGGATGCCGCCACCCATCTGCACGGGGATGTCGAGTGCATCGGTGATGCCACGAATGGCCTCGCGGTTTGGGCTCTCGTCGCCACGGGCGGCATCCAGGTCCACCACGTGCAGCACCCGCGCATTCTGCACCCGCCACAGCTTCGCCATCTTCACGGGGTCATCGAAGTAGACCGTTTCTTCGTCGTACGAGCCTTGGTGGAGGCGCACGCAGCGCCCCCCTCGAAGATCGATAGCGGGAATGACAAGAGCCATAATGCGGGAGACTGTGGGGGAGGGAAGCCGGATGGATCCGGTTGTATCAGGAAAGGGCGGCAAAGTTTTTTAGCAGTTGCAGACCCACCGCGTGGCTCTTCTCGGGGTGGAACTGCACGCCGAAGACGTTGTCGCGCTGTACGATAGCGGGAAAGGCGTGGTCGTATGAGGCAGAGGCCAATACATCGTCTTCGTGCTCAGCCTGGGCGTGGTAGGAGTGCACGAAGTAGACGTAATCGCCCGGTGCGATATCATCCAAGAGCGGCGAGTCGCGGTGCACATCGAGCGTGTTCCAGCCCATGTGCGGCACCTTGCGGGTGGACATAGCGTCGGTAGCGTTCTTGGCATCGTTGAAGTGCACAACGGTGCCGGGCATGATGTCGAGGCCCTCGTACGTGCCGCGCTCGTGGCCCTCGCTGAAGAGCATCTGCATCCCCACGCAGACGCCCAAAAACGGGGTGCCCTGCGACACGACCTCGCGCACTACTGGGGTCAGTTCGCGAGCGGCGACTTCGGTCATGCACGCGCCAAACGCGCCAACGCCCGGCAGCACCACGCGGTCGGCGCTGAGAATGGTGTCGGCGTCGTCGGTGCGTACGACATCGGCCCCGACCGCCTCGAAGGCCTTCTCGATGGAGCGCAGGTTGCCAATGCCGTAGTCGATGATGGTCGTCATAGGGGAGAGAGCAGGTAAGAATAGATTGGGGGATGCGGCGCGCCGTGTTTTGTTTGCGTACTACTCGTCGGATTCGTTCAGCTCGCGGGAGCGGCGGGTGGCGGTTTCTACCGCGTTGATGATCATGGTGCGCAGGCCGTGGGCCTCCAGCTCCGACACCGCAGCAATGGCCGTACCGCCGGGGGTGGTGACGCCGTCGCGCAGGATGGCGGGGTGTTCGCCGGAGTCGCGAGTCAGTTTGGCAGCGCCAAAGACCGTCTGCGTAGAGAGCCGGGCCGCCACGTCGCGGGGCAGCCCCTGGCGCACGCCCGCATCGGTGAGGGCTTCGATGAACATGAACACGTAGGCGGGGCCGCTGCCGGACAGGCCGGTTACTGCGTCCATCTGCTTCTCGCTCACCACCTCGGCGGTACCTACGGCTTCGAACATGGCTGTGGCCAGGTCGAGATGCGTCTGGGTTGCTGTGGTCCCCGCGGCCAGGGCGGTGGCCCCGGCATCCACAAGTGCAGGCGTATTCGGCATGGCCCGTACAATGGGATTCGTGCTGTCGAGTTCGCGGGCGAGCGTGTCGCTGTGAATCCCGGCCAGTACCGAAATCACCAGGGCGTCGTTGTTCAGCACGGGGCGAATCGCGTCGAACAGGGCCGTGCGCTGGTACGGCTTGCAGGCGATGAGCACGATGGTGGCGTCTGCGACCGCTGCGGCGTTGTCGTCAGTTACCTGAATGTCGGGGTAGGCGTCGCGGAGGGCGGCTTGCCCGGCCTCGGAGCGGCGCGTGGCAATGATGCGCTCCGGCGGCAAGAGATCGCCGATGAGTCCGCCCAGAAGCGCCTGGCCGATGCTTCCGGCGCCGAGAATGGCAAGGGTGTGGTCGTTGAACATGGGGGCGTGTGGTCGTTTCGGAGAAAGAGGGGGCAGCCTGCGCGCTAAGGACCTGTTTGGGTTTTGGTTTGCAGGCGAGAGCGAGCGCCGGTGGAGCGAAACGAGCACCACGATCGAGGTTCGTAGCCGGGGCTACGGGCCGAAATCGGGGGCTCGTTGCACCAGGGGCATGACCTTCGGCCCCAGCCCAGTGGAGCCGCTCGCAGCCCAAAATAAGAAATCAAAACAGGTTCTAAATCCTGCCTTTGGTGGAGAGCACTTTGTCCTGTGCGGCATCGCGGCGAACAGCGGCACGAAGGGCACGGGCCCCGGATTTGAAGATGGCTTCGATCTTGTGATGCGCGTTGGATCCGTACAGCACGGTAACGTGCCAGTTGCAGCGCAGATGCTCGGCAAACGAGTACCAGAAGTGTGGCACCATTTCGGTGGCGAGGTCGCCTACCATAGAACGCTTGAAGTCGGCCTCCACGTGACAGTAAAAGCGCCCCGACAGATCGACGACGCTGCGCGCCAGGGTTTCATCCATCGGCACGTAGGCGTGTCCGTAGCGGGCGATGTGCGCTTTGTCGCCGAGCGCCTCGCGGAACGCCTGTCCGAGTGTAATGGCGATGTCTTCGGTGGTGTGGTGGTCGTCGACGTACAGGTCGCCCTCGCAGTATACGTCTGTCGAAAACCCGCCGTGGCGCGCAAACAGGTCGAGCATGTGATCCAGAAAGCCGATGCCGGTGTCGTGTTCGTATTCGACCTGTTCGGGATCGAGGTTGACCGAAACGGAGATGTCGGTTTCGTTGGTGGTGCGCGTTACGGACGCAGTGCGGGCGGGCAAGTTGGTGGACATACGCGTCTATTTGGGTAGAATGTCAGAGCAGGCAATATCAGACTCAGCAAACGGTAGTGGGATGCTATCGTTGCGCGACCCGGTACGCTTTTCGGCGTAATCGTCGTCTTTTGGATCGGTGTACACCTCGACGCACGACGATGACAGGTTCACGATCCAGTAGGTGGGGATGCCGTGTCCTGCGTAGAGCGTGCGCTTTACCTCGCGGTCGTAGGCAAGCGAGGTGTCGGCAACCTCGACAACAAGGGATGCCGTGGTGGGATGCGCATCAATGTACGCCTCGTTCGATCCGGGCACAACCATCACATCCGGCTCGGGCTCAGAGTCCGCCCCCAGCGCCATGGGGACCTGACTACGGACGTGATAGCCTTCAGGGCATGCATCCATAAGCAGGCGAAGCAGGCGCGTAGTAACGGCAGCGTGACGACTGTTCTGCGGGCTCATTGGCACAATAGATCCGTTGATCAACTCGACCTGCTGGTCAGGCGTAAACACACCGGCCTCAATCATCTGCTCGTACTGGGCGCGCGTCCAGCGGTGAGCGGATTTTTTCGTTGTTGGGGATACAGGGTTTGTAGCTTCCATATGGGAAACAAATCGTTACGTGGAAGGACGATCAGGAAGCAACGAGGAAACGGCAATCACCGCATCAGCAAATGGCACCGAGGAACTGGGAGCGAACGTACGCTTGGTATGGTAGTCGTCGGCTTCCGGGTTGGTGTATACCTCAAGTTGCGATGCGTTCAAGTTGGCGATCCAGTAGGTGGCAATGCCGTGCGTGGCGTAGAGTGGGCGTTTGGTGTTGCGGTCGTAGGCGAGCGAGGTGTCGGCCACTTCAACCACAAGAAGAGCATGGGTAGGATGCGCATCGACATGGTCTTCCAGCGAACCCGGGACCACCGCCACATCGGGCTCCGGCTCCGAGGCCGCCCCCAGCGCCAGCGGGTACTGGGTGCGCACGTAAGCGTCGGCGGGGCAGTGCGCATCAAGAACGCGGCGGATGCGTTCGACCGTGGCTGTGTGACGGCTGCTTTGTGGGCTCATGGGCACGATCAATCCATTGATCAACTCCACCTGCTGGTCGGGCGCAAAGATGCCCGCATCCACCATGCGCTCATACTGCGCACGCGAGAAGCGAAACGCCCTGGAGGTCGCAGGGGCACCGGAGGATTCGGTTAGCGGCGTGGGGGAAACAGTTGTAGGCATAGCACAATCGGCACGGTGAACGCAGCACTTTTCATGCACGGCTCACGGCAGTGAACTGCATGCGCGTACTGTGGTTTTTATACTGTAATCGGTATTGTCCACCGCCGCAATTGTTCGACCTTGGTTTCCCACCAGCGCCCTATGGCTACCTACAGCGAAGCAGACTTTGAGACCAGCCGCTTTGACTACGGCGAACGTGTGCGCATCTTGCTGCGTCACCCGAAGCATGGCGGCGTCTTTGGCGTGGCCGAGGGCACGTGCGAGGCCCGCGAAGTCGACGTGGAGTTTGAAGCCCCCGACGGCACCATGCGCCGCAAGACCCTTGTGTGGCTGAAAGATATTGAGGGCTACGAGAAGCCGCACGAGAACATTCCTGACAAAACGAAGGAGGTCGAGGAAGCCTGGTTCGCCGAAGAGGCGCTGCGCAAGCTGGAGGGCGACATGCTCGACGGCGTCAGCTTTAACTGAATGCGCGCTGGTTTTCTGCCCATGGCACGCCGCTTCGCATCCCCTAAACTTTCTCCTATTCAACCGCCTACATGCCCGATCCGAACACGCGTCTCACCGTCACCGCCGCGCTTCCCTACGCCAACGGTCCCCTGCACATCGGTCATCTGGCGGGGGCGTACTTGCCGGCCGATTTGTACGTGCGCTATCAGCGCCTGACCGGGCGCGACGTGGCGTTTGTATGCGGCTCGGACGAGATGGGCGTGGCCATTCTGATGCGTGCGCTTCGCGAAGACCGCACGCCGCAAGATATTGTGGATACGTATCATCCGCTCATCAAAGAAAGCTTTGAGCGGTTCGGCATGAGCTTCGACCACTACGGGCGGACGACCGACGACCTGCACGCCGAGACCACCCGCGATTTCTTTCGCACCCTCGACAACAAAGACGCCTTTACGCTCCACACGAAAGAGCAGCTTTATGACCCGAAGGCCGAGATGTTTCTGGCCGATCGGTTCGTGATGGGCACGTGTCCGAAGTGCGGCTACGAGGAAGCCTACGGCGATCAGTGCGAGCAGTGTGGGGCCACGCTGAGTCCAGATGAGTTGATCGACCCGCGCAGCACGCTGACCGATGCTACGCCGGAACTGCGCGAAACCACGCACTGGTACCTCCCGCTGGACCAGATGCAGGAGAAGCTGGAATCGTGGATCGCCACGCACCCGGAGTGGAAAAACAACGTGCGCGGGCAGATTCAGAGCTGGTTCAACGACGGCCTGCAGGCGCGTGCCATCACGCGCGATGTGCCGTGGGGCGTGCCCGTGCCCCGCGATGTGGCCGAGCGCCATGGCATCGACGCCGAGGGGAAGGTCATCTACGTGTGGTTTGATGCGCCCATCGGGTATATCTCCATCACCAAGCGGTGGGCCGAAGCGCAGGGCGATCCGGGGCGCTGGCGCGACTACTGGCAGGACGACAACACCGAGCTTATCCACTTTGTGGGGAAGGACAACATCGTCTTTCACGGACTCATGTTTCCGGCGATGCTCCAGGCGCACGGGAATTACGTGCTCCCCGAAAATGTGCCTGCCAACGAGTTCTTGAATCTCGAAGGCAAGAAGCTCTCCACCAGCCGCAATTGGGCGGTGTGGCTGCACGAGTATCTCGATGATTTCGAGGATACGCAGGGCGTGGACATGCTGCGCTACGCGCTGGCCACCACGCTGCCGGAGACAAAAGACGCCGACTTCTCGTGGGAGAGCTTCCAGAACCGCGTGAACGGCGAACTGGCGGACGTGCTGGGCAACTTCGTGAACCGCACCCTCACCTTTGCCGACCGCTACTTCGACGGTGCCGTGCCGCCGCTCACGGATCCTACTGACACCGACCAGGCCGTGCTCGACGCGCTGGCTGAGGCGCCCGCCGACATCGCCGACTCGTACAACGACTTTCGGATGCGCGAGGCCGTCACCAAGACGATGGCGCTGGCGCGGCGCGGCAACAAGTACTTTAACGACACCGAGCCCTGGCACACCCGCAAAAGCGATCCGCCCGCCTGCGCCAACACGGTGCACGTGTGCCTGCAAGTGTGCGCTGCGCTTGGTGTGCTGATGGATCCGGTGGTGCCGCACGCTGCCGCGCGCCTGCGACAGATGCTGAACCTGACGGATGTACGCACCAGCACGCCCGATCCCGATCCGGCCCCACGGGGCTGGCACGAAGCGGGTACCGCACTGCTGGAGCCCGGGCATCCCCTGAACGACCCTGTTATTCTCTTTAATAAGTTAGACGACGACCGCATGGACGCACAACGCGACAAGCTGGGTACCGACGACACTGACACGGCTGATTCCGAGCCTACGCCCGAAGAGCAGGGCTACGAATCCCCCAAAGACACCATCGAGTTTGGCGACTTTATGGATCTGGACCTGCGTGTGGGTGAAATTACCCACGCCGAGCCCATCGAGGAAGCGGACAAGCTGTTGC
Organism: Longimonas halophila; assembly: GCF_002554705.1. Lineage (GTDB taxonomy): Bacteria > Bacteroidota > Rhodothermia > Rhodothermales > Salinibacteraceae > Longimonas > Longimonas halophila. Next base: position 624,128 of record NZ_PDEP01000001.1, on the reverse strand, counting down.
GCCTGGAGGTAGACCTCGGCTACGAGGAGCGCCAGATTTTGGCGGGCATTGCGCAGCATATGGAGCCGGAGGCGATCATTGGCAAGCGCGTAACGGTGGTGGCGAACCTGGCGCCGAAGACGATGTTTGGACTGGAGAGTCAGGGCATGGTGCTCATGGGCGAAGACCGCGACGGCAATCTCTCGCTCCTCACAACCGGTTCCGAACCCGGCTCGGTGGTGCGGTAGTGCTGTGTCAATCCCCATTGTGATGGTTACCTTGGCATCCTCCCCTCACGAAGCCTGTCATGGTGAGCGCAGTCGAACCATCTCCTTGGACCTTGGGAACTCCAAATGGGCAGAAGGTCCTGCCTGCTTCGGGGAGATTTGGTAGCGGTTCAATGGTAAGTGATTGTCATATGGCCGACATCATCGGAGCCAGACAACCCCCTCTGTCTATCGACATCTCCCCCTTGGAAAAGGGGAAGAAACCCAAACGAGTCCGCAGGGCGGCTCATGGAGCGCAGCGGAATAAAGGGAGAGGGGGTTCGAACAAGACAAACCTACATTCTACGATAGCCTTATCACTTAGCGTCTACCCACTACCGGAGATTTTTATTTCCAAAAAAGTTGGTCCCAAACCCTCGTCTTTCAGACGAGCCGCTTTCAGCATCGCTTTTCGGGAAAGGCGGTCTTGCGTAGAGACCGCCTTTCTCCAGGCACTACTGCGTTGGCAAGTTGTCTGAGCAAAAGAGTGCGGGGTGGGCAGTTTGGTTCGAGAATAAGCTTCAGCCGACTTTCAGTCGGCCATCAAACCCACCGACTTTCAGTCGGTGGTGGTTTAGTCACTGCGTTCATCAGTCGCTTCGCTCGTGTCAGGACTTCTGCCGACGGCTGTCGACATACGCTCAAAATGAGAGCCCTGTAGGAAGCAACCGGAGTTTACCCATATGCATCGATCTGGTACAATGCTTGTTGCTCACACGAGGGAGTTCTTCCCGTTGCTCTACTCGTTATCTCTGTTGGATGCATGACGCCCGTGCTTGAAACGCGATCGGCCACAGTCGTACGCGGCGGCGATCGCATCCTCGATGCGGTGTCGATGGCGGTGGAGCCGGGCGAGTGGCTCGGCGTCATCGGACCCAACGGTAGTGGAAAGACCTCACTTGTGCGTGTGCTTTCGGGCACATGGACGCCCGACGCCGGTTCGGTGTGGCTACACGGGGAAGCGCTTTCATCGTATGCGCACCGCGAGCGTGCCCGGCAGATTGCCGTAGTAAAGCAGGCGCCGCATGTGGCGTTCGACCTGACGGTACGCGAACTGGTCATGCTGGGCCGCGCGCCCTACCGGGGCTGGATGCAGTCCTTTACCGGCGGCGATCAGGACCGCGTGGTGGCCGCGCTCAAGGCGATGAATATTGCGCATCTGGCCGACCGCGCCGTGCCGTCACTCAGTGGCGGCGAGCGTCAGCGGGCGTTCCTGGCGCAGGCGCTCGTGCAAGAACCCACCGCCTGGCTGCTTGACGAACCGACGGCGCACCTGGACATTCAGTACTGCTTTTCGTTTTTTCAGCACCTGAAGCAGCGCCAATCTCCCAACGAAGCCGTGATTGCCGTGGTGCACGACCTGGAACAGGCCGCCCGCTTTGCCGACCGCCTCCTGCTGCTCGATCATGGTTCGGTGGTCACAAGTGGTCTGCCGCGCGAGGTGCTGACGACTGAGCATCTGGCGCATGTATTCGGCGTCGACGCCACCCCCGAATCCACTCCCCACGGACTGCGCCTGCAGGTGCACGGTCCGTTCGTATCTTCTTGATTTAGCACGTGCTCTGGTATGCCCAAAATCTACACCCGTACTGGCGACGACGGCACGACTGCGCTCTTTGGTGGCGATCGTGTCGGGAAAGGTCACCCGCGCATTCGTGCGTACGGCACGGTCGACGAGGTAAATGCGCTGGTCGGCGTAGCCCGCGCCCATCTGGCGGATACCGATGCCACCGCGCCGCTCCACGACATCTTTCAGGAGATTCAGGAAGATCTCTTCGTTGTGGGGGCCGATCTGGCTACGCCTGAAAACGCCAAGCCGGTGGTGCCCCGCATCACCGAGGCGCACATCGACGGAATCGAGCAGCACATCGACACACTCGAAGATGACTTAGCGCCGCTTAAGCACTTTGTGCTGCCAGGCGGTTCGCCTGCGGCGGCGGCGCTGCACAACGCCCGCACCGTGTGCCGCCGGGCCGAGCGCCTGAGCGTGGAAGCCAGCGCCTCGACTCCGCTGAACGAACACGCGCTCGTCTATCTGAATCGCCTGTCGGACTTGCTCTTCGTGATGGCGCGCTGGGCCAACCATGCCGTGGGTGCTTCCGAACACACCTGGGTGCCCGATACGTCGTCGGCATCGTAACCCGGTCCAACGCACCGCGCCGTTGCCTCCATCCTACCAACCGCTTACTCGACTATGTCCACGTCTTCAACAACCCGGTGGAGCACCGCACTCATCGGAGGCGCCTGCTCCGTGTTCATTCTTATGATGCTGTGGTCCGTGTGGACCCCAGACGATGCGCCCCCCGAAGACGAGGTGCCAGTGCAGGCCGCTTCGTTCGAGGGTCGACCGGCGTCTGCTGAGACGCCAGAGACAACCGATGCCTACGGCGTGCCAGCAGGCGACTGGACCATCACCGAGCGTACCATCCGCCGTAACCAGACGTTTGCCGACCTGCTGCTGTCGGAGGGTGTTTCGTATCAGCAGGTGGTGAATGTGGCGCGTGCGGTTGAAGACGTTTATAATGTGCGACGCCTGCGGACGGGGAAGACGCTGCGCATCTACAACGACCCGGCTACCGAAACCGCTCGCTACGCGGTGTACGAGCCCAGCGCTCGCCGTTACGTGGTGTATGATCTGCAGGACCCTGCAAACTCCGAGGTCACCGAGCGCACGGTAACGACTGAGTGGGCGCGCGCTTCGGGTACGATTGATGGCTCACTCTACCAGACGATGATCGACAGTGGGGCGCACCCTGAACTCGTCATCAAAATGGCCGACGTGTACGCGTGGCAGATCGACTTCTTTCGGCTGCAGCGCGGCGACCGGTTCGATATTATCTACGAGAAGCGCTCCATTGAGGGCGAGCGGATTCGTCCGGGCGATGTGGTGGCGGCGCGGCTGGTGCATCACGGCACGCCGTATTACGCCTTTCGCTTTCAAGACGCCTCTGATGATCGGCCCGAGTACTACGACGGGCTGGGCAACAGCCTGCGCCGCGAGCTTCTGCGTGCCCCGCTCGACTACGCCCGCGTGAGTTCGCGCTTTTCGCACAACCGACGCCACCCCGTGCTCGGCGTCAACCGTCCCCACCACGGCACCGATTACGCTGCGCCTACGGGCACGCCCGTCCGCTCGGTGGGCGAGGGCGTGGTTGAGTTTGCGGCCTACAAAGGCGGAAACGGCAACTACGTACGCATCCGCCACAACGGCACCTACACGACCGGTTACCTGCACCTGAACCGCATGGCTGAGGGCATCCGCCGGGGCGTGACGGTAGAGCAGGGCGAGGTGATTGGCTACGTGGGCTCCACGGGTCTTTCCACAGGGCCGCACCTGGACTACCGCGTGTGGAAGCATGGCACGCCCATTGACGCGCTCGACATGGATCTGCCGCCCGCCTACCCGGTAGCGCCCGACCTGCGCCGGCCGTATATGCAGACGGTGCAGCGCCTGCAGCCGATGCTGGATCGCCCGGCCTACTTTGCCGCCGAACGTGCTGCTTCTGCATCCACCTCGTAATCATGGCGTTTGCTGGTGTATCGGGCACGATTGGAGAGGCAGGGCCGCTGGCACTGCTGCACGGCGGGGCGTGGGCCATCCCCGACACAGCGCTCCCAGATCATCGGGAGGGGCTGGCGGAGGCGATGGCTACCGCCCAGTCCGCCTTTTCGGATGCAGCCCCGGCCATTGACGCCGCCACGCGCATTGTGGCGGCGCTCGAAGGGCACGGCGCCTTCGATGCCGGCTGCGGCGCGATGCTCAACCGCGCGGGCGAGATTGAGCTTGATGCGGGGCTCATGGACGGGCGCACCGGACGCTATGGCGGTGTGATGGCGGTACAGCAGCTGGCGCATCCCATTCGCGTGGCCCGCGACCTGCTGCAACACGGCAATGGACAGGCGGCGCTGCTGGCGGGCGAAGGGGCCGAAGCGTTTGCCGAGCGGCACGGTCACCCGCTCGTGGCCAACGAGACGCTCATCTGCGAGCGTGAGCGCCAGCGCTACGCCCAACACCGCGCCGAAGCCGCTGTGGACTCCAGCGATTCGTTTCTGCCCAACAACGCGCCCTCCGACACCGTGGGGGCACTTGTGCGTGATGCTGAAGGCCGGTTGGCCGCAGCCACCTCCACCGGCGGCACGCCCTTCAAGTGGCCGGGCCGTGTGGGCGATTCGCCGCTCCCCGGTGCGGGCTACTATGCCACCGAAGACGTCGCCGCCTGCGCGACTGGATGGGGCGAGGCCATTGCCGGACACAGCCTGTGCGTCCGCGCTGTAGATGCGGTCTCTGCAGGCGATGCGCCGCAAGTGGTGGTCGAGCGCCTGCTCACGAGTATGCACGAGCGCTACACCCATCCGCGAGGCGAGGGCGCGCGGGCGGGACTCCTGGTACTGCCCGCCAGCGGTCCTGGTGCGTGGGCCTTTATCACGCCACGCATGGCCTGGGGCGTAGCCACGACCACGCGCACTGCGATGGCTATTCGGAGGGAGACGCCGCTCGACCTACGGCACCCCTCCTGAACACAGCGAACGAATAGACACACATCCGCATCCGATTGTGGTTCTTTAGCACAGACAGTCGCTTCCCCCCTAAACAGACTTATGCCGACCCCATCCATTCAGCTTACCGCACGTGGTCTGGGCCAGCAGTTTGGGCGGCTGGTGCTGTTTCGCGACATGGATTTTAGCCTGCACGCGGGCACATCCGTGGCGGTGACGGGCGCGAACGGATCGGGCAAGTCCACGCTGCTGCGCATCCTGCTCGGGCTGCTGACGCCCACGGTGGGCGAGGTGCAGTTGCAGGTGGAGGCGAAGGCGGTGCCCCGGGCCGAACGGGTACAGCACATGGGCCTGGTCGCGCCGTATCTGGGTGTGTATGAGGCCCTGAGCGCGCGGGAGAATCTGTCGTTTCTGGCAAAGGCGCGGCGGGTGCCGGGAGCCGACGATCGCATTGCGGCGGTGCTTGATCGGGTGGGGCTGGCCGACCGGGCCGACGACGCGGTGGGAACCTACTCCTCCGGAATGCAGCAGCGCGTGAAGGTGGCGGCCGCGCTCTTGCATGAGCCGCCGATCCTGATCCTCGACGAGCCCTCGACGAACCTGGACGCACCGGGGCGCTCGATGGTGCGCACCGTGCAAGACGAGCACGTAGCGCAGGGCGGACTGCTCATTGTGGCCACGAACCACGCCTCGGAGGCAGAGACTTGCGATCGCACCGTTGCGATTGGGGCGCATCAGTAGGTGAGGCGCTATACACCGCAAACTTGTTGTAAGGAGTGGCAGGCCCGTTCATCTTCCAATGGGCCTACGACGTACACCATTGCGCATATTTCCTTTCGCAACAACCATCCCTACACAGATATGGAACGCGCAACGATAGGAGGCGGCTGCTTTTGGTGCCTGGAAGCCGTGTATCAGCAGGTGCAGGGCGTAGAGGCGGTCGTGTCGGGCTATGCGGGCGGCCACGTGCCCAACCCCACGTACCGGCAGGTCTGTGGGAAAGATACCGGACACGCCGAGGTCGTGCAGATAACGTTCGACCCGGAGCAGGTGTCGTACCGCACGCTACTGGAGATCTTCTTTACGATTCACAACCCAACCACCCGTAACCGCGAAGGCGCTGATGTGGGGCCGCAATATCGCTCCATCATTCTCTGGCACAACGCCGAGCAGAAGGAAACGGCGGAAGCGGTGATCGACGACCTGAACGCCTCGGTCTTTAGCGGTGGCATTGTGACTGAGGTGGAGCCGCTCGATACCTTCTACGAGGCCGAGACCAACCACCAGGACTACTACGAAACGAACCCGAACCGTCCCTACTGCCGTGCGGTCATCGATCCGAAGCTGAAGAAGCTGCGCCAGAAGCACGCCGACAAGCTGCGTGGAGCGGTGGCGTGACGGGGGAGCCAGACGCCGCCGCATCTACAGCCACTGACACGCCCAAATGAGCTACATGGAGATGCGCATGTTCGTAATTTGTACGCTCAGGCGCAGCGCCACGGGCACGGGCTCGCCATTGTGGCGGCCCGGCGTAAACGACGAATTGAGCACGGTGGAGCGGACCACCTCGTCGGCCACCGGATAGAGCGACTTTTCAATCAAGACGTTCGTCGGCTCCCCCTCGGGCGATACCACGAGCAGCACCACGATGCTTCCGCTTTTGTCTTGCCGCAAGCCCCGGGGCGGCTCGTTCTCCAGCACCCGCTCATAGAATCTGTCCATGCCGCCGTCAATTTCGGGCGGTACCTCCACCTGGTCCTCCGGGTACACCGTGGCATAGTTGGTCGGATTCACCATGGTGGGGCGGCTCTCCATCATGGCTTGGAACGCCTGTGCCTCTTCCGATCCCGCACAGCCGGTTCCAAGAGCGAGCAGCAGCCCCACAAGAAAAACGATGCCTGTAGCACGGCAGCCGGAAAACGACATGGGTAAGAAAAGCATCAGAAGGAAATGGTCAGCGTGCGGATCAATGCAGCAATAAGGTACCCGAATGCTGCTATAGATGCAAGCAGGGCCCGAGTCAACTTTCCCGGCCCCGCGCCGTAGAGATCGCAACTCCTGCGTGTATCACACAACCGTACCCAGCTTATGGCTTCAGAACCCGGACGCAATGACCCCTGCCCGTGTGGAAGCGGGCGCAAGTACAAGAACTGCTGCCGCAACTCCGATGCCTGGTACCAGAGTAGCACCGTGCAGGGCATCATCGTGGGCGTGGTGCTTCTGCTGAGCATACTGGTCATCGGCGGATTGCTCACCAGCGGCGGCGGAGCCGTCGATTGCCCGCCCGGCGAGGTGTGGTCCGAAGCCCACGGCCACTGTCACTAACGCCCCCCGTTCAGCGCCGCTGAAGGCCGATCTGTCGTCGGCCTCCGCCCATTTTCGGGAAAACGCCGCCCGCAACCACTGTGCCACATCCTAATTTTTATGGATACACAGCGTAGAATCAAGGAGTTAGCGGATGTCGTCGGACCCCGGGGGGTTATGCACGACCGGAGGGTGACGACATTGGGCGCGCCCAATCATCGCCGAATCGCGGCTTATTTGCATCTAAGCGGGCTACATGGCATATTCCAACAGTCCTTTAATCGCACCTTTGAGGTATTGAAATTTCTTCGCGCTCGAACACCACCGCGAAGCTGTGCATCCCTTTAATCGCACCTTTGAGGTATTGAAATCCAAAGGCAAAGGCCGCGCCCTCGATGGCATCGCCGCCTTTAATCGCACCTTTGAGGTATTGAAATTGTGATGGGGAGCCGCGCTTCATTCCACGGGAAAAGCCTTTAATCGCACCTTTGAGGTATTGAAATTCGTTTCTTCGACGGTGGCAGACAGCGTGCTGCCGCCTTTAATCGCACCTTTGAGGTATTGAAATCCCGACGTGGAGCACGCCATTCGCATTATGGATGCGACCTTTAATCGCACCTTTGAGGTATTGAAATCGATTTTGAAGAAGGGGTGGCTGTTCTGGCGCAGGTCCTTTAATCGCACCTTTGAGGTATTGAAATTACATCGCTTCGCATCTTTCAGAGCCATGCTTATGAGCCTTTAATCGCACCTTTGAGGTATTGAAATCCGCATCCTCGAAAAAGAGTGCGATAAGACGGCAGCCCTTTAATCGCACCTTTGAGGTATTGAAATTACTGGTTCTCAAGGCGACGCCCTACATCGCCCCCGCCTTTAATCGCACCTTTGAGGTATTGAAATTATCAAACCTTATCGTTGATGAGGCCAGAGGGCTTCGCCTTTAATCGCACCTTTGAGGTATTGAAATCACGGTCACGTAGTCGTATATGGCCTGCTCTGCGTGCCTTTAATCGCACCTTTGAGGTATTGAAATTGGTGTCGGTGATGATCTGGTAGGCGGTCTTCGCCTGCCTTTAATCGCACCTTTGAGGTATTGAAATTCTACAACCGCGTCGCTTCGGAAACCGGCATCGACCCCTTTAATCGCACCTTTGAGGTATTGAAATTTCTTGTCATTGTCGTCGAGGGTGTCGTCGTTGCTGCCTTTAATCGCACCTTTGAGGTATTGAAATGAGGAACGTGGAGACGGGGCCGGCCGCCCATACAACCTTTAATCGCACCTTTGAGGTATTGAAATATTTTGGGGCTGGCGTACGACCGCACCGAGTTTGTGCCTTTAATCGCACCTTTGAGGCATTGAAATAAGCCAAAGTGCGCACGCGCTGGCAGGCCGATTACCTTTAATCGCACCTTTGAGGCATTGAAATCAGGACTACGACGCCGAGGTGGGTCGCGAAATCGCCCCTTTAATCGCACCTTTGAGGCGTGGTAACGTCCCAGGGCACTGGGACGCCGTTGGAGGGCCGCCTCCGCATGCAGACGGGGCGCATGAGATTGAGATCGCGCTGCTTTGCGTGGGCAGATGCCGCACCGTATGGTAACGCATTGCTTCGGGCGACGCAGGCCCTGCGTCGTTACGGCAGGTTGGAGGGGCGTCTCTGGCTCGCCCTCGGCTCCGCTCGGGGCAGGTGCACCCTTGAGTATACGTACCATCCCAGAGCGGTGGGACGCCGTCGTAGAGCTCTCTTCGCATGCAGACAGGGAGCATGAGACTGGGATCGCGCTGCCTCACATGGCGGATGTTGCTCGCATGGTAACGCATTGCTCCGGGCGACGCAGGCCCTGCGTCGTTACGGCAGGTTGGAGGGGCGTCTCTGGCTCGCCCTCGGCTCCGCTCGGGGCAGGCGCACCATTGAGGTATACGTACCATCCCAGAGCGGTGGGACGCCGTCGTAGAGCTCTCTTCGCATGCAGACAGGGAGCATGAGGTTGAGATCGCGCTGCCTCACATGGCGGATGTTGCTCGCATGGCAACGCATTACTCCGGGCGATGCAGGTCCCTGCGTCGTTACAGCAGGTTGGAGGGGCGCCTCCGGATCCTCCTCGACTTCGCTCGGGATAGGTGCACCGTTGCGCCATACGTAATGGCCTCATATCTATCCCGTTGGCGCACTGACCGAAACAACTTGTTTTTCTTGGTGCAAATCAAATCTAACATTATGGCCTCGCCTTCTGATGCACTCGTAAAGCGGTTCATAGATACACTGGACACGCCGTCGTTTAGCGACCCCGATGCCAACCTCACCTATGCCGAGCGGTAGCAGTTGAAAGAGCAAAACTATGCTGCAATGGCCCGCGAGCAGTTGCCGCATGTCAAGCGTCAACTCTGGTGGGTGCGCGCAAACATCGGGGCAGGAATTGCCCTGCTCGTTGTGATGGCTGTTTTCCTTGCCTTGCATATCCTCGACGTGGTTGCAGCGTCACCAGAAGGTCTTGTCTTTCCGCTCTTCTATGCCTGCTTCATGGGTATTACGGCGGCGGTAGGAAAGCGTCATACCAGAGCAGCTATTGGTCGCGTTTTTTGTCGCACTCAACCTACCCAACAGCGCAGTAAAATGCAGGCAACGAACAGCCCAATGCCCCGTTAACGGCGTTAGAAGTGGTTTTGCATGGCTCTTTCTTGGGTAAAGTACCCCTGCCTGGACTCGAACCAGGATTCCAAGCTTAGGAGGCTTGTGTTCTATCCAGTTGAACTACAGGGGTAGAAATGACGTCCAGCGGAGCCAGTATCGCATCTGCTACGCTCTGCATGTAGACTTGTCCGTGCATACGGAACCCTGCGTTGCAGGTTGCCGGTACAGCCGGATCCCTTTGTTTTCTTGGATTGTTTGCGTTTCTTACTCATGAATGGCTCTTCTTCGCGCTGGCTGGGGTGGACGGCCACAGGTGTGGCTGCAGCGGCGGGTGCCACCACGGCATATCACCGCAGTCTGCCGCCTGCCCATGCTCTCGACCCAGCGCTCAACCTCGACTCACGCGTCCTCGACACTGATCAAGGCCGCGTGCATCTGTACCACCGTCCGGGCACCGGCACGCCCCTTGTCTTCCTGCACAGCTTCAACGCCGTCGCCTCGCCGAAGGAGATGCGTCCGCTTGTGGAGCATTACGCGGAGGCGACCGACCGCCCTCTGTGGGCCCTCGATTGGCTTGGCTTTGGACGCTCGGAGCGCACGCGTCGCAGCTACACGCCCCAAACCTATCACGACGTACTGTATGCAGTGCTGAATGATGCCGTGGGGCCGGCTGCCGATCTGGTGGCGTGCTCGCTGGGCAGCGAGTTTGCGGCGTCGGTGGCCCTGCAGGCGGCCTCGCTGGTGCGGCGCTGCGCGTTTATCGCGCCGACCGGACTCTCAGCGAATCGCGGTCTGTCTCCATTCGGACGCCTGGCCGTCAAAACCGCTGCCACCGTGGGCGGGTTCACCCTGCCCTACTTCTGGCTGACGCGTCCGGCGTCGCTGCGGCGGTACCTGGCGGCACAGGTCTTTCAGAATGAAGACGCCGTCCCCGATGCACTCGTGTACTACGGCGCCCAAACCGCCCGCATTCAGGGCGCGCCCTACGCCCCGCGCCACTTTGTAGACGGTTCGCTCTTTCAGCGCAACATCGACACCGAGGGGTACGCGCGCCTCTATCGTCCCACGCTCATCCTTACCCCCGAAGCGCCCGCACCCACCGTGCAGCGCTTCGACCGGCTCCCGGCGCTGACGAACGCAAATCCACGCTACATCACCCACACTGCTGTGCCCGGTGGACTCCTGCCGCACTGGGAGCGTCCGGCCCCCACCTTCCGCGCACTCGACGACTTTCTGATCGACGCTAACGATACTGATGCCTAACGCTGCGTTTAACGTAGACCGCGCCCGCGCCGATACCCCCGGCTGTACCGAGGTGCTGCACTTCAACAACGCCGGGAGCGCCCTGCCGCCGCAGCCCGTGCTCGATGCGCAGATCGATCATCTCAACCAGGAAGCGCATCTGGGGGGATACGAAGCCGCTGCCTATGCCGAAGATCAGCTGCAGCACACGTACGATGCCATCGCCCAGCTCATTGGGGCGGAGGCCAAGGAAATCGCCCTCGTCGAAAATGCCACGCGGGCGTGGGACATGGCCTTCTACGGGATGGACCTGGGTCCGGGCGACCACATCTTGACCAGCGCAGCCTCGTATGCCAGCAACTACATTGCGATGCTGCAGGTGGCCGAGCGTACCGGCGCCAAGGTCGAGGTTGTGCCGTCCGATACGCACGGCCAGATCGACCTGCACGCCTTGCGCAATGCGATCGACGACCGCACGGCGCTCATCGCGCTGACGCACGTCCCCACCAACGGCGGACTCGTGAATCCAGCTGCCCAGGTCGGGGCCCTTGCCCAGGAGGCCGACGTGCCGTACCTGCTGGATGCGTGCCAATCAGCAGGCCAACTGCCACTTGACGTGGATGAAATCGGCTGCACCATGCTCTCGGCCACCGGGCGTAAGTACCTGCGCGGGCCGCGTGGCACCGGATTTTTGTACGTACAGCGCGACTGGATTGAGCGCCTCACCCCGCCGCTGCTCGACTTGCACGCCGCCACCCTCACCAGTCCCACCAGCTACCGCATCCGGTCCGACGCAAAGCGGTTTGAGACGTGGGAAGGCTACGTGGCGGGCAAGATTGCACTGGGCGTTGCGGTGGACTATGCGCTGGATTGGGGGCTCGACGCTATTGCCGAGCGGGTGCAGCACCTGGCCGACGAGCTGCGCGAGATGTTGCGCGCACAGCGCGGTGTAACCGTGTACGATGTGGGCACGCGGCAGTGCGGAATCGTCACCTTTGCGATTGAGGGCACCGATGCCCACGCCATTCAGCAGCGCCTGCGTACCGACGGCATCAACGTGTCGGTGAGTCCGCCGTCCTCGACCCTATTGGATGCCGAGGCGCGCAGCCTTCCGAAGCTGGTACGAGCCTCGGTGCATTACTACAACACGAGTGCCGAGATTGAGCGCTTCGGGGCCACGCTGAACCAGCGGTTCCCGATGCGGAACGGATGAGGAGCAACAGAGCTTTGCATCTACAATGAAACGAATGTGATGGGTCTGTGGCTGCAGAGGAACGGGCGTAGGCATTGGCGATGTGAGAAAGTCACACTCGTTAAATACGACTGCAGCTATCTGACTTTATGCCATCCCCTTCTTCAGCAACGCCCAGCCTCGAAAACACCAGCGAGCGGCAGGCCGCGCTGCGGCGCTATCATATCTTGGACACAGCGCCCGAGAAAGACTTCGATCGCATTACCAGCCTCGTGGCCAAGGTCTGCGACGCCTCCACCGCGCTGATTACGCTGATTGATGAGGAGCGCCAGTGGTTTAAGTCGTGCTTCAACTTCGACGCGCGCGAAACCGGTATCAGCGTGTCGTTCTGCGTGCATGCCGTGCACAACGGGGAGATGCTCGTGGTTGAAGACGCGACCGAAGACCCGCGCTTTAAAGACAACCCGATTGTGACGGGGCCGCCGTACATCCGGTTCTACGCCGGGGCCCCGCTCACCACGCCCGAGGGAATCCACATTGGGTCGCTCTGCATCATCGACTACGAGCCGAAGACGTTCGACGCCGCGCAGCGCGAAATCCTTGAACGTATGGCCGATGTGGTCGTGAATCAGTTTGAGTTGCGTAGTGCGGAGGCACAGGTGCGGCAGCTCATTGATGAGAATCCGCAGCCCATGTACGTGTACGCCCAGAGCGATGGGCACATCATGAAGGCAAATGCGGCGGCAGTGTCGCAGTATGGATACGAGGCGCAAGACTTTGCCGGGCTCACCGCCAACGACCTGCAGGCCCCGGCATCGTATCGTGATCCCGGCTCGGTGCTTGCCCTGCACCAGCGCGCCGACGGGTCGTTTTTCCCAGCACGTGTGCGCGAACGTGAGGTACTGGTTGATGGCCGAGCTGCCGTTCTGGCTACGGTGCAACCCACCCCGCTGCACAGCTCCGACTCCACCTTCATGGTGATCGATCGCGACGGCATTATCCGCTCGGTAAGTCACGACAACACCGCAGATGGGCCGCTGTGCGACGTAGTGGGCACGGCGTTTGAGTCGCTGTCGAACCCATTCGACCAGGGGCGCATCAGCAATGCGATGAATGCGCTGATGAAGGATGAGCGGGACGTTATCAATCAGGAAGTCATGATTGACACCGCCGGGGGCAGCCATCCGTATGAAGCGCACTTGCGTCCGCTACGGAGCGAGCGCGGAAGCGTTGTCGGCGTGAGTGCGGTGCTCGTGCCGCCCGGTGCAAGCACGAGCAGCCCGAAACCATCCCCCGCCTTGGTCGAAGACGAGGTGCGTGTAGAAGAAGTGTCTGCGCCTCCCACCGATGCCGACCGTGGTGCGCCAGAACAAGAGATTGAATCTGACTCCGATAAGGCTGCGCCTGTAGAGAATCAGGGAGACGCGGAGGACACACCGCCCGCCGCCGATACAGCCTCTGAACCGGCTGAAACAGCCCCCGAAACCGCTGACGAGGCGCCTGCCTCTGCCCCTGACACCGAAGCCGTTCCGGGTTCTGAGGAGCAAGTCAACGAAGAGCCGCACAAAGAGGCCAATGACGCCCCGGCTGAGCATGTAGAGGATGGTGAGTCTGATAACGCGTCAGTATTCGACGGCGCTCCGGGCGATGGGACCGCGGATGCGGCTCCAACAGCAACGCCCGAATCCTTCTCCGACACCGCAGCCAGTTCGTTGCTTCGTAGCCTACGTGCCCGTGAGCAGACAACCGACGAACGGAGCGCGCCGCATACGACTGAAGAGGACTGACCACGCCTACGACTTCCATCCTTTCGATGATCATGCCCCTGCTCTCCGACGCGTCTACTCTCGGTCCGTGGACCTGCGTGAACGACGGCGTGATGGGTGGGCAGTCCACCAGCCGCGTCATGCGCCGCCCTGACGACGGCGTCCTGCAGTTTGCAGGGGCCGTCTCGCTCGCCAACAACGGTGGGTTTGCGTCGACGAAAGCGCGATGCTCCGTCGACCTCTCGGGGCAGACAGGTATCATGCTCCGTTTGCAGGGCCCGCCATGCCGCTACCGGCTCACCTTGCGTACAGAGCCGGGTGGACGCATCAGCTATCGCGTTCCGTTCTGGGCAACGCCGCAGCCCGCCACGCACTACTTGCCGTTTGCGCAGTTGCGTCCCATGCGCCGCGGACAGCCCCGTCCCGATGCGCCCCCGTTTGCAGCGGCCTCGATCTGCGAAATCGGGTTCTTGATCGGAGATAAGCAGGCGGGCGATTTTGTGCTACATGTGCATCGCATTCAGGCATATGCGGCGCTGTAATGGGTGAGATCTGAGATGGACATCGGATCTATGATTCCGTTTGTCCATTATAGACCATCATCCAACATAATTGGACAAGAAAATATATTGGACAAACAAGATGGCGTTGAGACAGGCAACGCAAGCGCTCAGTAACCTCTTGCCCCCGTCGATTACTATCGCGACGAATGGAGACGAGCAGATTCTGCACGCGGCGGTACGCGATGAAAAAGTATGCTCATACCAGGCAGAGATCGTTTCGAATCTGACGAAAGAAGGGGCTGCCCGAGAACTGGCACAAAGAAGCGGACAGGATAGAGCAGGAGTCGTGTTTGTGGCAGATCATATTACATCGGGGGCGCAAAAGCTCTTGCGTGATGCAGGCCAGTCGTACATGGATAGCGGGGGCAACTGCTATCTTGCATGTGTAGACCACTCTCAATTCGTTGTTTTCGTGCAAGGACAGGCTACAAAGTCCCGCAGTCACCGTTGCCAGCATCGAGCCTTCAATGAAGCGGGGCTCAAGCTCATCTTTGCGCTGTTGAACCACGACGAATTGGTTAACACGACGTATCGCACGATGGCGGATACGGCAGACATATCCCGGGGTGCGGTTGGGTATGTGCTTTCTGACCTCGAAGAGCTTGGGTATCTGATAAAGATCGATACGCGAACACGTAAGTTGCGCCGCCTTGACGAGTTGATGGATCGATGGGCCGTAGCCTACGGAGAGCGACTGCGACCCAAGATGACACGGGGCCGATTCCAGTTTCTGAACGAGGCCGTGGTTCGCGACTGGAAAGCGATAGACCTCGATTCCAGCTTGGGACGTTGGGGCGGGGAGGCAGCGGCCGATGCTCTGACCCACGACTTGCAACCCGAGTCGCTGTCTATATACACCGAAGAGCCAACCACGAAACTGCTCCGCGGACTACGCATGGTGCCTGATCCAGAAGGTCCTGTCGAAATCCTCGATCAGTTTTGGACGCCCCTCACCTCAGTAGATGACACAAACACGCGTACAGTCCCGCCGCTTCTGGTGTATGCTGATCTGTTAACGCTTGATGACAGTCGGGCCACGCACATTGCCAACCGCATCTTTACCGACCACCTGATGGCCGATGGCTGAATATGTTCTTGCAGAAGACACGCTTTCGCCATCTACACAGGAGCTGATCGAGTCGCTGCAACAGGCATTCCGTCGCTGCGAAACTACCTTCTTCGTGATCGGTGCGTGGGCTCGAGATCTTCATTTGGAGCATAGACATGACATCAGGTTGCGTCGCCGTACCCGAGACACAGACGTGGCGTTCGCTGTCGCACATTGGAATATGTATGACAGGGTCCGAAATGTGCTGATAGACGAGTTTGGCTTCCAAAAAGGAACCCAGGCCGAACGCCTTGTCGCTCCACAAGGCGGACATCCGGTTGATCTCATACCGTTCGGGAGTATCGAGGATGACAGCCACACGCTTACGTGGCCACCTCATCATGAGCGTGCGATGTCTACGCTGGGGCTACAAGAGGCCGGGCAAACGGCCGATACGTTTGTGCTTGGTAACGAAGGCCTCTCGTTCCGGGTTACCTCGCTTCCTGCCCTTAGCATACTCAAGCTAATCGCTTGGTCGGAGCAACCGCATAAAAGAGAGAAAGACGCCATCGATTTTGCCAGCGTGCTTCGTCATTACTACGACATCAACAGAGCGCGCATGATAGATAAGCATCTTGACTTGCTTGGTGAGCCCGACTTCGATGAACGGATCGCATCGGCTCGGCTCCTTGGACGTGATATGGTCTCTGTGCTTGAAATCTCGTCAGTGCTTGCAAGTACGACTATTGACATTTTGAACGAGCAAACACATGACGTCCAAAGCAGTCTGTTAGCTGACCAAATGGTCGGAATTAAGTTACCAACGCAAGACCAGCCGACGGTAAAGCGACTCGTTCAGCAGCTAAAGGCCATGCGCCAAGAGATTGAGGCCGCACTAAATATCACGTAGGAGAGGCAGCGCGCTCACGCACGACCCTCACGTTCCCACCCCGATCTTTGCGCAAAACGGACGCACCGCGCTTCCGTTCGTGCCGGGCAGCATATACCTTGAATGATCTACCTGCTGTCCGCACCGAAAACCGCCCGTTGCCTGCCTGCATCCCATGCCCGACTTGTTCGACGCCCCGAACACCGACCGCACCAAAAAATTCGTGACCATCTCCGGCAACATCGGCGCCGGGAAAAGCTCGCTCACCGATATCCTAAGCTCGTACTTCGGCTGGGAAGCCTTCTACGAGAGCGTCGATGACAATCCGTATCTCGACGACTTCTACGACGACATGCGCCGCTGGTCGTTCAACCTGCAAGTCTTCTTCCTCTCCAGCCGCTTTCACCACCAGCGCCGCATCGAAGAGTCCGAAGAATCCATCGTGCAAGACCGCTCCATCTACGAGGACGCCGAAATCTTTGCGCGCAACCTCTACGAAATGAATCTGATGAGCGAGCGCGACTACAAAAACTATACGGAGCTCTTTGGCATCATGACCTCCTACCTGCAGCCCCCGTCGCTGCTCGTCTACCTGAAAGCCTCAGTGCCTACGCTCGTTGACCACATCCAAATGCGGGGTCGCAACTTCGAATCTACCATCCGCATCGACTACCTGGAGCGCCTCCAGAAGCACTACACCCGCTGGATCGAAAACTACGACCGCGGTCCCAAAATGATTGTCGATGTCGACGAAATCGACTTCGTCAACAATGACGCCGACCGCCGCCAGGTCGTCAGCCAAATCGAGAGCCGCCTCTACGGACTCTTCCCCGATGAGTGATGAGCATATTCTGTTCATTGGCTTGGCTTCGGCACGCTCCTGGTAAGGCAGGGGGATGCGTAGTGGGGATGCTGTTTAGTCTGCTTGTTCTGGATACCGCACGCACAGCGCCCCCACCGCAGCCGGTCTTGCGCGTAGAAGACGCCGCCCTAATCGCATACCGGTCACCCGTCCAACATCGCGTTCCGCACCCCGACACCACCGAAGCGGATACGACGGAGGCCGATACCACCGAAGCCAATACCACGCCCCCCGACACCACCGAAACCGGTCCGCCCGACGCGTCCGGTGAAGACCCTGTAGCTCCCGATGCCCCAATGGAGTTGCTCCCGGCCCCGCCGCGTGCGCTCGTTGACACTGCGTTGTACCGGCGGGCGCACGCCAGCATGGCCGAAACGTTGGCGGAGGCCCCCGGCAGCTTCCTCTACCACCTGGGCCCGATCGACTGGCCGCACGGATGGTCGCGCTATGGCCTTCCTCCGCACCGAGCCGACTACTGGCTGAACGATCGTCGCTACGTCGATCCGATCACGCAGCAGCCGCGATACGACCTGCTGCCCTCGCTCTTTACAACGCGCCCCAGCACCACAACGCCTGCCGGACGCCAGAGCGCGCTGGGGCTGTCGCAGCAATGGCGCTTCTTTACGCCCGATCGGCCCCTCACCGAACTGCGCTATCGGCGCGGAGGGGCCAGTCTGCAGGCTGTGGAAATTGTTCACACGCAGGGGCGTCCGGTGGAGTGGCTGGGGCAGCCCGCGCGCTTTGCGGCAACCTTTGGGTATGGCGGCGCCTCGAACGATGACACATACCAGAGCACGGCGCTGGATCTAACGCGCCAGGTCTTGCTTCGCATCCGCTATCAAGAGGCCGAATGGGGACTTGACCTCACCAACTACGCTGTGCGGCACCGCCTGCAAACACACGGCGGTGTAGAACCCGCCATTGCCGACGTCCCCACCACCGTGTTTGTCCCGGCACAGGCGGATGTACGAACCGAGGGGCAGCGGCAGACCATTCGGAACGACTTGAGCGCACGCCTACGCTGGGCATGGAACGACCGCCTGCCCGCTACCCAACTCACCACGGGCTGGACCTCCAACACATTCGATTTTAGCGGATTCGAGGACAAACGGACGCTCCGATCGCATGTCCTTACAGCTACACTGCGTCAGCCGCTGCGTGTGCAATCGCATGCCATGCAGGCGGTGGCATACGCCGAGCATCAAACGGCCCCGTCCGATACGTTTGCTGTGGCGTCGCCGGGCCTCACCGCGCTGCACGCTGGGCTGCGCGACTCGCTTACATGGCGCGGAACGATGCTGGATGCGGCGACCTACGTGCATCATCATACAAACCACCCGATCTACGCCAGCGGGCAGCTACAGGCCGCGTACGACTTGGGGCCCGTGGGGGGTACCGCACAAGTGGCCAGTACCGCCCGGCCCAGCTCACGCCTTGAAACGTACGGCTCGGCCGGGCTCGTCACTCCGCTCTCCGATCCTGTGCTCACGCGCACACACCGGGCGCAGGTCGGCCTGCACACCACATGGCGCACGCTTCAGACGCGGATAACTGCATTTGGGCATCGCACCGAGCGCGCGGTGGAAGCCGAGCGCGGCACCGATCCACTCGACAGCACCATCCGCGCAGTCCCCGAGCCACTGGACGTAGCGGGCGTGTCGGGGCGGCTGCGGTGGCGCTACGATGCAGAGCGTGGACTGTATGCCGTGGTGCAGGGCACCGCGCTGCAGGTGCGCCCCTCCGGGGATCAGCTGGTCCAGCAGTACGCCGCAAGCCTCCCCGAGGTGTACGGGCGCGGGCGTCTCGGCGCGCGGTTCGTGCTGTTTCGAGATCTGGACATCGATCTGTATGCCGAGGCGTACGGCTGGGGCGCAGCGTTTCGGAGCCGCTGGTTTCATTCGCCCACAGGGCAGCTTACGTTGCCCAAGCTGGATGCACCCGCCACGCCCGATACGCCAGGCCGCCTGCAGCCCGATGGCGTACTCAACATACATGCTGAAGCCAACCTGCGCGGGGCCGAGCTGATGCTCTCATACGAGAACGCGTTAGGGGGTACCAACGTAACGGCGGGCACGTACGTGGTGCCCACCTACCCACTCCCAAACCAGCGGATTCGGTTTAGCATCCACTGGCCCCTGTTCGATTGATGCACACATGCTGCTCGTGTAAAGCGTTGGAGCCGTTTGGAGCAAAAACGTCTCCGCAGAACCGTACGTAAGACACAGGGTTGCAGCGTGTGTACGCGCATCCAACTAACTGCTTGCATGAGCTCCACATCCCCCACCGCACCGGACGATGCCTCGGAGGCACCTGAACCAACCACGAGTTCAGGCTCTGGAAGTTCGGGTCCTAAAGAGCATGCAGCGCGGTCTTCCGTGCCCCCCGATGACCAGCGCCTAAATGATGCGGTGCGTCGTACCGCCCCATTAGAGGCGTCGTCATCGCCTCATGGCAGCGCGGGGCAGCGCAATGAGGTGCCTGGAGCAGGGCAGGCGCCTTCGGGCGTCCGATCTGCGGTATTCTCGACATCGTGGAGACAGCACGTGCAGACCGTTGCGCTGTATTATATCTACGGTCTCATCCAAGAGCTGCAGCGTAAAGACGTAGTTCTTTGGTCGCAAGCTATTGCATTTAAGGTGCTTATCACTATCGTGCCTATCCTTATTCTGGGTATCGGGCTCTTGGGGCGCGTGCTACGGGGCGATACAGCTTTCAACGCGGTGATGGGTGTGGTGCGCGACTTTCTGCCGGTGAGTCAGGAGGAACAGGTGATATCGTTTCTTACGCAACTGCAAGACGCCAGTGGTGCTGTAATCGGACTTGGCGGCGTAGGATTGTTTTTGTCGGCGTTCTCGCTCTTCATTACATTGCGTATTGCTGTGCGAAATGCGTTTGCACAGACATGGCACGAGGGCCGGTCGATTCTCAGCGGATATCTGTTCGACATGCGCATGGTTGGGCAAGTAGGCCTGCTCTTCCTCGCCACCATTTTGCTCTCCTTCCTGGCCACTACGCAGATTAGCACCTCCACCCTCATTGCGTGGGGCATCCGGGCGCCCTGGCTGCTTGAAGTGCTACGCTGGTTAGCCGGTGGACTTGCAGTTATGCTGCCGTTTTTGATTACCACAGCCATGTTCTTCCAGCTGTACTACCTGGTGCCCTTGCCGCATCCGCGCAAGCGTAGTGCGCTGGTTGGGGCCACCCTGGCTGCCGGCATCTGGGAGATACTCAAATATGCATTTACCTACTACGCTGTGTACGTGGGCCAGTTTGATCGATACGCCATGGGAGCCGAGAGCTTTTCGGCGCTCGGCAACACCTTTGGCCTGATGGTAGCCTTTGTGTTCTGGGTCTACTTTTCCGGTATCGTGTTTATGCTGGGGGCTGTCGTGGCATCGCTTCACGAGCATCGCCATGTAATGGCACGCCACCGCACACCGCCCCATACGCATCTTCCTAAATCGCCCTGAGGGCGTGGGCAGATGCCCAACACGTTCCAACACGTCCGCCGCCGCTTCGTCTGACTGCTTTCTCGTTCTCTGCCCACCAATGGTACCAGGAGCTCTCTCAACGCTGCAGATGCTGCTGCATAGCGCTTTGTTCAGGTCGTTGTGTAGGAAGTCCTTGCGCATGCTTGGGATCACGGTGCTGCTGCTCGTGCTTGCAAGTGCGACGCTCACGGTTCACGCCCAGGACCCCCTGGTGCTTGTGAATGAGGAAACGCAGGTGCAAGGAATCGACATGCGGTTTGTCGACGGGCAAACGTTCTCCCAAGAACGCCTCCTACAGCAGATGGCCACGCAGGCGCCCACAGCGTGGGACCGCTGGAAGCGTCGCCTGCCGCTGCTGCAGCCCGAGCCCCGCCGGTTCGATCCGCTAACCTTTCAGCGTGATATTGCACGGCTGCGCCAGTTCTACCGAGATAACGGCTTCCCCAGTCCCTCCATCGACTACCCTGCTACGCAGTTCGAGGCAGAGGAAAATCGCATTCGTCTGGTTATTACGATCAACGAAGGGGCGCCGCTTCGCATCCAAGATGCGCTTTTTCTGGACGCAGAGGGCGAGCGCTACGCTGCCGAGGTCTTCACCGGCGCGCAGCGCGCAGCGTGGCAAACGTTTGAGCGCAACACGATTGTAGAACTGGGCAGCCGCTATACCGAGTTTAAGCGCTCGCAGCTCGAAGACGACATTGCGCGCTGGCTGCGCAACCAGGGCTATGCCTTTGCACGTGTCACCTCCAACGTAACCACCAACACCGAGGCGCGCACCGCCGACCTCCGCTTTTTTGTCGATCCGGGACCGCGTGCACGGATCGGCGAGATCCAGATCAGCGGTACGCAGTCGGTCGAGCGTCGTGTGGTGGAGCGCAGCCTACCGTTTGAGCCGGGCGATGTGTTCTCCGCCGATGCGCTCACAGAAGGACAACGCAATCTCTTTAACCTCAACCTGTTCCGCGTAGCACTGGCCGACGTCCCCGAGCAGCCCCGCGACTCGCTCGTTACGGTCCGCTACCGCGTGCGCGAAGCCAACATGCGTACGCTTGCTGGCGAGGTTGGATACGGCACGGCGGTGGGCTTTACCGGAGAAGGACGCTGGAGCCACCGTAACTTTTTTGGCAATGCCCGCTCTTTTACCGCGAGTATAACTGCAGAGACAGGCTATCCAAACGATGCTCGCTTTCTGCCTGCATTTCTGGCAGGCACCGGCGGTAGTAGCGTCACCGAGCGGCGCTTTCGGGCGGGTCTGCTACTGCGCGAGCCCTACATCTGGGGCCCCAGCTTATCGGCAGCTGTAGAGCCATTTGGGGAGATTGGGCGCAACCCGCGCCTTCCGGGGGTGCAGCAAGACCGCCTCGGCATTAACGAGTTTACGATCGGATTCGACACCCGGCTTACGTACGAAATATTTCGCTTCCGTACCATCACGCTGCAGCACAGCCTGCAGCGCCGTCGCCAGTACGTTCCCGATGCGCTGCAGTCGGGCCCTGTCGACCCGAACGACCCGCTTAGCAGCGATGGCTCGTCGGGGTTTAACCGCAGCGTGTTTACGCTGTCGGCCAACCTGGGGCGTACTGACGATTACGTGAGTCCATCGGTGGGCTTCTTGGTGCGCCCCACTGCCGAGCTGGCCGGTGCTGTGGTGCCTTCGGGCATCCAGTACGGCAAGCTCTCGGTTGAGGTGAGCGCCTACCAGCCGCTGACTCCAGCCGTTGATCTGGCCGGGCGGCTCTTTGCTGGGCGTGTCTTTCCATTCGGAACGAGCCGCACCGCGCTCCAGGCCGAGCCATCGCTGCGCAACTCGGTCTTTCGCAACCGCTTTAACGATGTCCTTTTTTATGCAGGGGGCGGAACCGACCTGCGGGGCTGGCCCCTGAACCAATCGGGTGGCAAGTTCGTCAACCTGTCGGAGACCGGCGGCCCTGCGTCGCTGTTTACGCCCATTGGCGGGATGTCGAAGCTGGCGCTCAACACCGAGCTTCGGCTTCCGTTTCCAGGATTGGGGGCGGAGTGGCGCACAGCGTTCTTTGTTGATGCGGCTGTGCTCAGCAGACATGACTTTACGCTCGTGCCGGCCCCGCCCAGCGATGCCGCCGATCGCTTCGCGACTTCAACCGGCACAGTGCGGGTTGGCGCCGGAACAGGGCTGCGCTACGAAACCCCGTTCGGGTTCTTGCGCTTCGACATAGCCATTCCGCTCAACCCCGATCCGCTCGACATACGCGACCCCGAGGCCGTGAGCGATGCCATCCGCAATAACCAGCCGCCAACGTCCGTCGACCCGTCGTTTACACGGCAGTTTCGGCTGCATGTAGGCATTGGACGCACCTTCTAATCGATGACAGTACCCCTGTTGTACGGAGGTAGGATCAGCGACGTAGATGCGATAACGACACGCAGAGCATAGACCGCTCGACGCGCGCCGTACGTAACCCGTTGCTAAGCAGGGCCAGATGCGCTGCATCTGCTCATATTCATGGTAAACCGTTTGCATCCTCATGACCGATTCTGAAGCGTCGTCTTCGGCTGAAGCGCCTGCGTCGGCTCCGCGCTCGACCGGCAAGCGCCTGGTGCGAGGCGCTGGGGCGACGCTCGCTGTGATGCTTGGGCTGCTGCTGGGCGTCCTTCTGCTGCTGCAGACCGACTGGGGCGCAACTCATGTCGCTCAGTGGGCCGCCGACCGCTTCAACCCGGTGCCTGGAACGACGATTACCGTAGATCGCGCATCGGGATCGTGGCTGGGCGGCGTTGCGCTCTATGGCGTAACGTGGACGCTTGATGAATCAGCCGCTTCGGAATCTGCCCCTCCTCCTGAGCAATCCGACGAACCCACCTTGCGCGCGGCACCCCGATCGGGCGAACAGCTTGCCACCATCGACACGGTTGAGGTGGGCTACCGCCTTCCGGCATTGCTCGGCGGCACGCTGCACCTGACGCGCGCTCATGTGGGCGGTCCGGCGGTCTATGCCATGCAAATGCCCGATAGCACCTGGAACTGGACCCAGGCGCTGGAGCCGCTCCTGAACGCGCCGCCCGATACCTCCACCGCCGACCCGCTGCGCATCCAGCTCGACCAGGCGCGCATATCGCGCGGATACGCCGAAATCGCTTTTCACGGCGCCGACGCCGACTCTACGGCATACATCGATCCCCTCACGGTGGCGGTGCGCGATGTGGATGTAGGTGCGTCGGTGCGGGCTACGCTCGACACCCTGCACCTGCGCGGCGAACTTCCCACCTCCACGACGACTCCGCTCACCCTGCGCGCAGGTGGGGCCCTCTCGCCCGAACGGCTCACCGTGCGTGCGCTCCAGTTAGATGCGCCCCGCAGCCGCCTGCGGAGTCAGGGTCAGGTGCAGTTTGCCCGCGACCCGCTCGCGCCCTCTACCGATAGCCTGGATACAACCCTGTCTGCCACCACCTTCACACTGCAGGCCGATTCGCTCGCTATTGCCGATCTTGTGCCCTTCGTGCCCAGTTTGGCTCCAGCCGCCAACGAAGTGCATCGGGGCACCGTACACATTGAGCAGGAAGATGCGCAGTGGCGCCTGCGCGGCACCGGATCGGTCAACACCGGCGGTACGTGGCAGGCCAACGCCTCGGCCCGTCGGCCTGCCGCCGGAGATTCGCTACGCTACATGAGCGATCTGTCTGTTACCGGATACGAAACGCAACTGGCCGGGCTGCGCACCCGTCTCAACGCCGAACTGCGTGCCGACCTGGCAGGACCTTCGCACAACGCACTCAGCGGCACTGCAACGTTCGCGATGCACGATGCGCAGGTAGATACCGTACGCATCGATACGCTGGGCATCGCAGCAACCGCTACAGAGGGCGAAGTAGCGTGGCGCAGCCAGGGGCAGGCCAACGGCACCACGCTCACAAGCACCGGCACCGCCCAGCCGTTTGCCGAAACGCCCACCTACGCGCTCGACGCGCAGTTGCAGGCGCTTGCCGTAGAGCGGTGGCTGCCCGAGAGCGGCGTGACCTCCAACATCAACGCGCGCCTTCAAGTCAATGGGAGCGGCGTCGAATCCGAAACCCGCTCGGCCTCCGCCCAGCTGTCAATGTATGCCTCGACCCTGAACGGCACGCCCGTCGACACGCTCGACCTTGCCGCCACCCTCAACGGGGCGCAGGTGCAGTCGACTTTCGACTTGGCCGTGGTTGGCGGACGCGTTACGGGGGCGGCCCGCACCACGCTTGACGACCGCGAAACTTTTGCAATCGAGCGCCTCGAAACCACCAACTTCAACCTGAATGCGCTCCTGAACGATGACGCCCTGCCCACCACGCGCCTCACCGCGCAGCTACAGGCTGAAGGGCAAGGGTTCACTCCGGCTACCATGCAGCTACAGGGTGAAGCCCGCATCACAGAAACAACCTATGGCCAGTTGCAGGTCGATACGCTGGCAACCACGTGGCGCCTGCGCGATGGCGCGCTGCAGACCCAGCTGCAGATGCAGAGCAATGCGGGCGGGGTCGATCTCCAAGCCACGGGCCGCCCCTTCGACACGCCGCTGGCCCTTCAGCTTACCGAAGGCCGCCTGCGTAGCGTAAACATCGGTCCGTTCATGCAAGACACCACGCAAACCAGCGCCCTTACCGGCACCATCCGCGGACGATGGGCGCAGTCGCAGACCAGCGCAGCCACCGGACAGGTTGCACTGGCTCTGTCGGATTCGAAGCTCAACGACCAATCCATTACAGAGGCGCAGCTCAACGCCTCGCTCGGGGCGGATGAGCGCCTCACGTTCGACACGCGCCTGCGCACGCCAGAGGGAGCCACCACCTTTGCAGGCACGGCGCAGCCCGTTGCCGAGCGCCCTACACTGCAAATCACCGACGGCCAGATCGAAGGGCTCAACGTAGGTGCTTTGCTTGGGCAGCCCACGCTCGATACCGACCTTAACGGCACCGTGGCGCTAAGTGCCGCAGGGCAGGCGCTGCGCGATCTGGCCCTGGAGGGCCGTCTTGCGCTTGCCGACTCGCGCATCAACAAGGCTGCGCTGCCCGAGGCATCGTGGACGGTGCAGGCGGAGGCAGGGCAGCTGAGCAGCACTCTCGATGCCCGCTTTGATCTGGGCACCCTGCACGCCGATTTGACATCCAACCTGGCCGACTCCACCTACACGCTGGCCGTTGAAGCCGATGAGTTCGATGGGGCCGCGCTAACCGGGGAGGACAGTCTCCGAGCCAATCTGGGCGCGCTGCAGGCTACGCTCGACGGACGCGGGTTTGCACCTGAAACAGCGGAGTTCACTGCGGCCCTCGATGCCTCTACTGGTACCTACGGGCCCGTTGAAATGAGCGCCGCCACGCTACGCACAACGTACGAACGAGGCCGCCTGTCGCTCGACACGCTACAGGTAGATTCGAATGTGCTCACAGCCACCGGCACTGGCACTGTGGAGCTACGTGGCCAGGAGACCAACTCCGACATCACCCTTACCGCCGATGTCCGTTCGGTGGCACCGGTGCAAGAGCTGGCCGGATTCGAGACGCTTGCTCTGGAGCGCGGGCACTTTACCGGACGTTTGCAGGGGGCTGCCGAGGCGCTGCGCTTCAACGGGCAGTTTGAAGCCGAAAACGTGCTGGTCGAGGGCACACGCATTGGCGAGTCTGAAACCATAGTTGCAGGTGCGTTCAATGCAGAGTACGTGCTCGACCGGATGGAAGCGCGCACCACAAACCGCTATGTGAACACAGCAGGCATTCCCATGAACCGCGTCCAGGCACGCGGCACCTACCAGTCCGACGAGGGATTCACGGTTCGCACCGACATGCAGATCGATAGCAATCGGCGCATACAACTGGCCGCGTCGGCGCTGTCACCTGAAGATAACCGTCTTCGGGCCACGCTCGAACAGCTTGACGTGGAGCTCGGAGCATCGGCATGGTCGCTTATGCAGCCGGTGGCCCTCTCGCAAGACGGCAGCGCATTCCAGATTCGAAACTTCCTGCTGGCGGCCTCGGATCAGCAGATTGCAATCGACGGACGCGTTGACTTCGAAGGAGGGCAAGATCTGGGCATCACCCTCGAAAACGTACAGGCGGCCCCATTTGCTGATGTCATGGCGCTGGAGGGCCTCAGCGGCACGCTCAACGGCGACGTGGACCTCACCGGACCCGCCGATGACCCTGTGGCCAATGCTCGCCTGCGTGCAGCAATCCAAAGCGAAAATGTAGACGTGGGGACGCTCGATACGCAGGTGACGTACCGCGACTTTGGGCTTGCCATTGAGGGGCGCCTTGCCCACGCCGACGGTAGCACACTCACCGTTGAAGGCGATTTCCCAATTGACCTCCGTCTCGACACGTCTCGTCCTGCATCCGTCATGGATACCCCTGTGGATCTGCGCCTCAATGCGGATGCGTTTGCTATTGGATGGATTGATCCCTTCCTCGATCCCACCGTCATGCAAGATCTGCAGGGCCGTATGCAGGCCAATGTGCGCATTGGGGGCACCCGTAACAACCCCGATGTACAGGGCGAGGCCACGCTCAACAGCCTGAGTCTGGTACTCACGGAGTTGGGCAGCCGCTACCGGAACGGACGCGCCGCGCTGCGTCTCCAAGACAACCGCATCACCATCACCGAGTCAGAAATTCGGTCGGCAGGACAAGGGCGCATGACGGCTACGGGCACGGTCGAGCTGGAGGAACTCACACTGGGCACGATCGACCTGGATGTGCAGGCCAGCAACTTTCAGGCGGTGGATACGCGGGCATACCGGCAAGGCACCATCAACGGCGATCTGGCTGTGCAGGGCACTACCGAGCGCCCGAGCGTAACCGGTACGATTCAGGTGGTGCGGGCCGACATCTCGTACGATGAGCTCGATACCAGCGGGGCTGCAGACTTGGCAACCGTAGCGCTCACAGAGGCCGACCGTGCCGACCTGGAGCGGCGCTTTGGCGTACGCCTCTCCGATGCCGACACAACGGCATACGACGCCTATCAGGCCATGGCAATGGACCTGTCCGTTGAGATTCGGCGTGAAACGTGGCTGCGCTCCCGCTCGTCGCTGGGGCTCAACATCCAGTTCAGTGGTGACCTTGACCTCCAGAAGGCGCACGATGAAGACCTGGAGCTGTATGGATCCATCGACATTGTGCCGGAGCGTAGCACCGTTGAGCAGTTTGGGCAGGTGTTTCGCGTCGATGAAGGGGTGCTCACCTTTAACGGGCCCGTCGACGATCCTCAGATGTCATTCGCAGCGGTCTATGAGCAGCGGGCCCGCGAGACGCGAGACACTGAGGTCGCCATTACGCTGAATGGAGAAGGCCGCCTTGGCGATCTGGATCTGAACTTTAGCTCGGAGCCGCCCATGTCGACGTCCAACATTCTGTCGTACCTTGCCACAGGACGCCCGGCCGATAATCTGCTGGGCGGGGGTGGGGGAGGCACAACAGGCGGGTCCAGCAGTGGCGACCTGGCCACGCAGCTCGCCATTGGGCAAGCCTCCAACTTCGTAGAGAACCTGGCTGCCAGTCAACTGGGCTTAGATGTGGTACGACTGCAGGTGCGCCCCAATGGTATTTCGTACCTGACGGTAGGGCGCTACTTTACGCCGCGCTTCTACGTGTCGATTGAGCAGCCTGTTGACACGGGCAGCAGCGAAACCGAAGTGCTCGACCCCGACCTGCTGATGGAGTACGAGCTCACGCGCACGCTCATCGCGCGGGTACTGCGGCGCCAGTCGAGCCTGCGTTTCAACGTGCTCTACGAACGCGCCTACTGACAGAATCGAGATCTGTCAGTCCATAAGGGTGTCGAGGTTCACCTCAGTTCAGGAACGGCTCGCAGCGGCGATACACAGTGGTGCCTTCTGGCGTCTGAATGCGCACGACAGCCTGCGCTTTCGGGAGCGTTGTCTGATGCATCGCTTCGGCAGGCGCCGGGGCCGATACGCTGGCGTCGTCTGATGACGTGACCATCCACACGTCAGAGTGTACGTCGACGGCTACTGATTCTACAATAGTGCGGCAAGACACTCGCTGATCGACAGTTTGGCGGTGGTGGTAGTACGACCATCCGAGCAGTCCAAGAGGAAGTGTCCAGGCCAAGCCGAGTAAAAAGAGCGATGCAGTCATAAAGCCAGAGGCAAAGGTGGATGGAAACGTACACCCTCTTACACATCAAGGATAATACCAGCGCGCCATTGGAAGAGCTAATGTCGTCCAAAAGCGCATAGAATAGCAACGAAAGAGCCATGCAGACAAGAAAATAACGGGATAAACGGAGGGCACCCAGCGCGATATTCCCCCCAACAAGGTAAATTGTACCACATTAGTTGTGGGTGGTACCGAAATCGCCCGGGCGGCGGATTTTAATCATCACGCCGAACGAGGAAGCGGGAGACGTCATCCTCCGATGAACATCGCGCGCAGTCTGGGATACAGCACATTCACTCGTATCTCTTTAGACTTACCTGCTTGCTTGTTATGCCTCCTGTTCCTGCGCCGGTATCTGGCCTTCATCACGTCACCGCATATGCGCCCGATCCGCAGCAGAGCATCGACTTCTACCGCGATGTGCTGGGGCTGCGCCTGGTAAAGCAAACCGTGCTCTTCAACAATCCATCTGAGGCCTTCCGTGGGCCCACCATGTACCACTTCTATTTTGCGGATGGACAGGGCACGCCGGGCACTGTCATGACGCTCAAGCCGCACCACAGTATTCAGCAAGGCCAGGTGGGGCGCGGACAAGCCACGGCTACGGCATTTACCATTCCCGAAGGGTCGGTATCGTACTGGCAAGAGCGTCTGCAGGCGCACGACGTTCAAACGTATCCGTTAACCAAGCGCTTTGGGGATACAGTGCTGCGTTTCCAGGCCCCTGACGGGCAGCCGCTGGAACTGGTAACAGGCACCTCCGACATTGCGCCATGGACAGGCGAGGGTGTGCCCGAAGAACATGGCATTCGCGGATTTCATAGCGTCACGTTGCATCCAAACAACCCGCAAGAAGTAACGCGCATACTCGAAATCCTGGGGTATGAGCAGGAAGAAACCGAGCCGACCCCCCAAGACGGCGACTGGACGCGTTTTGCGGTGCCAACAGCCGAGCATGCGCGGTTCGTGGATGTGTACAACGAGCCCAACATGCATGAGGGCCGCTGGGGCTATGGAACCGTGCACCACGTCGCGTTTCGGGCGCACGACGATGCCCACCAGGAGCAGTTACGCACCGCGCTGATTGAGGCTGGATACGGAGTGACCTCCATGAAAGACCGCAACTACTTCCACTCGGTGTACTTCCGTACGCCCAGCGGCATCAACATCGAAATTGCCACCGATCCGCCCGGCTTCGCTCACGACGAACCCGACGGCGAGCTTGGCCAGACCTTGCAGTTGCCACCGTTTCTGGAGCCGCGCCGCGAGGAGGTTGAGGCTCAACTCGCTGACATTACCCTGTAAGGAGGCACCTGCTGCGATGCGAGCGTGTGTAAACGTTACTGGTAGTGGATAGAAGGTTATTGATCACGAGCGGTCTTCCCGCTCCGCCATGTGCCTGCCATCCTTCTGGCTATACGTGCTGCTGTTGTGCCCGACACGCCTCGCAAGATCATTCATCTGGACATGGACGCCTTCTACGCGTCCATTGAGCAGCGCGATGATCCCGGCCGGTATGCGGGCCAGCCGATTGCCGTTGGGGGCGGGCCGCCGCGGGGTGTGGTGATGACGGCCAGCTATGAGGCACGCCCGTATGGCATCCACTCGGCCCAGCCCTCCGCGGAAGCAGCGCGCCGGTGCCCCGATCTCATCTTTGTGCCGCCGCGGATGGATGTCTACAAGGCGGAGTCTCGCGCTATCCGCCCAATCCTTCGGCGCTACACGGATCTCATCGAACCGGTCTCATTGGACGAAGCCTACCTCGACGTGACGACGCCGAAGCACGGACCGGCCTCCGGCACGCTTATCGCCGAGGCCATCCGCGAAGCGATTCGCACGAAACGCGGACTCACCGCCTCTGCGGGCGTGGCTGCCAACAAGTTTGTCGCCAAGGTCGCCTCCGACTGGGACAAACCCGATGGATGCACGGTGGTGCGTCCGGATGAGATGCTGGATTTTATCGCCGGGTTGCCTACCGAGGCGTTTCGGGGCGTGGGTCCGGTGACGGCGGAGGCCCTGCAAGCGATGGGCATCCACACCGGCGCTGATCTGCAGCAGGTGGCCGAGCGGGACCTGGTGCGACGCTTCGGGAAGCGCGGGCGGTGGTTTGCGGCGATGGCCCGGGGCGAGGACGCGCGGCCGGTGCGCCCGAATCGAGAACGGAAGTCGGTCGGCGCCGAGCAGACCTTCTCGACCATCATCGCTGATCCGGACCAGATGCTGCATCGCCTGGAGCCGATTGCCGAGCGGGTGGCCCAGCGGCTGGGGCGCGCCGGGCGCAAAGGACGCACGGTCACGCTGAAGATGAAGACGTGCCACCACGAGGTCCTCACGCGCCAGACGACGCTTCAACGCCCAGTAGCCTCGGCGGAGGTGCTGATGCAGTGGGCCGAACGGCTGCTTTCGGAGCCGCACCCACCGGAGGAGCCGCTGCGCCTGTTGGGCCTGACGGTCTCGTCGCTGATCGCCGAAGACGCAGCCGGGAGGCAACTGGAACTGGCATTTTCGTAAAGGAGGCTCTGGGCCTCAATGCGGATCCGAGCATGGGTCAACTGCGGTTGATGCCGGGGGATTCGGTCTGCGATTCATGATCTGCTGGGCAGGAGGAATATCTCTGAACGGGCTCCTCCTGCCCACAGCGGCGTCTTGCGTCGATGAACACCTACGGCTGCACCTGTACACCGATCTGCCAGCGGAAGGCGATCTCGTCCTGGGTTGGATCGATGCGGCCCGAGTCACTGGCGTAGAACGGGAAGCGTGCGATGATCGTGAGGTCGTTCAGCACGTCCGACTGCGCCGTCCAGCGGTCGAGGTGAGGGACGTCGGCAAGGCGGTAGTGAACGCCCAGCCCGGCGTCGGTGAGGAGGTCGTCGGTCGCAAAGCCCGAAAGGAACGCACCGTCGTCCCAGGTTTCGCCGATGCCGGAGAAGACCTCCAGCCGCAGGGGCGACAGGGCGTTGAGTTCAGCGAAGGGGGCGGCGTGTAGCGCGAGCCGTCCGGCCAAGAGATTGCCGCCGATGAGCCCTGCCGTGGGCGTGCCTGCGTTGGTGCGCAGGTACGCGACGGGGCCGGCCAGCCCAAACGCCGTGAGGTGCGCGTCGTCGAGGGGACGATCGAACGCCGCAGCGGCGGTGCGGAAGGCGTCGTCGTGCCACTGCTCTTCGAACGAGGCTCCGCCGAGCTGCGGACGCTTGTAGTTGGCCAGGAACCGGTTCGCCCAGTTGAACTGAAACGCAGCATCGAGCGTGAGCGGACCCGTGGCGAACGACTTGCGCGCGGCCACCGAGAACTGGTTGGCTGACGGGGCAAGGCGTCGGTCGGCCACTTGCGCCACCGAGCCGCCCAGCTCGGCCCCCACATGCAGTCGGTCGCGGCCGTCAGTGGCGTCGTACTGCAAGAGCGCCGAGATGAGGTGCGCCCGCCGGAACGGGTTCACGGGGGCGTACGACTGAAAGACCCGGTTGCTGCCATTGTACTGATGCTGCAGCGCAACGCGGACCGTGTGTGAGCCGTCGTCGAAGAGCGAGCCGATCGATCGCTCTGCGAAGATGCGGTTCTCCATCAGGCCGAGGTGCTTGCGTGCCGTGAAGCCGAGCGTGGTGGTTCCGCCCAGCGGATCGACGGGATACCGGAAGCCTGCCTCGTAGTCGACACCCGTGAACCACGAGCCGCCATCGCGAGGACGCATCCGGACGGAGTTGCGCTCCGGGCGGCTCGGCGTCATGGCGTCGAGGGCGGGATCATCGCCATTCGAGGCGATCACCTGGGGCCAGAGCGTCAGCATTGCTCGCGTGTGGTAGCGATCCCGATACGCGCCGCGGGCCTGCACGCCCACGCCCACGCCAAACGACGCAGCATAACCTGCCAGCGGACGCACGCCGATGTCGTACGCCGTGGGATTGCGTTGCGGGGCGCGGAGAAAGCGGACGTTCGTCGGAAAATCAGCCGTGTTGTTCAGGCGGTTCACGTCGGGCGTGCGCTGCATCGGGTCGAGTTCGGCAGCCACCACGCGCGACGGGACCGTAACCGTGAACGTGTGCTCCGGGTAGACCCACGGCCACGGCTCGGTCACAATCCAGTCATCGGGTACGGGCTTGTGGCCATGCATCACCATCAGCGGGATGTGCACCCACTGCGTGGAGCCGTCTTCGAGGGTGAGCTTCACGTCGTGCGGCATCACGGCCTCGCCCTCGCGCTCCACCTCCAGCTCTACCTCGAATCCGTTGGCGGTCTCGGTCTGCTCCATCCCACTGAGCGCATCATCCAGCGGGCGCGTCGAGTCGAGGAACTGCCAAAAGTACCAGTCGAGTTGCAGGCCACTCTCCTGCTCAGCAAACAGCTCCACATCGAACGGATCGGGATGTTGGAACGACCGCTCGCGGAGGTATCGCTTCAGCCAGCGGTCGCGTGCGGCGTCGCCGATTACGTAGCCCATCATGTCGACTACCATGGCGCCGCCGGAGTACGCCGTCAGGCCATAGGCGGTATTCGTCTGGAACCAGTCGGCGGGCGTGTCGAACGGCTCCTCCAGGCCCAGCTCGTGCATGCGCACGATGCTCTGTCGGAACCGGTTCGTCTGCGGCGTGCGCCCCAAGAGATGCGCCATGCCGAGCTCGGTGGCGTACGTCGTAAAGCCCTCGTCCATCCAGGCGTAGTCGCTCTCGTTCGTGCCCAGCGCGCCGTAGTACCACATGTGCGCAAACTCGTGGACGGTGGTGCCGAGGATGGACAGCGGGCCATCTTTCCGGTCGAACGCGGGGTTGTCGTAGCCTGCTACGAGCGTAAACATCGGATACTCCATGCCGCCGTCTCCGCCCTGTGCGACCGTCATCTGGGGATACGGATACGGCCCCAGTTCCTGATTGAAGTAGCGCGTGAGGCGCGGCATGTCATCGGCGAGACGTGCCCACGAGTCCGCAACGTCGGGTTTGTAGAGGATGTGATGCGTAGTGCCGCCCGCCTCGACCTTGTCGTGAATGTAGTCCGGGTCGGCGGCCCAGGCGAAATCGTGCACATCTTCGGCAAGGAAGCGCCACGTCAGCGAGTCGGCCTCGGGGATGCCGTCCTCGGGGATGCCGTCCTCGGGGATGCCGTCCTCGGGGCGCCACGTGGTGCGTCCGTCCGGCGCGCTGAGGTCGTAGCCGTGGCCTACGGTTTCTGGATTCTGAAGCACGCCGGTGGCTCCCAGCGTGTAATCGGACGGCGCGGTAATGCTGACGTCGAAGGTGCCGTACGGCGCGTAGAACTCGCGCATCACGTACGGATCGGCGTGCCACCCGCGCTCGTCGTACTCAGCCAGCTTCGGGTACCACTGCGACATCGAGAAGTCGACGCCGCCACCCCGGCTATCCCGACCACTGCGGCGGGTTTGCAGCGGGACCTGCGCGCGCCACCGCATCTCGAATGTCGTAGACCGACCCGGCGGAATCGGCTCGGCAAGATCCACACGCATCACGGTGTCGGTCACGTCGAAGGCGACCTCGGCGCCATCCTGCGTGAGCGAGCGAACGCGGTGCCAGCCCTGCTCGTCTTCGTCCAAGTTGAAGATGCGCGGCACAATGCGCCCGTCGGGATCCGGCACGTGGCGGTTCCGCTCCGCCATCATCGACTCGGGATGAAAAGCATTGAAGTAGAGGTGATAGTACACCGTGCGGAGCGTATCGGGCGAGTGGTTGGTGTAGGTCACCTCCTGATGCCCGGTGTACTGATGGTCGTCGGCGTGCAGGCGGATGTCCATCGTGTAGTGAACCTCCTGCTGCCACTGCTCCGGCGACTGGGCATGAGCGAGAAGCGGAATCGCGAACAGCAGAAGACCAATGACGCACGGCATGACGGACCGAATGACGTACAGGTGCGCCCGGAAGGAGGTTGGCATGAGGACGGAGGTGGAAATCAGCGAAGCGGCTTAAGTCACAGCGTGTTCATCCGCCAACCTGCCCGAAATGTTTCGGCGAGCCGATCTCGTCCCCTGCATGGCGGGTGGTGTCCCCGGCCAGGCACGAGCTTGTTTACAGCGTGAGGGAATGGGGGATGTCAGGACCGCGTATTCTGCCACAAAGCGATCAGCAAAGAAAAAAGGGAAACCTGCACATGCCGTTAGATAGATGATAAGTGATCGCTCTCCTGATAAAAACCCTTTCTGAGGCGAACGGCACCGAAAGCATTCGGCACAAGTTACCCCGTTCGCTCTCATCAGCCCCGCCGGAGACGTCCGCGCCGGACGGTGCTCCCAGCACCGAAAGCATTCGGTGCACGTTCTCCGGCTACTGGTATATTTCCTCCATCACGTAGCGTTGAACCGCTACCCAGAACTCTTCTTGCCCAAATATACATTCCTTGCTTGGCGCGGCAAAGCCCCCGTAGCAATCAATACGTCCAGTCCTCATGGGCCAGCGGTTCGGCGTTGAGTTGGTCGCGCATGTGGCGCCAGTTGGGGAGGTGGCGGTCGAGAACGGCCCGGAAGCGGTCGTTGTGGTGCCGCTCGATGAGGTGCGCCAGTTCATGCACGACGATGTATTCGAGGCACTGGACCGGCTTCTTCGCCAGCTCCGTGTTCACCCAAATGCGACGGGCGTCGATGCTGCACGAGCCCCACTTCGTCTTCATCTGCTTCACGCCCCACGCGCTCAGCCGAACGTCCATCG
Organism: Longimonas halophila; assembly: GCF_002554705.1. Taxonomy (GTDB): domain Bacteria; phylum Bacteroidota; class Rhodothermia; order Rhodothermales; family Salinibacteraceae; genus Longimonas; species Longimonas halophila. The sequence continues at coordinate 588,628 of NZ_PDEP01000001.1, read as the reverse complement.
CTGCGGTCCACTCGTCGACGAGGGCTGGCATCCGTTCCTTGACCTGATCGCGGTACCACGTGTTTAAGATGTCTCGCCGCCGCTCGGCATCGGCATCGGGGCGGCAGTACAGGTCGAGGCGCTTTGGGCCGCTCTTGTGCACGCGGTTCGGGCCGGTGTGCCGGACGAGGTTGAGCAGGCAGCGCGTGCCCCAGACGTAGTGACTCTCTCCCGTCACCATCTCTCGTTTCGATTGGCGCGGCTGCTCATCCAGGTCCTTCTGCTGGCGACGAATCCACCCCAGTCGATCAATCACAGCCAGGCGCGCTGCGTCGTTGTCGATATGCAGCGGCACGGCGAGACGCACCTGACCGTCGGGCGGGTACACGCTCAGGTGGACGTTCTTGATGTCCTTGCGCACAACATTTACCGTGATGCCGCTCACCTCCAGCGTACTCGTTTCGATCGCGGCGGCTGCGTCTTCGTGGGCGTGCTCGGCTGCGGTCATTAGTAGTCACTCTGGTTTTTGACAAGATCGAAAATCTCTTCCGTTCGGTCTTCCGCGCCGTAGTTGACCAGCTTCTCGTAAATGGCGCGTTTCACCTCTCGCTCCTTGAAGTGATTTCCGTGCCACCCGTCCTTCTTGACCTGCCGCAGGGTTTCGTCAATGTCTTCGGCCAGGTCGGCGTCTTCCCCAAGGTTGTCGTAGAGCGCCTGTTTCGCGGAGGTGTCGATCTTGTCAGGATAACTACTGCCCTTCTCGGGCTGTACGACCTGACGCGAGAGCTCCTCGATGCGCTTCAGGTAGTTCTCGTAGCTGATGGTCTCCGCCCGACGCTGCTGAATGAGCGTGTCGAGAAGGCGTGACATCTTCTCGTAGTACTTGGGGTTTGCGTCCTGCCGATCCACAATCGTCGACCGGACGTTGTTTTCGATCGTCTCCGCCATCGCGTCCTTATGGCTCTTGACGCCGTCCGGCAGATTCTCGGTTGCCTCGGTAATCCCACGCTGGACAATCGCTTCGATGAGCGGAAGGTCGGCAAACGTAGAAACAACGCGGCTTTCTTCTGCCCGGATGTACGAATCCAGCAGGTGACGCATGGCCGGTTCATACGCCTTCATGTCCGGCGAGTCGCCGCTGGCGAGCTTCACTTCCTCGCGCACATCCTCATAGTGGGCCACTTCCTGCTGAATGGATTGCGCTTCCTCGGTCGTGTACCCGGCGTCGGTCATCTCGTTGGCGAGCTCGGCGTACGTCCGGCTGAGCGTGCCAACGTGCTTATAAAGCGCCGCCCGTTTCGATGCATTTTCGCTGAGCGCGTCCCGGTCGCTCGTGTCTTCTGCGCAGAAGTAGTGGATGTACTGCGGCGTGTTTTTCGGCGGATCGACCGGCTCGCAGAGCGCACGCACTTTCTCCAGCGCCTGATCCAGGTCCGCACGGGCCTGCTCGATCCGATCTTTCAGAAGTCCGCGAACGTCTTCTTCGTCGTAGCCGTCGAGCGCGCCCCCGGTGTAATCGTTGATTGCGCCCTCCAGCGACTTGAAGAGGTCCTTGTAGTCGATGATGTAGCCGTACGACTTGTCTTCGGTGTGGAGACGGTTGACCCGGCAGATCGCCTGAAACAGGCCGTGGTCTCGCATGGTCTTGTCGATGTAGAGATACGTGGCCGGTGGCGCGTCGAAGCCGGTCAGGAGCTTGTCCACCACGATGAGCAGCTTCATCTGGCCCGGGTCGTTGACGAACGTGTTCTTGACCTTCTGCTCGAACTCTTCCGCCCGACCCATGGCCTCGTCCTCCGACTGGTTGAAGTAGTCGGCCAGCATCTTTCGGTAGATTTTGTACTGCCGGAGCTTCTCGGTTAGCCCTTCGCCGCTCTCTTCGCCTTTGATGTCGCTGGGGGCGGGGCGGTAGCTGGTTATGATCGCGCACTTGCCGTGCAGATCTGTCTGATCAAACGCTTCGTAGAACCGGCAGGCTTCGTAGATGCTGCCGCACACGAGCATTGCGTTGCCGTGCCCGCTCATCAGCCGCGGCCGGATGCTCATATCGAACTGAATGTCTTGCGCGATCTTGTCGAGGCGCTGCTTCGAGGAGTGCACCTCGCGCATCGTGCCCCACTTTTCTTTGAGCCGCCGCTTGGCCACGTCGGTCAGCCCGTTTGTTTTCGCCTCAAACCACTGGTCGACCTTCTCCGGCGACGTGAGCTCCTGGTCGATGTCCCGCGCCTCGTACCGGAGGTCGAGCACAACGCCGTCGTCTACGGCCTCGTCGAACTTGTACGTGTGGATGTACGGGCCGAACACCTCAATCGTACGACGCTTGTCGTTCTTCAGGAGCGGCGTTCCGGTGAATCCAATGAACGTCGCATCCGGAAGGACGGCTTTCATGGCCTCGTGCAGCTTGCCGGACTGCGTGCGGTGCGCCTCGTCGACAAACACAAACAGCTCGCCCTTCGGCGCGAAGTCCGGCGGCAGGCTTTCGTTCACATCGCCGATGTAGGCATCCATCTTCTCCGACTCGCCCCGGCCAAATTTGTGCACGAGCGAGCACAGGAGCCACGGCGTGGTTTCGTTGAGCACGGTGACGAGGTCGGACCCGCTCTCTGTGCGGTGGATGTCTTCGTTAACGCCCTGAAAGACGCTCTCGATCTGATCGTCGAGCTCGACCCGGTCGGTGACGATGAGGACGCGGGCATCCGTCACGTTTTCCCGAATCCACTTGGCGAGCCAGACCATCGTCAGGCTCTTGCCCGAGCCCTGCGTGTGCCAGATGATGCCGCCCTGGCGGTTGCGGACGTTCTCCTGTGCAGCGCGAACGCCGAAGTACTGGTTCGGGCGACAGATCTTCTTCGTACCGGCGTCGAAGACCACGAAGTCGTGGACGATGCCCAAGAGCCGGTCTTTGCTGCACATCCGGATGAGGTCGCGGTCGATGTCGTACGCGGTCACCGCATCCGAGGCGGGGTCTGGAGCCACCTCGTTGTCATCGTTCCAGCTCAAGTAGTACTTCTCGGGCGTCTGGATCGTCCCGTAGCGGAGGCCCTGGGTGTCGTTGCCCGCCAGAACGAGCTGCATGGTCGTGAAGAACGGCTCGATGAACGCCTTCTTCTGGTTGTCGAGGTTTTGGCGGATGCCTTCCTCCACAGAGACCTTCGAGCGCTTGAGCTCAAGCACGCCGAGCGCAATCCCGTTGACGTACAGCACGAGATCGGGGCGCTTCGTATTCTCGCCGGTGACGGTGACTTCCTCCGCCACAGCGAAGTCGTTCGCCTCCGGGGTGTCCCAGTCGATGAGGTGGACGGTGACGGCGTGCTCGCCCGCTCCCGGCTTCACCTTCACGCCGTACCGCAGCAGCTCGTACACATCCCGGTTGGCCTCGTAGAGCGTGGTGCTGCCGCCGAGGGCCGCCGCCTGCTTTAGCTTGCGGACCGCACGAGACACGATGGGCGCGTCGTATCCCTGCTGATCGAGCCACCGCGTAAGCAGCCCTTCCTCGACGTTCCGGTTATCCGCCCGATCGCCCCAATCCCCGAGATACCGATATCCGAGCGTATCTCGAAATAGGGTGACGATGCGATCCTGGGTGCTGCGTTCGATTTGACCGACGGGACTCATAGCGTAAATAGATTGGTGTACCGTTCAAATAAATACAGCCGGTTGCGCTTGGCCCCAGTGATTTCCTCAAGGAGGCCGACGTCTTCCATCGCATCAATCAAGTTATAGGCTGCGGTCATGGAGAGGCCGGTGATACTGGCGACACGCTCGGCATCTGTGAGGGGGCGCTCGTACAGGGCGCGGATCACCTTGCGCGCATTCTCGGCGCGGCGTCCCAGGGGCTCAACGAGCTCATCCACGTCCTCTTGCAATTTGAGAATGGCGTCGAACGTGTCGATGCCGCTCTTGGCTGTTTCAATGACACCGACGAGGAAGAATTTCAGCCATTGAGCCATGTCGTTGTTCTCGCGCACTCGCATCAGGTTGTCGTAGTAGTGCGTTCGGTTGCGCTCGAAGAAATCCGACAGGTAGAGGATGGGCCGATTCAGAATGCCGCGCTCCACGAGGTACAGCGTGATGAGGAGCCGACCGACACGCCCGTTGCCATCCAGAAACGGATGGACCGTCTCAAACTGGTAGTGGACGATGGCGATCTTGATCAGTTCGGGGACGAACACATCCTCGTTGTGCACGAACGCTTCCAGATCGCTCATCAGGTCGGCGATGCTCGTGTGCACGGGCGGTACGAAAATGGCATCGCGTACTGTGGCGCCGCCGATCCAGTTTTGGCTTGTGCGAAACGCGCCGGGCCGTTTGTTCTGGCCGCGCACGCCTTGCATGAGCACGCGATGCGTCTCGCGAATGAGGCGCGTCGAGAAGGGGAGCCGGTCGAGCGCCTCGACGGCGCGATTCATGGCCTGGATGTAATTCTGCACCTCGTCCCAGTCGTCCCGCTTTTCGGAAGGGACGTCTTCACGTGCGAGCAGGGCTTCTTCGATGCGCGTCTGGGTGCCCTCGATACGGCTGCTTTGCGTGGCCTCCTTCACGACGTGCATACGGATGAAGAGCTCCAGGTTGGGCACATATTCGGAGTACATGTCCAGGCGGCCAAGCTGGCGGTCGGCCTGGCTCAGGAGCTGCTGCACCTCCATGTCGTCCAGCACCCACTGCCGGTTGATGGGAGTGGGCTGGAAGCTGGTGTAGCTTCCCTGACGAATGTACGTGCCGGCATCAAAGTCTTTCACGCGAACCTGGAATACCACTACTCCTTATTTAACGTTCGGGGCCGAAAGGTGGAATAGTGGAGGGGCTATTCAAGTTTCGGGCGCATCACACCAGCCGCGTGCGGCCCGTCAGCAGCTCCTGCATCATCCCCTGCTTGATGTCCTGCGTCTTGTCGCGGCGGGCCTGGAGCGCTTCGATTTCGGCGTCCATGTCGGAGAGGATGGTGGCGATGGCTTTTTGCTCTTCCAGCGGAGGAAGCGTAATTTCAAGTGCCGCGGCGCTCCGCTTTGACAACTCAAGAAACGTTGACCCAGATGATACCTCCTCCAGGTCAGACTTCATCGTTAGCAGCAGGTAATACAGGTACTGGTTGCTTGTATCCGAATCGCAAATAAGCGACTTGAAGCCCTGGTTCGTCGTGATCGGCGTAGTCGCAATTTTTACTTCACCTACAGTAGCTCTACTGCAAAGAAGCAAGCTACCTTTGGGTAATAAAGTAGCTGAACTATTCGCAAGGCCTTTTTCCGTGATATTCCGCTCAGTTTCGGATAAGAACCTGCCAGAGGTGCCTGTAATATCCGTCGGTGTACACCAAGGAATTTTGCCACCCCAGTAAGCATCCACGCTGGAGCTCGGTGTGCCTCCATTGACAATCTGCGTCACCTCCCCCAGACGCTTCGTCGTCCAGTCCCCATCGAAGCCCGGCAGGCGCTGGGTGCCGGTGAGGAGGCGCTGCATGGTGGCCGTCTTGATGGCACGCTTCTTGGCGATGAGCGCGTCGAGCCGCTCGATCAGCGCGTCCACGTCCGAGAGCGCGTCGGCGATGGCGCGCTGCTCGGGGAGGGGCGGGAGCAGAACGTCAGTCTTCTCCATTTTCTGCTTCGTTAGATGAAGCATCGTGCTCCCACTTGTTTCACGCTCTTTTAAGCGCTGCGTGATTTCGCTGAGTTTGAAATATAGAAAGTTCTTCGAAGCAATACTGTTTTTGACGTCTACCTTCCAGATATGGTAGTGATAGATAGCTTTAGGACCTTTCCATATCGTAGGTCCGAAAGTAGCTGACCACATATACAACAGGTCGCCTTCCGAGCAATACTTGCTAGGAGGTAATTTGAGAGTAGAATAGTAGTAGTCATCGCCCCCTGTCAGATTTTGGAGACGTATGACTGGAGTACCTTGCGACTCCCACTCCGACCGATGAAAAGCTCGACCGTTGTAAAGGGTGCAGATATTAGCTAGCGGCGTCTGCTCCCAACTCTCCGGAATATCAAGCGACTCGGTTTTCGTTTTTAACTCCATGCTCCCATCACCTCCAAGTGTTCATCAACATTATCAGATAGCTCGTCCACTTCATTCTCCAAGTCCGGCAGCGGCTCGGCGTAGCGCGTCTCCAGTTCCTGCACACGTCCGGAGAGCTGCTGCGTGATGCGTTCGATCTCGTCGCGCACCGCGGTTTGGACGGTCGCGATCCACTTGTCTTCGACAACGAGGTCGTTCACCTCTGCATCCGTCAGGTCCGGGTATGTCTCCAGCACGGTCCTGTACAAGTCCTCCCGTGCCTCCTTCACCCCGCTTTTCCTGGTGGTAACGTCGTCGTACAGGCTCAGGTAGTCGTACAGCACATCCAGTTCCGCGAAGATGCCTTCCGGGTCGTCCACGCCTTTCTGCCACTCACGCGTGCCAAAGTTCGTTTTCGTGAGGCTATTGGCCTGTTTGTAGAACGCCGTGCCCGTGTCGAATACGTCTTTGGCCTCGTTTTTTAGCTCCTGCACGCGGTCCTGCACGTTGCCCTTCGTCACGCCTCGGCTGCCTTCGAGTCCGTCCAGCGCCTCGCCTTCGCCGGTGTGCGCCTCCTCAAACTCATCCAGGGCCTGCTGTGCCTCGTCCAGGCGGCCCTGCTCCCGCTCAATCTCCGCCTGCGCCTCCGGAAAGAAGCGGTCAATGACGATAGAGGGCGGAATCAGCTCGCCCACATATTCCTTCTTGCTCTTTCCGCGCCCGATCGTAAAGTCCGGGTCCTCCCCGTCGTAGGCCGTGCGGATGGTGCGCCCCGCTGCCCAGCCGTCCTGCGCGATGATGTAGACGTCGTCCTGCATCGTCTCCTGCCAGAAGTCCATCAGCCGCTGGTAGACCGCGTACCGATTCACGAGCGGGACGCCAGCAAAGCGCTCCAGCAGATCCTCCGAGAGCGCCGTGATAAACGCCTTCGGGTTGGCCCCGACGGTGAGGCCGCGCATGGTGGGCTCGTGCGCTTCGCGCCAGGCCTGCGTGCGCTCCTGCACCGAGGCTGCGAACGCCTGGAAGTCCGCGTGGTCGAGGATGAACGCCTTCACCTCGCGGGCCGGGACCTGCGCGTGGCTGTAGCCGGGGCGGGCCGGAGAGAACAGGTCGCTCCGCAGATTCGGAAAGACCGTCCAGTAGCGCTCCAGGTCGTCGAGGTCCGCATTCGGAATGCCGCCCTTCAAGTGCGCCTCCAGGTCGTGGATGTCCTCGTCCTCTGTTGCGTCGATGTAGCGCGGGATGTTGAGGTTAAATTCGTTGGCCTCAATCTCCGGCATCGGCACAAACCGTGCGTAGCCGTCTACCTCCTTCCGCTCCGTGAACACATCCACGATCTTATGGATGTCGCGGTCGCGAAGGCGGTTCTTGTTGCCGTCCTTCCGGAAGCCGCGGCTGGCGTCGATCATGAACACGCCCGGTGTCTGCCCCTTCGTTGCGCCGTTTCCGTGTTGCGCCCGTCCGTTGGTCGGGAGCGCCCGGCTTTTGTCCATCACCAGGATGCACGCCGGGATGCCCGTGCCGTAAAAGAGATTCGGCGGCAGTCCGATGACGCCCTCGATGATGTCGTGCTTCAGGAGCGACTGCCGGATGTCCGCCTCCGCATTTCCGCGGAAGAGCACGCCGTGCGGGAGAATGACGGCGGCGCGGCCCTCGCCCTTGAGCGATTTGATGATGTGCAGCAGGAACGCGTAGTCGCCACGGCGGGACGGCGGCACCCCATGCGTCTGGAACCGGTCGAACTCATCGTTCTCCGGCTTCAGCCCATTGCTCCATGACTTGTACGAGAACGGCGGGTTCGCCACCGCGAAGTCGAATCGCTTCAGGCTGCCGTCATCCTCGGTCCAGTATGGCGACGCCAGCGTATTGTCCTGCCAGATCTCCGCCGTGGGGTTGTCGTGCAGGATCATGTTCATCCGTGCGAGCGCCGCCGTGGCGTTGTCCATCTCCTGCCCGTAGAGCGACACATCGCCATTGGCTTCTGCCGCCACCTTCAGGAGCAGCGAGCCCGAGCCGCAGGTGGGATCGTAGACGCTCTGGCTGGCGGGGGCGTCCTCCGGGAGACCGACCACTTTTGCCAGCACGCGCGATACCTCCGCCGGGGTGTAGAACTGGCCTTTGGACTTGCCCGACTCCGTCGCGAAGTTGCGCATCAGGTACTCGTACGCATCGCCGAGCAGGTCATCGCCCGTGACGCGGTTGTCGCGCAGATCCAGCTTCTCAAAGATGCCGACGAGATTCGACAGCCGGTCGACCATCGCCTTGCCCTTGCCGAGCTTGTCCTCATCGTTCCAGTCGGCCAGGTCGATGACGCCCTTCAGCTTATTGGCCTCCGCGAGCCGTCCGATGATCTTATTCATCTTGTCGCCGATCTCCTTATCGCCTTTCAGGGCGACCATGTCGTCGAACGACCCGTTTTCCGGCACCTGGATGAGGGCGTACGGACTGCTGTCGTACTGATCGGAGACGTATTTGACGAAGAGGAGCGTCAGGACATAGTCCTTGTACTGCGAGGCATCCATGCCGCCGCGCAGCTCGTCGCAGCTTTTCCAGAGCGAGCTATACAGTTCGGACTTCTTGACGGCCATGCCGGTAGGGGGACGGAAGCGGTGGAAAAGGTGAGGGTGGGCTTGTTAAGTGTAACGACAAGTCATTGCTTCGTCAACGAGTTAGCGCTTTCGAACGGCTCTATCCAGAGAACGCATCTAACCTTCGCGTTTGGGCAGCGGTTCAATGATAAGTGATTGCCATATGGCCAGCATCATCGGAGCCAGTTCACCCCCCTCTGTCTATCGAGTTTCGCCAAAGGCGTGATCCTCTGGACCTCTACCTGCTTGAAGAAGGAGGAGAAACCCACCCGAGTCTGCAGGACGACGGATGAGGCGAAGCGGAATAAAGGGAGGGCGAAAAAGACAAATCTACAGTGTCCGATAGTCCCATCACGCAGCGCCTACCCACTACCTGGATTTCGGGTAGGTCCTTGGGTATAAAGACGTTTTGCGTGTCCGGGCAGTCGCTGCTTTCCCGCAGTGTACTAATAGGATGCAATTACAATATCACTTTGGGTAGCAGACGCCACCAGGCCAGCCGTAGGAGGTCACCCTGTAAAGGTCGCCTATGGCGTGTTCTGACTCTGGATGCTACCGCTCACTGACCTAATTCAAACATACGTAGATCATGTATTTGCTCCAAAAGATCGGAACGCTGCTCATTGTGGGCGTGCTGCTGGGATGTGGCGCTGCACCCGTGCTGGCACAAGACGGTGTCAGGGGCGACGACGTCAGCGACAATGAACAGGCTGGAGATGCACTTGAGCCGCTCTTTCCGGAGTCGCTCGGCGCAGCCTCATTGGAACAAGTTGAACCGGAATCCGGGCTTAGTAGCGTCGGAATGTACACGCATCCGGATGTCGACAGCCCCCTGGCGTTGGTGCTGGCATACGGAGCCACTGTCGAGGGAATGGTGGCGGAATTGACGTCCATGAAGATGGAGTCCGAGGATTGGGAGACCGAAGAGTGGGACATCCAGGGCCGCAATGTGCACTACATGAATGTTCGCGAGATGGACAGGGGAAGGGCTACTGAAAGCCCTGGGGAAAGCGGCACGGATGGTCGCCAGGCGGACAACCGGAGAACCCTTGCCGTTGTGCTTGTCGATCAGTTCCTGGTGGGTTTCATGACCGAGCAGGATGTGGAGCCCGCACTGATGCGGAGTCTCTTCGAGCAATATGATTTGGATGCGTTGGCGTCGTGGGAGGCGCCGGGTTCGCCCCCGCGCCACTCCTTCGCGGCTGGCACCTGCCTCAGCATAGCGTGCTTAATGACAAGCGAAGATCTGGAGACGCTCTTTCCAGCGTCGCTGGGAGAGGCCTCGTTAGAGCACGTTGAGCCCGAAGACGACGGCCTCCGAAGCCGCGGAGTATACACGCATCCCGAGGTAGACGGCTCATTGTCCCTGGCATTGGCATACGGGTCCAGCGTTGAAGAAGGAGCCATGCAGATAAGCTCATTACAGATGCAAGGGGCTACTGAGTCGGAAGACTGGCACACCGAAGAATGGGACATACAGGGGCATACTGTGCACTACATGAGCGAAGGGGGGAACGCCGTCGCCATTAGTCTAATCGATCAGTTCCTCGTGTTCACGATGACGGAAGGGGCTGCTGAGCCGGCTCTGTTTCGCTCGCTCTTTGAGAGCTACGATCTGAACGCATTGGCTTCGTGGGACGCCCCGGGTTCGTATATGCCTCACTCGTTGAGCTCGAACACGTGTCTTAGCATCGAATGCTTCTCCAAGCGCGTCGCGTCGTGCGAATCAGCCCAGATGATGGGGCAGCTGAACCGCCGTCTGGGGGGCGTGTACACCGTTGAAGAGCCTGCTGATGAGGAGCAGTGCCTGCTCTCGTTCGCGTTTACCAACAACCCGAACCCCGATGTTGTAGACAAGAAGGTATTCTTTCCCGTTGATCGTAATGCCGACCTCGTGGAAAACTTCCAAGACAACGTAATGCGTCCTATGCAGGCCTGCCTGGAGGAAACCGACGAAGCTTCAGAGCACTGCGGGGGACCGCTACTTGATGTGATGGAGTAGCCCGCGGTATGGCAGTATTCCATGACACATCACTACAGCAGATCTGCGCCGCTCCCAGACACTGGTGAGCGGCGCTTTTTAGTTGCCCTTATCTGATGCTTCCACGCTGAAGCCATTAGGCGCACCCGTAAATGTAAGCGGTTACTTAAATTGAGGGGAAAGCAAGTTATTGGATCACTCCTGTCTCCTTGCTCCGTGCGCTCATGTTGAGAAATCGAGATAGCACAAGGCAAAAAAGCCATTCTGACGTGTCAGGGTCTTATATTATGGGCTCCTTGACATTTTGTTAACGGGATAGTAGTATGTAAGCGGTTACAGGCTGTAAGCGCTTACATCATGTTTTTGTAACACTTCAGCCTCAGGTTGTGCACCTTACGTAGATGGATGCCCCCTTCCACCACGGGATTCAAAATACGGTTGTAGCGTGCACAATTTGGCCGTTCTGTCTACCCGGCGTAGCGTGCTGAACTCTTCAACAGAGCACAGCCCTATATGTAGTGATACGTCGTTCTCATACTTCGTTCACTGACCTTTTGCAACTGTACGATGATACCACTAACGCGCAGTATTCCGTTACTGAAAGCGCTTTTTCTTGCATCCGTTCTGCTTTTTGCCGGATGTGACGACTCGACTGTTGTCGATGAGACGGAGCCGTCGACCGACGGACCCGACATGGAGGCGCCTTCGATCTTTTCCTCTCACGATAAGCCTCCGGTGCTTCTCCAGGGTTTTTACTGGGACAGCCCGGCAGATGTCGGCGATGGCGAATGGTGGGATTTCGTTCGCACCCGTATTCCTGAGTTAGCTGACGATGGGTTCACACACATGTGGCTTCCGCCTGCCCACAAAGCCCAAAACTGCCCGTCAATGGGCTATGACCCATACGACTACTTTGACCTGGGTGAATACAACCAGAAATGCGGGACGGAAACGTGGTTCGGAAGCCGTCAGGAATTAGAGCAACTCGTGGATGTGGCCGATCAGGAGAACATCACACTGATGGCAGACATCGTGTTCAATCATAACTCGGGCGGCGACTTGGAATACAACCCCAATGTAGGCGACTCCACGTACACTGACTTCCAGCCCGCCAGTGGAGAGTACACGTTCGATTACAACAACTTCCACCCCTCCACCTATGCCGATTCGGATGCCGGGACCTTTGCTGGTTTCTCGGACCTGGCGCATGCCAATCCGGAAACATTCAATGTGGTGCAGGATCACCAGCAATGGCTTGATGACACGATTGGGTTTGACGCCTGGCGCTACGACTTCGTGAAAGGACTTAACCCGAGCGTTGTACGGGAGCTGCAACAGAATGTAGGCGGATTCGGCGTCGGCGAGTTCTGGGACGGCAATAAGGACTTGCTTCACCAGTGGCTCAATGACATCGATTACACGGCGAGCGTATTCGACTTCCCCTTCTTCTATAGCCTGCAAGCTATGGCAAACGATGGAAGTGGAAACTACGACATGCGCAACCTGTGGGGCTCGGGCATGCTCTTTGACGTGCCGTTTCATACCGTCACGTTTGTGGAGAACCACGATACGGACAAAGACGATCCAATCGTGCAAGACAAACGCATGGCGTATGCCACCATCTTGACGCACGAAGGGGTGCCAACGGTCTTCTGGAAAGACTACTACAACTACGGCCTGGCACGCCGTGGCGAAGCAACCGGCATCGCACAGCTCATCTGGGTCTACCAGACGCTGGCTGATGGCGGTTCTACGCTCTTGCACGCCGACGAGGATCTGTATATGATGCAGCGCGACGGATCGCCTGGCCTGGTGCTGGTGCTTAACGACGATCCAAACGATTGGAAAGGCACGACCGTCAACACGCAATGGGCGAATACCGAACTGCATGCATACGCGTGGGGAAGCAGCGTAGAAGAACCGCAGCCCCAAAATAAGTGGACTGACGGCAATGGCTCGGTAGACCTCTGGGCACCGCCGCGTGGGTATGCCGTGTATGCGCCGAACGGCTATTGATCTGCTAACGCGAGTGGTGTGCTACGCCACGTAGCACGCCATCACAACTGTTCAAAATTAGACCCCGACAGGATATCCACAGGCGTGGATTTCCTGTCGGGGCTTTTACATGGGTATGCCTTGTCTGTAGGTCGTGTACAACACGAAATACAACGTGATGCTGCCGCCATACCCGACATGCCTTGAGCGCTCCTTACTGGTTCCCCTTCAGCGTCACGGCGTCATTGCCGAAGAGCTGCTTCACGCCACGCATGAAGCCCGATGTGGGCTCGACGACAAACTTGCGGCTCCGTAGCCGTTCTGGGCCGCGTAGCTCGGGGGCGTTCACGTCGAAGTATAGCGTGCAGTTGCCGCGGTGCTCGGTGCACAGGTCGCGCAGGCGATTTAGGGTGGAGCGGTCGAGCAGGTCGGCATCCACTTCAAGCACGACCTCGTTCACCAGACGCTCGCGGACCTTCCACATCGGGAAGACCTCCTGCACAATGACCGACACCGAGGTGCCACGCACCTCCGCGTTGCCCTTCACGAGCACCACGTCGTCTACGTTCAGGTACGGTTGGATGCGGTCGAGCACGCTCGCAAAGCAGACCAACTCGCCCTGCCCCGTAAAGTCCTCGACCTTCGCGAAGGCAATGGGTTTGCCGTTTTTGGTGGTGCGGCGGTTGACCTCCGTAATGATTCCGCAGAATGTGCGTACCGGACCGCGATTGCGTCCGTCGCCGCTCTGGGTGTGGGCAATGGCCCGTTCCAGGGCCTCGGTTTCGCCGAAGTGGGCGCTGGCGAAGGCTTCTGCCTCGGCCTTGTACTCATCGAGCGGGTGCCCCGATACGTAGACGCCGATAACCTCGTGTTCGGCTTTGAGCTTCTTCCCCTTGGCCCACGGCTCGGTATCGGGTAAAGACGGTTCCATCTCATCTCCGCCAATGCCGCCATCGCCAAAGAGCGAGTTTTGTCCTGCCGCGCGGTCGGCCTGTACCTTCTGTCCATACTTAACGGCGATGTCCACCGCTTCAAGGAGCTGGGCGCGGTGGCCTTCGAGTTCGTCGAGCGCCCCCGCCTTCACGAGGGCCTCCAGCGTGCGCTTGCCTGCGGTACGCAGATCCAGGTGCTTCGTGAGGTCCCAGATCGTGTTGAAGGGGCCGTGCTCCTCGCGTGTCTCAATGATCGCTTCTACGGCTCCCGTGCCAGCGCCCTTCACTGCGCCCATGCCAAACAGAATGGCGCCCTGGTCTACCGTAAACTGCACATCGCTGCGGTTGATAGAGGGCGGCAGGATCTCGATGCCCAGCGTGCGGGCCTCCTCCAGCACCACACTCAGCTTGTCGTTGTTGCCGATGTCGTTCGTCATGGCTGCTGCCATGAACTCGGCCGGGTAGTGGGCCTTCAGATACGCCGTCTGGTACGCAACGATGGAGTAGGCCGCAGCATGCGAGCGGTTAAACCCGTACCCGGCAAACTTGGCCATCAACTCCCACACCTCCTCGATGGTGGCATCGGAGACATCCTGAGCGCGAGCTCCCTGGACAAATTCATTCTTCATTTTGTCCACAACTTTCTTCTTTTTTTTGCCCATTCCCCTCCGCAGAATATCTGCCTTGCCCAGGCTGAAGCCACCCATTTCCTGGGCCATCTGCATGACCTGCTCCTGGTACACCGGGATGCCGTATGTCGGCTCCAGGATCTCCTCAAGCATCGGGTGCGGGTACTCGACCTCCTCGTTGCCGTGCTTGCGGGCAATGTACGACGGAATGTTCTCCATCGGACCCGGACGGTAGAGCGAGTTCATCGCAATAAGGTCGTTGAGCTCCGTCGGCTTCAGCTTGCGCAGCCACTCGCGCATGCCGGTCGACTCAAACTGGAAGATGGATACCGTTTCTCCACGCTGAAACAGCTCGTAGGTGTCCTCATCGTCGAGCGGGATCTCGTCGATGTCGATCTCCACGCCATGCTTTTTCTGGATAAGATCGAGCGTGTCGTTGATAACGGTAAGGGTCTTCAGGCCCAGGAAGTCCATCTTCAAGAGGCCGAACTCCTCGACCCAGTCGCCATCGTACTGCGTGGTGATGACCTTTTCGCCCTTGCTCTTTGACACGCTGACGGGTACGTAATCGCTCACTTCACCCGGCGCAATGATAACGCCCGCCGCGTGCACACCGGTGTGGCGCGCCGAGCCCTCCAGCACGTCGGCATACTGCATCATCTTGCGAATCTTGGGGTTGTCCGACTGTTTTAGTTGCCGGAACTCGGGGACGTCCTCGTAGGCGTCGTCGAGGTCCACGCCCACGCCGTCGGGCACCATCTTGGCAATGCGGTCGGCCTCGCTCAGGGGGATGTCGAGCACGCGGGCCACGTCGCGGATCACCGTCTTGGCTCCCATCGTGCCAAAAGTGATGATCTGGCACACGTTCTCGCGCCCGTACTTGTCGACCACATAGTCGATGACCTTCGAGCGGCCCCGGTCGTCGAAGTCAATGTCGATGTCGGGCATCGACACGCGTTCGGGGTTCAGGAAGCGCTCAAACAGCAGGTCGTACTTGAGCGGATCCACGTTGGTGATGCCCAGGCAGTAGCTCACGCAGCTCCCGGCAGCGGATCCACGGCCCGGACCCACACGCACACCCAGGTCGCGGGCGGCATCGGTAAAGTCCTGCACAATAAGGAAATAGCCCGCATATCCCATTTCTTTGATGATGCCCAGCTCGTGGTTCAGCCGGTCGACCACGCGCTGAGAGAGTGGTTCGGGGTAGCGCTGCTTCGCCCGCTCAAACGCCACATGGCGCAGGTACGCGTCCATGTCGTCGTCGAACGCGTCGGGGATGGGGTAGTGCGGCATGAGCAGGTCGCCCATGGGCAGCTCAAAGTCGCACTTGGCGGCGACCTCCGCAGTGTTGGTGAGAGCATTTTGCTGGATCGGATCGGGCAGATCCGAGAGCGCGTCGACCATCTCATGCGCGCCCTTCATGTAGAACTGGTCGTTCTCGAAGCGCATGCGGTTCGGGTCGTTGTACTGCTTGCCTGTTTGGAGGCAGAGCATCACGTCTTGCGCTTCGGCGTCTTCCTGGTCGACGTAGTGCACGTCGTTAGTGCCAACAACGGCCACATCGTACTCGCGGGCCCAGCGTACCAGCACCTCATTGCAGGTGTGCTGATCGTCGATGTTGTGGTCCTGGAACTCGATGTAGTAGTCGTCGCCGAAGATGTCGAGGTACATCTCAAACAACTCGCGCGCCCGTTCCTCTCCCTTGTTCAAGATTGCCTGGGGCACTTCGCCCTGCAGGCAGCAGGTAGTGGCGATAAGTCCTTCGTGATGCTCGCGCAGCAGCCCGTGGTCGATGCGCGGCTTGTAGTAGAAGCCATCGGTGTACGACTTCGACGACAGCTTGATTAGGTTGTGGTAGCCAACCTCATTCTTGGCCAGCAGCACCTGATGGTAGCGGGTCTTGTCTTTCTTGTCGTGGATGCCACTGGGCGTTAGATAGAACTCGCATCCAATGATCGGCTGCACCCCCTTGTCGCGCGCTGTGGTGTAAAACTCAGGCACGCCGTACAGATTGCCGTGGTCGGTGATGGCCACCGCCGGAATCTGCTTCTGGCGGGCCCGGTCGATCATGGTGTCGATGCCAGCAGCGCCGTCGAGCAGCGAGTACTGGGTGTGGCAATGCAGATGGCAAAAGTCGTCCATAGCAGCAGGAGTCGGGCGGAACGAGCAGGCGAAGAGGCACCGAAGGGCCAGGCCGTGCGAGGCGCACGTATCAATGAAGCACACAGCCGTCGCATCGTCAATACATGCGGTATGAAATAACAGGCCGGTGGGCCCTGTCTCCTGTGGAACGTGCCTGAGGGCATACGCTCCATCGGATAGGCGAACCACAGGCTTGGCGTGCTCGTTGGTCATGCGCATTTGCTTTTCAGCCTAACCCCCTGCTTGCTTCCGTGCTTTACATCTTGTACCTGGACACCGAACACGTCAGCGATCCGCTGTTTCTGGAGGCGCTGGCGCAGCAGTTTCATAAGCATCCGGTGGGCCATCGGCGAGCGCTGATCGTACACGGCAGTAGTGAGAAGGTAGAGCGCACGTTTGAGGCCGAGGGTCAGTTCATAGAGCGCGAGAACGGACTACTGCCGGTAGAGACGGAGGAGCAGCGCCGCCTGGTGGAGCGCGACTTGCGCGAAACCAACCAGTCTATTGTGGCGACGCTTACCGACCAGGTGGTGCCCACGGTGGGTATTCAGGGCACCGACCGCCAGCTACTGCGCCGCACCGACGACGGCACTATTGCTGCGGCTAACAACCTGGGATGGCTCGATGCGCTTCTCAAGCAACACGTAGTCGCGGTGGTTTCGTCGATGATTGCATCTGACCCCGACACGATTGCCGAAGAGGTCCCGCTGCCGGAGGCCGCTGCAGCGCTGGCCCGCCACTTTGCCGCCGATGCTGTGACCGACGATCCGCCGGTGCGTGTGGTATTTTTCCACCCGGATGATACGCCGGGCTTGCAAGCCGACGATGGTACCCTGCATGAGGAGTGCCCGCCCTCGCATCCCGACATTCCCCACAAAAACGCGGTTGACGTGCTCGTAGCGCAGCATATGCCTGTACTACTCACCAACACGAACGGGTTTTTCGGCGGAGATACACCAAGTGGGACCCGTATTGCGCCCATGGATTGAACCTTTGGGTAAATTGGCGTCAAAGATGCGAGTAAACGCCACAGACGCCGTATCCGGCTTGAATGCGGTGTAAGGGGGGGTTATGTTTGGACGCTTAAAACCGCCGATCTTTAGAATCTTAAAACCTGCTTTAACGCACCTATGAGCACTTTTGAAGAACGTTATAGCCAACTCACCAGCCTCGTAGAAGACGCTGAGGAAGACCTCATGAAGTTCTACGAAAAAGAGAACAAGGCTGCGGGCACCCGTGCTCGGAAGAGCATGATGGCCCTGAAAAAACTGGCTCACGAAATCCGACAGGAAATCCAGGACATCAAAAACGAGGAGCTGTAAGCGCTCGTTTGGGCCAGTTGCTTTATTGTCTGGCTTCCCTGTGGCGGAGCCTCCCCGCAATGCCTGTTATTAGGTATGGAGGCTCCATGCACATGGGCGATGCCCAGAAGGCAAGCCCGCATCTGCGCGGACTCGCCTTCTGGGCATTTGTACATACGGGGCGTCTACGCGACAAGTCAGCTGCGCTGCTGACAAGATAACACAGCCGCTGCAGGGAATGGGCTCCGAGTTGTGTACGACAGGTATTGTGTGTTGCACGTCATTCCGAGGACCATCATCCGTCTTTCCAGAATAGCTTTTTTTCGTTTCATGTATACTGATACGTCTGATTCGGCGCCTCAAGCGCTGCGCTACGGCTTTGCATGGGCCAGTGGACTTTTCATCACCATGCTGCTAATGAGTGTGCTCCCGCTTGTTGCCCAGGGCCAGTCGCTCCCCACCGCACCCGACGAACCGGATCCTCCGCAAGAGGAGGAGCCGCACCCGTGGACGTACGACATGGGGCTTCGCTTTTCCGGCTCGCAGGCCGCGTATAGCAACTGGCAGGAAGGGGGCTTGCAGTCGGTTGCTTTTTCGGTGGCGCTTACTGGCGAGGCACGCCGTGCCACAGAGCATCTGGCTCAGATGTATCGGGGTGACTTTCGCATCGGATTTCTGAACCAGCAGAGTGAGCCGTTCCGCAAGTCCGAAGATGTACTGCGCCTGCAAATGGCCCAGCGCTACATTGGCGACGACTTCTTCAAGCTGTTCAATCCGACGTTTGCTTCTGTGCTGCGTACGCAGTTCGTAAAGGGGTTTAACTACGATGAGGACCCCTTCGATGACGACGTAAACCGCGAAACGCCGGTGCTGGTGTCTAATTTCCTGTCGCCTGCGTTCTTTACGCAGTCGCTTGGTCTAACGTACGAGCCCGCGTCGTGGTACATGCTGCGGGCTGGTGGTGCTATGAAGCAGACCATTGTGAAAGACCAGGAGCTGCGCCCGCTCTACGATGTGGACACCAACGATTTTCTGCGTCTGGAAGCGGGGGCTGAGCTCAACAATGTTGTTGATGTTGAGATCATGGAAAACGTCCGCTGGCGCTCAACGCTGAACGTGTTCTTCTCATTCAACGAAATCGAGAGCCCGCCCGATGTGACGTGGGAGAACAACGTGTCGCTACGGGTGAATGACTGGCTGAGCACCGAACTGGAGTTCGTTGCGCTCTACAACGAAAATGTGAGCGATGCGGTGCAGATCAAAGAGGTGCTCTCGGTTGGCGTTACCTTTAGCCTGATTTAGCACGTGCCGGGATGTGCATGCTCGGCTGCCTGCCAATACGTACACAGCGCGCATGACAACGCGACTCCTTATCGGTGGATACGTAGCGGTGGCGATCCTCTGTTGGAGTGTGCCCCCGCTGGCCACGCTGCACTACCCCGCCGGGGTGGTCTGGGCCGTTACGGCATTTGTAGGAAGCGGGGTGTTTGCTGTGCGCCAGTTTGCAGGCACCACGCGGTCCCTGCCACACGTAACCCGCGCAGCCGTCGCTTTTCTGAGCATCCCACTCGTGGGGCTGTTGATGCCAGGGCTGTGGCGCGCGCATTGCGATCTGGTAGCCGGGGTCGGCTACTTCCTGCTCTTCCCGCTGTGTTCGGCGCTCTTCGCCGTAGCGCTGGCCTACTGGCTCACGAGCCGCTCCACGCGATATGCGACGGCGCAGCTGCTGGGCATTGGAGGGCTCATTGCCATCGCGGGCCCGGTGTACGACATCGGGCTGCATCCGCAGTTCTACACGTACAACCATGTGTTTGGCGGCGTACTCGCACCCATCTACGACCGTTTCCTGCCGTTCCGGCCCGGACTCATCGCCTTTCGGGGCACGACGCTGCTCTGGGCCGCACTCCTGGTAGCGCGTGGATATGCGCTGCGCCAGGGCCGGTGGTCGGTGGGCGCGGCAGTCATGGCAAGCACAGCCGCCGTGGCGTTAGTTGGCGCTTATGTCTATGCCGATGCGCTGCACATCAACACGTCGGCCCCGCGCATCCAGCACGCGCTGGGTGCGCAGCATACCACCGAACATTTCGACGTGCATTACGACGCGGAGGCAATTGATTCGTCTACCGTTGCGCGCATTGGAGACGACCTGGAGTTTGAACGCGCCCGTCTGGCACACGACCTGAAGGCAGGATCCGAGGCGCCCACCGGCATCCAGGTGTACCTGTATCCGGATGCGGAGACGCGCGCCCGGCTCACGGGAGCACACACCACCAGCGTGGCCCCGGTGTGGCTGGCTACGCCGCAGATGCATCTGCTCATGCAGCGGTACGGCTCCATGCCTCACGAAATGGCCCACCTCATGACACGCCCGTACGGGCTGCCCGTCGTCAACGCGTCGTGGTCGGTGGGGCTGGTGGAGGGTTGGGCCGTGGCGCTCGACGCTCCCACGCGCCGTCCGCCGCCCCACGATCAGGTGCTGGCGGCGACGTCTCCCGGCGAACTGGACCGCCGGGCCCAGATGGTACAGCAGCGCGCCACGCCCTGGGGCTTTTGGAGCGCCCCCGGCGGGGTGTCGTACACGGTGTTTGGTTCGTTTGTCGCATCGGTAGCGGATACGCACGGCCACGATGCCATTGCAGAGGCGTATGCCTGGGGCAATCTGGACGCAACCACTGGATGCTCCATCGCCGCGCTTACAGATACGTGGCTGGATCAGCTTCAACGACAGCCGCAGGTGGATACCGAGGCGCGTCCGGTGGCGCAGCGGCGCTTTCGCATCCCCGGGTTCTTTGCGCTCGACTGCCCCTACAAACCGATTCCAGCCCAGGCGCGCTATGAGCAGGCGCAGGCTGATCTTAGCCGCGAAGACACCACGACCGCGCGACAGACCCTGCACGCGGTGATAGACGACCACCCAGACTTCACACCAGCGCGTCGCCTGCTGGCGCGCATTCAGGTGGATACGCAGCCGCCCGACAGCGTGACCCAGGCGCTGGGCGATGCGGAGGCGTGGCAAGCCGAAGACTGGGCCCTCTTCGCGCAGAGCCACGCTCGCCACGCACGTTGGAATCGTGCCGCCCAGGCGTACCGGCGGGCCGAGCAGGCCACGCCGCGCGCTGCCATCGAAGCCCGCACGCGCTACATTGCCCGTGCGCTCGATGCAGACGCTTCGGGGCCGCGCGCCGACTCTACGTGGCAGCAGCGACTTCGGGCGTTTGAGGCGCCGCTTTCGTCGGATACGCTGGACGTGCGCCTCCACCGAACGCGCCATCTGGATACGCTGCGCACGGCGGAGATGCCGCAAGGATGGCGGAATACGTGGCGCCTGCGCATCCACCTGGGTACCGTACAGGCCGCCCGCCGTCAGCGCGATGCAGATGCCCTGTACGAGGCCGCATGTACGGCCCGAACAGAAGCCTACGCCCAAAATGCGCGTCCGCTGTATGGCGTTGTAACGCACGAAATCCGGCGTGCAGCGTGGATGCGCACCGGCACGCCGGTAGCGGCCTGCGCGGTGGACGACCCGCCCGAACCGTAAGCAACAGGGTTCGTTCAGCACGACGTAGCGCGCATGCGCTGCTCGTCCTCCTTCCTGTACAACGTGTATACGCTCATGTCTGTGTGCCCTTCGTGTCCTGCCGGGATGTCGCCGCCCGGATCGTTCTGCCCCTGGGCCTACGGGCTGGGCCTTCTGCTGGTGCTCCTGGCGCTGCTCACAGGGGGGTGCGCAACCAGCGAAAATGCTACCTCATCTCCTGAGGAACCGCGCGCCCCCCGGGCGTTGCTGGCTCCTGCAGACTCTACCGTACGCACCGTGCAGCTCTATCGTGGCGAGGACGAGCGCGCCCTGCCGGTGCTGTCGATGCAAGGCGGCGCCCCCCTGACGCTGGAGTTTGACCTGCTCGTAGACGACGGGCGTCCGCTCAGCGTGTACTTCATCCACGCCGATCGCACGTGGCGGCGCGACCTGACGCCCTCGCAATACATGCAGAGCTTCGCCTCCGACCGGCTGCTCGACTACCGCTTTTCCCGCAGCACCGAGGTGCCGTATGTGCACTACACGTACGAATTCCCCAACGACAGCATTGGCTTTACGGTGAGCGGCAACTACATTGTGCGCGTGACCGAGCAGGGCAACCGCGACGCCGTGCTGTTTGAGCGCCCGTTTTACGTGAGTGAGCAGGAGGCGGCAGGCGATTTGGAACTGGAGGCGCTGCGCCAGCCGGGCACGGCCCGCGCGCCGCTCCGCCCCACCTTGCGGTTTACGCCGCCCGACGATCTGCAGGGCAATCCGTATGGCTATACCGTCTGCTTTGCGCGTGACGTCATGCTCGAAGCGCCCCGCTGCAGCACGCGACCACTGCTCAACGCACAACCCCAACTCGGCTTCGAACTCGACCGCGAGGCCGCGTTTGCCCCCGAGATCCCCGCGCTTGAACTGGATCTGAGCAACTTGCGGACCAGCATCCGCATTGCCCGGGTCGACCGCCAGCGGCGTCCGCCCCGCGTGGTGCTCGACCCCGACCGTGCCCGCGTGCTTGAGGGTGAACCGGCGGCGGTGGGCGGACCCTCCGTCATTCGAGACGCGCTGCGTGGCGTGTCCGACGGCGAACTCTCGGGTGACTACGTGGACGTACAGTTCGCCCTTGTGCCGCCCGATGCCGTGCCGGTGCAGGGCGCGGTTCGTCTAAACGGACCCGTTGCTCCCGAGGGCGTCCCCATGCAGTGGGATGCGCAGGCCGAACACTACACCGCTACGCTACGCATCAAACAGGGCCTGCATGCCTATCGCTATGAGACCACCGATGCCGGGCTGCAGCGCGTTCTGCAACGGGCCTCGCTACGCTACGCGCGGCAGTATCTGACCTTCGTGTACTATCGCGATGCCCGTGTGGGCACCGATCGCCTGCTGCAGGTGCAAACGGCGCGCCCGCCGCGCTAACCACGTTCCCGCCCGCCTTCTTCACCGCTCCGTGTGCCTGTGTCGCTGTACGTTCTGCTGGGCAGTTTACTTGTCATCGCCGCCATCCTAAGCACGCGCTTTGCGCAGCACATGGGCGTGCCCGCGCTCGTGCTCTTCGTTGGGGTGGGCATGATCGCCGGAACGGCGGGCGTCGACTTCACCGACTACGCGCTGAGCCTGAACGTGGGCCTGCTCGCACTGGCGGTCATCCTACTCAGTGGCGGGCTGGATACAGACGCCCGCCTCTTCCTCGACTCCATCGTGCCCGCGGGGATGCTCTCCACCGTGGGCGTGCTCCTCAAAATGACGCTTATCGGCGGGCTCGCCTACCTGCTGACGCCGCTCGACTGGCTTAGCGGACTGCTCCTGGGGGCCGTGCTCGCTCCCACCGACGCTGCCGCGGTCTTCAGCGTACTCAAAGGCTGTGGCCTCCCGAAACGGCTACAGGGCGTGCTCGAAACCGAGTCGGGCACCAACGACCCCATCAGCATCTACCTGACGCTGCTCCTGGCCTCAATCATCACAACGGGCGAGGCCAACCTGGGCTCACTCGTGGGGGGCGTGGTCCTGCAGCTGGGAGCCGGAGCCGTCCTCGGCTATGGCATGGGGCGCGGGCTCGTTGTGGTCATCAACCGCGTAGAGGTCGATAGCGTGGGCCTCTATCCGGTGCTTGCCCTGGCGGGTGGGCTCCTCACCTACGCGTTCACCGAACTCGTGGGCGGAAACGGCTTCCTCGCCATCTACATGGTGGGCATCGTGCTGGGCAACCGCCCGCTGGTGCATCGCCATAACATCCAGTCCTTCATGGATGGCATGGCCTGGGGCGCGCAGATCCTCATGTTTGTGCTGCTGGGCCTGCTCGTGGTCCCTGCCGAGCTCGTTCCGCACATTCCTACCGCGCTCCTCCTTACCGTCGGACTCATCCTGGTGGCACGCCCGCTCTCGGTGATGCTTACGATTGCGCCGCTGGGGCTTCTGCACAAGCGGTTTCGGTTTAGCTGGCGCGAGCAGGTGCTCCTCTCGTGGGCCGGACTCAAAGGCGCTGTGCCCATTATCTTAGCGCTCGTCCCGCTTCTGAACGACGTGCCCGGGAGCACTTTCATCTTCAACGTAACCTTTGTGTGCGTGGTGGTGGGCACCGCCGTGCAAGGGCTGAGCATTGCCCCACTGGCCCGCTGGCTGGGCCTCACAGGCGCCCCCGAGCCCGAGGAGCCGCTTCGCATCGAACTCATTGGGGCAGCGCCCCCCGGCAGCGCCGTGCTCGACCTGCGGCTTCTGCCCGATGCGCCCGCCGTAGGCCAGCGCCTTGCCGATCTCGACATCCCAGCCCAGATGGTAATCGCCGCTGTGGTGCGCAACGGAAGGCTTATTGCGCCCCGCGGAGCCATTCGCTTCCAACCTGATGACCATGTGTATGTTATTACGGAGGATGCAGAGGCCGATCACTTGCCCCGTGCATTCGTTCCGGTCGCGCCTTCGCCCCGCAGTTCGTCGTAGATCGACCCTGTCTCGTTTGTCAAGCTACCCACTCGCTCATCATGCCTACCGATTCCAGCATCCCTGCCGCCGCTCGCACCTGGCGCACCGCCTTCGCCGATGCGATTGCCCCTGACACGGTGGCCTTCCAGACGCATGACACTGCGCACGCCCGGCACCGCGCCGCCTGTGCCGAGGCAGACGATGTGACGTTTCACGACCTGGGCACGAGCGAGGAGGGCCGCCCGCTCTACGGCATCACCGCCGGGTCGGGACCCGTGCACCTGAGCTGCATCGCAGGCAACCACGCCGATGAGCCCGTGGGCCCCGAAACCCTGCGCTATCTCGTCGATCGCCTGCTGGACACCCCGCCCGATGCTTCGTGGCGCCGCGGCCTTCGGTGGACCATCGTGCCGCACACCAATCCCGACGGCGAAGCCCGCAACCAGCCGTGGATCACCGCCTGGCCCGATGCCGAGGCGTACCTTACGCACCGCGTTCGCGAGCTGCCGGGCCGCGACATGGAGTTTGGCTTCCCCGATCTGCGCGCAGAGAACGAGGCCGTAAGCCGCTTTCTCCGTGAGCAGGGGCCGTTCAGCGCGCACCTTAGCGCGCATGGCATGGGTATGGCCGCTGGCGCACTGCTGCTCATCCACCCGCACTGGAGCTTCCGCACCGACGGCCTCCAGACGCTCTACCGTGAGGCCGCAGCCCAGGCGGGGATGGACCTGCACGACCACAACCGGCAGGGCGAAAAAGGCTTCTTCTGGATCGGACCCGGCTTTACGACAACCCCGAATGGCGCTGGGATGCGCGCCTACTTTCGGGCCCAGAACGATCCAGAGATGGCATCGCGCTTCCTGGATAGCTCGATGGAGTTTGTGGAGGCGTTGGGCGGTATGCCGCTCTCAGTGGTGACGGAGGTGCCGCTGTTTGTGCTTGATTCGCCCACGCCCGTGGGCGGGCCGCCGCCGCGCTACACCGCCTTCAAGGAGGCGCTGCCCCGCATCCAGCACGAATTGCAAACGGCGGGCGCGTCCCGTACGCTGTCCGACTTCGATCTACAGCCGCTCCCGCTTCACACCGCCATGATGCTGCACAGCACCGTGCTCGGTGGCATGATTGCCACATGCCGGACGCATAAGCAGATCAATGATGACGCATCATAGCCGTTCTAACACGCGCTTACTGTTCACTTTGGCGAAATGCGTGACAATACCATGAAAGAAAGCGCTTTTGGCAGGTGTAGGGGTTGAACCCAATCTGAGCCGTCGTATATAGACAGGCGAATTATTTGTACTCTCCCTCCCAACCATCAACAACTCATGATTAAGAAACGTGCTTACAAAAATGTGGTGCGAGTTACGTTCGAGTTGCCCGGCGATGCTGTCAACGAACAGGCTTGTGTAGCGGGCAGCTTTAACGACTGGACGCCCAGCGATCTGCCGATGGAGTACGTAAAGACGCGAGACGTGTGGAAGGCTGCCGTATCGCTGGAGCCCGACTCGACATACGAGTTTAAGTACCGCATTGATGGCGATGCCTGGCTCAATGATCCAGAGGCCGACGACTACGCCTCGAATCCGTATGTGGAGAAGAACAGTGTAGTGCACACCTAATCGTGCCGTGCTAATTCCGGCTCTTATGCTGCGGGTGGGGGTGCCCGCGGCGCTCGGGCCACGCAAGCAGGGCCACCACCGCAACGGGAGCCAGCAGCGTGGCCGCGAGCAGTCCGCCGGTGACGGCAACAGCCAGGCCCATCCAGAAGTCATTCTCAGCAGGAAAGACCAGCAGCGGCAGCATCGCCACGCAGGTTGAGATGGTCGTCGTCCACATAGGGCGCAGGCGCTCGCGCACCGCCAGCCGGGCCAGCACCGCAGCGCGTCCGTGCGGGCGAGCCGTGCGAAGCTGACGATAGCGGTCCACCAGCAGAATAGCGTCGTTGGCGGCAATGCCCACCAGCAGAACTACGCCAATGAACGCGCCCTCGGCAAAGGCAATGTCGGCCCACCAGAACCCAACCGCTAACCCAATAGCCGCCAGCGGCAGGCTTACGAGCACCAGCACAGGCAGCCGCCACGATTCAAACACGACGGCGGTAACCAGCAAAATGAGCAAGACGGTGGCGGCAATGACCCAGCCAAAGGCCTGGCGCGTTTCTTCGGTAAAGAAGAAGCTCCGGCTCCGCTCCAGCCGATAGCCTGCAGGCGTCTGAAAGCCCTCCAGCACCCCGTTGATGTACTCGCTCCCCATCCGGTTGGGCCCGCGGTAGTCGACGCGAATGTAGCGCTTGTACTGCTGGTTTTCGCGTTCGATGCTGCTGGGCACCTCCTCAACCACGTAGTCGCTCACGCTCTTGAGCTTCACCTGTATCGAGTCGGTTACCGGCAGCGGGCGATCCACAAACG
Source organism: Longimonas halophila (assembly GCF_002554705.1). GTDB lineage: Bacteria > Bacteroidota > Rhodothermia > Rhodothermales > Salinibacteraceae > Longimonas > Longimonas halophila. The sequence continues at coordinate 562,237 of NZ_PDEP01000001.1, read as the reverse complement.
TGTCGATATCGATGGATTCTGCGCCCTCCACAACAATACGGAGCGGGACCTGCGTCTCGCCCGTCAGATCGGCAAAGAGTGCAGGAAAGCGCGTGGAGAGCACGGGGCGCAGTTCGCCTGCAATGTGCTGAGCGCGGAGTCCGGTGCGGGCTGTTGCGGCAGCCGGCCAGTCGAGCGTAAGCACCTCGCGCGGCGTCTGGCGGCCAAAGCGCCCGGCATTGGTATTCACGGAGGCGACGCGTCGGCTTCCTGCGCGCAGGCGTTCGGCAAAGCGCTCGGCCAGCGCCTCCAGGTCGTCGTAGTTCGATCCGTGCGCTTCGATGGTATAGCCCGAGGCCATGCCCCCCACGCCGCTGTAGTAGCCTTGCGGAAGCAGTCCGCCCACCGACACGCGAATACCGGCCAGCAGCACCGCCTCCTGAATCAACTCTTCGCGCACAATGTAGGGCTCGGGGGTGTCGAGCGCAGGCTCGTAGAATTGCACCTGCATGTAGGCCGAGCGCTCGCTGATGCGCGCAATGGTGCGCTCTACCGACTCGGAGGCCAGGGCCACCTGCTCAAAGCGCTGCATGAGCGAGTCGGCCCGGTGAATCGGGTTGCCGGGTGGAAACCCCAGGCGCACGCGCACCGACGGTTGGGTATCAAAATCCCACTGATCGCCAAAGTCGGTCGTCTCGAAGAACGGACGCAGCACGCCGCCCAGTGCCGGGTCGAGCCATTCGCGGGCGTCGCGCACGGCATCGCTGCCCAGCGTGGCGTTGTAGACGGTGGCCCAGCGGGCTTGGGGGCTCGTCTCGTCGTCGGACCCCTCCATGCGGTCGGGGAGCAGCCAGAGCGGGGTGCCCAGCAGAAGCAGGAGCAGCAGCGCGGTTGTTTTGGGGAAGCGTGCTGCGGCCCAGAACGGCCATCGTAGGGGTGCACGCATCCATTCTGGCAAGCGCCAGGCAGGTTCAGGCGGAGGGAGCCACCGGCCCATCACAGGCACTATGAGCGCGGCGGTGGCCAGCGAGGCGGCCAGCGTGAGGGCCGTGAGCAGTCCAAACGGAAGAAAGAGCGTGCGCAGTTCGCCACTTAGATACACAAGCGGCGCCATAACTGCCATGGTGGTTGTGGTGCCACCCAGCAGCGGGAGCCAGACGGCGCGCAGGGCATGGCGGGTGGCTTCTTGCTCCAGAGCCGGCCCCGACCATCCGCGCACCGCCAGCCGGTCGCGCTGCAGCATAAGCTGCTCCACCATCACCACGCTGTTATCCACCAGAATCCCAAACACGAGCACGAGTCCAGCCAGCGTCAGCAGGTTCAGGGTGAGGCCAAGCGGACCCATCAGGGCCAGGCCCACCGCCAGCGCCACGGCTACGCTTACGAGCACGATGCCCACGGCCCGCACGCTACGAAGCATCATGAGCAGCACAAGGGCCACGAGGACCAGGCCGAGCCCGCCCCGCCACTGCAGATCGCGCAGCTCAGCCCGCACCGATTCGCTGCGATCATCGGCGACGATGAGGCGGGCCTCCTCGGGCAAGATCGGGGCCAGCGCCTCCAACTGCGCATTGACACGCTCGGCCACTTCCAGCATATGACTGGCGGGGGCACGGTCAATCGTCAGCGTAACCACCGGCTGCCCGTCGATGCGACTAATGGAGCGCCGTGGGGCGGGGCCGCGTTCTACCGTGGCGATGTCGCCAATGCGCACAGGCCGCGCAACGGTGTCGTTGACCTGCGCATCCCGTACCACGACGCTGCGCAGCGCTTCGACCGTTTCGGGAGCGGGGCTTAAGAGCAGGGCTGCTTCGCCGCCGCTACGCAGGCGTCCGTACACGCGATCGGTGAGTGCATCCGCCAGATGACCGCGCATGGCACCCGCTTCGAGTCCATATGCGGCCAGGCGGTCGGGGTCCAGTGTAACGAGCACCTCGCGTTCGGTGCCGCCCTCCACAACCACATCGGCCACCCCCGGCAGGCCGCTAAGCTGCGGGGCAATCTGGTCTTCCGCCCATCGACGCAGCGTGCCTGGAGCCTGGGGGCCAATGAGTTGGAGCGTCATAAACCCTTGCTCATCACGCAACTCCTCAGGAATCTGTTTGGTGAGGCGCGGCGTGACGCGGTTGGGCAGGTCGCGCTGCACCAGCGCCAGTTGCTCGTTGAGCCGTGCCACATACGCGCCAAGACTGACCTCCTCGCTCACCTCTAACGTGACCGTGGTTTGCCCTTCGCGCGAGAGGCTTTCGACGCCTGCGGTGCCTTCTACGGCCTGTCCGGCCCGCTCGATGGGCGCGGTCACGTACTGCTCCACCGCCCGGGGCGAGGCCCCCGGCCACGATGCACTCACCCGAACCACCGGCAGCTCCACCTGTGGCACCCACTCCAGCGGCACGTTGGTTGCGGCCCAGCTTCCGGCCACGAGCAGCGCAACGGTCCACGCCATCACAGCCACCGGACGATTCAGCATGGCGAGTGCAATATGACGCATAGCGGTGTAGGGGGATGCGACAATCGATTCAAGAAATAGTAAGGGTGCACAACGTGGAGCAGACCGAGATCATCCCGAGCGCCCCACCTGCTGCACGAGCACCGGCACCACGAAGAGCGTGAGCACGGTGGCGCTGAGGAGGCCGCCCACAATAGCGATGGCCAGGGGCGCGCGCAGTTCGGCGCCTGCCCCGAAGCCGAGCGCCAGCGGTAGTAAACCGAGCGCAGTCGTTACGGTGGTCATCAGAATGGGACGAACACGCGCCTTTCCGGCGGCGGTAATGGCGTCGTGGAGCGATAGGCCGCGCGCCTGCCGCTGGTTGATGAAGTCGACTTTGATGATGGCGTCGTTCACCACAATGCCCACGAGCACGACGCATCCGGTCATGCTCATCAGGTTGATGCTCTGCCCAGCCAGCGCGAGCACGGTCACCACGCCAGCGGCAGCCAGCGGCACGGCGGCCAGGATGACGAGGGGCTGCAGTAGGCGCTCAAACTGAGCGGTGAGTATCAGGTACACGAGCAGCAGGCTCAGGAGCAAGCTCCACCCTACAGCGGTCAGTCCCTCCTGAAACGCAGTGCTGGCACCGCCGATGGCATAGCGAGCGCGTGGCACCTTGTCCAGCACAGGCGTTAACGCGTTGTCGATGGCAGCCTGGGCGGTGCGCAGATCGGCCCCGGCAGCGATGCCTGCGGTGATGCGGGCCACCGGCGTCTGGTCGGTACGCGTGAGGGCGGCGGGCAACGTGATGCGCTCGGCTTCCAGAAAGAGATGCAGCGGCAGCAGTCCGTTGGCCGTGGGGATGCGCCGGCTGAGCAGTTCCTCGATAGACGCGGCCATATCTGTGCGCACCATGATGGGCACCTCCTCGCCAATCTGGCGCAGTTCGCTGGCGCGATAGCCGCGTGCAGCCGCGTTCAGGGCATTGCCGATCTGCGTGGTTTGCACGCCAAAGCGTGCCATGTTATTGCGGCGCAGGTGCAGCCGGTAGCCCGGCACGTCTTGCGCCTCGGCCCGCTGCACACCGGTAAGCGCGTCTTGGGCGCGCAGGGCCTGCAGCGCCTCTGCGATTACGGGCGGATCGGGGCGCTGCTCATCGGCGACCAGGTCGATTGTGAGTTCGGCACCGTTGGACACGAGCAGCGCTTCGAGCTGGGTCTGCGCGGGACGCACATCCACCGTCATGTCGCTGGGCCAGTCGGTAGCGTTGAGCTGGGCTTGGGCCTCGGCGGCGTCGGTGTTGTCGTTGAGCAGGATGGTGAGGTCGCCCTCGTAGGGCGGGCGCGGGTCCAGCTCCAGGCGCGCGGTGCTGCGTTCGCCCAGATCGGCGAGCACATGCTGGGTGCCGGGCAGCGCCTGCGCAGCGCGCTCTACCACGGCAGCGCGCTCGCTCACCAGCGGCAGATCGGCCCCCGAGGGCAGCGTGATGTGCGCCTCCACGCGTCCCTGATCGGCAGCAGGCACGACCTCGCGCGGCAGAAACAGGGCCAGCGCGCCTGCGGCTACGCACGCCACCAGCGCGCCGGTCAGTACAGGGTTGGGATGCGCCAGGCACCACTGCAGCCCGCGTTCGTATCCGCCTAACAGGGGGCGAAGCCGGAGGCCCAGCCCGGCCTCTTCGTCGGAGTGCTCGCGACTCATGATGACGGGCACCACCGCCAGCGCCACAAGTAACGACGCCAAGAGCGCCACCACGACTGCCAGCGACTGATCGCGGAAGAGGCGTCCGGCCAGGCCCTCGACCAGGGTAATCGGCAAGAACACGGCAATGGTGGTGAGGGTGCTTGCGGCAATGGCGCCCGCGACCTCGGCGGTGCCGTTAATTGCAGCGTCGTAGGCGCTCTGCCCGTCCTCCCGCAGCCGCGCAATGTTCTCCACAACGATAATCGCGTTATCCACCAGCAGGCCCACGCCCAGCGCCAACCCGCTAAGGGCAATCAGGTTAAACGAAATGCCAAGGAGTTCAAATCCGATGAGTGTGAGTCCGAGCGAGAGCGGCACCGCGACCGCAATGGCAGCCACCACGCGCCGCCGTCGCAGGAAGCCGAAGAGCACGAGCACGGCCAGCAGCCCGCCCACGAGTACCGCCTGCGTTACGCCGCCAATGGCCTCTTCGATGAAGACGCTCTCGTCGACCACCACGTCCAGGTCGACACCGGAGAGTTCGGTTTCGAGGGGAGCCAGCGCGCTGCGTACGGCCTCGGCAGTGCGCACGGTGTTGGCATCGGGGGTGCGCTCGACCAGAAGCAAGAGGGATTCGCGGCCATCGAGGCGCACCAGACCGCGCCGCTCCTCCACCGAGGGCTGTACGGTGGCGATGTCGCGCACTCGAATGGGCACGGCTCCCTGACGCGTTACGACGGTCTCGGCAATGTCGCGGGCCGACTCGAACTCGCCGCTGACCTCCACCGCATAGCGAAACGGCCCGCGGCGGATCTGTCCGCCCGAGAGCGCCGCGTTTGATTGCTGGAGCGCCCGCCCCACGTCGCCCACGCTGAGGCGGTAGCGCGCCATGCGGTCGGGGTCAATGGCGATGTCGACCTGCCGCTCGTGTCCACCTGTGACGCGCACGCGGGCCACGCCCTGGAGCTGCTCCAGACGCCGGGCCACCACCTCGCGCCCGATCTGCCGGAGCTGGGCCAGGTCTTGCCACGAGCGGCGCTCATCGTTGCGAACGGGGGTTGGGGTGCGCGCCGAATCTGCTGTGGCGCCACGCAGGGCCAGCATCATCACCGGACGCTCGCTCGGATCCACCCGAAGCACGACGGGGCGCTCGGCTTCGTCGGGCAACGCGTTGCCGAGGCGGTCGATCTGCTCGCGCACCTCCAGCAGTGCCAGATCCAGGTTCGCGTTCCATCCAAAACGCAGCTCCACAAGGCTCCCGCCCAGCTGACTGCGTCCGGTGACGCGCTCCAGGCCCTGCGTGCCTGACACGGCCCCCTCAATGCGTTCGGTGACGCTGCGCTCCACGCGGTCGGGGGGCACATCGGGATAGGGCGTCCACACCGTGAGGGCGGGATAGCCCAGGTCCGGCAGCAGCGCCACGGGCAGGCGCACCAGCGCGGCGGTTGCGAGCACCGTTACGAGCACACACGCCGCTGCCACGCCTACCGGGCGGTTGACACAACCGCGAATGAAGGCTTTCATGGGGCGAAGAGGCAATTGCAGGATGCGAACGACAGGCTATGTAGATGCGCCGGATGGTGCGCGGAGCAAGATGCTGCGTATCCCCCTGTGTACAATGGGTACAAAGGGATGCGCGGGCTCTACGGCATGGCCACCGGCTGTGGATCGCCGGGCTCAACGGGGGCATCGTGCGCCAGCGCAAAGTGGCCATCGACCGCGACAATATCGCCGGATTGCAGACCGTCGGTGATCTCCACAAAATTGCCCGAGCGCGTGCCCACCTCTACGTACGTCCACTGCGCACGGCCATCGCGGACGACAAACACCAGATCGCGGCCCTGGCGCACGAGCACCGCATCGGTAGGCACCACGAGCCGGTCGAGCAGGCGATGGGTTTCGAGGCGAACGGTGGCGTAGAGTCCGGCCAGCAGCTGGTTGTCGGGATTGGGGATGGCAACGGTGACGCGCCCGGTGCCACGCTCGGCATCGACCTGCGGATTGATGGCGTGGACGGTGCCTGCAACGGTGCCGCCGTCCTCGTTGTCGGCGAGCGCAGGGATCTGCACCTGGGCGGTAGCGCCCTCACGGATGCGCACCAGGTCGTCTTCGAGCACGTTGACCGTGACTTTCATGCGGCGGTCGCTGAGCACATGCGCCACCACCTCGCCCGCAGCCACGCGCTGGCCGACTTCCACCTCCAGGTTGGCGACGCGTCCACTAAAGGGCGCGGTGATGCGTGTGCGCTCCAGGTTGAGGCGAGCGCGCTCCACCCGTTGCTCGGCTTGTGTGAGTCCGTAGGTAGCCGCCTGCACGGCTTGCCGGTCGAGTCCGGCGCGTATCTGCGCGAGCTCCAGTTCGCGGCGCACCGTCTGCACCTCCTCGCGCGTGGCGGTACCGGCGTCGAAGGCCAGCTCGGCTTCGCGCAGGGCCATGCGCAGCTCGGCAACCCGGCTTGTGTCGGCAACCTGTCGGATGCCCGCATCGCGTGTGTTTACAGCGTACTCGGCTCGGGCCTGCATGAGTTCAGCCTCGGCCTCAGCCAGCTCAATGCGTTCGTCGCGGTCGTCGATGCGGGCCAGGAGCGCGCCGGTCTGTACGCGGTCGCCCTCTTCGACGGCGCGTTCGCGAATGACCCCGCCCCGTTCGGCGCTGACAGTTGTTCGTTGCCAGGGGCGCAGGTGGCCGGTGGCCTCGGTGCGCACGGGAAAGTCGATGCGCTCGACGCGCACCACATCGACCTGGGCTTTTGAGTCGCTGACCTCCTCGGCATCGGGGCGGTCGTCATCGGCGGTTGCTTGTCCGGTGAGGCGGGGCCAGAAACCGTATAGAATAAGACCGCCTACCGCTACAATCAGTACGCCTGCGGCTATGTGCCAGGCGCGCAGCGAGCGAAACGAGAACGCAGGCATCAGTTCAAGTGCTGTTTGATATGAACGGAGATGGCTTCACGCATTTATGATACGCAACGCATGTTGTGAATTGCAAGTGCAGGAGCACGGTCCCTCATAATGCTACACAGCGCAGCGCACCGTATTTTGCAGCGTACCAATCCCCTCGTACGTGATGGCCACCGTATCGCCCGGCTCGACGGTGCCGGGGTTGGCCGGACTCCCAAAGGCAATGGCGTCGCCAGGCTGTAGCGTGAAGCGCTCCGACAAAAATGCAATGATCTCAAACGGATCGAACAGCATCAGGTCGGTCGTGGCCTCCTGGCGTTTTTCGTCGTTTACGTAGGTGTGCATCGACAGTGCAGTGGGATCGAGATCGGTTTCAATCCACGGACCCAGTGGGGCCGATCCGGTGAAGGCCTTGCGGGCGGTGCGTCCGGGCTGATCGAGCGCGTCCACGTCGTTCATGATGGTGTAGCCGCGTACCACATCGGGCACCTCGCGGGGCATTACGGCCCGGAATCGCGTGTCGATGACTGCCACCAGTTCGCCCGCATACGTGAGCGTTTCAGTCCATGCGGGATACGGGATGGGCTGCTCATGCGCCACCATGCTCACCGGCGGCTTGATGAAGAAGTCCGGCGCCTCGGGCCGTTCGTACTCCATCTGTTCAAGCGTAGCCGCGTAGTTGCGCCCCACGCAGTAGAGTGCCGACGGCGAACACGGCGGGAGCAGGCGTCCGTCGCGCCCCACCTCGTATGGGCCGTGATCGGTGATGAGGGTTTCGTCGTCGTAGCGGCCCGACACGGGGCCACTGGGCGTGAGTAGACGGGCAAGACGCATGAGTGCGCACAGATCTTGGGGAAGCGGAAGATAGCGTACGCCTTCAACACGTGCTGAATCCGTCAATGTGCCGAGCGGCCCAGTCCACTATGAACGCACCTGACAGGTCCCAGCTAATCACAAAAAACATGTCATGGTGAGCAAGCGCAGCCTCGTACGGCTGTGGGGGCGGAGCGCGTCGAACCATCTCCTGCTACGTTGGCGGGCACGTACCGGGTGCGAGATACTGCTGGGCATGCGGGAGATCTTTCGACTTCTGCCGACAGCTGTCGGCATCCGCTCAAGATGACAGCCTATGAGCAGTGGCACGGTGAGCATGCGGAGCCCCGACCGCTGTCGCCCCGCCTACTGTCGGGAGAACCATCTCCTACAGGTTCGGCACAGCCGCGCACAGAAGCGCGCTCACACGTCCGGCACGTTTGCCCGAATCATCGGTATAGGAAGCGATTCCAGTGGTCGTTTCACTTGTCTCCGTCCCACCTGCTATGCGTCCCGATTTTGCCCAGCGTGCGTACACCCCGCCCGAACCGTCTGCCCCCGATGCCGCAGCGCCTGACCCGTGGACCGCGCCGGAGCAGATTGCGGTGCAGCCCGCCTACGCATCCGACGATATTGCAGATGCCGAGCACACCGGTTACGCCGCGGGCATTCCGCCATATCTGCGCGGGCCCTATGCCTCCATGTACACCTTTCGTCCGTGGACCATCCGGCAGTATGCGGGCTTCTCGACGGCTGAGGAATCCAACCAGTTCTACCGCGAAGCCCTCGCATCCGGCCAGAAAGGGCTGAGCGTGGCCTTCGACTTGGCTACCCACCGTGGCTACGACTCCGACCACGACCGCGTGCGGGGCGATGTGGGCAAGGCGGGCGTGGCCATCGACAGCGTGGAGGACATGAAGGTGCTCTTTCAGGGCATTCCGCTGGATGAGATGTCCGTCTCCATGACCATGAACGGCGCGGTGCTGCCGGTGATGGCGTTCTACATTGTGGCCGCCGAGGAACAGGGCGTGGCGCATGCCGATCTGGCGGGCACCATCCAGAACGACATCCTGAAAGAGTTTATGGTGCGCAACACGTACATCTACCCGCCGGAGCCGTCCATGAACATTGTGGGCGACATCTTTGCCTACTGCGCGGAGGAGATGCCGCGCTTCAATGCGATTTCGGTGAGCGGGTACCACATGCACGAGGCCGGCGCGCCCGCCGATATCGAGCTGGCCTACACGCTTGCCGACGGACTGGAGTACCTGCGCACCGGGCTCAACGCTGGACTCGACATCGACGCGTTTGCGCCGCGTGTGTCGTTCTTCTGGGCCATTGGCATGAACCACTTCATGGAGATCGCGAAAATGCGCGCCGGACGTCTGCTGTGGGCGCAACTCGTGCAGCAGTTTGGCCCGGAGAACGAGAAGTCGATGGCCCTGCGCACGCACTGCCAGACCTCCGGCTACAGCCTGGCCGAGCAGGATCCGTTCAACAACGTGATGCGCACCACCATCGAGGCCCTGGCCGCGGCGCTGGGCGGTACGCAGTCGCTGCACACCAATGCGCTCGACGAGGCCATTGCCTTGCCCAGTGCGTTTGCTGCACGCATCGCCCGCAACACACAGCTCTACCTGCAAGAAGAAACCGACATTACGCGGGCCATTGACCCGTGGGGCGGCTCGTACTACGTGGAGCGCCTCACCGCCGACCTGGCCGAGCGAGCCTGGGCACTCATTCAGGAGGTCGAAGACGAGGGCGGCATGACGCAGGCCATTGAGCAGGGCCTGCCGAAGCTGCGCATCGAGGAGGCCGCGGCGCGCAAGCAAGGACGCATCGACACCGGTCGCGATGTGGTCGTGGGCGTCAATCGGTTTCAGCGGGATACGGAGGAGCCCATCGACACCCTGGAGGTCGACAACGAAGCCGTGCGTCGGCAGCAGGTGCAGCGGCTACAGGAGCTTCGGGAGGCGCGGGATGACGCCGCGGTGCGAAGTGCCCTCAACGCGCTACGTGATACCGCGGAGACGGGCGAGGGCAATCTGCTGGGCCGTGCCGTAGAGGCCGCCCGCGCCCGCGCCACCCTCGGCGAAATCTCGCAGGCGCTCGAAGACGTCTACGGACGCCACACCGCCACCTCGCAGACGGTGAGTGGCGTGTACGCGTCTGAAGCGCAGACCAGCGATGCCTTTCAGCGTGCCCAAGACCGCGCCGACACCTTCGCCGACGCCACCGGACGCCGCCCGCGCATCCTCGTGGCCAAGATGGGCCAGGACGGACACGACCGCGGAGCCAAGGTCATTGCCACCTCGTTTGCAGATCTGGGTTTTGATGTGGACATTGGCCCACTCTTCCAAACGCCCGAAGAAGCGGCGCGCCAGGCCGTCGAAAACGATGTGCACGTGCTGGGCGTGTCGAGCCTGGCCGGTGGACACAAAACCCTGGTTCCGCAAGTCATCGAGGCGCTCCGCGACTACGGACGCGACGACATCCTGGTGATTGTAGGCGGCGTCATTCCTCATGCCGACTACGACGTCCTCTACGAACAGGGCGTGGCGGGCATCTTTGGCCCCGGCACCGTCATCGCCGAAGCCGCCCTCCAGATCCTGGACGTGCTCATGGAGCAGCGCGCACCTGCTGCGGTGTAGCAGCTTCTTACTTCTTGCATCGGTAGCGCGGGACGGGGGCGTTCTGCGCGGTCTGTCTCGGCATAAAAGCTGTTATGGTGAGCAGGCCGAATAGCATTGCTCGTCGCATGGCACAAAAAGCATGACCTTCGGCCCCTCTGCCGTGCGACGTACGTTTCGCAGGGGCTCCGCCCCGTCCTGTAATGCACCGTCTACAGGATTCAGTGGACGCCTTCATATCGTAAGGAACTGCCAAACATGCCGGAGATCCTTCGACTCTGCCCCGACAGTAGTCGGAGCGCCGCTCAGGATGACAAGTCGTGTGGAGGGTGTTGGGAGACGCTTCCAGCACTCAACAGGGATCTCACATCTCAAGCTGCTGTACGTGTCAGCACCGTGCATTCCTCTTCATCATCGAGCCGAGTCCGCCATGCCCACGATTGTCGACGCCCCGCACATTCCGTCTGCTCTCGATGCGGTGATACAACCTGTGCTTCCGATGCAGCGCATGCGCATCCAGCTTGAGGACCCGCTTTCTGATGAAGCATTTCAGGCGCTCTGTGCAGAAAACGAAGGCCTTTCTATTGAGCAAAACCCCGACGGCACCCTCACGCTTATGAGCCCTACCGGTGGTACCTCTGGAGCTCGAAACTTCCATATCTATCGCCACCTTGCCGCGTGGATCGATGATCAGGGCGGCGGATTCGGGTTTGATTCGAGCACCATGTTCAAGCTTCCGAATGGGGCGCACCGTGCGCCGGACGTGGCGTGGGTTGCCCATGATCGCTTCGCTGCGCTCTCGCGCGAAGAACGCGACGGCTTCGTCCCCCTGGCTCCCGACTTCGTGATCGAACTGCGCTCGCCGACGGATCCACTCGACGCGCTCAAGAACAAGATGAACGAGTACATGCACGCTGGGGTGCGACTCGGATGGCTGATCGACCCCGAAACCGAAACGGTGTCCATTTACGCGCCGGATACCCCCCGAACCACACTCGACCGCCCCGACACCGTCACTGCCAACACGGTTATCGAGGGATTTGCGCTGCCCATGGCCCGCATCTGGGACCCGCTGGCGGAGTAACACGCTCCCACATGCCCCGCAGAGGCCGACCGAACCGCACCACCTCCACACCTCCACTCATTTACACCTCCATCCTCCCACCGCCTGATCCTCCGGTGATTTTCACGGGGCTGCGAGGGACTGTTATTGCAGAGCGAACGCCTAAACGATAGATTACGTACATCGCTTGCTTGCCAGGGCTCCTGCAAGCCTGTCTCGTTGTTCTGTTTTGGCTGATCCGCTGCGTATCCCCCTATGGTAACCTCTACGAAAAAAGGCCGCACGCCGCTGATGCGGCAGTACTACGGCATCAAGGAGCGTCACCCAAAAGCGGTGCTGCTCTTTCGCATGGGCGATTTCTACGAGACGTTCGATGAGGATGCGAAGACGGTAAGCCGCATTCTGGGGATTACGCTGACCACCCGCAACAACGGCGAGGCCGACGATGTGCCGATGGCGGGCTTTCCGCATCACTCTGTGGATAGCCATCTGCCGAAGCTCATCCGCTCGGGGCTGCGTGTGGCGATCTGTGAGCAGGTCGAAGATGCCAGCAGCTCCAGCGGCAAGGTCGTGGATCGCGATGTGGTGGAGGTGGTGACGCCCGGGGTGTCGTTTCGCGATCAGCTCCTGAATCCGAAGCAGTCGACCTATGTGGCGGCGGTACACTGGGACGGCGACACAGCCGGCGTATCCTTTCTGGATGCAACGACCGGCGAGTTTGCGGTGACGGAAGTGGCGGCCCCGGACGTGCTTCCGTTATTGCAATCCATTGCGCCTTCCGAAATCCTCGTCGACAAGCGTCAGAAGGGGCGCGTGCCCGATCGCATGGCGAAGGAGGTGGCGGTGACGCCGCAGGAAGACTGGGTCTTTGGCTATGACTTTGCCTACGAAACCCTTACGCAGCACTTTGACACGCACTCGCTGAAGGGATTCGGCGTGGAGCACATGGACACCGGACTCGTGGCGGCAGGGGCGGTGCTGCACTACCTGCAGGAGACGCAGAAGGGCGCGGTGCCGCACATCCGGCGGATCCAGCGGTACGAGCAGGACGAGCACATCGCCCTCGACGCCGAAACCAAGCGCAACCTGGAGTTGGTGCGTCCCATGCAGGAGGATGCCGAGGGCGCGCTCATCGACATGCTGGATACGACGCAGACCCCAATGGGCGCGCGGCTCCTGCGCTCATGGCTGGTGCGTCCATTGCGCGACGTGGATGCGATTCAGGCACGGCAAGACGCGGTGGCGCACTGGGTGGATGCGCAGTCTGATCGCGCTGATCTGCGCGAAGAACTGGCGCAGGTGGGCGATCTGGAGCGCCTGGCCAGCAAGGTGGTCACCGGACGCGCGCGTCCGCGTGATTTGATTGCGATCAAGCTCACGCTGAAGCAGCTGCCGCGCCTCAAGCCGTTTGTTACGAATACCGGATGCGATGCGCTGGCGGCGCTGAACGACGCCCTGACGCTGTGCCCGGACGTGGTCGATCACATCCAGGAGGCGCTCGTCGACGATCCGCCCGCTAAGATCAGTGAGGGCGGACTCATCCGCGACGGCTACAGCGACGAGCTTGACGAGTTGCGGGACGTGGCCTCGTCGGGGAAGCAGTGGGTGGCGGACATGGAGCAGGAGGAGTCCGAGCGCACGGGCATTCCGTCGCTCAAAGTCGGGTTCAACAAGGTGTTTGGCTACTACATTGAGGTCACGAACACCCACACCGAGAAGGTGCCCGACCGCTACATCCGCAAGCAGACGCTGGTGAACTCCGAGCGCTACATTACGCCGGAGCTGAAGGAGTATGAGGAGAAGATCCTGACGGCGGAGGAGAAGATTGAGCAGCTGGAGCATGAGCTCTTCAACGAGCTGCGCATGGTAATTGCCGAGCACACGCCGCGCCTCCAGGATAATGCGCATCAGTTGGCGCGTCTGGATGTGTTTGCGGCGCTGGCCCACGGGGCCGAGACGCACAACTACGTGCAGCCGACCGTGGACGACAGCCTCGTGATCGACATTGAGGCAGGGCGGCATCCGGTGGTGGAGCGCTCGCTGCAAGCAGGCGAGGCGTTCATTCCGAACGATGTGCGCGTAGATCCGGACTCTCAGCAGGTGCTCATCATCACCGGACCCAACATGGCCGGGAAGAGCGTGGCGCTGCGCCAGACAGGACTCATTGTGCTGCTGGCGCAGATCGGCGCGTTTGTGCCCGCCGATTCCGCCCACATCGGCGTGGTGGACCGCATTTTTACCCGCGTGGGCGCCTCCGACAACCTGTCCGCGGGCGAGAGTACCTTTCTGGTGGAGATGAACGAGACGGCGAACATCCTGAACAACGCGACATCACGCTCGCTTATCCTGCTGGATGAGGTGGGGCGCGGGACAAGCACGTTCGACGGCCTCTCGATTGCCTGGGCGCTGGTGGAGTACCTGCACGAGCAGCCCGAGGTAGCCGCGCGTACGCTCTTCGCCACGCATTATCACGAGCTGAACGCGCTGGCGGAGCGCCTGGACCGCGTGCGCAACTATCGCATCCAGGTGCAGGAGCACGACGGTGAGATCATTTTCCTGCGCAAGCTCGTGGCGGGCGGGGCTGATCATTCGTACGGCATCGAGGTGGCGCGCATGGCGGGACTGCCCGACCTCGTGATCCACCGCGCCCGCGAGATCCTGGCGCACCTGGAGCAGCAAGACCTGGCGGTGGACACCGAAGGCACCGCGAATCCTGATGCCGCCGCCCCTGACGCCGAGGAGGTGCCGGATATGGAGGACGGCGTGATGGGCCAGATGTCGCTCTTTCAGCAGGCCGATCCGAAGGCCGAAGCGCTCAAAGAAGCCGTGCAGTCCATTGACCCCAACCGCATGACGCCCATCGAGGCGCTGATGAAGATTGCGGAGTTGAAGAAGATGCTGGAGGGGTAAGTGTGGAGGGTTGGAGGTGTGAGATGAACAGCGTTTTGCTCTGGCGTCTTGATGTCTGGTATAAGCCAGCAGGTCCGTGCCAAAAGGGCAGGAGATGGTTCGGCGCACTTCGCTCGCTCACCATGACATGTTTTTGTATGTTGTCATCCTGAGCGGAGCATCTGCGCTAAGCAGATGCGCAGCCGAAGGATCTCCCGCACGCCCAGCAGCGCCGCGCACCCGGTGCGTGCTCGTCAACGGAGGGAGAGATGGTTCGACGTGCTCCGCCCCGACTACCGTCGGATCTCCGCGTGCTCACCATGACAACTCTCGTAGGATGTTGTCTTGAGTACCGTCCGACGAATGTCGCTCCGACCCCTGTCGGAGGAAGGATCTCCTACACGCCCGGCACCACCCCTCACCCAGCAGGCTTTTCGAAGATGAGGAAATGCTGCTGTGGGAGCATATCCAACGTCTCCACCCATTCGAGGCCAACCGCCTGCATCTCGCGGCGTGCCTGCGCCTCACTCATCTTATGTAGTGGCTTGATGGGGACGCTGGGATCCTCTTTGCGATACTCGACCAGGTAAACGCGTCCGCCAGGTTTGAGCGAGCGCACCAGCGCGGTCATCATTTCGCGGGGATGCGAGAACTCGTGATAGGCATCCACCATGAGGGCAGCGTTGAGCGTGTCGGGTGGGAGGCGCGGGTCTTGGATGGTGCCCTCTACGGGCGTGACGTTCGTGCGCCCTTCGTCTTCCATACGGACTCGGATGCGCTGGAGCATCTCGGGCTGAATGTCGACAGCAAAGACGCGGCCGTTCGGCACGTTCGGGGCAATGCGAAATGTGAAGTAGCCCGTACCCGCTCCAATATCGGCGACCACATCGCCGGGCGACAGCCGCATGCTATCGACGACGAGGTCGGGGCGCTCCTCGTCCTCGCGCGACGGACGCTCCAGCCACTGCGCGCCGCGATGGCCCATCACTTTAGAGATCTCGCGTCCCATGTACACCTTGCCAATGCCGTCGCGGCTGGGCGTGGTCTGCTGGTAGACGTCGCTGGTATCCGAGGTCTGGGCCGTGGCCTCTCCAGACGAGGCGGGGGCGTCTGGCAGGCTGGGGGCATCGGTCTGGGCACAGCCGGTGACGGCTGCAACGCACAGCAGCGCGGTTGTCAGCAGCGTCCACGCGGGGTGGCTTCGGTTCGTTGCGGGAAAGATCGTCATCGCATCAAGCCATGGATGAAAAGAAGCGTGATGCGTAGACGGAGGCGGCGACCTGTTGTGCCGTTTAGTAGGCAGGCGTAACGACCTTGTGCCGCACGGGCGTTTGATCGCCATAGCCTGCTATCAAAGACTGTCATCTTGAGCGCCGCAGATGCATCAGGCATCTGCAGAGCCGAAAGATCTCCTGCACGCTCGGCAGCGCCTCTCATCTCGCGTCTCGCGGGCTTCTGCTGAACTCCGGGGAGATGGTTCGACTCCCGGCTTCGCCGCTCGCTCACCATGACACGTCTTATTATTATAAACTGTCATCCTGAGCGTATGCCGACAGCTGTCGGCAGAAGTCGAAGGATCTCCCGCACGCCCGGGACTCCGCCGCTCTCCATTGTGCGGGAGGTAATCAAGCCCCAAGCGCATCCGCAAGCTGGCGGAGGCGCTGCAGGGTGGGCGCGCCGCGATGCAAAAGCAGGTCCACGGCCTGGGCGTTGGGCACGGCCTTGGGCGGAGCTGCGGCTATGGTGATGGCGTCGACCGTGTCGGTAGGAGCCTGGTCGAGGAGCGCGGCCAGGGTGTCGTCGTCGGCGCACCACACCACCACGTCAGGCGTGTGTTCATGGAGGGCGTCGATGGCGTCGTCGATGCTGTCGTAGCCGAGCGGTTCGATGAGGCGGAGACCCAGGCAGCCTACGATATTCCGTGCAAACGTGGCACGGGCGCTTCGCATGGAGGGTGTGCCTACAGGCGCAATCAGAGCGGTGGGGCGCGGTTCAAGCTGTTGCACGCGTAGCCGCAGCGCGTCGTATCCCGCTGAAAGTGAAAGCGGCTGTACCCATGCGGGCGGTTGGTGGTGGAAGTGCTGCTGCGCTGGAGAGGCGGACGGCGTTGCCTGTGGGGTGACGGGCGTGTCGGGATCGGGGTAGTGGTTCGTGCCCACGAGCACATCAGTACGGGTGGCGATGCGCATGCGCCGCTCCTCGCGGGTGATGCGAACGCGTGTCTGCAGAAAATCATCGGCCCAATTTGGCAACCCGCCTGTGTCTTCGATCTGCTGGAAGCGACTCCACGCGGCCTCGGCCAGGCGGTCGGTGGCCTGCTCCAGGTAGTACGCCCCGGCAGCGGGATCAGCCACGCGGTGCAGGTGCGCCTCGTGCTTCAGGATGAGCTGCGTGTTGCGCGCCAGGCGGTCGGCATTGGCGGCTTCGTCGTGCTCGTCGCGGCGGAAGGGCTGCACGGTGAGCTGCTCCACCCCGCCGATGACTGCGGACGCGCTCTGCGTGGCGGCGCGCAGCAAGTTGGCGTGTGGATCGAAGAGGGTGTGCGAGCGTGGCGAGGTCTCGGCGTAGAGCGTAACATCCGAGGGCGACAGCACAGGCGCGGTGTCGTGCATCTCGGCGTAGGCCTGCGCTACTTGCGGAAGCAACAGGCGCAGCGCGCGCAGCTTGGCAATCTCCAGAAAGTATGACGTATCCACCGCCACCAGCACGCGGTGGGGCAGTCCGCCCGAGAACGCCTCGGCGCCCTGTGTGGCCAGTGCCTGCGACCAGCTGCCCAGCGCCAGCGCCAGCTCGTCGGCCATAGGGAGTCCGGCGTTGTGGGGCAGGCGGGCATCCACCATGATCGGATGCGCGGGGCGGTGCAGCGGAGCGGGTAGCTCAGCCTCAGCAGGCACATGCCGCATGGCGCGCAGCAGGTGCGGATCGGCGTAGGTGAGGGGCGTGTCGGCGCCCAGGTCGGACTGCGCGATCACCGCCCAGGCATCAGCGCCGCCATCCAGGTGGACGTCGGTGTCGTGGTGGGCTGCGGTGTCGAGTGCCGTCCGCAAAGCAGCAGAGAGGTCGGCGGAGGCATCCGTACCGGCGGCGGTGACGACAATGCGGCCCGCTCCGCCCGTGCAGGCCGCGTTAATGCGATCGGCCAGGTCAGGCGCATCGAGCGGGAGGCGCTGGGCAATCGTCCAGTCGTTGGCTGCGGGGCCGGATTGGCGCATCGCCCGACCCGAAACGCCCTTTTGCACGTGCGGAAGCGCGTCGGTATCGGCGCGGCGATAGAACGCACGCAGGTCAATGCCTTCAAGCGGCTGCCAGGTCAGCGTATCCGCAAAATCATCGCCCAGATCGCGGCGCAGGCGGTCGTGCCAGTCCTCGGTGGGCGTGGGTGGAAAGTCGAGCGAGAGCGGAGCGTCGGTCATGCGTGGGTTGATGACGGTGAGCGATAACGGCGGACAAGATCGTAGACAGCAATGCCGAATGCAACCGACACGTTCAGCGACTGCTTGGCGCCGTACTGCGGGATTTCCAGTGCCACATCGCATACGTCGAGCACGTCGCTATCGATGCCGTGCACCTCGTTGCCCAGCACCAGCGCCAGCGGAAAGGCATCCGCTGCAAGCTCAGCAGGCGGCTGCGAGGCATCGGTAAGCTCCAGCGCCGCAATGGTATAGCCCTGGCTGCGCAGATCCTCCAGTAGGGCGAGCACATCGTCTTCGGTCGACCACGGCACCAGATCTTGCGCGCCAAGCGCGGTCTTGTGCAGATCCTTGTGATCCGGTGTGCCCGTGTATCCCGTCAAGTACAGATGCTCAATGCGCGCCGCATCACCCGTACGAAACAGCGCCCCCACGTTGTAGATAGACCGAATATTGTGCGCCACGACCGATACCGGGTGCCGGGGCAAGTCCGCAAGCTCCTCCGGGTTGGGGCGGTCGATTTCATCCCAAGCAAGTTTGCGCATGAACGGGCTATCGTTGACATTGAAAGACAGTTGTTGTACTCCGATTGCAGGCGTCCCCACAGGTTCCAGGGGGAAGCGGAGCATCGGCGCCTTCGGACGATCATTTTGTTTTCTTTCTCCACACTCCATCGATTTATGTCTACCTGCTCTCTGGAGGCGAAGGCACGTGCCTGGATGCCGTACCTATTCCTGGTGCTCGTGTCCCTGACCCTGACCAGCTGTCAGACGCTGCGCGAGGTGGGACAGCTCCGCAATGTGGACTTCCGCCTCGACCGCGTCACCAACGCGCAACTGGCCGGCGTAAACCTGAGCCAGCTGGAACGTCCCGAGGACTTGGGCCCGGTCGATCTGCTGAACATCGGCAATGCAGTGCGGCGCGGCGAGGTACCGCTCTCATTCTCGGTTATCATCGAAGGCACCAATCCCGCCGACAACAGCATGAGCGCGCGCATGACCGCGCTGGACTGGACGCTGCTTTTGAACGAGCGCGAGACGATTAGCGGTGCGTTTGCTGAAGAGACGGTGTTGGAGCCCGGCGTGCCCACCGATATTCGCTTTCCGGTGGAGCTGAACCTGGTCGAGTTCTTCGATGGCGGTGCCCGCGACCTGGTGAACCTGGCGCTGTCGCTTGCAGGAGATGGGCCACCCACGAACGTACAGTTTCAAGCGGAGCCCACCATTCGCACGCCCCTTGGCCCGATGCGCTACGGGGAGCCTATCACCATCGTACACCGCACCGTGGGCAACGACGCGGCCCAATAAGTCTATGAATCTGTTATTGCAATAAAACATATACTCTGTGATTATCACCATTGATGGCCCTGCTGGGGCTGGAAAGAGCAGCACCGCCCGCGCCGTAGCCGAGCGGCAGTCGTTTCGCTATCTGGATACGGGGGCGCTCTACCGTGCTGTGGCGCTGGCGTTTGTAGAAGCCGAGGTCACACCGACAGATGAAAAGGCCGAGGCGCTTCTCAGCGACTGCACCATCGACCTGCAGTTTGACGATGCGGGCACTCTGCGCGTGCTACTGAACGACGCTGAGGTGACCGACGCCATCCGCACCTCTGAAGTGGGCGATATGGCCAGTCAGGTGGCGGCACTGCCTGCGGTGCGCGAGGCGTTACTCCCCGTACAACGCCAGATCGCCACGCGGTGGAGCCAGTCGACCGGCGGCGTCGTTGCTGACGGGCGTGATACCGGGACGGTCGTCTTTCCGCAGGCCGACCTGAAATTCTTTATGGACGCAAGTCTGGAGGAACGCGCCCGCCGCCGCCATGAAGAGTACCAGAGCGATCCCAATGAAGAGGCGCCCCCGCTCGAAGCCGTGCGCGACGAGATCCGCCGCCGCGACGCACACGACCGTGAGCGCGCCCTGGCCCCGCTGCGTCGGCCCGACGATGCCGTTTCTATTGACACTACATCAATGACGTTCGAAGAACAGGTGGAAGCCATCGAAGCGCTCATTGAGCGAGCAAAAGTGGGAACGGACCCTTCGTCTTCCCATTGAACAGTGTTCCGGATGCACATGACAGGCTGTGCCGACCGTAGGCACATGCCAGCGAGCTGTCAGGCATCCGATCCCCCTGTTCGTACTCATTCATCGCGTTGGTTCGCTGGTCCAACCCACACCTGCCCATGGTGCATCTTTAACGTAATGCAGCGGCCCTTCTATGCCTGCTGTTAAGCACCACGCGGCGTATACCCCTCGTTTCCCAAACATATATGGCCGAACAAGAAAAGCAAGCACCCCCTCAAAATACTCCCGATGCCGACGACGTAGCCACGGCCGAAGAGGCCGAGGCCGCGCCCGTGTCTACGGAAGCCGACGCCGCTGACCCCACGTCAGCCGATGCGCTTCCGGACGAAGACACTGCCGACGTCCCTGACTCCGGCGCGCCAGAGGCAGACGCTTCTGACGTGCAGGACGCTGATGACGTGGATGCCGAGGCCGAAGCTGAAGATGCGGACGCTGAAGCCGAAGTGGTTGACCGCGACCCGCCGCCCGAAAACGTAGACCGCCTGCTGGCTGAAGCGGTGGCTACTGCCTCTGAAGAGGTTGGCATCCCAACCAGCGATGACTTCGACTTCGACGCGACCCAGGTTGACGATCCGGGACTTACCGTCTCGCTCGCTGATCTGGAGCGCACTGAAGAGAACCAGGGCTTCAGCGGCCAGGTTGTTGGTCGTACCGTCACGCTTGACGAGCTCGAAGAGTACGAGCGGTCACAGACCGCCGACCCGGTGTATGACCAGTTTCGCGACTTGGTCGACCGCACCAGCATCGACGTGCGGGAGCAAGACATTGTGCAGGGTCGTGTGCTCAAGGTGAGCGAAGACCATGTGGTCATCGACATCGGCTATAAGAGCGACGGCATTGTCTCGCGCGATGAGTTCGGCGAACACCTCCAGCGCGGTGATACCGTCGAGGTTTACCTGGATTACAAGGAAGACCGCGAAGGGCAGCTCGTGCTTTCGAAAGAGAAAGCCGACAAAGTCCGTCGCTGGCAGCGTATTGAAGAGATCTACGAGAACGAGGAGATTGTGGAAGGTACGATCATCCGCCGTATTAAGGGCGGTATGATTGTGGAGCTCTTCGAAGGGCTCGAAGCGTTCCTGCCGGGTTCGCAGATCGATGTGCGCCCCGTGCGCGACTTCGATGCGTATCTGGAGAAGCGCATGGAGTTCAGAATTGTGAAGCTGAACCCCTCGAACGAGAACATCGTGGTGTCGCACCGCGAACTCATTCAGGAAGAGCTCGAAGAGCAGCGTCAGCAGATTCTGTCGCAGCTCGAAGTGGGACAGGTGCTGCAGGGTACCGTCAAGAACATCGTCGACTTTGGGGTCTTCATCGACCTCGGCGGTGTCGACGGCCTGCTGCACATCACCGACCTGTCATGGGGCCGCGTGTCGCACCCAAGCGAAGTGGTCGAACTCGACCAAGAAATCCAGGTGGTGGTGCTCGACTACGAAGAAGAGCGCCAGCGCATCTCGCTGGGTCTGAAGCAGCTTCAGCCACATCCGTGGGACGACATCGGCGAGAAGTACGACGAGGACGAAACCGTTGAAGGGAAAGTCGTCTCGATCACCAACTACGGCGCTTTTGTGGAACTGGAGAAAGGCATCGAGGGCCTTGTCCACATCAGTGAAATGTCGTGGACGCGCCATATCAACCACCCCAGCCAAATGGTATCGCTGGGACAGCTGGTGGAGGTCAAAATCCTCAATATCGACGAGGAGGACAAGAAGATCTCCCTCGGTATGAAGCAGCTGGAGCCCGACCCATGGGACGGCATCAGCGACCGCTACCCGGCAGGTACGGTGCTCACCGGTACCGTGCGCAACATCACCAACTTCGGCGTCTTTGTCGAAATTGAGCCGGGCATTGATGGCCTCGTCCACATCAGCGATCTGTCGTGGACGAAGAAAGTGCGCCACCCGGGCGACATGGTCAAGAAGGGCCAAGATATGGATGTGCAGATCCTCAACATCGACGAGGATCGTCGGCGCATCTCGCTGGGCCACAAGCAGGTGAAAACCAACCCGTGGGATCAGTTCGAGAGCGCCTACAGCGAAGGCACCGACACGGAAGGCGAAGTTGTCCGCGTAGAAGACAAGGGCCTCGTGGTGGAACTGCCGCTCGACGTGGAAGCGTTCGTGCCGGGCAGCGAACTGAAGAACGGCCCGCGCGACTTCCAGAATCATTACTTTGAAGGCGACGAACTGGAGCTGCGCGTCATTCGGTTTGACAAGAGCCGGAAAGACATCGTGCTCAGCGAAACGGCCAAAGAACGCCAAGAGCGTCAGGCCGAGAAGCGGAAAGAGCGCCAAGAAGAGCGCCGCGAGAAGCAAGAGCGTCGCCAGGCAGTCGACCAGTACACGGAAGAGAGCCAGCCGTCCTCCTCGGGCGGAAGCGATGATCCGGATCCGACGTCGGGTCCGACCACGCTGGGTGAACTCAGTGGACTGGGCGATCTGAAGCGCGAGATGCAAGCTGCCGAACAGGCCGCTGCGCGCGAAGCCGATATCGAAGCTGAGCAAACCGAAGAGGTTGCGCAGGCTGAAGAGCCCGAAGAAGCTGAAGCGACTGAAGATGCCGAAGCGGCAGAACAAGCCGACGAGGCCGAAGCAGACGATGAGGCTGATGAAGGCGACGACGCGGAAGAAGCCGGATTTCCGGATGACTTTCCGCACGTAAGCCGTCTTGAATCGGCGGGCGTGACCTCGCTCGACGAGCTTCGCTCGTACGACGACTTTGAAGAGATTGATGGCATTGGCTCTTCCTACGCCGAAGACCTGCGCAACGCGCTTGATGCGCTCGAAAACGCATAACGCACGCTGCGCACCCGACCCATAATGCCGCCTGGGGCAGTCTCCACTACTGGAGGCTGCCCCTTTCTGTTGGCCGTGCTCTAAAACCTTGTGTCCGATAGACATGTGGGCAACGGCTGAAGCGTCTCGCATCCCCCTGTACTTACAAACATTTGAATGCACTCCGAAGAGTACGTCCCCACTGCAAGCAATTCGATTACAGCGCGCCTGGCGATTGAGAATAAGCCGGGCATGTTAGCTGAGATAACATCAACCATTGGCAAGCATGGAGGCAATATTGGCGCCATTGACATTGTACGGGCACGCGACAGCGTGCTGGTGCGTGACATTACCATCAACACGCGCAGCGATGACCATGCGCGTACAATCATCACGCACCTGGGCGACCTGAAAGGTGTGCGGGTGGTGGATGTGTCAGACCGCACGTTCTTGCTGCATCTGGGCGGCAAGATTGAGGTAAACAGCAAGGTGCCGCTGCGTACGCGCGACCAGCTGTCGATGGCATATACGCCGGGTGTAGCGCGGGTGTGCGAGGCGATTCATGACCGTCCGGATGACGCGCATCGCCTCACCATCAAGAGCAACACGGTGGCGGTGGTGTCTGATGGTACGGCCGTGCTCGGACTGGGCGACATTGGGCCCGAAGCTGCCATTCCAGTCATGGAGGGCAAGGCACAGCTCCTGAAGGAGTTTGCCGGGGTAAATGGCTTTCCGATCTGCCTGGATACGACAGATGTAGACGAGATTGTGGATACGGTGGTGCGGATGGCACCGGTTTTTGGTGCAATCAATCTGGAAGACATCGGCGCGCCGCGCTGCTTCGAGATTGAGGATCGGCTGCGCGAGCGGCTCGACATCCCCGTCTTCCACGACGATCAGCACGGCACCGCCGTCGTCGCTGTTGCTGCGCTCATCAATGCGCTTAAGATTGTAGACAAGACGCCCGAGTCGCTGAAGGTGGTGCTCGTAGGCATTGGCGCAGCAGGCACGGCCGTGACGCACATGCTGCAGAACATGGGCATTGAGAACATCATTGGCGTGGACCGTCAAGGGGCGGTTACGCGCGATCGCACGGATCTGAACAAGGCCAAGCGGGCGTACGCGGCCCAGACGAATCCACACAACCTAACTGGCTCGCTCAGCGAAGTCATGGACGATGCGGATGTGTTCATCGGGCTGTCGGGGCCAAACGTAATCGACGTAGACGACCTGCACCGCATGGCCGACGACCCGATTGTCTTTGCAATGGCAAACCCAGAGCCGGAAATCCGTCCCGAGAAGGCGTACCCGCACGTAGCGGTGATGGCCACCGGGCGCAGCGACTACCCGAACCAGATCAACAATGTGCTGTGCTTTCCGGGGATGTTCAAGGGTGCGCTCGCCTGCCGGGCTACCGACATCACCGATGGGATGAAGCTGGCGGCGGCCTACGCGGTGGCGGATACCATCGACGACGCCAGCCGGACGGCGGATTATATCGTGCCGAGTGTGTTTGATAAAGCTGTGGTAGACCGTGTGGCCGAGGCCGTAGAAGCGGCGGCGCACGAAGAAGGCGTCGCCCGCACACGTTCGTAACGAGCAATGATGCTGACCCTTGCTATTGTATCCGTTATTGCAATGAACAAATCACCGCTGCTGAAAAGCGATACAGGGACGTATCTGCTTGTCATGCAGTGCAACGAGGAACAAATTGTAGAAGTCGGTGCCCAAGGAACGGTCGTGCTGCAGAGCGGCGTATATCTGTACGCGGGGAGTGCCTTTGGTCCGGGTGGAATTGCAGCCCGTGTACGTCGCCACGCCCGTACCGACCACGCTCAGCACTGGCACATCGACTACATCCGTCCACACTGCACGCTGCAGGGCGCATGGGTCAGCTATGCGGATACAAAACTGGAATGCACCTGGGCACGCGCACTACTGGATACTAACAGTACATCCGTTCCGAAGAAGGGACTGGGCAGCTCCGACTGCGGATGCTGGGCGCACTTTATGCGGTGGGAGGCAGAAGGAAAGGTTTCCTATCGGACGGTGCGCCAGCAGATCGAAGCTGTGCTGCAGGAGGCCTGTCCTGATGCAACTCCCGTGTGGGTAGAGACGAGTCAGACAACCTGATATCTGTTATTGCAATATAAATGTGTTTACGTTAAGCTGATTTGTGCATCATTTCAGAATTGGGATGCACAAATCAGCCGGGACAATTAAGGCAAATAACCCTTAGATAGAGATCTGACAGGTCTTCGGAGACCTGTCAGATCTATTCTGGCCCCCATCGGCAGACTAATGGCTATCTTGCCTGCAGGTCAATCGGGGCCGACGGTGATGCGACCGTCTTGCGGGCGGCGTTTCTCGGCAATGTCGAGTTCGGCCATGATCTTGATGCGCGCGGTCAGCTCCGGCTGGCGGCGGAGGCCGGGCCGCGGATCTCGGCCTCGGAGGGCGCATCACCGGAGCCGCCCACCGCATAGACGCGCAGGTCATCAAAGTACGCGGGCACACCGTCGGTGCCGGTGTGGTGGGTAATGGCTTCCAGCCGCTGCCACTGCCTGGTGGCGGTGTAGACGTCTTTCGCCGGGTAGTACTACTGGCCTCCGGCTCTGTACTTGAGCTGGATGCTGGGACGTTCGTGCCCGGTGGGGGCTTTGAGACTGGGGGCGAGTGTCTAACCAC
This sequence comes from Longimonas halophila, assembly GCF_002554705.1. GTDB lineage: Bacteria > Bacteroidota > Rhodothermia > Rhodothermales > Salinibacteraceae > Longimonas > Longimonas halophila. The sequence goes on along the minus strand of NZ_PDEP01000001.1, from coordinate 536,898 downwards.
GCAGGGTCTCAAAACAGCCGCTTCATCTGCGTGCAGCGCTCCAACCACTTCTTTTTCTTTTCGAGCTGTTGGATGCTCATGTTGGCCTGCTTTACCCGAAACCGCTCTTTGGCCTTCTGGTGGACATCACGGATGTGAATGGATTTGCCGCGATCCTGAAGCAGAAAGGCGAGCGACGACGCCAGTTCGCTACACTCTTTCCGCAGCGCCTCCTCGCGGGCCTTCACGTCGAGTCCGTTCCCGCCGGGTGTGGACGGCTGACTGCCCTCAAAGGCTTGTCGTCGCACACGCAAGCGCCCGGAGTTCTCCATCTCTACGCGGTGCGTTTCGAACGAGCCTTCGCTCACCTGCTGCATCGACCAGCCGCTACGGTCGCTGTCCTCCGTGGTCTTCTCGGGCGGTGTCCGGTTTGCATTCTCCTTCCGGGTTCGGATGCCCTCCTGCACCTCACGCGTCATCCAGTTGAGGGTGTCAGAGAGCCCCAGATCGCCCGATGCGAACACATCGCACACGTTGGCGTCCTCGGACCACGGCGCAAAGTAGCGCATCCCCCGAAAGATCTGCTGCAGGCACTTCGATCGGGCACTCACCAGGTCGAGCTTGGCAATGACGCTAATCGATTTGATGTCGGTGCCCTCGCCGATCATATCGACCTGCACCATCACGTCCACCTCGCCGTTGCGGTAGGCATCCAGGCGCTCCTCGCGCTCCTGCGGCGGCACATCCTGTCCGATGCGCGTGACCGAGAGCCAGCCGTAGCGGCGCTGCATGAAGTCGAGCACGTCGGCAGCGTGGCGGTTGCTCATGCAGATGACGAGCATCTGGTGGTTGCGGACGGCCGTGCCGTGTTTGCCCCGATGCTGCGCCCGCTTCGACTGCAGGCGTCCCACTGCCGGACCAATCAGTGTGTCGAGGTAGACGTCGTGAAAGCGCAGGTTGCGACGCGCAAAGTAGCGATCGAGCGTCGCGGTATCCGCCGAAATGTCGTTTTTGAGCTCGGCGAGCGTGCATTCGACGGTTTCGCCCGAGTTCTCCTCCTGCATCGTGATGGTGTAATCGACCACGTGTGCCTCTACGCGCTTCAGGATTTCGCCCTCGGCATGCGCATCGCGGAGCGAAACCTCGTGCAGGGCGCGGTAGAAGGTGGATTCGGTGCCGTCGTCGTGCGAGATGGTGTCGTGCGGCACGCCAAAGAGCGGCTCCCCATCGCTGCGGATGGGCGTGCCCGAGAGTCCGATGAGCGCCTCATGCGAGAGATTATCCACCGCATCCGACCACGCACTTTCTTGGGGCAGGTGATGGATTTCGTCGAGCACAAACAGCGTATCCCCCTGATTGCAATACTGTTGCAGCGCCTGATTGCCGCTCGATCCGCACGCATACTGGTACGTGGCAATGACGACGGGAATGTCCCGATTTTTGAGGAAGACCGCATCCGAATCCGCAATCGAAAAGGGGAGGCGCGGCCCGCCAATCCATTGCAGCATCTGCGCCAGCTCCTGCGGATCGGCGTACTGGTCGCGCAGGTTGCCCCGCGGCACAAAGACCACGAGCTGATCGCAGACGCCCATCGCCCGCGCCACGCAGAAGGACGCCAGCGCAATGAGGGTCTTGCCGTATCCGGGCACGAACACGCCCAGATGGTGACGCTCGCCGCGCTCGTAGGCGGCTGCGAGCTTCCGAAGGAACGTGCGCTGGCCGTCGCGGAACGTGAAGTCGGGGGCCGGATGCAGACCTGGAAGGCGCACAGAGCGTTTCATGCAGACGAGGGACTGGTGGATGCAGAGGCAGTGTGTTGTTAACAGGTTCTAATGTATGCACTACGCGGAGCCGCGTAAACCCACCCCGGCCCCGTCTCTGCAAAATACATCGGGTCTTGCTGGAAGCGCTTGTTTTTTTTGAGAGGGCACACGTATTCGAAGACGCGTCAGCATCCCTCCCCCTAAATCCCCCCTCCTCTGAGGGACTTGGGAAGGGGCCGAGCCTACGCTGTGAGTTGCATATGACCCCGAACCCTACAAGCTGGATATTGAGTATAGAACAAAAAGCACCACGCTCCTTCCGTCTTATGACTACGCTCGCGGACATAAAGCAGACGCTCTACGACGAGATGCCGTATCTGCGTGAGCGCTATCACGTAGACCAGATCGGCATCTGTGGGTCGTTTGTGCGGGGCGATCAGAACGCCGAAAGTGGTGTGGACCTGCTTGTCACGTTTACCGAAATGCCAGATCTACTGACTTTTGTTAACTTAAAACGCTACCTTAAGCACTCGCTGGACCGGGATGTAGATCTGGGTATGCCGTCGGCTCTGAAAGAGGGCTCGGCCGCTGACAACATCCGACGTGAGGTTCAATACCTTGGGTAACGTCTTATCTGATCGTCACCATCCACTACTTCCATTCTCAATTTTTAACCTCCACTTTTCTGCAATTGCTGCTCCACGAACTGCTTTAGAGTAGGAAGATCATGATGTACAGCTTCCCAGACCACTTTCAGATCAATGTTCAGATAACCGTGCGCAATGCGGTTTCGCATTCCAATAATAGCATGCCAGGGGATTTCGCTATGCTCCTGCTGAAAGTCATCTGAGAGATGCCGACTTGCTTCGCCGATGATCTCAAGCTGGCGTATAACGGCATCATGCCGCATCGTATCATTCTCGAACATGAGTTGGCTTACACCCGATGTGTATGCCTCGATTTGGCAGATCGCATCACGAATGTGAAGCAGATACAGCCTATTTGTCGTCTTCATACAGCACTATCAGATCTGTAGCTACCGATGTCATGTGTCTGCTCAGGGCGCGCTCGGTGACAAGCTCGACCGGACGCCCCAACAGCTGATGCAATTCCTCTTCCAAGGCAAACCATTGGAGCCCAAGCGGCGGGCGTTCGTCGTCAGGGCGGAGGGTGAGAAGCACATCGATGTCACTGTCCGGCGTTAGGGCGCCTCGGGCGGCCGATCCGAACAGCGCAATCCGGGAGGCATAGGGCCGAAGCCTCTCAACCAGCATAGCCCGATGTTCAGGTCGTATGCGCGATCCAGTCGTTCCCATTGTGCAGATCTAGTTGGATTTGAAAGGCGTGTGGGTCTCTTATTCAGTCGGTCGGTGTCCGGTTCAATGATACGCTACACCTCAGTAGCACGAGGGTGCTCGCGTTCCCCGGAATCACAGTCCGCCCCATGCGGTGTAAGAATCCGCTCGCGTTCTACGAATCACCGACGCCGCCCGATGACCGATTTCCGATCCTGCATCCGTTCGTGTGGGCTGGCGGGGCTTCTGCTCCTCGGCTCCGTACTGCTCGCATCCGCCCAAGACACCCAGCTGGGAGAAACTGAATTCCCTACCTCCGGGGCACCCGAGGCCCACGAGGCGTTCATGGAGGGGCTGCTCCTGCTGCATAGCTTTGAGTATCAGGACGCGCGGACGGCCTTTCAGACGGCCCAGTCGCGCGACTCGACCTTCGCCATGGCCTACTGGGGCGAGGCCATGACACACAACCATCCGCTGTGGTATCAGCAGGATGCGGAGGCGGCGCGCGCGGCCCTGAACGAGTTGGCGCCGACCGCAGAAGACCGTCTAAATCATGCGCCTACCGATCGCGAGAAGGCGTATCTGCGGGCGGTGCATACGCTCTATGGCGACGGATCGAAGCAGGAGCGCGATCATGCGTACCGGACGGCGATGACAGAGGTGGCCGAGCAGTTTCCCGAGGATCTCAATGCGCAGGCCTTCCACGCGCTCTCGATTCTGGGCACCAGCCACGACGGACGCGATACGCGCCTCTACATGCAGGCCGCGGCCATCGTCGAAGAGGTGTTCGATGCGAATCCGCAACACCCCGGTGCGGCACACTATCTGATCCACTCGTACGACGATCCCGTCCACGCCCCACTCGGACTCCGGGCGGCCCGCGTCTATTCCGACATTGCTCCCGACGCCGCCCATGCGCTGCACATGCCCGCACATATCTTCTCAGCACTCGGACAGTGGGAGCGCGCCGCCGAACTCAACACGCGCTCCTGGCAGGCCAGCGTCGATCGCATGGAGCGGCAGGAGCGGTCCATCGAGGCGCGTAGCTACCACGCGCTCTGGTGGCTCGCGTATGAGCAGTTGCAGCAGGGCCAGCACGCCGCCGCCGAGTCCACAATCGACACTATGCACACCGCCATCCAGCAGCGGCCCGATGCAGGCACGCACCAGGCGCATTTCGTGCGGATGCGAGCCGCGCATCTGGTCGAGACGCAGGACTGGACGCATCCCATCACCGATATCGCCGTCGATCCCGAGGACCTGAGTCTGCTCGACGCGGCCACCGATGCCTTCGCGATGGGCTGGCGCGCCGTAGCCCAGGACAATCTCGACACGGCCCAGCGCCGTCACGATGCGCTCCGCACGCGCCTTGACAACGCCCCCGATGATAATACCACCGCCCGTGCCACGCTCATGGCCGAGCAGCTCCGTGCACTCATCGTGCAGGAGCAGGAGGGTTTAGAGGCCGCTCTCGCCATCATGGAGTCGGCTGTCGAAGAGGCGGAAGCACTGCCCCTCCGGTACGGTCCGCCGCGCCCCGTGAAGCCCGTACACGAGCTCTACGGCGATATGCTGCTTGCGGTGGACCGTCCGACCCAGGCGCAAACGCAGTACCGTATCGCCCTCGACCGGGCCCCGCGCCGTGCGTGGGCCACCCGTGGCTGGGCCCGCGCTGCCGGGGCGGCGGGCGATACCGAGACTGCCCAAGAGGCCAACGCCCAACTCCAGTCCATCTGGAGCCATGCCGACGATGCCGTCCAGGCTGCACGCTGAGCCCCAGCCCCGCGCATCCGCAAAGAATACAAACACTTGCTACAAACGACTGCCTGCGGGGCAAGAGCTTGTAGTGCGGCTTCACACATCAATCTTTGGGGAGCAACGCTCCCTTCAGAAGCTGTCATCTTGAGCGTAGCAACTGCGCCCAGCAGGTGCGGAGTCCTGACACGAGCGAAGCGACTGATGAACGCAGTGAATAAAGATCTCCCCCGAAGTAGGCAAAGCCCCCTGTCCCGCCGTATCTGCCAAACGCCAAGGAGATGGTTCGACTGCGCTCACCATGACACGCTTCGTTGGAGGGGATAATTGCAGAGCAATCATCACAATGAGGGTTGAAAGAGCTTAGGCAATTCCTCGACTGCACTTGGAATGACATCGAAGAAGCGAAACCGCGACAGCATACAGTTTAGGGGGGAAACCGACGGCTCGCCTTGGTCCTGTCACCTGTTCCAGCCTCGTAGGCGCGGGGCGGTGTTGGACACTGGTGTGGCCCGCGTCAGGGAAAATGCCCGGCCCTCCACCTGTCACGAGCGGGGAATGGATGCCTCTCGTGCGAATCCAAACCGGATGTAGGTCGTGCAACACGCACACGTTAGCTTTAGTCCAACGGCCCGTGCGGCCCCGGTGTGCTATGTCTGCTTCGGTACAGGCGCTCGTTACGCTGCTCGACGACCCCGATGCCACGGTGCAAACCGCCGTGCGCAAGGAGTTATCCACGTACGGCCCCGATGAGCTTGCGGCGCTGCGCCAGCACATTCAGACCCTTGAGCCGGAGCGGCAAGAGGCGCTGTCGGAGCAGCTGCAGCCCCTGCACTTCGAGATGGTGGAGCGCGCCTGGCACGCTGTGCTCCGCAGCAGCACACCGAGTCTGGAACGCGGCGCGCTCTTGCTGTCGTGGTACCGCTACCCCGATGCCGACTTGCAAGACGCCCAGGCGCAGCTGGATACCATGGCCGCTTCGTTTCAGAAGGCGCATCCCAACCTCACTGGGCGCGACGCTGCGCTGCATCTGGCCGACTACATGGCCAACGAGTTGCACTTTGCGGGCAACCACGATGACTACGAGGACCCCGACAATAGCTTCCTGACGCGGGTGCTGAAGCGCCGCACGGGCATTCCCATTAGCCTGTCGGTGGTCTACCTGCTCCTGGGCCGACGCCTGAACCTGCCCGTGTACGGCGTCAACCTGCCACATCACTTTGTGGTGAAGTACCAGGACGAGCACAGCGAGGTGTTCATGGACCCGTTCAATGGCGGACAGCCGCTCTCGCGGGGCGACTGTGTACGGTTTCTGCTGAAGGCCAGCGTGCAGCCGCATGCTCAGCATTTTGCCGCAGCCCCCTCGAAATCCATTCTGCTGCGCATGGCACGTAACCTGCTCGTGTGGGCTGACCGCACGGGCAACACCGAGATGCACCGCGAACTGGCGGCGCTCATGGCCCCGTACGACCCCTCGGTCGAGCCCGATGCCTGACCCTGATGCATTGACCGCCCTTTCTGCTATGGCTACTCCTGCTGTCTTTCAGCACATTGACCATCCCGGCGATGCCTCCGTGGCCGTGCTGTACAGCCGCGCGGTGGGGCGTCCGGTGGGATGGCTCATGCTGCCGGTAATGGTGGGGGCACTGGTGCAGGCCCTGCAAGGCGCGCCGATCTTTCCGGAGGCATTTGTCGCTGCCGTCGGAGCACTCCTCGTGGCCAGCGGGTGGACGCACTTCCAGCTGCGCAACCGTGTGGTGGAGATTCGCCTGACCGGACATCGTATTGCGCTGCGTACCGCCTTTGATGTGGCGCGAGATGCCCCGGTCACGTGGGAGCCGCTGCTGCGAGCAAAGCGCCAGCGGGCGGGGCTGCATCTGTACGTAGGCGACCGCACCCTCCATCTGGATCCCAACGACTGGCCCGCTTACAGCCGCCTCAAGACGGCCGTGCGCCCCGACGATGCCCCCGAGCAGGCCCGCGTGTGTCCCTACTGATGTGTGTGTCTACCTGACAGGCCTTAACAATTTGGTTTCCCCCAACGGGCTCCGATGGCTTCTTTGGGAGCGCTTCCAAGGTTTACACGTGCTATGCCAATACGAAACGATTACTACGAAGCCTGCAGGTAGAGGAACGCCATGGCGACCGGTTGGGTACGGCTTTTTTCGACGTCAGGTGCTACATTCTATGAATGAGGCACTTGAATCGCCGCTCTCTTTTCGTTGTATCCGTGTTTATGGCTTCAGACTCGACGCTCGAAAAAAGTCTTACCCTGTACGACGTATACGCCATCAGCACCGGTGCCATGTTTAGCTCAGGGTTTTTCCTGCTCCCTGGGATTGCCGCTGCTGAAACGGGGCCGTCTGTGATTTTGGCGTACTTGGTGGCGGGCTTGCTCATTCTGCCGTCAATGTACAGCATGGCCGAGCTCTCTACGGCGATGCCCAAGGCCGGCGGTACGTACTACTTTCTGGATCGCAGCCTGGGTCCGCTGGCGGGCACCGTGGGCGGACTGGGTACCTGGCTGGCGCTGGTGTTCAAGAGTGCGTTTGCGCTTATCGGGATGGGAGCGTATCTGGCGATCTATGCTGATGTGCCCATCAAGCCGCTGGCGGCAGCCCTTGCGGTAGCCTTTGGTGTGCTTAACGTGGTGGGAGCCAAGGAAAGCAGCTGGCTCCAGCGCGCCCTCGTCACGGTGCTCGTAGGCGTGCTCACGTTCTATGTGGCCCAGGGCGTCTTTTCGGTGTGGGATGGATTCTCTGCATCCGGAAGTGCGGATGCCTTCACACCGTTCTTCACAGAAGGCGGCGGCGGATTCCTGGCCACCATCGGAATTGTATTTGTGTCGTACGCGGGCCTCACGAAGGTGGCGAGCGTTGCCGAGGAGGTCAAAAACCCTGATCGCAACATTCCACTCGGCATGATCCTGTCGCTGGCTACAGCAACCACTATCTATGTGGTGGGAGTGGCGATTATGGTGGCCGTGCTCCCGGGTGAGCAACTGAACTCCGACCTGACGCCGGTCTTTACCTCGGGCGAGGTTTTCTTCAACTGGCTTCCGTACTCGCTCGGCCCGATCCTGATTGTGGTCGCCGCGATCGCGGCCTTTGCATCCACCGGAAACGCAGGCATTATGTCGGCCTCGCGCTACCCGCTGGCCATGGCGCGGGATCGCCTGCTGCCGGATGGTCTCGCGCAGCTTGGGCGCTTCAAGACGCCGACGCGCTCCATCATTGTCACGGTGGGGCTGATGCTGGTGATTATCTTTGCGCTCTCGGAAGAGGGGGTGGCGAAACTGGCCAGTGCGTTCCAACTGCTTATCTTTGCATTTCTGAACTTTGCTGTCATTGTAATGCGCGAGAGTGAGATCCCGTCGTATGCGCCGGGCTATCGTTCGCCGCTCTACCCGTGGATGCAGATCGCCGGGATCTTTATCCCCGGCCTCCTGATCTCCGAAATGGGGACGCTCGCCATTGTATTCACTGCTATTGTAATCTTAGTTGGCATTGGATGGTACTTCTACTACGTGCAGAACGTACCGCGCGAGGGCGCTATCTTCCACTGGTTTGAACGCCTGGGGAAACAGCGCTATGACGGACTCGACCATGAACTGCAGGGCATCCTCGAAGAGAAGCGCGTCAGCGATGACACGGCTTTTGGGAAGCTGGTTGCCCGTGCGGAGGTTATACGGATTACCGAACCTACGATCTATGAGGAGATTGTAGGCCAGATTGCTACCCAACTGGCTGGCAAGCTCAACCTTTCCGCAGAGACGCTCAAGCATGATTTCTTAGACGGCACGCTGCACAGCGCGGTGTCGGTGAGCCACGGGGCGGCCCTACCATACTGCCAGATTGATGGCATCGACCAGCAAGAAATGGTCATGGTGCACTGTCAGTCAGGCGTCTGCATTGATGTCGAGAAGGCCGGCAGCCCGCTTGACACGTCCGAACCGGTCTACGCCTTCTTCTTCCTCGTAAGTCCAAGCGACGATCAGAGCAATCACTTGCGCACACTCGCAACGCTTGCCAATCGCATTGACGAGAACGGGTTTACCACGGAGTGGCGCGCAGCCGCTGATGAGAAGGCCATGAAGGAGAGCCTGCTTCATCATGAGCGCTACATTACGTTCTCTCTGCTTTCGGATACAAAAACGGAAGACTTCATTGACCGGCGCATCCGTGACCTGAATCTGCCGGCTGGCGTACTGGTGGCGCTTGTTCGCCGCAATGACCAGGTCACGATTCCGAATGGAGACTCTACGCTTCAGGAGGGCGATCAGATGACGGTCATTGGTGACCCAGCGGGTATCGAACGACTCTATGAGTTGTATCGTGGCGGTGCCAATGAGGAAAGCATTGTGCAGTGATAGCATACACCATGTCCAGAGCCACCCGATGCATCAGAAAAAGGGATGCGCAACGGCCCCTCGGCCCTGCGCATCCCTTTGTGATGTCCAGATGGTGACGTCCTTTTGTTATGCGTCCTTATCCGGCTGATGGAATGCATAGCCGTAGTGCGTAGGCGGATTGAACGTCTCTTTGATCGAGCGTGGTGAGATCCAACGGTGCAGGTTCAGCGCCGAGCCTGCCTTATCGTTTGTACCGGACTTACGTGCCCCACCAAACGGCTGCTGGCCGACCACTGCGCCGGTCGGCTTGTCGTTGATGTAGAAGTTGCCTGCCGAGTGCTCCAGGTGGTCCATCGTAGTACGAATGGCCGCCCGGTCTTCCGCAAATACGGCTCCCGTCAGCGCATAGGGCGAGGTGCTGTCGATGAGGTCGAGCGTGGCCTCGTAGTCGGCATCGTCGTACACGTAGATCGTGGTGACGGGACCGAAGATCTCTTCTTCCATCGACTCGTAGTGCGGATCCGTCGCCAGAATGACCGTCGGGTTGATAAAGTAGCCCGTGCTGTCGTCGTAATCGCCGCCAAAGAGGATCTCGGCGTCGTCGGAGGCTTTAGCTCGATCAATGTAGCCGGTAATCTCGTCGAACGCACGTTGGTCGATGACCGCGTTCACGAAGTTGGTTAGGTCCTCGGGCGGCCCTACCTGCAGGCTCTCAATCTGCTCGGCCAGTTCCTCTTTAATGGTCGGCCAGAGGGATTCGGGCAGGTAGATGCGCGACGAGGCGGAGCACTTCTGCCCCTGATACTCGAAGCTGCCCCGTACAATCGCAGTTGCCGTTTGGGCGGGATGCGCAGACGGGTGCGCCACAATGAAGTCCTTGCCGCCCGTTTCACCCACAATGGTCGGATACGTGCGATATGTGTCCAGATTCTCGCCGACGGTTTTCCACAGATGATCGAAGGTGGCCTTTGAGCCCGTGAAGTGGAGTCCGGCAAACTCGGGCGAGGCCATGGCGGGTGTACCCACGTCGGCGCCTTCATCGGCGGGCAGCATGTTAATGACGCCAGCGGGCATCCCCGCTTCTTCCAGAATCTGATAGAGGAAGTAGGCCGAGTAGACCGAGCGCGAGGCGGGCTTCCACAGCACCGTGTTGCCCATCAGTGCGGGGGCGGTGGGCAAGTTGCCCTGAATCGCCGTAAAGTTGAACGGGGTGATGGCCAAGACGAAGCCTTCGAGCGGACGGTACTGCACCTGGTTCCACACGCCCGGGCTGTTGTCGGGCTGCTCCCGGTAGATCTGATCGGCGTAGTGCACGTTGAAGCGCAGGAAGTCGATCAGCTCGCAGGCCGCGTCGATTTCGGCCTGATACACGTTTTTGCCCTGCCCCAGCATAGTGGCGGCATTGAGCGTGTGGCGCCACGGACCTGCAATCAGGTCGGCGGCGCGCAGGAAGATCGCCGCACGGTCGGTCCAGTCCATCGCGGCCCACTCGGCTTTAGCTTCGCGTGCGGCCTTGATGGCTTGCTCGACCTCGTTGGCTCCAGACTGGTGCACGGTGCCCAGTTCGTGCTGGTGGTCGTGGGGCACGCGTACGGAGCTCGGCGAGCCCGGATACACGGCGTCTCCACCGATGTACGCCGGAATCTCAACCGTCATGTCGCGAAGGCGCTCCAGTTCGGCACGGATGGCGCTTCGCTCGGGCGAGCCGGGGGCATAGCTAAGAACGGGTTCGTTCGTGGGGTTGGGCGGGGTGCTAAGCGCATTTTGCATGAGGCGATGTAGCCAGATTCGTAGAAAACAGCGGATGCGGTGCAGGCCTGTACCTCCCGTTGAAAGCGCTCCCAGCGCCAGTAGCGTGGCTGGGGCGTCGGGCGGATGCAGCAGGCACGATGCAAAACCTGTGGTTTGGCAGCAAGTTCGGCAGATGCAGTGAACAGCGCAAGTCAGCACGGGTACGGATGGATGCCTTAACCGATTTTACTTGCGCTCCTGCTCCCTATGCAACTGGAATGGTTCCTGGCCCTGCGCTACTTTGCCCGCGCCGAAGGGCAGCGTGAAGGCCGTAGCTTTGTGCGGTTCATTACGTACGTAGCGGTAGGCGGCGTAGCAGTAGGGGTGGCGGCGCTCATCCTGGCCCTGGGCATCGTGCGCGGCTTCAGCCAGGAGATCGAAGGCAAACTCATGGAGGTGGGAGCCCACCTGCGTGTCGTCAGCTACACCGATGATCCGCTAAGCGATGCCGCCTCGCTGCAGGACCAGCTCGAAAGCTATGACGCCGTACGGACGGTAGACCCCGTTGCGGAAGGTGTTGTCATTGCTCGCGCAGGCGCCGATGCCATTGAGGGGCTGGTGGTGCAGGGTACGAATACGCTTCCCGAGGCCGTGCGCCGCACTACGACCCACCCCGACCGAACAACGCCCCAGGGAGTGCTGCTCAGCACGTCCATTGCCGAGCGCTTCGCCATGACCCCCGGCGACCGGCTTACGCTTTTTGCACTTGATCGCGGGGCAGGGAGCGGAGCCGCAGCGCTCCAGCCCCGCGTGCAGCAGTACGATGTGCAGGATACCTACGCCACCTCGCTCGATTTTATCGACGACACCTTCTTGTTTATGGGACTCAGCGATGCCCAGCAGTTGCTGGAGTTCTCCGATAACCAAGTGTCGCGGCTGGATGTCATGCTCCACGATGTGGGCGATATTGAGCCGACCGCCAAGACGCTACGCGAAGAGCTGTCGTTTCCGGCCACGGTGCGTACGGTCTATCAACAGTACGCGGGGCTGTTTGCATGGATCAACCTGCAACAAAACATCATTCCGCTGGTCATTAGCACGATTGTCATCGTGGCGGCCTTTAACATCGTGGGCACGCTCCTTATGATGATGCTCGAGAAGACGCGCGAAATCGGGGTGCTCATGAGCATGGGCCTTTCGGCACGTGGCGTACAGCGCGTGTTTCTGGTGCTCGGCGCGGTCATCGGGTGCACGGGAAGCGCCATTGGGGCGGCCCTCGCCGTTGGAGCGGGCTGGATTCAACAGACCTATGGTGTCATTCCGCTTCCCGCCGATGCCTACTACATGGACACAGCCCCCATGGCGCTCCACGCCTCCGATGTGCTGCTTGTAACCAGTGTAGCCATTGTGCTGTGCGTGGGCGCGGCGTACCTCCCTGCGCGTGTCGCTTCCCGCATCGACCCTGTGCGCGTTATTCGCTTTACGTAACCTATTCTTTCTGGATACGATATGTCTACGCTTGCTCCTGGCGACGCTGCCCCCGACTTCGAACTCTTCACGCACGATATTGAGCCGTTTACGCTCTCCGATCATCGCGACGGCCCCGTGCTTCTTCTCTTCTTTCCTGGCGCATTCACGAGCGTGTGCACCAATGAGATGAACACAGTGAACAACGACCGTACGTCGTTCGGCATCGACGAGGGCGTGACCATCGTTGGCATCTCGACCGACTCTCCGTTCGTTCTCGATGAGTACCGCAAGGTGAACGACCTCCAATTCACGCTGCTCAGCGATCACGATGCTGAAGTAGCAGCCGCCTATGGCGCGAAGTACGACCACGACTTTACACCCATGAAGCTCGACCGCATCGCGAAACGGTCGGCGTTTGTGGTGGATGCAGAGGGCGTCATTCAGTACGCGGAGGTGCTCGACAATGCTGGAAAGCAACCCGACTTTGAGTCCATTCAGGCCACAATCGATGAGCTGACTGGCTGAGCCGCAACGTGCACAACACGTACTGCTCCTGCATCTACAGAAAACGGCCCCGCAGCCATGTACAAGCTGCGGGGCCGTCTGCATTGAATCGAAATGGTCAGCGCGACTTATTGTGCTCGCGCCGCCTGTAGGTTAGACTGCATGCGCTTCTCGGGATGCGGCGTCACCTGGGTCTCGAACGGCTGTCCCGTTAACCGCTCATACAGATCGATGTAGCGCTGGGCAATCTCGATGCGAAAGCCATCGGGCAGATTGGGCATCGTGTCGCCCTCACGTCCGCGGAAGCCCTGATCCATCAGCCACTCGCGCACGAATTCCTTCGAGAGCTGCTCCTGGGGTTCGCCCTGCGCCAGCCGAGTCTCGTAGCCATTGGCCTCGTAATACCGGGAGCTATCGGGCGTGTGCACCTCGTCGATGAGGCGAAGCTGCCCCTCTGCATCGCGGCCAAACTCGTATTTTGTATCTACAAGAATTAGATCGCGGCTCGCGGCAATCTCGGTGCCACGCGCAAACAGGTTGAGGGCGGCTTGTTTAAGTGTCGCGTACGTCTCCGCATCCACCAGACCCCGCGACACCGCCTCCTCGGGTGTAATGTCTTCGTCGTGCCCAGTTTCTGCTTTGGTCGCAGGCGTTACGATGGGCTGGGGCAACTGCTCGCCCTCGCGGAGTCCATCGGGCAGCACCTGCCCACACAGTGTGCGGGCCCCGTCCTGGTACATGCGCGCAGCATGTCCGGCCAGATAGCCTCGCACCACAAACTCAATGGGAATGGGGGTGCAGGCCGTGCCTATCGTGATGTTGGGGTCGGGCACCGCCTGTACGTGATTTGGAAAGACCTGCGCCGTCTCCTCAAAGAAAAACGCAGCCAACTGGTTTAGCACCTGCCCCTTAAACGGAATGGCCTGCGGCAGCACATGGTCGAATGACGAGATGCGGTCGGTTGTGACCAGCACGAGAGTGTCGCCATCGCGGTAGGTGTCGCGCACCTTGCCTTTGTAGCGCGTGCCCCATCCCGACAGGTGCGTTTCGGTAATGCAGTGCGGAAGTTGCTGGGTAAGTGTGGAAACGTCCATTAGGAGCTTGGGCGAATGTAGTCACTGGATTTGCGAACGTGGAGTTCGTGTTGCACGCGCTGGCTTACCGTGGGGAAGTCCTCGCGATTGAGGCGGCGGAGCAGGGTCTCGGCGGCGCGCTCACCAACCTCGTGCATGTTCTGGGCTACGCTGGAAAGCCCAATGAAGCGGCTGATTTTGATATCGTCGTAGCCGACAAGCGCAAAGTCGTCGGGCACTGTCTTCTCGGCCTGACGAATAGCTTGCCACGCGCCCACGGCCTGCACATCGCTGCTGGCAAATACCGCAGTGATCTGCGGATGCTCCTTCAGCAGCTTCTGCATGGCCTCGTAGCCCGACTCTTCGCTGAAGCCGTCGTGCTTTTCGGTTTCGCCCCAGGCCACAAGCGATTCGTCGAATGAGACGCCCTCGTCTTCGAGCACCGTCCGGTAGCCCTGCACGCGTGCATTGCGGACGTGCGTATCGTGCGGTGTCGTGATCATGCCAATCTCGCGATGTCCCTGCTCAATGAGGTGCCGGATGGCAAGCTCAACGCCGACCTCGTCGTCCCAGTAATACGAGTCCATGTCGTTCCACTTGCTCCCAATCATGACGACCGGCGCGCCCAGCGCACGGAGCTCGTTCGCCATCTCGGCGTCGTAGCGGAGGCCGGTAAGCAGCAGGGCATCCATTGCGCCGCGGGCCAGGAAGTTGCGTAGCGTGGCTTTGGGATCGGACCAGGCCAGGTCGCAGAGCAGCAGGTCGACTTCGCCAATATCGAGGCGGCTGCGTACACCCTTCAGCAGCTCGTTGTGGAAGGGCGTGGTAAACGTAGGCACGGCTACCGCAATCGTGCGCGTAGCCCGCTGGGCCAGCGATTTCGCCGTACGGTTGGGGCGGAATTGCAGCTCTTTGATGGCGCGCAGCACGCGTTCACGCGTGGCATCCGACACGTCGCGCGAGTTGTTCAACACACGCGATACAGTCGATATCGCCACGCCGGCCTTATCGGCTACGTCGTAGATGGTCGTTTTCTCGGAATCCGAAGAGGGAGTCATAGCTGTTGAAACATCGCCAAAGGAACGGGTGGACCGTACGCGTACACAATACGGGATGGGCGTCACATATAACAGGCTGCGGCGGCCTTGCAACGACTTTTTATCGTTTCGTATAGAGGATGCTGCTCTACTCATGCACGGGCGCACCTTCGTGCGATTCAAACGCCGCAAAGAAACGGGGGGAGGCCTGGGCCTCGTCTACACTGCGAATCTGGTTCAGCGTATCGGCCAGGCGTCGTTTCGAAGCTTGGACCGCATCGGTCAGTGCCGCGCCCTGGTGCAGGCGGTGAAGCACATCGACCAGGTAGGCACTTGAGCGTCCACTGATCGACGCACTCGTCTCCACAAACGGAGCCTCGAAGAGCGCCATCTCGCCCTCGTACCAGAGGAGGTCAAGGGCGAAGTTGGGCGGCTCGCCTTCACGCTCAAAGAAGTGCGTAGGCAGGCGTCCACAGCGCAGGAGCACCGCCGACGCGCCCTGCTGACTGATGCGCTGCACCGCAACCTGGGCGTCGTCGAGCGTCGGGATCTCCATCCCAGCGACCAGTTCCGCATCCCGCCGCCGCACGCTGACCAGCGATACGCGATTCATGATGTTGACGAGCGATTCTGTGGTTGATGGCTCTGCAATGTCCTCGCCGCTGGGACCGCTTAGCGTCACGTCCAAAATCGAGGGGCCGGTAAACGCTTCATGATCCAGCAGGTGGGCCACGGCGCGCACCGATGGCGTGGCCCCGACAATGCCAATCTTGGCCGCATTGGGAACGATGTGATCGGGGGTATCCGACGAAAGCAAGTGTTCGATCTGCGCATGCACGGTATCCGACGGCACGTTGAGCACGTCGGTCACCACGCCGTGGCTGGCTACGATATGGCTGGTGCACAGAGAAAGAGGGACGCCGCCCACGGCCTGGGTGGCGCGGATGTCGGCGTTGAGACCACGTGCCAGCCCCGTGTACAACGCATTGAACAGGAGCGGAGCAAACGGAGTGGTCGAACCAGAATCAGAATCCACAGGCAGAACACACGTAATGAAAAAAGCAAGAGCGGCAGTAACAGGCCCAGTGTGTTACAACATAGTTGGCCCCGGTTCGTGTGGATACGTAACATACCGGGGCACAGGCGGGTTGCTATGCCGTAGTGTAGTCATAGTCCTACCGTTAGGCTTTGGTTCAGACGTAGCCTATCCGGTACGTCCTCACATTGCATCTTCCACGACGATTTTTCTGCTGTATGAACACTGCCTCGGTCAAGCGCTTAACGACCGCCCGCATTCCTACTGTGGACGGCACGTTTTCGCTGATGCTGTACGAAAACGATATCGATGACGAAGATCATCTGGCTGTGGTCTATGGCGAGGTGGAAGATGCCGAGGATGTGCTTGTGCGCATCCACTCGGAGTGCTTTACGGGCGATGTGCTCGGGTCGCTACGTTGCGACTGCGGCGAGCAACTCAACACCTCCATGCGCATGATCGCCGAGGCGGGGCAGGGTGTCATTCTCTATCTCCGCCAGGAGGGCCGCGGCATTGGGCTGCACGACAAACTTAAGGCCTACAACCTGCAGGACGAAGGCTACGATACGGTCGAGGCCAACCTCATGCTCGGCCATGAGCCCGACGAGCGTGACTATACCGTGGGGGCGCTCATGATTCAGGATCTTGGGATTCAGTCGGCGCGCCTCATCACGAACAATCCAGCCAAGATCGAAAGCCTGCGCGAGTATGGCGTTACCGTCTCTGAGCGCGTACCTATTGAGCCTCATCTGAACCGGCACAATTCCTCATATCTCGAAACCAAAGTCGAGCGGATGCGCCACATGCTGCGCATCGACACGGCCCCAACCGGCGGCGACGGCTATGCGAATCCGCACAGTGCCGACCTCCAGAGCCTGGCGCAGCGTGCCCAGCACTACGCTGATACCCAATCGCAGGCGTTCGTCACGCTCAGCTACGCGCAAAGCCTCGACGGCTCCATCGCCGATGCGTCGTGCTCGCCCACCCGCATCAGCGATGCCTCTTCCATGGAGCTTACCCATGAGCTGCGCTCTATTCACGACGGTATTCTTGTTGGAATTGGGACCCTCATTTCTGATGATCCACGTCTAACGGTTCGGCACGTAAGCGGCACCAATCCGCGTCCTATTGTGCTGGATACCACACTTCGGTGCCCACCCGATGCGTCTATATTTGATAATAAAAATACGTCGCCGCTTATCTATACATCTTCGACAAATCAGGAGCAGATTGAAGTGCTTGAAGCCGCAGGGGCTACCGTGCGGCAGGTTCCCGAGGGGCCGGGCGGCGTCTCTATTCCGGCTGTGCGCCGCGATGCGTATGCACAGGGCATCAACTCGATTATGGTTGAGGGCGGGGCATGTGTCATCCGCCACATGATTATGCAGCAGCAGGTGCAGAAACTCGTGGTTACGCTTGCGCCTATGTACCTGGCGGGGCTGAACCCGCTGGACGGCTGCGCTACGGCGGACAACCCCGAAGCCCCCGCGCTGCGTACCATGCAGTTCACCAATGTGATGTACCAGTGGGCCGGCGAAGACATTGTGCTGTTTGCAGACCCCACCTGGCCCAATGCGTAGTCGCTTGCTTCTGCTATTCAATGGCGATGGCACCACCCAACTCACTGCCCAGCCGATACCTGCTCCTACAGGAAATGAGGTTGGCATCCAGACGCAGTGTACCCTGATCAGTGCGGGAACCGAGCGCCTCGTGCTCAATGGGCAGGTCGACCCGAGTTTGCAAGATACCACTGCCGACAGCGCCGACTTTTCGTATCCCCGCCCCTACGGCTATTGCACTGTGGGTAGCGTAACCAGCACGGGGCCGGATGCTACCCTGCCGGTGGGCACCCGCGTGTTCGGGTTTCTGCCACACGCCACGCATCATGTCGTGTCTGAAGCCGCCGTTTATACGCTTCCAGACGCTCTTTCTACACCGGATGCTACATTCATCCCGAACGTAGAAACCGCACTGAATATCGTGTGGGATGCGCAGGTCGGTCCCGGATCGCGAGTCGTGCTCATCGGTGCAGGGACGGTTGGCATGCTGGTGGCGCGTCTCTTGCGCACCATCCCGGCGCTCGATCTTGCGGTGGTTGATCAGCCTCATGTGCTTGAGCGCATGGCCGCGCTACTCCCCAATGCGCACCCCTATCCACCGGATGCGTTGTCACGCACCGCGCTACCGGCGTCCTGGAGTGACGGCCCTGATGTCGTAATCGAGTGCAGCGGCCAGCCCGCTATGCTCCAGCGCGCGCTCGACGTTGCGGGGCAGGAAACGCGCGTCGTGATGGGATCGTGGTACGGCACGAAGTCCGTTGAACTGGATCTGGGAGCAGCATTTCATCGGAAGCGGCTCACGGTAGCGGCCACACCGGTTTCAACGCTTCCCGCCGAGCGCAAAACGCGCTGGAGTAAAGACCGCCAGCTCCGCACAGCGATGACGCTATCTGCCGATCTTTCGCCGGCCCAGCCCCACACGCAATTTGTTGATTTCCGCGAAGCACCGGCTGTCTATGCAACCCTGCGTTCGGGGGCCTTGCCTGCACCAACGATTCTTGTCATGACTCCGTAATCAATCAATTATTGCAATGTATACACTTACTGTAAAAGACGATCTTATTGCTCAGCACTACCTCACCGTTCCGAATTGCGGTCCTGAAAACGAATGGCACTCGCACCACTTTACCGTCGAGGTGGTGCTGGAATCGAACTCGCTAAATAAGTGGGGGTACGTATGCGATATTACAGACGTAAAGTCTGCACTTGCCTCATTGAAAGACCACGTATCCGACCAGACGTTAAATGATCTGCCTGCGTTCAAGGGACTCAACCCGAGCGTGGAGCATTTTGCCCGCATCGCGGCGGAGCATATCCGTGGATCGCTGGATAAAGAGACGCGACAGCGCTGCCACCGCATGCATGTGCGCATCTGGGAAGACGATGAGGCCGCGGCGCAATATACGACTCCACTCACCGACGAAGTGTAGCCGCATGTCTAACTTCCCCCGCACCGCTCACACATTCAACTACCCGCGCTACCTGAAGGCGCTACAGTCTGTCAGTGCACGCGCCCAGTCCGACGCGCTCTACCAGCAGTTCCTGGACGCCCTCGTGGCGCGCGCGGACGAAACGAATGCCCCACTCCGCGTGCTAGAAATCGGGGCCGGACGTGGTGACCAGATGCAGCGTATCCTGGACGATATGGCTACCCACGATGCCCCAGTTCATTACATAGCACTGGAGCCGCAGTCTGAAAACCGAACGGTCACGCAAGCGGTGGCCGAGTCGTATATGGCAGGCCCGCATACCGTCACGGTACAGCCGACTCCGCTCCTCGACGTTGCGACAGAGAATGGCGCTGCGTACGATGCCATTGTGGCCCGCTCGGTCCTCGATCTGATGCCACTGCACGACGCGCTTGCAACCATTGAGGCGCTACTCTCCGAGGCCGGGATTCTCTACGCGCCCCTCACGTTTGCTATGGGAACGAAACTGGCCCCGTATCCCAGTACACGCACAGCAAGTACAGAAGATAAAGTAACCTTAATCTACCACAATTCAGTTCGGCAAAAAACGGATATAGAAAAGGGAAGCTATCCAGCACATGAAATTTCCCACTGGGCAAATGCGCGAAACGCACGTATTAGCATGAGAGGAAGCGACTGGGTGATCTCGCCCTCAAAAAAGACATACTACCAAGATGAGGCATATGCACTGCAATCTATTCTTGCATTTATGCACGACGAAGCCGAGCAGGTAGCGACGATACCGCAGCCGGATCTTGATTCGTGGTGGGCAACTCGGATGCGCATGCTTCACAATAACACACTCATCTACACGGCCAATCAGTTTGACCTGCTCGTCCAGTTCGACTGAAGAGGCTCAGGCTGCGTCTTCTACAGATTAATGCGGTCTGCGGCGCTGTCACGCAGTTTGTCGCGCTGGTGGATGTAGGCCATCGTCGTATCAATGTCCTTGTGGCGTGCGTGCGTTTTCACCTGCTCAATGGTTGCACCCGACTCCAAAGCAAGCGTGCATCCGGTGTGGCGCAGAGCGTGGGCTCCTATATCCGGCAGATCGGCGCGCTCAGCGGTGCGCCGCACGATGCGATAGATCGCATCTCCAGTAATCCGGTCGCCTCGATTCCGATTGCTAAACGAACGCCAGAGCGGCCCCTCTTCAATTCCGTAGTGTGATTTCATGTCGTCAATTACATCTACAACATGAGCTGGTATTTTTACATATTGATCGGTGCCTCCTTTCGTATCTGGAAGATCGAGCACCCAGTAGTGGCCCAGCGGACGAATATGCTCAACGTCCATGGCAGCTGCTTCAGAGCGACGCAATACGCAGTGAAGTAACACTAACAATAGTGCATGATCTCTGTGAGATGCTTCCCCAGCTTCCTGGGTGGCGCGGAGCAGCCGCTTCGACTGGGCACGCGACAAAAACGTGATGGAGCGGTCAGAGGCATTCGCACGGCGCGTCTTGCGGATGAGTGCAGCATCAGCCGGATTGCGCGGAATCAACTCCAGGGCTACCAGCCAATCAAAGAATCCGCGGATCGCCGATACGCGACGCTGAATGGTGGAGGCCGCACGATCGTCCTCTTCGAGATTGCGGATGTGCCGATTCACATGCATGAACGTAGCTTTGCGTGCTAGCGGGAGCACGACTTCGTCGGTCCCAAAAAACTGTACGATGTCGTTTTTGTAGGCGCGCTGGGTCTCGGGGCGCTCATAGCGCGTCAAATACATCGAAAGCAGGTCTGTTGATTCCTTAATGGAGGTGTGTACGAGCGGGGCATCACCCGGCGAAATCCCTGCTGAGTCGCCAGAATCGGGGATAACGGGCACTAAATCATCGGTTTCGTTGTCGGCCCCGGTGCTCGTAGGCGCGATTTGTTGCCCCGTGTCCGTAGTAGGGGGCGTCTCGGGCGGCTCTGACGGCGGCTTGGGACCGGCAGATGAGGACGGTTCGGCTCCATCTGGCTCGGCGTTGGACGGCTCCATGATTTTGTGGGGTTCGTATGAAGGAATTCGGTACTTAGACTTATAAATCTCAATCCCTGATAATGCTAATTATCGGGGATTGGAAAGTCAAGGACTATTTGACTGGGCTCCGAGAACAAGTTTGGGCTCAACGGAAAACTTAAGCTGCCAATCTTCGCTTTCGTCACGGAGTGGCGATTTGAATCCGTGGAGGCATGACCGATATTCAGCCATCAGGTCATTTGCATCCACCAAATAGAAAACGCGACTGCCTCTGTGATTGAAGCAGCCGCGTTCGCGGTTGAAACTAAAATTGGGATACAAGGCCGGGAAATCAGTTAGCCTTCCTCCGTTGCCGTAACGTCTGCGGGATAGCGAAAGGTGGCAGCAATGAACTGGCCGTTTGGCATGTTTTCAGGGCGGAGCGCATAGACGGTGGCTCCATTCAGGTGGGCATGTACCGCCGCGTAGTTTAGCAGGTCGTAGTCACCTGGTTCTTGATCACCGTGCAGTTCAACCGTGTTAGAGGTCGGGTCGAACTGGCCCCAGCGGTGTTCGCCAACAGGTACGAAGAGCGTGTCGACACGACCGTACGCGCAGGCCGGTACGATCTCGTGGAAATCGCCCGAGGCCAGGTTACCGTTCTGATGGTAGTGCTGGTCGAACGCATCAAGGGCTTCCTGCTGCGTACGCTCGAAAATCGGAGCGACGATGGACCACGCTTTTTCGTGCAGCTCGTTAGGATGCAGGTCTTCCGGATTCCCGGCCACGACATCGTCTTCCACCAGGTGCGCGTAGCTGTTCGCCTCGCGGTACATGGGCAGGTACTCCGAAACGCCAGCGACCACCAGTGGAGCCTCCTCGTCAGCGAGGTGCTCCATAACCCCCTCGTCAATCGAACGAAAGAACTGCTGGAGTTCAGGCTTTACGGTACGGCTATTGTCGTCGGAGTCGTGCGGATGGCCGTGGTACATCTGATCGGTGCGGCCATTGGGCGTGCGGTTGGCTGTCCGGTTCTGTAGTTCACGTTCGGCATCGTCTTCGACGCCGGGCGATGCATCTTGCAAGCTACTGGGCACCGCACGGGCATCTACGGCCCCGATGGACTGGTGCGTGCCCTGCATCAGTTTAACGTCGTTCTGGCTCAGCGTCAACACGAAGAAGCGGTTGTTGGAGGCAATGAGCGGGAAGAGCGGCTTCAGGTGAAAGTGTGTGCTCACCGTTACCATCTCGTTGAACTGCAACGGCAGGCGATACGACTGGATGGAATCGGGGGTCAGGAAAAGCGCAACGCCCTCAGTCACTTGGCGCCAGAATGTGGTATCATCGGCAAGGGCGCGTGCAGGTTCTAAGATAGCGTCGATCTCGTCATCGCGGTGGCCCTGCTCGCGCATGGTGTCGCGCGCTTCGTTGAGCAGGTTCTTATACCGAATGGTATTCTGCGACCAGTCGGATTCGTTGCGCATCGTTTCCATAAAGAGGCTGATGCACACATCGCCATCGTGTTCAGCGAGCGCACGCAGGGTTGCACGATCAAAGGTATCCATAGCCGCATCCAGAAAAGTTCAGTAGAATCAGCGAGTACGGGAGCGCCAACGCGTCAGGGTGAGGTTGGCCGTTCCGAAAATAGTGATGCAAAGATAATCAGCCAGCCGACTTGCGCGCAAGCCGATGGCACAGGTTTTACAAAGGAAGCATGGTTGGGTTGGGATGTAAGACGGCTCGTACGGGGGCGGCGTCGGCTCCGGGTACGCGAAGTGGAAGCGCCACAAGGGTGTAGCGTCCGGGCTCAACCGCTCCAAGCCGCAGGTTTTCAAGGTTCACGATATTGGCCGAATTCAGTGCATGATGGGCTGCTAACTCGGTACTATCGGAAGGATCCACGGAGGGCGCATCGGTCCCCATGAGGCATACATCATGACGTTGCATCCAGGAAACCGCTTCCACCGATACAGCCGTAAACGCGTCGCTCCAGCGCGTGGCCGGGTGTTGGCTGCTCACTGTTTTGAAGAGCAGACGCGGGGCGGTCGTTTCGTTGAGATGCTCGGGCCGGATGATCGCGGCATCAGGGGGGATAGCCACGACCTCGGCTGGTCCCAAGAATGTATCGAGGTTCCATCCGCTGGTGGTTGCGCCTGCATCGTCCACGTGATACGGCGCATCGGCGTGCGTGCCCAGGTGCGCGCTCATCTGCAGGGCCGAGCAGTTCACGGAGTCGCCGTCACGGATTGACAGCGTTGTGCTACGTGAGAACGGGACATCGCCCGGCCATGCGGCTACATCGGCATGGAGCGATTGCGAGATGTCGATCCAGGTGGCCATACGCGGCGAATGGGAAAAGATAGGAGCGAGATAGCAGAGGGTGTTGGAGGCAGATCAGTTCAACCGCCACTGCTGCTCCGAGGTCTGTTCAGCGATCGAATCGCGCGCTACGTCCTGCTCAACGGGCACGCGGTCGTATCCATGCGACGGACCGGGCGGCGGGGGATCGCGGCGGGGCGTGCCTCCGCCTCCTCCACCAGAGCCTGAGTTATCGCTCCAGATGAGATGCCACAGTGCAACCATAATCAGCACCGGGCCTAACGCGACAAAGAAGCCAAGTACCTGCGAGATCCAGTTCATGGCGTCAGTCTGCTGAGCAAGTAAAGGAAAATGGGGAGATGGTGTCGTTCACCACTCCTTGACAGTTGGATGCATAGGCACGCAGAGCTATCGGCTTCGGTTTCGCTGCTTTGTCAGAATACGAACATCTTGGGCTTCTATTCCACCGCGCCAATCTGCATATTCTGAATACCGAGGGCCTATGCTCTTGCGCTTCGATGGTTTGACTGTATAATGAGGAGGTGTGTCGTGGATTTTGACGTTATTGTTATTGGAGCCGGGCACAATTCGCTCGTGTGCAGCGCGTACCTGGCGCAGGCCGGATACACCGTTGGCGTGTTCGAGCGGCGCGATATTGTAGGCGGCGCGGTATCAACCAAGGAAATTATACCCGGTTATCAGTTTGATTTGGGGGGGAGCGCGCACATTCTCATCCGCCTGACGCCCATCGTAGAGGAGCTGGAACTGGAGCGCTTTGGGCTGGACTACATCGATTTGGATCCGCTCTTCTTTGCTCCCTTCGACGACACGCCGGTCTACATCCACCGCGACGTCGATAAGACGGTGCACCACCTGAACGAGACGTTTCCGGGTGAGGGCGACAACTACCGCCGGTTCATCGATGACTGGTCGGGCTTTGCGCGCACCATGCGCGACATGTTTTTGCGTTCGCCGAGTCCGTTCCAACTGGGCAAGAGCCTGGTGCTTGGCGAATCGTCGAAGCTGGAGTGGCAAGACGAGCTTCGCACCATCATGCGTCCGTACGGGCACGTGGTTGGTGAGTACTTCGACCGGCCCGAAATGCGAGCCATGCTCTCATGGATGGCCGCGCAGTCGGGTCCGCCGCCCACCGAGCCGATGACTGGGCCGTTCGTGCTGTGGCACCCGCTGTACCACGAAGGCGGTGTAGCGCGTCCGCGGGGCGGCTCGGGCATGCTCACGCAGGCATTGCGTCAGCACATCGAGCATCATGGCGGGTCGGTGTTTACGGATGCAGAGGTCAGCGATATTCTGGTGGAAAACGGCAGCGCCATGGGCATCCGCAGTACCAAAGGCGAGGCTACAGCGCGCGCGGTGCTCTCCGGCACTCATATCTTAGAGACGGCCACGCGGCTCCTTCCTGAAGAGCACCGGCCCCGCGACTTTGCCAAGCAGGTGCGCGTGGGAAACGGCTTCGGCGCAATGCTCCGCCTGGCGCTCGACGAGCCCGTGTCGTACACCGCCGATCCGGGCGTAAAAGCACGCACCGGACTGCAACTGCTGTGCCGCTCGCCCGAGCAACTACACCGCGCCTATGGCGAATACCTGGGCGGGCAGCCCTCCTCCGATCCGCCCCTGGTAGCCATGACGTTCAGCGCTGCTGACCCCACACTGGCCCCCGAGGGCCACGAGGTGCTCTGGCTCTGGGGACAGTACTTCCCGTACGAACTCGCCAACGGGCAGTCGTGGGACGACATTGCCGACGATGTAGCTAACAATCTCATTGATACATTCGAGACGTATGCACCCGGTATCCGCGAACACATTGTGGGGCAGCTTTTTCAGCATCCGGCCTGGCTTGAAAAGCACCTGCGCCTGTTTCGCGGTAACGTGATGCACGTCGAAATGAGCATCGATCAGATGTTCGGCAACCGCCCGGCGATGGGCTGGTCACAATATAAAGCCCCGCTCGACGGACTGTACCTTACCGGGGCCAGCACGCATCCGGGCGGCGGCATTATGGGCGCCTCGGGACGCAATGCCGCCCGCGTGCTCCTGCGCGATCTTGACCGTCACCGCATATAACTGCTGTTCTTCTCTCCCCCTGCTATGACGCTTTCATACCTGGCCTTCCACCTTATCTTTACGATTCCGCCTATTGTGCTACTGGCAACCACGCTTCCGCGCCCACTGGCCGGGGTCGGAGGGAAGCGCGGGGCTTGGGCCCTGCCATTGCTATGCCTCATCGCGTTCACATACACCACGCCATGGGACAACTATCTCGTAGCCAACGAAATCTGGTGGTATGGCGAAAGCCGCGTGCTGGCCACCATTGGGTACGTGCCGGTTGAGGAGTACGCCTTCTTCATTCTGCAACCCATTCTGACCGGACTCTTCCTCTACCACTACCTGTCGCGCAGCAGCGAAACCAACAAGCGCACTGAAGCCCCCCGCTGGATTGGCGGCGGATTCTGGCTTGCAGTGTCGGTGCTGGGCTGGTGGATGATTGCATCAGGCATCGACGCGTTTTTGTACATGGGCCTCATCATCGGGTGGGCCGGGCCTATTCTCGCATTCCTCTGGTTCTACGACGGCCCGCAACTCTGGCAATACCGGCGCACCATGCTCGTAACCGTCGGCATCCCCACCGTCTACCTGTGGATTGCCGATGCCATCGCCATCCACAACGGCATTTGGACGATCTCACCGCAGTTCACCGTAGGCATCGAGCCCTTTGGGTTGCCCATCGAAGAGGCCACCTTCTTCCTCGTCACCAACCTGATGGTCGTGAAGGGGATCTTGCTCTTTTTGGATAGCGCGCCAGCCTTGTTCTCCAATGAGGCCGTCTCAAGCCAGCGCACACCGATGTCATAGCTTCAAATAGTCCGTCGTCGTGAAACGCATCGCCCCGTCATGAATATGATGCAACGGTGAACGCTAACACGCTCTCGCATCCTGTTGCGCTATGGTCTTTATCGAAGTACTATTTATCCTCTCGTGCGTGGCCGGGCTCGTCGTCATGCTCTACATCCACCACCAGTATCCCGAAGGCATTGACCCCGACGACGGGTTTGGCGGCTCCGACGATGGCGGCCTTCCCCCTACCGGCGACTCGGTGCCTGTGGGGCCGCGCCCTGAACTCCACGTTCCTACAGACGGTGTGCCCACCGACGAACAACCGAGCGAACCGCGCGTGTCTGCCTGATGCTTCTGTCTGTGCATCAATCCGTCACGCGTCATGCCCCCCAACGCCCCCGACACTCGCCCTGGCCCGTTTCTGTGCATTGTGGGGCCCACGGCGGTAGGCAAAACGGCGCTAAGTCTGTCGCTGGCGCAGCAATGGAACGCAGAGATCATTTCGGTCGACAGCCGTCAGGTCTACGAGGAGTTGAACATTGGCACGGCCACGCCTGCCCCTGAAGAGCAAGAGGCCGTACCGCATCACTTCATCAACGAGCGGTCGCTGGCCGACGGCCCCTACTCCGCAGGCGCTTTTGCTGACGACGCCAATACCCGCATCCGCCAGATTCGGGCGCGGGGCCGGGTGCCGATTGTTGTGGGCGGCTCCACGCTCTACATTCACGCGCTGCAAGAAGGGCTGGCCGACATTCCGGATGTAGACGATACCGTGCGCGAAAAGCTCGAATCACGCCTGGAGCGCGAGGGAAAACAGGCACTCTACGACGAACTCGAAGCCGTCGATCCCAAGCAAGCCGCCAAGGCCGATCCCACCAAAACACACCGCGTGATGCGGGCACTTGAGGTTTATCACGGCACCGGGCACACGCTTACCTCCTTCTACGAAAACCAGCCCGAGCCACCGTTTACGTACAAAACAGTCGTGCTCAACCGCGACCGGCAGCGCCTCTACGACCGCATCAACCAGCGTGTGGACAAGATGCTTGATACTGGACTGCTGGACGAAGTCCGCGCGGTGATGAACGGCCCCGCCGCCCTCGACGAGCCGCCGCTCAGCACCATTGGCTACCGCGAGCCGATTCAGCATCTACAGGGCGCGTACGACTACGACGAGATGGTGCGCCTTATGAAGCGCAACACGCGCCGCTATGCCAAGCGCCAACTCACATGGTTCCGGCGCTACGACGACTACGTATGGCGTCACCCAGACGCAGTGGACGAAGATGCACTTGCCCGCTGGGTTGGCTCCACCACCAGCACGGCCCACGGATGAAGCCAGCCGTCTACGGTGCGCATTTCCACAACGCGAGCGCCCTGCTCCTGCATCCATGTGGCCCATTCAGCCGTTGGGCGGTAGGCTTCGGGATGCGGAGACGCCATGCCTCCCCCCGAGCGGATCGCATTCACGGCAGCGTCGGTCCAGCCCAGCAGGCGGCGCTGCACGGGATGATACGCGACCGACTCCAGCACGAACACGCGATGCCGACTCACGCGCAGTGCCTCTTGCATGACGGCTTCGGGGTCGTCGGCATGGTGGAGCACGAACACGAGGAGCGCCGCGTCGAAGGTGTTGTCATCGAAGGGAAGCGTGGTGGGGGTGCACGGTCGGAACGGAAGGGCTGCGCTGCGAGGCACGCCCGCGTTGAGGTCGGTGAGGGTGACGTCCCATTCGTACGTATGGGCGATGTGCTCGCCCATGGCCCCCTCGCCACACCCAATGTCGAGCACAGTGGGCGGGTCGTCATTCGCATGCGTGGGGAGTGCACGGAGCGGGGCGTCGAACACGCGGGCTTTCTGCTGAGCGCGCCAGCCTGTGAGCGTGGCATGACGCATCAGTCCAAGAAGCAGAAGCACCGCAGCCCCGCCCCAACCGAGGATGACCCACACCCAGTACGGCCCGTCGATATAAAATAGGTATGTACCGATGCTAAAGCTGGCCATCCACATCCAGGCCCATCGGCTTGCAGGATGCAGCACGGCGACCACCCCAATGACAACGAGATACCACGGATGCACGGTTGTAGCCAGCGCCAGATAGATCCCCACCGTGCTGAGAACAAATACCCGAAACGACAGATGCTGCTTCACATCCCACCAGATAACAGCAAGCAGGCCCAGCACAGTGGCTGTGCCGAAGAGCGGACCCAACGTTTTGCTCCAGTCGGCTCCGGTTAGCGCACGCAAAAGTTCTTTGGCCGCGAGGTACGGTCCTGCGTTGAACTCGAAAAGCTGGACGTACAGCCGCAGCGACTGCCCAATGTCGGCAAGCAATGCGGGATACCAGAACCATGCGCCGAACGCAATGATGACAGCCGTTCCGGTGACTATGACGCGCAGTCCCGCTCGCCGGATGAGCCATGCAGCGCCGATCCACGGATAGAGCTTGGCGAGTCCGGCCCCGGCAAGGCCCACCGCGGCCACGTGCCAGCGCTGCTGCTGGATGGCGGCTACAGCTACCGCAATGCCGCCGACCGCGAGGGCTTCGGTGTGGCCCTGGCCTGCGATTTCGAGCAGCG
The DNA here is from genome assembly GCF_002554705.1 of Longimonas halophila. Lineage (GTDB taxonomy): Bacteria > Bacteroidota > Rhodothermia > Rhodothermales > Salinibacteraceae > Longimonas > Longimonas halophila. The sequence continues at coordinate 508,175 of NZ_PDEP01000001.1, read as the reverse complement.
CAAGGGGGTGCCAGGCGTAGAGCATCAGATGCCGCGCCTCTACGTGGCGACGCAGCGCCCAGAGTCCGCCCAGCTCTGCAGCCACGAGTAGCCCCTTGAGCACGTAGTAGCTCGTCCAGGTAGCGCCGCCGCCCAGCACATAGGCAAGGGCAAAGGTAAGCTGCGAAAGCGGCGGGTAGACGCTATGGTAGGACGCTGAGTTGAGCGCCGGATACAGCCATTCGTCGCGCCACGGACGGAGAACATCGGCGTCTGGGGGATGCGCGTACGGGTTGAGTCCGGCATCGAGGAAGACACGAGCATCCCACAGGTAGCGGTAGATATCGTCGCTCAGCACGGGCTCCAGCGGCAGATACGCAAGCCGAAGTACGACCGCCCCGCCCAGTACGAGGGACATGGAAACGCAGTTGCGCCGGGCACACCACACCAGCCCCGCGGCTACGAGTAGACTTCCTGCTACCAGGAACGGCCAGCGGGCTGGAGCCGCCGCCAGCCATGGGAGCACAGCTGCGCCTCCGAGCACGCCAGCAAGCAGCATCCGGTCGTGCGTGGAAGCGAGAGATTGGCTCATCTACCAGATGACAGCTGCTTTTTTCATGACGGGTGATTCGCCGGGCGATTCGACGCGGATGTAGTACACGCCGGTGGGCACGCGCTGCCCCGACTCATCCTGCAGATCCCATTCCAGTCCGCCCTCGGGAGCGCGGTCGGTGTGTAATGTACGCACGCGGCGCCCGTCTACGCTTATGATGCGGAGAGTGGCCTCGGTGGGCAACCCTGCGATGGTAACATGCGGGTCGTGGTCTGCAGCACGCATCGGGTTGGGGTAGACGTACACATCGTCAAGGTCATCGGCGGGGCCGGTAAGCTGTACGGCGCGGCTTTCGGGAGCCAGTGCGCGTCCGTCGGCACTGATGAGATCATCCATTTGAAGCGTAATGATGGACCCCGTTGCGCCAATAGCTACGCCGCTGATATCGAGCTTCACCTGCATGGGGTCGTTCGGAGCAACACGAGCGTCAGTTACTTCGCCGGGCGGGGTGACACGGTATCCGTCTATGTTGGTGGCCCGCTCGGCATCTACTGGATTGTTAAAGTGCAAGGTCACTTGCTGCCGTGCGCTTCGGTCCCATTCTGTAAGGAAAAACGGGGCATCCGACCGTTCGGGAAGCGTGATATCCTGTTCGGTCTGCCCCACGGGCAGGTCAAGGGCATCGCGGACATTACTCCATGTTAGGGTGCCCGTGCGTGGTACGTCGGGCGGAATCGTTACGACAAGTGCTTCGTAGTTGGCAGTGCCTATCACCCGGCGGGCCGTGGCGCCTTGGTACGTGAACTGCTCCGCGCGTGTGGCCTCGCTGATCTGCGTGTCAAACTGAAGGCGCACCTGGTTAGAGGCGGGATACGAGACGTCGGTCACGGTGGCGGGGGCATGCGGCATAACGCGGCGGGGCGAACTTAAAGGCGAGGCGGTGCCATCGCTCCACGCGCGCAGAGCGTACGCGGCGGGTTCGCTTGTCGAAATTGAAAGGCTGGAGTCTTGCTGGGCAGTACGCAAGGTAAACGCATCGCCGTCGAGGCGCTGAAACACCCCGACAGAGTCTGCACCCGGCGCCTCCCAGCGGAGCCGTATTTCATCTGCATCGAGCGCGGTGGCTTCGCGCCACTGCGGCGGCGGCACGGCGAGGGCGTTGTCTTGCACGGTGTAGCGGACGAGGTGATCTTGCCGCGTGGAGACAAACACGTCGGGACGCCCGTTGCCAGAGACGTCGCCCGCGACCATGGCGGGGCTGACGACCGACTCGCCTCCCGCGCGGTCGTCGAGATAAGCGACCTCCCATCCACGGCTCGCGTGGTTGCGCAACACGATGAGGTACGGGGTGTGCGCAATGATAACTTCGTCGCGATCGTCGCCGGTCAGGTTCGCGGTAGTGATGGAGCCCGTGCCTCCCGGATCGCCCGCAATGGGCAGCCGATAGGCCGGCGTAAAGTCGTCGGGGCCGTCGCGCTCCCACACGGTATAGGTGCTCCGCGGCGGCATGCGCGTGCCGTTGGGCAGCGTGAGCGGATAGTGCTGGGTGAACGTGATGAAGTTATCGACGCCGTCGCCGGTTACATCGCCTGTGCCGAAGCGCTGCCCCGCACCAAACCGGTTCGAAGCGTGCGACCAGATGGGGAGTGGCTTGTCTTGGCCCGGCGGAGTTTCGTACAAGATGAGATGCCCGTACTGGTCGCCCACCAGCAGATTGGCGCGTCCGTTGCCGGTATAGTCGCCCGAGGCGGCGCGGGCGGGTCCGATGAGGCTCTGCAGATCGAGCGTGTCTGGTGTCAGGAAGACATCGCGGGGCCCGACTTCGAATGCTGGAATGTACGACGAGCCCTCGTAGCGAAGGCCTTTCCACACCGAGCGCGTACGCCCAACGATCTGCGATGAACCGCGCTCCTGGAGATCCACCAGTCGGCTTCCAATAAAAGGAGGATTGCCACTGCCTGTGGTATCGATGAAGGCCTCGGTTTTGGGCAGCCACTCGCCGGGGCCCTGCTCCAGAAGCAGCGTGGCCGACGCGACCTGCGTGAGCAGTTCGGGCGTGCCGGATGCATTGGTATCGGCCACATCGCGCGGAATGACGTTGGCCCGGAGCGAATCGCCCCGCACGAAGTCCTCGCCGGTCCACTCGTACAGGTAGAGCGAATCGCTAATCCCGCCCTGACTCGTAAGCGGATTTAGAAGGAGTTCAGGTAGTGTGTCCCCATCAAAATCAACGAGTTCAGGGAGCAGGTGGCCGCGCGGGACCGAGGTGGCGTTGCGCTCCAGGAGCTGCGACTGAAACCGTCGTTCGGGGATGGTGAGTGTAGTGTCGAACGCGGTTTCGAGACCGGCATCGTTAGTGGCGGTGAGGCGGATGGTGGCCGTTCCGCCCGTGCCCTGTGTATCAGTCCACGAGACGCCGTGCCGTCGCCGCTGAAGCTCGCTCTGCACGGTATCAGAGCTGCCTTCGCGGGTCACGTCGAGCGTGATTCGAGTGCGTTGGTTCGACTCCACATCGGCAATGATGCCGAAGGCGCTACCCACGAGCCCGGGCTCCAGCGCGTGAACGGTGAGCGTGGGCGGGGTACGCTGGATGCGTACGCGCCGCCGGTCTTCGACGGTGCGTCCGTCAGTGAGGTTCGTAACAAGGCGCAGCGTGTAGCTTCCCTCCTCCAGATTCGCGACGGACCACGTGGCCAGCGTATCATCGAGTACACGCTTGGAGATGGGCTCCTGGATGGTCGTCCAGGTAGAATCGTCGATGCCAGAAGTGCCTCGTGTGTAGCTGACCTCGTAGGATGCGTGTTTTGGATGTACAGAACTTCCAATAACAGCAATCTGGTTTGCATCCCAACCGCTATCATGTTCGGGGCTTATGATTTGTGTATCTCCGGGAAGAGCACGCTTCAGCGCTTCGTAGACATCGAGGCGCCCGGCGGCGGTGCGGTTATCCCATCCGGGCAGGCCAATGTCAGCGGTGGTGCTGGTAAGGATGGAGCGGATATCGGCAGGGCTTAGGTCCGGATCGAGCGAGCGGAGCAGCGCAACGGCACCGGTGACCTGCGGAGCCGAGAACGAGGACCCGCTGGAATTGACGTACAGGTCGGCTGGTGTAATCTCGTTTTCGGGTGTGGTGCGCGGGTAATCGGTCGTGAACACGTCGGTGCCCGGCGCGCCAATGTCCGCGCCAATGCCGTACGAGCTGGTACTGAACGAGGGCAGCCCCTCGCCATCTTCAGCCAGCCAGATGCTCGAAATGACTTCCGGATAATCGGATGGATAGTGTGGGGCGTCTCCGGCGGTGTTTCCAGCAGAGGCGACCGTGACGGTGCCCTGCTCGTTGGCGTACTGGATGGCTTCGTGCAGCAGCGGGGATGCGCGATCGCGTCCGAATGACATGTTGAGCACATCCATACCCATGTCCGCGCCATAGATGATTGCCGCTGCAATATCGCGGGTGCGGCCTCGTCCGTCGCCGCCAAAGGCGCGGAGCGCAGCGATGCGGGCTTCGGGCGCAACGCCCTTCATGCCGGAGTTATTGTCTTCCTGCGCGCCCAGCACACCCGCCACGGTGGTGCCATGGCGACTTGGGTCGCGGAGCGAGTCGGGACGCGGATCGGGGTCGCGGGGACCGTACCGCCCCGGTTCGGGAAACTCCGGGCGATCCACGAAGCTGTAGCCAATCACATCATCCACCCAGCCGTTGCCGTCTTCGTCGGTGCCCTGGCGGTTGGCGGGCACGAAGGTACCAGCGTTCGCCACATCCTCGGGGCGATTCACCCACATCTGGTTTTCGAGGTCGGGATGCGTGTAAAAGATGCCCGAGTCGATAACCCCCATCGTAACCGACGGATCGCCCCGGGTGATGGTGTGAGCCTCGCGCGCACGGATCACGTCGAGATGGTCGAGTTGCGAATCGATTGTGTCAGGGTCGAGCGATATGGGCAGGTCATCCGGCAGCGATGCGTGTTCGCGGAGTATGTCCAGCTCGAAGAAATCGTTGGGCTCCACGTAGCGCACCCCCGGCTGATCGGCCCAGGTTTGCTGTACGGACGCAAGGGCGCTGGCATTAGCTACAGAAATAAGATAGACGGGCCAGCGGTCAGCGCCGTTGAGTTGCATGGCGCGTCGTTCAGGAAATGCAGGGCGGGTGGCTTCTACATTGGCAAAGAGCGGCGCAACGGCAGCCGGGCGCTCTGCATCGGGCGTCTCAAGCGCCTGTCGGAGCGAAGACGGAGCGTTGTCCTCCAGCCGGACAATCAGTTCGGTCGTCTCGGCGGCAGCGTCTGTGGAGGGCTGTGCCTGCGCTGTGGCGTCTTCACTCCCTACGCTCCACACGATGCTGAAGAGAAGCAGATAGGTCCATGCAGCGAAAAATCGTCGGGCCATACCAGCAGTGCAAGATGAGAAACAACGCGCAGTTACTGCGCAGCAAAGGATTCGAGGAGGTGCGCGGTATCGGGGAAGCGGGCGGCCAGTTGTTTGTCGCCAGTTACAAGAGGGAGGTCACGGGTTTGGGCAAGCGCAACATATTCGCAGTCGTATGCCGAGTGGCCCGACGCTGCGGCCAGCTGGAGCACCAGATCTGTATCTACGCCAAACGTAGATCGGGAAAGGTCGGCCTCCGCTTCGTGCGCAATGGACTGGGCCTCAGCGAGCGTCATGTAATCTCCCAGGATGTAGCTTCGCAACACGTTTCGAAACTCGGAGCGCCAGATGCGTGGGGCAATCCAGTTTTCGTCGCGTGCTCGAACACGCCGAGCCGACTCCGACCGGTCGCTGATCGCAATCCAGAAGTAGCTTAAGACGTCGTTATCGACTACGATCATGCGCGGCCCTTTCGCTTGGCTTCGTTGACGATGTCTGGAAAGGTACGCCCCAGCCGCCGGTTGAGTGCTTCGGCGCGGGCTATGGCATCTTCGGCACTGCGGGACATGAGGGCCGCCTCTAAAATCTGCGTGGCCTCCTGTTCGAGCGGGCGATGGTTGTCCTCGGCGCGCGCTTTGAGCCGTTTGTAGACAGATTCAGGGATGTCTTTCAGCGTCAGATCAGGCATAAGACAGCGCGGTTGGTTGGCAATAGATGCACAGTGGATACGCCATCTGTTGAAGATGCGTTTCTTCTTCATCGGGCCCCGGGCCTTCGCATCCCCCTACCTGCTACGTGATAACCTGCAGCGTCTTCGGGCTCTGTGTCAGGTTCTGGTGGCCGTCGGGGTGCAAGATGATGAGATCCTCAATGCGCACGCCAAACTTTTCGGGCAGATAGATGCCCGGCTCCACGGTAACCGCAGCGCCATCGGGTAGGTCGTGCGTTACGTGATACGAAAGGCGCGGCCATTCGTGGATTTCGAGTCCTACGCCGTGGCCCAGCCCATGCCCAAAGTAGTCGTCGTAGCCTGCCTCCTCGATGAGCCCACGGGCTACAGCATCAATATCGGTGCCCGTGATGCCGCTACGAGCGGAATGAAGCGCGGCTTCTTGTGCTTCCAGTACGATGTTGTAGACGCGCCGCGCCTCGCCTGAGGGCTCGCCCAGCGCAATGGTGCGCGTCATGTCTGAGGCATAGCCATTCAGGAAGCAGCCCATGTCAATGACGATGAGCTCGCCTTCGCGCAGGGTACGGTCTGAGGGGCGTGCGTGCGGAAGCGCTCCGTTCGGCCCGGAAGCTACGATCGGGTCAAAAGACATGGTATCAGCACCGTGGCGCAGGTGACGGTACACGATTTCGGCTCCCACCTCGCGCTCGGTCACGCCGGGCTCAATCCAGTCGCAGAGTTCGGCAAATACCGTGTCGGTAATTTTCTGAGCGGCACGCAGCTTTTCAACCTCGGCCTCCGACTTCGATCCGCGATACGTGGTAAGCAGCCCGCTGCCCTCTTCCCACGTAATGTGAGGGAAGCGCTCACGCCATCCGTGCAGCGTTTTTACCGTTACGACATCGGACTGCACGAGAATCGAATCCACATCGTCGAGCAGCCCCTCTTCTTCGACGTACTCCCACAGGTTGTATCCCGGCGTGTGGACCTCCGCGTTTTGCACTTCGCGCTCAGCCTGCTCAGTATAGCGGCCGTCCGAGAGAAAGAGGAGCCGGTCAGGATGCGCAATGAGCAGTCCGTTCGAGCCCGTAAAGCCGCAGGCCCAGCGGATGTCAGGCAGCGCCGTGAGGACCAGCGCATCGGTGTGATGATCGCGAGCAATGCCGCGAAGCAGGTCGTGCGTGGCGTCGACGGTGGTTGTCGGCATAGAGGAGGCGCAGATAATTGATACAGCAGAATGCAGTCGCGATGGAGCAACAGTTCGGTTACGCAGACTTGTGGCGGCCCGAGTAGTAGTTCGGGGACTCTTGCGTGATCTCTACGTCGTGCGGGTGACTTTCGCGCATACCCGCAGCGGTGATGCGTGTGAACTGGGCATGTTCGTAGAGATCGGGAACGGTGGCGCATCCACAATAGCCCATCGCGGCGCGGAGTCCGCCTACCATCTGGTGGATTACTTCGGCGAGCGTTCCGCTGTACGGCACGCGTCCTTCGATGCCTTCAGGCACGAGCTTCTTGAGATTGTCCTCTGCATCCTGAAAGTAGCGGTCTTTGCTTCCGGCCTGCATCGCCCCAACCGAGCCCATGCCACGATAGCTTTTGTACTTGCGCCCTTCGTAGATAATGGTTTCGCCCGGACTCTCTTCGACGCTGGCGAATAGACTCCCGATCATGACCGTCCCTGCCCCCGCAGCAAGCGCTTTGGCGATGTCGCCAGTCTGCTTGATGCCGCCGTCGGCAACAACCGGCACATCGTACTCCGAAGCCGCCTCGGCGCATTCGAGCACAGCGGTAAGCTGCGGAACGCCCACACCCGCCACCACACGCGTGGTGCAGATGGATCCGGGCCCAATACCCACCTTAACGGCGTGCGCTCCGGCTTCAATCAGGTCGCGGGTGCCCTGGGCCGTGGCTACATTTCCGGCCATAATTTGCACCTGATCGCCGAAGTGATCGCTCACCTCAGCCACGGTTTCGAGCACGCCTTCGGAATGCCCGTGCGCCGTGTCGATCGTGATGAAGTCCACCCCCACCTCAACGAGTGCCGACACGCGATCGAGGACATCGGGGGTTACGCCCACAGCCGCTCCCACGCGCAGACGGCCATGCTCATCCTTACAGGCATCGGGATGCTTACGGCGCTTACGGATGTCTTTGAACGTAATAAGCCCCTTCAGGTAGCCGTCGTCGTCAATGACGGGCAGCTTCTCAATCTTGTGCGTCTGCAGAATCTGCACCGCCTCATCGAGCGTGGTGCCCACCGATGCAGTAACGAGCCCCTCCGAGGTCATCATCTCGTGGATGGGCTTGTCGTTTTCGAGCTCAAACCGCACGTCGCGGTTCGTAACGATCCCCACGAGTTTGCGCTCGTCGTCGATCACAGGAATCCCGCCAATAGAGTAGTGCGCCATCATGCTGCGCGCGTCGCCGACCGTGTCGTGCGGCGAAATCGTGATCGGGTCCAGAATCATGCCGCTCTCAGAACGCTTTACGCGGCGCACCTCGGCTGCCTGATCCTCAATCGACATATTTTTGTGGAGCACGCCCACCCCGCCTTCGCGCGCCAGAGCAATGGCCATATCGGCTTCGGTGACCGTGTCCATGGCCGAAGACAGAATGGGGACGTTCAATGAAATGTCTCTCGTTACACGCGAGGCGGTCGATACCGTGCGCGGCATCACGCTCGACCGGCGCGGCACCAGCAGCACATCGTCATAGGTGAGCCCTTCGGCACGTATCTTACGCTGGAGCGCGTTGTTGAGCGAGGAAGCCGTCGTCGCATCAGAAGTCATCATGGCGGGGTCAGGGGGATACACGGTTCCGGAGGTCAGCTATTTCTTGTTCGGTAAGTGATCGCACGGCGCCGCGTTCCAGCCCGTGCAGGGTAATCCCTCCAAATTGCACGCGGTCGAGGGTGCGTACGCGGTGGCCGAGCGCATCGCACATGCGGCGGATCTGCCGGTTGCGCCCTTCGTGCAGCTTCAGGGCAACCCAGTCTTTTTGGGGCGGCTGTACATACGCAGCATCGGCGGCCCGAGCGGGGCGATCATCGCCAATGTCTACACCACGCCGCAACTGGTCGAGTTGGTGCGGCTTAACCGGCTGCTTCGTCTGCACAAAGTAGATTTTGTCGATCTCGTAACTCGGGTGCATCAATCGATGGGCCAAATCGCCATCGTTGGTCAGAAGAAGCACGCCCGTCGTGTCGCGATCCAGGCGGCCTACCGGAGCCAGCCCCGTCGGATTTGCATAGCCGCGCCCAATTACGTCCATGACCGTTCTGCGTCCACGGTCATCGCGTACCGTGGTGATGCATCCGGCGGGCTTGTTGAGCACCAGGTACTCTTTTTCTTGCAGCCCCACCGTCTCGCCATCCACCGCCACCGTATCGCCCGGATGCACCTGCGTGCCGTGGGCCGTAACGACCTCGCCGTTGATGGCAACGCGCCGGGCCTCCACCAGCGTATCGGCCTTGCGCCGCGAACACACCCCCGCACGGCTCAGGTACTTGTTGATGCGCATGCCGTCTTCGGGCACCGTTGGCGTGCTCATAAGCGTTTTGCGAATAAATGGTTATTGGGAGGATGCAGGGGCGTTATTCTCCGATGCAGAGTCCGATGCAGCTTCAGAGGACGACGCGTCTGCATCATTCGCTTTCGCCTCGGCAATGTTCTGTAAACTGTCAGGCATCGCATCGCCAAGGGCATCGGCGGCTTCTTCGGTCTTAAGCTGCAGGAGCTGCGCCCGCTCGTCATCGAAGTTCGGATCGTCGAGCAGCTCTTCCACCTCCCGGATGGTAGGTAGATCGTCGAGCGTGTTGAGCCCGAACTGCTCCAGAAACTCGGGGGTAGTGCCGTACAAGAGCGGACGCCCCAGCGATTCGCTGCGGCCTTTCACGTCCACCAGCTCCAGCTCCATCAACTTACGCAGCGCATAATCGGAGTTCACGCCGCGCACAAAATCGACCTCGGGACGTGTTACGGGCTGCTTGTAAGCGACCACGGCTATCGTTTCCAGCAACGAGCGCGAGAGCGACTGCCGCTGCTCGTCCTGCACCATTGCTTTTACGAAGGGGGCCACCTCTTCGCGGGTCACCATGCGGTATCCGCCCGCCCACGCCACAATCTCAAAGGCGCGCTCGTTGACCGTGTACGCCTCTTGTAGCGCCTCAATGACGGTTTCCACGCGTTCGGCATCCACCTTCGTTTCGCCCGTCACCTCCGTCACGATTTCAGCAATGCGTTCCGCCCCGATGGGATCATCGGCAGCAAAAAGCAGCGCCTCGGTCGCCTTCAGAAGGCGCGGACTTACGCCAAAACCAAGTGCAGGATCGGAGTTCGCCATGTAGCGAGTACAAGTGGGTTCAGAGGGATGCGACAGATTGGAAGCTGCCTCGTAGGCAATTCGGACTACGACGCCTGCGGCACAGTAGAGTCTACCCCGTTGGAGGCATTGTCGTGCCAGCGGAGTGCAAAATTGGTTCGCGACTCGTTTATATGGATGCGCAGATGATGCTGACGCGCCAGTTCGAGCACAGCCAGGAAGGTGGCAATGATAAACGGCTTTGAGCGCTCCCGAATGATCGACCGAAACGACAGTTCGCGAGCGTGGCGCAGTCGGTCCATGACATAGCGCTGCTGCTCGTCAACCGAGTACTCCAGCGGGGCCACCTCGTGGGTGGAGTCGTCGTCTTCGGGAGGCTCGTGCAGCATGTGCGCCAGCGCATCCATCAGATCGTACACCGTATGGTCAACCGCTTTGGCAGGCTGCTGCTCGTACTGCTGGCGCACCGGCGAGGCATCGCCCCGCGTAGCGTGCCGGTTTCGCTTCTCGCGTCGCACAGCCAGCTGATCGGCCCCTTCCTTAAAGCGCACGTACTCCAGAAGCCGCTCTACCAGCTCGCGCCGCGGGTCGACCTCCTCACCCTCCTCATTTTCGTTTGGGTTCGGGAGGAGCATCTGCGCCTTGATGTTGATCAGCAGCGCCGCCATGTAAATGAAATCGGCTACGCCATCCAGATCAATCTCTTCGAGCACGCGGACATACGCCAGGTACTCATCTGTGATCTTCGCGATGGGAATGTTGTAGATGTCGATTTCATCGCGCTTAATGAAGAACAGCAACAGGTCCAACGGACCCTCAAACTGCTGAAGCTCAATTTGATACATTGATTATGCAATAACAGATTATTGAGATTGCGAAGACGTCAACTGGGCCGCAAACCACTCGACGGTCTTCCCAATACCGTAATCCATATCGGTAGTCGGGCTCCACCCAAGTTCGTTCTTCGCACGCGAAATATCGAGCACACTCCGCATCTGCTCGCCGGGCTGCACGGGTCCGTACGTGTTGTCGATACTCGGATCTGTATGCTTCTGAATGGACTCGAAGAGCGTGTTCAGGCTGGTTTCTTCTCCTGTACCCACGTTGAAAATACGTGTGCCTTCGTACTCCATCACCGCACGGTTCATCGCCACCACATCGTCGATGTAGATGTAATCGCGCGTCTGCGTCCCGTCCCCGTAGATGGTCGGCGTCTCTCCATTTAGCATCTGCTCAATAAAGATTGCAATGACCCCGGCCTCTCCGGCCGGATTCTGGCGCGGCCCGTACACGTTCGCATAGCGCAGCGACACGTACGGAATGCCATACTCTTCCCGGTAGAAGTCCAGATACTTCTCCGATGCCAGCTTACTTACACCGTATGGCGATACCGGACAGAGCGGGTGCTCTTCATCCTGGGGCGCGTACACCGGATCGCCGTAGATGGCCCCGCCGGTTGAGGCAAACAGCACCCGCTGAAGGCCATTCTCGCGTCCAGCTTCCATCAGATTCAGCAGGCCGTCAACGTTGACAGATGCATCCTCACGCGGATGTTTTACGGATTCCCGCACGTTCATCTGGGCGGCGTGGTGCACGAGCATGTCGAAGCGTTCTGCCTGCACGAGCGCTGTAGCCTCCTCGCTCCGAATGTCGAGATGATGAAAAGTAGCTCCAGACGGCACGTTGGATCGCTTTCCCCCTGAGAGGTCATCAACGATATGTACGTCGTGTCCATCTTCGATAAATGCCTCGGCGACATGGGAGCCGATAAATCCAGCAGCTCCACTGCAAAGTAATTTCATTGCAATAACGGTTTATTGTACAATTGTAAGACCTCCGCCCCATACAACCGTAGGGGCAATCGGAAGTGATTGCCCCTACGCAGTGTGTTACAGCCTGTAGACAGACCGTATGGGTCGTGTGGATGTGCTTGCTTAGCGATCCGCTCCGTTCTCCTTATCGAGGAACGGCTTCCGCGTCAGACGCATCTTGCCGTCATCGCGCACCTCCAGCAGGTGAACTTTCACTTTGTCGCCCACCTTCATGTAGTCCTCTACGTTTTCGACGTAGTCATGGGCGATTTCGGAGACGTGCAGCAGTCCAGTCTTTTCAGGCATGATCTCAATGAAGGCACCGAAGTCGCGGATGGTTTTCACCGTGCCCACGTAGTCTTCGCCTTCTTCAGGAACAGCCACAATCTGCTTTACGCGTTCGATCGCGGCTTCAGCGTCCTGCTGATTCTTGGCCGCGATGGTGACCAGTCCCACGCCATCTTCCTCTTCGATGGTGACGTCGGTGTTGGTCTCCTTCTGGATGCTCTTCACAACCTTGCCACCGGGGCCAATTACGGCGCCGATATGCTCCGGATCGATCGTAAGCTTCGTAAGGCGCGGTGCGTACTCTGAGAGATCCTGACGCGGCGCAGGCAGCGACTGCTCCATTGCGTCCAAGATCTCCATGCGGGCTGCGTTCGACTGCTTCAGCGCCTTGGCAAGCACCTCACGCGAGAGTCCAGCCACCTTAATGTCCATCTGACAGGCCGTAATGCCGTCGCGCGTGCCCGTGATCTTGAAGTCCATGTCGCCGAGGTGATCCTCCAGCCCGAGGATATCGGTGAGGACTTGCGTCCGCTCGCCGTCCGTGACGAGTCCCATCGCGATGCCCGATACCGGTTTCTTGATCGGGACCCCGGCGTCCATAAGTGCGAGGGAGCCGGCGCAGACGCTGGCCATGGAGGAGGAGCCGTTCGACTCCATCACATCCGCGTTGATGCGGATGACATACGGGAACTCGTCCTGTCCAGGGATGACTGGGCGCAGGGCGCGTTCGGCCAGCATGCCGTGTCCAATTTCGCGACGTTTCGGACCCCGCAGGTAGCTTGCCTCACCAACTGAGAACGGCGGGAAGCGGTAGTGTAGGTAGAACGACTTGTCAGCATCATCGAACACCTCATCGACCGGCTGCACGTCTTTCGAGGTGCCCAGCGTAAGGGAGCCCAGCACTTGCGTTTCGCCGCGGGTAAAGATGGCTGAGCCATGTACGCGGGGCAGGTAGCCCGTTTCCATTGAAAGGTCGCGCACACTCGTCAGGTCGCGCCCGTCAACGCGCTTACCGTCGGCAAGGATCATCTCACGCATCGACTCCTTCTCCACCGCACTTACCGCATCGCGGATGGTACCGGCGTCGAATCCGTCTTCATCGTCAGAGACAAGCGCTTCAACAGCCTCGTCTTTGATCGTGTCGATGCCCGCATAGAAGGTTTCTTTCTTGTACGGCGCACGCACATGGTCGGCCACGCGCTGGCCGAACTGCTGGCGCACCTTCTCGATGGCCGCTTCTGGCGTAACGTGCTGCGTCCACTCGAAGTCATCGGCGGTGCCAAAGGCACGGGCCAGCTGCTCTTGGCCGTTGCACAGCTTGCGGATGGCGACGTGCGCGGTGTCGAGCGCGTCGATCATCTCGTCTTCGCTGATCTCGTCGGCCTCACCCTCAACCATGACCAGCGCGTCTTGCTTGCCCGCCACAATGAGGTTCATGTCGCTCTCGGCGGTCTGCTGCATCGTAGGGTTGATGACAAACTCGCCATCAACGCGGCCTACGCGCACTTCAGCCATGGGTCCCTGGAACGGTGCACCGGCCAGCAAAAGCGCTGCCGACGAGCCCACGCCCGCAAGAATATCGGCGTCGTAGTCATTCCCCGCCGAAATAACAAAGTTAACAAGGTGCACGCTGTGGTAGAACCCGTCGGGGAAGAGCGGACGAACAGCCCGGTCTACGAGGCGAGCCGTCAGGGTTTCCTTATCAGTAGGACGTCCCTCACGCTTGATGAAGCCGCCGGGCACTTTGCCGCCTGCCGCAAACTTCTCGCGGTAGTCAACAGTCAGCGGAAAGAAGTTCTTACCTTCTTGAATGGAATCGGACAGCGTAGCGGTGGAAAGCACCATGGTGTCCCCCAGCCGGACTACGGTAGAGCCGTTGGCCTGGCGGGCAATGCGTCCGGTTTCGATCGAGAGCGATCGTCCCGGAGCAAATTCGATAGATTGGATGGTTGCGTCTGGCATGTATAGGTATCTCGTTCAGTCAACAACTGGTGATGGGCCCGGAGCGATGCGGCGCCGTGCGCGTGTGCGCCCTCCGGTACAGCCCGTCTGCCCGGCAGAGACTTTCTGCTGGGCATCAACGCGCAAACGAAAGCGGCATCCTGCGCGGGGCAGGATGCCGCTGTACGTGTCTATTTACGGAGCCCCAGGTCTTGGATGAGTGTCCGGTACCGCTCAATGTCCTTGTCTTTCAGGTAGTTGAGCAGGCGGCGGCGCTTGCCAACCAGTTTCAGTAGCCCGTGGCGCGTAGAATGGTCGTTCGGATGCTCTTTCAAATGCTCGGTCAGATTGCTAATCCGCTCGCTGAAGATGGCAACTTGTACCTCAGCAGTGCCCGTATCGGTTGGGCTGTTGCCATATTCTTCGACCAGCTCGCTCTTACGCTCTTTTGTAATCATACAGGTTTGGGGGTTAGTTCCTCTTTAGATTATACCATGCTAAAGAAGATACCGGACTCCATCGTCCAGACGACCTGGACGCTACAATCACAGCATTTACACGCACCCGCTTTTAGATGTTGAAAGCGGGCGTGCGGCTTCCATAACACGTATGCAATGGGCTCGATCTTTCGAAAGTTGCGCCTTCAGCGCATCCACCGAATCAAATTTGACCTCGTCGCGCAGTCTTTGCACAAACTCTACGCATAGCGTCTCATCGTACAAATCTCCTGCGAAGTCGAGCAGGTGAACTTCAATGGTGGGCGTTTTGCCGTCGAAGGTGGGCCGCACCCCGATATTGCACATCCCGACGCGGGGCGTCCCCAACGCGGTCCCATGCACGCGGGTGGCATACACCCCATTTTTGGGGATGCAGGAGCGCGCATCCCGTACGCCAATATTCGCGGTGGGGAAGCCAATAGTGCGCCCCCGCTGGTCGCCCTGCTCTACGGTACCTGTAAGCGTGTACCGGCGTCCCAGCAGCCGAGCGGCATCATCAACAGCGCCCTCCTCCGCGATCTGTGTACGGATACGCGTAGATGAGATCACCGCATTGTCTTCGGACTGGGGCGGAATTTCTTCTACAGTGAAGCCGAGGTCGGTGCCCATAGTCCGCAGCAGCGACACATCGCCCCCACGATCGCGGCCAAAACGATGGTCGTAGCCTACAGCGATAGCCTGCAGCCCAATGGTCTCCCAGAGCACCTCACGCACGTATGCTTCTGGGTCGTACTGCGCAAGGTTGTGTGTAAAGGGAAGCACCACCATGCGCGCCACACCTGCCTGTTCTAACGCACGGGCCCGCTCATCGATCGTCGTGAGCAGCGGGACATCAGCGTTGCGCACAACCGAGCGCGGGTGCGGATCGAACGTGAGCACGGTTGGCGTGCCTCCGAGCGCGTCGGCCCGCTCGCACAGGAACGAAAGAATTGCCTGATGCCCACGGTGCACGCCGTCGAACGTGCCCACCGTGACAACCGAGGACGCATCGCGCTGGATCTGTGCCCAGCCAATCTCACGTGTCATGAGGAGGAGTCGGTGCTTGGGGAGGGACAGGTGCGAAGCAGTGCGTCGAGAGACCAGGCCGTGTCGACGGCATATGAGCCAATGTGGGTCCGCCGAAGCGCCGTCAGATAGGCCCCTGAATCGAGCGCTCGTCCCAGGTCGTCTGCAAGCGAGCGGATGTACGTGCCCTTAGAGCAGACGACCTCAAACGTCACATCGCGGCCTTCACGATGCAGAATATCGAATGTATCGATGGTAACATGGCGTGGTGGACGGACGGCGGTTTCGCCACGGCGCGCTTTTTTGTAGAGCCGCTCGCCTTTCACACGCACGGCCGAATACATGGGCGGGCGCTGCGTGATGGTGCCCTTGAACTGAGCGGTAGCAGCTTTCAGATCCGAATCGCTGATGTGCTGCCACGGGTAGGTGGCATCTTCGGGCTGCTCGCGGTCGTACGTAGGCGTGGTGGCCCCCAGACGCAACGTGCCGCGATAGGTTTTACCCAGATGCATGAATGCATCTTGTAGCTTGGTTGCCCTCCCCAAAAGCAAGACGAGTAGTCCGGTAGCCAGTGGGTCGAGCGTGCCTGCGTGCCCCGTTTTGCATCCCCCAAAATGACGCCGTACGCGGTGCACCACATCATGTGAGGTGGGCCCATTGGGCTTGTCGATAAGCAGCGCCGCCTGGGCCGGGTTGGGGCAGTCGGGCGCACGCACCACAATATCGGGCGGAATGGGGCGCTGCGATGCAGCCGTGACCATGAAGGCAGTGCGGGACAAAATGAAGGGGATGCGATGCAGACGCGAATCCACCCGAGTAGTTACTGAGCAGCGTCGGGCGTTTCGGAGTCGGAGAGCCGCCGTTCACGCTCGGCACGGATGCGGTCGAACAGGTTTTCCATGCGCTTAGCGCGCTGGAGCGATTCATCCAGAAAGAAGCGCACTTCGGGAATCGTGCGCATCTGATGGCGAATTCGACTGGCCAGACTGGAGCGCACCTCATCGCTCAGAGCTTCCAACTGCTTGAACGTAGCTTTGCGCTCGGCCTCCGTCTCGCCCATTACACTGGCGTAGACATACGCAATAGAGAGGTCTTTCGTGACCCGTGCGTCGGTGATCGTTACCATTGGGGTAAGGCGCTCGGCGTAATCTTGCTGCAGAATCTGGGCAACCTCGCGCTGGATGAGTGCAGCAACGCGTTCGGTTCGGATACTCATAGGGGAAACAACACAACAGAACGAAGGCAGCGGGCAATGCAACCGGCGCTCGGCCAGCGGGAAACCGCCAGGCCGAGCGCCTTGATGCATGATGCGTGGATAGAGGCAGCGATTAGACTTCCAGCGTGCGTCGCTCTTCAACGACCACGTAGCATTCAAACTCATCGCCAACCTTGATATCGTCGAAGTTCTCAATGGAGATGCCGCATTCGTATCCAGTCTTCACCTCCTTCACATCGTCTTGGAAGCGTTTGAGCGAGCTCAATTCGCCTTCGTACACGACTACGCCTTCGCGAAGTACGCGGACACGGAAGTCGCGGCTGATGACACCGTCGGTGACGTACGATCCGGCCACCGTGCCTACACCCGGCACCTTGAAGATCTCGCGCACTTCGGCACGTCCCTTCACTTCTTCGCGCTTCTCAGGACTCAACATGCCCTCGAGCGCATCGTGGACGTCTTCAATCGCGTCGTAGATAATCGAGTATGTGCGAATGTCGACTTCTTCGCGCTTGGCCGCGTCGCGGGCGCCTGAGGTTGGGCGTACCTGGAAGCCGATAATAACGGCTTCGGAGGCACGGGCCAGCATCACGTCGCTCTCGTTGATCGCGCCAACGCCGCTGTGGATGATACGTACGGCGACCTCGTCGGTACGGAGCTTCAGGAGCGCATCGGCCAAGGCTTCGACCGAACCGCCCACATCGGCTTTGACAATGAGGTTGAGTTCGCTGTATTCGCCAGTGGAGAGGCGACGGCCAATCTCGTCGAGCGAGAGTTGGCTCTTGCGACGCAGCTCCTGCTCGCGGTGAATACGCTGACGGTTCTGCGCGATCTCGCGGGCCTCGCCCTCATCATCAAGCACCACAAACTGGTCGCCCACTTCGGGCGAACCGTTGCAGCCCAGGATCAGAGCCGGCTGTGACGGCCCCACCTCTTCGATGCGATTGTCGCGCTCATCGAACATAGCTCGGACGCGTCCGCTGTACATCCCCGCAACAAACGGATCGCCCACTTCGAGCGTGCCGTTCTGCACGAGCACCGTAACCACGTTGCCACGCCCCTTCTCCAGGCGGCTTTCGATGATCACACCATCAGCTTCGCGGTCGGGGTTGGCCTTCAGTTCGAGCAGTTCAGACTGCAAGAGCACCTTCTCCAGCAGGTCGTCGATGCCGTCTCCGGTTTCGGCAGATACTTCGGCAGACTGCACGTTTCCGCCGTATTCCTCAACGAGCACGTTGTGTTCGGCCAGTTCAGCCTTCACGCGCTGTGCGTCGGCTTCCGGCTTATCCATCTTGTTAATTGCAACCACAAGGGGCACGTCCGCCGCTTGCGAGTGGTTGATGGCCTCAATGGTCTGCGGCATCACCGAATCGTCGGCGGCCACCACCAGAATCACAATATCGGTGGCTTTTGCACCGCGGGCACGCATGGCCGTAAAGGCCTCGTGGCCCGGCGTATCAAGGAAGGTAATGGATCCCTCCTGATCTGACAGATCGACCTGGTGTGCTCCAATGTGCTGTGTAATGCCGCCTTCCTCGCCCGCAACGACATTAGCGCTGCGGATGTAGTCAAGCAGCGACGTCTTACCGTGATCAACGTGGCCCATCACCGTAACAACCGGAGCGCGCTTCTCCAGATCTTCTGGATCGTCTTCGCGGACTTCGATCGCGTCGGTGCTGAACTCGTCGATGAACTCGACCTCCATGTCGTACTCCGCCGCGATGAACTCAATCGTATCGCGGTCGAGGCGCTGGTTGATCGAGACCATCATGCCCGCATCAAAGAGCGAAGCGATGACCTCCTTCACGGGCTCGCCCATGAGATTGGCCAGCTCGCCAGTCGACACGTACTCGGTCACGCGCAGCACGCTTTCTTGCTCGGCCTTGCGCTCGCGCTCGCGCTTGCGCTCTTCTTCGTGGCGCTGACGGCGACGGCGGCGGCGGCGCTGACGCGCGCGGCTGGCGCCCTGTTCGAGCTCCTGGAGCGTCTCTTGGATCGTCTTCTCGACGTCCTCTTCTTTCGGCTTGCGGCTTTTCTTCTTCTTGCGCTTTTTCTTCTGCCGCTGTTTTTGCTTTTTCTGTTGGCGTTCTTTCTTTTTCTGTTCTTTCTTCTCCTTTTTCTTGCGCTTCCGCTTGCGCTTGCGGCGGCGCATCTTCGAAAGGTCGACCTTACCAACGACTTGCGTTCCGGTAAGACGATAACGATTTGCTTTCAGCGTCTCGTCTTTCGGCGATTCGCCTTCAGATGCCTCATCCGATCCGTCCGCTTCGTCACTGACCTCCTCATCAGAGGCTACAGCATCAGCTTCTTCAGATTCGTCCTCGGTCGCGTCAGCGGATACGGCAGCTTCGTCTTCCATTTCCGTATCTGCTTCAGCGTCAACGCTTGACGCTTCGTCATCTTCTGATGTGTCTGCGACACCTTCTTGGGCTTCCGTATCAGCCTGGACGTCATCTTCCGCCTCTGCTTCCGTTGCCTCGGCAGCAGGTTCTTCTGGCGTTTCGGCAGCATCGGTCGACTCATCGTCCGCTTCAGCAACCGCATCTTCGGCAACTGCTTCAGCAGCCTCCTCCTCTTCAAGGGGCTCTTCGTCAGACACTGCGTCTTGAGTGTCTACAGAGGAGGAAGTATCCGCGTCCGCACCTGCTTCGTCAGCAGGGCTGTCGGCGTCTGTCGGCGGTTCGTCGGCCACAGGTTCTTCTGCAACAGCATCTGCTTCAGTTCCGTCGGTGTGCTCCGCGTCATCTGCAGCCTGTTCGTCAGCGGTTTTTCCGTCAGCGACGGGCGTGTCATCCTCTGCATCGGCAGCCGGTTCGGCCTGCGCATCAGCGTCGGCGGTGGCATCAGCCGGTTCGCTTGCCTCTTCAGGCGTCTCTTCGTCATCGGAATCGCCCACAACGGTCAAGCCGCCGCTTTTGGTGCGGTCGTTGGCCCGAATCACGTCTGGCTCCTCTTCTTCGACGGCTTCCGAAGGGTCGGAAGAAGACGCTTCCGGGGCCGACTCCGCCTTCGCCGTTGGCTCAGGGGATGGACCCTCCGATTCGTCGATCGAGGCGACTTCGTCGCGATCTGCCGAATCGGCAGCATCGCTCGCTCGAAGTTCGCGAATCCGCTCGGCCGCTTGCGCGTCATCGGCGTACTTCTCCCGCAATACCAGGTACGCTTCCTCATCGGCGATCTTGGCGGTTAACCCCGACCCGGTGAGCGCGTCCTCGTATCCCTCTTCTTTCAGAAACTCTTCGACCCGATCGGTCGAAATATTGAGCTCCTGTGCGACACGGAACAGTCGCTTTTTCTTGAATGCGTTTTGATCAGTCGTTGCCATAAAGTGGTGTTAAGTTACTCAATGCCCCGCAATGGGGCCGAAGGCGGAACGGTTAGGCAGTCTGCATGGGAAGCTCTTTATGTGGGTTCATTCATAGCAATAACGATTGCAGCAGTAGTGCAACGGGTGCAACGGGGTTGTGGTCCTGACTCCTGTATCAAACTCGGTAGGGCTTTAGTAAATAGGAGCAGTGGATTGGCCATTGGCCCTCTTCCAGATGGTAATTTGGGGTTGCAGGCGAGCTACTCGCGATCCACCTGCATGCCAGGGGCCGACGGATCGGGTCGCGTTTCTGGATCGACGGAAGCATCGGGAGCCTCTTCTGCCTCGGGCTCCTCCTCGGCTTCCGCATCATCCTCATCCACGTTAGCATCGCTATCTGGAGGCGACTGGGGAGCTGCAGGCTCCGCCATCGGTTCGGCTCCTTCATCTACGGGCACGCTGTCTACGGCAGAAGCCTCCATCGCTTCAACCTGGAACGCCCCTTCAGCAAGGAAGTCGGGCACCGTAGGCCCGCGCTGAAACTCGGTGCGAATCACCTCGATCACATGGTCTGCTGTGCTGCGATTCATGCCCGTACGGCGCGTTAGGGCGCCTGACGACAGTTCAAGCACCGCCTTTCCGGTATCGCACCCGATCTCTTTCAGCTGTTCGATAACCTCTGGATCCAGCTCGTCGGCAAACTCTTCGATCTCGATATCCTCTTCGTCCGCTGGAATTTCGCGGTAGACGTCAATCTCGTATCCCGTAAGCTTCACAGCCAGCTTGATGTTCACGCCCTTGCGGCCAATGGCCTGGCTTACTTCGTCGGCAACAACCTCGGCGCGCGCTCGGGGCGGGTCCACGTCCTCGTTTATCTTGACGCTCACCGGCTCAGCAGGGGAGAGCGCACGCTTGATGAGCGTGTGGGCGTCGTCGGACCACTCCATGACGTCGATGTTTTCATCGTTCAGCTCACGCACTACGGCGTGGATACGTACGCCCTTCACGCCAACGCAGGCCCCTACTGGATCAACGCGCTCGTCGTGGCTGGTGACGGCCACTTTCGCGCGATCTCCGGGGATGCGCGCCACCTTCTTGATTTCAACAATGCCGTCGTATACCTCGGGCACCTCAAGCTCAAAGAGGCGCTCCATGAACGTCTCTGCGGCGCGGCTGACCACAACCTGCGGGTCGCTCCCCGAGTCGCGTCGGACTTCCTTCACGACGGCGCGCAGCATATCTCCTTTGCGGTGGCGCTCGTCAGGGATCTGCTCGCGCCGGGGGAGTACCATCTCGACGCTATCGTCGTGCACGAGCAGCGTTTCGTGACGGCGAATCTGCCGAATCTCACCGACTACGATCTCCCCGATCATCTCGGAGTACTCCTTGTAAATCTGCTCCTTCTCGATGTCGCGGATACGTTGCTGGAACGTCTGTCGCGCCGTCATCACCGCCCGGCGGCCAAACTCCTCAATGTTCATCTCGCTGGCTACTTCTTCGCCAACTTCCAGATCGGGATCCACCGTACGCGCATCGCTAAGCTCGATCTCCGTAACGGGGTCGACCAGATCCCAATCGTCGACTACTTCCTGAATGTGTAGGATCTGGATGTCGCCTTGGTTGGGGTTAAAGATGATCTCGAACGCTTCATCGGCCCCATACCGCTTTTGGATCATTGCCTTGATCACATCCTCGACAATAATCTGCAACGTCGCCCGGTCGATGTCTTTGACGCGGGCGATCTCTCCAAATGAAGAAACGAGATCGGCACTTCGCATAATGGGGTGCGGGGTTGCATGAGGAAGAGGCGACTACCAGGGCAGTTCGATCTTAGCCCGTTCAATCGCATGGTAAGGCAACGTGTGGGTCGACCCCGACGGCAATTCAATGGTCACCGTTTCGTTGTCGGCAGCGGTCAACGTCACAACGTCGTACTGGGTGGATCCATCATCGGGATCGTCGTACTTAATGCGTAGCTCGCGCCCAACGTTCTTTTGGTACTGACGAGGGGCTGTAAGAGGGCGTTTGATACCAGGCGATGACACATCAAGCGTGTACGATCCGGGCACCACCTCGTCAACATCAAGTTCAAACCCTACGTCACGACTGATCGCTGCCAGGTCGTCGTGTCCGATGCCGTCATCGCCATCCACAAAGATTTCGACGACGCGCGTCCCCCGGTGTCCGCGAATCTCAATATCAACCAAGAAGTACTCGGTTGGGCGTAGCACCGAAGCCACCACGGCACGGATCTTTTCGTCGAGCGTTGTCGGAGCAGACGCGTCGTTGGGCATGGGTAGGCAATTCGAGTTCAGGGGCTAAGTGCACAATGCACTCGGGCACAGCATGGTTGTATAACAACAAAAAAGGGCGGCTCCGCAGCCACCCCAGGCATCTCACCACAATGGCTCGATGGATTTCGGTCCCAGTGGATAGCGAATACTTTACCTGCCCACCGGTTGTTTCTGACGGGGCACAGGTTTGCTCACAGTTACACTGATTTGCACATACGTGTGTGGTATTGGCCACGCCTTTACCCTTCGTGCCAGAGACATCCGCGCCGGGCGGCGCTCCCCATTTTACGGCTCTCGGGTGTTCACTTCATTGTGCAGTGTTGAATTGTTAGCTGTCAGTGATCATTCTTATTGCAATAACGGATTCATAGGGGCAGCCTGTTCCACTATGCTGTGCGCTCAGGCACCGGGTGGCGCGTTTCTCCGGCTCCGTACACCACAAACTTCTGCGTGGTCAGCGCCTGCAGGCCCATCGGACCGTACGCGTGCAGCTTGGTGGTTGAGATGCCAATCTCGGCGCCCAGCCCGAGTTCGCCTCCATCTGAGAAGCGCGATGACGCGTTGACGAGCACGACCGAGGCGTCAACAGTACGTGCAAAGTGGCGGGCCGTAGGCAGATCGTCGGTCACGATCACCTCGGTGTGGTTGGATCCGTAGGTGGCGATGTGGTCTTGGGCAGTGTCGGCGCTATCCACCACGCGCATCGCGATGGTAAGGTCGAGGTACTCGGCCGCGTAGTCGTCTTCGGTGGCCGGTTCTACATCGGGTACGCGAGCCTGCACCTGTTCATCGCCGCGCACGGTTACGCCCGCCTCGCGGAGTAGCGCGCAGGCCCGGGGCACGTACGTGTCGGCAACGTCTTCGTGCACGAGCAGCGTCTCCAGTGCATTGCACACGCTCGGACGCGAGGTCTTGCCGTCGATGAGCAGGTCGTCGGCAATGTCAAGGTCGGCCTGCGCATCCACATAGAGATGGCAGACGCCTTTGTAGTGCTTGATGACGGGGATGCGGCTGGTTTCGTCGACGAAACGGATGAGCCCTTCGCCGCCGCGTGGGATGACGAGGTCGATGTGCTGGTTCAATGTGAGCATCTCTTGCACAGCGGCGCGGTCGGTGGTGGGCACCAGCGTAATGGCCGCGGGGTCTACGTCTTCGGCTTCGAGCGCTTCGTGCAGCGCATCGGCGATGGCGTGGTTGGCGTGGAAGGCTTCGGAGCCGCCCCGCAAGAACACGGCGTTTCCGGCTTTGAAGCAGAGCCCGGCGGCGTCGGAGGTAACGTTGGGGCGTGCTTCGTAGATCATGCCGATGACCCCCAGTGGGATGCGCATGCGCCCCACTTCGATGCCGCTGGGACGCGTGGTGGTGGCCGACATCTGTCCGACGGGATCCGAGAAGCTGGCGACTTCGCGGAGGGCGGCGGCCATCTTCTGGAGGCGCTTCTCGTTGAGCACGAGCCGGTCGATCATGGCCTCGGGGAGTCCGTCATCACGGGCGCCGGAGACGTCGGTGTTGTTGGCGTCTAAGATGGACGCCTGGTGGTCGAGCAGCGCATCGGCCATGTGCTGCAGCACGCGGTTTTTGCGGGCGGTGGAGAGGTTTGCCACCTGCCGTGCGGCCTGACTGCATTCCGCTGCGAGCGATTCGATGGAACGATGGGTTGTGGGGGATGCCTCTGCCATGGGTTTGGGCGCTGATTGTACGCGAGAACGCTATATGTCCGTACCCAGCGCGTCCGCTCTTGTGCCGCTGTGTTTGCACGAAGCAGGCGCTGCTGCGTATCCCCTTGCTTTTGTATCCATACGTGCTACAACAACACGAGGTCATCGCGGTGGATGATGTGGTCGGTGGGCGCGGTACTGAGCACGCGGGCGATGTTGGTGCTGTGCTTGCCCTGGATGGCTCGCACATCGGCGGCGCTGTACTGGACGATGCCTTTGGCGATGGGCTGTGTGGTGCCTTCGCTTCGCCGTGCTACGATGACAGCATCGCCCGGCGCAAAGGAGCCCTCCACGTCTATGATCCCTGATGGGAGCAGTGACGCGCCCTGTTCCTGGAGCGCGTGGGCAGCGCCCTCGTCCACGAAGAGCCTGCCGATGGCGGGCAGGGCGTGGCGCATCCAGTGCTTGCGGCTGGAGAGCTGCTGAGCAGGTGCGGCTCCGGTGAAGAGCGTGCCTGGCACCTGTCCGTTGCGCAGGGCGTCGAGGTACGCGCGCTTTTTGCCGTTGATGATGATAGTGGGGATGCCGCGGTCGGTGGCTTTTTCGGCAGCCTCGATCTTGGTGCGCATCCCGCCAGTGGCGGCGGCGTGATGACTGCCTCCAGCCAGTGCGTGAACGGATGCATCGATAGCGTTGACCCGGGGGATGCGGGTGGCGTTTGGCGTGGTGTGGGGATCGGCGTCGTAGAGTCCGTCAACGTCGGAGCACATCACGAGGAGGTCGGCCTCGGCAAGCACCGCCACAAACGCTGCGAGGTTGTCGTTGTCGCCCACGCGCAGCTCGTCGGTGGCTACGGTGTCGTTCTCGTTCACGATAGGCAGCGCGCCGGTATCGATGAGCGCGGAGAGCGTGTTCTTGGCGTTCACGAAGCGCGTGCGGCGGCGCAGATCGTCGTACGTGAGCAGGACCTGCGCGCACGGTACGTCGAAGAGGCGGCTCCAATGCTGCATGAGGAGCGACTGCCCAATGGCGGCCAGCGCCTGCTTCTCGGGGATGGTGAGCGGCGTGGTCGTATCCATGCGGCCCTGCGCGGCGCGTCCGGCAGCTACGGCCCCCGACGACACCACGATGACGGTTTTGCCCTGTGCGCGCTGCTCCCGAATCCACTGCGCAATAGGCAGCAGGTAACGCGTGGAGCAGCCGCGGGCATCGGGGGCTACGAGGGCGCTCCCGACTTTTGCGACAGCGGTTTGCCAATCGGGAAGCATGGGCATACTGCGAACAGGGCACGTTCGGGGACTGACGAACAGACAGAGGTAGGGACACGGCGCGCCGTGTCCCTACGCAGGTGAGGGCAGGGCCCGCACCGGCCTGACCTTACCTTCCTACAGCCGCGTGGCGCGCTGCTCGGTGGCCTCGGCTTCGGGATAGTCGACGGTGTAGTGCAGTCCGCGGCTCTCGCGGCGCATGCGGGCGCTTCGCACGATGAGGTAGCAGGTGGTGATCATGTTGCGGAGCTCGCAGAGACGCGTGGAGACGTGTGCCTCCTGGTAGAAGGCTTCGGTTTCTTCGTAGAGCAGGTGGATGCGGCGGGCGGCGCGTTTCAGGCGGACATCCGAGCGCACAATGCCGACGTAGTTCGACATCACGCGCTTCAACTCGTCGCGGTTGTGGGTCATCAGGATTTCCTCGCCGGGCGCTTCCGTGCCGCTGTGGTCCCAGTCCGGAATGGACTTCGGCGTGTGGGCGTTATCGAGGTCGTCTTTTGCAACCTGCATGGCGCGGTGTCCGAACACCAGCCCCTCAACCAGTGAGTTACTGGCCAGGCGGTTGGCGCCGTGGAGTCCGGTGCACGCCACCTCGCCGATGGCGTAGAGCTGATTGATCGAGGTGCGCCCATGGGCATCCGTCTGTACGCCGCCACACATGTAGTGCGCAGCGGGCACAACGGGAATGGGCTCTTCGGTAATGTCGATGCCGTACTGCTGGCACGTCTCTGCAATCATGGGGAAGTGCCCGCGGATTGCCTCGGCAGACTTGTGGGAGATGTCGAGCCAGACGTGGTCATCGCCGTGGCGCTTCATCTGGTCGTCAATGGCGCGGGCCACGATGTCGCGCGGGGCCAGTTCGGCGCGGTCGTCGTACTCGGGCATGAAGCGCTCGCCCTGTCGGTTGTAGAGGCGTCCGCCCTCGCCGCGCACGGCCTCGGAGATGAGAAAGGAATCCGCATCAGGATGGTAGAGCGAGGTTGGATGAAACTGCACGAACTCCATGTTGGATACCCGCGCTTTCGCCCGATACGCCATCGCCACGCCGTCTCCAGTGGCAACGGGCGGATTCGTGGTATGCTGGTAGACTTGTCCGCATCCTCCTGCCGCCAGAACGGTGGCCTGCGCCTGCACGGTGTGCACGGTGCCCGTAGTGCGGTCGAGCACGTACGCACCAAAGCAGTGCACATCCGGACGCATGCGGTTGACGTGTTGTCCCAGATGGTGCTCGGTGAGCAGATCCACAGCGGTGTGCTGCGGGTGCAGGTCAATGGACGGATGCGCCTGCACCTGCTCCATGAGCGCGCGCTGCACCTCGGCGCCGGTGGCGTCGTCGGCATGCACAATGCGGTTGGCCGAGTGGCCGCCCTCGCGTCCCAGGTGGAGCGCATCAGAGCCGTTTGTGCGGGTGAAGTGCGCCCCCCACTCGATGAGTTCGTGGAGCCGCTTGGGCCCCTCGTTCACGACGATTGACACAATCTCTGGATTACACAACCCTGCGCCCGCATCCAGCGTGTCTTCGAGATGCTGCTCGGGACTATCGGATTCATCAACGACTGCAGCAATCCCTCCTTGTGCGTACGAGGTGTTGGTTTCGCTGAGGTCGTCTTTCGTGATGACCGTGACGCGTCCGTACGCGGCGGCTTTCACCGCAAACGTAAGCCCGGCCACACCGCTGCCGATGACGAGGAAGTCGGTCTGTGGAGTGATCGTATCCATATCCCGTTGTTCGTTAGGGGGATGCGTAGGGTTTGTTCTGCGGTGGACATTCTGGATCCCGGATCACGTCCGGGATGACTTCAGACGAGGAGCGTGCTGGGTTTTGCTGGTAACCAACGCATACTAAATTCGGTTGCGGCATTGCGGTGAGGACATACGCAGTTGCGATGCACACCCTGTCACGGAGCACGACTGTCCAGCACGACGAAGCCCGTATTACTCACGACTCCACCGGGTTGATGCCCTTTTTGCCGTGCGTCAGGTACGCCTGGATGAGCGGGTCAATTTCGCCTTCCAGAATCGCCTCGGCATTTGAGAACTTTGTCTCCGTGCGATGATCGTTCACCATGGTGTACGGATGCAGCACATACGAGCGAATCTGGCTGCCCCACTCAATGCTCTTCTTCGAAGCTTCGACCTCTTCGCGGGCCTGCTCCTGAAGCTCCTGCTCCGCCTGATACAGACGGCTCTTGAGCATCTTCTCGGCACGCTCGCGGTTCTGCATCTGACTGCGCTCCTCGGTGCATTCAGCCACGAGCTCAATGTCGTCGCCATTCGAGAGCGTGCCGTTCCAGATGAGACGCACGCCGGTGGCCACCTTGTTCACGTGCTGTCCCCCTTTCCCGCCGGAGCGGAAAGTTTGCAGCTCGGTAGATCCGGTGCTCAGGTCCACTTCGATGGTGTCATCCACTTCGGGATACACGAACACACTGGCAAAGGAGGTGTGGCGGCGTCCGTCGGAGTCGAACGGGGAGATGCGGACCAGGCGGTGCACGCCGCGCTCCGATTTCAGGTAGCCGTACGCATGGTCGCCGGCAACGCGAAACGTCGCGCTCTTGATGCCAGCGGCCTCGGCAGGCTGATAGCCTAACATCTCGGTTTCGTAGCCTTCCTTTTCGGCCCAGCGGCTGTACATGCGCAGCAGCATGCTGGCCCAGTCCTGACTCTCGGTACCGCCCGCGCCCGGATTGATCGTCACGATGGCGTCGCGGTGGTCGTCGGGGCCGTCGAGCAGGCTCCTCATTTCGAGGTCGTCGAGCTTCTGCTCTAACGTGCGGGCTTCGGCGTCGATTTCGTTGCTCAGGTCCTCGTCTTCTTCCGAGGCCAACAGCTGAAGCGTTTCGAGCGTCTCTACATGCTCCTGGAGCTCCTGCCACGCATCGAGCCATTCCTCCTCACGGGCAATCTGCTGCTCAACAGTACGGGCGCGTTCCGGGTCGTCCCAGAACGACGGGTCGAGGCGCTCCTGATTCAGTTCGGCTATGCGGGCTTCGCGCTCAGCCGGGTCAAAGATAGCCCCCGAGCGCATCCGTGCGCTCATAGAGGGTGACCAGGTCTTGCTCGTTGTACTGGCTCATAGATGAATGCAACTGGTTTTATTTGCAATAACGGATTCTTGCTGGCGGATGCGCCATGCGGTCGCCGTGTGTTCGGATGGATGGGCCGACCCGTGCGTTCCCTAATCACAGCGAACTCAAGTTGCAAGCGCACCGGCTATGCGTTCATCCAGGCGTACAGCGCCGATCCCAGTGCGCCGCTGGCCGCGCCCCACACCGCGCCGATGCCTGTGGGAAGCAACGCAAGCACCAGCTGGGGCACCCCGCCTGTCGCATCCGCCAAAAATGTGAGGAGCGCAAGCGTTCCGGCATCGCTCACCACAAATGTGTACGCCACGCCGCCCGTCCATGCCAATCCCACGCCGAGCGCACCCACCACAGCCGGGTAGCGCGCCCCAGCGGCAGCCATTCCCGCCAGCGCGGTAGCGGGCCAGCCAATGAGCACATGCAGCCCGGCGGCAAGTCCGGCCACTCCCAGAACGTACAGTACGGTTCGCATAGCAGGTTGGGGATGCAAAGGGATCTGCAGAGTCCGATTATTCAACCCAAGTTGCAACCTACAGGGATGCCATTTTGAGCGGATACCGACAACGGTCGGTAGGAGTCGAAACACGAGCAGAGCGACTGACGAGTAGATCTCCTTATCGCACCTGTTTTGCTGTCAGTGGGGGAGATTCTTCGTCACTTCGCTCCTCAGAATGACAGAGTGTGGAAGGTTAGTGCTGTACTGCGCAACTTGAATTATCCGTTCTGATGCTTGGCGGCAAAGCGCTGAATCCGACGGACCGCCTCTTTGACGTCGTCGAGCCCGGTCGCGTAGGAGCAGCGCACATATCCGGCTCCGCTCGGACCAAACGCATCGCCCGGCACGCAGGCCACGTGCTCTTCTTCGAGGAGCTGCTGCACGAACTCCTCGGAGGTGAGCCCGGTGGAGCGGATGTCGGGGAAGCAGTAGAAGGCGCCTTCGGGCTCAAAGGTCGGGAGCCCCGCCTCGTTGAGTCCGTCGACCAGCACGCGGCGGCGTTCGTCGTAGGCCTGGCGCATGGTTTCGACCTCGTCCTGGCACTCGGTGATGGCGGTGTGCGCGGCGATTTGGGACACGGTGGGCGCGCTCATAATCATGTACTGATGCACCTTGTAGAGTCCACGCAGGATGGGTGCCGGAGCGCAGGCATAGCCGATGCGCCACCCCGTCATGGCGTAACCTTTTGAGAAGCCGCCCAGCAGGATAGTGCGCTCGCGCAGTCCGTCGATGGAGGGCACGCAGACGTGGCCGCGCTCGTGAGCTTCGCCGTAAACCAGGCGGTCATAGATTTCGTCGGAGATGACGAGCAGGTCGTGCTCTTGCACCAGCGCAGCGATGTCTTCGAGCGTGTCGCGCCGCAGCACGGCGCCGGTGGGGTTGTTGGGATACCCCAGGAAGAGTGCTTTCGTGTTGGGCGTGATGTAGGATTCGAGCGTTTCGGCGGTCACCTGAAAGTTGTTCTCTACGCTCGTGGGTACGTGCACCACATTGGCCTCCGCAAACCGCGCGGTGGGCGCGTAGGAGACGAAGCAGGGCTCGGGGATGAGAATCTCATCGCCGGGGTCGAGCACCGAGAGCATGGTAAGCTGCATGGCCTCGCTCACGCCCACCGTGCTCAGGATTTCGTCTTCGGCATCGTACGACACGCCGTAGCGGCTGGACAGCTCCTCGGAGATGGCCGTGCGCAGGTCGGCGCGTCCGGCGTTCGCAGTGTAGCTGGTTTGGCCGTCGTTGAGCGCGTCGATGCCGGCCTGCACGGCGGGCTGCGGCGTCACGAAGTCCGGCTCGCCGATACCGAGCGAGATCACGTCGTCCATCGTCGCCGCAATCTCAAAGAAGCGCCGGATGCCGCTGGGCGGCGTGGAGCGCACGCGTTCGGAGAGGTAGGTTTCCAGATCGGCGGTGACAGCGGCATCAGACATAAGCAGCGGCGTGGGGGTTGGGGAAAAGCACAAAGCATGTGATGTACCGCTGCTACGGTAGGGAGATCCGGGCGGTTTGTACATGCGTGTGCTGGTGTGGCACGCTCTGCCGGCTCCAGGGAAATCTTTCGGTTCGGCTGCGCCTCTCTCAAGATGACAGCCTACGGAGTGGATGTCGTGGAACCATCTCCGGCTCGGTTGACAGACACCTGCCGAGATGAGAAGCGCTCTCGGACGTTAGACATCAGCCCTGACCTCCAAAAGCGCTTTTCGTGCATAATCCGAACGCCTCCATTGAGAACGCATCCGGCATCGGCTATACTGCAGCTACCGTTCGTATCCTCATTGCTACATTCTATTTTGCTTATGGCTGACCTCTTTCAAAACTACATCGATGGCACCTGGCAGGCTGCTGCAACCGGCAAGACGTTTGCCAGCCGCAATCCGGCGTCATTTCAAGACGTGGTGGGACACTTTCCGGCTTCGGGTCCGGCGGATGTAGACGACGCCGTGGCCGCTGCTCAGCGCGCGTTCGACGGCTGGTCGAGCACGCCTGCTCCCGAGCGTGGACGCATCTTGAAACGCATTGGCGACCTGCTCCTGGCGCGTAAGGACGACCTTGCCGATGCCATGACGCGCGAGATGGGCAAGCCCCTCAGCGAAACGCGCGGCGACGTGCAAGAAGCCATCGACACCGCCTACTACGCTGCGTCCGAAACGCGCCGCCTGTTCGGACACACCGTGCCGAGCGAGCTGCCCGACAAGTTCAACATGAGCATCCGCCGTCCCGTGGGCGTATGCGGCATCATCACGGCCTGGAATTTCCCGGTGGCTGTGCCCACGTGGAAGATCTTTCCGGCGATTGCCTCGGGCAACACCGTCGTGTTCAAGCCGAGCGAGGAGTCGCCCCACTGCGGCGCGCTCTTGCTTCAGGTATTTGCGGATGCGGGGCTCCCCGCCGGCGTCGTGAACCTGGTGCAGGGCGACGGCACCGTCGGCGGCGCACTGGTTGAGCATCCCTCGGTCGATGCCATCTCGTTCACCGGCTCCACCGAAGTCGGCACGAAGATCGGCGAAACGTGCGGACGCCTCAACAAGAAGCTGTCGCTCGAAATGGGCGGCAAAAATCCCATGATCGTGATGGAGGATGCCGACCTCGACTTGGCCCTTGAAGGCGTGCTCTGGGGCGCGTACGGCACCACCGGACAGCGCTGCACCGCCACCAGCCGCCTCATTGTCCACGAAGACGTGCACGACAAGCTCGTTAGCCGCATCCAGGAGGCCGCCGAAGACCTCACGCTCGGCGACGGACGCGAAGACGGCGTCGATGTGGGCCCGCTCATCAACGAGGATGCCCTCAAGAAGGTACAGTCCTACATGGAGATCGGCCCCGACGAAGGCGCCACGCTCGTCTTTGGCGGCGACACGCCCGATGATCCGACGCTTGACGACGGCTACTTCTTCCAACCCACGCTCTTCACCGACGTGACGCCTAACATGCGACTGGCTCAGGAGGAAATCTTCGGCCCTGTGCTCAGCGTGCTCACGGTATCGTCGTACGAGGAGGCCGTTGAGGTCGCCAACAACACCGACTACGGACTCTCCTCCAGCATCTACACCGAAAACGTGCGCAACGCCTTCCGTGCCATGCACGACCTGGAGGCGGGCATCACCTACGTGAACGGCCCCACTATCGGCGCCGAAGCCCACATGCCGTTCGGCGGCGTGAAAGGCACCGGCAACGGCCACCGCGACGGCGGTTGGGAGGTCTTCGATTTTTATACGGAGACGAAAACGGTGTACGTCGACTACTCCGGCCAACTCCAGAAAGCACAGATGGATAACGCGCCGGATGCGGAGTAAGTCACTTTCAAACCTGACAGGTCTCGCAGACCTGTCAGGTTTCTATTAGGCTGCTATTTCCAGACGCCTCGTTCCACTTCGAAGCGAGGCGTTTTTTTGTTATGCACATCCGCACGGTTTCAGGAGGATGCGACACAGCGTCTTCCTTCCCCCATACGTCGCAACATTGAAGGCACCATGCCCCCTGCACCATTCCCCATTTCCGCATCGCTTGGATGCAGTGAACAACGTGCGTACCAGCTTCAACACTCAGGCGCTCAACCGCTCCGACGACGCATGCGTCCCGAACACCGGATGGGTCTCTTCCATGCGCCAGACCACATACGCCCCCGAGATAAACATGGCAGCAGCGGTGCCATAGAACGCCGCTTCGATCGAGAACACATCCACCGTAATCCCGATGAGAACCGCCCCCACCGCGTATCCGAGATCACGCCACATGCGATAGACCCCGAGTCCGGTCGACCGCCACAGCGGGTGGGCGGCATCGCTCGCCACCGAAATCAGGTTCGGGTAGTGCAGTGCCATACCAATGCCCGATAGGCCCGAGAAGAGCATCCAGCCGGCGTAGCTGTCGACCCACATCATGCCCGCGATACCGGCGCCGGCCAGGAAGAACCCCGCCACAATGGGCGGCTTCCGCCCGATCTGATCGCCCAGGCGTCCGGTATACACTTGCAGGAAATAGGCGCCGCTGTGTATCCCCACAACAACACCAACTTGTGCCGGATCAAGCCCTTGTCCGATAAGAAACAGCGGAAAGGCAATCCACACCAGCGTATCGACAAAGTTTTCGACGTGTCCGGCCTGCGCTGCTGCAAACAGCGTGAGATCTTTGTACGTGGCGCGCTTCACGATCTCCCAGAACGGAAGGTCGGCGTCGGTGCGGGCGTCGTCACGCTCGGCCTCGCGGGCGGCTTCGGGCTGAGCGTACGGAAGGGTTTCCTGGATCAGGAAGAGCGCGATGAGCAGGGCTACCACAATAACGCCAGCCAGAAAGTAAAACGGCTCTGGACGCAGGGTGTAGTGCGTGGCAATGACGCCGGTGAGCCATGCGCCAATGGCTACGCCGGTGTATCCAAACGCTTCGTCGATACCCGCTGCCAGGCCCCGCTCCTCAGGAGTGGCCAGTTCGATCTTCGAGGTCATGCTCATGCTCCAGGCTACGCCCTGGTTCACCCCAAGCAGCACATTACCGGCGGCCACCCACCACCAGCTGGGCGCATAGATCAGCAGGAACGGAATGGGGAGCGCCGACAGCCACCCGGCAATGAGCACCGGCTTGCGCCCGTAGACATCGGCCCACTTGCCCGAGTAGAGGTTGAGAACGGCTTTCACGATGCCGAAGCTCACCACAAAAGAGCCGATTACCAGGAACGAAGTGACGCCAAAGAGCTCCTCGCCCATAATGGGCACCACGTTGCGCTCTGCACCCATGGTGAGTCCAACCGCGAACACAGTGACGATCTGAAGCGCAAATTGCTTCCAGTTTGTACGAATGCCTTGTTTTACAGTATCCACAGGACGTGGCGTGATAGTGGGAGTGCAGCGATGGTGGATTCGTTAGGGCAGGGCCCTATGCCGCGGTGCGCTCAACCGGATGGCCCGCCGCCGCCCAGTCGGGGAGTCCTCCGGCCAGACGGTGCGCCTCATATCCGCGATCACGCAGACGACGCACGGCCTCATCCGAGTAGACACAGTACGGTCCACGGCAGTACGCCACCACCTCGTGCCCCCCGGGTAGCGCCTCGATGTGCGCGGCGAGTTCGTCAATGGGTAGAGAGCGGGCTCCGGGAATGTGCCCGGCGTCGTACTCAGGCTCCGGACGCACGTCGAGCAGAATCACATCGTCGCGCTCCAGCCGCGTCTTAAGCTCCTCTGCCGAGAGCGCCGTCATAGACGCACGGTCCGTCAGGTAGTGCTGCACCGTGGTCTCCACCTCGGCCAGCCGCGTCTCTGCCAGCGCGCGCAGCGCCCGCCACGCCCGGTAGACTGACGGATCAGCCAGGGTGTAGAACGCACGCGTGCCGTCCTTACGACGCTGCACGAGGCGCTCACGGCGCAGCACTTGCAGGTGACGCGAGGTATTTGCAACCGACATGCCCGTCTCCTCAGCCAGATCGTCCACGCGGCGTTCGCGCTGCGCCAGCAGGTCGATCAGCTCCAGCCGCGAGGCGCTCGAAAACGCCTTACCGATACGCGCAAACTGCTCATAGATCTCGTCTTTGAAGGCGCGCTTAGCTTCAATTTTCATTTGTCAATTGATCAATTGAATAGTTGCTCGATGCAATTAGAATAGATGAGAACGAGCTTGTTCCTAATCTGAATGCATCGTTCAGCCGCCTCCAACGAAAACATTGAAGCACCCCAACAAAAAAGCGCCCCGCCTCTCATGACGAGAAGCAGGGCGTTTTTTTGTGTATCGCATGTGCAGCGTTTGCTGCATGGACCCGTGTTACGCAGCCACCGGTGCATTGCTCAGGTAGTCGCGCAGCACGTAGTGCAGAATGCCGCCGTGGCGGTAGTATTCTACCTCAATCGGCGTATCGCAGCGATTGACCGCCGTGAAGCGGACTTCCGTGCCGTCTTCCTTCGTCGCAATGACCTCCACATCCTGCCCCGCTTCGAGGTCGTCGTTAAGCGGGATGTCGAACGTTTCGGTGCCATCGAGGCCGAGCGATTCGGCGGTGTCGCCGTCTTTGTACTGGAGCGGCAGCACGCCCATGCCGATCAGGTTCGACCGGTGGATGCGCTCGTAGCTCTCTACGATCACGGCATCGACGCCGAGCAGGATGGTGCCCTTCGCGGCCCAGTCGCGGCTGGAGCCCATGCCGTAGTCCTTGCCACCAAGCACAACCAGCGGCACGTCGTTGTCGATGTAGTCCATTGCGGCATCGAAGACGGTCGTGATTTCGCCGTCGTTCAGAAAGTTGCGGGTAACACCACCTTCCTGAACGTTGCCATCTTCATCGCGCACCAGCTCGTTCTTGATGCGGATGTTGGCAAACGTGCCGCGCATCATCACCTCGTGGTTTCCGCGCCGTGCACCGTAGGAGTTGAACTCGTACGGCTTCACGCCCCGCTCTTTGAGGTACTCACCCGCCGGGTACTCTTCCGGGATCGCACCGGCTGGCGAAATATGATCGGTCGTGGTGGAGTCGCCTGCTTTCACGAGGACGCGTGCGCCTTCGACCGACGTAATCGGCGGCACCTCAGGAGTCAGGTCCATGAAAAACGGCGGCTCCTGGATGTAGGTGGATTCGTCGTCCCAGTCGTACACCGAGCCTTCGGGAATCGAGATGTTATTCCACGTTTCGTTCGATTCTTCGATGCCCTCGTATTCCTCCTTGTAGAACTCGGGCTTCACAACGGTGTCCACCAGCGCCTTGATCTCGTCGCTGGAGGGCCAGATGTCTTCCAGATAGACCGGCTCACCGGCGTTATCGGTGCCAATGGGATCGTTCGTCAGGTCGATGTCCACCGTGCCGGCCAGGGCGTAGGCCACCACGAGCGGGGGGGAGGCGAGGTAGTTGGCCTGCACGAGCGAATGGATGCGGCCCTCGAAGTTGCGGTTGCCCGAAAGCACACCGCTCACAATGAGGTTGCCGTCTTTGATGGCGTTCTCGACGGGCTCCGGGAGTGGTCCCGAGTTGCCGATGCAGGTGGTGCATCCGTATCCTACCGTGTTGAACCCGAGTTGGTCGAGATACGGCATCAGGTTACCTTCCACCAGGTAGTCGGTAACGACCTTGGATCCGGGCGCCAGACTGGTTTTCACGTACGGCGGCACGGTAAGCCCTTTCTCGACCGCCTTCTTCGCGATAAGTCCGGCCCCGAGCATCACCGAAGGATTGCTCGTATTCGTGCAACTGGTAATGGCCGCAATGACGGTGTCGCCGTGTGTCAGGTCGAGCTGGTGTTCGCCATCGTCGTACGCGCCGGTGCTGTCGAGCGTGTCCTCGTCGAGCCCGAAGCCGACGGGCCCGGCCTCGCGGGTGAGCGATTCGTTGAACTCATACGGCAGCTCCGGCACCGTAATGCGGTCCTGCGGACGCTTCGGTCCGGCTACGCTCGGCGTGATGCTGCTCAGGTCGAGCTCCAGCACGTCGAGGCACTCAGGCGCGGGTGTGTCGGGCGTGTGGAAGAGGCCCTGCTCCTTGCAGTAGCGCTCCACGAGCTGCACCTGCTCTTCCGAGCGGTTGGTGCGACGCATGTAGTTGAGCGCCTCGTTGTCGATGGGGAAGAAGCCCATCGTAGCGCCGTACTCGGGCGACATGTTTGCGATGGTGGCGCGGTCGGGCACCGTGAGCGTCTGCATCCCCGGCCCAAAGAACTCCACGAAGCGCCCCACGACGCCGTAGTCGCGCAGCATTTCGGTGACGGTGAGCACCAGGTCGGTCGCAGTGGCGCCTTCGGCCAACTCGCCCGTCATGTTCACACCGATGACTTCCGGCATCAGCATGTAGATGGGCTGACCGAGCATGGCGGCTTCGGCTTCAATGCCGCCCACGCCCCAGCCCAGCACCCCCAGGCCGTTAATCATGGTGGTGTGGCTGTCGGTACCCACAAGTGAGTCGGGATACGCCAGGTCGATGCCCGTGTTGGTGGGACGCGTCCACACTCCTCGGGCCACATACTCCAGATTCACCTGGTGACAGATGCCGCTGGCCGGCGGTACCACCGAGAAGTTTTCAAAGGCCTCACTCCCCCAGCGCAGAAACTCGTAGCGCTCGCGGTTGCGCTTGAACTCGATCTCGGAGTTGAGCTTGATCGCTTCGGTGGTGCCGAAGTGATCGACCTGCACCGAGTGGTCGATGATGAGATGTACGGGCACCTGCGGATTGATCTCGTTCGGGTCGCCGCCCAGACGGTCCATCGCCGAGCGCAGCGCCGCCAGGTCAACGACAGCGGGCACGCCGGTAAAGTCCTGAAGCAGCACGCGTGAAGGCACGAACGGAATCTCTTCTTCGGCAGGCGCACTCGGGTCATACTGCGCGAAGCGGCGCACATTGTCTTCGGTGATGAGCGTACCGTCGCACTCGCGGAGCATCGCCTCCAGCAGGACGCGAATAGACACCGGCAGATGGTCGAGCTTGTACCCTTCATCTTCAAGGGCACTCAGGCGATAGAGATACGCCTCGCCCGAGCCCGTATCAAACGTGTCGCGGGCGTCGAACGGGTCGTCGTTCAGTTGAAAGTTAGGCATAGGACGTGGAAGGATGGTACAGGGGTCGGTCAGATCGCATTGGGATTTTATTTCTACGTTGTCGTAACATTTAGTTTCTGGGGATACAAGGGTTTGCGCGCTTTTCGCGTAGGGATATCCAAGATGGAATATTTAGCTCTGGACATTCATCAAGACCCGCCCCACTGTATCTGCCGAGCAGACTTCCAAGAGTTGCCTGACAGTAGGATCGGGTACGAGGCGGCTTACCTGATGGCCTCGTCATACTTCGTCGTAATGCCTATCTCGAAACAACACACTGAAACAACAATGCCACCCTATGCCAAACCTTCACATTTACGTGTATAGACTCTATACCGTGCACGCTGTCTTGCACGTTGTCCTTAATCGCTCATTTGCATATCCCTTAACATGACCAAGGATTTCTCTATGTCTCATCATACTCAAACGGGTATCGGCTTCGCGTTCCTTGTTCTCCTCCTGACTTTTGGGTCCGCCCAGGCGCAAGGCTCGGCAGAACTCCAATTGGAGAGCCCCGAGATAGACCGCTCCGTCACGCTCAACGCCCATTTTGCTACAGGCATCGACAGCCTACGCGGTGGGACGGAGGCCTTCGCTTTGTATCTTTACGACGA
Source organism: Longimonas halophila (assembly GCF_002554705.1). GTDB lineage: Bacteria > Bacteroidota > Rhodothermia > Rhodothermales > Salinibacteraceae > Longimonas > Longimonas halophila. The sequence continues at coordinate 470,314 of NZ_PDEP01000001.1, read as the reverse complement.
GTCGTACGAGGAAAGCGCAGACTGGATGTGGATCGCCCGTACCGGTGGGGTGCCGTCAACAGGAACCCATCGCTTCAGCACCCTGTCGCGTGGGGGACCTCTCGACGATGAGGACTTTACCCTGGGTGGTGAACTCAATGCTGCGGATAGCGAGCGCCTGACGATGCTCGTGTCCACATCGGAGGGGTTGCTTACCATCCGGAGTGTGACCGAGGACCGCATCGAAGGCACGTTTCAGGTCACCAACCTGATGGGCGGCACCATTACGGGCACGTTTGAGGCCCCGCGCGGCACGTTTCACGGCACCCGTGGCCCAGGGGGATGACGCCATCGCTTTGTGTGAACATAAAATCGCAGAATCCAACTTGGGTTGAACCTATGATTCAGTTGGAACGTGCCGCGTCAGGACCTGCGCCAGTTGCTCGGGCTCGTCCGTGCCCACGCGAATCACTCCTTCGGTGCCCAAGTCAATCTCGACCGCCGAGCGCCCCGACACGTTGTAGAGCCACCCTGCAGGCGTGTAGCGGATGCCCCAGCCGTACCAGATGGGATTGCGTACGACCTCCACGCTCTGGATTGTATCAAGCGGAAACGTGCGCGTCCAGAAGCCCGGACCGAAGTAGAACCGGAATTCTTGGTCAGTAACTTCTGTGATCAGGCTCGAAAACAACACGGTGAGCAGCCCCAGGCCACTGGTCAGAGCAATACCATACATCCCCAGTTGGCCTTCTTCACTCATGAAGCTGCTATACGTGATAAGCATTCCTGCCAGTAATGCAGTAACTGTTACGTAGCCCGGCTGGGTATGGCGGTAGTGTACAGGAGTGTGATCCGACTTTGATGTTTGCGTATTCATAGCGGTGAATAAGTTCGTGACAACGATACTGGCGTGTCGGCCACGGCACCGTGCTCAATTCTGTAGGACTTGCGCAGTTGCGGCTCACGAATATCATCTCATTGCGAGGCCCGCACCTGTTTAGCCATCCTCATAAGCCGGACATCTACGTATCCACCCCTCAGTCGGTGGCGCGACAGCTCCCCTCTCCAGGGGAGAAGGTGGAGGCAGGGCTCTTTCGTTTGTCTCTCCCTTCGGTTGAAGGGGAATGTGTGTGGTGCTCCCCAACGGCTCTGCCTCATCCTTATTCAAGAACTTAAGACAATCGAAACCAAGTGTGCAACTCTTATGCGTGCCCTCTACTGTTGCTCCTCCGCCTGCCCTCGTATCCAGCCTGACACACGTTGCAGCGCCTTGGGCGCCATTGTCGTTTCGATCTGGGAATACTCGCTGAATGCACCTGTATCAGCAGGCTGGAACAGATGGTTCAGTCCGTCGATCACTTCGACCGTGGCGTTGGGACTTGCACTCTCCCCTAAGGCATTACGCATAATTTCGGCGTTCTGCTCGGGGGGCACCTGCAAGTCCTTCGAGCCAAACAGCGCAAGCACCGGAATGTCGAGCTGGGTGAGCACGGGCTGGGGATCGTACTTCAGGAAGAACGTAAACCACGGTGTAGTGAGTCGCTCAATCTGCGTCTCGCGCTGCTCTTCAGGCACGCCCTGCGCCTCAAACAACGTTCGTAGCGTGTCGGCAACGGCCGCGGAATCGGGCGTGCTCTGTGCCGCGTTTAGCATACGCTGCTGTGTCGTGCGCATCGAATCGACCGCCGATGCTGACGCGCCCTGGGCTTCGGCCATGAGCGCCGTCTGCTCAACAAGGATGTCGCGCCCCGGCACCGCTGGTCCGGCCATCATCACCAGAAATGCGAGCGGCTCGTGCTGGGTGTGCACCATGGGCCCTACCAGTCCACCTTCGCTCAGTCCAATCAGACCCACGCGCTCGGCATCCACGCGCGAATGCTCTTTCAGAAACCGCGCCGCGGAAGCCGCATCACGTGCATACGCTTCGGTGGTCGATGCCGGAAACGACGGCCCCTCCGATTCGCCTACCCCGCGCTCGTCGTAGCGCAGTACTGCAATGCCCTGCCGCGTCAGGTGATCAGCCAGCACATGGAACAGCCGATGCCCCATCAACTCAGAGTTGCGGTCTTGCGGCCCCGATCCACTTACCAGCACCACGGCCGGATGCGGCCCCTCGTCTTCTGGATAGGTGAGCGTGCCCGCCAGCGTGAAGTCGTCCTCGGCGTTTGGGAAGCGTACCTCTTCTTCCACATACGGATACGGCGGCTCGGGGTGCTGCGGACGCTCCGGTGCCTCCGACGTGCTTTCATCGGTCGGCGTTAGCGTTAGCGGGAACGACTGCCCCGATTGCGTCCACGAGCCCTCAATGGTCTCCGCATTCGTCATCGTGCCCACATACTCTCCGTTGATCTCAGGCACGTCAAACATGAGCCTGTCATCCTGCACATGCACCTCCGGTACGGCAATGCCTGTAACGCCCTGATCGGGACTGTCCATGGTGGCAAAGAGGCTATCGTCCTCCTGTTCGATATGAAATAGCACGCGAAGCTCGGTGCCCCCCGCCTCCAACTGCCCCTGCCATGAACCAACAACGGCATCGGACGATTGGGCGTGCACAGGCAACGTCCACGGCATGAGTGTAGCGAGGGCCAGAACAATTATAAGTCGTTGTATAATTTGCATGGGTTGGTTTCGTTTTTGGGATGCAATGTGTAGATGCACGATACACAGCCGCTTACGGACCCGGCCACCCATCTTTCGGTCGGATGTGGTATCCTATAACGCGCCATGCACCATCCTCTCGCGTAAGCTTTATCGTTTCGATCACTGTCTTGCCATAGTCGGCCCGATACTGAATCGCCACGTACTCCTCCGGTGCCTGTCCGGATAGCTCGCTCATTTGCGGCTGCTCCGGCGGCGAATCGGTGTAGCGGGCGGCAATTAGCGTGCGGCCCTCAAACGATCCGAGGTCAAGCTGACGTTGGCCCTGTTCAACGATCTGAGCCCACTGTTCCGCTGTAATCTGGGTCTTGAAGAAACCAGCTGCTTCTGACCATGAAGCCTCGTATTTCTTGGCATCGACCAGCGCAAGCCATTCAGTGGCGGACTCTTGGGCTTCCTCTGCGTAGGCCTGTTCCTCCTCCGATGGCCCGCAGGCTGCCAGCATGCTGCACAGCACCAGCCACCCGCACCCGTACATAATCTGTCGAATCCGCATAGCTAAAGCTCTCGGGCAGGTCAGTGAATAATGACTATGTGTTGTATCTACCTATCAGCGATCAGATGCACCGTTCGTCCAGCATACGAACCGCTCACCCAATTCAATGTCGTATCTATCGGCTCGCGTTGTCATGTTTAGGATGCGCACACCCCGCTTTCTATAGTTTTCCTATCGCTTATGCCACTTTCCCTGCGCAATGAACGCGCACGCTGGATCGGACTCGGCACCCTACAGCTTATGGGCTGGCTGGTCTACGGGACCGTCTATTACGTCACACTGCAGCCCTACAACCCGTTTCCCGGCATCGTGCTGCAGCAGGCGCTCTGGGCGACCGGGTCGGGCCTGCTCTTCAGTTCACTACTGGGCTGGTCCTACTACATGCTGGGCGTATCTCAGTGGCATCTGGGGTGGCAAAGCCTGTCTCTCGGGCTCGGCTCCATCGGCGCTGGACTGGCGTGGGCGGGCGTAAATCACTGGGGCGCAACCCGCATCGATCCGTTTGCACTGCCTGTGCTCTCCTACGTTGGAATACTACCCGGACAGGGCTCTCTGCTTTCGCACCCGGCGGCCTTTCCGATGGTGCTACTCGTATGGAGCGGCAGCTATCTGGGCATTACCTTCTGGTACGAGCGACAGGTGCAGCAACAGCGTGTTTTACAGGCGGATGCCGAGGCCCAGCGCGCTCGACTGCAGATGCTTCGCTACCAGCTCAATCCGCATTTCTTCTTCAATGCGCTCAACACCATCAACGCCCTCGCTGATGAGAGTCCACGCCGCGTGAAGGAGGCCGTCCACGAGCTATCGGGCTTTCTGCGATACTCGCTCCTCGACGAGGACACGCTCATGGTATCGCTCGATGAGGAGGTCCAGGCCGTGAAGCATTATTTCGCGATTGAAACCATGCGCTTTGAAGACGATCTTCAAGTCACGGTCGACGTGGATCCGGAAGCGGCGCATCAGACTGTCCCCGCGTTTCTGGTGCTCCCCCTGATCGAGAACGCTATCAAGCACGGCCAGCATACGAGCCCATTCCCACTGCGCATCCACCTGACGGCCTCAATGGCTGAGAGCGGCCTCCGTATCGAAGTCGCCAACACCGGTCATCTACGTACAGATGCGCCCACTGACGAGAGCACCGACACCGGACTCAGCAACGTACGAGCCCGTCTCCAGGCGCAATATCCTACGGCTCATCGCTTTACGTTAACAGAGGACGACGGCTGGGTGCACGCCCGCATTGAGATTGACCCCACTGCACGAACAAACAGCACAAACCATGGCTGATGCTCTCCGCATCCTCATTGTAGACGACGAGCGGCTCGCCCGCAAGGCCCTTCGCAACACGGTTTCTGAGCAGGACCACGCAACGGTGGTCGGCGAGGCCGGTACTGTTGACAAAGCCGCCACGCTGATTGATGAGGCGGCCCCCGACGTGGTGCTACTGGATGTGCAGATGCGCGGCGAAACCGGCTTTGACTTGCTCGCTCGCATTGACACACCCGTGCAGGTAGTGTTTGTGACGGCGCACGACCAGTATGCCGTGCGCGCGTTCGAGGTGAATGCGCTGGATTATCTCCTCAAACCCGTGGCGCCCGACCGTCTCGCCGAAGCGCTCCGCCGCGTGCGTGCCACGGACGACGCACTTCCGCAGGACGATGCCGAATCCGGTGCGTCATTCCGGTACGACGATCTGTTCTTCTACGAGGAAGGCCACCAGCCTCGCTTCATCCGTATTGCCGACATTCGCTACATCGGTGCATCGGGGAACTACACGACTCTTTACCTTGACGGCGGAGCCAACGCGCTGACTACGACCACCCTCAACGAGTGGACGGCCCAACTGCCTGAGGCGCACTTCGTCCGTATCCATCGCTCTACTATCGTGAACGTAAACCACGTGGCCCGCATCAATCGACAGCCCAACAACACGTTCGAGGTATTTGTGGACGGCAGCGAGACGGTGCTTTCCATGAGCCGTCGCCGCGCACAGACGCTGAAAGATCAGTTACAGTAAACAAGTGCACAGACCTGTTCTCAGGGCCCTGTCGTGGGTGTGGGCAGCGCTTCAAAACGCCAGCCGCGGGCCGTGCCCCAGCGCAGGATGGCCTCCAGTGCCTGTAGCGTGACGGGCTCGGTCATTGGGTTGTCGTGCAGCACCACAATGCTACCGGACCGCACATGCGCGGTCGTAAAGCGCGCCACCGATGTGGGCGACGCCCCGCGCTGAAAGTCGGCAGGCATCACGTCCCACATAACTACGCGGGCGCCGTGGCGTCCGGCCCAGCGGCAGAGCGCGGGCGTCAGGTGCCCGTAGGGAGGGCGAAGCAGCGGCACAGGGCCTCCGGTGTGCGCTCTAATGACCCGGGCAGTATCTTCCAGTTCGCGAATCACGGTAGAGCGTGCAGTCTGCCACGCATCCACATGCGTAAATGTGTGGTTTCCCACAGCATGTCCAGCTTCTACGATGCGGCGCACGCGCTGCGGGTGCGCCTGTACGTGATGCCCAATCAGAAAGAACGTGGCGCGGGCGTCGTAGTGGCGCAGGATGCGTAGGAGCGCCTCGGTTGCAATGGCGGTGGGCCCGTCGTCGAACGTGAGGTAGACAGTGGGGGGATGCGCGGGCGATGCCTCCATACGCCACCAGGTGTGCGGCCACCACGGGCGTAGCGGACGCGTGGCCACACTGGTCCACCAAGGCAGCCAGCTATGCGATACAGGGGGTAAAATCATGGGTACAGGGGATGCGGTCAAAAAAAACGCCTTGCAGATCCTTGCACCGGGCGCGTCCATCTTGGGGTGAAAGCCCGTTGGCCTGCATGCGCCAAAAGCGACATCGACATGCGCCAAGCCCCATTCATAGTAGGAAGCCTACAATCTATTATGTGCATCGGTTAGTGCCGCTCCCCTGCTTCGGTGCTTGTACTACCTTTGTTGCAGTGACATTAGATCCACTTAACTTCTTGGTCCAGACGCTAATCACTCCCTAAGGGCTCTGCACGACTGCTCTCGTGTCCAGGTCTTCCACTCGGCTTTACATAACGAAGTAATATGAAGTCAGCGACTGCCAATGTAAGCATAATTATATGCACACGAAACCGGGCCACGGACCTGCGCGACACCCTGCGGTCACTGGCCAACGTTTATATCCCCATTGGATGGATCGTTGAGTGCATTATTGTGGATAATGCTTCAACCGATGCCACGCCACAGGTGATTGCGGCATTCAAAACCAGTCAGTTTGATGTCCACACCGTTAAGGAAGAACATCTGGGGAAAGCCTACGCGGCCAATACCGCTCTGAGCCAGGCCCGCGGCGAAATCTTGCTTTTCACAGACGACGACGTGCGCGTCCCAGCCGACTGGATTGTTGGCATGACGGAGCCAATTCGCTCGGGGCGGGCCGATGCTGTAGCTGGCGGCGTAGCCCTTGCTCCCCACCTTGAGCGTTCCTGGCAGCAGGGAAATCCCTGGATGACAGCATTGCTGGCCTCCACTTCGGCCCTCAGCGACGCCTCGCCCCGGCGTCTTGTAGGTGCCAATATGGCCATTGCCCGACGCGTCTTCGACACCGTGTCCGGTTTTGACGTAAATCTCGGTCCCGGGTCCGTACTGGGGTTAGGGGAAGAAACCCTTCTTACACAGCAAATCAAACACGCTGGCTTTCGCGTGAGGTCTGCGTTCGATGTGGCTGTCGAACACCACTGCAGCGCGGATCGCCTCTCTCGAAGAAGCTACCTCCAGGCCGTGGAACGGGTTGGACGCTCACAAGGATACATCGACTACCACTGGAATTGCGTCTCCGTCTCTCCGATTCGGCTTGTCAGCGGACTGGTCTCGCGGTACTTCAAGTTAGGACTCAGACGTGCACTCGAGCGACCCGATCTTCAGGATGAGGGCCTCCCGCTATGGGAAGTGAGTCTGCTCATGCAGATCTATCACCGGCGCCAGTTGCTTACCGAACTCGGCCATCCTCGGAAATATGCGGCCAAACAGCCGCGCGGATCCGTACCTGCGCGCCCTGATCATCACAAAGCCCCAGCGATGCAGCCATGCCCTCCTGGTCAATGATCCTTAATTCAGAGAGCTCTCCGCAAGACACACATCTGGTAAGCCAGCATGTCGGGCAAGCGCGAGGCTTTTTCAGACACAGCGTATCTTTCTTCTGGTAGCCATCCCCCTTCAACCATGACGAATTTGCCCGTACCGTCCTCTACGTCTGCCGCCCCCGTGGTGTGCTCCTTCGACGTGTTCGATACTGTTCTGACGCGTACGGTAAGCCCGCCCACGGCTGCGTTTATGCTGGTCGGCAGGCGTGCAGCCGAGTTGCTGCCGCCTGGATATACGCCACGCGCTTTTGCTGAAGCTCGCCAGGCAGCCGAGCAACGGGTATTGCGCTGGCATGGCGCTCATATGACGCTTGACGCTATTTATCGTGAGCTGGAGCACACAATTCATACGGCGGACTGGGCGCGCATCAAAGAGATTGAGTTGGAGGTCGAGCACGAGCTTCTTATCCCGGTACCTGATGGGCAAAAGTTGCTTGAAAACTGCCGCAAAAGAGGCCACGCAGTTGTCTTCGTATCGGACATGTACCTGCCTCATGCTTTTATCCAGACCCAGTTGGACCATCATGGACTGTGGATGCCAGCCGACCGGCTGTTCGTCTCGTGCGACTACGGGTGCAAAAAGGGGCACGGTCTGTTCGATGTAGTGTGCGAAACCCTGGATATAAGCCCGACACACCTCACGCATTACGGCAATTGCCCGCACGCCGACGTGCAAGGCATGCAAACACGGGGAGGTACCGGCGTCCACGTTACAGCAGCCAATCCAAGTCGGTATGAGGCGGCTCTCGGCCAGTGGAGCGACCAAACGAACGGGCTTAGCGCCCTAATGGCTGGAGCCAGCCGCTACGCGCGGCTGCATCAGTCGGCGAACAGTCCGCACGAGCGAGCGCTCCGCTCCGTTGCGTCTGGCGTACTGGCCCCAGTTTGCACCTCGTTTGCCATGTGGCTCCTTCAGCAGGCGAAAGCCCATCAGCTCACACGGCTTTATGTGACTGCTCGTGATGGCCATGTGCTGCTTCCCATATTTCGTTATCTGGCCTCACTCATGGAGGTAGAGTGTGAGATTCGGTATCTGTATGTCAGTCGGTCGGCTGTGGCGGCTGCATATCACGACCCTGACGTGTGGGATCGATCGTTCGAGTTTGACAAGGTTGGCATGGACACCGTGACACAGCGCATTGGTGCGCTATCTTCCGGCATCGCAGCTCAAAAATCGATGATGGAGCCCTCCGTTAAGACGAGTGGCCTTCAAGCCGACGCACACGCCCACGAACGTCGTCAGTTGCTCTGTGAATACCTGCGCCAGGAGGGCCTCGACGCCCCGCCACGCTCAGGGTTTGTTGATGTGGGATGGAAGGGAACGGTGCACAGCTTACTCAATGACGTACTGCTCGACGAAGGCATGATTGATACGCCTCTGCCAGGCTTTTTCTTTGGTCTCAGTGCCAAACAACAGGAGCCCCACAAGGCTCATCGTACCGCTTATTTTTTCGATGCACACAGAGATGCGGGATATCGAAACGTACTACAGGGAAGCGGGATGTACACGCTCCTCGAAACGTTTTGCACCGCCGATCATGGGTCGGTCATCGGATACGAGCATAAAGACAACAGCGTGCGGCCTGTCCTCGAACCCGCCTGGCCCGCACGAATGGAGGCATGGGGATTGCCTATCGTCCGCAATGCTGTGGACGCTTTTCTTGAGGGGTTAACGCAACACCCGGCTCTCTTCAATGCCACTGCTGATATGCGACCGGCATTGGCGAAGTGTATTCAACTTTTTTGGGACACGCCGACTGCCGCTGAGGCCGAAGCCTGGGGACAGTTTCCGCGCGAACAAGGAGGAGCTCACGAAAAGGATCCTAAGCCGCTGGCGCCACGCTACACGTGGAGCGCTCCGGCCGCGTTCGCACGCTATGGCTCATCGGCTCATGAGCGGCTCACACATAAGTTTTCATGGCCTGCGGCATCGCTACAACGGTCATCTCCTGCCATACGTCGTAGCATAGAAAAAGTCTTAGCAATGCGTGAAAAAGCCAGGTGGGTCTACCACGCATTGCGTCGTCGGGGGGTAATTCCACACCGCTAACTTGTTTACGCACCAGACGTTGCCAGGCGTACACGCCAAATAAATCCTTATCTCCACTCGTCTATGACCGCTACATCAAGTTCTTCTTCGCGTAGGCTCACCCTTGTCCTAAGTGCCGATGACGCGTATGCACGTCCGCTGGCCGTGACGGCATACTCTGCACTGGTCCATCTACACCCTGACTGGTCCGCCGACGTGTATATTATCGATGGCGGTATTTCAACCGAAAACCGTGCTCGCATCGCCCGAATGGTTGAAGAAGCCCCCGCACCTGCGATGCTTCACTGGCTAACTTCCGACCATGAACGAGTACGGGACTTACCTGTGGTTAACGAATGGGTGAGTACCAGCGCGTACTTACGGCTCTATTTACCAGACTTGCTTCCTGAAACGTGTGAGCGTGTCATCTACTTGGATAGCGACATGCTGATCACGTCCAGCCTGTCAGCACTCTGGACGGAGCCGTTCGAGGGGGCTGCGCTCTGTGCTGTTCAGGACTATTTTATCCCCTATGTGTCATCAAAATGGGGGCTCAACTATTATGAGACGCTCGGTATGGATCCCCGTACGCCATACTTCAACACAGGTCTTATGGTTATTAATCTTGCGCATTGGCGCGAGGAGGGGACCGGACAAGCAGCCCTTCATCATGTCCAGCGGTATCGTGACCAGCTCAATTTTCATGACCAGGAGGGGCTCAATGCCGTGATTGCTGGAAACTGGAAATCTCTCGACCCTGGCTGGAATGTGTTTGTAACGCCCAAAGACGTCAAGCACCTCCCGCCTTCCACCATCCGCAGTGCGCTGTCAGCCCGCCCGCGGTTGCTTCAGGATGCTCAGGTCCTGCACTTTGCAGGACATGCAAAGCCCTGGACGTTGCACGGAACGTATCATCCCATGCAGTACCGATGGTATCGATACCTGTGGAAAAGCGCCTGGCATGCCCCGTTAGAGCGGTGGCGTTCGGTTGTTGTATTTGCTTTGCAGCATGCATGGGGCTGGACTTCTCACCATGCCCGCACCTCTACACGCCCAATTCGCCATTGGCTTCGATCTCATCTGCCGAATACGCTGCGTGTCGCCCCTCAAAAGTAGATGCCCCAAACGAAGGACTCAAAGCTGCATCTTGCGTAAGCCCGAACAGACCCGGCGCCCAGGCAGACGGGGCTCAACACCGCTGCCTCAAAGATCGGGATTGCCCTCTTCGCCTTAGCACTGCATCGCATCCTCTCATCCCCGGTGGCGCGCCGCCCGCGACACGTTTTCCTGCGCCATCTAATCCACGGTTCGTCCTTTCCAGTGAATCGCGCCGAACACGCCGTGCAACCCGGCCCCGACCACGTAGCCCAATTGCAGCAACGAGGCGGGAATGTAGGAGCGCATCAGGTCGCGGTGACCCACGGTGTGCGATGCCGGAAGCAACAGAAGCAGGTCGGCCCCCATCTTGGCGAGCAGTCCGGTTACGGCAGGCTGAGAGAGAGCGTCGGGGTCGGTAGCGCCAACCAGGCAGACGCCCAGCAAGACCGCGTGCACTACGAAAATGCCGAGTGTGCAGAGCCAGGGGACTGCATGGTAGGAACGCGTGGCATGCGCCCAGCGCTTACGCTGCTGCCAGAATGCCGTCCACGACGACGCCGGAGTTGTCGTTACACATGCCGTCTCGTGCCACACGTAGCGTACCGAGTCGTCAGTCCGGTACGCCACATGCTGCAGGAGTAATTCATCAGCGGCCAGATGCGCAGCGATCTGCTCATCCGGAAGCGCCGCAATCAGCGACCGATGCACCGCCATGTTGCCCCCATTGCAGATCGTGGGCCACCCGAGTCCGGCCGTGCCTGCGCCATACGCGTTGAGCCCCAGGAACTCCAGTGCCTGAAAGCGCTCTATCCAGCGCTCAGCGTCCACGTCGTAGCGGACCGGGCCGCACACCACAGGCGTTTCTGCCGTGCAGGCACGGGCCAGCGTAGCCGCCCACGACGGCGACGGCACGCAGTCGGCATCCAGGACGAGGACGACGGTGCCGGTAGCCTGCTCGGCGCCGTATGCCACGGCGGCTTCTTTGCCTGCGCCCCACGCATCGGGCAGCGTATGCACCTGGTGAACTGGGTCCGCAGCCTCATCGCCTCCTGCCACAACGGCGGTGCGCAGGCCGCGTTGGGCGCGTACAAACGTCGCATCGTTCGACTGGTCGTCGACCACGATGATCTCCAGCGTGGTGTGTGCAGGCAGCGTCTGGTTCTGCAGCGCATCGAGGCAGTGGGGGATCGCATCGGCCTCGTTGCGGGCCGGAACGACGACAGAGAGGCGGTTGGGTAGTGCGCGATCAGGTAGGGCGCGGGCACTGCGCATCCGCCCGTAGGCCAGGGCCGCCATGCCCAGTCCGTAGAGCGTGCACACCCCCCCAACGATCCACCAGAGCAGAGAAACCGTCATGCAGGCGAAGAAGACTCGTTTGTAGACGACGAAGGCACCGCCTCGGCCACCGAGACGGCGGTGTGCTGAAGCGAAAGGCCCCGCACGAACACCGCCCCAACCAGCGAGGGCGCCGCGATGTTCAGTGCAAAGATCGAAAGTGAAGCATTGAGCGCCGCTGCCGGATCCGCCCCAAAGAACGGCAGAAAGAACACCGCTGCCCCCTCACGCACGCCCAGATCCATGAGCGTGGGCGAGGGCAGCAGGTAGCGGATGTAGTAGGCCAGCGCTGCTCCCGCCGCGGCTCCGGTGAAGGCAACGGTAGCATCAAACGCCTGCACGAGAAGTGCCATCTGCCCAATGAATACGACGTAGCGAAATGCCGCCCACGCCGTGGCACCAGCCACTTGCCGACGCGAGAGCCGATTCAGAAACGAGAGGTGTGCACTCCATGCCACCCACCGCTCCGGCAGCCGCTTTGCGATACGAAGCACCTGCGTAGGCACCAGCAGTCCCAACGTGACAACCGTGGCAAACCCGATGCCCCCGCCCAGCACTACGCCCCACGACACGCCCCAACCCACCTGTGTGGGGAGCATCCCGCTGTACCAGCTTGCGGCCAGTACAGCGGTGCCCATCCACAGCCCAACCACCAGATCAATGAGGCGCTGCAACAGCACGGTAGCCGTTACCGACCATTTGTTGGGATACGACACGCTGAACGCCCGCCCGGCATACTCACCCACACGTGCCGGGGTAAAGAACCCAACCGCAAAGCCCGCCATCACCGCGCGCCACATGGTACGTGGGTTGAGGTTGGGCATCAGCGGTGCCATAAGCACCCGCCATGTGCGGCCATCAGCCCACAGGTTTGGGACCACCATGAGCGCGGCAAGCATCAGTAGCCACGGATTGGCGGCCTGCGCCGTGGCCCAGATGGAGGCCGGATCGACGAACAGGACCAGGTAGCCCACCACTGCCACTGCAAGCACGGCTTTGACAACAGTGGAAAGATGGGCGCGCAAGTTGGGCATGCAGCAGGCAGTCCGGCGGCGATTATCGATACGTGCTCCCTCCTACGGCAACGCGTCTTACGTGTGCCGATGCGACGAAGCACCAAGCTATGTGCGCTGCGGTTCAGGCAGCCCATACACAGCCCGTGCATTCGCGGTGGTCTGGGTGGCAATTTCGTCGAGCGTGTAGTCAGTGACGTCGGCCAGATACGTGGCCACGTGGCGCACGAATGCAGGCTCGTTACGGTTGCCCCGCTCGGCCTGTGGGGCCAGATACGGCGCGTCGGTCTCCAGCACGATGCGCTCCAGCGGTATGGACTGCAGCATCGCGTCGTGGTCGCTGTTTTTGAACGTGGCAATGCCGCCGATGCCTACGTAAAACCCGAGATCCCACGCGCGCTGAGCCGTGGCAGCGTCGTCTACAAAGCAGTGCAAGATGCCGTGCAGGCGCTCGCCCTGTGGGTGTGCCGCGCGTTCCTCTTCCAGAATCGTCAGCACATCGTCGGTGGCCTCCCGGTTGTGGATCACCAGCGGCAGTTCCGTTTCAATGGCCAGACGGATGTGCTCTCGAAAGAAGTGCTGCTGGCGATCGTCGAACGAGCGGTCCCAGTAGTAGTCGAGTCCACTCTCGCCAATGGCCACGACCTGCTCGTGGGCGCACCACTCGGCCACCGTTGCCATCGCGTCGTTGGAGGCGTCTTCTGTAGTAGACGGATGCAGCCCGGTCATCGCAAACACGTCGGTATTTGCTTCCGAGAGGGCCACCGCCTGCTCAATGGAGTTGAGGTCAATGGCCGGAAGGACAACGGCTTCTACGTCCGCGTTTCGCATGCGGGTGAGCACGGCGTCGCGGTCGTCGTCGAAACGGTCGAGGTAGAGATGAGCGTGCGTATCCACAAGCATAGAATCGGCGGAAACCAGCAATGAAACAGTGAAACGGTGCGGGGCTGCATATCCACGTGCAGAGCGGATGCAACTTCGCGTGTCGTTGTATATACTGTAGATTCCGAGGTTGCCGCCTCGTCATCGCTTCATGCACCTATCCACGAACTGCTCTATTTCCGTGGCTTTCTGGCTTGCCTTTACATACATGCTGCGCACTCCTGCACGCTGGCTGGGATGCAGTGCGATAGCAGTGGGCGCTGTGGGGCTTCTGCTCGTTGGCAGTGCTCCGGTGGCCCAGGCGCAAGACGTACGCGTGCGCATCTTCGACCGGCTTTCGCCGCGTCAGGTGGAGCTGGTCAGCTCCCGCCGCATCCCGGTGCACACGAGTCCCGAACGTGCGCCGCTCTTTCACATCGAACCCGGGTCGATTGCACAGCTAAGCCTGTACCGAGGCGATGTGCGCATTGAGCATGGGTCGCATCGCATAGCTGCATCGACACTGTACCTGAACGCCCCCTCGCGCGCAGCAACGACCATGCGTACGGCAGGCGCACAGCGGTCATACACCGGTGCGTTCGAGGTTCGCCCCGACGGCGAGACGCTGGAGGTTGTGAATGCGGTGCCGCTGGAGCAGTATGTGGCCAGCGTGGTGGCCAGCGAGTATGGCCTTGACGACGTAGAAGGGGCCAAAGCCATGGCCGTGGTGGCGCGTACCTATGCCGTGCGGGGCAGCGACAAGTTCGACGGCGCGTACACGCATGTTGACCACACTATCTCGCAGGTCTATCGCGGCCTGTCGGCCATCACCGACGCCTCGCGAGCGGCAGCGCAGGCCACAGAGGGAGAAGTGCTTACATACAACTCGCACCTTATTGAGGCGGTGTACTTTTCGAGCAGCGGCGGCCACACCGCCAACAACGAAAACGTGTGGGATGCCAGCGAAGAGCTCCCGTATCTGCGTGGACGCCAGGATCCGTACGACTCGGTGGCCCCGCATCATACGTGGCAGACCTCCGTCAGCCGGGCGGCTGTACTTCGTGGGCTGGAGCGGCAGTTTGGCGGGTCGGTACGCGGGTTTTATCTGGGCGATGCATCGCCCAGCGGGCGGTTGCTGACGCTGGAGCTGCTTCGTCCCAGCGGAGATCGGGAGTCGGTTGAGGCGGGTGCGTTCCGCCGGGCCGTAAACCGGGCCGCGGGTCGCGAGGTGCTGCGTAGCACGTGGTTCGAGGCTCGGCGCCAGGGCAGCCGCTACGTGTTCGACGGACGCGGCTACGGGCACGGGGTGGGCATGAGCCAGTGGGGCGCTCATGGCATGGCGCAGGCCGGGCGCTCCTATCGCGACATCTTGGCGTTCTACTACCAGGGCGCCACGCTCACTCAGCTCGACAACGCCGAGCAGCCCCCCGCCCAGCTTGCGCTTGACGAGACGGATCCTGAAGAGCCGCCCCCCGCTTCATCGGCTTCTACCCGGTCGCGCTCGGGGCGTATTGGGTGGTAGCGGCGAATACAAATTCGGGCTGCCCCGCTCAGGGAGCCCCCTGTGCCGACACATCCAGCCCTACCGCTATCAAGTAATCGGTCCCCTCAATGGTGCGCACCGCCCCGTTGAGCATGCACGGACGCAGCGTCCCGTCTTTCGCCTGCAGACGCGCCGCCACCCCGAACTCCGACTGCTCCGCAAACACTGCATTGACCGCTTTGCGGATACGCAGGCGGTCGTCAGGGTGAAAGAGATGCGGCAACGCAGAGCCCGCCAGTTCGTCGTCGGTGTAGCCGGTATACCGGCGTAGCGTCTCGTTCCAGGTGCGCGCATGCCCGGCGTGGTCAGTCATGTAGAAAAGCGCCGGCATGGCGTTGCGTGTGGATTCAAAGCGGCGCACCTTGGCCAGCAGTTCTTGCTGCACCCGGTAGCGCTCGGTGATGTCTTTCATCGCAAACACCACCTGCGACGGACGCTCGGCTCCTGCGGGCAGATGGGCCGCGTTTAAGCTCAAATACCGATGTCCCTCATCGGGCCACGTCACTTTGCACCGAAGATCCTGGATCGGCTCGTGCGTGTCGATCACGTCGCGGAGAGGAGTGCGGGTGCCATCCTCTGCATCTAACGGCTCCATGCGCCACCCAAGCTGCTTGTAGCGCCAGGCTCCCACGCCATGCGGCGTGTCTTCGGCCTCGTCGGTGCGCTGTAGCCCCAGCAGCAACTCGGCCTGCTCGTTCGCATAGGTTACGCGGCCCTGCTCATTCACAACAGCGATAGCAGCCACATCGGTCTCCAAAATAGCCCGCAAGAGGCGGTCGGTGCTGCGCAATCTGGCTTTTTGGGTCGCTGTTTGGGTTACATCGCGCACGGTAAGCACACGCGACACCCCTGCAGGTCCGCGCACCGCCTTCACATGCACCCGCATTACAGTATCATCAGACGGCGGCCATGCAATCACGGCATTGGCGCCCGGTTCGGGCAGCTCGTCAGCAAACGCACGGGGGAGCACGGCCCCTTGCTCAATGGTCTGATTGGGAAAGAACGCGTGGGCCTGTTCGTTGAAGTGCTCAATCCGATAGGTGCTATCTACCACAAGCACGGCCCCATCTATGTGATTCAGGAGCCCGGTAGGCACCTGTGACGGAAGGGCAGTTTTCTCCACCGCATCATCTGATGGAGGCACATGCCCCCACACCGCCGCCAGCATACACGCGGCTCCCAGCGCCGGAATGGCGCCTATCATATCGTTAACAAGCAGCAGCTCATTGGCCAGGTAGAGCACAGAGCACAAGGGATTGATGGAAGAGAATATGGATAACGGCACAGATACAAGGCGTAACGGTTGATCGATGTCTTACGTTGTGCAGGGTCGTACGGCTGATGTGCCAGAGGCGTATACTTTCCCCCAATTTTAGTTTTCCCCTCTGTGCACTGCCCGTCTACGAAGGGGCATCTGGCTCCGCCGGTGGTATCCACACCGACACGGTCGTACCCACCCCCCGTTCAGTTTCAATAGCGACCGTCCCATCCATCACGTCTACCAGCCCCTGCACAATCGCCAGTCCCAGCCCGCTGCCTTCATGCGGACGCGTTGCTCCATCGGCGGCCTGGGTAAACGGCTCGGTCGCATGCGGCACGTAGTCGGTGGGCATGCCCTGCCCGGTATCTGCAACAGAAAGGCGAACACCTGCGTCTTCCATGTCGATCTGCACCGTAATCGTATCGTCTGCTCCGGTAAAAGCTACTGCATTCTGCAGCAGATGCGTTGCAATCGCCGTCACCGCCTGTGCATCGAGGCGCATAGGGGACGCTGTGGCGGGCGCCGTCACGCGAATTGCGGCGCGGGCGTCCGGCTCAACCTTGCGAATCGCTGTGCGCACGGCCTCTTCCACGTCTGTGAGTGTGGGAGTTAGCGTATATGCGCCGGTGTCGAGCTGCGAGAACGTAAGGATGTTATCGAGCGTGCGGAGCAGACGCTGTCCTCCGTTTACGATATGATCGGCAAACCGACGGGGCGGGTCCTCGTCTTCGGCCAGAATGCGGGCATACCCAATCATGGTGGTGAGCGGCGTCCGAATTTCGTGGCTCATGTTGGTCAGGAACGATGTTTTGAGCGCGCTCATGCGCTCAGCCTCGCTGCGGGCTTCATCGGCTTGCTGGCGCGCCTGGCGAAGGGCCTGCTCACGCTCACGCTGCCTGGTGATGTCCAGGCCCATACCTGCGAGGTAGGGCGTATCATCGACCGTGAGCGAGGCTGCGGTGAACACGTATGGCGTAGCGGTGCCCTGCTGCGTGGTTAGCTCCACTTCAAGCGTGAAGCCGGTGCCGTCGGCAAGCGACTCGTGCACGGCCTCTCGGACTCGTGAAGCATCGGCAGGCACCACGAGATCCGCCAGTGTGCGGTGGGCTAACTCGTGTTTGGTGTATCCGGTAACGGATTCGAGGGGAGCATTCCACCGCTGATGCCGTCCCTCCGCATCCACCATAAAGAATAAACCGGGCAGGCTGTTGATGGCCGCGGTGAAGAAACGCTGTTCGTCTTTGAGCTGCTGTGCCGCCTGATGGCGTTCGGTGATATCTTGCACCGAAAAGACGACTTGCGGTACGTCGCCGGATGCACCGAGCGGTGCAGCGTTCAGCAGAAGGTACTTACGGGTGCCGTCGGGCCAGGTGATGGCGCAACGCATGCCCCGAATAGACGTGCCAGTAGACAGCACATCGTGGAGCGGGGTGGTCGTTTCTGCGTCAATGGGTGCAAGGGTCCAGCCAATCTGGTTGTAGGTCCACGTGCCGTGCGAACCACTCTGCAAGCCCAAGATAGATTCGGCCTGCTGGTTTGCATACGTGATGGTTCCATTTGCATTTACCACGGCCACAGCAGCTACGCTGGTCTGCACAATAGCGCGCAAGAGGCGGTCGGTGCTACGCAGTGTGGCTTTGGCGTGCTGAAAGGCGGTGGTGTCGTGGAGCGTGAGCACGCGGTACAATCCGGTAGCGCGCCGCACGGCACGCACCCGAATATGGAGGGCGGCCTGCTCGCCCCGCGGCCAGCGCACCGAAGCGGGCTCGCTGCCGTCGGGCAACTGCTCCACCAGTGCGTGGGGCAGCACCGCACCGGACTGCAGTGTGGGCGTGTTAAGCAGCCTGCAAGCTGCCGTGTTGATATGCTCAATGCGGTATGTGCTGTCGACCACAACAAAACCCGCCTGTAGCGCATCGACCCACTCAGCATCGATTGGTTGAGGCGCCTGTGACTGAGCACGATTCCGCTCGGGATTCTCTGACTCGGGACTCCCTGACTTAGTATCTCTCGGTTCAAGGTTGCTGGGGAGGCCAAGAGATGCAAACCTCGTTTGCGTTGCATGCTGGAGCCAACGCCACAGACGGTCCCGAAGCAAGAAGCCGACAATGAGAAGCAGCCCTACTGCCCCTCCAAGCACGCCCACGCCCCACCCGCTGAGCACATGCTCCAAGAGATCGACCCATACCCCAAACCGGGCGACAAGCACAAGTAGGTATGGCATAATAGCAACGCAGGGGGTGCAGAAGAGAATCGCTGCTTCGACGTTCGTATCGAGGCAAGAGGCCCATACATGTGTCCTTATACGATGCAGGCCATCAAACCAGTCGCGCGGAACTGTTACGAATCCTGTATCTCTTTCGGCAACGGTGGGACGCGTGAACGGTGCTTAGAAAACGCCGTATCTGTGTCATGGGTCTTGGTTGTGCAGCCGTGCCTCATCCCGCCGAAGCGCTCAGCCACAGGAAAAGAGCCGTAGCAAGCGCCAGCAGCACCGCCCCGCCTATTACCATGTGCACAAAACGAATACGCGGCATCCAGTCGGCGACTGCCCCTTCTTCTTCAGATACTTCTGCACCTCCATTTTCTTCCTCCGAAATACGCTCTTGGGCCGTTTCGGGGGATGCCCCGGCGCTGCCTTCTCCATTGCCTGACGCAGCCTCTTTGCGTGCGTTCGGCTTGGAGGGGCGCTCGTTCGGTGACGTTTGTGGGGGAGCCAGTGTGTCATCGGGCAACACATGAAAGGCACGGAGTATGCCGCGCGCCTTGCGCACATCGCGGTTACGCACATATAGCACGGCAGGAGGGACGTTGCGCTGCGTTGAACCGTCGTCTGCGCCCCCCTCCTCATGGTCTGTCTCCGTCTCGAAAACAACCCACAATCCGGCAGCCTGCAAGCGCGTCTTGGCCTGTCGTGCATCGCCCAGGGCGGCATACCGGCCTAACGACGTACAGGCCGACGATGCATCAAGCGATGCTCTGTTCGAAGATGGACTGCTGGTGGCGGATGTCTTCACCATGGGATTCAAACTGTTTGGAGGCTATACGTCACGTGGCAGATGTATCTGCACTGGACTATGTTAAAGCAAAGTGGGGTCAGACACCGAAGCGGTCCGCGTCTGGAGGCACGCCCGCACCGAACGCATTCGGCACACGTTCTCCAGCTACCCGAATTCGTATCAATGCTGTGTTACGTGGCCTAATCCATTTCCACCTGGGCAATGTGCGCATGACGCACAGCCAGGCGCCAGCCCTCGTCGGTCGCCTCCCACACATGCGTGTAGCGTCGATGCACCGTCTGGCCTGCATGAGGGGCTTCGTTACCGTCGGGGCGAACGGACTCGCTGCCCATCACAACAGCGCGGTTGCCCTGCACACGAATGGTATCGCGCGTCTGTGCATAGTGGCTGTACGAGGCAATGCCTGCCTGAAACACCTCCAGCACGGCTTGGCGATTAGGCACGACAACATTGCGCGGGGCATTCACTATGAAATCGGGCTGCCACAACTGCTCCAGCGTCTGCAGATCGCCCTCTACAATCGCCTGCCGCATCTCTTCTTCTGCGTTGCGCACCGCCTCAACCGCTTCAGACGAATCCTGCGCGCGGGTCGTGGACGGCGCAGCGCCGGTTGCGAGAATTAAGAGCAGCAGCATCCACGCCGCCTGATGAGTACGATTCCTCATTGATGGTATGTTGCTTTGAAATCGGTTATTTCGAAGGTGCACATGGCACGGTACCATGAACTACAACTGTACCGCCTACAACGGCACGATTGATGCCTTGCAAGCTACAAAAGCCAAATGAGAGATGCAGCCGTTCTGCGCTTCCACCCTACGCATCAATCAGCCCCACATGTAGATCCATGACGTTAGTGCCTGTGGGTCCGGGTCGATACAAACTGTCGACCTGCTCAAAGAAGGCGTAGCTGTTGTTATCAGTCAGGTGGGATTCAGGGGATAGCCCCTGCCCCGATGCGTAGCGTAGCGTATGAGGCGTGACCCAGGCTCCGGCAGCGTCGGTGGGCCCGTCAATGCCGTCGGTCCCGGCGCAAAGCAGCACAGCAGGAGCCGATTGCTGCGCTAACGGACGCACTGCCGCTAATGCGGCTTCCTGGTTGCGTCCTCCGGTGCCGGTGCCTGTTACCTGCACGGTGGGTTCGCCGCCCCACACAAACGCACACCGCCCGTCTACCCCGGTAAGCTGCTGCGCATGGGCGCGCCCCACTGTGCGGGCTTCTCCTTTCATGAGCGTGTTGGACGTGCGGGTTGTGTATCCACAATCCGCCAAGTGGGAGGCGGTAGCGGCACGTGCATTTTCATTGCTTGCAATAACGGCAGTATGGGCACGGCGGAGCCGCTCGTCGTCTGGAGCCATAGTTTCGGGATGCTTACCTTGCACGCCTTCTCGCAAATAGGTGCGAATCGTAGACGGCACCTCTGCCCACACCTCGGCGCGCTGGAGCACGGCAACGGCATCAGCATACGTGGTCGGGTCGCCCACGGTGGGCCCACTGGCGATGGTCGACAGGTCGTTGCCCGGCACGTCCGAGATGGCCTGGCACCACACACGAGCCGGGTGGGCAGCAGCCGCCAGGCGTCCACCGCCCACCTGCAGCACATGCTTACGCACCGCGTTCACCGCGTCGATGGCACATCCGCTGCGCAAGAGCAGCGCGTTGAGCCGACGCACCGCCTGCATGGACACGCCATCGGGGGGATACGCGGTGCATGCCGATCCGCCGCCCGACAGTCCGATTACCAGCACGTCGCTGCGCGTGCACGCCGATGCCATGTCGAGCAGGAGCCGTCCGGCGCGTGCACTGGCGTCGGTAGGATGCGGATGCCCCGCCTCCACCCGACGCCATGATGCCGGAAGCGTGTCTTTCTCGTGTGTGTCATAGCCCGCAGGCACGATGATGAGTCCGGCATCGGCTACCTCTTGAGCCGCCCACCAGCGTCCCCACGGCGCGGCAGCCTTTCCAATCGTAGCCACAAACACACGCGGTGCCTGGCGTGCTCGTTCAAGCAGCGCTCTGCTTCGGTCGTGCTGCATAAGCGTTGACGGATGCACCGCCTGTACGCCTGCTTCAACGGCCACCCGCGCATCACGGATCAGCGTAGTTATTGACATAGCAACGGTCCTCTTTGATCAGGCAACGAACACGCAGATATCGTGTATGCATCTACGCATCCCTCTTTCCGGTTCCCTTGAACATCGATTGACGCCTCATGTCGACTTCGCTTCCCCCCTCGGCGGTTGGACGCCTGCACGTTATTACCGATTTTCGTCTGCAGCAGCGCTTTTCGCACGCAGATTTGGCTGTTCGTGCCATTGCAGGCGGAGCCGACACCATCCAGTTCCGCGAGAAGCACGGCGGCATCCGCAACCAGTTGATTGCCGCTGAGCGCGTGCAGTCCGTGTGCGAGACGTCTGACGTTCCGCTCATCGTGAACGACCGCCTTGATGTGGCTCTGGGCGTGCGTGCTCGGGGCCTGCATGTAGGGCAGGAGGATATCCCGGTGGCGATGGCGCGCCGCGTGCTTGGCCCCGCTCCTGTGCTGGGGGCCTCAGCCTCTACGATTGCACAGGCCCAACAGGCCGAGGCTGCTGGGGCCACGTACATCGGTTTTGGCCCCATCTACCCGACCCGCTCAAAGGCCAATGCCGGAGCCACGCAGGGGCTGGATCGGCTTCGGGATTGCTGCGATGCAGTGACGTGCCCGGTCATTGCCATTGGAGGGATCACGCACCGGCACGTGGAGGCGGTTCTGGACGCAGGAGCATACGGCATAGCGGTGCTTTCGGCTGTGGCTACCGCCGCGAACCCCCGCCGCGCCACACGCCGCCTCCGCCTGGCTATCGACGAGGCGCTGTAGGTTGCTGTGCAATCAGGGGGATGAAGGACGACTCTGCCCTGACGCCTGGACATCTCGGATCGCTGCAGCCAGTGCATCGGGCGTTGGAGAAGCAGCTACCGCCTGGACCGAGGCGCCTTCGTCGCGCAGCGCGGCGGCGGTGGTGGAGCCGATGGCAGCACAGGCGTAGGCGTCGAGCGCGTAGCCGGAGGCCCGCACCGCTTCGATGCCCGAGGGGCTAAAGAACGCCAACCAAGCAGGCGGGTCCGGGAGCGTGATGTTGCTTCGCAGGCGCGTGCGGTAGACCTCGACCTCGTCGAACACCTGTCCGGCTTCTACGAGTGCTCGCGGCAGCGTATCGCGCCGCCGGTTTCCAGAAAGAAACAGCAAGCGTCCTGGCGCATCCGCCACAATGCGGTCTGCAAGCGCTGCTGCATCTCCTGCCTCTGCACCAGTTGGCTGCCCTCCCCATTCCGACACCGCCCCTGCGGTACGCGGTCCAACCACGTACGTTGGCTTATTGGCCCACGCGGCGTAGAGCGGATGATCTGGGGGAAGTGCTTGCCTCAGTGCCTGCACAGCGCGCGGACTGGTACACACGAGTGCTCCGTAGGCCGCAGCGCGATTCAGTAACACCGAGAGCGTTGGCGGCGGGTCGATGTCAAATGCCAGCACCGGCGTGCACTGCACTGTGGCCCCCTCGCCAGCAAGCGCGTGCTCGTACGGGTCGGGGGTGCCACGCGGATGCCGAAGCAGAACGACAGAGTCAGCCATCATGGCACGCGGTAGGATAGAGAAGCACGAGTCAGGAGAATTCAGAGGTGCGAATGCCATCGAGCACTTCGGCGCCGCCCACATCCAACAGGTCTTGGGCAAGCTCGGATCCCGCGGCTCTCGCCTTGTCGAGCGGGACTGTTCGCCGATCACGGAACGACTCGCTGCCGTCCAGCGCGGCCACGCATCCGTCAATGACAAGCTGGTGGGCTGCATTGAGACGGGCCCAGGCCCCCGTAGGCACCTGGCATCCGCCTTCAATACGTTTCATAAAGCTGCGCTCTGCCGTAACGGCTGTGGCCGTCTCCAGGTCGTGCACCGTGCCGCGCAAGAGGGTGCGCAGTGCGCTGTCTTCGGTACGACACGTAATTCCGAGCGCTCCTTGTCCCACAGCCGGCACCATGATGTCGTGGGGAATAACCGTTCGGATGACATCGCCCCGATCAAGACGTTCAAGCCCGGCTACGGCCAGGACCATGCCGTGCCAGTCGCTTTCGGCCAGGGTTTCGAGACGCGAATCCACATTGCCGCGCACAGGCACCACGGTCAGGTCCGATCGCCATGCCAACAGTTGGGCCCGACGGCGCAGCGAGGCCGTGGCGACGACTGCACCTTGGGGGAGGTCTTGTAGGGTTGTTGTTGTATCAGGATGACCGACGAAGGCATCGAACGGCGATGCTCGCTGCCCCACCGCCGCCAGCACGATGCCACTGGGCAGCCGCGACGGTAGATCTTTGAGCGAGTGCACCGCGCAGTCGATTCGCCCATCGAGCAGGGCCCGGTCGAGCTCTTTGGTGAATACCGACTCATCCCCAATCTCTGAGATGGGCACGTCTTGCACGCGGTCGCCGCGTGTTGAGATGCGTTGCAACGTGCTGTCGTGGTCGTGGCGACGCAGTTGCTGCTGAATGCGGCGGGCCTGCCACAGCGCCAGGGCGCTGCCACGCGTGCCAATAACCAGCGGGGCGGAGTCAGACATACAGTGGGGATCAGGAGTGCGGAGAGCGGAGAAGAGCGCTGATTTCGTCGGCGGCATCAGACATAGCCGCTTCGTAGGGACAACGCGGGGCGGCCTCGTCGGTTGCGGACGCGGGTTCGGTCGGGTCTTCTCCGTTTGCACGGCTTGCGTGGCGCGGGCGGTCGGAAAGCGACGGATGGCCCCCTGCCGAACGTTCAGGGAGTATCTCGTCCGCTTCGTGGTCGTCAGCACGGGTGAAGAGCGCATGGAGCAGCTTGATGCCATGCACAAAGTCGATGCTATCTGGGTCCACGTTCTTCAGGCGCACAATAGGCACAGCCAGCAGCTTCTGCATAATAGACTGCGTGAGGCGCTCGACCTCTTCGCGGTCCATGCTGTCGATGCGATGCGCATGGCGTTCGACTTCTTTGGCTCGAATGCCCTCGAACGTGTGGCGAATGGCCTGGATGGCAGGCTGTAGCGCCTGCTGATGGAATACCCACGTCACAAAGTCACTGAGCAGCTCTTCGCAGATGGCCTCTGCGTCGGGGACTTCGGAGCGGCGCTGTGCATGCACCTCGGCGGTCCAGGCTTCGAGTGCATCCATATCGCGCACCGTGTAGTCCGGATGGTCGTTAAGCGTTGGCGCCACGTTGCGCGGCACCGCCACATCAACGACAAGCGCTGGGAGCGGCTTGTATGGACGCGCAGGCGCATCATCGGATGCGAGCACAGGGTCCGGGGCGCCAGTAGCCACAATCACCACATCGGCCTCTTGCAGCGCGTCGTAGCGGCCACTCCAGTCCACCACCGTTGCGTCATGCTCAGCCGCAAGCGACTGCGCCGATTCGTGGGTGCGGTTCGATAGCACAACCGATTCGGGCGCATAATTCGTGAGCGCGTGCAAGGCCAGAGCGCCCATTTTACCGGCTCCCAGTACCAGCACATGCTGACTTTCAAGGTCGGAAAAGCCGTACTGGGCGCAGAACGACTCAGCCATGGCCACCGCCGCTGTTGAGATCGACGCTGACCCGCTTGCGAGTTCGGTTTCGTGCACCACCCGCTTTGCCGCTCGGAAGGCGGTATGCATGAGGCGATGCATGAGCGAATGCACGCTGTCGTGGTCAATGGCGCGCTGGTACGCTTCTTTCATCTGCGAAAGAATCTGCGCATCTCCCAGCACAACTGACTGCAGCCCACTGGCTACGTGAAGGACGTGCCGAATGGCCGCCTCGTCTTGCACCATAAACGCATCCCCCGAGGGCCACGAGTCCCGTCCAGCTGCCTCGGCTAATACATGCTGGATGTGCATGCAATCGCGGAAACGGCCGTAAAGATATACCTCGGTACGGTTGCATGTCGAAAGCAGCACAACCTCTGCATCAGAGCTTAGGTCGAAGCGCTCATACATGCGATCCTGGTCTGCGGGCGATGCTCGAAACGCCTCCGCAACAGCTACCGCCGACGAGCTATGGTTAATGCCGAACGCGTAAAACGTCATGCAACAGGAGTGTGGATAGAGTACAGAAGATGGTATAGATGACAACGGTCTTGGAAAAAACCAGGTTCAATAGGCCGGGGTGAATAAAAAATGAACGGGCATATATAATGTGTTTTTTGGTGATACATGCCTATGGGCTGCCTTATTCAGGATTGCAGGGAAAGCATGGGCAGGATGTAGCCGTCCCGCCCCTGCACTCAAATTATCTGCGTGTACACCCTGAAAGTAGACCACTGTATGCGCCAATGGATGAGTTCTTTAGGTACTAACTATGCATCTTCGCAAGTTCAGTTGGCGCATGCATGCATACACAGGAGCGTTGTATGTTGGGAAGCAACAGAATAAGCCGGACCAACCGGCTCCAAGGCCTACGCAATGCAGCATTCGTTACCCAACTCGCTGCACATACGCTGGGCTTTGCATCCCCCAACGCATTGACCCCCTGACTCCTATGAATCGTATACTTAGCACGGTCGGCCTTTTCCTGGGCTTGTCGGCCCTTGTGTCGCTGCTTGGCATGTTCGCCGACGGAGCAAACATCTCGTTTTGGGCTACCGGGTTCAGCGTTAGTATTATTTTGGTCTTGTTCTGGGCCCCTACATACCTTTATCTGCTGTCGCGCCAGATGAAAGACAGTGCGCAGCCGCAAACAGATGCATCCCCCGTTCTGGCGTGGCTCAGCATTATTCCGATTGCCGCGTTTGCGGTCTTCTTGTTCAGCGTAATGCAGATTATCCTGGGCGGCGTAAACACGAGCTGGATAAACATCGGCATTGGGGCCTTCGCTGTTGCTGCAATTACCGCGCCGATCCTCATTTTCATGCGTGGATTGCGTACGTATCAGCAGATGCCTGCTCCTGAAGAGGCCGAGCCGTTTATTGAAGAGGAGGCTCTGCCGTTCTCGCTGTCGGACCTACCGAAAGCCCCCGAAGACGAAAAGGAGCTCGACTGGCCGTACACGGACGAGCCCGATGCCTCGCGCTCTGCGTCCCCAGACGCGCCCGAACAGGCTATGCGATAAGCAGCTTACATCTGCCCCCGTCGTTGAGACGCGCGACTATGCTTCGTTCGCCTCATTGTTGGCGGGGGTACGCAAGGTAAGCACCGGACACGAAGCCATGCGCAGCAGTCGCCGGGTGGTACTGCCTAAAAGTAGCCGCTCAAGCGCCGAGTGGCCACGCGTTGCAATGACGGCCAGTCCAATGCCCTTTCGCTCGATAAGGTCGAGCACCGCGGCAGCAGGTTCGCCCTTCTCAATGTGGATCTTGTGCTCAACGGAGGGACCGTCGGCATGATCGATCATGTGCTGAAGCGCCGCCCGGCTGTTGTCGACGATTTCAGAAGGCATGTCTATCGTCCGAAGTCCGGGCAGCCCGGTGTCGCTAAATAGCGGGACTGTCCGCGACTCGGCGACAAAGACCAGATGCAATCGTGCTCCGAACGCTGCTGCCAGGTACCGAGCATGCGCATACGCCTGGTACGACGGCTTCGAGAAGTCAATCGGGGCTACAATGTCGCTTAGCGGCTCGCTCGCCCCCATCCACGGTGCGGTTTCAGCTACGGCAAGCACCGGGCATGGGGCCTCCTCGATCACCTGGCTGGCTACCCGGCCCAGCGCATATGCACTGCGGTCGGTCTGCCCGCGACTCCCTATCACGATCAGATCGATGTCGCGCTCGGAAGCATATTCGTTGATTGTGGCCGACACATCGAAGCTGAGCTGCATCGACACATGCGTGTTTACCGCAACCCCTGCATCATCGGGCACCATCTCGACCAGCATCGACTGCGCCTCCTGCTTGATTGCACCTCGGAGCGCATCGGCCCGTTTTTTCGCGTCGTCAACGCCATACCAGCCGGGCTCCAACTCGTCTACCACATGCAGAATGTGAACGGTTGCGCCAAAGGTATTTGCAAAGCGCAGGGCCTGCTTCAAGGCCGACTGAGAGGCGTCAGAAAAGTCGGTGGCAATGAGGATGTTTTCTATGGTCATAGCGTGGTAAAGTCAAGTCTACGGTAGCAGTGAATCTCCTCGGCCAGCTTATGCGGGGAGAATAGAACGGCTGTTTTCTTGCAACGTAAGCACAGGACATGGGGCGTGCCGTACAATACGTTCGGCTACGCTGCCCATGAGGAGCCGGTTAAGGCCCTGCCGCCCGTGCGTGCCCATCACAACCCAGTCGATCGACTCGTCGGTGATGGTATCCAGTATTTCTTGCGGCGGGTAGCCCACCCGAATCTCGGCCCGCGCGTGCTCTACCCCCACATGCTCGGCCAGCAGGTCGGCCAGAGCGGTTTCGACGTTGGGACGCACCGCTTCTGCATCTACCTGTTTGGGGGCCATGCCGTAAGCCATGGGCAGCACAACCTCCTCAATGGCATGCATCGCCACGATTTCGGCCCCATACGTAAGCGCCAACTCGCGTGCATGCTTGAGTGCTCGCTTCGATGCATCCGAAAAATCGATAGGCACCATAATGCGCCGTACGGCATCGGAGGGGGCCGTTTCGAGGGCATTGCGCACCGTGCAGACCGGGCAAGACGCCTGCCGCACCACTTCTTCGGCTACGCTGCCCAGCAGCATGCGGTCTACGCCGCGCCGCCCGTGTGTACCCATCACAATCAGGTCGGCAGGGGTTTCTTTAGCATACGACAGAATGTTGGTGCCTGGAGCCGCACCTTCTTCTTGTACCTGCACAATTGCCAGGTCGGCGGCGGCAAACTGACTGATGCCCGCATCTTGTACCCAGGTATTAAGCGTATCACCGTCAATCGGGTAGCTATCACGCAACTCCTCAAAGTTGTGCTGGTGGCGGCCTGCTACGTTAAGCATGTGCAGCTCAGCATCGTGCCAGTTTGCAAGCGATGCCGCGTATGCAAACGCCCGGCGTGCGCCTTCTGAGAGGTCGGTGGGATGCAGGATGCGGTCAATGGCAAGCATGGGGCTGGGGGCTAAATGAATATATGAAGGAGGTGCGAGCGTAGCATCAAGAAGGTCACTTGAGCGACCTTCCTACGCTGGTTCGGCGGCCAGCAGGCTCCGTCCGTGTACTTTTACCGTGAGTACCGGGCATGCCACATGGCGCACCACTTTTTCCGTGACGCTGCCGAGTTTAAAGTCGGTCCCCCCGGTACGCCCATGGGTGGCCATGGTAATCAGGTCAACGCCTTCGTCTTCAGCCACTTTAGGGATGACACGCGACGCCCGTCCCACATCCACGCGGGTACGCACCGTAAGGGCTTTGTGCTCAGGCGTATGAAGCGCCTCGTTCACAAAGCGATCGAGCTTCGACTGCGCTTTGGTCTCAATGTCGGGATCAATGTCGTGCACCGATTGCACACCCCCTACGTAAAATGCCGGGTGCAGCGTATCTTCAAGCACATGATGCGCAAACAGGTCGGCATTTAGCAGGTGTGCAGCAGCGGCGGCGTGGTGCAGCGCCTCACGCGCATGCTTCGAGAAATCGACGGGCACGCCAATCGTGCGCACTGGAGCCGGGGCGTCGGCCAAGTCAGTAGAGCCGTCTCCGCGCACTGTGAGTACGGGGCAAGAGGCATAGCGCACGACCTCCTCCGACACGCTGCCCAGGATCATGCGACGCATGCCCCGGCGTCCGTGCGTGCCCATCACGATCAGGTCAATGTCGTGATCATCGGCATAGTCGAGAATGGCGGGAGCAGCAGCCACGTCGCGCACCACCGCCTCCTCAAGTTCCATCTCGCGGTCGGTCATCGCATCGCCCTGTAGATGGCGTAGCCGCTCGCGCAGGCGCTCCATGGTTTCCCGCTCACCCTGTACCGTTTCCTCATCCAGGGTTTGGTGTAAGACTTCGGCATGCACGACATGCAATGTTGCTCCTGTGCGACGGGCCCAATCAACCGCGTACTGCACAGCACGATTTGAGGTCGAAGAGAAATCGCGAGGAACGAGAATCCGGTCAATGTCAAGCATGCCAATGAAGCGCCTTATGACACAATAGACGAATGGTACGTTATAGCCTCATGATAGTGCGTAGACTCCTGTTTTGCAATAGGTGAGGCCGCTGTTATCCCGTGCTGTGTCGTGGGGGATTCCCCGACTGGACGTGTGGGTCGATTGCTTCGGTATGTTCATTGGCCTTCGTCTGGTCCACGCTCCACATGCACCTGTACCAGCGCGGCATGCCCACGCAGCACCGGTCCCTGCTGCACCGTGCGGTCTACCGGCGCGCAGGTGTGCACGGTGTCGGCGGCGAACGCTTCGCGGATCTCGCGCTCATGCACATACCGGTCGGGCTTCGACGGTCCGATGCGGTCGTATGCGTCGCCGCCGTGCCCATCGCGAAACCACAGTCCGATGATTGCGCCCCCCGGACGCACCGCTGCCCGCAGCTGATCGTAGAGCCGGATGCGCTCATCCGGCAGGAGTTGTACGAAGGCAACGACAGCCGCATCGTAGCGGCGCTGGGGCGTCCACGTGCGCACGTCGGCATGAAGCGCGGTAGTGGCGATGCCGTGCGCGCTCGCGTAGGCCGCCGCCGTGTCGAGCGCATGCGGTGCAAAGTCGAGCACCGTCACCTCAAAACCATGCTCGTGCGCCAGGGGAAGGGTGTTGCGCCCATCGCCGCCTCCTACATCCAGCACAGAAGCCCCAGATGGAAGACTGCTCAGCGCATCCGCCAAGAACGGATCGGGGGCGGTGCCAAAGAGGCGATCATGCGCCTGGTAGCGTTCGTCCCAGAACGCCGGCTGGCTACTGGCGCGTGAGCTACTGTTTTGGGGGGATGCAGCAGGATTATCCGGCATGAGCAGGAGTAGATGCAGATTCGGCAAGCGATTCGGCTCGATCGATGAGGGCCTCAATCTCGCGCAGTCCCTCTTCCCAGAACGCAGGATTCGTAAGGTCTACGCCCATGCGCTCCATAAGGCGATGCGGCCACTCGGATCCGCCTGCTTCGAGCACCGACAGATAGCGGTCAGCGAATCCGTCGGGGGCGTCCTGGTAGCGGGCGTGGAGCGCCAGCACAAGCAGTTCGCCAAAGGCATAGGCGTAGACGTAGCCCGGCGTGTGCAGAAAGTGCGGGATGTAGCTCCACCAGTGGCGGTAATGATCGCCAAGCGTCACACTGCCGTCGAACATGGCGCGCTGGGTCTCCATCCAGTGCGCAGAAAAGTCATCAGCCGAAAGCTCCCCCTCGGTGCGGCGGTGCGTGTGGATGCGGTCTTCGAAGCGGTTCATGGCCACCTGACGGAAGACCGTGGCCATAGTGTCGTCGATCTTGCTGATGAGCAGCGCCAGCTCGTCTTCGGGCGTGTCTTGCGTCTGCATCAGCTCCTGGAAGACAAGCATCTCGCCAAAGACGGAGGCGGTTTCGGCGGTGGTCAGCGGTGTGCTCTGTTGCAGCGCGCCCTGCCCCCGCGCCAGGTACTGATGCACGCCGTGGCCCAGCTCGTGCGCCAGGGTCTGCACATCGCGGGCCCGCTCGGTGTAGTTGAGCAGCACGTATGGATGCGCACTCGGCACGGTGCTGTGGCTGAACGCCCCGCTGCGCTTGCCCTCGCTCAGGGCCGCGTCGATCCAGTTTTCCTTAAAGAAGCGGCGCGCTACGTCGGCCATGCGCGGGTGGAAGGTGCCATACGCATCCAGCACAAGCGAGCGGGCGCGGTCCCACTCGTATGTGGTGGTGGCCTCTTGGATAGGTGCGTAGCGGTCGTAATCGTAGAGCGTGTCGAGACCCAGGAGCTTCTTTTTGAGCCGGTAGAAGCGCCCGGCCAGATCGTAGCGCCCGGTTACCGCGTCGATGAGCGCCTCGACCATCTCGTGCTCCACCTGATTCGACTCGTTGCGCGACTGCAGCCAGTGATCGTAGTCGCGGAGGCGGTCGGTGGAGGCTTTGTCGGCCAGCACGGTGTTGAAGACGAAGGTAAGCGGACGCTGCAGTTCGGTGAGTCCATCGGTGAAGGCCAGGGCCGCCGTGCGGCGCGTGTCGCGGTCGGGCTCGTAGAGATTGGAGAGAATTTCTTGCTGCGAGAGCGCCTCGCCGTCAACGGTGTAGCGCTGATCGCCGAGGGTTTCGTCGAAGAAGCGCGTCCAGGCGCTGTGGCCGGTCACATTTTTCTCGGAGAGCACCTGCTCCTCGCGCTCGGTGAGCACGTGATCGGCGCGAGCATGCTCCACCTCCAGGTAGTGTGTGTAGGGGGCCAGCGCGTCGTGCTCCAAAAGCTGGGCGACACGCTCGTCGTCAACACGCGTCCACTCGACCTCCACAAACAAGAGCTGCTGCTGCAACTGCGCATACTGCTCGCGCACATGCTGGAGCAGGGCCCCACGCTTTTCGTCGCCGGTGTTGGTGGCCCAGCGCAGAAAGGCGTAGGCATGGGCGCGTCCGGCGCGGTCGAGCAAGGTCTCGTACGTATCGAGCAGTTCGGCAAGCGCCGGGGCCTCACAATCTGCGATCTGTCCGCGATGCGCATCGGCAAACGCCTCTGCATCCGCCTGTAACGCCTCCATATCAGCGCGTAACGCATCGGGGGTGGCATAGAGGTCGCCGAGTTCCCACTGCACCGTATTCGCAGAATTCGTACGTTGTGCCATGATCAAATTGAGCGCCTAAAGATAAGCATGGTTAGATCGTCCCCACCAGGGTAGTGATACACAACGTTTATTGCTACGCTTTGTTGATTGGTTTTTGAGATTGACTTCTTTTTCTATGGTTTCTGAAATGACTTCGGTAGCGGACTGGAACGCTGCGCGTGAGGCGTCTTTTGAATATCCTGTGTTGGTGTACAAGCACAGCGCTACGTGCCCCACCAGTGCCTGGGCGCAGCGCAACATTGACACATGGAGCGATGACCATGCCGACTGGCCGGTGTACCGCGTTACGGTGCAGTCGTCGCGCCCGGTATCGAACCAGATTGCAGAGGATTTAAGCCTGCGCCATGAAACGCCTCAGGCAATCATTGTGCATAACGGCAAGGTGGTACAGCATCTGAACCACAACCGCGTGTCGCCAGATCGCCTCTCCGATGCCCTCCACAAACTTGACCTGCCCGCGTAATGGATATGCGTCTTTTCTCTACGGTACATCCTTTGCGTGCTGCAGTCCCCACATGTCTGCTCGCCCTCCTACTTGCTATGGGGGGATGCGGAGGCGATACATCCGACCGCATTGACCCCGCAGAAGCCCCGCGGATTAGCGCCCCAAGCGACACGGCCCAGGGCTACCCGTCGATTGACGAGTCGGCCCTCAACGATCCGTTTCCGGCCCCTGACCTGACGCTCACCACGTTGGAGGGCGAAGAGATTGCGCTGCGCAACACCGAGGGGCCCGTCGTGCTCAACTTCTGGGCAACGTGGTGCCCCCCGTGCCGCAAAGAGATTCCGGATCTCATTGATCTCCAGAACGAGTACGGCGATCGCGGGCTTACGCTCGTCGGCGTTTCGCGCGATCAGGAGGGCGAATCGGTAGTTACGCCCTTTGTAGAAGACATGGAGATCAACTACCCAATTGTGGTCGAAAAGGACAACCAGCTGGAGGAGACGCTCGGCACGGTGTACGCCCTGCCCACGACCGTGCTCATCAGCCCTGAGGGCCAGGTCACGCACAGCGTCATGGGCCTGTTCGACGTAGATTCGCTTCGCGATCAGCTGGATGCATGGATCGACGCGGAAGAGGCCGTGGCCGACCGGTCGTGAGGGTTGAGAGAGGCAAACGGAGTAGTCATACCATCTGCGCTTAATCATCATACAGGTGTTTGCAATCGGTGAGCGACGAAACTCGCCTTTATGTCGCCGGGGACGCAAGCGGTCCCCGGCTATGGGCTGCAAATCCTTAGCCCGGGATCAGGAGCGAAGCGGATATCCCGGGCGGCCTCCAACCTAACGTGTACATCGAAGTCTCGCACCTGGTATCAGGCGCTAAGTAATTTCATGCACACGGGATTTTTCCACCGAGCCGTCCGCTACCGTCATGCTGAACGCAGTCAGTGAAGCAGCTCAGGTCACGCGGTCAGAGGGCCTACCTCATAGACGCGCGATGGGCGCTCCAGCGGGAGGCGTGATTCCGAGCGTGCAAGGTCAGCGTTGAGATCCTTCCCTCCGACAGTCGTCGGAGGTCAGGATGACCTGCCGATGAGGGCTCTTCAGTATCAGGGGATTCCCAAGCTGCATGGCGAAGACCGTATGCTGAAGGCAGCAGTCCCTTAACAATACAACCACTAACCCGGTTTAAACCGTGTGGATATGTGGAGGCGAGAATAGCTGATACGTTATTCCCGTTCAGGCAGATATCGGTACACGGTGTAGTTTTCTTCGCTGTATAGGAATAGGTCGCTGGAATTGCTGACTACTTGCTTTCCCTTGGCAGGCAAGGCGATCGAGTTCAAAATTTCGTTGGCGGTCCAGTCATAGATGTAAAGATTATCCAGCGAGTAAGAGCCGTTGCGTCCGCCCTCTCCTTCCAACAGTTTTGCCAAACGTGTAGGCTCGTTGGGAACGCCTGCAGTATTATGGAGCAGCAGATCTACTTCCCCAGGAGGGACAACTGCCCGCATTCCGCTCTCGCTCTGCGCACTGGATGCGTTCGAGCGCACATCGCTCACATCTTCGTAGGTAATCGTCTGGTTATGCGCGTTGGAATCGAGAGTGTATACCACATGCATGGGCATGTACTGCGCGCTAAACACCGCGTGCTCATCAGAGGTCGTGATGTGCCCCGCTTGCAGAAACGGATTGGGCCCGAAGACGTCATCTATATCCAGTTCGTCTCCGCCGAGCGCAATCTCACGGCCTCCATCGGTGGGCAATCGTACCATGAGCTTATCAGGCGCATTGAGCGTTAGGGCTACCAGGTCATGGCCCGCTGCTTTTATCCGTGCAGGTATTTCTGCAAGTTGCACTGTTTCAACCCCTTCAAACTGGGCTGCATTTAGACGGAGCACACGCGGGTCGTTGGGACGCGTAATAAAAATACGGTTGTCTGGGCTTATAGCCAGACTGAACATCTGCTCGGCTTCTCCAGGCCCTTCTCCTCTCGGAATGCTGATTTGATGGGCTAAGCTATCCGCATTGAGATCATACACAAACACCTGATTTTCATACATTTCGATCCAGGCAAGATACCGGTCATTGGCATCGAAACTTGCATAAAGACCATATTCGCTCAGTTCAAGATTTGGAAGCGGCTCCCAGGTACCCTCGGAATGCACCTCGCTGGCCTGCTGCTCAGTACCACAGGCGGCGAGCAGCAGGCCAACCACAATTATCAATATTTTTCGACTCAACATGCGCGTCTTTTATCGTTTTGCCTCAGTTTAATACAACCCCTCATCACGCACTACTAAGGAGTCACCGTAACTGGCTGACCGAGATAAAAGACGATCTTATTTTCATAAACTTCAGCCAAGCACCAGTCTTCTGCGTCTGGGCAATCTGGTGATGACATTCGCACGTCTGATGATTGAACTGCTGCACAGCTCGTTGAAACCATTGTTTCCCCGGCTTCATGGCCACTAATACTTGCAACAGTCACGAATAAAAGAAGACCGAATAATACACTCGCCACACGAATCATAGCGGTTATGCACTTTGAGAGGATTATAATGAAGTGCGTACGAAGATGACTGATCATCACGCACTCGCATTTACCCCCCCAATCTAATTTTCAAGTCGGAATTGCAACTTATTCGTAACGAAGCACGGGAAGTAGCCCTTTTCTTCAACAGCAAAACGCTCGACCCTCCACATAGTGTGGCAGTCGAGCGTTTTCGTTCAGCACAGCCGACATGGTAGCGGGGCGTGCTATTCTTCTTCCTCTTCGCCATTGCCTTCGCGGCGGCGCATATAGTCTTCGATGCTGCCCACCACGATGCGCGTCTCTTCGTCGACTTCGACATCCTTCACGTCGCCCGCCCGGATGAGCTTCTTGATCTTCTTCCGGTCGATCTGTTTCAGGATGTGGCGCGCTTCCGTACGACTTACCACGTCTTCGCGGTAGTCTTCAGCAAACGACCGCAGGAAATCCAGCGAGTCGTCGGTCAGCGTGATCATGCGCACCTCCTCGTTTTCGTCCGAAAGGGCCCAGTCTAACTCTGCATCAATCAGGTGGCGGTCAATCCACCGCACGATGGTCTGCTTCGAGAGCTGTACATCGTCGGAGAGTTCATCCAGCGGGATGGTCTGCACGTTCTGCGTCATGGAGCACGTAATCCGTAGGAGCGTAAAGTATAAGCTATAAGCAGCCGCATCCTATGAGGAACCGTGTAATTTGTTCCGTTATTTCCTGTGGAGAAAACGGGAGCCGTATGCATCCCAATAGCAAAATGGGGTAGAGCAGGCAGGGCATGTCTATCATACCTCTGGAACGACTTTACCTGTACTGAAAGCCTTCCCTGGGGCGAACAGTCCCCCACTCGCTCCTACCGGAGACGTCCGCGCCGGGGCACTCCCAGTCTCCGGCTACAGGCCCATTCCTTTCGTCACTTAGCATTAGACCGTTACTCGTGTGCCCATTCGGGCTTCATGCGCCTTCATTACGCTGATCAAGACTTCGGTTCCAGCTCGGCTTTCAGAGCGGTAAGGGTATGTCCAGGCAAGCGCAGAATGCCGCCAGGGGCGTACTTGGTCTGCGCAGTAGCCAGCCCTTCGCGCAGCTCTGACACCACCGTCCACCGCACACAGGTCTGCTGCAGAGCGTCCTTTTCGGGCAGATGCACCACCTGCTGATCCTCGCCCTGGTTCATAACGATGAAGAACGTGTCATCCCGGATGGCCTTGCCGCGGCTGTCTTTTTGCACCAGCGTGCCGTGTAAGATAAACCCGAAGGTGGTAAGGTGGTTGTGATCCCAGTCTTCGCTCTCCATCTCGCGCCCGTCAGGATGCCACCAGATGGCATCGCTCACGTTTTCGTCTTCCGGCCCGCTTAGGAAGTGGCGCCGCCGGAAGCTCGGGTGTGCTTTACGAAAGTCGGTGAGTCCCTTTACAAACTCCAAGAACTTCTCCTTGCGGGGCGTCAGGTTCCAATCGTACCATGTGGTTTCGTTGTCCTGGCAGTATGGGTTGTTGTTGCCCCCACGCGTGTGCGAGAGTTCATCGCCTCCCAAAATCATGGGCACGCCTTGCGAGAGCAACATGGTGCTCATAAGGCTGCGCTTACGGCGCTCGCGGCACGCCAGCACCACCGGATCTTCGGAGGGCCCCTCTACGCCGCAGTTCGTACTCAGGTTGTGGTCGTGGCCGTCCTGGTTGTTTTCGAGGTTGGCTTCGTTGTGCTTGTGTTCGTAGCTTACGAGGTCTTCGAGCGTGAAACCATCATGCGCAGTCAAGAAATTGATGGAGGCAAAGGGGCGTCGGCCTGAGCGTTCGTAAAGATCGCTCGATCCGGCCATACGGGTAGCAATTTCGCCATTCAGTCCGTGGTCGCCGCGCCAGTAGCTGCGCACCGAATCGCGGTAGCGTCCGTTCCACTCGGCCCACTGCCACGGAAAACCACCCACCTGGTAGCCACCCGGCCCCACGTCCCATGGTTCGGCAATGAGTTTCACCTGACTGATAACCGGATCCTGCTGAATAATTTTGAAGAAAGGCGCCAGCATGTCAATGTCGTACAGCTCACGGGCCAGCGTTGAGGCCAGGTCGAACCGGAACCCGTCAACATGCATTTCCTCGACCCAGTAGCGCAGGCTGTCCATAATCAGCTGCAGCACGTAGGGGTCGCCCGGATCGAGCGTGTTGCCGGTACCCGTGTAGTCGATGTAATAGCGCGCATCGTCGGGGTTCACCTTGTAGTACGTGCGGTTATCGATCCCGCGGAGCGACAGCGTGGGTCCAAGTTCGCTGCCTTCGCAGGAGTGGTTATACACCACGTCAATAATGACTTCGAGGCCCGCCGCATGCAGCGCACGTACCATCATCTTGAAGTCGCGCACCGCCGAAACAGACCCATTGCTTGCATACGATGGCTCTGGTGCAAAATAGCCTAACGTGTTGTATCCCCAGTAATTTGTGAGGCCCTTTTCAACGAGGAAGTGGTCGTTCAACTTGGCATGTACAGGTAGCAGTTGCACCGTTGTTACGCCAAGGCTCTTGAAGTGGTCGATCATCGGCTCGGACGCCAGCCCCAGATAGGTGCCACGCAGCGCAGGAGGCACATCGGGGTGCCGCTTGGTAGCGCCCTTCACATGCGTCTCGTAAATGATCGTCTCCTCCCACGGAATGCCGGGCGACTGGTCGCGCTGCCATGCAAAGGTCTCCTCGACCACCGCGCCAAGCGGCGCATAGGGGGCGCTGTCGGTTTCGGAGAACGAAAGATCGCCGTGGTCGCTATCCACATCGTATCCGTAGAGGCTGTCGTCCCATTGCAAGGGACGTCCAATGGCTTTGGCGTAGGGGTCGAGCAGCACTTTGTTTGGGTTGAAGCGATGTCCATCCGCTGGGTTGTACGGGCCGTACACGCGGTAGCCATAGAGCTGACCCGGACGCAGGTTCACGATGTAGCCGTGCCACATCGGACCGGTTTGCTCGGGCAACTCGAACACATGACTGGGGGCGCCATCCGACGCGTTCTCGAACAGCAGCAGTTCTACTTTTTCGGCATGGGCGCTGTGCAGCGCAAAGTTAACGCCGATGCCATCCCAGGTGGCGCCGCGTGGATAGGGCATGCCCGCGCGAATGCGCAGCCCATCTTGCACACGCTCTTTCTCGCCAGGCTCAGGATGTGAACTCGTCTGTTGGTACATACGTCCTGCTCGTAATCCGTAAAACATCAATTCCGGGTGCAAGGCTCTAAGGCCGTGCCCCAACTATCTTGCAATCCATATGCCACAGGCTCTAATCATGACGCAACTGTGGACCTTTGGTGTATGGAGCGATACGGCATAGCGCAAACACAACATGCGCGTTGACGCACGAATGAGATACGCAGCTTCGACACTCCTATTTAGCGTTTTTGGCTCACGCTCTTACCTCCTTTGACGGATGCGCGTGAGCACATACGTTCATTATGATAGACATGCCTCTCCACTGCGTGTACTATTTTCCGAAGAAATCGGAAGGCTCTGCATCCACAATGAAATGCAGGTAGCTGGGCAAGTGGCTATACATCGCATGTGAGTCGGAAGCAGTGGGTTTGCTTACCGACTGGTCAGATAGAAGCGGTAAAGCGGCCAAACGCGCTGTACGGCATCGAGTGCTTCAGCAACAAGCTCTGCTCCCCATTCCAGCACCTGCTCACGTGGCATGAAGCGGCGCAGCCAAATTCCATCGGCCTTGAGGACGGCCTCGGGGAGGGTGTCGAGCGGATCGGTGTGCGTGGTGGGCGTTCCGCTTCCCGAACGATAGTAGAACCGCCACCCGTCGCGCTGCAAGCAAGCGTTGACGTGCTCCACGTACGTATCGGGGGCCTGCTCAATGCGCTGCTGCGCCTGGTGGAGCAGGTCGGTAGCGTGTGCTCCCACAAAAATGCCGACCTGAAAGCCGTCGGGGTCGATGCGATGGGAGATCTGCACATCATTCAGGCGCTTCGTGTGCGGACGGTAGAACGCCATCCACAGGTTATCGTGACAGCCGCCTGCCCCGAAGTCGTTCTTGAGGAGACGGCTGAACACGTACCGCTCGGTTTCGAAGTCGAGGCGGCTGGGCAGCACCCAGTTCACCACCAGGTCGTCACGGTAGCGCTTAAACGGATCCTTTAGGATCTCGTGTAGATGCGGCTTCTCGTTGTTGTACTGGTCGATGTGCGGGGTTTCGCGGAGCCGCCCAAGCATCTCAAACACGTCAGACGTCCACCCGCTAAATGTGCAGTCGGGCGGGTCAGTGATGGTGAGTGCTTCGGCGGGCACCGTTTCCGGCGCCCGCGTGGGCAAGTCGGCAATATCCATACGGCCTCAAACAAGCACCGAGGGGGGAGCGATCACACGTACCGGGGTACGCCTGCTACGATGTTCGCTGCTGCGGCGCGTTGCCTTGGAGGAAAGCGTGCGCACGGTCAACCATGTCGGGGCTGCCGATAAAGAGCGGCGTGCGCTGATGCAGAGACTCCGGCTCAAGCTCCATGATACGCGTCTTCCCGTTAGTTGCTTTGCCGCCCGCCTGCTCGATCAAGAACGCCATCGGGTTCGCCTCATACATCAGGCGCAGTTTGCCGTCGGGGTTGCCCTGCGTGGACGGGTACATGTAGATGCCCCCCATGAGCATGTTGCGGTGGAAATCGGATACGAACGACCCAATGTACCGTGTTTTTGCTGGACGATTGGGGTCGTTTTCGTCGTATTCTTGCAGCCAGTTGAGGTAGTCGCGCAGCCCTTGATCGAAAGCGTGATAGTTGCCGCTGTTGATGGAACAGATGCTCCCACGATCGGGCGTCTGGAGGTTGCGATGCGACAGCAGAAACTCGCCAATCGACGGATCGAGCGTGAACCCGTTTACGCCGTGCCCCGTCGTGTACACAAGCATCGTCGAGGAGCCATACACGATGTATCCCGCCGCTACCTGATCGGTGCCGGGCTGT
This sequence comes from Longimonas halophila, assembly GCF_002554705.1. Lineage (GTDB taxonomy): Bacteria > Bacteroidota > Rhodothermia > Rhodothermales > Salinibacteraceae > Longimonas > Longimonas halophila. The sequence goes on along the minus strand of NZ_PDEP01000001.1, from coordinate 430,356 downwards.
AGCGCGTCGTCGAGCGTAGCTTCTTCCGGCGGCACGTCGTCGGGGATGCGGTAGATGCTGAAGATGGTACCCACCGACACGTTCACATCGATGTTCGAGGAGCCGTCGAGCGGATCCATCAGCACAATGTAGTGGCCGTCCGACTCGCTACTGGCATCAATCGGGATCGCCTCCGCATGCTCTTCCGAACCAATCAGGCAGCACTCCCCGCCACGGCGCAGCGCCAGCACAAACTCCTTGTGAGCCAGCGCATCCATCTTCTTCTGCACCTCGCCCTGCACGTTCGTTATGCCCGTCTGCCCATAAATGTCAAGCAGTCCCGCACGACGCATGTCACGATTCACAATCTTGGCTGCCACGCTCATATCGCGCAGAAGCCGCGAAAACGAACCACTGGAGTGTTCATACTCACTTTGCGTCTCCAGAATAAATTGCTCAAGCGTCTTAAAATCGCCCAGGTCGGCGTGTTCAGCAATCGAGGAATCACTCATAATGTCTGACGAACCAAGTCACGAAAACGAAAGGAAACGAAGCCTGCGCGACACCCTTCGGTAAGCGCCGGGTTCCTAATGTGCACATCAGCGGGCTCGATTGCAACGTCTTTCTGCAAAAAATGGAAGCGCTTCGCCACGTTTCTGTCTCCGCTTGCCCGCCAACCGGCGTCGTATAGGGCCTTGCGGACCGTCATCGGTTGCCTTCGCCCACCCCCTTTCGTATCCTACGAATGCTCTGCTGCCTCTGCCAACCCCTTGCCCACATGATTCGTCCCTTCTTAGGTAAAGCGCCCCAGTACGACGCCTCCAACTACATTGCCGACACCGCCGTGGTCATTGGCGATGTTACGCTTGGCCCCAAATCCAGCATCTGGCACCACTGCACCCTGCGCGGCGATGTGAACTTTATTCAGATCGGCACCGCCTCCAACATCCAGGATAACTCCGTCGTGCACGTTACCCACGGGACCGCCCCCACTACCATTGGCGATTACGTGACGGTGGGCCATGGCGCCATTATCCATGGCTGCACCATCCAAGATACGGTGCTTATTGGCATGGGCGCCACGGTCATGGATCACGCCGACATCGGATCGCACAGCATTGTAGGCGCCGGTACGCTTGTCACGAAAGGCACTACGGTGCCGCCCCGCTCGCTCGTGCTCGGGCAGCCCGCCACCGTGGTGCGCGAGCTGACCGACGACGAAGTCGCCACCATCCGTCCCTACGCCGATAACTACGTGCGCTACAGCGCCATCCACGACGGACGCGACACGCCCGAAGCAAACCCGTTCTATGAAGCGGATTAAGAGGGAAAGAGAAAGCCTCTGCCTCCGCAACACTCTTCCGTTTCGATGCGGCCCCATGGCTGCGTCTCCGTTCCCCGGCCTCTACCGCTAATGCCTGCTGCTCCCCCGCTCATTCTGGCCAACGCAAACGCCGGCGGCGGCACCGCCCTCGCCGACCTGCGTGCCGCTACCGAAGCGCTGGCAGACCGTGCCCTGCTGCGCATCACCCACAGTCCCCACGAAGCCAAGGCCGCCCTCCGCACCCACTGGGCCGATGGCACGCGCCGCTTCGTAGCCGCCGGGGGCGACGGCACGCTGCATCTCCTCGTCAATACGCTCCACAACATGGGCGTGCTTCCGCAGGTCGACGCGGTCGGACTTGCGCCGGTGGGCACGGGCAACGACCTCGCCCGCAGCCTTGCCCTACCTGAGTCGCTCCCCGAGGCCCTGCGTCTTGCCTGCACCGCGCCCCCGTGCCCTATGGACGTCCTCGCTATTCAGAATCGCGGGGTCACCGAGCGGCTTGCGCTCAACGTGTGCGTGGGCGGCTTTGGCGGGTACATCGACAAGGCGTTGTCGCGCGGCCCTAAATCGCTGCTTGGCCCGCTGGCCTACGTGATGGGCGCAGCGCAGGTGCTGCCCAAGCTGCGCCGCTACGACCTCACCCTCACGCTCGATGGCACTACCGTGTCGCGCCCCGATGTCTTGAATGTCGTCGTAGCCAACGCCGCCACCGCTGCGGGCGGGATGGAGGTAGCTCCCGGCGCCGACCCGTTCGACGGACAGCTCAACGTGGTGACCGTGCGGGCCGGTTCGCCCTCGCAAATCACAAGCGTCGTGCAGCAGGTCCTTACCGGATGCTACACCAACCACCCGCTGGTCACGGCCTACACTGCGCAATCCATTCAGGTTGAAACCGACCCGCCGCTCGTGTGCAACGCCGACGGCGAGCTGCTCTCGTATGCCCCCGACACCTTCGTAGTAAAGCCCGGCCTGGTGCCCATGGTCGCCCTTCCTTCTACCACGACGTGAGTACGTCGGGGCCACGAGTAGAGCAACCCACGCGCGTGATGAGGAGTAGGCCAAGGCGTAGCAGAGTCGTTCCAAACCCGCTTTTCAGTGTGGGGTACAGATACATCCACGCGCATCCCCCAAACACCCTGCAATGATGGCCCGTCCTGTTACAGCATCTCATCTCACTCCACTTCTGCTTTTTCTACTGGTTCTGGCCGGATGCACAGGCTGCGGCTCCATTCCGATTGCCGAAGAAGACGTGTTCATGCCCAAGCCGTCCATTACCCCGGCCACGTTCAGCATGGACGGTGTGACGCTTGATGAGCGTACGATTGTCTCCACCACTGCGGAGCCCGACTCGGTGGTCCTCGATGCCTGGTGGCTCCGCCCCGACAACACCGACGCCACCGTGCTCTTCTTTGGCGGACAGGGCTTCTACCTTGTGCAGTCGAGCGGCTATGTGAAGACGTTTGCGGAGCTACCGACCCGCGCTCTGATGTGGGACTATCGCGGCTACGGCAAAAGCGAGGGCGCGCCCACGGTTGCGCATCTCAAGCAAGATGCCCTGACGGTGTACGAGTACGTGACAGGCGAGCTTGGGGTCGATGCCGAACGCCTGGTCGTGCACGGGCACTCGCTGGGCACCTTCATGGCCACGTATCTGGCCAACGAACGCCCCGTGGGCGGCGTGGTGCTGGAGAATCCGGCCACGAATGTTGAGGCGTGGGAAAAGGCGCTTCTGCCGTGGTACCTGCGCCTGTTTGTGGGCTTTGACTTTGCTGATTCGCTGCGCCAGGAAGACAACCGGGCGCGTATTGCAAGCATTGAGGTGCCGTTGCTTATTGTGGGCGGCTCCGACGACGGCATCACCCCGTCCGAGATGGCCGAGACGCTTTACGATGACGCACGCACCTCCAGCAAAGAGCTTGTTATCGTAGAAGGCGGCGGGCACAATGAACTGTATGCCTCCGATGCCATGCGCACCGCTTACCGGTCGCTGCTTGCCGACGTGCAAAACAGCGTGCACGAGTAGCAGCTATGCGACCGCAAACACGTCGGCCAGGTCGATGGTGATCTCAAGATTGGGGTCCGTCACCGATCCGTCGGCGTAGGTGGTGTGCTGCATATCGCCATGATATATCGTAATCGTGCGCAGCTGCGGCTGCACCAGCCAGCACGACTGCACGCCCTCGCCCAGCAGAAACCGAATCTTGTCAATCAGGGGCTGCACGCCCTGCGTGGGCGAGGCAATTTCGACCGTGAGCAGCGGCGGCTCGGTCATGCGCACTTCGTCAAACGTGTAGTCCATAGCACGCTCTTCGTACACCGATATGTCTGGTGTAAAGTAGCGCTCAGAAAGCTCGACTGTCAGTTCACTAAATACGGTGTATGGAGGCTCAAACTTGTGAAGCGCGACGATTAGTTTCTTTTGGGTAATACTGTGCAGTTTGCTGGGCATAGGCTTTCCCCGCTCCTGCTCGTACTCGGAGACAGGCGGCGTTTGGGTCGTGCTTTGTTGGGATACGCTTGGCGTGTCCATAGCATCAGAAGCTGCAAGGGTGCAGGATGTAGACATCTTGTTATATGAACGACGGGTGCAGAAGTGCCTGCCCAATGGCATCCCAAGAGCCTAAATCAGCTTTATGGGACGCCCCATACACGCAAGCAGCCCGTAGCCAACGTCACGAGCTGCTTGCATGAAGTCGATATGTGAGTTACCGTGCCCGAACGTCAAAGCGTATGGGCTTCAGTCGCTGCCACTTCGCTACGCGCGTCCGCGCAGCATGCCGTGCCAGTACATCTGCGGCAGGCCGTACGCCTTGAGTGCGTACATGCTATACCGCTCCTGGCTGGTATCGAACGAGAAGCTGGGGTCGGGTTCGTTGTTGTAGTCGAACTCGGCCAGCACGAGCTTCCCGTATCCGGTAACGAGGGGACACGACGCGTAGCCGTTGTACTCTTTTGGGGCGGTGATTTCGCCGTCGTGCATCAGCTGGAGCAGATTCTCTACCACGGTGGGGGCTTGCTTCCGCACTGCCGCGCCCGTCTTGGCGTTGGGCGTACTTCCGGCATCCCCCAGACTAAAGACGTTCTCGTAGGTGGTGTGCTGAAGCGTGTACTTATCCACATCGACCCAGCCATCCTCGTTGGAGAGCGGGCTCTCTTTGATGAAGTCGGGCGCACTCTGCGGCGGCGTGACGTGCAGCATGTCGTATGGCACTACGCGCTCAGAGGGCGCGCTGTCGCCGCCCGTCGCTCGGAAGACCGCTTCGTTGGACGCCGAACGCACTTCCACGAGTTCGCTGTGCAGGTTCACGTCGATGCCGTAGCGGTCAACCACTTTTCGAAGTGTGCGCGCAAATTTCTCGACGCCAAAGATGACGGTCCCCGGCGTGTAGAACTGTACCGACACGTCGTCGAGAATGCCCTCGCGACGCAGATGGTCGGCAGTCAGGTACATGATCTTCTGCGGGGCCCCGCCACACTTAATGGGCGTGGCAGGCTGTGTAAAGACCGCATTGTCGCCCGGTTTCAACTGCTGCATCACGTCCCACGTGTCTTCGCAGTACTCGTAGGCATAGTTGCTCACCACGCCCGAGTTGGGATCATCAATAGATTCAGCAAGCCCAGGCACCGCGTCCCAGTCAAGCTGCAAACCCGGAGCCACGACCAGGTAGTTGTATGCGACCGTGTCGCCGCCTTTGGTGGTGACGGTATTTGCTTCGGGATCGAACGAGGCCGCAGCATCCTGCAGCCATGTGGCGCCTTCGGGAATGTAATCGGCCATCGGGCGCTCGGAGATCTCCTTGTCGAAGACGCCTGCGCCCACCAGCGTCCAAATGGGCTGGTAGTAGTGCGTGTCTGAGGGTTCAATGATGGCAATGGATTCGGGAGCGCGGTCGGACTGCTGGAGCTGAGCAGCAACGGTGATACCGGCGGTGCCGCCGCCTACAATGACGACGTCGTATTGGCTGGACGTACTCATAATTCAGAGAGGTTAGGTTGGAAAGAGTAAGCGTGTGGCGTTACGATTGCAGTTTGCGGCCAAAATGCTTGCCGAAGCTGGTCAGGAAGCCCAGGGCGCGGCGCGTATCGGGATCGCGAAGTGCCTTGAACAGGCCCCACAGCCCCACTTGCGGCGGCTCATCACCGCACTCACGGCGGCAGTCGGCCAGCGCATCCCCCGCTTTGCCGACCACTGATACGGCCTGCGGATCCAAAATACCGGAGTCTTTGAGCGCGGTAAACTCGTCGGAGCCGACAAAGGCGCTCAGTTCACTGAGGGCTTCTGCGGTGCGGCGTAGCACCAGTTCAGGATCGTGCCCCGAGGCCTCGGCAGCGCGATAGGCATCGTCGAACATATCGACGAGCATGTTGGCTGCCTGAGGCGCCTGGTCCGCCAAGTCAATCAGGCGGTCCACGTCGTCCATCCGGTTCATGAGCCGCGTGAGGGTCTCGACCGTCTTCGGTGCAGTAAGGCGCTCGGTGAGCTGCAGCGCCAGATGCATCCGCTCGTCCAGATCCACACCGTGGGCCTCGGCCGTGCGGTAGCCGTCATCGACCATGTCGGTGACCATATTCGCGGCTTGCGGCGCCTGATCGACGGCGGTAGCAAGCCCGTCGACAGCGTCTTCGATCGCGTCGAGGCGGTCCAGGATGCGGTGCAGCGCTTTTGTGGTTTGGGGATCGTTGAGGCGCTCCTCAAGCGAGGCCGCGCCATTGGCGGAAGGCGTACTCATAACAGGATTGGGTTGCGTGCAACAAGTGGCGAAAAAGCGCTTTCAGTCGAATCCGGCTTGGAAAGGTGTGTCGGGATTCGCGGGGCCGGACTGAGTAGGCCATGCCTGTCTGGAACCATCTCAGTGCTGGGCCGCGGTCAGGAGGCTGTCGGGGACGAACACCGCATAGAGCCCACGCAAATCGCCGGTTTCGAACCCGTAGGCTCGGTCATTCGGATAGCCCGATTTCACAAAGGCGGGCCGGTCGCCCTTCGGGCCGTGGCAGGCCAGGCATGTCTCTTCTACCGTGATGCGCTGAAAGAAGCGCTGCCCCGACGTGCCGTTAAGCACCGTGTCCTCATGCCACACGCGCTGCAAGTCCGGATTTTCAGCAAAGCGCTCGTGCACCGTGCGCGCCTCATCGTCGAGCGTGTGGGCCGGATTGCGGTTACGCTCGGCCAACTGCTGCACGACCCAGCCGTTTTCTTGCGCAAGCGCCTGCGCCCGCCGTCCCACCGGTTGGCAGACCCGCGCAAACGTGGACTGATCGACCGCGTCGGGATCATCTATCTGCCGGGCAAGCGACGAACGGAGCACATCGAGTCCCTCAACGCTGGTCTCGACACGCGCCTGAGCGGCAACCACCGATGCGTTGTAGGCTGCCTCCTCAGCATCGGATGTGTCTTGCACACAAGCTGTCAGCATGAGGCTTCCCCCAAGCAGTGCCAACAGCGCAATCTGGCGTATGGCCCCCTGTCGTCTCATAGCGTGTCTTCGTGTCCGCGTATGTATGTGCTGCGGGGCTCGTGCTGAAGGTTCAGCACTGCACGTCACAGCTTGTAATTACATCTTGTTGTAACTACAAGTGACAAAGATGTTTCGCAGGAGAGTGGAGAACTGTACGGTGGAGCACCGTAACGCCCCGACTCCGAAGTGATGGTCTACAGATACGGTGTATTGTGCTACGAAATCGTCAGCGCAGGCCCCGTGCAGAGCGCCAGGCTACAACTCCACCACGCGTTGAACAAATGCCTCTGTATCTTGCAGTGTATCGAAAAGCACGTTGGGGCGGTGCGGCTCCAGCATGGAGCGCTCGTACGAACCCGTGCACACGCCCACCGAAAACGCCCCAATGCCGCGTCCGCACTGAATGTCGTGGGGCGTATCGCCAATGATCACGACATCGCTCCCCACAAAGGTGCGACCGGTGTGCTGCTGTGCCCGCCGTACGGCGACCGGCGGCAGGTTGTGGCGATTGCCGTCGTCAGAGCCAAACGCCCCAAACGCGAAGTGCCGATCCAGCCCCACCGCATCCAGCTTCCAGAACGCCGTTGCGCGCACATTTCCGGTAAGCAGCGCCAACGTCACGTCAGTACGCTCGGCAAGCTTGTCTAATAACGGCGGTATGCCCGGAATGAGCGTCACATCGCCCGGATTGCCCTGCTGAAGCACCACCTCCTGGTACGCATTCAACGCACGCTTCACGTTGGCCGTGCTGGGCGCAATGCCGTTGGACTCCAGGATGTCACGCATAATGCCAGGATCGGTACGCCCCGAAAACGAAATCTCGTCCGTCGCAATGGGCCGGTCAAATACGTCGGCAAGGGCATGCTCAATGGCCACGCGCCCCGATCCGTTGGCGTGGAGCAGCGTACCGTCGATGTCGAAAAGCAGCAATTTCATGGCGCAAGTGTGCGGATAGGGGCAATATGTGTGCGGGCAATGTACAAACCGGCGCCTCGAAAACGTACGAATTGCCCTCTCGTTAAGGCATCGTAACAGCCCGTTTGTAATAGACAGAGGAAAGCATCACGACTTGCCCTCCTGCTTATCTCATCTCAACTCCGCCATCCACCGCGTTGCACAACATGGCGGTCTTGGTCGTTACGTCTTGCTTTCACGTCTCCATTCGTTCGCAAAACGCTGTGCAGATGCTCTCCCGGCTCTGCAACCACACTTCATGCCGCTACGTGTGGCACGGCTGCAACCGCCTGTGCTGCGGCTCGTTGACGAAAACACGCGTTCACCCGCATCTGTTATAGCCGTTATTTAGCATCCTCTATGCCGGAGACTGAGTCCATCTCACTGCACAAAACCGCCCGCAAGCGGTATCTCAACTACGCGTTGTCTGTTATTACCAGCCGTGCGCTGCCCGACATCCGCGACGGGCTGAAGCCGGTGCAGCGGCGCATCTTGTACGCCATGTTCACCAACTTGAACCTCTACCCCGACGGGCGCCACCGCAAGAGCGCCACCATTGTGGGGGAGACGATGGGGAAGTACCACCCGCACGGCGACACTGCCATCTACGACGCGATGGTGCGCATGGCGCAAGATTTCTCGTTGCGCGCCCCACTGGTCGACGGCCACGGCAACTTCGGCTCGCTCGACGGCGACAATCCCGCCGCCATGCGCTACACCGAGGCCAAGCTGCGTCCGCTCGCGATGGAGCTGCTCACCGAACTACGGCAGGACACGGTGGAGTACCGCGACACGTTCGACGGCACGCTCCAGGAGCCGGTGGTGCTTCCGGCCAAGGTGCCCAACATGCTCGTGAACGGGGCGAGTGGCATTGCCGTGGGCATGGCCACGAACATCCCGCCGCACAACCTGGGCGAGGTCGTGGATGCCTGCTTGCATCTGATTGACGACCCCGACGCCTCGGCCGAGGCGCTCTGGCAGCACGTGCCCGCCCCAGACTTCCCGACCGGCGGGGCTATCCTGAACACCAAAGAGGAGCTGCGCGAGATTTATGCCACCGGCAAGGGCACGATCGAGATGCGGGGCGGCTACCGCATGAAGGGGAAAACCCGCGCCATCATCGAGTCGGTGCCGTACGGGGTCGACAAAAGCAAGATTGTGGAGTCTATTGCCGACCATATCGCCGATGAGAACGTGCCGCAGCTCTCGAACGTGCGCGACGAGTCGACCGACGACGTACGCATTGTGCTGGAGCTGAAGCGCGGCTCCGATGCCGAGGCGGCCATGGCGTATCTGTTCAAGCACACGCAGCTGCAGCACCGCTTCCACGTCAACATGACGTGCCTGGTGCCCACCGAGCGCGCCGACGTGGGTACGCCTGAGCGCGTGAACCTGCGCACCATTGTGCAGCACTTCTTGCAGTTTCGGCTGGGCGTCGTAACGCGGCGGCTTCGCCACGAATTGCAGAAGCTGGAGACGCGCATCCACCTGCTCGAAGGCTTCGAAACCATCTTCGATGCGCTCGACGAAACCATTGCCATGATCCGCGCCTCCACCAACAAAAAGGATGCGCAGGATCGTCTCATGGACCGGTTTGGACTCGACACCACCCAGGCCGATGCGGTGCTCGATACGAAGCTCTACCGCCTTTCCCAAATGGAGATCGAAGCCATTGAGGAGGAGTTGGAGGCCAAGCGCACCCGCGCTGCCGAAATTCGTGCGCTGCTTGACGACAAATCCGCGCGGTGGGACATGGTGCGCGAGGAGCTGGTGCAGGTGAAGTCCGACTACGCCGACGACCGCCGCAGTGAGATTCGCGGGCCCGATGCCGCCATCGAATACACCGAAGCAGACTACATCATCGAGAGCGATGCCTACGTCATCGTCACGCGCGACGGCTGGGTGAAGCGCCAGGGCTCCTACACCGACCTCGACTCGATTCGCGTGCGCGACGGCGACGAGGTCGGCTGGGTGCTCGAAGGCTCCACCCGCGCCACGGTGGGCTTCTTCACGAACTACGGCACCTGCTACACCGTGCGCATCAACGACATTCCGAGCACCACCGGCTACGGCGATCCGGTGCAGAAGCTGTTTTCGTTCGACGACGGCGAGCGCGTAGTGGGCGTGGTGAGCTTCGACGACCGTGCCTTACCGCCAGGGCGTCCCGAAGAGCCCGACCAGCAGCAGCTTTTCGACGAGAACGGCGTGGCCGAGGACGAAGAGCCGCATCCGCCCTACGTTGTTGCACTCACCAAAACAGGCCAGACCACGCGCTTCACGGTCGAAGGCTTCATGGAGCCGTCTACTCGATCTGGACGCATGTTTATGCGGCTGGAGGGCAACGACGAGGTGGTGCGGGCGCTGCTGGCGCAAGGTCATGAACACGTCTGTGCGGCCTCGCACGGCGGGCGCGTACTGATCTTCCCGGTCGAGCAGGTGTCGGTCTACAAAGGTCCGGCCAAAGGCGTTATTGGCATGCGGATTCAGGACGACGACCGCCTCTTGGGCGCTACGCTGTCAGACATGGCACGCGAGGGCCTCACTGTGGTCACGAACAACGGACGCGAGGAGATTGTGCGCACGACCAAGTACGACATCACCAATCGCGGCGGCAAAGGCCATGTGGTCATTAAGCGCGGCTACTTTGCGGAGGTGCATTACGAACCCATTGAGGTGAAGGTGGGCTGAGACGTTGCGTGCTGTAACTGGACGGAGGACCGTCCGCGCAGAGCGCCAGCGGGGGACCATCTCCGGCTCGGTTGGCAGGTGCCTGGTGGGCTGGAAGGTGTGCTGGAGTAGAGGAGACCTTTCGACTCCGCTGCGCTTCGCTCAAGGCGACAGCCGTTGAGGGGGCGCCCCTTCTCCCATCGATGTCATGGTGAGCGGACGGCGACGCAGGAGCCGGGAGTCGAACCATCTCCCGCACCGTTGATGGAAGCCCACCAAACGAAGGCTGTGCCCAGCATGGAGGAGATCCTTCGACTGCGCATCTGCTGGGCGCAGATGCTGCGCTCAGGATGACAGCCTATGTATAATGTCATGGCGAGCGCGGTCGTGCATATCCCTTTGCACTGTGCCGGACGGGCGGGCGGGAGCCGAGAGCTCAACGTGCGCGATTCCAATCCCTCGTAACCGGGATGGAGCCTGTGAGATGCGCATCCGTATGTCGGGATGGCACGACGATTCGCATCCCCCTGTATTCTACCCCATACGAATAGACGGTTCATGCCAGACACAACAACCTATACCGGCAAAGACATTCAAGTGCTCGAAGGGCTGGAGCCGGTGCGCAAACGGCCCGGAATGTACATTGGCGGCACGGGCAAGCCGGGCCTGCACCATATGCTGTGGGAGGTGGTCGATAATGCTGTCGACGAGGCCACCAATGGCTATGCGTCGTACATCGATGTGGTGCTGCATGAGGATGGCCAGAGCATGACGGTGCGCGACAACGGGCGGGGGATTCCGATCGATGTGCATCCGGAGAAGGGCATCTCGACGCTGCAACTGATCCTGACCACGCTGCACTCCGGCGGCAAGTTTGACGGCAGCAACTACATCACCTCGGGCGGACTGCACGGCGTGGGGGCCTCGGTCGTGAATGCGCTCTCGGAGGAGATGATTGCCACCGTAAAGCGCGACGGCGGGTCGTACCGGCAGCAGTACCGGGCGGGCACGCCGCTGGGCGATGTGGTGCGGATTGAGGACGATCCGCATGGCACCGGCACCGAGATTTTCTTTCGTCCGGATGCGGAAATCTTCGAATCAACCACGTTTGACGCGGCCTGGATCAAGGAGACGCTGAAGGTGAAGACCTTCCTGAATCGGTCGCTCAAGATCGTGTTTAAGGACGAGGTGAACGACGAGCGCCACGTCTTTCAGCACGAGGGCGGCATTGTGGAGTATCTGGAGCACATCCTGGAGGACTTGCAGGTGGCGCCGATCCACGACGATGTCTTTTCGCTGGTCGACGACGACTTCGAGGGCGACGGTCGGCTGGAGGTAACCTTGCAGTGGACCGATGCGCCGAAGCCGAAGATTCTGTCGTACGTGAATGGCATCCCCACGCAGGACGGCGGCACGCACGAGCAAGGCTTGCGCCGCGCCGTGCGCACCACCTTGCGGGCGTACATGGATACGCACGACCTGGTGCCACACCGGCTCGACATTGCCAGCGACGACACCCGCGAGGGACTCGTGGCGATTGTGAACCTCTTTCATGTGGATCCGCAGTTTCAGGGCCAGACGAAGGACAAGCTCAACAACCCGGAGGTCCGCTCGCAAGTGAGCAGTTCGGTGCGCGTGGAGCTGGAGCAGTACCTGAACGATCATCCGACCACAGGCGAGGCCATTGCGACGCGCGTGATTCAGGCCGCGAAGGCCCGCAAAGCCAGTCGCAGTGCCGCCTCGCGCGCTCGGAAGAGCAGCAGCACATCGCGCCGTCTGAACCTGCCCGGCAAGCTGGCCGACTGCTCCTCGGACGTGCCCAGCGAGTGCGAGCTGTTTATCGTTGAGGGGGATTCGGCAGGCGGATCCGCCAAGCAGGCCCGCGACCGCGCCACGCAGGCGGTGCTTCCGCTGCGGGGAAAGGTCCTGAACGCCGAGCAGGCCTCGCTGAAGCGGGTGCAGAACAACAAAGAGCTGTCGAACATCGTGCAGGCGCTTGGGTGCGGACTGGGCGAAGGCTTCAACCTGAATCACCTGCGCTACTACAAGATTATCCTCTTGATGGATGCGGATTCGGATGGCCATCACATCTCAACGCTGCTCCTCACGTTCTTCTACCGCTACCTGACGCCGCTGATTGAGGGCGGCTACGTCTACATCGCCCAGCCGCCGCTCTACCGCATCGACGCGGGCAAAGACACCCACTGGGCCCTCGACGACGCCCAGCGCGATGCAATCATCGACGAGATCAAGAGCGACGGCCGCAATCTGAACGTCGACATTCAGCGCTTTAAGGGACTCGGCGAGATGATGCCGAAGACGCTCAACGCCACGACGCTGGACCGCGACAAGCGCCGCCTGCTGGAGGTTACCATTCCGGACACCGAGCGCCTGCACACCGAGCAGACCATCACCGACCTGATGGGCCGCGACACCTCCGCGCGCTTCAACTTCATCATGCAGCACGCCACCGAGGCGGATGAGCTGGATGTGTAGGGCGTGCCCTAAACCATGAAGCTCTTGAATAAAACACGCCCCGTGCGATAGAGAGGGGATCAAAATTAGGGTTTGCATGTGCATAGCGCTTGCAAAAACAGAGGCCCGTAGCTCAACTGGTAGAGCAACAGACTCTTAATCTGTGGGTTGGGGGTTCGAGACCCTCCGGGCCTACTATCACGAAGCAGAACGCCCCGAATCACCTGGCACCGGGTGGCGCGGGGCGTTTTGCGTTTGGGTCAATCTATAGGAGTTCATGCACTTGATCCGGTCCTCTGCTATTTCTTGTTCGGAATCGGGGCAGAGCCCCTGAACTGCTGTGTCACGAGGCAGAGCCTCGCGACGAGATCCTCTTGTGAACGCAGTATCTTCGTATGTCCTCATCTAACTCCGTCGATGAGAACGATGGGGAACTGTTGGCCCGTACAAAAATAGGCAACCCTGCTGCGAGCTACTGGGGTCGTCCGTTGCATCCGCGCCGCAGATACGTCAGAGCTGGGCTGGAGGGATGCACGCCAGCCCCGTGCGCAGCGTTTTTGTGTACTGCTCTTTCTGGCATCTCTCTTTCGGCCTTTCCGTTGTCCTTGCGGGACGGGCATCCCCCTTTGTCGCTACGCGACATATACTCCGCTTCGCTTCGTCAGTCGCTAACGCTCGTGTCCCCCCTTCGCGAAGGGGGAAACGCCCGAACGGCGTGAGGGAATGGGGGATGTTGGGATTGCGTATGTTGCCACAAGGCGATCAACAACGGAGGAAGGAAACCTGCACATGCCGCCACATAGGTACGGAATCCATCAGGCAGATCGTTTCATGTCGCGTGTCGTCAGGCGGATCGAAGCCATCGCGCCTGGTTACCCAGTAACGCGAGCCTAACATACGCCTCACACGCCACAAACGCCGATCTCGGGCTTATCCCAGGAAAGCCCACAACTATTCTGGCTCATTCCGAATCGTTACCCCCTATTTCATCTCGTGTGGCACCGTACAGCATCCAACGACCTCGGCACACCTGTTACGTTCCTCCAATTCCTGCCTAACGCCTCTACACAGCGAAAACTCTCCGCTTCGTGCGAGTTGTATAGCGTGCAGTACGGACTTGTATTGCCGCCTCACGCACACTACGTGCTACAGGCATTCTGCTGTATCCTCGCTTATCGTACATGCTCCCTTATGGCTACTTCCCCTCCCATAGAAACGGTCACAACCGATGTGCTCATCATTGGCGCCGGTGCGGCTGGACTTCGCACCAGCATTGAGCTGGCCGAGAAGGGCATCGACTGTCTGGTGCTGGGCAAGCGCGACCATGGCGATGCGCATACCATCTGGGCCGCGGGTGGCATCAACGCCTCGCTGGGCAGCCTCGATCCTGAAGACCGATGGGAAATCCACGCCGCCGACACCTTCAACGAAGGGCACCTCGTCAACGACGCCACCGCGGTGGAACTGCTCTGCCAGCGGGCGCCTGAGCGCATCCGCGAGTTGGATGCGTGGGGCATAGACTTCAACCGCACCGACGATGGCACAATCAATCAGCGCTACTTCGGTGCGCAGTCGTTTCGGCGCACCTGCTTTGTGGGCGACCGCACGGGCAAGGCGCTGATGGAGACCCTCGTGCAGAAGGCCATGACCTTGAACGTGCCTTATCGCCAGAATCTCTACATCACGGATCTGGTGGTGGACGATGGGCGCGCGACGGGCGCAGTCGGATTCGACATGGAAACCGGCCGTCCGGTAGCATTTGATGCGGATGCCGTGGTCATTGCTGCGGGCGGACACACCTCGCTCTTCCGCCGCAGTTCATCGCGTCCCGATGAGAACACGGGCGATGCGCAGGCGCTGGCCTTTCGGGCGGGCGTGTCGCTGCGCGACATGGAGTTCGTGCAGTTCCATCCCACCGGCAAGGTGCATCCGGAGGAAGAAGCGGGGCACCTCGTCACCGAGGCCGTTCGCGGCGAAGGCGGACGCCTCTATAATGCTGAGGGCGAGCGCTTTATGGAGCGCTACTCCCCGAATCAGATGGAGCTGGATGCGCGCGACGTGGTGGCCCGTGCCATTGAGCAGGAGGTCCGCGAGGGCCGTGGCACCGAGAACGACGCCGTCTTGCTCGACATCTCGCACCGCGACGACGCCTACATCCACGAGCGGCTGCCGCGCATGGTGGAAGAATTTGCCGAGCAGGGCGTCGACATCACCAAAGAGCCGATGGAGGTGGCCCCCACTGCCCACTACGCGATGGGAGGTATCGAAGTCAACTTTGAGACGGGTCAGACCGCGGTTGACGGGCTCTACGCGGTGGGCGAATGCACGACGGGCGTACACGGCGCCAATCGCCTGGGCGGCAACTCGCTTGTGGAGACGATCGTCTTTGGCCAGATTACGGGGCAGCACATCGCTGAAACGCTGTCTACACGCCCCCACACGCCACTTTCTGAGGCCCAGGTTCGCGAGTATGTGGCGGCGCAAGATCACCTTGCTGCCTCTGAAGGGACCCACACGCCTGAGGAGATCATGACGCACCTGCGCAATCTGATGTGGGATCATGCGGGCATCCTGCGGAACGAGGACAGCCTGCTCACAGGGCTGCATCAGCTCCAGCAGTTGCAGGAGGCCGCCCGCGACCTGGACGTGCAGGCCGACCGCACCACGCTGCGCTACGAGAACGCGCAGAACGTGCGGTCCATGCTGATCACGGCGGAGACCATTCTGCGCGGCGCGCTGGAACGCACCGAGTCGCGCGGTGCCCACGCCCGTACCGACTACCCGGACAAAGATCCGGCCTGGAAGCAGAACATTCGCTGCGTTCCTACCGGCAACGGCGGCATGGACGTCGCTATCCATGCAGTGGATGCGCCATCGGCTCCGGTTCAGCGGGCGATCGACGAAGAGCACGAGCTGGATTACCATCACCTGGAGTAGCTCCAGATGCCTATCTGCGGCGCTTTATCGCTGGCTTACAGCGCACTCGGGGCTGCGGAATCAAGACTCCATTCCCACACACCGCCCGCCCCATGACGCCTGCTCGCCGCCCAACACACATCGCAACCGTGACCGTAGCCGCCGCTGTCGCCTTGCTTCTGCTTGGCGGAAGCGGCGGCGCGTTTTTGCATGCAACTGCTCCCCCTGCACCTATGCCAACTTCCTCCGACTCGCTCCCTGCCCCGTCGCCCGATTGGTCGCCCGAAGACGTCGTGCGCCTTCAGGTGGATGCGCTGGGCGATAACGATGCCCCGCATGCTGATGCCGGGATTGAGGCGGCGTTCCGCTTTGCCTCGCCCGCTAACAAACGCGCTACGGGTCCGCTGGAGCGGTTTCGGCTGCTCTTTGAAACGGAGGCGTACGGTCCCATGCTCGACCACGACGGCGCTCGATACAGCGCGGTGCAGCAGACCGATACGCAGGCGCGCATGGGCGTGATGCTCTCTACTGAGTCTGGATCCGTAGGGTATGTGTTTCGGTTGTCGAAACAGACGCAGGCGCCGTATCAAGACTGCTGGATGACCGATGGCGTGCGGCGCGTGCCGGTGTCGTCGATTTCGGCATGAGCCTAACGGATTTGAACGGAAGGATACAGCAACCATGCCTCCAATGACACTCCAGCGCATCGTATCGGGCGGGCAGACGGGCGTCGACCGGGCCGCCTTGGATGCGGCGCTGGACGCTGGCGTGCCTGTAGGTGGGTGGTGCCCGAAGGGGCGGCGGGCCGAGGACGGACCCATTCCCGCGCGCTACCCGCTCACTGAAACGCCCACCGAACGCTATGCGCAGCGCACCGCCTGGAACGTGCGCGATAGCGACGGCACGCTCATCCTGCACCAGCAGCCGCTTGCAGGTGGCACCGCGCTCACCCAGCAAGAAGCGAAGGAGCGGGGATGTCCGTGCCGCGTTGTAACGCTGGATCCCTCCCACGCCACCAACGACGCCCTGCAGTGGATGCACACACACGGCATTGCGGTGCTGAATGTCGCCGGGCCGCGCGCCAGTGAGGAACCCGGCATCTACGCGGCCGCCTACGCCTTCGTTAAATCGATCTGCGAGCAGGCTGCATAGCTCAAAGAAGCGGGATCTGCACGCGGGCAGAAGCCGTGCCTATGCATCCCTCTATCTTCATCTTGACCAGCCCTTGCCCTATGTCTGCCCCTATCGATGCCTCCGCCCTCCAGATTGAGCACGACGAAGCCAACCAGCGCTTTGTGGCGGTGCTTGACGACGAAGGCCGCGAAGCGGTGGTTACATATCGGCGCCTCGATGGTCAGCTCGGACTCACGCACACGGGGGTGCCCCCGCAGTACCGCCGCCAGGGCATTGCGGGCGCTATGGTAAAGCATGTGCTGGAACACGCTCGCAATGAGAATATGACGGTGGTGCCGTACTGCTCGTACGTGGTGCACTACATCAACGAGCACCCGGAGTACAAGTCGTTGCTGAATAAGTAGATATCGAGGCTACGCCTTGTCCTCTGGCGACCGATATAGCTCCAGCAGGCGCTGCGCAGCGGTATAGGCGCTTCGCGTGCCCGAGGCCACATCATCCTCCAGATCTGGAAGGGCCTGCTGCACCCGGTCGTTTGCGTAGAAGTCTTGTTGGAGCGCGTGGTCGATCGTGGCCCGCAGCCAGTGGCGCGCTTGCCGGGCGCGGCGCTCCTCAAAGGCGCCCGTCTTGCGCAAATGGTCGATGCAGTCGCGCACGGCCTGCCACACATCAGCAATGCCATTGCTCTTGAGGGCCGAGCACGTGAGCACCGGCGGCGTCCACCCCGACGTGCGCTCTGGAAGCAACTGCAACGCCTGCCGCAGCGTCTGGCGTGTCTGCTGCACGACGGTATCCTCGTGCGCGTCGGCCTTGTTGATGACAATGGCGTCGGCCATCTCCATAATGCCGCGCTTGATGCCCTGCAGTTCGTCGCCCGTGTGCGCCAGCGCCAGCAGCAGAAAGCAGTCGACCATCGCGTGCACAGCGGTTTCGGACTGCCCCACGCCTACGGTTTCCACCAGAATGTGCGTAAACCCCGCGGCTTCGCACAGCAGAATGGTCTCGCGTGTGGTGCGGGCCACGCCGCCCAGCGAGCCGCCGGTGGGTGAGGGACGAATGAACGCATTCTCGTGCGTGGCCAGCTTCGGCATGCGCGTCTTGTCGCCCAAGATGCTGCCGCGACTGCGCTCACTACTCGGGTCCACCGTAAGCACGGCGACTTGCTTACCCGAATCTGCCAGGTGCAGCCCCAGCGCTTCGATGAAGGTGCTCTTGCCCACCCCTGGAATCCCTGTGATGCCAATGCGAATGCTGTTGGTACGGGCAGATGCGCAGGCATCCAACACAGTGCGTGCCTGCTTCTGGTCATCGGGACGCGTGCTCTCGATGAGCGTGATGGCGCGGCTGAGCATCACGCGGTTCCTGTTGCGCAGCCCGCGCAGGTAGTCTTCCGTTTCGAACTGCTGCGTGGACTGCACGTGGCGCTTTAGATTCGGGTTCATTGACGACGCGGCGCGCTCGGCGCGGTGCTCAGACAAGGCAGAGTCGGCGTCAGACATAGCAGGGTAGGGGGATTCGCAGGCGAAAGGTGCTCGGTAGAATGCGTACGTTGGGGCGGTAGGTCCGCTTTAAAACGCTGTTTTGCAGATGGGACTCATGAAGATGCCTGCACCAAATGTACATCCAACACGCAATAAAAAGAAGCGCCAGGAGCAGACCAATAGATTAACACACCGTTGTCAGATTCTAACCGACTGGCTGGGACTTTGCCGTATCATCTACCCCCAGGTTCCTCCCCTTCCGTCCCCCGCTACCCTGTCATGAATGCAACTACTCTACCTCATGATGAACACAACCACCGTTGCATTTGCTGCTGACGAACAAGTGGCCCCCGGGCTGTACGTAGCCCTCTATTCGGTGCTCTACCATGCATCGCCCGATCATGCGTACCAGATCTACGTGTTAGATGGCGGACTGCAGGTTGGCACCCGGCATCGGCTGCAGGCGCTCACCGAGATGCATCCGCTGGCCACCCTCTCTATCATAACGGCTGCCACGCACCGCCTGGACGCACTCAAAGCACCACGGCACGTAGGGCGTGCAGCGTATCTATTGTTGATCCTGCCAGAGGCCCTCTCCTCCTGTGAACGCATCTTGTATCTGGATGCAGATGTTCTGGTACTTGCCGACGTGCGCAACCTATTCCATGTGCCCTTGCACGGCGCCATTGCCGGAGCTGTACAGAACTTTTCGGCTCCCACCATGGCCGAGAGCCGCCGGTTTACGCAGTTGAGCGACGTTGTGACGCGCTCCCCCACAGCCCCCTACTTCAACTCCGGCATGATGGTGATCGACGTAGAGCGGTGGATAGAAGCCGACATCACCGCTCGCGCCATCGACCTGCTGACCGACCATTTCGAAGAGCTAACTGTCGATGATCAGGATGCCCTCAATGGCGTAATGGGAGACGCGTGTACGGTGCTTGATCCAGTCTGGAATGCTCAACTCCACTGCGCAATCGAGTCTACCAAAACCGTATGTTACGATACTCTCAAAGGCAATTCTCGTCCACAGAATATCTTTCACGACGCTCAGATCCTGCACTTTAATCATACCCCCAAACCGTGGCATGTCGGATACGCCGGTCCGTATCGGCGGCGGTACTTGCGGTATCTGCAGATGAGTGGCTGGTACACACCCGCCCAGTATCGCCGCTATCTTACCTCAAACTGGCTCACCTACCTGTACACCAAGCCGCTGCACGACGCACGACGGTGCAGGGCTGCCTTGGGCCGTATATCTCGTCCTATTCGGAAGCGGTTGCAGTCCACAATATCATAGCGTACGTCATGGTTCAAACGGTCGCCTTCAGAGCCGTTAACCAGCAGGTGCAGATATCTCCAGCAGCGCGGGCAATAAAGCTGCCATTTTGAGCACCCCGCCACATCCCCCGGTATCAGGCGGATGCAGAGGCGATCGCCGCGGCGCAGGGCCTCTCGCAGTCGCCCCGGCAGTCTCCGCGCTTCGCTGCCCCGTATCCGGCTGCCACCGTACAGCAGCTACCGCACGACCGTAATGCGCTGCGTATCCACCACGCCGTCTTCGGTCTGCATCCAGATGAAGTAGGTGCCGCTGGCCAGGCGCCCTACATCGAGTGTCTGTTCGTGACGCCCTTCGAGGTCGGCGTCCACAACCGTGCGGATGCGCCGTCCCAGAATGTCGTAGAGCGTGATGCGCACCGCCTGCCGCTCGGGAATGGCAAAGCGCACCGTTGCTTGCCCCCGCGCCGGATTCGGGTACGTCGGCAGAAGCTCAGCACCGATTACCGGGCGGGCGATGGTCACCGCTTCGCTAAACGACTCGGTGCCATCGGTGTCCACCTGCCGCAGGCGGTAGGCGAGGCTGTCGGCGGCGTACGGCAGGGCCGTATCCTCAGCCCGGTAGCGCTGCGGCACATCGGTGGTCCCGGCCCCGTCGCGATGAGCCACCGTCTCCCACACGGCCGATGCCGCATTCGTTTGCGGCGCGCTCCCTGATCGCACCTGGCGCTGCACCTCGAACCGGGCGTTGTTACGCTCGGAGAGGGTCTCCCACTGCACCGTAACCGCGTCGGGACCTGCGCGCTGGGCCTCCAGCCCCGCCAGCTCAACCGGGAGCGGATTGCCTGGATTGCTGCTGGCCACGGCAAACTGGCTGAACCCCGTCAGGTCTTGCACGGCCACCAGCTGGCGGTCCTCGCTCAGCACAAGCGTGCCCCCCAAGTCAGTAACACGGTTCCATGTGGCTCCGCCGTCGCGCGAGGTGTACAACAGGAGTTGATCGAAGGCCTCGATGCCAGGCACGCTGCTCACGTCCAGCACAAGGTCGTACGTCGGAGCCGCACTCAGCGACGCATCAACCGTCCATGTAACCGGCGCCACGCCAGCGGGTAGGTCTGGACTTTCTGGTCGAACCTCGGTTCGGGTGAATACCAGGTCGCCGTCGACAGCATCGCGCAACAGCAGCAATCCTCCAAATCCGCTGGGCTCGATGTATCCAGACAGACCCGTTGCGCCGACAATCTCACGCTGGGTTGATGCGACCTGGTGAAGCTCGTACGGTCCAAGATCGGGAAAAAGCCCGAACCGGCGTGCCTGGCCGGTAAGATCGGTCGTCACCTGTTCAGCGCTTCCCCCCGGCTCGAACGGCGCGTAGGTGCCCAGGGCAATGGCGGGCGATGTGGGCTGCAGGCGCAGCCCGTCATCGCTCGTGCCGAACACGCCATCAGGGCCGAGCGGTGCATCGGCATCAGCAAAGCGCGGATTGGCCTGCGTGTTGGATGCCCCGTCGGTTCCTGTCGTGTAGCGCGCTTCCTCGACAATGGAATAGCGCACGGCTACTGCAGCATCCGGTTCGGCAACCGATCCGCTACTTCCTGCAATGCCGCCCGGTCCGTTATTCCAGAAGACCGAGTTGATGGCCTGAATGGGCGTTTGGCCAGTGTCGTAGTAGAACACATCGACTGCCTGTTCGCTGGCTCCGGTAAAGGTGGAATGGATGAACTGCGGCTGCTGCCCGGCATTGCCATCATCGAAGCCAATGTGGCTGGCGGTATTGTCGACAAATACGCTGTTCACCACGCGGGTCGCAATCGAGCCGTTGTCACCCGCAAAGTAGATGGCGCCACCACTTTCTGAGGCATCGTTCTCGAAAAATGAAGCGCGTGCTATCTGCATATGGCTTGCCCCGCCGCCTGAGGCGATGCTGTAGATCGCTCCGCCAAAGCGGGCTGCGTTGCCGATAAACTGGACATCGGTGAGTGTGGGGCTACACGCGTTGCCAGCCCCCGCGCCGTTGGTGCCACTGCCATCGCAGTAGAGTCCACCCCCACTGAGGTCGGGAAAGTTTCCGTTCGCGTTGCCTGCCGTGATGGTTACGCCGTC
Source organism: Longimonas halophila (assembly GCF_002554705.1). Classification (GTDB taxonomy): domain Bacteria; phylum Bacteroidota; class Rhodothermia; order Rhodothermales; family Salinibacteraceae; genus Longimonas; species Longimonas halophila. The sequence continues at coordinate 408,586 of NZ_PDEP01000001.1, read as the reverse complement.
CAGCACGGTTTCTGCGGTGATATTGGCGTCCACGTCGCCCCGCATGGCGTTCCCCCCGTCGAAGACGACTACGTGGTAGCTGTTGTCGGAGGCATCGCCTTCGCCTCCGATATCGCCCGAGAGCACGGTGGGGTTAGCCGCCCCCTGTCGCTGTGCGCGCTCGGTTTCCCCGCCTGCGAATCCGCCGTATACCTGCAGCCCATCTTGGTCTCCGGTAATGCGAAAGCTGGCCTCACGCTCAGCCGTGGTAACGTTAGCCGGGTCAGCCGGAACGACCGGCGTGTACGTGCCGCCCGCAACCCACAGTTCGTTGCGCGGGCCGGCCCCTCTCAGGGCGGCCTGCAGGGCGGTGTGCGCATCGTCCCACGAGGTCCCGTTGCTGCTTCCGCTGGCTGGCGCAGCAGCGTTCACCCGCACGACGAGCGCATCGGTAGCGGTGGCTGGGGCTACGTCATCGGTATAGCTGGCTGTGCCTGCGGTCTCCCCAGGATACAAGCCGGTGTAGTCGGCAGCGTTGCCTTCAAACCGATAGTGGGCAACCAGATTTGCCAGGTCGAACGTGTCACCAAGTGTATTTTCTTCCTCCAGCGACACGGTCATACCATCCTGAACGTCAGCCTGCGTGCGCGCCATGCCCCACACGCGCATCTCATCGATGCGTCCCTCGAAAAAATCGCCGGCGGTGGGACCGCCATCCCACTCCTGCCCAATCGAGAAGCGCCCCCCTGCCTCTGGACGTACACTCGTGGTGAAGGTCGCCTCACGGCGGCCATTTACATAAAGCGTGGCTGCATTTGACGCGTCGACCGTGAAAGCAACGTGGTACCATTGCCCAGGCGGGAAGGCGTTGCGACTGAGTTTGTAGCCGGTAGTCCCATCGTAGTACTGAAACTGCCCGTCTCGGTAAAGGAGCAGATTGCGGTTCCCCCCGGTGGCATTGTGGAACGTCGCCAGCCCCTGCTGACCGCCCGATTCGGTGGGATACACCCAGGCCTCTACCGTGAATGCCTCGGCTCCAGCCAGCGCATCAGCTACGCCATCCGCCCCGATGTACGTGTCGATGCCGTTGAACGTAAGGGCCTGGTTCGGGATGGACGGAGCCAGATTGCCTTCGTATGCGCCAATGTCGACCCGTGCAGCGCCGTCGCCATCGTCATCCTGGATGCGCGGGTTACCGGCCAAGTCGGTCGCGATGCCGTCCGGAATCGCACTCCCGGTACCGGCATCGCGTGCGGGCGAGGTCGCGGCAACGCGTACGTTGTCGTCAAGCGTCCCGATTACGTTGTCAGCCCCATCGGCATCTATAAACTGCGGGTTTGCATTCGTGTTGGTGCCCAGGTCGTCTAAACTTGCACTGCCCTCGTTCTCGACTCCGTCAGCCTGCACAATGGTGTGATCGATCACGACGGTAGCGCCATCGCCGGCATTCCAGATGTCGCTGCCATTGCCCTGATTGTCCCACAGGATCGTGTTAGCAAACGAGACGGTTTTCTCGCCACTGGAGCGCCCGTCGTTGTATAGCGCTCCGCCGAAACTGGATTCGTTGCCGGTAAAGGTGGCCCCGACGATGTTGAGCGTGACATCAGACGAGCCGCCTGTGTAGATGGCTCCACCCAGCGCATCGGAGCGGTTGCCCAGAAATGCTACGTTGGTCAGCGCTGCCGTGCGTGTGCCTTCGATGCGGAGCCCCCCTCCGTTGCCCTCGGTGTAATTGTCTGCAAACGTGACGCCGGTTAACGTCAGCGCGCCAGATCCTTGTGCGTGAATGGCCCCGCTACTGTCTGTTGCGCGGTTGCCAATGAACGTCGCCTGGGCGATTTCAGCTTCGCAGGTGTCATCGAGAAACAACGCGCCGCCGAGGTTTCTAACGTTGGCGAGTCCAGTTGAAGAAACGTTGCCCGAGAACGTGACCTCCCGCAAAGTCAGCGTTCCACGACAGTTGTACACAAGGCCGCCCGATCCAATGGCCCCACCGCTGTCCGCGGCACGGTTGTTCTCGAAGGCGCTGCCCGTAATGGTCGGACTGCTGGTACCACCGGCACGTGCTCCCATGAAGAACGCTGCGCCGTAGTTGGCTCGGTTTGCAATGAAGTCAACATTGCGGATGGTAGGGCTGCACATCCCCTGAGTCGCCTCGCAGCGAATGCCTCCGCCAACTAAGGCACCGCTTCCGCCCGCTGTGATGATCATGCCATCAACCACGGTGGCCGGAGTGATTCCGGTGCTTGAGTAGGAGCCGTCAAGGTAGAGTACATGCCGGACGTTGGTACCTGACCAGTCTCCAGTAGTGCGTGTAACGCCACGCGCATCGACCTGGTCGTTTCTGCCAATATCACCACTCAGAACCGTTGGATACCGATCAGGATCGCGCTGGTCGCGATGGGTTTCTACCCCCTGAAAGCCCCCGTACACCTGCATCCCGTCTTGCGCGCTCGTGATGCGAAATGACGTATCGGTCCCCGGCGGGGTGTACGCACCTTCGGCAACCCAGACCTCGGTTTCCCCAACGGCGCCCCGCAGTGCCACGTCCAGGTCGCGCAGCGCTGTCTGCCAGGTAAGCCCATCGCCGCCCGATGCAGCATCTGCGTTCACGTATAGCTGCTCGACAGAAGCCAGCCCGACATCGACGTCGGTTATGTTTTCGTTCTCCGCCACGGTTATCGCTTGTGGGGATGCTGTCGTCGGATTCAGAATGAGCGCACTGCCCCGGTTTGCGACGTAGCGCACCAGATAGGTGCCCGGATCAACGCCGATGAAGCGATAACGCCCGGGTTGCGCTGTTGTGCTCGTACCGCTCTGCGACGTGGTCTGCGTTCCAACCACCGGCTCGCCCGGATCGCGCTGTCCGTTGGCATTCGTATCTTCGATGAGTTCAACCTCAATGCCATTAAGGATGGATTCGGAGGCATCGCGCTCGCCATTGCGGTTCCCATCGCGAAACGCGATGCCGCCTATGCGTGCTCCGCTGAAGTCGAACGTGACAGGCACGGCTACGCTTGCCGTCGATGGGTTCTCTGCCATGAAGCGGAGCGTGCCGCGGTAGGTGCCCAGGGGCAAGCCTTGAGGCGCAAACCCAACGGTTACCTCCCGTTGCTCACTCGGGAAGAGGGTTCCTGCCTGGGGCGTCGCATTCAACCACTGCGTGCCCACAGCAAAATCAATGGCCAGGTTGTCTTCCAGATACGAGCTGTTGTGCGTCACCTGTACACCGCCGGTACCCGCGGCGTCTGCGATCCCGACCGTAGCCGACGTGACGGATCCCGTCATCTCCTTGTACTGGTAACGAATCTGCCCATCAGGATGGATCAGCACCTGAAATGTGTACGGTCCATCACCGTCAACGCGGCGCACGTTCTCCCACTGCACAACAAACCATTCCGTCTCGCTCATGCCTGCATAGACCGCCCCGCCTGCGCTCAGGTCGATGGCGTCCCAGAACGGGGCCAACATGCTACGCTGTTCCCCTGTCACCACCGGGCGGTTGAACTCGGGAAGTGACGTACCGGACGCAAACGTCAACGCCCCGTTGGGACTGACGTAGGCTGTGTTATGCGTTTGGTCGTAGAACGAGACGTCGAAGGGAAGGGCAACCTCTGCACGGGCATCCTCCGCAAAGGACAGCGGCGTACCTGTCGTGGATATGTCACGCCACGCAAACGCGGGCCCTTCGGCATCCCGGCTATCCTGCCACACATACGCATACGGGCCCTGGTCTCCAGCTGGAGGCGTACGCTCTTCCTGCTTCTGGCCTATCGACCAGTTGAGAACTGCATCTGGACTCGTGTTTGTGAGGGTCGTGGTTAGCGTCTCCGACGCTTCTCCCTGCAACGACAGCGGGGCTACGTCGAACGTGGCTACGGCTCCCCCTGATGCCTGATAGTCAGCAATAAGCGGTGCAGTGGCATTCAGCACCCGTGTGTTGTGGCGTTCTTCGGTATCGCCTGTAGCTATACCGTCGTATGTCACATCCGGGCTCGACCAGAAGGGCACCCGCGTGCAATTCCCGTCCGGGCACTGATCGGCGTCGTTGTATGCCATGACCGTACGAAATCCGTTTTCGGTGTCTGTTTTGCCATGCCCGTAGGCGAACGGCGTGGTTGTGGGATCTGCCTCTGGATTATGGCGTGCGCCTTGCAGGTGACCTACTTCGTGACCAAAGACGTAGCTCCCCGTCAGGCAGTCGCCTGCGGTGATGGCAAACGCTTCATCCGGTTCATCCGCATAAATGAGATTGGCCACACCGCAGAATCCGAAGTTTTGACCGCGTCCGCCCACGAGCATGGCGATGTCGGCCCCGTAAGTCGAGCGCAGTCCGTGCACTTCGTCGAAGTAGCCGTCACCGGGTGTTAGGAAGCGCTCCAGATCATTGAATGACTCCTGCAGCCGTGTGGGAGTCTCGTATGCGAGCGCCAGACGGACGCGGGCCTGTATGTTGCTGTTTTCGTACGTGATGTTGGTTTCGTCGATGGCCAACTGGATCGCTGCAGGAGCATCTACAAGCATATCCACAGCATCCGACGTGTAGGCCACGATGATGTCGATGACCGGCAGGTCTTCAGTTGCTGGGGCTGGCGCCGCTCCCTCTTGGGGGATGCGGATCTGCTCATCGCCTGTAGACTTGAGGACACCGCCCTCCAACCCTTCAGGGTCGGTGGGTGGAAGCGCGGCCTCGTCAACCTGAATTAGCGCATGCCCTGCCCCCGGAAGCGGACGCAGTTGGTAGAGGCGGCCCTCAATACGAATCGAACCGGTTACGCGCCCCGATCGCACCACGAAGTGCGCATGGTTCATCAGGTCGCCCAGGACGCCAATCCACGAATAATCGTCTGCGCTGCGCTGTTCGAGGCGCCCGCGATCGATCTTCAGCACGTCCGTCTCAGATACATTGAGGTGCACGCGCTGTTGCTCAGCCAGCCGGTCCACGCGCACCCGCACCATCTGGATAGAGGCAGTCGTGGGCTGCGCCGCGATACGATTGTACACGCGCTGCTGCGTTTCGCTGAGGCTCGTGGCCGGTACCCGCTCAAAGAGCCCTTCGCCCGACTGGCCCTGTGCATTGGGAGCGGCAAACAGAAGCAACGCCATGAAAACTCCCACGCCGATCCGCCTGCTATCATCCATCCGCCCAGGTCGCACGATCATCATGATGGCAGCACGAGCCAGAACAGTATGCAGTAAGGCGAAAGCGGATGACAGCGTGAAGATAACAGATGCGAACATAAATGAAGAGCCTCGGCAGGCCATGTGGTGGGCAGTCAACGATACAGAAAGCGTGCCCGACTGTCAGAATATGACGACAATGGCTGGCCCTCTTGATCAGGTTTCATCGCAATATACTGTACCGCCGGAGCACATGCTTTCGTATGCGTCCCAAACCTTTCTCTATATGTCTCATGCCTTTAGAAACTGTTTGGGGTTTGGTTTGACGGCGAGAGCGAGCGCCGCTGGAGCGAAACGAGGACCACGATAGAGGTTCGTAGCACCAGAGGCATGACCTAAAGGCCCCCGGGGCTACGGGCCGAGATCGGGGGCTCGTGACTTACAGAGTTATCACATGCAGGCAAAACACCTGTTGGCATGCCTCGTTGGCGCAACAGTCATGTCAAGGTTACCCCTGCTCGTATGCTGCTCATAACCGCTTGCTTACATGCCTGACTCGGATACACCTGCTGCAAACACACCTGCGGCCATTGAGGTGCGCAACCTGTACAAAGTCTTCGGCGACGCGACCGACGAGGCGCTCGACATGCTCCGCAACGGCCACTCCAACGAGGAAATTCTGGAGCAAACCGATTGCACCGTTGCCGTCAATGACGCATCGTTTACGGTAAACGAGGGCGAAATATTCGTCCTGATGGGCCTTTCCGGCAGCGGGAAGTCCACACTGCTTCGCTGCATGAACCGGCTTGTTGAGCCTACAAAAGGCGAGGTGCTTGTGGATGGCGACGACATCACCCAGATGAACGGGGCCGAGCTGCGCGCGCTCTGCGAGAAGGTGTCGATGGTGTTTCAGCACTTCGGGCTCCTGCCGCACCGCACCACGCAATCGAACGTTGAGTTTGGACTGGAGGTGCGCGGCGTAGACCAGGAGACGCGCAGCAAGCGTGCTAAAGAGGCTATCGACCTGGTGGGCCTGAGCGGCTACGAAGACCACACGCCCGATACCCTCTCTGGCGGTATGCAGCAACGTGTGGGACTGGCCCGCGCCCTGGCCAACGACCCCAGCATCTTACTCATGGATGAGCCCTTTAGCGCACTCGATCCGCTCATCCGAAGCGAGATGCAGAACGAGCTGCTCAACTTGCAGCAGGAGATGCAGGAAACGATCGTGTTCGTGACGCACGACCTGGACGAAGCCCTCAAGATTGGCGACCGTGTGGCTATCATGAAGTCTGGACGGGTCGTGCAGATAGGCACGCCCGAGGAAATTCTTACTGAGCCCGCGGATGAGTACGTGCGCTCGTTCGTGCAAGACGTAGACCGCACACGTGTCATCCAAGCCTCTACGCTCATGCGGTCGTATCCCACTGTACACCTGGCCGAGGCCACGTCCGAAGAGCAGCCGCACGGTCCGGCTGTCGCTATTCGCAAGATGCGCAGCGAAGGCACCCCACTCGTCTACGCGGTGGATGCCGACCAGCGCCTCTTGGGCGTTGTGCACCTCGACGACGCCGTAGATCTGCGCACCCAGGACCGCTCCGACTTGCACGAGGCCCTTACCCGCGACGTACCCACGGCCCACGAGAACACGCCTGTGGCAGCGCTCCTGCCCGTCGTGTTTGAAGCCGACCTCCCGGTGGCTATTCTCAACGACGACGATGAACTCGTAGGCGTAGTAGACCGCGCCTCCATCCTGTCGGAAGTCACAACCAACATCGAGAACCTGATGGAATCAGGTGCCCTTAACAAAGACGCCACCCCCGAGAAGGCGCACGTCAGCCGCACACTCGATGGCGAAGCATCTGCTCCCGCAGCCGAGTCTGCATAACGTTTCTCCTTCCACGCATCCCGCTGTGCCAAACTGCCGGATGTTTATGTGTTGTTACTTGCAATAACGAATAAAAATGTGCCGTGATCGAATTTGATATCGGAAAAGAGTTTGAGTCGCTCATTCAGTGGCTCACAGCCAACTTCTCTCCGTTCTTCGACGCCATTACGCAGTTTATTACACTGCTCATTGACGGACTGGAAGCAGTGCTGCTCTATCCGCCCAGCTACGTGATGATTGCGCTCCTGACAGCGCTGGCGTGGTGGATCTGCTCGCGGGGCATGGCTGCGTTTAGCTTTGTAGGCCTGTTGCTCATTGACCAAGTCACCATCCCGCTTCCGTTCTGGGATACCGCTCTCGTCTTTGGCATGGGCTTCTGGGACCTGCTGATGCAGACCGTAGCGCTTACCCTTATTGCTACGCTGCTCTGTCTGGTCATCGGCATTCCCGTGGGTATCTGGGCTTCAAAGAATCAGGCCGTGAATCAAAGCGTGCGCCCGGTGCTCGACTTTATGCAGACCATGCCTGCCTTCGTGTACCTGATTCCCGCCGTGCTGCTCTTTGGTCTTGGCAAGGTCCCCGGCGTCATTGCAACCTTCATCTTTGCTACGCCGCCTGTGGTGCGGCTTACCAATCTGGGCATCCGCGAGGTACCCGAGGAGGTCGTTGAAGCCTCTCGCTCTTTTGGCGCCACCACCCGACAGACGCTGCTCAAGGTGGAATTGCCCGTGGCGCTGCCAACCATCATGGCAGGCGTAAACCAGACCATCATGCTGGCGCTGTCAATGGTCGTCATTGCCGCACTCATTGGGGCGGAAGGACTGGGCGGTCCGGTCGTACGGGGCGTTACCCAGCTTCAAATTGCTGACGGATTCAACGGCGGACTCGCTATTGTCATCCTGGCTATCTATCTCGATCGCATTACGCAGTCGATAGGCGAGCAAGCAGCTACAGCAAACGGAGGAACCGAATCTTCATGATTTCCCGCATTCGCACTCCCTGTACGCTCCTGGTGCCATACAACCGTTATTCATTCGTAACACGCTGAAATATGTGCGGGGATTATACAAAGTTTACGTTATTAGATAAACTATTTGAGGATGCGTTCATTGCGTGGTAGCGGACAAGACGGACGGTCTGCTCTACGCGCCGTGCGTCCTGCTCATTTATCTGTCGCACAGACCCCTTTTTTCGCATGATGAACTCTGCACACGCTTCGCACCCTTCCTCGTCCTCCTGGACGACGCTGGTGGCTGTTTTCCTACTTGCAGGCGGCCTGCTCTTTACCGGATGCAGTAGCTCCTCTGACGGTGATGCCAGCGGCGAGCGCGAATCCATTCGCCTCGTCTACGTGAACTGGGTTGAAGGCATTGCCATGGCCCACGTAATGCACGAACTGCTCCAAGACAGCCTGAACGTAGAAGTCGAACAGATGAGCGAGGTCACCGGTGGCGGCACGGCCTTCACCTCCGTTGCCTCGGGCGGATCCGATGTGTTTGTGGAAGCCTGGCTTCCCACGACGCACAGCGCTTCATGGGAGCAGCACAGCGGCGACCTCCAGAAGATTGGGCAGTGGTACGACCGCACTACCGTGGGGCTTACTGTTCCCACCTACACCGATCTTGAAAGCGTAGAAGATCTGGCTGAACACCGTGAGGCGCTGGACGGGCGCATCCACGGTATTGAGTCCGGTGCCACGGTCAATCAGCAGACGCGTGACGTGCTGGCGGAAAACAACATCGAAGGCTTCGAGGTGCTCGCCTCCAGCGGACCCGCCACCTGGTCTGAGTTGCAGCGCGCCATCCAGAACGAAGAGCCCATTGTCGTCACTGGCTGGCAGCCGCACTGGAAGTGGGGGCGCTACGACCTGCGCTACCTTGAAGGTGCTCAAACCGGCCAGTCTGACGTATTCGGCGAGCCAGAAGATATCTTCGCCGTAGCACGCACCGACTTCGAGGAAGAATTCCCCGAGCGCGTGGTGCAGTTCTTCGACAACGTAAAGGTAAACAACGAGCAGATTAGCTCGCTCATGCAGCCGTTCCGCCCCGACGCGGATACTGACGATCCCTATGCAGCTGCACAAGATTGGATCCAGAACCACCCTGACCTCGTCAGCAGCTGGATTCCTGAAAATGCCGATGCCTCTACGGCAACGGCCTCTGCTCAGTAACACAACACGCCTTGGCCTCTGCTGCTCTCCATGCTCGCGCAGGTGCGCACAGAGGCCTTTGCTTTGTCTTGTTTTTCGTTTCGGCGGCCTCCTGTCGCCGTTTCGTTCTCTCTGTCCCTAACGCCCCGTACTTCATGATTCGACACGTTACCTTTCTCGGCGTCTTCTGCCTCAGCCTCCTGATGGCTCCACTGGCCACCGCACAGTCCACCGACGACGGTGCGGAAGCGGCCTCCAACGAGGCCACCACCGAGGCGTCAACATCCGCTGCGCAGGAAGAGGAACCCAGCCTCGACGTCAACTTCACCGGCTCGCTGCGCTTCAACGCGCTCTTTCGCGCCTACGGTGCCAACACCGGCTTTGAACAGAAGGCCGACCGCAAGCTCGGCAATGGCGGCTTTACCTTCGATACCTTTCGCATCGGCGCGAATGGCTCGTACGGCGACCTGATTTTCGATGCCGAGTACGCCATCTACCCGGATGCCTTCGGCGGACTCTTCATCCACCACGGCTGGGCGGGCTACAACTTTAGCGATGCGCTGCAAGCCCAGGTAGGCGTCAGCCAGGTGCCGTTTGGCATCCAGCCCTACGCCTCCAGTAGCTGGTTCTTCAACAATACGTACTACGTCGGCCTTGAAGACGACTACGACGCCGGCATCAAGCTGATGTATCAAGACGGCCCGTGGGACGTGCAGGCGGCCTACTACATGAATGCGGAAGGATCGACCTTCTACGGCAGCACCAACGCCTCCCGCTACTCCTACGACGTGGTGCCGAACGGAAGCGATGCGCGCGATAACCTGAGCGAAGAAAATCAGTTCAACGGAAAGGTCGCATACTCCTTCGACTACGGCGACCAGGGCTTCACGAAAGTGGGCGTGTCCGGTCAGTACGGACAGTTGCTCAACGAAACGACCGGAGCCACCGACTCCCACTATGCCTACGCGGGTCACCTGCAGAGCCGCTATGGCGGATTCGGCGCCAAGCTCGAAGTGGCACAGCAGACGTTCAACCCGCCGGTAAGCGACGGCCAGAGCGAAGACTTTGTGACGATGGGCGCGTACAACGGCACCTACAACGTATCCAGCGAGCACACCGTGTACTCGTCGAGCCTGTCGTACCGTGTTCCGGTAGATGTCGGGCCGGTCTCGCAGATCAAGCCGTACTACGACTTCAGTCTCGTCACAAACAAGTCCGTAGACAGCTGGAACGACAACGCCTCGCACGTAGCTGGCTTCCTGACCAGCGCCGGTCCGCTGTTCGTATACACCGACCTCATTATCAGCAAGGGCCACCCGTTCAACCAGCCGTTTGATGGCAGCTTCGGCACCATCATGGCCCAGCAGAGCGACAACGAGTGGCGCACCGCCTTTAACGTAAACATTGGGCTCTACTTCTAACGTCCAGTAGGCCCCACACACAGATGCAGCGCTGCCGTGCCATGTGCGGGGCAGCGCTGTAGTTTTTTGTGGAGGGATGCACAGCGTGGATCTTCGCACCCACGCATCGCTTCATCTTCCACGATCATCTTTTATCTCAACATCCGAGTCTTATGGCCGACACCCCTTCGCTCACGTCCAAGCAGCGTGCCTTTTTGCGCGGTGCCTCGCACGACCTCGACCCCGTCGTTCGCATTGGCGACAGCGGACTCACCGACGCTGTCGTGGCTGCGGTCGAGGAAGCCTTCAACACGCGCGAGCTGCTCAAGGTAAAAACGCTCGGCGCCTCGCCCAACGAAGTGCACGCGCTAAGCGACGACCTGCTGGCCCGCCTCGACGCCGACGAGTCACCGGTGCACGTGGTGCAGGTCATTGGCAGCATCATGATCTTGTACCGCCCGTTTCCCGAGGAGCCCGAGCTGGAACTGCCGTAATGGGCCATGAGGGGTGGAAAGGATGGAAGTGAGATCGTCCATCCCTCTATCCTTTCATCCCTCCACACCTCTACACGTTCGTCTTGTCGGGCGCTTCGGCCCAGCCTTCCTGGTTGATCTCAGCCATAATGGGAAAGAGTTGGTCAAGCCCCTCATCAATTTTCGTCTGCGCAACATGGTTGATGTAGTTGCTCAGCGTCTTGAGGCTAATGAGCGCATTGATTTCGTAGAGATGCATGCGGGTGATGCCGCGGTCGTTCAACTGGCTGAGGTCCTCTTCATCCAGCCAGCCGCTCTTATCAAGGATGAGGCGCGTGGCCTGCACGACGGCCTTCAGGCGCTCACTCTCGGGTAAGTGCCCCCGGTTGATGGCTTCGATATCTTCTTTGGAAAGCCCGGCGGCGTATCCCAGTGCCGCATGAGTACGCGCGCAGTAGTGACAGTCGTTGTACCGCGAGATGGCCAGAATGACCGCCTCGCGCTCATCATCGGCCAGTTCGCCGTCCTCCATGAGTTCCATGGCTGCAATGTAGATCTGCGCGACAGCAGGGTTCTCCTTATTCACCACCTTGATGATCTCGGGCACGAGTCCGTAGTAGGCCTCGGCCATTGCAACGGAGCGGTTGTATTCTGTTTCGCTTGGGGCGGGCATATCAACGTTGAGGTAGAGGAGCAGTACACGACAGATCGCAGGCACAGGTAGATAGCAGAGCGCTTAGCCCATAAAGAGCCGCTGGCGCTTGGGATCGGCCGGCTGTTGAAAGCGGTCGCCCATGCGCTTGTCGAGCGGTCGGAGGGGGGCCTCGACCGAGAAATCACTGATGTGATGCGTAAACGCTGTCATCTTCTTCATGCCCGTAAAGGCAAAGATTTCGTACAGGTCGCCGCGCTGCACGCCGCGCTGGCGGAGCTCCTTCAGTTCGTTGGGACTGAACCATGCGCGCCGTTCGCACGATAAACGCGTTGCCTCAACGAGAGCCTGCAGGCGGTCGTCATCTACTGCTTCTCCATCCAGCAGGTGGCCCACGGTCTGTGCGGGTACCCCTGCATCCAGGGCCATGCGTGCATGCACAACAGCATCGTAGCGGCTGTTGTGATAGCGCGCAAGCTCAATCAACACGGCCTGCTGCTCGCGGCGCGTTAGTACGCCCTTGAGTAGCGCTTCATCAGCAATTAGGTATACCGCAGCGGGCGCAGTGGTGTACGAACCTGTTTCCTCGAAAAAGCCCGGCATAAGGCCAAATTTTTCCTGGGCTTCTTCGCGTATCTCTGCAATCGATGGCTTTTCCATTAGATGTGGAGGGAATCATGAGGTAGATAACTATTGTTTTTTTCTACAATCTATGTTTGTATCAGATTGTACAACGCCGGTGGCGAGATGTCAACTGCAGCATCTCTATTTAGGGGGATCACTTAACAGTACGAAGTGTCACCACCAAATGGATTGTGCAGAAAACGTTAATACGAGAGAGTAAAAAAATCCTCATCGCGGTTGGCATGCAGCATGAGCAGATCTGCACGCGTAAGCTGTACGAGAATGGCTGAGGCTTCGTCTTCGGGCAGATCCGCCATACGAGCAAATTCGGCGACGGTGACGCGCCCATAGTCGTTCAGGTAGCTGAGCAGCAGCGACTCCGACTCCCCAAATGACACCGACATGCCGTTGGTCGCGGGGCGCTCTTCCATCAGCCGGACCGACTCGGGGCTTGCTTCTACGCTCATGTCGTCTACGCGGATGTACGCCAGGCCCTCGCTCTCAACAGCGTCGCGCAGCACGTGGGGCTTGCCCGGACTTTCGGGCACGTGCACCACCAGCACATCGCGGCGCGGCGCAATGACGACGCGGTCGGTGTGATACGACACGGGCGGATCACACAGCTGGCTGATGGCGCGGCGCAGCATAAATGCTTCTTCTGCAGCGTCATCCACACCTACGAGGGTGCCGTCGTCATCTACACCAAGCAGGATGCGTCCGCCGTCGGTATTAGCCAGCGCAATAACTTCTTTAGCGATGCGCTCGGCCCGTGGCACGCGGTGCTTAAACTCCAACGTGCGCCCTTCGCCCAGCGAAACCAATTGCTTCAGTTCTTGGAGCGTCATACGCGGTAGATTTGTCCCAACAGGACGTACGCAAACGCCCGCTGCTGGATCGTGTTGTACGACGACGCAAAATAGTAGCTACTTCTGCGCACCAGGGCGGTTGCCGTACAGCACGCAGCCCCCACTCGCAGTGTCACGACGAAGCCGGACGCACTTCGGGCTTGGGCGCACGCGCCATGAGTCGCTCCATGAGGCGATGCGGATCAGCATCTTCGTGCAAGATCGCGTTCACAGCGGCGGTAATCGGCATGTCTACGTTGTGCTCCTGGGCCAGGCGGTGGATCGCCTTGGTCGTGTACACGCCTTCGGCCACCATGTGCATAGCGTCGAGCGCTTCGTCGAGCGTGTGGCCGCGCCCCAGTTGCTCGCCCAGATGGCGGTTGCGGCTGTGTCCGCTCACGCAGGTCACAACCAGATCGCCGATGCCCGCGAGCCCCGCAAACGTCTCTGGCACCGCGCCCAGTGCATGCCCCAGGCGGCGCAGTTCGGCCAGTCCGCGCGTAATGAGCGCCGCTTTGGCGTTATCGCCGTAGCCCACACCATCGCAGATGCCGGCAGCCAGCGCCAGCACATTCTTCGCCGCCCCAGCCAGCTCCACACCCAGGCGATCGGTGTTGGTGTACACCCGAAAGCGATCCGTCATAAACACGTCGCGCACGGCCTCGGCCCACTGTTTATCCGGATGCGCAGCTACGACGGTCGTAGGCGCACTCAGCGCCACCTCCTCGGCATGACTCGGTCCCGACAGCGCCACGCACGGCGGATCGTTCGGCTGCCACACCTGCTCCATCACCTGTGTCATGGTGCGGCCCGTGTCGGCGTCGATGCCTTTGGCGAGCGAGACCGCGCATGCAACGTGCGCAAGATACGGACGCAGCGTCTGGGCCATGTCTTCCACCGCATGCGAAGGCACCGCGAGCGCCCACATAGACGATGCAGTGGCGGCCTCCTCGACATTGGCGGTAAGGTGGACGCCATCGGGCAGGACGGTGCCCGGCAGATAGGCTTCGTTGCGGCCGGTGGTGCGCATACGTTCGATCTGCGCCTCGGCGCGGCCCCACAGGCAGACGGTGCGCCCATTTTCAGCGAGATGCGCAGCCAGCGCCGTGCCCCAGCTGCCACTTCCCCAGATTGTCAGGTCGGCATCGTTCATGTGTCAGGCGGTTCGAGTGGAGGAGAACGGCAGGTGCTGTGGGCTGCATCCCGATGCTGTTACAGCTCGCCCCGCCCGATCATCCCCTGTGCCGGACGAAACGACGAGAACTGGTTTTCTTCGCCATTCATCAGCCGGCGAATGTTGGAGCGATGCGCAATGACAATGCCCAGCGCAAGCAGCACGCCCACCACCAGCACACTCAGGTCAAGGCCGGTGCCGAACACAAAGATTTGCACCGCCACGGCAATGGGAAAGGCCACCGCGCTGGTCATAGACGCCAGCGACACGTATCCAGAGGGCAAAAGCACCGCCACGAAAATCGCCATCACGATTAGCATGGTGAGCGGCGTAACCGCCAGCAGCACCCCGGCGGTGGTGGCTACGCCTTTGCCTCCATCGAACCCCAGATAGAGGGGGAAGATGTGTCCTACAATGGCAGCGAGCCCGGCCAGCAGCATGATTACGGTATCCAGCTCCCATGCTCCAAACGAGGGAACCGCTCCCAGTCGAAGTTGCGAAAACACGCCCGCGGCCAGCGCGCCTTTGCCCATGTCCAGCAGCAAGGCGCTGGAGCCCACCTTCCACCCCAGCACGCGAAAGGCATTTGTAGCGCCCGCGTTGCCGCTTCCATAGTCACGCACATCGACCCCGTGCACCAGCTTGCCCAGCCACACGCTGGAGGGCACCGATCCGATCAGATAGCTGAGAACGAGAATGACGGCAATGGACAGCATATCGGATGCGCGGCGGCGCGCAGACAGTGAGTGGGGTATGCGTAGGACAAACGTAACGCTGCTGGAAGTGCTTTTTGTTCCTTTTCGTTACGTTAAGCCCCTGTTTCCCCAGTCGTCCCAATGAGTTTAGTTGGCCTGCACCGTCCCAATGCGCACGGGCGCTACATCGCCGGTCGTCAGCGCCTGTGTGGCGTCGGCCACGGCGCTCGGGGGCACCGCCACGACCAGTCCGATGCCCAGGTTGAACGTGCGGCGCATGTCGGATTCGGGGACGTCGCCTACGTCTTGAATCAGGTCGAAGATCGCGGGGCGTGTCCACGTGGTGTAGTCGACCTGCGCGTGGAGTCCGTCGGGCATGATGCGGGCGAGGTTGCCGGGGAGTCCGCCGCCGGTGATGTGCGCAATGCCGTGCACCGGAACGGCCTTGCGGGCTGCGCGGATGGCGGGCAGATACGACCGGTGCACCGTCAGCAGCGCCTCGGCAAGCGACGTGCCGCCCAGCGCGTCGATCGGCTCGTCGATGGCAAACGCGTCGAAGAGCACGTGGCGCGCCAGCGAGAAGCCGTTCGTGTGCAGTCCGGTGGAGGGCAGGCCCAGCAGCACATCGCCCGCCTGCACCGCCGAGCCGTCGATGATGTCGGCTTTGTCGACCATGCCCACGATGGTGCCCGCCAGGTCGAAGTCGTCGGCAGCATAGACATCGGGCATCTCCGCGATTTCGCCACCGATGAGCGCGCATCCGTTAGACTGGCAGGCCGCTGCGAATCCCCCAATAAGCGCTTCGGCGTGGTCGGGGTTCAGCGTGCCGGTGGCGTAGTAGTCCAGAAAAAAGAGCGGCTCGGCCCCGCACGATGCGATATCGTTTACGCAGTGGTTCACGAGGTCCTGCCCCACCGTGTCGAAGCGCCCGGCCCGCTTGGCCACGAGCACTTTGGTGCCCACGCCATCGATGGAGGACACGAGCACCGGCTGTTCGTATCCCGACAGATCGGGCTCAAAGAACGCTCCGAATGCGCCGATATCCGCCAGCACACCCGGTGTAAAGGTTTTGCGCACGGCGCCCTTAATGCGGTCAACGCTCTCATCAGCGGCGTCGATGTCTACGCCCGATTCTTTGTACGTGGCCATGAATCCGTAAGTAGGTGGATGCGAAGCAAATACGTGTGGCAGCAGCGGGATGCAGCGCCAGGGCTACTCAAGCGCGTCGATCACCGCGTCGATGCGGCGTAGCGTCGTCTCGCGTCCCATGAACGCAACCAGGTCGAAGATGCCCGGTCCAGAGGTTCGCCCCGAAATCGCCAGGCGCACCGGGTGAATTACAGCCCCCAGGCCCACGTCGTGCGTCTCGGCCACGTCGCGCATGCCCTGATCCACAACATCGCGATCGAAGGTGGAGGCTTCATCGTACACCTCAGCAAGGGCCTGGAGCAGCTCAGCCGACTGATCGGTCCATCCGCTTTCGACGTCGTCTTCGTCGTATGCGGTGGGATCTTCAAAGAAGTAGCGGTGCTCGGTCAGCACATCGCCAACTTTCGAAACGCGATCCTGCGTAAGCTCGGCAATGGCCATCAGGCGCTCGTGTGTGATGGGCAGATGCTCCTCGGTAAGCTGTGTGCGCAGTGCCTCCGCAAAGTCCTCGGCGTTCATAGCGCGCACATACTGCTCGTTGTACCAGTTCAGCTTGTCAAGATCGAACTGCACGCCGCTCACGCCCACCCGGTCGAGCGAGAACGCCTCCACGAGCTCCTCCAGGCTAAAGATCTCCTGCTCATCGCTCGGATGCCATCCCAGAAGCGCGAGGAAGTTGATGAGCGCCTCGGGCTGATAGCCCGCCTCGCGGTAGTCCGTCACAAACACAGGAATACCCAGCTCATTGCTGTCGCGCTTGGAGAGCTTGCCGCTTTCCGGGCTCATGATGAGCGGCAGATGCGCAAACGCAGGCGGCGTCCACCCAAAGGCGTCGTACAACAACACATGCTTCGGCGTTGACGGCAGCCACTCTTCGCCCCGAATGACGTGTGAGATGCGCATGTGATGGTCGTCGACCACGTTGGCCAGGTGATACGTAGGCAGGCCGTCGGACTTGAGGAGCACCTGGTCGTCCAGGCCCTGCGTCTCAAAGGTCACAGTGCCGCGCACCTCATCCTCAAAGCGCACGGTTTCGTTGCGCGGCATCATCAGGCGTACGACGTGGGGTGCGCCATCGTCCAGAAGCTGCTGCACCTCATCGTCGTCGAGCGAGAGGCTGTTGCGCATCTCCATGCGCGTGTGGGCGTTGTACGCTGGCGAGGGGTTGTCGTCGGAGGCGTGGCGCTCACGCATCGCCTCCACCTCGTCTTCGGTATCAAAGGCGTAGTACGCGTGCCCACTGTCGATAAGCTGCTGGGCATAGCGCTGGTAGAGCCCCGAACGCTCCGACTGGTAGTACGGCTGATGCGGACCGCCGGTGCCCGGCCCTTCATTGTAGTTCAGCCCCGACCACGAGAGCGCCTGCATCAGGTCGGCCTCCGCCTCCTCCACATAGCGCGACTGATCGGTGTCTTCGATGCGCAGAATGAAGTCGCCGTCGTGCTTGTGCGCAAACAAGTAGTTGTAGAGCGCGGTGCGCAGCCCGCCAATGTGCAGACGTCCGGTGGGACTCGGGGCAAAACGTACGCGAACCGGGGCGGAGGAATCGGAATCAGCCATAAATTTGGACGGGAGCCGTGGTGTAGGAACAGAGCATGTGGAACAGTCGATGAAGCAACCGCTTCGTGCGAATGCTTCGTTGATGGTAGACCGCCTCAAGGAGGCAGTTCCGCGCATGGGCCGCAATGCAACAGAGCCTCACACAAGCCCGCTCGGTGCAACGCGGCTGCTCTGCTTCCCCCTTTACCCACTTGCTGACTACTTATTTTATGCGTCCCGTTTCGTCTTCGGTCGTGGCTGGTGGACTGCTTCTGGCCAGTATGTTTCTGCTTAGCGCATGCCAGCTCCTCTCGTCCTCCACGCAGTCCGCTCCGCCGCCGGTCGCCGCGTTCAATGGGCAGGCCATTCACTACGACGAGCTACGCGCTGCGTGGGAACGCCAGCAGGTCGAAGATGCCCCCGCAGACACCACCCAGGCCCTGCTCACGTTCTTGAACCAGTACCTCAACTACCGGCTGAAAGTCCACGAGGCCACCCAGGCCGGATACGAGGAGCAGCCCAGCATCCGCCGCGAGATTGCAACGTACACCCGCGAGCGAGCGCGTCCCTTGTTTATGGATGCGCACGTTACGGGGCCTGTTCTGGACACGTTGCTTGCCCGTCGCACGCAAGAGGTGCACAGCCGCCACATCCTAATTCGGGTGGATGAAGAGGCCGCGCCCGAAGACACCATGCAGGCGCATGCACAGATTCAGGCGCTTCGCGACTCCGTGATAAACGGCGCCGACTTTGCCGAGTTGGCGCGCGCCGAATCCGATGATCCCTCCGCATCCCGACAAGGCCAGCGCGGATTCGAGGGCGATCTGGGCTACCTGAGTGCCGGGCAGCTCGTGGGCCCGTACGAAGACGTCATGTACCAGCACCCGATTGATGCCCCGCCTACGGTGGTGCGCACGCCGTTCGGCTACCACCTAATCGACGTACTCGACCGCAAGCCGCGGCTTCCGCGCACGCGCATCGCACATCTGCACATACGTCCCGATGACGCCAGCCCGGAAGCCCGCGAGGCCGCACGCGCCGAGATCGACTCGCTGGCCGCAGCCCTCTCGCCCGACAGCACCGCCTTTGCCGAAGCTGCCATTGCCCACTCCGACGACGCCCGCACTGCCGAAAACGGCGGCGAGCTCGGCTGGCTCTCCATCGACCAGTACGTGCCGCCTGCCTTTCGCAACGCCGTGCGCCCGCTCGACAGCGACGGCGCTATCTCTGATGTTGTGGCTCTGGACCACGGCTTCTACCTGATTCAGCGCCGCGAGGCCGAGCCGCTCCCGTCCGACAGCGAGGCCGAAGCCACCTTTCGCGAGCGCCTCGACGACCTGCCCCGCACCGAAGCGCGCCGCAACGCGCTGTATGCTTCGCTCCGCGACACCATCGCCGTCACGGTCGACTCCAGCGCCGTGGAGCAGGCACTCGGCATCAGCGACTGGTCCCGCCCCGTAGCCGGCACGCCGCGCAATGCGCCCGACACCGCCCTGGCTGTTGTAGGTCCCGATACGCTGCGCACGCCCGACTTTGAAACCTACCTGCAGGCCCACAGCGATCTGCGGGGGTCGGCCCTGAACGACGCCCTGTACGAATGGGTCGACCAGCGCCGTTTAGACCATGCGGCAGTGACCTGGGCCCAGACTCATGCGTCGCTGGACGACGAACTCACTGCCTTCACGGACGGCCTGCTCGTCTTTGAACTGATGCAAGATTCGGTATGGACCGACGGCGCCTCGTCTCCCTCCTTAAACGATGATCCTCAGGCTACAGCGTCGCCTGCATCGTCGCCATCCAACGATCGCGAGCAGGCCTACGTAGAGCGGCTACGGGCTCGCTACGGAGCCGACTTGTTTCCGCAGCGCCTTCGGGAGCAACACGCCGCCTATCAGCCCTAAACACGCCGCCCCCTGTTTGCATATGCCATCCTCGCCTGCTACGCACATATCCATGATGCGTCTTTTTAGCGTTGTCGCACTGTGCCTTGTGATCGCAGGATGCGCCGATGAATCCCCCAGTGAACCGTATGCGGCCCGTGTAGGCGACACCTACCTGACAGAGGCCGAGCTTAGCGACGCGATGAAGTCGATCGCGGTCGGGGGCGATACGGTGGAGGCCCGACGGCAGATTGTGGATCAGTGGGTCACGCGCACGCTGCTGCTGAACGAGGCTGAGCGCCTTAACCTGGAGAGCGAGTCCGACGTGCAACGACAATTGCGCGAGCAGCGCCGTTCGGTTCTCATCAACGCGCTTACCAGTCGCATTTACGAGACCGCTGAGGTCGAGCCCAGCCGCGAGGCCGTGACGCAGTACTTTGAGCGCAACCGCGATCGCCTGCGTCTCCGCGAGCCGTACCTACAACTTCGCCACGTGCGCGTGGCCGACGCCTCTACTGCGAGCACGCTGGCTTCTGAACTGCGCAGCGCCCCCCAGTCCTGGACCACCGTATGTCAACGCGACGCCTCGGACCCTGAACAAGCCTGCGCAGTGGGTACACGCTTCTACCCCGAGCGTCAGCGCACAGCCGACGCCCCCGCACTCCGCGACCGCATATCCAACATGAATGCCGGTGAAGTGACTACGATTGAAGGGGAAGACTGGCACCACGTCTTGCACCTGGTAGAGCGCATTGAGGCGGGCCAAGAACCTGAGTTGGAGTGGGTTGCGCCTCAGATTGAGCGCCACCTGAGCACGCAGTCGCGGAAACAGATGTATGCGCGCGAGGTTCAACGGCTACGTAACGAAGCAGAAGCCCGTGGCGCCCTTGATGTGCACCTCTCTGCGCCCGCCGGTAACGATACGACCACTGCCGAGTAAGCCTTATGGGTTTCCTCGGTTTGCCCTCTTGCACGCGCCCTCTTGCATGCTGCTTTCTACAACCTGCTTGGGGGCTCCGCGACTTTTTGTATTTCGGTACGAGCAGGACGCCTATGTTGCCTCCTGCCCGTAACCGCCTCTTTTGCACAGACGTTCTGGGTTTTTCTATGATGCTACGCTCACTTTTCGCTTCTGCACTTTTGATCGGCTTGGGCCTGATAGGTGTAGACGCCTATGCGCAATCGCACGAGAATAGCCGCGACCTGGTCGACCGTGTGGTTGCCGTCGTCGGCTCTGATGTGATCTTGAAGTCTGATGTCGATCAGATCGCAAACACGCTGGTGCAGCAGCAAGACCAACAAGGCGACGTGACCCCAGAGCTGTGGCGCGAGGGGCTTGACCAGCTCATCAACCAGCGGGTTATGTCAGAAATTGCTCGGCGCGACACCAACATCACGGTCCCCGATGAACAGGTGGATGCACAGCTTGATCGCCGAATCCAGCAGATGGCTGAGCAGGCCGGTGGCGAGGAGGCACTGGCTGAGGCCTATGGGCAAACGCCCGCCGAGCTGCGCGAATCGCTCCGCGAAGACTTTCGCGATCAGTTGCTCGCCCAGCGTGTGCGCCAGCAGCGGCTGAACCGCGTTCGCATCACGCCCTCTGAAATCGAGGAGTGGTTCAACGAGATTCCAGAAGAAGAGCTGCCTGTTCTTCCCGCTTCGGTACGCCTCTCGCACATCGTACGCTACCCCCAGCCCACCGAAGAAGCCCGCGCTGAAGCGGAGGAAATCATTACCACCATTCGCGACTCTGTCGTTACAGGAGGCGCCGAGTTCGAGGAAATGGCTCAGCAGTTTTCGGAAGACCCCGGCTCGCGAAGTCAGGGCGGACGCATCAGCGGCATCAGCGTGAACGACTTTGTACCCGAGTTCGCGGCGGTCGCCTCGCGCATCGAAATTGGCGAGGTGTCGCAACCGTTCTACAACCCTACGCACACCGGCTACCACATCATACGCGTCAACGAACGGAGCGGCAACACTGTCGACCTCAACCACATCCTCATTCGGGTCGACCCCCGCGGCTCCAACGAAGAAGCAGCCATTGAGTACCTGAGCGCCGTGCGCGACTCGGTCGTAAACCACGACCAGTCGTTTGCACGCATGGCCAGCCGCCACTCACAAGAAACCCGAAGTGCCGAGATGGGCGGACGCGTAGTCGATCCGCGCTCCGGCATGCCCGACCTGGTGCTGGACCGCCTGGGTGCGTCGTGGCAAGAGAGCCTGCGCGGCCTGGAGCCCGGCGACGTGAGCGAGCCCAACCGCGTACGCCTCCTCGATGGCGACCGCGGCTACCACATCGTGCAACTGCACCGCCGCACACCTGAGCATCGCGTGAACCTGGACATGGATTACGAGCGGATTCGCCAGTTTGCGCTGCAGGAAAAACAAACCCGCGTACTCGAAGAGTGGATCGCCGAAAAACGGGAAGAGGTCTACATAGAGGTCATGGTTGAGAACCCGGAAGACATCATGGCTGCGCAGTAACGGCTCTCTCCGCCTGCGCACCGTCCTTCCATTCTCCATGCCGCCCCTAACCCAGCCCCCCTGCCTGTATGTCTACTTCCTCGGCCCCGCCTGCTGACACCGACGCTCCTGTTGACGCTGATGCCGTTGCTGAAGTTGGCGCGGCCTACGACCGCCTCCACAACGAAATCAGCCGCGTTATTGTGGGGCAAGACCAGATCATCACCCAGGTATGCGCCAGCCTCTTTGCCCGGGGCCACACGCTGCTGGTGGGCGTACCCGGCCTCGCCAAAACGCTCTTGGTACGCACCCTGTCGCGCGCGCTGAACCTGTCATTTAGCCGGATCCAGTTTACGCCCGACCTGATGCCGAGCGACATTACAGGCACCGACATTATTCAGGAGACGGACGACGGCAAGCGCCACTTTGAGTTTGTTCAGGGGCCTATCTTCGCCAACATTGTGCTGGCGGATGAGATCAACCGTACGCCGCCCAAGACGCAGGCCGCGCTGCTGGAGGCGATGCAAGAACGCCACGTTACCGCCGGTGGCCAAACACGTCCGATCGATGCCCCATTCTTTGTGCTTGCCACGCAGAACCCCATCGAGCAAGAGGGCACCTACCCGCTACCCGAAGCGCAGCTCGACCGCTTCATGCTGAACCTGTGGCTCGACTATCCCTCGTTTCAAGAGGAGGTCGACGTGGTACGCACCACCACCGCCGATGCGCTGCCCGAGGCCGAGCCCGTCCTTACCGCCGAGGAGGTCATCCGCTACCAGCAGATTGTGCGCCAGCTTCCGGTGACGGATAATCTCATCGAGTATGCTGTGGGCCTGGTAGCACAGACGCGCCCCAACACCGAGCGTGCGCCGCAGTACGTGAGCGACTACCTGGAGTACGGGGCTGGACCTCGCGCCTCCCAGTACCTGATCCTGGGTGCAAAGGCCCTCGCGGCATTCGACGGACGCGCGACCCCGCTCGAAGAGGATGTGCGCCGCATTGCGCTCCCCGTGCTGCGTCATCGCATCGTGACCAACTTTAATGCGGAGGCCGACGGCATCTCCACACAAGACGTGATTCAGCGGCTCCTGGAGGCATAAGTCGTTGTGCGTGTTCGGCTTTCACCGTGCCAGGTCCTGCTTTTTCCTATGCCCAACCTCAACCCCGAACGCTACCTTCGCCTCACCCTTACGCGCCGCGAACTCTTTACCGACGACGTGGGCGTGCTACATGTGGAGGCCGACGAACCGATTTCCTTTACCCCCGGCCAGTACGCCACTCTCGGCCTTGCCGAAGACGACCAGCCGCGCCCGCTACTGCGTCCGTACTCGGTTATCGGCACGCCCGGCGATACGCACCTGGAGTTCTACTTGGAGCGCGTCGACGATGGGCAACTCACCTCACGCCTGTGGACGCTGCAGCCCGGTGCAACGCTCTGGATGCGCCGCAAAATCGTGGGCCGCTTCGTCCTCGACACCGATGTGCAGCACCACGTCATGGCTGCCACCGTTACGGGCGTGGGCCCCTACCTCAGCATCCTGCGTACCTGGTTGGATACGCCAACATCGGAGCGACGCAACGACCGCTTCCTGCTGATCCACGGCGGCAGCTACGCCGATGAGTTGGGGCGCTACCGTCGCGAAATGGCCGAGTACGCCACCGAGCACAACGCCATCACGTATGTGCCCACCGTGAGCCGCCCGCACGAAGACCCCAGCTGGATGGGCGAGCGCGGACGCGTTGAGGATGTGCTTCGCAAGCATTGGGATGCATCGGGCTTTCCCCTGCGCAACACCGCACTCTACACCTGCGGCCACCCCCAGATGATCGACAAGGCACAGGGCATTGGCGCCCGTGCCGGACTGCCCGACGACCGCATCCATGAGGAGAAGTACTTTGTGGAGCGGCACACGTCTGCGTAGGCTGTTGCTCAAGCGCGTTTGAAGACACCAGCTGGTTGCGCCTGGAATTATACCACAGGGTATGATGGCTGCATGAGCCCGTGTCTTAGGACGCGTTGTGCTATACATGTATTTGCCGTTGAACGTGCAGAAATGCGTGTTTATGCCCCTACACGGTCATCCCAGACGGATGCCGACAGCGGTCGGTAGACGATCTGGGATCCATCCTCCAATGGATGAATGTGCATCGGATATGAATGCAACTCTCAAACGGCGAATGGATTACTTCGTGCGTCGCTTCGCTCGGCTCCGGGTCAGCGACGCCAGGGGCGCGCCTTGACAGGACGATGGGGAGCTCTGCGCCTTCTGAACCCATGGCACAATCCATTCTTAGCCCCTTGTATGTTTGACTGGGTCCTGAGATTATAGAGTTGGAGCTATGACCGTAGCGATCGATAGACCTGCCCGCCTATTTTTCGCAACTCGAACAGAGACGGCGGGCTTGTTGCCATATTCCAGCCCTGACGCAGGGGCAGAGGAAGGCGCTGCGCCCACCGACGCGTGGGGAGCCGTTCCAGCGCGGGTACATGCTCAAAAAGCACCTCAGCCCAGCGCTCGGCAATGCAGGTTGGCGTGAACGCCTGAGCGCGCTGTAGGCCGTGTGCACGCATCGCATGGTACCGATCGGGATCGTCGCGCAGTGCATCGATGGCATCCATCGCGTCGCGCAGCGAACCCACTTCCACGTAATCGAGCGGATCCTCGCGCAGCTCCCGAAACGCATACTCGGGCCCCACCAGTGCAGGCACGCCTGCCATCCACGCATTCACAAGCTTTGACGCCGGTTTTTCGCAGCGCTGCCCGCCGTCACCATGCAGCGGACGCACAGCCAGCATCAGGTCGGCGTGTTCGTAGTCGTGCCAGCGCGGCACTGCGCTCTGGGTGTGCTTCGACGCAATCTCGAAGGTGAGTCCGCGCTCGTCCAGAAACTGCTGCCACGGCTCCGACCGAAACGCTTTGTCGAGGCTCCCAAATCCGCCTTTGAATGTGATATGCTCAATGCGAGCCCCCCGGCTGGGATCGCGCGGAATGATGCCCGGCTGCGGCCAGTGGGGCACGAAGAAGCTTCGGTGCCCATCAGCAAAGCGCCCGTTTTGGACAATTTCAGCATCGGCCCAGGGCGATCGGAACTCGATCACGTCGGCGCGCACCGTTACAAACGTAAGCGCACGGTGGCTTCGGGTGTACTGCCTACGCAACGCGTGGAGGCTCTCTACCTCTGGGATGAATACGACGATGCCTTCGGTGGGCAGCACGGGCGCAATGTTGACGTGGTAGCCGTGTGCCCGCATGTGCAGGTACGTCTGCAAAATCCAGGCACGGCGACGCTCCTGCCCTTCCACGCTCCACGGACGCGGATCGGTGAGCGACCAGTCGGCGCACTGTGCCAGTTCGTCGGGATATGGATAGAAGAATGTGACTGGGGGGTGTGCCATGCAGGTACGCGAGCTAAGCCCATGGATAAGAGTCAACCTGCAGCCCTATGGCTGATCAAGTCCGCTCCATAATACCCACCGGCGCTGGGTCTACGCATAGGCTTTAGCGTACGCCTCGTGTCGCTTTTAGCGCATACAGTGCCCTGGTCGGCATAACATGGGCAACGCGGGAGCGTGCGTTACGTCCAATCTGCCATGATGCGTTCGGCTTGCGTCCAGCCGCTGTCCATCGCCAGCGCCACGCGGCCTTTGCCCACGCGATAATCGCCTGCAAAGTAGAGGCCGGCTTCATAAGCCGCGTTGAGTGGTGCATCCGGAGCCGCAGCAGTGGGAGCGGCATAGCGCCAGCGGTGCGCATCGGTCCAGGCCAGCGGCTGAAGCGGCACACCCAGCACGTCCGATGCCAGCGCGTGCACGGTATCGGTGTAGGCGGCAGGGTCGTCGTCTACGCGCTCGGCGGTCCAGTCGGGACTCATCTGCGCGCTCACCACCGACTGCCCGCTGGGCACGCGGCCCGGCTTGTCGTCTTCGATGCTCATCCAGGCAATGGGATGCGCACGGTCGGTATTCAAGAGCGCGTGGAACGGCTCAGGACGCGGGAGCGGCGCGGCGAGTCCAAACACGTAGGCGAACTGCGGCGCGTACGTGGCCACCTCCAAGGCTGCGATGCACTGCCGAATGTGTGTCTCGCTCTCTGCATCCGCCGAACTACGTTGCAAAATAGCAACCGTTTGCGGAGATGGCGGCGTGGATAGCACCACATGAAACGGGCCGTGCGTCTCCCCCTGCTCGGTATGAAGCTGCCAAGCGCCGCCGGTACGCGTAAGGTGGTGGATGCGCGTGGTGCGCTGCACTGACAGATTTCCGTCTTCAACCAGCAGCTTGCCCAGCGTGTTGATGCCGTGCGCGTAGGTCCAGCGCGGTGCTGCGTTGGACTCTGGATCGCCCGGCTCGCGATTCCCCGCCTTGTCGAAGGTCCACACCGGCGGGTCGATGGTGGCGAGGGCGTCGTGGGGCAGCGTATCGGTAAGTAACTGGCGGATGCGCTCAGGCGGACGCGTGATGTAGTTGGCCCCGAAGTCGTAGCGCACGGTGCCGTGACTGCGGGTGGCTGCGCGCCCGGTGTATCCGCGGCTCTTTTCGAACACCTGTACCTCGTATGGCGCGTTGCGCAGGCGCCAGGCCGCAGTGAGTCCGGCAGCGCCCGCCCCAATGATGGCAATCCGTTTCGTCATCCGCCTGTTTATGTATCTATGTGGTAGGAAAGCGAGCCCGCGTTGAATCCTTCGTGCCAATGCATGTGTTTAGGGGGATGCAACGCCCCGCAGCCCCGTTCGGCTGCGTCGTGATGTCCGTTTTCTTGCTGCTGTGTGCCGTATGCTTTTCCGTATTGTTCTGCTGTTTCTGCTGCTGCCCGCTATTGAGTTTGTGCTCTTCATTCAGGTGGAGAAGCTCATCGACTTCTGGCCCACGGTGGGACTTATTCTGGTAACGGGTGTGGTGGGCGGCTACCTGGCCCGCCGCGAGGGCGCCTCAACGTGGAAAAAGCTGAACGCGCGCCTGAGCCAGGGCGGGTTGCCGGGCAATGAGATCGTAGAGGGCGTGATTATTCTGGTAGCGGGCGCCCTGCTCGTTACGCCGGGCGTGCTTACAGATGTCGTGGGCTTTCTGGGACTGCTACCGCCCACGCGTCGCCTCATTCGTCGCTTTGTGGTGAAGCGTTTTAAGCACAAACTGGAGACGGGCTCCATGAACGTGCAGTACGGTGTTGGTTTTGGAGGCGGAGGCTTTTCGGGCGGCTCTATGTCCGATTTCGGCCCCGAACGCCCCGATGGCTTCGATCCGGATGACTCAGAAACGCCAGGTGAGCGCTCCGCCCACTGGCAAGGGTCGGGCCGCGAGGTTCCCGGGCATGCCGAGGAAGTCGACGATGCGCCCTCGGGATCCGAGCCACGCAATGGCGTCTAACACAAACAGTCCGGCGCCTTGCAGGATGAGCGCGCTGCCGTGCCCCCGCCACGCGGCGGCCTGGTCTACGTTGTACGTGCTCGCTACGACCATGGCGGTGCCCACACTGGCGTAGCCCACATTGAGTCCCAGATTAGCCAGCAGGATGTCGTGGTACCGGCGCTCGGCATTTACGGCGCTGCGCCACGTGGTGGGCCGGTCGCGTAAACTGAGTAGTCCTGCCGCCGCAATGCCCACGTTGACCGCGCCCCAGGTTGCCGATTGGAATCCGAAGGCGCGGGTATCGGTAGGGTCGGAGGCAAGGCGTAGCGCCAGCCCGCCTACCATGTTCGCGCTACCCCACGCCGCCACGCGCCACAGGTGATTGCGCTCGGCGCGTACGCGATCGGTTACCAGCGCCTCAATGCGTGTGGGATCGGGGGACGGTGCCTCAGTGCGGAAGGCATTCGCAGTGCCGTTTTCAGTGGGATGAGCAGGCGCTGCTTCGACAGATGGGGATTCGCGATGCTCGACTGGCGCGGGGTCGACATCTGGAGGCGGTGGCGCCGTTGTCTGGGCGGTGGCGGTTTGATAGAGCGCCCATCCGCCCGCGGCCAGGAGTCCGCCAGCAACCCAGCGTGTGGCAGCGTGGGTGGCCAGGGTGTGGATCCAAGACATAGGGGCCTGCGAGGATTTTTTGAGAGGGTCACGACCATCAACGACCAACGCACGGCTTCAGTGCGGCGATCCGCCCTGTGAAGGGTGTGATGGAACTGTTGCATTGGGCGCTTTGCTCTGCTTCCCCCCAGCTCCATATGTACTTGCAGGCGCTGCTGCTCCCGGACTTAGAACCTGTTTGGGTTTTGGTTTGATGGCGAGAGCGAGCAGCAATGCGGCGAAAATTGAACCACGATAGAGGTTCGTAGCCGGGGCTACGGGCCGAGATCGGGGGCAATTTGTAGCCCATTGAAGCCGCTCGCAGCCCAAATTAAGAAATCAAAACAGGTTCTTACTTGCAGCGGGGCGACAGGCGCACCTGCACATCCCACGCAGAGCCGAGCGTATCGATAAGCGACTCTTCGGCATCGGTGACGGGGCCGTCGGCGCGGGCCATGCAGTAGATGTCGTCGAGCACGGCCAGGAGCTGTACATCGGGGAGCGCCTGCTTGAGCGTTTCGACCACGTGCTGGATGAGGTCTTCGTCAGCATCGGCGTAAACGCGTAGCGCAGTGCGGATGACATCGTCAATGCCTTCTTCGCCAAGATCGGGATGCCACGGCTGCAGGCGCTTGCGCAGCATGGCGATTTCGTCGGTGTTGAGTTCGTTGTTGCCTGCGTGCGCAATCGCGATGAACAGAAAGGCAAGTTCGTGGATGAGGCTCCAGTCGTCGGAGGTACCTTCGACCTCGGCGGTGGTGTTGTCGAGCAGCGACTCGCCAAGGGCTTTGTGGCCCCAGGCAGCGGCTACGTGGGCAATGAGACCCTGTTCGCGCTGAAGCAGCACGCCGTCGGCCTCGGCGATATCGACAAGCCCTTCGAGGATGTCGGTGTGATGGTCGGCGCTGAGCTCGTTTGAGAGGCGCTCAATGGCCTGGTCGACGGCTTCGTCGGGCGAGTCGGCCTCGGTGAGGCGCGTTACGCCTTCGATGAGCGTGGGGCGCACCTCCAGGTTGTACCCCGCCGCCCACGGGGCCAGGGCCGCCTGCACCGACACCCCCTCTTCGGGTGAGAGATTGTGGTCGGTGCCGTAGGCGGCAGCCATATAGAGCAGAGCAATGTCGTGTGCGGGCGTCCAGGTCGGGTAGGCCATGTGGAGTGCGGAAGTTACGAGGCAGAGGGCGTGGCGGCGTGCAGCGTGTCGATGAGTTCGCGCTCTACATGCTGCCAACCGCCCTCATCATACCAATCGAGAAGGGCTTTCACAATTGCCATCTTGTCCTTTCCATCGGCATTTAACGCGTCGTAACGATCTTGCGCCACATTGGGACGCGGGCCCCAGGTGAACAGCACGGTGCCGTTTTCGTCCAGCGCGGCCAGTTTGGGGATGCTCCGGGAGCCGCCGGTTAGGAAGCGGTCCATGAGGTCCAGGTTGTCGTCGCGCAGCAGAATGCGCAGGTCAATGTCGGAGTGCGTCTGCGCTGCCTCGGCAATAATCGGCAGAATGAAGGCCGAATCGCCACACCAGGGCTCGGTGAGCACCATCCACGTCTGCGGCGTGTCGGCAGCATCAAGGGCATCTTTCAGCTCGTCGGAAACCATATACGCATCGTGCACCGATGCCTGACGCTCATGATTGTAGTTCAGATAGTGCATCATGCGGCGGTCCGACGCGTCCGCATTGTCGGGCAGGTCAGCCGTGCGCTCAGCCTCCCAATGCGCTTTGTAGTCGGCATAGGTCATCCCATCGGTGCGGATACGATTCAGATCAACGGATTCGCGGGTCGGAGCGTCAGTTGCAGACATACGGAGGTCGGATTGTGGAAAATGTGTACGAAGGGATGCGCGGCATCGTGGCGCAGCCGGGTGTCTGTGTTGTATCACGGATGACTGTTACGCAGGTTGTATGCTTACGACATCCGAGCCGTTGCGCGTCCGATGTATGTTTGCAGATACACCTGGGCGGGAGTGTCTCTGCTGAATCTCGAAGTCGATTATCCGGGATGGATTGGGGAGGACAAGCAGGCCACCGATTGGCATCTGCCCCAAAAGGAAACCGCTCAGATGGTAGCGCCTTCCGTCGTGGGGTTCCCTTTGTCGTGGTATCTGTTTAGCGTGGTTCAACAACCGCCCGGGACGTCTTTCCGACCGCTGTCGGAATACCAGTCCCGGGCTACAAATCGCTAAACATGTACGGAAGTCCGTGGGTTTGGGACCAACTTTTTTGGAAATCAAGCAGGAAAGAGAACGCGTGCGAGATTGGCAATACGATCCTCTTTATCATCAAACGCACAGGACCTGGCATCACAACGAGGGGGAGTCTGTCGCCAGACGCGTGTCTACAGGAGATGGTGTTGGACCGTCAATGGTAAGCGCCGTGAACTGAGGGTGCTGGATGTTCAGCAGCATGTTGCGTTGCATAGGCACGACCGCTGATGGAACAGAAAGCGCCACCGACCGGTGCTGCTCGTGCCAGAACGTACCAATCTGCTGCGTGGATGCGGGCCAGGGCCACGCCTGCCAGTTGCTCGGAAGCGATTCATCGGGAACGGTGAGCACATGGGCATCTTCGTCCAATTTGATCCGGAAAAGCACGTAATCGGTGGCGACAAGATCAGCGCGGCCCGTATGCACGAGAGTCTCAAGGAGCGCTGTGGCGGGCTGGTCGGCAGCATACACCATAGGAATGCCCTGCTCGTGCCAGCGTCCTCGTCCACGCGAGCCTCGGAACGCTGTATCGGCGTAGGCGGCTTTGGTGAGGCGGTAGACCGTCATGCGTTCGATCAACAATCCAAAGACAAGGGATGCACCGGTATTACGCCGCGCCCGTTTCATCGATGGTGGTCAGCAGATCTTCCACCTCGCGCAGTCCGGGCTCGGTATCCAGACGCTGCAGAGGCGTCTCTCCACCGAGTAGCCCATGCGGCGTTTTAAGCCAGGTGCGCGCCGCGTTGTCAGAGGCAAAGGCCCTGCGGCTACGCTGCCAGATATGCAACAGCCGCCAGAGGCGATCTGATGCCGTTGGCGAAAGCGTTTTCCCCTCGGCGCGGCGGCGCTGTACTGTACGGCTGGATACGCCGAGTACGTCTTCCAGGTCGGTAAGCGCCAGATCCAGCGCTTCGGCTACAGCGTCAAGTTCAGCCAGTCCCAAGCCCTCTCGCACGTGCTCCATATCGGGCGTAGCCGCTTCGGGGGGCGTCGTCACCTGGAATGCATGCAGCGCCTCTTCGAACGCGTGCTGGTCGGCCTGAGGCGAGGTCTCGGCAGAAGAAGCGGACATAGCGTGGAGGCTCGTTAGGGCTAATGCATTACAAGATGTTTAACGCGACATCTGTCGCCCCTGTTTCTGCACATGGCGGCTCATTGGTGCAATCTGGGTCTGTTGATGCGGTCTGGAAGATACTCATCGTTGGACTGTGCTGTCATCTCTGCCGTTATCCTTTTTGTAGTGACACATCCTCATCACGCAGATACGTTACCTCGAATGGCTTACAGCGGCGAGCTTTCTGGTTGACGCGGCCCCGGTCGAAGCGATTGGTTGGCGGTTGAAAGATGTCCAGCCCGCGGTCTAAGCTGATCTTCCACCCTGTGTCGGTCTTGATCGAGCGGGCGTGCATGCTCTCCCACGAGATCTCGTAGGTGAACCGAACGCCTGTTCCCGCGAGACTGTCGGACAGCTCGTCTAAGAACTGCTCCTGCTCGTCCTGGTTGTCGGTGTCAGCGCCGGTGATGAGGTGGACATCCACCTCGTCCCCTTCCGGGCGAGTGCGGAGAAGCATGTCGCAAAACTCCATTACGTTCTTGACCTGGTGATAGGCCCGCACGTACGGGTCGATGATCTCGATCTTGGTGGCCTCGCGCAGGTACGGGGCAAAGAGCGTCTCGTAGGAGATGCCCTTCTGGTTCTCCATCACCTCTACCTGCGTCCCGCTTTCCAGCACCGGAGCAGCCTCTTCGCTTTCACCATCTGGCTTCGTAGGGAGATCGGGCACCAGAGCACTTGTGCCCGTGGCTCTATCCGCGTCGGATTCGTAGGCAGCGACAAGTTTCTGGTGCTGCCGAAACTCCAGCGTATCTACAGCGGTGACGGTCCCGCTCTCACGATCGCTGAACTGGAAGTCGACCACCTCGAACGTCTCGTCAATACGGAGCAGGTGCTCTTTTACGCGCTTGCGCCCTTCCATTGCAAACTCCAGCAGACGCTTCATTTCGTCTTTCGGGCACTGCTTGTTTGGATACAACAGCTTCAGCAGCCCCGAGAGGGTCTTCATCGTGCCGTCGCGGTCGCGCTTGGTGAGTGAGGCGTCCAATTCGAAATGCTCGCGGGCCATCAGGCTGAAGTCCTCCCCGCGTAGCGTGTGCAACGCCTCGGCCAGGTAGTCCACGATCAGGCCATAGCCGTCGGTAAACATCTCGTTGCGCAGCTTGTCGACCTCCCACCCCGGAACGTAGAAGTGCAGGCGGTCGATGAAGGCCGGGTCGTAGTAACCCTTGGGCAGCGGCTCAAACAGGTTCGAGTGCTTGATCATGTAGGGCACCGAGCGGTCGGTGTTGCCGATAAACGCCATTGAGGCTTCCGCCGACATTGTGTCGCGCCCGCGCGAGAAGCTGCGGTTGGCCATGTAGTTTTTCATGATGTCGACCAGTCCCCGGCTTACGCGCTTGTCTTGGCCCGCGAACTCGTCGAATCCGACCACATCCCAGTACCCAACCAGGCCGATATCGCCAGTGTTGTTGTTGACGAAGAGCTTCGCCTTCGTCACGTCGCCGCCTGAAATGAGGATGCCGTGCGGCGAGAACTCGGAGTAGATGTGCGACTTGCCGGTGCCTTTCGGCCCGAGCTCGATCAGGTTGTAGTTGCGTTCGCAAAAAGGAATGAGCCGCACGAGCTGGTAGAGCTTGTTTCGACGGCTCAGGGTGGCCGGGTTCAGCCCGATGCTCTGGATCAGCAGGTCGAGCCACTCGTCGGTGGTGAACTGGCTGCGCGAGGCCCGGTAGTCCTGCACGTCGAAGCTGCCCATCTGGATCGGTTTGAGCCGCTCGATGATCCACGGGGAGCGGCGGGCTTCTTCGGTGTGCAGATACGCCATGTCTACGATGCACCACACGCCGCTGGTGAGCAGCTTCGGGTGCTGCTCGATCACCTCTTCAGAGACTTCCACACCGCGAATCCCCAGATTGGAGAACGCAGCCACATAGATGTCGCGATTCTCGTTCAGCTGCACCGACACCCGGTCGATGATCTTGTGCTCTTTCTGCTGGCGGATCGTGGACTTGACCAGCTCGGCCTCGTCGCGGTGCACGTAGTGGTTACGAACGATCTGCCGCACTTTCTCGACCCCATTCCGAATCAGGTCTTCGTCGTCGGTGGGGCAGTACTGGCCCAGCAAGTATTCAAGCACATACGTGGGGACGACTGCGTTGCCCTTCACCAACTGCGTGAGGTCTTTGCGCACGACTTTCCCCTCTAACGCACGCACAATCTTTGTTTGCAGCGCCTCCAGGTCAGATTCGGGCGATGGCTGATCGACCAGGGACTCGTCTGATTCGTGCATCGCATTGGACATAAGACACAGAGACGTTACGGTAGGAGCATGAACACAACTGGACGGATCTGATGCAAACAGGCCCGTTAAGAACCTGTTTTGATTTCTTATTTTGGGCACCCCAGGAGTACTTCTTCCCTACGGTCAGGGCGCTCCGAGCGGCTTCGCTGGGCTGCAAATTGCCCCTAATCTCGGCCCGTAGCCCCGGCTACGAACCTCGATTGGGGTCCAATTTTCGCCTCAGCGTCCCTCGCTCTCGCCGTCAAACCAAAACCCAAACAGGTTCTAAAAGTCGCTTCCAAAGTGGCGCTGGATGGTAAACGGCTGGTCGATGATCGGGTTGAGCGTGTCTTCAATATCGTGTGCGCGAAGGTGGCAGGCATTCAGGTCATCAGCCTGGGGCATCAGCTCCAGCAGGCAGGTGTGCGTGCGCTGGCCAGGATCATCTGGGGCGACGACGTCCATCTCCAGTTTTTCGCTGTTGGAGATGAGGGCGTCCTGGTCGTCGTACAGTCCCACCTGGATGGTGCGTGGGCGCACCGTGTTAGATATCGATTGCATCTGCAAGAATTCGGCTTTCAGCACGCCCGACAGAATCGTGTTCTTGCTGGTGAGGAGCCGCACATCGACTTTTTCGGCGATGTCGGTGCGCGTGGTTTCCACTTCGAGCACCGGCACCACCAGCTCTTGCAGACTGGCGCCGCCATGCGCATATCGTTTGCCCGCGCCGGACAGATTGTATCGGTTGACCGCACGCGGCACCACGGCCTGCCAGTCGTCGGTTAGCGGACTCACTGCGGGGACTTCGAACTGATACCCATGCTCAGCCGCAACGGCATCGGCTACTACGCAGCGATTGCGGCGCACCACGTAGCCCTCGGTGCCGTCGGCGCGTGTTGTGGGTGGAAACGGCTCTTGCATGGCGTCGGGGACGCTGTCGTCGTACAGAAAGCCGTGGTCGGCGGTGATGAGCACCCGGCGCACGTTCCAGTTGTTGAGCTTCTGAATGAAGCCCTGTAGCTCGCTGACGGTCTCATAGGCGGCTGTCGGGGTGTCGGTCTCTGTGTCGGCTTTGTCGCCGTATCGGTCGATGCGATCGTGGTAGATGTACACGAGCGAGTGCTCTTTCATGCGAGCGCGTCCCTCATCGGTCGTCAGGCCATTCAGATCGTCGAAGCGAAAGACCTCCGCATCCGACCGACCGGCTTTAAGCAGTTTACTGCGTTGGCGGGTGCTGTTGGCGGTCGTCCCATCCACCTGGATGCCAGCGGCGTCGGCATCCAGCGCAAGGGTGTGGTGGGGCAGCAGGCAGGCTTTGCCCAGCGAGGTAATCGACGGGATGGGAGCGAGCGTTGCGTCCAGCGTGGTGTGCTTGCGGCGCGTGCTCTGCAATGCATTGTCGAGGGCCGCGGCCACTTCGTAGCGTAGTCCGTCGGAGATGATGACGGCGGTCTTTTTCTCAACAGACGCCACATATCGCGTATAGAACTGGTCGAGCGGCGGGATGCGTAAGGCGTCGCGGATGGGCTGGGACGCCGCCTCGGCCTCCAGCTTCTGCTGCCAGGGAATGTTCATCGCCTGCACGAACTGGTCGGCATAGGCATGCAGGAAGGATTCGTAAGCATCGTCGATGACGCTGCGGTAGGTGGACTGCTCGCGCCGAATTGTCTGCATGATGCGCACGGCCTCGCGGTAGTGCGTGTCGCAGCGGTACAGGTCGGTGGTGTAGGTGTCGACGAAGGCGTCGAGGGCACCGACGTCGAGGGTGGCGTGGGCGTTAACATGGCGGTAGAACGCAGCCATATGCCACACCACGTGTGCGGCTTCGGCAGCGGCCTGGTCGTCGCTGCTACGGAGCGACTGCACGGTTTGCTGGCTCGTTTCGGGCTGCTCGGGCAACAGTGCGACGGCCTGGCGCAGACGCTCACGGCGCAGTGCGGGTGTCAGGTAGCCGAACGAGGCTTCGGAACCGTAGGCTTGCATGAGCCGGGCTTCGTCGACTTCCGGAGCCAGTGTATCGAGCACCTGCTGGTACGAGGGCGACAGCCGGTTGTGAGCGTCCCATTCGTTGACCAGGTCGCGCATGCGGGTGAGCACACTTGTCTGCTCAACGCGCAAGGTGGTGCGGTACGGATCGTCGGCAGAGACGGTGTCGAGTGGCTGCGTGAGCAGATTGTACTTGAGGCGCTTCGCCGCGGTCTTCACCATCTCGTGCGAGAACGCAACCCGGTCGAGCGCAAACCGCTGCGCCATCTGCTGGCCCAGCCAGTCGTCGAGGTCGCGGGCGGCGCAGGCTTCCTGGTAGTCGGCGAAGCCCTCTTCATCACGGGCGCGGATAAACACGCCGGCAATCACGTGATTGGTGGACGAAGGCGCGGCTGCACCGAACAGGTCGAGGTAGTATGCGGCCAGCCCGCGCTTCAGTCGGTCTTCGGTGAGGCGCTCGCGGCTGAGCGTGCTGCCCAGGAACCGGCGTCGGTTCTTGTAGCGCAGGTCGCTGTCGTAGTACTGCTGCACGAGGCGACGCTGCTCAGGACGCAGGTCGCGTTCGTCAGCCAGCTCGGCGGCTTCGTCGACGGTAAGCTCGGCATTGGCGATGAGCAGGTCGGCCAGCGGGTAGCTGCTCAGGTCGGCGGTTGTCGGACGCCGACGGGGGGTATACAACAGCACATTGGCATCGGCCCCTTGCTTTTCGATGTGGTAGATGGTGCTGAGTCCCGGCTGCGTGGCCTCGATGCACTCAATTTCGGGATGATCCCACGTGCGGATCGCCTCGCGATGGTCTTCGTCCGGATCAAACAGGAAGAGCACCCGCAGGGCACTGCGGCGTTCAAAGTGCTCTTCGGCGCGCGTTTCGAGGGTCTTGGGCATGGAATGCGAACGGTGTTATTAGGGATGCAAGGGCGTGCGCTGTTTTGTCGCTGTCAATGCTGGTGTAGACCTGACAGGTTTCCAAAACCTGTCAGGTCTTTTCTTTTGCGTTACGCGGGCGCTACAGGTCGGCCAGGGCCTTGCCGAACTTGGGGTAGTTATGCTGCACGCCGTCGTCAAGGTCGATCTCGATCTGCTGGTTGGCCACGTCTTTCAGGATCTCGTCGTAGGCGGTGGCGTCGGCGGCTTTTTCGTGGAGGCGGTCGAGCTGCTTCACGTCGGCGGCGGTGCGCTCGCTTTCGGGGATCGCCTCCAGCGCGTCGATGGCGCTGCCCAGGTGGTCCTGATACGTGTGCAGGTACTGCCGCCGCACTTCCTGAGCGGTGAATTTGGTCATGCGGTGCATGTAGGCCAGCACCTGAAAGTGCCCTTTCGGACTCTGAAACAGCCAGTAGATGGGCTTTTTGCCGTAGTACGGGACGCTGTACTGCTTCTTGTGGTAGTCGTCGTAGAAGTCGTTCACCAGCCACTCGTCCATCGTTTTCTCGTAGTCGCGCTTCAGCCCGCGGCTGCGCCCGATGGAGAGCGCCCGGTTGATGACGTTCATGCTGTGGGTTTCTTCGTCTTCGCCCCAGAGGAGACGCAAAATCTCGCGCATGCGGTAGGTGGCGTCGTCGCTGAAGGGGCTGTCGGGGCCCATAAGCGGGACGATGCCGTCGTCGTCGATCTCGAACCGGGTCGTGCCCTCGGGTTCGGACCCGCAGAGCGGTGTGGGCACCTCGTACGGGGCGACTTCGTCGCCAGACGGGTTGGGGTGGGCGATGTGCAATCCGTCGTGCCCCAGGCGGTAGCGGCCCAGCATGACGCCGATGCTGTAGCTGAGGAGCTGCCGGATGGGCACTTCCATCTTGAAGAGCGCCTCATCGGGGTCGTCTTCGAGGAAGCGGGCGCGCAGTTCATTGTCGGTCAGGCGGTCGCGCTCGGCATCCAGCGCGTCTACGGCGTCCCAATCGAGTTCGTCGTCCAGGATGGTGATGTCATCGAGGGCGACGCGGGGACTCAGTTCGTCCTGCAGCCCGTAGAGGTCGATAAATATCTCGTTCAGTTCTTCTTCGTTGGCGTGAAGCTGCAGGAAGTCGTCGGTAGCCTGCTCCTGCCAGGCGGTGTAGGCGGCGCGGAGCGTAGGCGCGTTCTGCTGGATGAGCGGGTGCTGGGTGAAGTCCCAGGAGGTTTCGCGGGAGTCCCAGTCATGTTTAGATTTCGAGATACAATCTGTTGCAAGTGTTTCGATATGCTCTCTGTCTTCAGAGCCTGCTTCCTTGACTGGCAAACTTCTAATATTTCCGACTTGGTAGTGCATTGTCGGATTCATTGCGTGAAGAATATATTCAACAACTGGGGAGTTCAAAAATGCAAGTAGAACCCACAAGCTCTTCTTGTTCTCGAATATTGAATGGCCTGTCGCGTCAAACAGTGATCCTTCAGGTGAAAACCTAACTCCAAAGTTTCCTGATGATATATCTGACCAAGTAAGGCTCCGATAAAAGAAGTAATCGGCACCATCGTGCCTGTGGCCTGAAAGGCTTTTCATTGACTTACGAGAATCAGAATCATAAGCTGCGACAAATCTCCAGTTGCCATACCATTTTCTAAACTCACCTCCCTTGTCGTAGGGTGCCCATTTTGATCCACTACTTTCAAATTCTTTCAGTGAGGAGCTGTTAAGAACTATGTTACTACGTGATGGCTCATGCCAAGCGCGCAGAAATTGCCTATTCTTTCCTGTCGTCATACCATGCACAACATCATAGACACTTCCAACACGCTCAGATTCTTCAAAAACCGATACTATTTGGGCAGGCACCCAATATGCAATCGGCGCCCCCGGAATCTTCTCAAAGTCCCGCTGATCGACGTCGGGGTAATAGAGTTGCTGGCCGTCAGGATCGGAGGTTTCAGGAATCGAGCCGTCCTTATTGTACGTCGAAAAGTCGTAGCGAAAGTCCGGGTTGTCCATCACGCGGCGGAACAGGTCGTGGAGATGACGCGCGTGGAACTCTTGGAAGGTGCGCTCAATGAGTCGGAAGTACGTGCCCGTGCGGCCCTGCTGTCCGGCTTTCTGCACCGCCGTCGCCACCGAACCAAAGTCTGCCCCGAAGATGCCCCGGCTGAGATGCAGCAGGCTGTCAAAGAAGTAATCGTCAATGTAGTGCGTGCGCAGGTCCTCGTACGAGCTTAAGAACATCCACGAGGGCGGCGTAATGAACGCAAAGCGCCCCCCCGGCACCGTACGGTCTGGCAGCACCTGCATGAATGTCGCAAACAGATCTTTCTTTGCACGCGGGTAGTGCTCCTTCAGATAGTTCTTGAGCGGCTTATTGATATTGCGGCTGCTGGCATACGGCGGGTTCGTGGCCACCGCCGGGTAGGTGCCGGTCATCAGCAGGATGGGCTTCAGGTAGGCGTTTAGCTCATGCACCAGTTCCTGATCCGTCAGCTTGGTGATGGCTTCGCCATCGGTCTTGGTATCCCAGTGAGCAACTTCCTGGGCAATGGCGGTGCGGGCCTCGTCGGGGAGATCGAATTGGAGCGCGGAGCCTACGTTTTGTCCGTGCTCGGCCAGCAGGGTGAGCGCATTCTTAATGCTCTCGCCGTGGGCCTCAAACACCGCATCGTCGAAGTAAGTGCGCAGGTCCGGATCCGAGAACGAGCGCGGTTCGGGCATGGGGTAAACCTGCGGGCGCACGTCGCGCTGTAGCACGCGCGGGTCGTACTCGGCGGCTTTCATGAGCAGCGCAAAGCGGGCCAGTTGCGCGGCGCGGCGGTCAATATCGAGGCCCTTCAGATTCTCGGTCAAGATGTGCGCCACCGCCTGGCGATCGGTATAGCCGCGCTCGCGGTACATGGCCATGAGCAGGTCAAACCCCTCCACCAGGATGTGTCCGCTGCCTGCCGCCGGGTCGAATAGCTGGAGCGATTGTAGATTTTGGATTTTGGATTTTGGGGGTGCGTCCGATGCTTTGGTTGTGAACATCTCGCTCTGGGGGCTGCTGGCGCCATTGCTGCTGGGCGCGGCCTGCGTATCCCCCTGAACCAGATATGCCATATCATCGCGAAGGGGGCTATCGGGCTCGGCCTGCAGCCATTGTTTCCCGATGGTGTTTTCCACCAGGTAGCGCACAATCCAGTTGGGGGTAAAGATCTGCGTGGCGGCGGGGATGTCTTCGGGTTCGAACTTGCCGCTTTTGTCGTAGACGGCGTCTTTTTTCTCCGAGATGTAGAACTGGTAGAGCCATCCGATGAGCTCGACCTGCGCGTAGTCGTCGTCGGCAATGGCCTCGGTGGTTACAAGCTGGTCGATGGGGCCGTCCTGGTCGAGCAGGTTGGCGGGCAGCAGCAGTTCGGTGTAGTCGCTCACGCGGCCAAACACATCGTTGAGCAGGGTGTGCTCGGCGTAGTAGGCCAGCAGCAGGGTGCGGAAGGCAGCGTTGTCGTCGGGTTCTTGCAGAGCGGCTTCTACCTGCTTTTTCTGGCGGTCGGTGCCGTAGGGCACGATGCCCTGGCGCGCGTTGTAGAGCAGGCGCGGCTCTTGGGTGTCGGGGGCGTAGCCGAGCACCGTGCTTTCGTAGCTGTTCATCTCCAGGATGCGCAGGGCCATCAGCCGGTTGAACCAGGTGGCGGCAGCGGCCTCTTGCACCGCGTCTACCCCGTGGTTGCGCACCGCTTTTTTGAGCGCCCGCCACTTTTTGGGCACGGTGGGGTCGTTGCCGGGGGTGTTGCGGAAGAGGTAGCCGCCCTCAATGGGCTCTACGGTGTGCGTAGGCTCGGCCCCGTCGGCAAAGCCCCAGTACCGAAGGCGGTTGGCCACGCCGTCCATAAGCGTGGTGCGCATGCGCTGGGCGAACGGTTTGAGAGCAGAGGTGTCCATAGAGCGATGGGGGGTGGATGCGTGAGAAGGGGTTGAAGATGGCGGCACGTGCGGGATGCGCCTGACTACCGCACGATCATGATGACGGTGTCGTCGCTCACCTCTTGCATGAGCTTGTCACGAAGCGATTGCACGAAAGCGTCGACATCGTCCTCGTTTTCGAGATCGGGCGTCCCCACGGCGTCGGCCACCGAGAACGTGACGGTCTGGCGCGGAGCAGGCCCTTCGTTGGGCGCAGGTTCGAGGTCGGGCGCGGGTTCATCGCCTGCAGGTGCATCATCTGTCGCGTCGCTGTCTGCACTGTCGGCGCGTTGCTGGGCGTCCTGCTGCTGTTTGGCGCGTTGCTGCCGGGCGCGCCGCTCTTCGGCAGCCTGCCGGATCTGTGTGCGGTAGCGGGTCTGGAAGTCGCTTACGGAGCGTTTCTCCAGTTCGAGTTGCTGCACGCTATCGTACTGCTCGATTGCTTGCAGCACCTGCTCGCGCTCGGGCAGGATGTTGTCCACATCATGCTCGTCGCGGTAGGATTCAAGGGCATCGAGCGCCTCGGCGTAGGTCGACTGCACCTCGTTGCGCAGCGTGTCGATCTGCTTGCTAAGCGCCTCTTGCACCGATTCGTAGAACTGCTTCATCGTGCGGAAGTCGGTGTCGGGGCGGTCGTTCTGCTCTACGTGGTGAACGAGCTTCTCGGCGTAGGCGCGGTCGCTCTCCTGCAGCGCCTCGAACTCCCCTTTTTTGCGGGATACGAAGGCGCGCATTTCCATGTAGGGTTCGCCATTGGTCTTCACGAACTGCTCCAGCTGCACGGCGGTGTCGAGCTGCTCGCCAAGCGCATCGGCCTGCTGGATGATCTGCTGGAAGCGCGCTTCCGTGCCGCGCACATCGAGCACGTCGTCGAACGCGTCGCGAATGGCCGCAAAGTGGTGCGCGAAGGGCGCATCGCGATACTCGGTTGCGAGCTGGTCGTACGTCTGCCGCTGCTCCGTAAGTTGCGACTCGATGGCCTGGTTGAGCGCTCGCGGATCGGTTTCTTGTGGAATCAGCGCCTTGTTGAAGATCGTGCGGTTGATGGCCTCGTGCACGTTGTGGAGCAGCGCCGGGTCGATCGACTCTTGCTCGTGCAGCGTGATAGACGCCTGCTCGCTTCGGTTCACGGCCTGCTCGGCAAACGTGTCTGTGTTGATCTCTTCGCTGTTCCACTTAAAGCGCCACTTGTTCTTCTTGCGCAGGTTTAGAAGCAGATGCAACGTTTCGGTGTCTTGCCATCCGTAGGGTACGCCCGAAAAGTGATTGATCACGTCGCGCACGTTCGGGATAGCCTGCCGCATCAGGTGGCTGTGCACCTCCTGCTCGGGCGTCGTCAGCGAGTCGTTGAGATCGCCCGGCTCGGCCACTTTCTTTTTCAGTGCCCGGCGGCTGTCGGCATAGCCGTAAGCCATGTCGCGTTTCTTGTAGATGCGACGCAGGTGCGCGTCCAAGATGTCGTTGTAGCGTGCCTCGGCGGTGCTGCCGGTATGGTCGGATGCCTGCTGCACCTGCTGCGCGGAGATGTAGGTGCACGAGAGCAGCGCCTCCTCAAACCAGTTCTGCAGCGCCTTGAGCTTCGCCTTGCTCTGCTTGGCGAAGGTATCGATGGCCTTGCGGCGCTTGCCCGAGGCGCTGTCGTAGTTGGCCTGCTTGAAGAGATCCACCTTAATGACCTCGCGCAGCGTGGCCTGCTGCTCCGGCCCAAACGCCTCACTTACGCAGAGCACCAGGTTATTGCGCCCCCGGTCGAAGGCGAGCTGGTTCGGATCGCGGTTATTGGTGATGAGCACCTGAACCGGAATCGTGCCGCTGGAGCCGATTTCTTTGCCATCGACTTTGCGCTTGAGTTTGATCTTGGCCCCATCGAGCTGAGCAGTGCGCTCCCACTGCAGTCCTGGCGTTACGACGTTCTTCTCCAGGAAGTCGAGCTGACTGCCAGGGCGCACCTTCGTGTTGTCGATGCGCTTCTTGATCTGCATCTCCTCTTCCTGCAGGAAGCGGTACTGCCCATCCGACTTGCTCACCACGTTCTGATTCACCAGATAGTCGAGTGCCTCTTGCACCGAGCGCTGCAGCCTCGCCTTGTCCTGATCGACCTCATCCATCAGCACAAACGAGATGTTTTCGACCGTGGCCGGGAAGTTGATCTGCTTCGACTCGACCAGGTGCGAGAGCAGAAACAGCGCCTTCACCACGCGCTGCCAGAACGGATGCGCCTGCACGTCTGGAAGGTCGAGCGCGTCGGTGATGAGCTTGCGCGCATAGTGCTTCAGGCTGTCGCGAATCTGCTTGTTATAGAAGGCATCAAGCGGGACGATGTACCCGAGCGCTTCGTCCTTACAGTTTTTGGCTGTTTCGTGCGTGATGCCAATGAGCGACCGCTCGGTCCCGCTCACCCCCGGCATGAGGAAATCCTCTTGCACGAACGAGTAGATGATGTTCTCAATGAGCGTAAACTGATACGGGACAAACGGATAGCTTTCGACAAACTCCTCTTTGGTGTTGATGCCCCGATACACGTCGTTGTCGCGTGCAAACTGGTTGCGCAGCACCCGCTCGTTTTCGGCGTAGAAGTTTTTTAGGGTGCGTTCGCTATCGTCATTCTTTTCGAGGATGCGCTTTTTGGCGATGCGGTCGGCCTGCTGCGCCTCCAGCGGAAGCGGCGTAAAGCGCGCAATGATCTTTCCGAACGCGTCCTTGATGTCATCGACATCGGCTGTATCGAGCAGTTCCTTGAGTTCCTGCTGTGCGGTACCCGCCACCCATACTTTGTTGCCACACCGGCTCCCGATGGATTCCACAATCGTCTGCAGATCCACAAGCATGTTCTCATTGCCCGCCATGAACTGGCTGACTTCATCGACGAGAAACACGAGCCGGTAATTGTCGGGCTTGTCGCTCAAGAACCGATTGAGTTCGTCGATAAACGCATCGGTAGAGGGCGTGACCTCTCGCTCCAGCGCCTTGCGGGTGGAGGCCGGGTCGAGATCAGAGACGGTTTTCACCGCCTCAATGACATCCGAAAGGTGAAAGTCGACCGCCATGAGCGCACTTGCCTCCCAGTCTTCCCCTTTCTGATCGGCATAAGCTTGCTTGAACGCCTCCAGCTTGCCGCGTTCATCGAGCTGCTGCTCGAAGCGGGCAATGCGGAGATCGGACTTATGGTAGCCCCGAAACTGGTTGAAGCGGTTGTAGAACGTCTGCGTAACCGTGTGCGTGTTGGTCTCGTCTTGCTGCGCAAATGCGCTGATGTTGAACATGATCGGCGCAATGTCGAGCGCCTCGGTCGCTTTCCGCAACTGCACGGCCTCTGCATCCCGAATGGGCTGATCGAAGGGATCGCCCTCGTAATCGCGGATGCTCCCGATGAAGTGATCAAACGCGGCCTGTTGGTGGGCCGGGGCCATGAGGTAGTACAGAAACTTCAGGAAGTGCGACTTTCCCGAACCGTAGAAGCCGTTGATCCAGAACCCCGTTGTTTGCGTGGGCGCGCCGGTGAGCGTCTCCAGAAATGTCGTCACATG
The DNA here is from genome assembly GCF_002554705.1 of Longimonas halophila. GTDB lineage: Bacteria > Bacteroidota > Rhodothermia > Rhodothermales > Salinibacteraceae > Longimonas > Longimonas halophila. The sequence continues at coordinate 364,661 of NZ_PDEP01000001.1, read as the reverse complement.
ACTCAGCAGCGGATCGGTGAAGAAGTACTCATCGATCTCTTGCTCGATGAGCTTTTCATCCCGGTTATCCACAACCGCGACCGATTCGACATTGCGCTCAATATCGCGCTCGTACAGCGTATGAAGCGGAGTAGGCATAGACAGTGGTATGCTGGTGCAGAAGAAAAGAGGGATGCGGGAAGCAGCGCGTTATACAGCCGGGGGCGTATGAAGCTACGTGGTCATTGTCGCCCGTGATACATCCGATTCGATCTGTGCGTTGAGGGATTGCGCCCGGTATGGCCCGCGCCCGTCTACACGCCCCAGAAATTGAAGGCGGTCGTTGTGGTAGGTGCCCGGATAGAAAAGAATCAGCTTGTAGTCATTTACGAGTGGCTCCATACATCCCATAAACTGGTGCGCGGTCAAGTACGGATGGATACTTCCCCACCCATGCACGAATGCATACGTTCGTTTTTCCTTGCCGGTGGCCTTCTTCTGGTGCGCACGCATCGCTTCGTGAATCGACGCATAGAACCCGCTTTCGCTGCCGAGCACTTGGTTAATCAGGCGACGGGTTCGCTTGGGCGTGTCTTGCTCATGCTCCAGAATCGTGTCCAGGTAGGGCGTGTCGCCGTAGGTTGTTGTGCGGAGAGCCTCAACAAAATGATCGAACACATTGAGGATGTAGGGCACCTGATGCACGGGCGGGCGCGCCAGTTGCTCCTTGAGCCGGGGGAGCGCCTCTCGAAAGGCGTACTCGTTTTCTGCCGGGTAGGCGTACAGATATGCCGGGAAGTTCATGTGTCCCGACGCAGGGTTTTGGAAGTCCTCGTCTTTCAAGAAGCGGAAGAGCTCGTCAAGCATGTAAGATATCGAGCGAGACAGAAAACAGACCGGGTGGTGCGATTTCGTATGGGGTTGTAGCGATCGTGCTGTTCAGGCGCTTAGCCGACGGAAGCGTTCCCCGACATCCGCGCAGCGTTGATCGCAGCAGCACGCTCCTCTTTATTTAACAACATCGCCTCCAGAAACCAGACATCTCCCACACGGGCGAACCGTGCCCAGAACGCGTACGGAAGTCGGATGCGCTGAAGCTGCCCCCCCTGAAGCAGCCCCACGTCGCTCAACATGCGCCGCACAACTTGCTGAATTTTGTCGTGCGTCTCGGGGCTCCAGTCGTCGATTTCCGGATGGTTGTCGGCTTGCGTATCCAACACGCGCTGGATGTCAACGGCGCCAAGCGATTGCGCGATGGACCGCCACGCCGGAAGCACTGCATTCATGTGGATGTCGCGCACCAATGCGTAGGTCTTCATGCACACGTAGTAGAGCACAACACGCTGCTCGGCCGGAGACAGCGTAAGCAGGTCGGCCCAGATGCGCTGCTCTACGTTCTGGAGCCGACGTTTCACTTCCAGAAAGCGCCGTTCGCGCCCGGCTGCCGAGTTGATATCCAGCACCTCGGGCGACACGTCGTCAAGCGACCCATCTGATCCTGCCGCGCGGAGTACGCAACGCACCTCGTCGTGGAGAAGCGTTCCAGCGGCAAACGTCGTACGATACGGCATGGCACAGCGATACGCTCGTAGGAGGTACGATAGGAAGTACTTTTACACGGCTGACCTTGCAGGATTCTGGCATCCGCTAAATTCACATACCAGTTTGATCGGGATTCTCTCTACACCTGGTATATCCCGTGGGTGCCGATCTGTAAACAGCCCCTTCAGAGCGCCGGACAATGTGTGTCCGGGCCACCTCGGAAGACTCCCCAGAACACGTCACGACATCCGGGCCGTTGCGCGTCCGATGTATGTTTGCAGATACACCTGGGCGGTGCGCCAGCGGTTGAGGGTGATGGGCGCACTCCACACGTCGAAGTCGCGGCGCTCCACCTCGTTGAGTAGCTCCAGCGCACCAATCCACCAGAACTTGAGGCGCCACTTGGCCCGCCACGTCAGTCGGGTGAGGGCGGTGTGGCCTCGGGCTAAGGCATCGCGGGCGCGGATCATCTGCTTCCACAGCACCTTGCGCGCCGGCTCGGTAGCCGTGCCCTGGCGGAGCGCATGCAGCGACAGGTCTTCGTGGCGCAGGTCGTCGTGCGGCAGGTAGAGGCGGTTCGCCTCCAGGTGCGCGGGGAGATGGACTACGGTCGCTGTGTAGAAGAAGCCGCGGCTCAGATGATCGGTTGCGCGCTTGAGCCGCTTCATGCCTGGCACCAGCCCCGCCAGCAGGCGTCCATGCGATACGACCCAGCGGTCTACGAAGCGCTCCAGATCAGCGCCGGTGTCGAATCGGACCGGCGGCTGGTGCTGGGGAAGGGCGCGTACCTGTGCCGCCAGGTAGTCGCGGTTCAGGTTGTGACGGGCGCAGGCGTCGTACGCGGCGGTGCTCACCTCGTGCGGGACCATTCGAAGCGGCTCCCCAGCTTGTGCCTGCTCGTACGCTGCCTGAATCTGCGCGTCGGGAAACTCGGGCGCTGCAGCCAGCGCGTCGTGCCAGTTCCAAAATGCCTGGGCTGCCGGACGCTGGGGCGATGACCAGCCGGTTTCGTAAGGCCGCGCATACGGCGTGGTAGGCATAAGGCGTGCATGCAGGTTAGTAGAGAAACGGTGTGTGGTCTCTACAACCGTATACGGCGCACGTTTTATGCAATATGCGACAACCTCGGCTCGTGTCCTGGCACAGCTCAGTTCTCAGGGGCTGGGCCTGCTGGAAGCGTCGTGGGCGGTCGATCTTCAATATCGAATGGATGCAGCGCCTGTGGCGTAATTCGCGTGAGCTCCGTAGCGGCGGTGGCTGTCCGCTCCATCTCGTGCCAGTACGACGCGCCCCACACGCGCCAGTGCGTCTCGATGATACGCAGCTGCATCGTTCGGTAGTGCGACGGATTCTCTTCTGCCAGCGTCCGAAACCGGTCACGAAGGGTAATCAGTTGCTCGCGGTTTTGATCGGTAAACCCAAACTGTCCGATACGATCAACGAGTTGAGCGTAGGCCTCATCGGCTGCGGTGCGGGTGCCGTTGCGGGGGCGCGTGTAGGTGTTCTCATCGAAGATGAACGTAGCTTCTGCATCCAACTGAACGCGACGGCTGGTTTCAAGCAGTTCGGGCCCGCCCAACGGGACGAAGAAGCGCACCGGATCGCCCCCGGAAGCGGAGGTAAGCACGATGTTGCCGCCCTGCGGGATGCCATCACCGTCGGCAGCGGGCAGATCGATGTGCGGATTCAGGTGCCGAAACCGCTCGTACATCGACATCGAGTACGTGTTAGGGCCCCAGTTTAGACGTTCGTCGGCCAGCGCCCCCAGCAGGTCGGCGAGCGTGGTGCGTGTGCCAGCCGCCAGTTCGACACGTGCAGCTCGCTGGGTCTGTGACGGGTCGATGATGTTGGGGTTATACGCACGCATGGCGCCCATGACGGCGGGAATGTAGCCACGCGATCGCGTTTTGAAGGTCGATTCCTCGCTCACGGCGTCGAACCCATCGGTGAGGCCCCAGACAAACGCATCCACCACACTGGTGGAGCGCGTAAGGCTGCGGCTTTCGTTCATCAGAAACGTACGGTAGACATGAAAGATGTTGCGCGGCCCCGTGTGGTACGCCGAAAGACCCGGCAGCTCGTGCCCGACCGCGTTGATGTAGCCTCGCATGAGCGTGAAGGCCGGTTCCATGGCCATGAGCGGGTGCTGCTCCTCGCGCACCTGCACCGTGGGGCCGTTCTCGGTACGCAGGGCATACGTGTTCACCCCAAAGCGCTCTAAGACATACGGCATCATCTGGTAGCGGCTGCGTGCGCCTGCGGTGGACACCAGGTCGTCCTGGTTGAAGGTTTCCACCACGCCCAGCATAGTCGGCAGCAGGCTCATGTCGAGATACTGCGCAAGGCGGATCTCGTATTCAGCAAACGGACGGTCGCGCTCGTACGCTTCCTGCAACTGATTGGCGCGTCCCCACCGCACGGCAATGTCCTCACGCGGGTGGCCCTGGTCCTCATGGTAGTCGACCATGCGGCGTGTGAGGCGGCGGCGTTCGCTATCGACCTGTGCCCAGTCCATCTCCGCACCCGCCTGCCACTGCTCGCGCAGGTGATCTACGCTGTACACGCCAAGCACCTCATACGTCTCGCTGTCGAACACGCGGATGGTAAAGTTATCGTCAACGCCCTGACGCTTCGTGTACAGATCCAGAATGCGATGGAACTCACTCAGGGTGCTCTCCTGCTCGCCCGCGAACACGCTGGGTAGCAGGTACGACGGGTAGCGCGCATCGGGGTGATTGGGATGGTTCCCCACGGTGAAGGCGGCTGGATTCATGACCTGCGTGGTCGTGTCGGGCGCGGCGGTTACGCTGCGCAACAGCGGTACGCGACTCAACACCTGATGCCCCAGGGCCGTCCACTGCCCCATGCCCACCAGCCCAACCAAAAACAGCACGACAAGCACGCTCCCCCAGCGCTGGCGATGTGAGATGGACGAATCAGACCGGTGTGACGTGCGAAATCGAGCAAACATAGGACGACTGGCTAAACTACATGGAAAGACCGTGCGCCACTTACAACGTAACAAACGGGAACGCACGACTGCAATGCTATTCTGTGCAAACAGACGTTTTGTGTAAGAGAATCGATCAGCGGACAGCCGTAAGGCATGGTACACTACTGCAAAAAGCGGTCCGCCTCAGGGCGGCCAGACCTCAGTAGAACGAATCCGCTCGGCGGTATTCGTCTGCGCCACGCCCAGCGACAGAATGAGCGCCCCCTGTTGCCGGTGATGATTCGACTGGTAACGCTGCAAAAACCCTTGTTCGAGCGCATTATACAGCGCGGTTTTGATGGTCCGCTGCCCCGGTGTGCCCGAGGTCGAATGCCCATGAATCACTTTCAGCGTAACCCGACCGCGCGCTTCGGCCAGATCGAGGGTGCGCCGCGTGACGGCCAGGGCCTCGTCAACGGTAAGCCCGTGCAGATCAAGGGTTACTGTGGTTCCGTCGTCATCCAATTGAATCATGGGTGCATTGCGTTGCCGAAAGCAGGCGTGAGGTTACGTGAAGAAAGTTGGTTTCGTAAACGTGCAGATTTCAGGAAGGTTTTCCCGAAGCCGGGTAATTTCGGGAGGATGCGGAGTTTTTTCCGTCAGTACACCGGGCCCAGCACCCAGCGTGGATCGGGGTAGCGCTGTACCGCCGCGGCGCGCTCATCAAGGCGCACCACACCGGGGTAGTCGGCCTGCTTGGGGGCGTGCCATGCCAGTTGGATATGCAGGTGCGGCACCCACCCGCCGTTTTCATGCGCATCGCCAAGCGCGCCGATGATTGCGCCTGCGTCAATCGCATCACCGGGCGTGTGCTGCATTGCACTCTGGCGCGCAAGGTGACCGTGCAAGATCCAGAGCGGTGCATCGGCCAGGGTGTCGTGGCGGGTGATGACCGTGCCGCCGTAGTTGCCGGGCTCGTCGTGATACGCGCAGTCGGCAATCACACCCTTGGCACAGGCATGTACCGGTGTGCCCGCGGGCGCCCAGATGTCGATGCCCATGTGCACGCGGCGCGCGGCATCGTATTGCGGAGTGCTGTACATGGCCTGCGTGCGCACCTCGTTGTAGCGTCCAATGGCCCACGTCATGGCCCGCAGTTGCTCACGGTCGTACGTTTCGGTGAGGTCCACGACAGGCGACGGGGTCTCCTCTGGGAAGTAGATGACGGGGTGCAGCGTGTCGGGGGTGCGACGTAGCATAGGCACGTGCAGCAACTATCACGGAACGACGCAGCATGTGCTTTTGGCTACGCACAGCGGGGGTAGGGGGATGCGTAGGGGAGGACGCCGCTCCTGCGTATCTATCCAAGAAAAAAAGAGATCCCTCGGCTACGCTCGGGATGACTGCGTCACAAAAAAGCGCCCGCTTCGGTGATAGAAACGGGCGCTGAAGGTTGAGCGATGAGGCCGCACCGGGGTTCATCACGGCAGGCGCGGGTTCTGCATGACGAGGCCGCGCTCCTCGGCCAGAATGCGGTTCATGTCGTGCAGCATCGTGATCTCGTCCTCGATGGTGACAAAGATCGTATTTCCGTCTTCATCTTCCTGCTCCTCGTAGATCTCGACAGGCGTGTAGAGATCCATCTCGTTGGCGGGCGGGATGTAGGATGGGATGATGGTTTCCGTACCCAGGTCACCCCGCGAAATATTCGAGTTCTGCTCCAGCTCGGGCAGCATCATAGGCAGGCGCAGACCCAGGTCGTGCAGGCGACGGCCCTCCAGAAAAAGCACCTCCTGGCGCATCTGATAGAGCAGGCGCACCAGTTCATCGCCACTGGCTGCGTCGATATCGTCTTCAGTGATCGAGGTTGCCGACACGGACGGCGTTTCGACGGTGCCAGGGCGATCAAGCACGAGGCCCTCTACAAATGGTGCACCAGGCTCAAACGCAATCTTGATGTCGGACGTCCGAGGGCGTGGATTCAGATTATTATCAAAGCGAGGATCCTCATCCTCAAAGATGGTCAGCTCGCGGTTTTCGTTTTCTTCGATGAGTGTGAGCACGTCGCGCAGGTGGTTGCGGGCCGTTTCGGGGCTTCCCTGAACGAGTGCGGCTTCGGCCAAGATCAGATGCATCTCTTCCGCTTTGGCTACCACAATGCCATCGCCTCTTGTGGTATACTTCGGATCCAAGAAGTCGAGGCGCGGGAGCGGCTGCATCTCTTTTAGCGCACGTGTAACCAGGTACGTGTGCGGCGCATTCACCAGATTCTGATCGTCGAAGCTCTGGGCAAAGAGGAACGCCGGATCGCTGTTGAGCACCACCCGAGCGCGTGCAGCAGCCTCAGAAGCGTTGCCTTGTCCCCGATAAAGGCGTGCGAGGGCAGCTTCGACGCGAAGCGCGAACACGCCGCTGCTACTTAGAGCAAGGGCCTCTTGGAAATCGGCTTCGGCTTCTTCATAAAGCGTACCCGAAGGACTTGGAGTAGCCTCCTCAACAAGCGGTACGGCAGAATAATTTTCTGCCTGCATTAGCAAAGCCATACCTCGGTAATAATGAACCGCAGCAATGTCGGCGTCAGTGGCGTCTTCATCTGTTGGACGTACCTCTTCGAGCACATAGTCGGCCAGTGCCCGCAGCTCTTGCAGGTTCCAGTAGCTGCCGGTGTCAGCGTTGCGGTTGTTGATGACAAAAGTAGTGGGCGTAATGCGCTCGGGGAAGTCCATCGCGGTGCCGCCCAGCCCGGTGCCATTGATGGAGTAGTTGTCGGAGGCAATTTCGATGGTCACGACGGTGCTACCCAAGGCACGGGCGAACTGGGCTTCAAGCCCGGGCAGGAAGACGCGCACCAGTTCGGGCGTGCCTTCGAGGTCGTCTTCGGTGGCCTGTGGGTTTTCGACTTCGGTCGGGTCAAGGAAATCGCATCCGGCAGCGGTCAGGCCAAACCCTACAAGGAGCATAATCAGAGCCAGGGATGCGAGTGAGTGGTTCGAGGTCAACATAAGCAGTACGAGGGGATTGCATAAGCAAGAGAGCACCAATGCGCCGGGCCGCCGTAGACCCGGCGCACATCAGACGAAACCGCACGCGATTAGAGCGTCACTTCGAGGCTTAGTCGCACCTGGCGGGGAGGCGAGAGCGTGATGCTCTGGGCTCCACCCAGTTGCAGGCCACCACCGCTCGTAATGCCAGCCAGCTCCGGATCCACCAAATCCTGGCGTGAAAACGTGAACAGATTACGCCCAGCCAGCGACACGGAGGCTGAAGACAGCCTAAGCGGTTCGAGGAACGCGTCGGGCAGGCGGTAGCTAACTGAGACCTCGCGGATCTTCAGGTAATCGCCGTTTTGCAGCAGCGAGACGCCGTCTTCTTCGGTGCTAAAGAGCCCAAGTTCGTTGCCGTCTTCGTCGTACTGTGTGGTGCGCTCGGCCCGTACGAGGCCGTTGAACTGGGCCCAGTGGCTCCCCCAATCAAAGACTTCGGCCCCGGTAGCCCAGTCGGCCAGCGCAAAGATGCTGATGTTTTCGTTGATGGTGAGGCGCGATGTGAATGCGCCAGTGTGGTTCGGGTACGGCGTAGAACCGGTGAAGCGCCGCTCCGATGCATCGGGCAGACCGTCGCCGTTGCTATCGAAGGGCGTAGCGGCGCGCCAGGCGCCGACAGGCTCCCCCTCGCTGATGCGCTGCTGCGCACTTACGGTGGTACTCAGGTTGAAGTCGGGCACGCCGCCCATGTCAGTGATTTCGTTCTTCACGTAGCCGTACGAAGCGCCGAGTGCCCACCGCACGTTATCGCGGGCGAGGATTGTGGCATCGGTATCAATCTCGATGCCGCGGTTTTGGATCTCGCCGATATTCCGAAGCTGTGTGCCCAGCCCACTGGTAGGCGGCTCGGGAACGTCGAAAAGAGCAGCGCTGGTTCGTGAGGCATACACCGTCAGGTTCAAGGCAAAGCGATCATCGAAGAACGCGCCTTCGAATCCCCCTTCGAGCGTAGCCGTACGCTCCGGGCTTAGATCTTCGTTGCCCGGGTTGAAAAATCGCGGCGCAGCGTTACCTCGGAAGGCTGTGGATTGAAACGAGAAGTCGCGTGCAAACGGCTCGGGAAACTTACCCGTTTCGCCATAAGCAGTGCGCAACTTCAGTTCGGTGATGACTGACCCAAACATGTCTCCCCAGAAGGGCTCATCAGAGATCGTGTAGGCTACGCCCAAACTCGGATACGCTTGCAGGCCAATATTGGCCCCGAAGGAGCTATTGCCGTCGAGTCGCAGGCCCGCGTTGATGAATACACGGTCATCAATGCCGATCTGCTCGCGGACGAACACCCCGCCGTTGAAGATCTCACTTTGCGTTTCTTGTGCGATGACACTTCCCGCTTCGCCGAAGTTTTCTGAACCAGGAATGAGCGTCTCGCCCTCTCCGAGAATAGTACTGATATCTTCCCGGAAACCCTGCACACCGAACGTAAAGTCAGAGATAATGCGCCCCTCACGGGGGTAGCTTACTGTGCCTACATATTCGAGCGTGACCGATTTGTAGTTACGGTCGAAGCGTGTAAGCAAACCATCCTCATTTCCAGTTAGCGGGTCAGCAGCCGACGGGTTGCGGCGGCGCTGCTCATTCACGCGGCTGTCGATGCCCGCCGTCAGCTTCGAACTAAAGAGGTCCGAGGGCGCATACGTGCCCGACGCCGAAAGCGTAAAGCGGTCTACGCCTTCTTTAATTGTGGGCAGCAGGAACAGCTCCAGCGCTTCGTCGAGCGTGCCCTGGCCCGAGAAGAACTTTGCATCGCCCACTTCGAAGGCTGTAAGTGGATCGGCGATAGCCGTGCCGTTATTCACTCGCGAGAAGTTTGAGCGCGTGTAGGCACCCGAAAAACTGACATTTAAGTCACTGGCTACCTCAGTCTGCACATTGCCACGCAGCGCGTAGAGCGTGTTCTCGTTGTTCGGCTGCACACCCGTCCCATTCTGCGCGCGCCCGCTCACATTGTATGTGACGGATTCGCTTCCACCTGATACGCCGACGTAGTAGTTCTGCGTGTAACCGGTGTCCAGAATCTCATCGGCAATGAAGCTATCGCGCCCAAAGTCGGGGCTATCAGGATCTTCGACCGCACTGGCAAACGAGAATCCGGTGTCGCGAAAGAACTTCGTGACCGGGAAATCCGCACCCTGCTCCGTCCGGAACGTGACGCGCGGTTCCCCTTCCTGGCCACGCCGCGTAAAGATCTGGATGACGCCGTTAGCGGCGTCGGATCCGTAGAGCGTGCTGGCGGCACCGCCTTTGGTGATCTCGATGCGCTCAATGTCGTTCGTGAGCAGGTCGGAGAGCGCCGAGGTCGATTCGCCGCCGAAGCTGAGGCTGGTGCCCGAATTGTTGTCCACACGCACACCATCAATGTAGATGACAGGCGTTTGGCTGCCAAATACGCTGGTAATGCCCCGGAAGTTGATGAGCGCACCCTGCCCCGGCTGGGCCGACTGTGCCCGAATCGAGGAGCCCGGTACGCGGCCTTGTAGCAGCTGGTCGATTGAGGAGACTGGCGCTTCTTCGATGTCATTCGCCGAAATCACGCCGACATCCGCAGAGAGCTTGCGCCGCTCTACGCTCTGGCCCAGCCCGGTTACCACGACCTCGTCCATCTGTACGAGGTCTTCGCGCATCGTGAAGTCCTGAACGGTTTCTTGCCCGGCTTCGATGGTGACGGTGGTGGTTTCTGTCCGAAACCCGACAAACTGCGCTTGCACCTCGTAGGACCCTGGAGAGAGTCCCTCAATTCGGTATCGGCCCTCCGCATCGGTGGCTGCGCCCTGGTTTTCGGCAGGGATGAGTACGTTGACGCCCGGCAGCACATCTCCGCTGCTGGAAACCACTTCTCCGACGAGGGTGCCCGTTCCGCTCTGGGCCTGAGCTTCGGTTCCTACCACGCTGCAGAGCAGCGCCAGCAGACCGATCAGATACCAATACGAGTTCATAGCGCGAGGGTCTAAGTCATAGAAAGCAATGCGTGAATACGCAAATACACCTCGAAATCTGTGTAACAGATCGATAACACGCAACCGCTGCATCTGCTTTCTATGAATAGGAAGCGCTTACATATTATTTGTTAGTTGTTTCTTCACAATAATAGACGTTATGTGTCACACCACACGTGTTGGTTCTTGCTACTCAGCAGCCTCTGCCGCTTGAGCAGACGCCTCGCGCAGTTCGCGGAGTCCGGTGCCATAAAATGCCAGACAGAGCGCCCCGGCTCCGGTGTAGAATATGAGTTGCGACGCATGTGTGAGCACCGCGTACGACGCCGCAGGGGCCTCGGGCATCTGGTACAGCGTGGCCAGCGCCACAATTGTAATGTAGTGAAACGATCCGAGTCCGCCCGGAGCAGGCACGAGCAGCCCCAGCGCCCCAATGGCCATGAGCGCCCACGCGTCTGCCAGCCCAATGCCGTAGGGTACGGCAATATGCAGCATCCGGAACGGGATGTACGCCATGAGCAGGTAGCCGCCCCACATGCCCACGGTGGTGGCAATCACTGCCCACGGATGTGCAGTGGTACGCACGGTGTCGAGCCCGTCCCAAAAGTGGCGCAGCACCGGACGCACCACCAGCCGGTACCACGCCCGCAGTCTGCGCGCCACATGCGGAAAAAACCATGCGCCCAGCATTGCCCCAAGCGCGGCAATGCCAACAACAACTGCGCTCCAGAAGGCTACGTCTTCTGTCCACGGGGGCACCCGAAACGCGGCCTCCTCAGCCAGCGTGCCCAGTCGATCGCGCACGTACCAGAGCCCGCTGCCCAGTGCCAGCAGCAGCACCGCCGTATCCAGGATGCGCTCTACGACGACCGTGCCCAGCACGCTGCTGAAACGAAGCTGCTGTTTGAGCGCGAGGTGCCCGGTGCGCGCAAACTCCCCGGCACGGGGGGCAATGTAGTTGGCCATGTAGCCGATCATGGTGGAGGCAAATGCGGTCATGAATCCAACAGGCCCCGGCGTAGCCCCCTCGCGATAGGCGCGGTCGGGCAAGGTCTGCAATAGCAGTTGCCACCGAATCACGCGCATCACGTTGCTCAAGATGACCAGCACCACAAGCGGGATGAGCCACCAGTAGTTCGCCTCTTGAAAGGCGGTAGCAAGCTCCTGCATCGGAATCCCACGAAACGCCAGGTACAACAGCGCAGCAGCTAACGCCAGACTGCCGCCATTGAAGAGCCACGTGCGGATGCGTTGTGCGTTCATGGGCAACACAGGAAGGATGCAAGGAGCAGACAGACGGAGCAGGCTACGCATCCTCGCGCAGGTCGACCACTTCGGCCTCAGCAGGCGGCTCGAACGTGAACAGATCGTCTGCAAAGTCGGGGTTCAGCGCAATCGCATTCAGGCGGATGCGGATATGCGTCCCGCTGAAGTCGGTCAGCTCCAGCTGCGTAATGACGGTGTCGCGCTCGCGCACCCACAGCACAAGCGTTTCGTAGTCGGCCTGGTCATCGGCCGCCTGCAAGGTGAGGCGGTGTGTGCCGTTGCTCGCCGATTCGCTGGATTCGAGGGTAAACGCGTCGCTAAACTGCGCAAACAGGGTGGTGGGACGCGCCCAGTCGCTGTCGTTGGCCTCGGCATCCGATACGATGACTTGCCCCCTCATCCGGTTGTACACGTACGTGGTGGTCGGATTCGATACAATGGTCTGGCCGTCGCCTTCTACGCGAAACGACTCAGGGGTGGCGTAGAGCATGCCGGTGCGCTCGGTGGTGCCGTCGTCAAGAGGCGAGGTCACCGTTTGCTCGTACTCCGCACGCAACCCGTCTAACGTATCGTAGCGATCTTGCACGCGGGTCAGCCAGTCGGTCTCTGACTGCGCATGTAGGACAGACGGGAGGCCAAGCATCAAAGCCAGTACAAACAGAGGGATAGATCGGCGCATCATACAGGCAACACCAAAAAAATAAAGAGGAAACAGGGATGCACAAAACGCAGCTCGGCATGCATCTCGTATGGGACCGGGAACGCACGCTCGCCTTATATATTGGCGGAGGCGTGTGCAGTTGCCTCCTGCCCCACGGTTCGCCGATGGTTCGCACAGGCCCTGCCGTACTCGCTCCCTTTCGCCTTGATAACGCGGTTCTTATGGCTTCCGTAGATCATTCTGCAGATGCGCTGCGCCGTGCCCTGCGCACCATTCCCGACTTTCCGAAGCCGGGCATTCAGTTTCAAGACATCACCCCGCTGCTGGCTGATCCCAACCTGCTTGCGCGTGCTGCGGATGTGCTGGCAGCGCCGTTTGCTGATTCCGGCATTACGCAGGTGGTGGGCATCGAGTCACGCGGGTTCATCCTGGCGCCGCTTATCGCCCGGCAGCTTGATGCTGGATTTGTGCCGGTGCGCAAGGAAGGCAAGCTGCCTCACGATACCATTGCGACCTCCTATGAACTGGAATACGGCACCGACACTGTTGAAGTGCACGCCGACGCACTGGATGCCGATGACTGCGTCCTGATCCACGACGACGTGATCGCCACGGGCGGCACAGCAGCCGCCACCGCCCACCTGGTGGCACAGACGGATGCCGCACTCGCCGGGTTTTCGTTCCTGATTGCGCTTACCGACCTGAACGGACGCGATGCGCTCCCTGCAGATGCGCCGGTGCATACGGTGCTTCCGGTGGCAGGCGCATAGGGCCACATCGTGCTCATAGCCAGGGGTCTTGGGCCAAATGCTGCTGGTGGTCCCCCTGACATCCCCGGCAACGCTATCACGACAAGCTCAGAGAACGTCTTCAGCCGACTGTAATATGATGAATGGGAAAAGTGCCTAACTCTGAACAGATTGAGGGTTTTCATGCAATTGACTACCGTTGAGTCAAGTATGATCCACGCTGTTGGATACGATGACGATGCCAGTGAGTTGGAGGTAGTATTCAACAGCGGAGGGGTTTATCGCTATCAAGAAGTTGACAAAGCAACGTATGAGGAATTGCTCGATGCTGAGTCGAAAGGGCAGTACATGCGTGCACGCGTGATCGACATGTACCCATATTATAAAGTGAGTTCGTAGAGACGCAAAAAGATAACATGTTATGGCTCAAAGAAAACAGACGAAGGGAAAATGCACCTTTTGTGAGCGAGAAATGACAAAGGGTGGACTAACGAGGCATCTGCCTTCCTGCACAGCGCGGCAAGACGCGATCGAGGAAGCGGCTCAAAAACAGGAGGAGACCAAGCAAGACCTGTATCACCTGCAGGTCTACGCTGCTCGGAGCACGGACTTCTGGCTTCATCTGGAGATGAGAGGATCCGCAAAACTGCAACATCTGGATGCCTACCTGCGGTCCATCTGGCTGGAATGCTGTGGGCATCTAAGCCGGTTTTCGAGAGGCGGTTGGGGAAGTGCGGAGATCTCGGAGAGCAAGCGGGCCGGTCAGGTCTTTGAACCTGGAGTCGAGCTCACCCACATCTATGACTTCGGCACGTCGTCGGAGACGAACATCAAGGTCTATGATGTGCGCGAAGGGTATGCGCTGAGCCCACATCCCATTTTTCTGATGGCGCGGAATAATTCGCCTGAAACGGAGTGCATGGAGTGTGAGCAATCAGCCTCGTGGCTGTGCATGGAGTGTATGTATGAAATGGATGCGCCCGGAACGCTGTGTGATGAGCATGCCGATGCCCATCCGCACGATGATTATGGAGGGCTTACCCCGCTGGTCAACTCTCCACGTGTAGGGATGTGTGGATACGACGGCCCGGCCACCCCACCGTACTGATTGCTCTGCACTCCGAGGTACTGCGCTGTTGGAGCGTTGCACCTGGAGCGCGATGTAACGCATTACGCCGTTGCTACTGGCGCGGCATAGCCAGCAGGTGCGGACCGGCCAGCAGGTAGAGGGAATCGCGAGAGGCGGTCGCTGATTGCAGAGGAGCCGCGGCTGTGGGCCAGCGCCAATGGCGACGCGGCTGCTGCGTTTCGGCGTCTACCAGCGCAATGGCATGCGGCTGCACCAGTCCAACGGCGGCTCCCGAAGCAAAGCCATCCACGAAGCCGCCCTCGGCGGGGGCCTGCAGTTTGCGGTGCGCAATGATGCTGCCCAGCGCATCGGTGATGAGCACGCGGGGCTGCTCGGCCTCCAGCACCCACAGTGCACCCAGCCCACTGCGCACCAGCGTCTGTGGACGCCAGTCGCGGAAGCGGGTATCGAAGGCGTCGAGGCGACGCACAACCGCGCGATCACGGTCGAGGTACCATACGGCGGGCGCGTCGGATTCGAGGACGACAAGCCCGCTGCCAGCGGTAGACTGCACAGCGCGGGGTCGTCCGCTGCCTGTGGGGGCGTCGTCGGAGCTGCTCGGCGGGTACACGGGAGTGAGCGTTTCCTCGCGGTACGGAATGGGAAGCACCTCCAGCGCTCGCCCCGACGCGTCCAGGCGCTGGATGCGTCCGTTGCCGGTGTCGGCAAGGAGGAGCGCTTGCCCGTTGGTCGGATCGAATCCGGCGGGGCGGCGCAGCTGTCCGGCGTTGGCACCCGCTCCACCTATGGTGTGCTGCTCCGCGCGGTTGGCGCTCAGCACGTGCAGACGGTGACGCGACGGTTCGAGCACGTAGAGGCGTCCGCGGGCGTCACGGCGTACGGCAGTGGGAGCCTCGAAAGTGGAGAGCGTGTCGACGGCCGCAAGGCGGATGTGCAGCGTGTCGACCCCGCGCGGCACCGGCTTGGGGGGCGTGCTGGAAGCGTGGGCGGCGGGCCACATCAACGCTGCAGCGAGCAGCGCGCCCATGAAAATGACCACCGCCCCTAACCCGGCGAAGCTGCTGCGTATCCCTCTAAAAAACAGTGTGTATGAGCAAGGCATGCGGGTAGGAGATTGAGAGGGCGGAGCCCTTAAACGGCCACGTCACGAGGCGGAGCCTCGCGACGAGATGGCAAAGCATGAGGATTCGAAATCAGGCGGCCATGAGGCCACTGTGGGCGATGTCGCGGCGCAGGGTTTTGCCGTCGAACTGGATGGCATCGGCCCCGTCGTAGGCGCGCTCGACGGCGGTTTCGAGGTCGGGGGCGGTGGCTACGACGCAGAGGACGCGTCCGCCATCGGTGACGAGCGTGCCGTCGTCGGTGCGGCGCGTGCCTGCGTGAATGACGTGGACGCCCGGCATCCGCTCGGCTTGGTCGATGCCGTCGATGGGCACGCCGGTGTCGTAGCTGTGCGGGTAGCCCTGCGAGGCCAGCACGACGCCGACGCAGGATTGTGCGCTGGCGCGGACGTGCACGCCCGAGAGCGTCTGTTCGGCGACCGATTGGAAGAGCGTGGCAAGGTCGTTGTCGAGCAGCGGCAGTACCACCTGCGCTTCGGGATCGCCCCAGCGGCAGTTGTATTCGACGACTTTGGGGCCGTCGCTGGTGAGCATGAGTCCGACGTACAGTACGCCTTGATAGGGCGTGTCGGCCTCGCTCATGCCTTTGAGTGTGGGCTCGACGATCGTGCGGCAGACGGCGGTGAGGGTACTCCCATCAACGAGCGGCGTAGGGGCGTAGGCGCCCATGCCGCCGGTGTTGGGCCCGGTGCCGCCTTCGCCGATCGCTTTGTGATCTTGCGAGGGCGGGCAGACGACGTACTTCTCGCCATCGGTAAGGACGAACACGCTGGCTTCGTCGCCCTCCATAAACGCTTCAATGACGACCTGATCGCCTGCTTCGCCAAAGTCGCGGTCATCGACGATGCGGTCGAGGGCGTCGTGCGCCTCCTCGCGAGTGGTGCACACAAGCGCGCCTTTGCCGCCCGCCAGTCCGCTGGCTTTGACGACTACCGGCACGGGCCGGTCGGTGATGTAGGCGTGGGCCTCGTCGGCCTCATTGGCGGCGAACGTGCGAAACGTGGCGGTGGGGATGTCGTGCTCCGCCATGAACGCCTTGGCGAAGGCTTTGCTGCCTTCAAGGCGGGCGGCGGCAGCGCTCGGGCCCATGACCGGGTGCCCGGCAGCGCGCAGGTGGTCGGCCAGCCCGTTTACGAGCGGCGCTTCGGGCCCGATGATGGTGTAGTCAATGTCGTGCTCGTTGACGGCAGCCTGAACCGCATCAGCGTCGGCAGGGTCGAGGGTAAGGTTGGTGCCGACCTGTTCGGTACCCGGATTGCCGGGCGCGGCCATAACGCCGTCGCACGAAGGGCTATCAGCCAGTGCACGACAGAGCGCATGTTCGCGTCCGCCGCTTCCGATGACAAGAACACGCATGGAACGGGGCTTTTGATGAAAGTAACACAATGCGGTGCGTTCAATTTGCTAATATAGGATTGCGCGTGCATTTGTGCAGGGACGCTACCCCGCACGCGGTTGAAGTTCTCTGAATATGTGCTGATGTGCCTGTGCGTACTTACGTGATTGTTGTACTTCTTATCGGGTGGATATGCAGCAGCGGCGTTCACCCGCCGGTGTATGCGCAGTCTACTGAGCCGGATGCGGGGGAGCGGGAGGCCTCGGTCTGGGTCAACCCGCGCCCGTACCCGGCTAATTTTTGGGGCCCGCGTACCGGCATCGGACTCGGCGCCGGGCTGTCTGTCCACAACCTGGGCCGCGCCAACAGTCAGGGGCTTGTTACCGCGCTGGTGGGACGCTATCAGCAGGTGGGCACCGTGGCATGGGCACCGCAGTGGAGCCATGACCAGTTGGGCTTCACGGTGCTGGAGGGCCGCGCCTTTCACACGACCCGCGACTGGTTCTACGGCGTGGGCCCGTTTCCGGAGGACGACACGCGCCTGGAGCTGCATCGCACCCAGCTGCGCGGCGGTGTGCGCGGACGATATCTGCCCTTCGGATCCGACCGGCTCCGGTTGCACGTCCAACTCCATGTGGTGCACGACCGCCTCTACGATCAGCGCAACGATGACGACGCCGCCTTTCGGCGGCTGGATGCGCGGTCGCAACTCTACCTGCAAGCATTCGGGCGCACCCGCACCGGCTCCGTATCCACCCGCAGCCTGACCGGTGTGCGTCCGCAGTTGGGCCTCTCGTACGACACGCGCGACCAGGAGCACGGGCCGCACCAGGGGCTGCTGATCCATGGGCAGACGGGGCGCTACCTCGATATTGAGGGCGGCGCGTCGTTCTGGACGCATGAGGTTGACCTGGCCGGGCACGTGCCCGTTTTGCCTCGGCACACACTCGACCTAACGGCTCATGCCCGCATATCCCGCAGCGTCAACAACCGTCCCATTCCGCCGATGTATCTGTCGCAGCTGGAGGCCTTTCGTATGCCCGGCGTGGCCCGCGGGCGCTTTGCCGACCGCGACCGTCTGCTGGTGGGTGCGCGCTATCGTATCACTCGCACCATTGGCAATTTGCTGGATGTAGAGCCCTACATCGGCGGGCATGCGGGCGCCGTCTACACCGATGTGTTTGAGCAGTTTACGTGGGACGCGACGACCGAGCGCACGCCGCCCCGTACTGCTGTCGTGCCACCACTGCTGAGCGCGCATGTGGGCCTGCGAATCGCCCCGCGGTTTCGGGATACGACGTGGATCGATGTGGCTGTGGGCCTGGGCCCCGATGGCGTGACGGGCGTGCGTCTCGCCTTTACGCCCACGTTTCATCGCCTGCGCCCCGCGCATCACCGCGACCGGTGGTAGCGGGCTTTACCAACGGGCCTAAGAGCCTGTTTGGGTTTTGGTTTGACGGCGAGAGCGAGCGCCGCTGGAGCGAAACGAGGACCACGATAGAGGTTCGTAGCCGGGGCTACGGGCCGAAATCGGGGGCTCGTTGCAGCCCAGCGGAGCCGCTCGTAGCCCAAAATAAGAAATCAAAACAGGCTCTAAAACGAGAGGCTATTCTTGGCGGCCTGCTCGTTTTCGTGCTGCATACGGGCCGATTCGGCGTGCGGCTGCAGGGCATCGGGGAGGCGCGCGGTACCCTGTACTTTTTCGTGCTGCACCCCGGCCTCGGCACTCCATGTCGCCACTTCGTACCAGCCGCCGCCGTTGTACGTGATGGCATAATCGGTGCCGTTCGTTTGGAGAACCGGTGGACGCAGCATCGCCTCCGGATCGCGCTCGGCGCAACGTAGGAGCCAGGCAGCAAGCAGCGCCGTGTCGGCCTCTTCGTGGAGTGCCCGCTTCACCAAAAACGTGGCGACGGGCGCGGGAATCGGATCGTACCGGTGTCGGAGCGTGCTCAGCACGGCATCGGGCGTGTCGTGGGTGGCTAGCGTGGTGCAGACAAACGCCCAGGTCGAATCCCCTGCCGCCTCGTAGCAAGTCGCGGCCCGGTTCCACGCATCAATACGACGGTAGCACTGCGCCGCCGCGCGGTCGTCGCCCGCCTCGCGGTAGCACTGTGCCGCATTCGCCCACGCGCCAATGGTGCGGTGGCAGGTCGCGGCTTCGGTCCAGGCGTCGGCCTTGGCATAGCACGCAGCCGCCTCTTCCCAATCCTTGTTTTGCCGATGGCACTCCGCCGCATCGAGCCAGGCGTTGGTGCGGCGATAGCACTGAGCGGCGCGGGCCCACCGCTGGCACGCCCGGTAGCAGGCCGCCGCATCCTCCCACGCCTCGCCCTGATAGTAGAGCCGGGCGGCCTCGGCCAGCCGGTCGTGCGAGCGATAGTATGCCGCCGCCTCGCGCCACCGTCCCGTCTGCGCCGCATGCTCGGCAGCAAGCGCCTCGGCCTCATCGGTACGCCCCACCTGGCGCAGCAGACGGATGCGGAGCGGCGTGTCGCGCTGCCCAATGCCATAATCCAGCAAGAGCGCGGCCTGCGTATCGGTTAGCGCATCGTCGTTGTGCCAGGGCGCAGGAGCATCGGTGGGGGGCGTAATCGAATCGCCGTTGGCACGAGCGGTAAGCACGGCATCCAGCCACTCGCACAGCACGGCCCACGCCTCGTTGCCTGCCTTACGATAGCACTCCGCCGCCGGAGCCCAGTGCTCGCGGTCGCGGTAGTAGTCGGCACGCGTGCGCCACTCTTCTTGCGAGGGATCGCCCGCCCACGGCGCTCGAAACTGCTCCATGGTGTTCACGGTGCGCGCCACTGCCTCCTGCGTCCAGATCGACCCGGCCGGGTGCGGCTCGGCCACTACCGACACGCTCTTGCGCGCTCGGGTGGCGGCCACGTAGTGCATGCGCAGCGTCTGTCGATTCGTCTGGCGCACCGCTTCGCGCTCTGCCGGGGCCGCCCCCGGACGATCGATGAGGCGGTCGGGTAGCTGGTAGAGCACCACGTGATCCGCTTCGAGGCCTTTGGCATCGGGGACCGTCCACACCAGCGGGTGGCCCCACGCCTCCCGCAAGCGCGACGCCTGCTCCTCGCTGTTGGTCAGGATAAGTACATCGGGATGGGCCTCGGCCAGCGTGGTTTCGACTGCGTCGCTGGGCGCCGTACGCACTGGCGGCGGTCCGGTAGCGCGCGCTTCGTCGGGGTTAAGGGAGACGACATCGGCTTCTTCGGCCTTCAGAAGTTCGGCCAGCGCTTCGGGCAGACGCAGCGTGGGGGCGCTGGCGCGATACGAGCGGGTGAGCGTGTACGGCTTGGGCGGATCCCATCCGCGCTCGTGAAAGATGGCCCGTGGCATCCGCCAGCCAAATCCAGACCCACCCAGCACCTGCGTCGGGTCGCCCGCCAGAAGCATCTGGGTGCGAGCGCCCTCGCGCAGCGTAGCCAGCGCCACACGCAGCTGCTTTTCGGTGAGGTCTTGCACCTCGTCGAGCACCAGCGCGTCATAGCGGCGCGGCTTGGATCCGCTTAGCAGCCGCCGGAGCGCCTGCGTGGCAATATCCTGGTCGTCCAGGCGGTTGTCGCTGCGCAGCGCATCCTGATACTGCTCGGCCAGGCGGTACACCGCGCTCCGCTTATGGCGCGGCACCGCGGACCACGTACCCGGCATCTCATTGCAGTAGATGGTCCGCGGCAGCAGATTGCACACGTCGGTGTCGAGCGCCGGGGTTTTTTGCAGCGGCAGCATGCCCTTCACCACCGCGCGGATGTCGGTTGCAAAAAGCTGCTGCTCGGCGCTGTTCAGTGGATGGCGCCCCAGAAAGTCGCGCAGCCGGTCGGTGGGCACCTGGTAGTGCTGCAGATCCGACACGCCCATGCCCATGGTTTCGGCAGCCAGCTCGCGGTAGGTCTTAAAATCGACTGGGGCCGCCTCCTCGGGACGGAGCGGCAGCGCCGCGTATAGATCGCGGGCATGGGCCACCAGCCGCGGGTTGTGCGTCACAAACGCGATGTCGGCCTCCGGGTCGTTTTCCTGGATGACGAGCAGCCGATACAGGGCAAGCGTCGTCTTTCCGCTCCCCGCCGGTCCATTCAGGAACGTAGGAAGCGGCTCTTGCAGCAGATGCACCTGCTCATCCGACAAGATTAGCTCAGCAGGCACCTCTTCCGCTTCGGCCCACTCGGCAAAGGCGACCGGACTCTCCAGGTACCACGGCAGGTTCTCGGGCGGCGCGCTGAGCGTGCCCTGGTACTCGGCCGAGAGCGCGGCGTAGGCGTCCCAGCGGTCGGTTTCCGGAAAGTCGCGCTCAATGGCGTCGAGGTCGGCGGCAGGGTTGTCGGGGGGCGGCTGGGCCCACTCGCATGCATCAATCTCGTCGGCCACGATCCACTGCATCGCATCGGGCACATCGAAGGCTTTGCGCTGCAGCACGCGGGGCACATCGTCGTGGTCGAACACGACTGTCCAGCAGTGCGCGGTAAGCACGGGCTTCTGCGAGTGGCGGTCGGCGTGGCGCCCGTAGGTAAAAAGCAGGCGGGCAGCCTGGTTGACGCGGGCCTCCCACACCGCTACGCTGGGCCGCGACTGCAGCTTCTTGACGCGCAATCCCCCGTCGAACTGGCCGTGGTGGATCTTCTCCAGCGCATCCAGCACCTGCTGGCGGGGACGCTCGGGCAGATTGCGGAGCGTCTCAACGAGATGCGATGAAAGGGCGACCTGAGGCATTGGAAGCGACCGTTGGAGCAAGACAGCGGACCCTGCGCCCCGATGCGGCTGTGCGGGCGAACGACTGCACGGCGTACATCATAACGAACGCGGGCACAGCGGGCATTCGTTCTGTACGAGCCGAGGGCCCGGATATGATCCCTCCTGCGCATAGCAGTTGCTGTGCAACCGGGTCAACACGCGTGTAGGGACACGGCACGCCGTCTCCCTACGTGGTTTGGGGTTGGTCGTGACAGGTAGACGTTCCATTGCTTCTCTCCAGGAGACTTGCGCAGTTGCAACGCACATAGTGTTATCTCGTCGCGAGGCTCTGTAAGCTTGTGAAATTGGACGCAGTATGCTCAGCAGGCATCCTGACCCCGACTACCATCGGAGGGAAGGATCTCAACGCCCCCTGTTCACGCTTGAAATCGTGCTCCGTCCGCGTGACCTGCGATGCTTCACTGCGTTCCCCATGACGATAGCGGCTACACGGGCCCATCTCGTATGCATGGTATCACGTAACGCTTGACTGCTACCGAAGATTTTTGCTTCTTATTGCAAAAACCTATATCGTTAAATGTCAAGCAGTAGTGCTCATCTACGTTTTGACTGATTCAATCCGACTCTAAAACACAAATAGATTGCAATATCATGATTCGGCATCTAAGCTGTGTGCTGATCCTGCTGATTGGTCTTGCAGGATGCGACACAACAACTCCAGACCGATCGACGTCTGCATTTAACGCGACCATTGAAGGCCCCGAGGGTTCGTTCACTTTGAGTGGAAGCGCTCTGCTTCTCAACCAGCGTACCACCAACGAAGTAGACGATCTCCCCAACGACCTGATTGATCTTTTTGATGGTAAAGCCATCGCCGAAATCCGGGCGTCTGCCTCTCATGAGGGCGTTGCCCATACGCTCGACTTCGGCTATATATCGGACAACGATTTGGCGACCGACACCGAGTATCTGGTGGCGGCGCAGACTCCCAATCAACCGGTTGCATCCCCAGACAGTATCGATGGGGTCTCGGTCATCTACAGACAGTCAACGTCGGAGGGGGTTAACCTGTACCTGATTGACGAGGGCGAGATGTTTACCGAATACGTAGACGAGCGTGAGGTACAGGCACGGATTGTACTGGAGGCGCGCAGTGTCATGCGACTCGATGATCTCCCCCCTGGACTTTCGCCATTGTTTCCAATCCTGCCGTCGCGCATTCCCGCCGATACGCCAATAGATACGTTGGATACGCCTCTCACTCTGGACGGGACATTTACAGCTCTATCAGTATCAAGATAGGGCATATCGAACCTTCGTTGAGGTCCAGCGAACGCCTCGCAGGTGTATCCTGCCTGTCATTGAAGGAGACCCTTCGACTGCGCATCTGTCTGGCATCCGGATGTTCGTCATTCTGAGGAGCGTAGCGAAGGCCCGTAGCGAAGGGGGATCGCCGTGCCCCCCGGTCTGATTCCGCCGATTCCGGAGCAATTTCCGGGGGATGACCCATAAGACCCTCTCGCATGCGCTCGGAATGACGTGCCGGGGAACTGGGAATACCGATGCTGTGGAGGCTCGCTCAGGCTTGGTCGTGCACTGTGGATTGCAACTTCCGGTTCGGATTCTTGCTGTCTTGTGTTTCAGCTTGATGGTCTGTATTTTTTAGTTGAAATGTCTGCTATTCATTACCACATATTACTATGTTCGATTCCATCTCCTCTGCTACACCTGGCATCTGGTCTATCCTTTTTGGAGTTCTGGTGCTCACCACGGGCTGTGATTTGACAGACAACCCACTCTGCCCGGCTGTGATAGAGCCAGCTGTTGTCGTTGAAGTGCGTAACGCTGTAAGTGGAGGTCTTGAGGCCGACGGTGTAACAGGTACTCTCACTGATGGGGCGGTTCGAGACACCATGATAGTGGCCGAGGCAAATGGCGAAGGAGAGACCATCTCACTGCAAGGAGCGTTAGGACGTCCAGGCACGTACGAGGTAACTATTACCAAAGACGGATTCGAGCCGTGGGTGCGGTCTGGTATCGAGGTTGCTGAAGGTGAATGCAACGTACAAACGGCCCGGCTTACCGCAGAACTGCAACCCACGTCTGATGGCTGACCTGCATCACCGCCCGCAATGTACTGTCTTGTAGCCCTTGCAGTGCTGCGCAACCGGGTCGACAGCAACCGGGCCAGCATGCGTGTAGGGACACGGCGCGCCGTGTCCCTACGTGGTTTGGGGTTGGCCTTGAGAGAAGGCGACCTGCTATCGCATTGCTTTAGGGAGATACACAGTTGCGGCACACATAATGTTATCTCGTCGCGAGGCTCCGCCTCGTGACGCCCCCGTTTAGGGGCTCTGCCCCGTCCTAATGCAAGCCCTAACGATATTTTTTGGCAAGTGCGTAGCTCCTGACCCTCCTACATATTCCGGCGATACCGTCCGCCGACCTCGAAGAACGCGTGCGTGATTTCGCCCAGCGAGCAGACTTTCACGGCCTCCATGAGTGCAGCGAAGGTGTTACCGCCCGTGCGGGCGGCTTCTTTCAAGGTCGCCAGCGCCTCGTCGGCGCGGTCGTCATTGCGGTGCTGGAAGCCATGCAGGCTGCGTAGCTGATGCTCTTTCTCATCCGTTGAGGACCGCATGAGCTCCACCTCCTCGTTGTCGATAGCGCCCGCGTCGTCTTCATCCTTCAAGAACGTGTTCACGCCGATGATCGGCTGCTCGCCGGAGTGCTTCTTCTCCTCGTAGAGCATCGACTCCTGCTGGATCTTGCCGCGCTGGTACATCGACTCCATCGCGCCCAGCACGCCGCCCCGGTCGTTGATCCGCTGAAACTCGTGCAACACCGCTTCTTCCACCAGATCCGTGAGCTCTTCGATGAAGTGGCTGCCCTGAATCGGGTTTTCGTTCTTGGCGGTGCCCAGCTCTTTGTTGATGATCATCTGAATGGCAATCGCCCGCCGCACGCTCTCTTCCGTCGGTGTGGTGATCGCTTCGTCGTAGGCGTTGGTGTGCAGCGAATTGCAGTTATCGTAGATCGCCATCAGCGCCTGCAAGGTGGTGCGGATGTCGTTGAACTGGATCTCCTGCGCGTGCAGGCTGCGCCCGGAGGTCTGGATGTGATACTTCAGCTTCTGACTCCGCTCGTTCGCATCATACAACTCACGCATGGCCACACTCCAGATGCGCCGCGCCACGCGCCCGATGACGCTGTACTCTGGATCCATGCCGTTCGAGAAGAAGAACGACAGGTTGTGCGCAAACTCGTCGATGTCCATGCCCCGGCTCAGGTAGTACTCCACGTACGTGAAGCCGTTAGCCAGCGTAAAGGCCAGCTGCGTAATCGGGTTGGCCCCGGCCTCGGCAATGTGGTAGCCCGAAATCGACACCGAGTAGAAATTGCGCACCTTCTCATCAATAAAGTACTGCTGGATGTCGCCCATCAGCCGCAGGGCAAAGTCGGTCGAGAAGATGCAGGTGTTCTGCGCCTGGTCTTCCTTCAGGATGTCGGCCTGCACGGTGCCGCGCACTACGTTCAGCGTATCGGCTTTAATGGAGGCGTAGGTCTCAGCATCCAGCGCACCCCATTCCACCAGATCCGAGCCTGTGCAGCCGAGCAGTCCCAGTCCGCTTCCATCGTGGGTTTCGGGTAGATCGTCTTCGCGTCCGTCGGGGCCGTAGGGCACGTACTCGGGACGCTCATCGTCCAGCTTTTCGTCGATGAGGGCGTCCACTTCGTCCCAGCGCCCTTCCTCGCGCAAGTGCTTCTCGACCTGCTGGTCAATCGCCGTGTTCAAGAACATGGCCATGAGCATCGGCGCGGGACCGTTGATGGTCATGGAGACCGAGGTCTTGCGGTCCGCCAGGTCGAAGCCCGAATAGAGCTTCTTCATGTCGTCGAGCGTGCAGATGGAGACGCCCGCGTTGCCGACTTTCCCGTAGATATCGGGCCGCTTGGCCGGGTCGAAGCCGTAGAGCGTGACGCTGTCAAACGCGGTGGAGAGGCGATTCGCTGGCGAATCCGACGATACCAAATGGAATCGCCGGTTCGTGCGCTCGGGGCTTCCCTCGCCTGCGAACATGCGCGTGGGGTCTTCGCCTTCGCGCTTGAACGGGTACACACCAGCGGTAAACGGAAAGTAGCCGGGCAGATTTTCGAGGAGCGCAAAACGCAACTGCTCGCCCGGCGCATCGGTTTTGGGGAGCGCCACGCGCGGGATTTTGGTGCCCGAGAGGCTCTCACGATAGAGCGGCACCGTGATGTCGCGTCCGCGCACGGTGTACGTAAACTCGTCTTGCTGATACGCTTCTTTCAGGTCATCCCACTGGTCGAGGATGTCCTTACAGCGCGCATCGAGCTTAGCCCACCAGTGCTCCACCATCGCATCCAGCCGACCGGCCAGTTGCTCCTGATCTTCGGGCGCCCAGTCGTCCACCTGTTCGCGGGCCCCTTTGGCCTCGCCCCACTTGCGGGCGTAGGTGACTTGCTGTTCGGCCCAGCTTCGATAGTCCTGGCACGTCTCCGCAATCTCGCCCAGGTAGCGCTGGCGGTTCGGCGGAATGATGGCAACGTCGGCGGGCTCGGGTTCGGGGGTGTCGTCCCAACTATGGAGGGTGGAGCGCCGCTCAAAGTCGAAGTCGTCGTTCAGGCGGTCGAGCAGAGCCAGGTAGAGGCGCGTTACGCCCGGATCCCCAAAGTGCGAGGCCATGGTCGGGTAGACCGGCATCTCATCGGGCGATTCGTCGAAACGCATGTGGTTGCGCTGCACCTGCTTGCGCACGTCGCGCAGGGCGTCTCGGCTGCCGCGCTTCTCGTATTTGTTGAGCGCCACCATATCCGCCAGATCGAGCATCCCGATCTTTTCGAGCTGGGTGGGTGCGCCGAAGTCGTGGGTCATCACGTAGAGCGAGAGATCCGTGAGGTCGACGATCTCTGTATCGCTCTGGCCGATCCCCGCAGTTTCCAGGATGATGAGGTCGTATCCGGCGGCGCGGCAGACGTCCATCGCATCCTGCAGCGCCTGGCTCGTGGAGCGGTTGGCCTGGCGTGTGGCAAAGGAGCGCATGTAGACCCGCTCGGACGCTCCGTCGCCGTAGATGGCGTTCATGCGGATGCGGTCGCCCAGCAGTGCGCCCCCGGTGCGGCGGCGGGTCGGGTCGACGGAAAGCACCGCGATCGACACGTCGTCGAAGTCGTTCAGGAAGCGGCGGATCAGCTCGTCAGTGAGGGTGGATTTCCCCGCACCGCCTGTGCCGGTGATGCCCAGGGCTGGAGCCTTCGATTTTAGATTTTGGATTTTGGAGGCTTGCTGTTCTGTGGTGTGCGGCGCGCCGTCGCCGCTTGCGGGCTGCTCGCCGCCGATCTGGACTTCTTGCACGTCTGTGGATTCAGCACCTGCACGAGCTGTCGCGGGCAGCTTGAGGGTCGCAGGCTCGCCCATCTCGGTTTTCGAGAGGCTGCGCGCAATAACGCGAGCATCTTTCGGCGAGGGCGAATCCGAAATCCCAACTCCCAACTCCAAAATGGAAACGTCGCACGCTTCCACCATCTGATTGATCATGCCCTGTAGGCCGAGGCGCATGCCGTCTTCCGGCGAAAAGATCTTCGCGATGCCGTAGGCTTCCAGCTCCTCGATCTCATCTTCGACGATGACGCCCCCGCCCCCGCCGTAAATCTTGATATGGCCCGCGCCCCGCTCCTCCAGCAGGTCGTGCATGTACTTGAAGTACTCCATGTGTCCGCCCTGATAGCTGGAGACGGCAATGCCCTGCGCATCCTCCTGGATCGCAGTGTCTACAATCTCTTGCACCGAGCGATTGTGGCCCAGGTGGATGACCTCCACGCCGGTGCCCTGCAGAATGCGCCGCATGATGTTGATGGCGGCGTCGTGGCCGTCGAACAGGCTCGTGGCGGTGACGAAGCGAACGGGATGCTCAGGCGAATAGCGCTCGTCGGACATGGATTGATCCGGGGTGGATGAGGGCGGTGTGTGAATACTGGAAGCGCTTCGAAAAACGTCCGACTGCTTGTTTTGTTTGTTGGCTTTTTGGTGGAGCGTTCCAGCTGCCCCCATGTGCAACCTTACTGTCAACATACAATGAATTGACGCAGGGGCAGCCCATCTGTTGTAAGATGGGATTTTCTCATCCGACTAATTAACATGAGATCGTTTCAGAGTCTTTAGCACACGCTATGCCCGCCCCAGAAGCCGAGTTCTTGGACCTGGTTCATGAAAACGCGGCACGCCTTCGGAAAATTGCTCGCGTGTATACCGAAAGCGCCGAGGGCCAACGTGATTTGTATCAGGACATCTTGGTCGCACTCTGGCGCGCGCTGCCGTCGTTCAATGGCGAGGCGCAGCGCAGCACCTGGCTTTATCGTGTGGCTCTGAACACCGCGCTAAGCCACGAGCGCAAGCGCGCTGTGCGTAGCAAGGCCACCCTTAGCGACGACCATCCGCTGTGGATGGACGGACTGCCTACGCCAGGCGCTGGCCTGGAGCAGAAGGAGCGACTCGATCGGCTCTATGCAGCCATCGACCGGCTCGATACGATGGATAAAACACTTGTTATGATGTACTTGGACGATGCCAGCTATGCCGTCATGGCCGACGTGCTTGGCATTAGCGAAAACTACGTAGGCGTAAAACTGCACCGCATCAAGAAGCAACTGGCCACCTGGCTGGAGGACACCCTAACATGAACCTCGATGACGCAAAAGCACTCTGGTCTTCTGATAACGAACCCACTGACCCTGATATGTCTACCCAATCGCTTTCTCAGTCCGAGCTTCTCCAACAGGTGAAAGCACAGTCTGCCGCATTCGACCGCACGATTCGCCAGCGCGACTGGACCGAGTCCGTTGTCGCGGCTGCCGTCTCGGTGTTCTTCGGCTGGCTGGCCTGGCACGACCCCTCAACGCTTGTAACGGCGGGGGCCCTGCTCGTGGTAGCGGGAAGCGCGCTCATTTTCGGTCGCCTGCGCTACGCCCGCACTCGGTTCGCGGCCCCGCCTGTCAACGAGCCTGTTAGGCAGCGATTGCAGCGCGAGCGCGCCAAGGTGGATGCGCAGATTCGCTTGCTGTCGTCAGTGCTCTGGTGGTACATCGCTCCACTACTTGCAGGACTCTTGCTTATGACAGTGGGCGATAATGGATGGTCGGTGTTCACGGTTGTCTACGGTACCGTGGTCATTGCAGGCGCTGCTGCGATCTACGTGATGAACCAGCGCGCCGTTGAACGCGACCTGCGTCCGCGCCGCGAAACGCTCACCCAGTTGCTGAATCAGGTCGATTCGTCTGCCGACACGCAGAACGATGAGACGGGAATTGCGAAGCGTGGCGATGCGATCGGTGGATGACGGTAGGCGTTTACGAGTGCGGATTGCCCGTCGCCCCCTGATTGAACACCGCCTCCACGTCGATCTCGATGTCCAGCACCGGGTCAACGACCGTTCCGCTGGAGACCGTTGTGCCATCCAGCGTGCCAGGAAAGACTGTCACCGTACGGAGTGGTGGCTGTACGAGCCAGCACGACTGCACACCTGCGCCGAGCAGGAACTCGATTTTTTCGAGGATCGCCTGCATGCTTTGCGTCGGGCTCTGGATCTCGACGGCCAGCAGCGGCGGCTCCTGTACGCGCACGTCATCGTGCAGCAGATCGACGTCCGCGACGGCGTAGAGCGAAAGATCTGGCGTCAACTCGCGTCCATCCAGGTCGAGCGTCAGTTCTGAGAAGATCGTGAACCGGTCTCGGTGGTCCGACAGAGCGAGAATGAGGTTGGCTTGCGTATATCCGTGAGCTTTGCTGGGCATAGGCTTCCCTCGTTCCCGCTCATAGTCGGAAACGGTCTGCGGAGAGGATGTGGTTTCCATGGGGATACGTGCATCAGTGGACGTAAACACGGTAGGCATCCGAGGCAGCAAAAGGATACCAGACAAAGATTGTATGATGAAGATGCGCCATTGTGCCGCCTCCCCATGGGCGCTGCTGCGCCAGCTTGACTATCCTGAAGAAATGCGCTAATGCTGGGTGGCAGACCCGCACGACGCTACACCAGCGAGCGCAGCTTCAGCGTCTGCACCGCGGCCTCGGTGTGAGGCGTGGGCGGCCCCTCATCCATGTCGGCCAGCATCAGGCGGAGTGCGGCAGGCGTATCCACATCGTACCAGCGTGGCAGCACCGTCAGGTTCGCGCTGGTGCGCCCGATGCGCGTGAGTGTCTGGTTGAGCACCTGCGGATGGCTGTAGCGCATGCCGTCAAAGACCTGCGGGTAGCGCGCGTTCATGCCAATCAGGTAGAAGCCGCCGTCGTAGCTCGGTCCCAGCGCAATGCTCTTGGGACGCTTCAGCGCGGCGAAGGCTTCACGCAAGAAGGCGGTAGGCAGCGTGGGGTGGTCGCTCCCCACCACGGCCACGCGCTCATAGCCATTGGCAAGCGTGGTGTCGATGGCATGAGCCATGCGCGCGCCCAACGACGCCCCTCGCTGCACCGCCATTGCATCCACGCGCTTGGCAAACGGCGTGCCGCGTCCGTTGGGCAGCTGCTCGGCCCAGTGCAGAATGACGTCGGCCTCCAACGTCTGCGTCTGCTCCAACAGGTCGAGCAAAAACGCCCGGTAGAGCTGCGCGGCCTCCTCATCCGTAAGCACCGGCGTCAGACGCGTCTTGACGCGTCCGGGGGCAGGCCATTTGGCAAAGACGAGCAGAGCGCTACGCATGAAGCAGGGGACGGTTAGCTACTAAAATACAGGGGGATACAGAAAGCTGATGTAAGCTCGACCAGATTGAGCGTGCTACCGACGCATTCGGCTGATGGTGTCGTGGAGGACCTCCACCGCGCGGCTCAGGTGAGCGGGCGTGGTGGATTGTCCAAGTGAGAACCGCACGGCGGCAGCGGCTGTGGCATCGTCGAGACCGATGCCCGAGAGCACATGGCTGGGCGTGAGCGTGCCGCTGGTGCAGGCCGAGCCCGCCGAGGCCAAGATGCCTTTCATATCCAGATTCAAGATGAGCATCTCACCGTCGATCTGCGCATCGTTTTGCGGCGGCACGGCTACGTTCACGATGTGCGGCGCGCGGTGATCCGGCTCGGGAGGCGTGTTACACACAATGGCGTCGCCAAGCGTATCATCGAGCTGCTGCATGAGGTCGGCTTGCAGCGCAGCCAGGCGCGGTGCCTCGTCGGGGGCCCGGCTGTACGCCCGCTCCAGCGCTACAGAAAGTCCGACCATACCCGCCACGTTTTCAGTGCCTCCGCGCTGATCGCGCTCCTGGCTTCCGCCTTCGATGAGGGGAGGCAGTGCCGCTCCGCCCCGCACGTAGAGCGCACCGACGCCCTTGGGACCGTAGAGCTTGTGCGCCGAGATCGTGGCGTAGTCCACACCCAACTCGCGCATATCATTCTGGAGCAGGCCCATGGACTGCACGGTGTCGCTGTGCAGCGCGACGCCATGGTCACGGCAGAGCTCAGCGATTGAAGCAATGTCGGTGCGTGCTCCTGTCTCGTTGTTCACATGCATAAGGGAGACAAGCGCCGTGTCGTCAGTGAGGGCCGCCTCGACCTGATCTGGAGTGACGCATCCGTAGCGGTCGGGCTGCAGCCGGGTGACGCGGTAGCCTGCGCGTTCGAGGTCGGATGCCGGTTCGAGCACGGCCTCGTGCTCCACCGTAGACGTGATGAGGTGCGCTCCGGCCTCCGCATCCGCCAGTCGCTTACGCAGCACCCAGTTGTTGGCTTCGGTGGCGCCGCTGGTGAACACGACCTCGCTCGGCTCCGCGCCAATGCAGCGAGCTACGCGCTCGCGGGCCTCTTCGACCGCTACGCGGGCCTGCCGCCCCCACCGGTGCACCGACGACGGGTTGCCGTGATGCTCCGTAAGGTACGGCATCATGGCCTCCAAGACCGCCTCATCAAGCGGCGTGCTGGCCGCGTGGTCCAGGTAGATCGCGTCGGTGGGCATAGCGAAAACACGTCGAATCCAACAAACAGAACGGGGCTGTGCTCGGCAGCAAGCGCTGCAGGCGAACAAGTGCCCATGCGCGTGTTTTAAGACGACCGTTGCCCTCTCGTTGTTGTGCGAAAATGTAGTCCCCAAACCCTCATGGACAAACTCGTTGTAACAGGCGGACAGCCGCTCACCGGATCGCTCACGGTTGGCGGATCCAAAAACACGGCGCTGCCGCTCATGGCCGCCTCGCTCCTGGCCGATGGTACCACCACCCTCACCAATATTCCGGCGTTGCGCGACGTGTACACGTTCTCGAACGTGCTGCGCGTGTCGGGCGCGTCGGTCTCGTTCGACGAGTCGGCCCACCAGCTTACGGTAGATGCCGGACGCATTGACCATCCCGAAGCGCCTTACGACCTCGTCAAGAAGATGCGTGCGTCGTTCTATATGCTGGGTGCCCTCATTGGGCGCTGCGGCGAGGCCCGCGTGTCGCTTCCGGGCGGCTGCGCCTGGGGGCCGCGTCCGGTGGACCTGCACCTTGAGGGGATGAAGGCGTTCGGGGCGTCGATTGAACTGGATCAGGGCTACGTGGTGGCCGACGCGCCGGGCGGACGCCTGGACGGCGGAACGTTCCGGATGGAGCCCTCCAGCGTGGGTGCGACGATCAATCTGCTGCTGGGTGCGGTGACGGCGCGTGGCGGCTCGCGCATCGAAAATGCCGCGCAGGAGCCCGATGTGGTGGCCTTTGGCGAGGCCCTGCGGCAGATGGGCGCGCAGATCGACGGGCTGGGCACGCGTACCATTGAAATTCAGGGCGTAGAGGCGTTGGAGCCGATTACGGTCCGTAACACGCCCGACCGCATCGAGATGGGAACGTTCATGGTGGCGGCCCTGCTGGCGGGCGAGCCGGGCGTGCCGTTTCAGGTGAAGAACGGCCACCACCCGCATCTGGGCGCCGCCTTCAAAAAGCATCTGGCCGACACCGGAGCGGAGATTGCCTACAACGACGACGTCGTAACCCTCACCCCGCCCGAGCAGATTCGCCCCGTATCCATTGCCACCGCCACGTATCCCGGCTTTCCCACCGACCTGCAGGCGCAGTGGGGCGTGCTCATGGCCACTGCCGACGGCACGGCACGCATTACGGATACCATCTACGACGACCGCTTCAAGCACATCCCCGAACTGCAGCGCATGGGGCTGGATGCACAGGTAAGCGGCGCCACCGCCACCATTCACGGACCTACGGACTTTCAGGCGGCCACGGTGATGAGCACCGACCTGCGGGCCAGCGTGTCGCTGGTGCTGGCCGGTATGATTGCCGAGGGGACGACGGAGGTGCTGCGCGTCTATCACCTGGACCGCGGCTACGAAGCGCTGGAGCAGAAGCTGCAGAACGCAGGCATTGACATCCGCCGCGAGCAGTATGATGAGTTCGCTGAACCGGAAGAGGTCGCCGAGCGCACGGCGTAGTGTGTTTGGGGCAACCATGCAGAGGCGGGCGATGCCCATAGATCGTATGAGCAGGCATCCGCAACAGCGCCCCATCGCGCTGGAACGTTACGTATACCTCAGGTGCGATAAAAGGTACTTCCACCACTCGTCGCATGGCTCCGCCGTGCGACGCAAGTCGGTTAGGGGCTCCGCCCCGACTATCGTTGATTAGGACACGACATGCTGCAACAGCGCCCCACCGCGCTGGGATGGTACGTATACCAACGGTGCACCCGTCCCGAGCGATGCCAAGGCTGACCGAGATGCGTCCCTCCAACCTACTGTAACGACGCAGGGCCTGCGTCGCGGAGAGCGATACGTTGCCATGCCGAGCGGCATCTACCATGCAAAGTAGCGCGACCCCAACCTCATGCTCCCCGTCTGCATGCGAAGAGAGCCCCATGACGGCGTCCCAGTACCCTGGGACGTTACTATGCCTTAACGGTGCGCCTGTCCCGAGCGGAGCCGAGCCCCCTCCAAAGAGCGCGCCCTCCCAACCTGCCGTAACGACGCAGGGCTCTGCGTCGCCCGGAGCAATGCGTTGCTGTGCGGAGCGGCCTGCCATGCGAAGGAGCGCGATCTCACCCTCATGATCCCGTCACGCATGCGAAGGCGGCCCCCCAACGGCGTCCCAGTGCCCTGGGACGTTACTATGCCTCAAAGGTGCGATTAAAGGTTGCCAGATCATTGCTAACCATAGATCTGGAGACAGATTTCAATGCCTCAAAGGTGCGATTAAAGGCGATCTCTCCGGCACGGCCTGGGAAGGGGCGATCCGGATTTCAATGCCTCAAAGGTGCGATTAAAGGGGCACTGAGCCCGTCCGCCAAACGGTCACGGTACCGGATTTCAATGCCTCAAAGGTGCGATTAAAGGCGGCGGATTCGGCTCGCTGGAAGGCTTGGCGTAGTATCATTTCAATGCCTCAAAGGTGCGATTAAAGGTACACGACCAAGCGCAGATCATCGCATCGACCACCTGATTTCAATGCCTCAAAGGTGCGATTAAAGGTCGTTGAAGCTGTCGGCTTCGTCGTCTTCAGGCGGCTATTTCAATGCCTCAAAGGTGCGATTAAAGGTCAACAACGCCCTCGAAACGCGCCTGACGGTCGATGATTTCAATGCCTCAAAGGTGCGATTAAAGGGTTGCGCTTTGATGCGCCGGAGGCCCCAGAGGGATAATTTCAATGCCTCAAAGGTGCGATTAAAGGCCTGTTGGAATATGCAATTCAGCCCGCTTAGATGCAAATGAGCCGCGATTTGGCGATGATTGGGCGCGCCCGATGTCGTCACCCTCCGGTAGCGTGCAACCCCCCGGGGGTCCGACGACATCTTCTAACTCCTTGATCTTACGCTTTGTATCCATAAAAATTAGGATGTGGCACAGTGGTTGCACCAGGCGTTTTGCCGAAAATGGGCGGAGGCCGACGACAGATCGGCCTTCAGCGGCGCTGCAGGCGGGGTCACAGAAAGCGTCCCGTTTCGCCCGGCTCCTCGCCCAGCGTTTCGCGCTCGAAGTACGACTCGGCCCGTACGTGCCAGACGATGACTGAATCTTCGGCGGGGTCCATGAGCGCCTCGGCCTCCTGCTTAAGTTGGGCGTACTGCGCCTTCGTGAGCTCGCCCTCGAACACCGAGTTCTGCACCCAGGTTAGGTAGCGCCGAAACAGCTTCAGCATCTTGGCGACGCGGTCTACGTTCACGTCGTACACGGCGATGATGTACATTTTGGATTTTAGATTTGGGATTTTGGATTAGGATGCTCCCGTCGATTTACCAATCCATTGTGAAGCCTTCGTAGGAGTCGGCGACCGGATCGCAGAGGTGCCGCACCAGCCCGTAGGCATCGAGGCGGATGAGGCGTCCGTAGCTCACATTGCGGCCCAGGCTGCGGTGCTTGATGGTCTGGCGCAGGCGGTCATCCCAGTGCTCCACGAAAATCTTGCGCCCGGACTCGCTCAGGTAGGTGCCGCCGAGGCGGTCTTCGAAGTGCTTTGGCTGAATCTGGCGCGTTTTGATGAGCCGAAAGATCGCCCGGTCTACCAGCACCGGCTTGAACACCTCGGCCAGATCCAGCGCGAGCGAGAAGCGGCGGTCGCCGGGCTCGTGCAGGTAGCTCACGGTGGGGTCGAGTGCCGTGTGGTAGAGCTGGCGCAGGCATGCGGTGTAACAGAGGCTGTTGCCGAAGCTGATGAGCGCGTTGAGTTCGTTGGAGGGCGGCTGCCGCGAGCGCTGCCCATACGGAAATGCCTCGCCCGCCGTGCCCAGCAGCGTGGGCCAGGTGCTGTAATACGTATTGCGCGCCTGCCCCTCGCATCCCATGAGCGTTGGGATGTCGGCAGCGGTGCGGGCCTGCTGTTGCAGATCGTCAATGTCAGACTCGGCATCGGCCACCTCGTCGGAGGCCCCGTTCAGGCGCGCGGCGTAGTATTTGAGCACGCGCCGGATGTTGTGCAGTCCAGCCCGCACGAACGCCCGTGCCAGCGCAAGACGGTCGTCGGGATCGGTGTGATGCGTCACCTGTGCCACCTTCAGCCGTCCCGACAGCAGGTGCTCGCGCGGGTAGAGGCTGGCGGTGTAGTTGCCAAAATAGTCGAAAAAGAAGGCGGGCACATGGTGCTGCGCCAGAAACGTGATCAGCTTGGCGTTGATGTCGATCTCCCCAAAGCAGTAGAGCGACTCAACGCTTTCAACGGGGAACGGCACCTTCTGCCCGGTCATCTCTCCACTGGGTGTGCCGGTGTCGTCGGGCAACCGTCCCGGCGTGCGGGCGTCGGTGGCACGCTCCAGCCGAAGCGAGTTCTGATGACGCGCCAGGCGTCCGTTCGAGAAGAGGTAGTACGGGCGTTTCATGGGGATGCGAAAGCTCAGGATAGGATACGAGCAGGCAGATGCAGCGCGACGCGTTGGCGCTTAGAGCCTGTTTAGGTTTCGGTTTGAAGGCGAGAGCGAGCGCCGCTGGAGCGAAACGAGAACCACGATGGAGGTTCGTAGCCGGGGCTACGGGCCGAGATCGGGGGCTCGTTGCAGCCCAGTGGAGCCGCTCGCAGCCCAAAATAAGAAATCAAAACAGGCGCTTACCCGTAGCACAGTTCCTCGTAGGCACAGCGACGGCAGAACGACCGCGTATCGATGCGGGACGGCGGGGTATCTTGACCTGCCAGGCGACGCAGGGCGGCCACCATGTCGGCCAGACGGGTTTCGTGTGCGGGCTCCAGTTCGACCGATTCGGTGCGGCGTAGCTTCGGGTAGTTGAGTTCACCCCGAAAC
This sequence comes from Longimonas halophila, assembly GCF_002554705.1. Lineage (GTDB taxonomy): Bacteria > Bacteroidota > Rhodothermia > Rhodothermales > Salinibacteraceae > Longimonas > Longimonas halophila. Next base: position 328,597 of record NZ_PDEP01000001.1, on the reverse strand, counting down.
GGCGCGCCGTCGGCCCGGGTGACGTCGTTCAGGCGCAAGAGCCACAGGTAGAAGCGAAGCTGCCAGATGTGGGCGTCCTCGCACGAGCGGCCTTTCTTGGTTTCGTGGAGCACACCGTGGTCGAGCTGCGCCCAGTCGATCTTGCCCACAAGCGGCGTGCCGCAGGGCGCTTCGGCATGCAGCATCAGCGCCTTCTTGTTGCGCGGGTAGCTCGACTGATCCACCAGCCGCCCCAGCGCCACGGCCTGGCTCTCCTGCTCCATCCACAGCCCCCGCATCGACAGCCACGCCTTGCGCGGGCAGATGCAGTAGTAGCCAATGAGCATCCCACCAATGCGGAGCTGCGACGGAGCGTTCATGACACACACGATGTAGGGCACGGACAACGCCCCATCATGATAATAGCCCCCGCTGGATTGCGCGACGTTTGGTGTCGGGAACTTTGTGTAGTACGCCTTGAAGGTGCGCCTGTCCCGAGCGGAGCCGAGGGCGAGTCAGAGGCGGCCCTCCAACCTGCCGTAACGACGCAGGGCCCTGCGTCGCCCGGAGCAATGCGTTGCCATGCGTAGCGGCATCTGCCGTGCAAAGCAGTGCGATCCCAACCTCATGCTCCCCGTCCGTATGCGAAGGAGGACCGACAACAGCGTCCCAGTGCCCTGGGACGTTACCATACCTCAAAGGTGCGAGTAAGGGTGTTTATCCAAGGTCCGCCGTGAAGGATTGGATGTGTGCAGCAATGTCGCGTTGCGCTGCGTCGAGCGCATCAAACGACGCTGTGACTCCTGCAACGTGGCTTTTGCACGCGGGCATTACGTAGGTACGAACGCCATCCACGGTCTCAATGACGGGCACGGCCTTGTTGTCCTCCTCTTCGGCAAGGTCAGCCCGAATGGATCCAGTGACGCGATTGGCATCGTCGCTCATCGCGAGGGCCAGCGTAGCCTGTGGGCTGTACGTACGGCTCTGGTTACTGGTGACGCGCCAGTTAATCAGTCCAGCAGCCAGGGCTTCCGTCAGCTCGGTTCGCCGCTCTTCAGGACAAATTAAGTCTTCTCCGCTTTCGGAAAGCGTCCAACCTGCTTCTTTGAGCTCCTCGATTTTCTCCTTGCTGAGTTCGGGTTCGTGCTGGTTGGTCGAGACGGTAAACAGCCGCGTAAGGTCAATGGCCACGTCGAACACGTACAGCCCATGTGCACGCGGCCCGACCTGGTCTTCGGGAATCCAGTTGCGACGCGGCAGGGTGCGATCATTCGATGTCAGGAAGTTCTGAATGTCTTCCTCTGACATCTCCTCCCCCTTTGCATTCACGACACGTACGGGATGATGCTCCGGATCATCGCTCCTATCGAACGACGCCGACTCGCGAGCCAACCCGGCAAGCAGTGGGTGCAGAGGCCGCATCGCAGAGATCGAAAGTGGGCTGCGACGCTTTACGGTACCGCCATTCGATTTTGCTCGCATCCAGCCCCCTAAAAGCTGGTCGGCGTACTGTGGATCGCATGGGGACCAGGGTTCTTTGTCCTCAATCGCGTTGTCTTTAGTGATCTTACGGTTGAAGGTGATCGGCGCCCGGCGCTCATCCAGTGCTTCCGATACCGCATCGAGCAGCGAGCGCTTCACCTGCTGGCCACTGGAATACGCAACCTTGCGTCCGAACTCGGGATCGTAATAGGTTTTCTGGCCATCTTGTACAGAGAATACGGTGTGCGTTGCCTCGCGCAGTCCGCGAATGAAAAGGTATTTGCTGGTAGCCATGGGTGTCTGTTTATTTGCGTGTGCGTGTATCGATGAGTGTAAAACCATGCTTAACTACTTGCTGAACACGGTGTACTTGAGCCGAAGCAGTGTTGCAAACAGAGGAAAGTCGGAAGCGGGCATTTTGACAATGGTATCTGCCAGCTTGTTGAAATGCTCGGCATGCGAGTCGTCTTCCTTTAGCACCGCTGTCAAAGCATCGAGAAACTCGCGTCGGTGCCCTGCTTTTAGGACTTCCTCAGCGCGACGCTTTTCAGTGGTGTATGTATCCTCCCCCGATTCTGCGTGCGCCTTGAGCGCCTGGGCTGTGGATTCTGTAAGGTCGATCAGTTCTTCATTGTTGAGCATGGCAACAATCCATGTTTGAAAGATACGATAGCGATTTTGCTTGTTAGGGCTGCGTGTAGGCGTGGGCATCTTGTCTTTCCTGCCACCGGGCATGTAGTCGCGCAGTTTGTCGGGTTGCAGTGCCCGCATGCCAATGGTGCCTTGCTGACACGCCGCGTAGATGCTGTACTGCGTATCGTACATGTCGGCCAGACTCCGCGAACTGACGCCCTCCACGTCGCCAAACAGCTTTTCGTGAAGCTGTGCAAGACGTTGTACATCTGGAAGATGAAGCTGCCGAAATCCCACTGTGGTATTCATCTGACCAAGCGAGTAGAGATACACCGTTGGCGTTTCACCAGGCAACGCCCGCGCTAAGTTAAAAAGCACGCTGGCCCACTTCTGCGTCTTGATTCCCGTTGACTTGGTTGTGCGGGGCTTAAGATCACGCAACGGATCGTTTTCGCGATAGTCGTACCCAAATCGGTGACAGATCCAGTGTCCGTTCCAGGTCTCCACCTGGTTGCCCTTCAGGCCAGGCGTTTGGTCCAGATACGAGCGATAGGCAAACCACCCGTCAAGCAGTGCCAGCAATACGTCGTCGTGATCAACGAGCATCGAAAGCCCGCCTTTCAGCCCGATGCCCGCCATAGCACCCACCCACGAGCAGTATGCTTCATCGGGGTTTGCCGACGCGCCCACCGTGCTCACTTGTCCAGACGTCGTTTCCAGCACACCGCTGGCCATTCCGCCCATAAATAGATGTCCAAGGGGCTCGTCAATAGCTGCAACCTTCTCATAGGTATCGGCAAGGGCCCGTTGACGAACGTCGGGATCATCACGCTTGCCAGAATACGTAGGCTGGGCAAAGGGCGAGTTATTTGGCCAGAACAGGTAGCGTTCGTCGTCAAATGCTACGGGAAAGACTACTTCGTCGAAGAAGTCGTGCGGCGAGAGCGCCGGCCCGTCGCGGCGGTGCTCGTTATACAGGTCAATGATGCGGCGTCCGATGTAGGCGGTGTACATAAAAAGAAGCTGTTAGAGTAAGGTAGTTGACTCGCAAGCAGTTGATTTAGATAAAGTTAGACGTGGCATTGTCTTCAGCACTCGTCGTCAGGCCAACCGGGCGCCCCCCCGGGTTGTACCAGGAATCTAGCGCGCACATCGGGTAACTTCCAAATTTAAGCGTAGGCCAGTCGAATCGCTTGAAACTTACAGGCACGGGAATGTGCATAAGCTGACGCTCAGCCCAGCGTGCATTGGCGTAGGTCTCGACTTCAGACCGGAGGATGCACACGGCTGAATTGATGTTTAGCGCATCCAGCAGCACAGACTTCGGACGGTGTTGAAGTTTCTGGATGCGGTACGAATCGCCGTTCCAGATAAAGTGCGTCGCAAGCTCAGGGACCTCGATTTCAGGGTACACCGCATCGATGAGCGTTTGCACTTCAGCTTCTGGAAGTACATTTCCATCAGGAAGCACGCTAAAGCTCTGCCGTACAACGTCTGCGTCGTAGGGCAGCACAGCATTGTCATCATTGGGCGGAGCCACGATGTAAATGGGCTTGTAGGTGCCAATCGTCTCGGCAGAGCGCCGACGGTTGACGCGTCCGAAGCGTTGTACGAGCGCATCCAGCGGGGCAGCGTCGGTAATCATCGCATCGAACGAGATGTCCAGACTCACTTCCACAACCTGCGTGGCTGACACGACACACGGGCCACCCATTTCTTCGAAGCGCTTAATCTGCGACTCCAGTTCGGCCCGTTCTTTCCGTTTGTACCGGCTGTGAATGAGCATCGACGGCACATCCATCGCTTCCACCTGCTTGTATCGGTCTTGCGCTGTCTGCACCTGGTTGCTCACCATGAGAACGCGTTGCCCATCAGAAAGCAACTGATGCAACGTATCCCACATGGCATCTTGACCCTGTATTTTGTGGATGCGATGCCGGTTGAACGTGTCAAGGGTTTTGTGTGGCAGCCGCACTTCGTCAACCTGTTCAGCGCCGCCCAACACCTCCACTAAAGCATCAGCCAGAGCGGTTGGGATTGTTGCTGTTCCGATATGTACCCGGCATCCCAGTTCAACAAGCATGCGAACAATTTGCAGCACCATCGAGCGGGCTACGCCGTCGTAGGTGTGCACCTCGTCGAGAATTACGTCATTGCCCCGCAGGTCCAGCGCCATCGCCTCGTATCCTGCTGTGCCAAACACAATCGAGGCCAGTTGATACGGCGTCATGACCTTGACGCTGGCTCCAGGGTGACGCTGCAAGTCGGCATCCTCAGTCCACTCGTTGTCCATTTCGATACGTGAGGTAGCGTGCAGACGCCGCACATCGGCAGGCACGTCGAAGTGCTCATGGAGATCGGTGTGGATACGCTCATACATGGCGTTGATTGAGGCCTGAAAGGGGAGCGTGTAGAACACACGTCCCTGGCAGCGTGCAAGCAGAAAGTTGGTCTTTCCTGCACCGGTAGGAGCAACGACAAGCGTATGCGGACGCGGGTCGTCCGTGTCGATCTGTGAGAGCGGATACAGATCGGAAGCGGTGTACGGCGCATGGCCATGCCGGTAGCCCTCCAGGTTGGGCGCCTGATAGAGCTGTTCTGCTTTATCTTGGGTCGCGTGGGTGTAATTAGATGCGAAGTGGTCGGCAGTCATCAAGAGCCCCCGAAATCGCGACCAGCCGTCAGGATTTTGGCGGCAGTGGTGCAATGCTGCATCGAAGGCCGTGCGGCGCTCTGCCTCGGAGATGGGCTGCACCTCCCACCCAAACGAGGCCGCCACCTGCATAGCTGCAGGCCCCCAGGTGGACCACTCCTCGTTGTGGCGTGCAAAGACAGCATCCGAGCCAAACTCGCGGCATAAGTCGATTAGACCGCGACTGCTTCGGTCTTTCTTGATAGATTTGTGGTGAGCGGCCACAAAGTCGATAAGCGCAGGCCACTCATGCTTCGGACGCAACGGCAAGAAGAGAAGCGATGAGATTTCGTGACGGTGTGGCTCTTCCCGAATCCAGTCTTCTTCGGATAGCTCATTCCTAACCATCTGCTGAAAAAACGGATGGCCTTTACCCAGGTCGTGTAACACGGCTGCCCGGCGGGCCTGGTCTACGTCCATGCCCAACTGCTCTGCTGCATGCACGACAGCCGTGACAACATGCTGTGTGTGCTCCTTAATCGTGAGGCCACCCTGGTCTTCGCTTTTTGCAAGTAGCGTCATGATAGCAGCTAATTTCAGGTGTTTGAGATAGGGGATGAACTGGATAATGTCACGCCGCCACGGGCGACTGCTCGACTGGATTGCCCGTCACACTGAGCCGTCCGTACATAGGAGCCCCATCTTCAAAGCGGTTGTAGCCGACAAGAAAGGCATCATCGCTGTCCTCAAACAGCAACTCAAACCCAGTGAGCGCATCAAATTGATCTTCTGATAGCGCTTGAATCGCACCCGACGGGTACACCACATCCTCATTTCGGCACAGACAGAGATGCTCGCTGTGTGCTTTCTGGGCATCCTCCACTGTTGGGAATGCAAGATGGAGACGAGGCGAAAGCATGACGCCCCGCTCAATAATCGATGTATCCCGCTGGTACTCGACGGTATTGTACTTCTTAACCGTCTTCTGCTTGTAGCCACGCGATTGTGTGGTTTCCTGCTGGATGCTGAATCCCTTGTGTGTGAGACAATGGCGCAGAATGGCGCTTACCTCCAGCTTCTGACGCATGCCTTCTACGATGCTCGGCGTGAGGAACTGCTGGCTGTACGTCTGCTCATCGCGAACAGCCGTCCATGGTTTGATGAATCCAAATGGACCGGTGTAGGTGACAATGTGCATCTGGTTATCCATCTGTTTATGTGTCTGTTGAATAAAACGTGTCGTCGTCCCACCGTGTGGGGTTGGTCTGGATGTACCGGCGGATGCGGTGCCAGGCGCCTGCGGTGCGGATGATGTGGTCGTGGTAGTTGCGCTGCCAGACCGGCGCGCCCGGCGTCTCGCGCATCTGGTTGATGCGGCGGGTGACGGCGGCCTTGTACCCGGCGATGCATGACCCGAGGGAGCGGCGTTGCGGGCCGCAGGGTAACGTCGTCCGGCCGGACGACGTTACGTCTGGATCGGGGGGCGTCGGGGCGTCTACGGGGGGCACCGCATACCCCTGAGGGTCGGTCGGTGCGTCGGCATCCGGCGGGGCGATCACCACAATGCCGTGGATGTGGTTGGGCATCACCACGAAGGCGTCCAGGTGGACCTCGTCGCGGATTGCTTCGGAGCGGTGCCACTCTTCGGCGGCCACGCGCCCGAAGGCGTTGCAGCGCATCTGGCCGTCGACAACACGCCCGAACAGATGCATCCGGTCATGGGCGCAGATCGTCACGAAGTACGCGGCGGGCTGCGTGTAATCCCAGTCGGGATGGCGGCGCGACCGGTGATGCGTTTGGTATCGGTCGTAATCGGGCGGCATGGTCCCTGAGGTTATACTGTGTGTTTCATTGCAGCGCCCCAAACCCGCTCCCCGTCAGGTCGCCGATGCCCACGAGCCAGGCGAACCGAAGGGCCTCGGGCGGGCCGTCGATGATGACCGGACACATGCTGGCGCGGTGCTGGGTCTGTTTGATGCGCACGAGCTTCGTCTTTGGATGCGCGTAGCTGCGGTCGAACTGCACGTGCACCGCGCTCGGGTCCACGTCGATACCCGAAGCGGAGAGCTTGGTGCGCAGCGTGCGCGTGAGGGCGGCGTCGGCGTCCGGGTCGTCCCACGTGAGGTGGGCGCGGCTGCCGTCCTCGCGGGTCTGGCGCGCCAGCACGGGACTGTCCACCTTAAACGTGTGGGGTGCGGAAAACGACGGCGCGCGCTGCTCTTTGGCTTCGGCTACGCGCATCCCATAGGCCACCGTCGGATCGGTGAGCATCCCATCCATGCAGGCTTTGGCGGCTTCGGACTGGTAGAAACTGACGCGCCAGTCGGCTCCTTTTGGAAAGAGCAGGCCGTCTTTCGTGCCCGTGCTCCGCTTGAGCCAGCCGAAGCTGTAGAGACTCAGGCCGTCGTGCAGGTTGTTGTCGGGGCCGATCCACTTGTGGAGCGCCCCGGTGAGCTGGTGCAGATGGTCGTAAGGGACAGGTTCGGTGGACGGGGTGAGTGTCAGATTGAGACGCATAGGGATGTTTTTTTTGTGAGCGTATGTTGATTAGGGGGTAGGTCAGTATCAGAACTGGCCTTCCAGTACGTCCAGCCTTTGTCCGTGAGCACGACATTCTTTACATCCCCAGAGTCCACAAATGCGACATGGCTTCTCCGTTTTAAATGGCAAAGAACGTGGCTGATAGCACAGCCGCTTTGATCGGATGCAAGCGCACGTAGCCTTTCTCCTTCTCCGGTCATGATAAGGCTCACGATTCTACGATAGCGATTATTTTCTCTCATAACACCGATGGTTCTGCATGCCAATGCTTTTGGAATATCCTGGTTTCAGCCACCGGCGAAGCTTAAAGGTGTTCCGAAGAACACAAGATCGAGTCTGAAAGAAAAGTCCAACGGGGAACAGTATGACAGTTTTAGACCTACGTTGTAACGTCGGGATCTATTAATCGGACCGCTCAAGGCATTGAAATATGGTTCTGCAGGCCAATAGGAATCCTGACGCTTAATCGGACCTCATAGGTATCGCATGCCCGCAGCAGTTGCAGCGGGCATTTTTGTTTGTGCCCTGATCATGCTGTTTTAGTATACGCCGCGCCTCCTCCACAACCGCACGCTGCAGGACGGGCGAGCCAAGCAGCGTGGCATAGCGTCCGTAGCTGAGCACGAAGCGGACGGTGGGAAGCAGGGCTGCACTCTGGCCCAGCAGTTCGAGGGTGCCGTCGGGGCGGCGCAGGCAGAGCGGCGGCTCAATCCATGGCACAGCGGGGGCCCCTACAGCGGTGCGCAGGCGCAGGTGGATGGCGTGGGCGGAGCGACACGACGACGGATTTGGCATGGTGATGCGGGGCGAAGCGAACAGGCATGAACGCATCGCGAAGGTATAAACCGCTCGTTCGATCCGCGACATTTCGCGTCCGGAACAATGCGTCCACCGCTCTGCCGCGATCTGTCACGCTTGCGACGCATACTGGGCGGCCACGGCCTCTGCATCCTCCTGAATCTGCTGGGCGAGCTTCTCGGGCTCCAACACCGTGACCGCGGGGCCCCACGAGCGAATCCACGAATGCATATCTTTGAGCCCCTCCACATCGTACGAGACGATGAGGTGGCCGTCGCTGCCTTCATGATCGACCTGCTGCGTGGGGTGGTATTTTTTGCGCCGAAAGTAGCCCGCCACCTCCGGCGCAACGCGGATGCGTACGAGATAACTTTCGCCCGTGGTGGCGCCAAAGCGCTTGTCGAAATGCAGGATCGGATCGAAGTCTTCGGGCGGCTCAAAATGGGTGTCGTGCACCTCAATGGACTGGATATCCACCAGGTTGAAGTCGCGGATGTCCTCGCGCATGTGGCAGTAGGCCACGCAGAGCCAGGCGCCGTTCTGGGTGCCGATGACGAGTGGATCAATCACGCGCCCTTTGTTTCGGGTTTGCCGGCTGGCGTTCATGTAGTCGATGCTGATGGTGCGCTGCTCGTGGATGGCCTGACGCACTGTCTCAAAGATGTCGGGGTCGATGGGGACGGATCGCGCTTCTTGGAAGTACCAGCGCGACGATTCCTCGTTGGGGTCCAGCGTAAACACGTTCTGCTCGGGAATGCGGGTCATCAGGTCGTCGTAGACCGCCTTTAAGGGGGCGGTCAGCGGCGTGGGACGCAGCAGTGAGCGCCCGGCTTCAATGGCCACGATCAGCGCCAGGAGCTGGTTTTCAGTGTAGCGATCTCCGCTCTCGGGGTAGCGCTCGGCCTCGGACAGCGCGTACTGGTTCATGTTGCCAACGTGTGTGGTCTCGACCGGAAGTCCCCTACCTTCCAGTTTCTTAGCCGCACGCAAAATGGTGCGCGTGGACACGTTGAGCCGGTCGGCGGCCTCGCGGGTGGTGAGCACATGGCCGGTGCGCAGCAGGTGCTCCAACTGCTCGTGAGCGGGTTTGCTTGTGGGCATGGCGTGTGGATGTAGAGTTAGATAGCGTGTTTTAGAGATGGTGCCACGTTGCCTTGGTGCGATTAACGTCGACCGGCCGGTCGACGTTAACGGTCTCCGGGGGCTGCGCGTCCAAGCGCTGACGGATGGGGGGCCGTGTCGGCGAGATGTCCGCATCTCAATACCCCAACAGTGCGCCTGTCCCGAGCGGAGCCGCGGACGCCCCAGAAGCGCCCCCAACCGACCGTAACGACGCAGGGCCTGCGTCGCCCGGAGCAATCCGTTACCATACGGTCTGGCATCTGCTCATGCAAAGTAGCGCGACCTCAACCTCATGCTCCCGTCTGCATGCGAAGGCGGATCTACGACGGCGTCTCGGGGCCCTGGGGACGGTACTATGCCTCAACGGTGCGCCTGTCCCGAGCAAAGCCGCAGGCGACCCAGAAGCACCCCTCCAACCAGCCGTAACGACGCAGGGCCTGCGTCGCCCAGAGCAATGCGTTGCCATGCAGAGCGGCATCTGCCATGCAAAGCAGCGCGATCTCAACCTCATGCTCCCCGTCTCTGCATGCGAAGAGAGCCCCATGACGGCGTCCCAGTGCCCTGGGACGTTACGTATGCCTCAAAGGTGCGCCTGTCCTGAGCGGAGCCGCGGGCGACCCAGATGCGCCCCCCCAACCTGCCGTAACGACGCAGGGCTCTGCGTCGCCCGGAGCAATGCGTTGCCCTTGCGGAGCGGCATCTGCCATGCAAAAGTAGCGCGATCTCAACCTTATGCTCCTTGTCTGCATGCGAAGAGAGCTCCATGACGGCGTCCCAGTGCCCTGGGACGTTACTATACCTCAAAGGTGCGATTAAAAGCGATATTGGCGAGCGCATTGAAGTACGCACGCACCAATTTCAATACCTCGAAGGTGCGATTAAAAGACATCAACCTCCGTGCGTGGGCGATGAAGCAGGACAATTTCAATACCTCAAAGGTACGATTAAAAGATGAGCGACACGAAGCAGATCACATGCACCGTGCAATTTCAATGCCTCAAAGGTGCGATTAAAGGATGCCGGGGGCGGGGGCTTCCTCGACCTCGATGGCGAATTTCAATGCCTCAAAGGTGCGATTAAAGGCAGATCGCGGACCTGCTCGGCGACGAAGACAGCGGAGGATTTCAATGCCTCAAAGGTGCGATTAAAGGCGCCTGGTGGACCTGCATGGGTGGGTGGTGGAGGCGATTTCAATGCCTCAAAGGTGCGATTAAAGGCGCCTGGTGGACCTGCATGGGTGGGTGGTGGAGGCGATTTCAATGCCTCAAAGGTGCGATTAAAGGCTTTGGCGTGGTCGTTGACCTCCGCATCCTCTTTTGATTTCAATGCCTCAAAGGTGCGATTAAAGGATGTATCCTCTGATCGCATCCACACATACAGCAAACAATTTCAATGCCTCAAAGGTGCGATTAAAGGTCTGTAGTCAACGAGGCGGCCTTGCCCGATGCGTTTCATTTCAATGCCTCAAAGGTGCGATTAAAGGCCAATCCGGGCCCCACGCAAGGCGCAGTGCAGCTCAAATTTCAATGCCTCAAAGGTGCGATTAAAGGAGGTGGCCCCGGCGGCCGACAAGACAAGCCGCTCAAATTTCAATGCCTCAAAGGTGCGATTAAAGGTGGCGAGGAAGGGCTGGCGCTCATTGAGGTGCCGAGATTTCAATGCCTCAAAGGTGCGATTAAAGGCCACGCAACGACGCGATCGGGGACGACTTCTCGTTTCATTTCAATGCCTCAAAGGTGCGATTAAAGGCCGCGCACGGCTGGGATGGGACCCGAAACGATCCGAATTTCAATGCCTCAAAGGTGCGATTAAAGGGGGGAGGATTTTATCCGCGAACGTCGTCTTAGGGGGATTTCAATGCCTCAAAGGTGCGATTAAAGGGCCTGATGGAATATGCAATTCAGCCCACTTAGATGCAAATAAGCGGCGATTTGGCGATGATTGAGCGCGCCCGATGTCGTCACCCTCCGGTAGCGTGTAAACCCCCGGGGGTCCGACGACATTCGCTAACTCCTTGATCCTACGCTGCGTATCCATAAAAATTAGGATGTGGCACAGTGGTTGCGGCAGGCGTTTTCCCGAAAATGGGCGGAGGCCGACGACAGATCGGCCTTCAGCGGCGCTGCAGGCGCACTCGTTTTCGTGGCGTGTGCGTCGGGTCCTCTGCATTTAGCACTTGATTCAAGTGGTCACCTACAAGGCTGTCATTTTGAGCGTATTCCAGCCATCGGGGGAGTCGAAGAATCTCCTCATCGCACCTGCTTTGCTCTCATTGGGAGAGATTCTTCGTCGCTTCGCTCCTCAGAATGACAACATGTGTTGGTGTTGTATCATACCCTGCAACTTGAGTTTTTTTATGAAGGCATACGCGTGTGCACGGCGAATCGTTCGGGGTGCTGCGGTCAGAATGTGGCGGTGAGTTCGACCTCGAAGGTGTGGATGACATCGGCCGCGGCGGGGGCGCGTCCGTTGTAGCGAAGCGAGCCTTGCAGCAGATCCGAGAATACGTAGCGTCCGCGCAGGCCCCACAGGTACGAGGTGCCCGCACCGCGTCCGTCGGTGAGTTCGAAGAGGGCACGGCCCTGGGCATCGCCCTGCAGCGCGATGTGGGCGACTTCGGCCTGAGCGCTCAGCCGGGCCTGGCGTGCGCGACGCCAGGTGGCCTCGACCGGGGCGCGCCACACGGTAGCCCGGCGCGTGCCCCGGCGATCGGTCTTCTGGGCCCACGACGGACGCACCTGCAGCTGCCACGCGGGGGTAAGGTCGATTTCGGATTCGGGCTGCAGGCGCCATGTGCGAATGTCGTAGCTGCGCGACTCGAACGCCTCGCTGGTGGAGCGGTCGCGCTCGGTTTCGGCCTGTAGCTGCACCTGCCACGGGCGCACCGGACGCCAGCGCGTGGTGGCGCTCCACGCCTGCTGAAACGCCTCTTGCAGTCCGGCCGAGCGGTCGTCGAGGCGGCGGCGCTGCGTCCATTCCAGCGTGCCGCCGGCGCGGCTGCGGCGCGGAAACAGATCCAGCGTCTGGCGCAGGTCCAGCTGTCCGTTCACGGTCTGCCCCGGCTGGCGGTACTCGCGCGGATCGAGCAGGTAGACGCCCCACAGGTTGGGCGACTCGGTCTGCTCCTGGATGCGCGCTTCGCTCCGGCTCTGCACCACCGAGAGGGCGCGTGCCACAGGCGACGACGCATCGTCCCACACGCGGCCCGGATCCAGTCGAAGTTGCATCTGCGCCTGCACATTGGCCACCGGCACCAGCGAATCCGACGGGACAAACGACTGGATGTATTCGCCCTCGCCCGGCGTGGTCTCGGGGATGAACTCATCGATCTGCGGGATGCCGTCGTCGTTGGCATCGGTCCACACGAACTGCCCCAACTCGGGGCCTACGCGGATGAACGTTTCCTGCACGGTGGGCGTGCGCTCGGTCTGCCCCTGATACGACACGTCCAGGTCCACCGCGCGCTGGGCGGCAGCGGTAGCCAGTTCGGCGCGTACGAGCAGCGTCTCGCTGTCGCGGGCCTGCCGGTTCAGGCGGAAGAACTCGCGCACGCTGCGGGTGCGGTAGCGGCCTTCTACCTGAAAGCGCGTGGCACCGGAGCCGGCGTAGTCGGCGCTAAGCCCGGCCTGCCACGCCTGCGCGGCGGGTTGCAACTGCCCCTCGGCCTCCTCTTGCTCGGCCCGTAGCCCGCCCTGCGCCGTGAGGGTCCACTGCGCCGGGTCGAACGTGAGGCGGGGCTCGACCTCCCACAGTTGAAACGAGTTGCGCTGCAGAGCCCCGGCACCGGCTCGCTGCATGCGACGCTCGAACCGACCATCCAGCGCGGGCCGCCAGGTCTCGGCCCCGGCGCGGGCCAGGCGGGCGGTCTGGCGGATCCACCGGCCCTGCTCTTCTGAACGTGCACTCTCGATCCATGTGCCGGTGTATTCGCCGCGTAGCCCGGTTTGCGGCGCGTACTGCGCACGCCCCTGCCACCGCGTACTGCGGAACGCCTGCCCCACCGAAAGCCGCCCCCACTCACCCGAAAGCGCCGCCGCATCGGTCGGGGCCCAGGTGGTAGTGATCTCGCTGATGGACTCGCGGCCCTGCGCCTGCAGCGTGTCGGGCAGCTCCGCGCCCGTGCGCTCTACGTTCCAGCGGCGGTTGAACTCGACCGATCGACCGCGCTCGAAGGGCTCAAACTGGGCCTGCCGCACCGCGCGGGTGGCCTGGGCCTGGAGCGTGCCCGCGTCGTATCCGCCTACCGAGAGCGGCTGCGGGTCTGTATTCAGGCGGATGCGATAGGCATGCGCTTGCGTCTGCGTGTCTTGTCCGGAGGCAAAGCGGTTGGCGTCGACCCGCGACTGCGCCCAATTCCCCGCAAGCCGCCACCCTGCCCACGGCTCCGTGGCAGCGCGCAGGTCCACCACGCGCTGTGCCTGCGGGCGCGGTAGCGGACGCTCGGGTGTGTAGCGGCCCTGTCCGGGGCCCACGTACGTGTAGGCGATGCCGTTCTGCTGCGCTCCGCCCCGCTGGTAGCTGCCCTGCCCCGGCCCCACGCGGGTAAACTGGACCCGAAAGACCGGCTCATCTTCATCGGGACGCTCCGTAAGAGCCACGAAGATGGTGTCGGGCGTGCCGTCGGGCCCCGCGACCGTGTCGCGGCGGTACTGCACGAAGGGCGCTTCGGGGTCGAACTCCACGCGGGTGGCCCCGCTGCGCGTGACGGTGCTGGTGCCTGCGTTGGCGAGGGCGGTGGAGTCTTCGGGCGAGAGGCCGAGCGCCGCGGCAAAGTCGCCGCCGTCGGCTTCGCGCAAAACGGTGGCACCCACTTCGAGGCGGGCGCTGCCATCGCTGCGGCGCCAGAGGGCGGCGTCGGCCTCGGTGCCCAGGAGCGAGCGCGTAAACGGCGTGGCGGTGTACTGAAACTCGACAGTGATGCGCCGATCGGAGGTGATGAGCCGATCGGCGGTAAAGGTAATCTCGCTACGTGCATAGTCGATCACGTAGTCGTTGCTCTCGCCACGCTCCAGGCGCTCGCCATCCAGAAAGACGCGCTCCGAGCCTGCCGTAATCACAATGAACGGCTCGCCCTCGCGTCCGCGCAGCCGGTAGGGGCCCTGCACGCCATCCTCGGCGTCGATCTCCTGGCGGCGAAAGAGTCCGCGCGCAACTGCTCCCACGGCCTGCGCCTGCACCTGTGCTGGGCCTGCGCTAAAGGTGCTGCTGCGAAGCTGCCCGCCCTGCAAGAGGCGGTCGTAGGAGGCGAACGGACTTTGCTGAAACGAGGCCTCCACATCACCGAGCTGGGCGGTGCCGGGCGGCGCATCGATCTCGATGAAGACGCGGTCGAACTCGCTGAGGCGCTGCGTGGTGCCGTCGGGCTGGATGGGCGTGTCCTCGTCGGTGAGGGTGGCGCGGACGGACACCTCGTCGGTGAGGTCGCCTTCGAGGTCCAGGCGCAGCCCCGATTCGAGGCGGGCGTCGCGTTGCGTGCCGCCAACAATGCCCCGCGAGATGGATCCGCTGCGCTGCAGGCGCACGCCTTCGAACGGGTCGTAGGCCCCTGGGGCCGGCGCCGACGTGTCGGGGTCTGCGATCTGATCGGCGGGCGGGCGCTGGCCTTCGGTTTCCTCCTGACTACGTGCGGTGGCGCTTAGCGGCCAGCGGCGGTAGGCGATGACGAGGGTGTCATCGGAGGCGAGCGGCGGATCGAATGCGAGGGTGGCGGCGCGCAGGTCGAGGGTGTAGCGGGCGGGGTCGGCGGGCGTGCCGTTTACGTAGACGGTGGCGCTGCTGGGCCGAATGTAGCGCGGAATGGGGTAAGGCGACGGCTGAAACGCGTCGATGGTGTCGCGCTGCGTGGTCAGATCGCCAAAGACGAGGGTCGAATCGGACACAGGCGGCTGGTCCTGCGCTCCAATCGGCTGCATGAGTCCGCTGCATATGAGCACCAGACCAATCCAGAGCAGCAGGCGCATCATGAAGCGGAGCCGGACGTTCGGTTGTGGGAGGCAGCGTGGGCATCGCTGTGTACCGTGGCTTCGGGGCATCGTTGCAGCAGCCGTCTGGTGGCGCCGGAAGCGCCCATAGCAAACCCCGCCTCGGGATCGGTCCCAGGGCGGGGTGGGTGTTGTTGGATGCGTCGGGGAATGTTAGGCCGCCGCAAACTCTTTCTTGACGACTCCGATCTGGCTGCCTTCGAGCACCATATCGATCTCGCGCGATGAGAGGTCGTGCTCGGCGACGTAGGTTTCGCCCTTCGTCACGTTCTCGACCTCCACCTCGTTGCCGTTTTGGATGGCATCGCGCAGGCCGGTCAGCTTCAGCGTGTCGCCCTGGTCGATGCTCTCATAGGCTGCATCGTCTTGGAACAGGAGCGGCAGGATGCCGAAGTTGGCCAGGTTCTGGCGGTGGATGCGCGCAAAGCTCTTCACGATCTTAACGCGCGTACCGAGCCAGCGGGGGGCAATGGCTGCGTGCTCGCGGCTGGAGCCTTGCCCGTAGTTGGTACCCGCCACAATGGCGTGGCCGGTGTCCTTCACCGCTTGACTGCGCTCGAAGAACTCTTCGTCGACCTGCTCAAACACGAACTCCGAGATCTTCGGGATATTCGAGCGGAACGGCAGAATGCGCGAGCCGGCGGGCATAATCTCATCGGTTGAGATGTCGTCGCCCATCTTCAACAGCACCGGCACCTCCATGGCGTCGGGCAGCGGCTCGAATTCAGGGAGCGACACCACGTTGGGCCCTTTCTCCAGCTCCAGGTGCTTGGCCTCCTCTTCGGAGGGTGGCGCCACGAGCTGGTCGGTGTTTACGATGATGTCTTCGGGCTCTTTGGCATTCGGGTAGCTCATGCCGTAGATGTCCTCCAGATCGCGCGGGTCGGTAATCTTGCCCGTGAGCGCGGAGGCGGCGGCGGTTTCGGGGCTCACAAGATACACGGCGTCTTCCTTCGTGCCGGAACGGCCTGGGAAGTTGCGTGGCACCGTGCGCAGTGCAATCTGCCCCGTGGCGGGCGCCTGCCCCATGCCGATGCAGCCGTTGCAGCCAGCCTGGTGGATGCGTCCGCCTGCGCGGGTCAGCATCTGCAGGTGGCCGCTGTTCATCAGGTTCTCCAGAATCTGGCGCGACGTGGGATTCACGTCGAACGAGACGCGGTCATGCACCTGCTTGCCGTCCACGATTTCAGCGGCGGAAGCAAAGTCGCGGAAGCCGGGGTTGGCGGAGGAGCCGACGTACGACTGATAGATTTCTTTCCCTTCGACCTCGCGCACCGGCACCACGTTGCCCGGACTGCTCGGCTTTGCGATCATCGGCTGCAGCGTCGACAGATCGATCTCCTCGTGGACATCGTACGTCGCGTCGGGATCGGCCTTCAGCTCGCTCCAGTCGTCTTCGCGGTTCTGCGAGCGCAGGAAGCGCTTCACCTCGTCATCTGAGGGGAAGACCGTGCTGGTGGCGCCCAGTTCGGTGCCCATGTTGGCGATGACATGGCGATCCATGCAACTGAGGTTGTCGAGCCCCGGCCCATAGTATTCGATGATGCGGTTCACGCCGCCGTCCACATCGTGGCGACGCAGCATCTCCAGAATCACGTCCTTGGCGCTCACCCAGTCGGGCAGCTCGCCGGTCAGCTCCACGCCCCATACTTCAGGCATGTTGATCGTGTACGGCTTTCCGGCCATGGCCATGGCCACGTCGAGTCCACCTGCGCCAATGGCAAGCATGCCGATAGCACCGGCGGCCGGCGTGTGGCTATCGGATCCAATGAGCGTTTTGCCGGGCTTGCCGAAGCGCTCCTGGTGTACCGGGTGGCTCACGCCATTGCCGGGGCGGCTGTAGTGCACGCCAAACTTCTTGCAGGCGCTACGCAAGAACAGGTGGTCGTCGGGGTTTTTGTAATCCGACTGAATCAGGTTGTGGTCAACGTACTGCGCCGAGACTTCGGTTTGCACGCGAGGGATGCCCATCGCCTCAAACTCCAGCATGACCATGGTGCCGGTGGCATCCTGGGTCAGCGTCTGGTCCATTTTGAGTTCAATTTCTTCGCCAGGCTGCATCGTGCCCCCTTCGAGGTGGCTGTCGATGAGCTTTTCTGCAACGTTCTTGCCCATGATGTGTGGTGGTGTTGGTGATCGGGATGGATGACGAGGTATGCCATACAACAGCGTTTTCCGCCGAAAGGTGGAAAGAATCGATGCTGTTGCACAAGTGTTACAAAACAGTAGGGTGTAGAGTTACAAGGGATACACGGGATTTCAATCTCGTGCGGCGCCCCATTAGTTCTCGCCGCCCTCATCCGCATCAAACGCCTTTGTCCACGGCATCTCGGTTTTGTTGAGGAACGCCTGGATGCCGGCCTGGCAGTCGTCGGTGCCGCGGGCAAAGGCGTTGAGTTGCACCGCGTGGTCGAGCGCCTCGCGGTAGCCCATGCCCGGTACATCGGCCAGGAGCTGCTTCGTGAGGGCCACCGCTGACGCACTCGTGTCGCGGCTGATGCCTGCTGCAATGGACTGCACCGCGTCGCCCAACTCCGACGCGGGCACCGCCCGGTGGATGAGCCCGAGTTCGGCGGCCTCCGCTGCATCAATGAGTCGTCCGCGCAGCATAAGGTCGCGCAGGGCGGCCTCGCCCAGTTTGCGGCACACGTACACCGCTACAATGGCCGGTACAAACCCGATGCGCACCTCGGTAAAGCCCAGCTTGGCGGATTCGACAGCTACCGCAAAATCGCATACCGATGCCAGCCCGCAGCCGCCCGCAATAGCATGGCCGTTTATTTTTGCAATAACGGGTTTCGGGTGGGTGTAGATTGCATCGAAGAGCGCAGCCAGGCGCTTTGAGTCCGCCCGGTTCTGCATCGGACCCGCCGTGCGCATTGCTCGAAGCGCTTCCAGATCGGCCCCCGAGGAGAAGGCCGATCCGGCTCCGGTAAGCACGACCACACGGTGCTCGGGGTCGTCGGCATCGGCGCGCAGGGCGTCGTGCAGTGCCTCCACCAGCGGACCGTTCAGGGCGTTGCGCTTCTCGGGCCGATTCAGCGTGATAGTGCGGACGCGGGCCTCCGTCTTTTCTTCGATAAGTGGCATAGAATCAGGGTTGTTCATAGGGGATGCGAGACGGTGTCCAATATACAACAGCGCCTGCGCATCCCCAAATGCACGGCTCTGCTGCTCAATAGTGCTGTGTGACGCGTGATTGTTTGGGTCGAACCGAGATAGGTACGCGTGCCGTGCCGTGCCGACAAGTTCCAGCTAAACGCCAGGGAGATGTTTCGACTGCGCTCACCATGACAGGCTTCGTGGGGGCTGATTGCAGTGGAGCCATCAAAATGAGGGTTGACAGAGCAATAGATCTCAACCGTGCTGTCCTTTATCAGGCCCACGGCAGCAGCCAGTCCACCAGCTTCTTGGTGACGTTTCCGTAGGGCGGATACAGCTGCTGCATCACCCCCGAAGCGCCAGTGCGGCGCATCACGCTCCGCTGATTCGAGAACTCCTTGAACCCGTATTCGCCGCCGCTTGCGCCAATGCCGCTGTGTCCGGCCCCGCCAAACGGCAAGTGCGGACTCATGAAGTGCACGATTACGTCGTTCACGCAGACATCGCCCGACTGCGTGTGGTCGAGCAGGCGGCGGGTGGCCGATTCGTCGCTTGTGAAGTGGTAGAGCGCCAGCGGGTTCTCGCGCGTGTTGATCGCGGCGATGGCGTCGTCGAGATGATCGAACGGCTGCACAGGTAAGATCGGACCGAAGATTTCCTCCTGCATTAGCGTCGCGTGGCTGGGCACCTCGGTAAGTACTGTTGGCTCAATGTAGTGCTCGCGGGTGTCTACGGTGCCTCCAAATTCGAGGCGGGCGCCCGTGTCGATCGCCTCGTCCAGCGCATCACTCAGCCGCTCAAAGTGCCGCTCATTCACGATGCGGGCATAATCAGCGCTCTGCTGGCGCTCGCTCGGGGTTGTGCCGAATGACTCGGCAAGGGCAACACGCATCGCATCCATAAGCGCAGGCATGATCGCCCGCTCAGCCAGCACATAATCGGGCGCGATGCACGTTTGCCCCGCGTTCAAGAACTTGCCCCAGATGATAGTGCGCGCTGCGTGCTCAATGTCGGCACTTGCATCCACCACCGTGGGCGACTTGCCGCCCAGCTCCAGCGTCACCGAGCTCAAATGCTCCGCCGCCGCCTTCATCACGATGCGCCCCACTGCCGGACTGCCTGTGAAGAAGAAGTGATCAAAGGGCTGGTCGAGCAGCGCCTTCCCGGCCTCCTTATCGCCCCGCACGAGCGTGACTTCGCGCGGATCGTAGAGCTGCTCAATCATGTCGGCCATGAGTGCGCTGCTGTGCGGCGTGTACTCCGACGGCTTCAAGATGACGCTGTTGCCTGCCGCCAGTGCGCTGATGAGCGGACCCAGCGTAAGAATGAACGGGTAGTTCCACGGGCTCATGATGCAGACCACGCCCTTCGGCGTCGGCTCGATGTGCGACTTTGTGCCCACCAGCATGCGGTGCGTGGACACGGGCTTCGGGGCCATCCACTCGCGCAGATGCTTCATCGCAAACTGCGCCTCCTCGCCGATCATCTTCACATCGCTCATAGCGCTTTCGATGGGCGGGCGCCGAAAATCCTGGTACATGGCCGCCTGGATCTCGTCGCGGCGGGCCCACACGTGGTCGTGCAGCCGTTGTATTTTACGGATGCGGGTGTCGGCGTCTTGGGCGCGCACGGTGGGGCGGTGCGCCTGCTGCGCCTCAAATGCGTGCTGGACCACGGTCGCGATAGATTGAGAATCGGAATCGGGGGGTGCCGGAGCCATTCGTAACGTTTCCATAGAGCACTGGAAAAAAAGGGGGAGAACACCGTGCATGTAGAGCACACACAGCTATAGCTATCAAACCAGTTTACTGAACGTATGCACGCACTTTTGGTTGTCGACATCCAAAACGACTTCTGCCCCGGTGGCGCGCTTGCGGTGCCCGAAGGCGACGCGATCATTCCGACCGTAAACGCGCTCATGGACGACTTCGATGCGGTCGTTTGCACGCAAGACTGGCATCCGCCCGAGCATCAGTCGTTTGCCTCGCAGCACGACGGGCGCGCCCCGTACGACACCGTCGAGATGCCGTACGGCGAGCAGGTGCTCTGGCCCGATCACTGCGTGCAGGGCACCAAGGGCGCCGACTTCCACCCCGCCCTGAACACCGACCGCGCTGATCTCATCATCCGCAAGGGCTTTCGTCCGGAGATCGACTCCTACTCGGCGTTCTACGAAAACGACGGCGCCACCGCCACGGGCCTGACGGGCTATCTGCATGAGCGCGGCGTGGATACGCTCGTCGTGGTGGGCCTGGCTGCGGACTTCTGCGTGAAGTGGTCCGCCACCGACGGCGTTGACGAGGGATTCGACGTGTACGTGGTCGAAGACGCAACCCGGGGCATCAACCAGGACGGCTCGCTGGCCGCCGCGTGGGAGGCCATGACCGGCGCGGGCGTGCAGATTGTGTCTTCGGGCGCTGCGCACACGCTGGCGCGTTGAGCAGGCCCGCCAGCTTTTCATCCGCCTACGCCGCCACCGCCTGCAGCAGGTCGCGCACGGCCTCGCGCTCGTCGTTGTTGACGATGTGGCCCATGCTCTCGTAGAGGCGCTTGTCCACAGCCCCGTTCAGCTCCGCAAACACGTGGGCAGTGGCATCCACGCGTGACTTCGGGATGTGCGGGTCGCGGTCGCTGCAGCCTAAGAACACCGGCGTGCCCTGCATATCGCCCGTGTAGTCGAACGTCTTGTCGTGCGGCGGCTCGTGATCCGGCTTCTCGCCGGTGCCAATGAGTCCGCCGCTCAGCCCGATGAGCGCGCCGTAGCGCGTGGGATGACGCGCCGTGTACTCGGTTGAGAGGCACGCACCCTGCGAAAAGCCCCCCAGCACCACACGCTCCGCCGGAATGTCATGGGCGCGCAGCGTGTCGAGGATCGATCCGATGCGCCGCAGCCCTGACGATAGGCCCGGCTCGTTGGACTGAAGCGGTGCCAGAAACGACTGCGGATACCACGTGCGCCGGTGGGCCTGTGGGGCAATCAGCGCCATCCCCTCGGGCGCAAGCGGCTCCACAAGCTGCACAATGCTGGCTGCAGTGGCCCCGCGTCCGTGAATGAATACCACCGCCGCGGTGGCGTCGTCGAGCGGCGGACCTACTTGTACGGTATCGGTAGTGCCGTGGGGATCGCGGTCGTGGGTCGGAGTCGTCATGTGGAGTAAGGGGGATGATGCAGGAAAAAGCGCTTGATGTATGTGCGTCTCTAACATACGATAGGGACGTGCCGTCTGCAATGTCAGTTCGGCGGAGGCGCAGGCGCCTGCGATACGTGTTTGGCGCAGAGGAAGACCGTGTAAGCCGCTGCCCCAAGCCGCTCCCCTGGAGAGGGGAGCTGTCGCGCAGCGACTGAGGGGTGGATCTGAAGCAGCACTTTATGTGGGGCCCCGGCCCGTGAGCCGCCTGCTTCTGCTAAGGTGGAAGAGATGTTCGTAGAGCACATGCCGTGCCGGTGCTGTAGGAGACCTTTCGACTCCTACCGACGGCTGTCGGTATACGCTCAAGGTGACAAAAATAGGAGAAGGTGCGCATGTAGACCAATGGAGATGGCTCGGGCGGTTATTGAAACCCGCTAAACAAATGCTGCCTGCACTTCCCCTAAACTTTTACCGATGCGCCCCCGTAGGAGCGCTCGTTCGCCGTTATCCCACCAGCCTGCTGTTCCTACATGCCGACGCTTGACGTTGCCTCGCACGCCAAGACCCTCGAAACGCAGTCTGCCGCCAATGTGCTGCAGTGGACGTGGGACACCTTCGGCGCCGATGCGGCGGCTACGTCCTCGTTTCAGACACACAGCCTGCCGTTGCTCCACCTCATTGCAACAACGGTACCCGAGCTGCCGGTGTTGTTTCTGGACACCGGCTTTCATTTCCCCGAAACGTTGCGCTTTCGCGACCGCGTGGTTGAGGAGCTGGGCCTGAACCTGCAGGTCTTGAAGACGCGCATGGGCCACGAGCGCTTTCAGGAGAAACACGGCCAGCTGCACCGGCGCGATCCTGATCTGTGTTGCCACCTCAACAAGGTAAAGCCCCTGCAGCGGGCCATGGCCGATCGTATGGCGTGGGTGGCCGGCATCCGGCGCGACCAGACAGCCCAGCGCCAGGACACGCCCGTGCTGGCCGGCCCCGAGTCGGTCGATCGCTACGACGTGTACAAGATCTGCCCCATTGCGTCGTGGACGGAGGCCCAGGTGCAGCGCTACCGCGCAGAGCACGATCTCCCGGAGCATCCGCTGGGCGACCAGGGCTACGCAAGCATCGGCTGTGCGCCGTGTACACAGCCCGTCACGTCAGGCGATTCGCGTGCGGGGCGCTGGGCCAACCACACGAAAACCGAGTGCGGCCTCCATTTCGACACCGACCCCGAGGAGTCTGCGTAGATCTCGCGCTCCTTGCTCGCTGCTTCGCCTCCACCCGAATGACGCACTGCCATGCCTGAAACTATTCTTGTTACTGGCGGATGCGGCTATCTGGGCTCGCAACTGGTGCGCGACCTGGGCACCGGACCCCGCGCCTCGGACCGCGTGATTCGCATCTTAGACAACATGAGCAGCGGAAACAGCGCGTACCGGGCGCTCATGGACATGCCCGACACGGGCACCTACGAGGTGGTAGAAGGCGATATTCTGGACCCGGCGGTGGTATCCACTGCGCTTGCGGATGTAAACACCGTGGTGCATCTGGCGGCCATTGCGAACACCCCCATGGGCTATCAGAATCCGACGTGGGTGGAGCAGGTGAACGCCTGGGGCACCGCTCGGCTGGTTGAGGAGTGCGTGGCGGAAGGCGTATCGCATCTCATCTACACAAGCAGTGTGGCGGTGTACGGCCCGCGCGAAACCAACACGTATCCCGACGAAACCGCGCCGTGTCGTCCGGTCGGACCCTACGCCCACTCGAAGCGCAGCGCCGAGCATAGCGTGCAGCAGGCGCACGGGCGCAACGATCTGCACACCACCACGCTGCGGCTGGGCATTGTGTACGGCCCGGCCCCGACCGTCCGATTCGACGCCGTGGCCAACCGGTTTGCCTACCTGGCGGGTGTGCAGCATCCGCTTACGGTACACGGTACCGGCGCGCAGCAGCGGGCCTTTGTGCACGTGAACGATGCCAGCCGCGCCATCGAGCGCGTGCTCCAGCGCACGGAGTCGCCTGCAGAGCCTGCAATCTTTAACGTGGTGGGACAGAACGCATCGGTGAATGCGGTGGCCAAGGCGGTGCGCCGTGCACGGCCCGACATTCCGGTGCGCCACACCGAGCAGGATGTGCAGACCCATGTGGACCTGGTGGCGCAGAGTGACAAAGCGCGATCGGTGCTCAACTGGCACCCTGAGCACACCCTTTCCGATGGACTGACCGCGCTCATTGGCACTCTTGATGCCTTCCAACCCCGGTCGATGTTGTGACCCGATGCGGGTCGATGAGAACCACGTCGTGGGTATGGATCCCGAATTACGTCCGGGATGACGAGCTGTGGGGTTGGGTGCTTACCTTCTTGGCTTCCCCACCCCCAACAAAAAACGCGTCCTGCCGAGTGGTGAGCACTCACCGGCGGGACGCGTGGGGGACGAACACAAGCTGCCCTGGGCGTCCCGTACTGGCAACACCCCGGCAGCTTGCATCACGCGGCGGTGCCGCGCTATTCTGGCTTATCTAACAGCCTGTGTGCTATCCGATCTTATAGAACTTCTCGTGTACAATCTGGCCGTCTTCCCAGTACTGCACGGACGTCTGCTTCTGCTCTACGTCGCCAACGCCTTCGAGCGTGAAGTCCAGATACCACTCTACAAATGCCACGCCGTCTTCTTCGTTGACGGCTACGGCTTTCACTTCAGCAGCGCGGAAGTCTGTGAGGCCGTTCACAAACTGCTCTTCGTACTCGCGGTTGGCTTCTTTGCCTTCGCGGCGTACATCGTCTTCTTCCATGACGATGTTTTCGGCGTAGTACTCTTCAAAAGCGCCCAGGATGTCGCCTTCGAGGATGCGGGCGTTGAGGTCGTCTACTTTTTCGCGAATGGTGTCGCTCATAATTAGGTAGTTGTCTAAAACCAGGAGAGTTCGATCGATTCAAAATTATGTACCTTCTCCCAATTGATGTGTTGCAACACGTATCTAACGAACTCATGACGTTTTGCGTTTGCTATACGGGTTTCTGCTCTTTCTGGGAGGTTGGTTTTCCTATTCCTCGGTGTCGGGGTGCGGCATGTTCGAATAGAGGCCCTCGCAGATGCGACTTAGGTGCGCCAGATCGCGATCGCTCACGCTGGCGGCAAAGCTATCTTGCACCGCCTGAATGTCAGGATCCATGCGCTGCAGCAGGTCGAGCCCCGCCTCGGTAATGAAGTGCAACGTCACACGGCGGTCGGCCTGGCTGCGGCGGCGCTCCACGCAGTCCAGGTCTTCCAGTTTGTCCATTAGCCGCGTTACATCGGGCGAGGGGTCGAGCATCCGATCGATGATGTCACATCGCGCATAGCCCTCGGGGTGCGCCCCGCGCAGAATGCGCAGCACGTTGTAGTGGCTGAACTGCAAGTCGTACGAGCGGCACACCTGTTCAATAGCCCGCCGTACATGCGCCCCGGCAATAAACAGGTTAAGCATCGCCTCGTGAGCAGGGCCATCGAACGGTTTGGTTTGCTGGATGCGGTTTGCGAGTATACGTCCCATTGTGTATTCAGTGATAACGGAGCGACTACGTATCTACATGACGAGTAGAGCAAGGTGGCGTTTCGTAATACGTCTCGCGTTTTCCTCATTATCGCGAACTTGTTGTTTTCTCGCCCGATCTCGCTGCTTCCATGTATGATCCCCGCACACTACTTCCGCTCGTTCACCGCCTCTGTACTCATCTGTCCGAGTGGCAAGATCAGCACGCCGATGCTCCCGTGGACTCAAACACGGCAGCTTCGTTTGTTGGATGCGATGTTGATGCGCTCGAATCGGTGCTTACGAGCTACCTCGACCGCCTGACGACCGGCAACTACCCGTTTTTTCATCCAAGCTATGCCGGGCAGATGCTGAAGCCACCGCACCCGGCAGCCATTCTGGGCTACTGGGCCGCCCAGTTCATCAACCCGAACAACCACGCCTTAGACGGCGGTCCCCCCACCAGCGCGATGGAGAAGGAGGCTGTCGACGCCCTTCGGGGCATGCTGGGGTTTCCGGGGGATGCATTGGGGCACCTCACTTCGGGTGGTACCATCGCAAACCTGGAGGCGCTCTTTGTAGCCCGCGAATCCCATCCCGACCAGGCCATTGGTGTTGCCTCCAGCGCGCATTACACGCATAGCCGCATGAGCCACGTCCTCCGTGCCGATACCGCACCGCTGCCTACCGACGACTGGGGCCGCATCGATCCCGATGCGCTCAACGCCACGCTGGCCAACGGCTCCATTGGCACCATTGTCTGCACACTGGGCACCACCGGACTCGGCGTGGTCGACCCGCTCCACACGATTCTCCCGATCTGCCGCCATCATGGCGTACGCGTGCATGTGGATGCAGCCTATGGCGGCTTCTTTCGACTGGCCACCGCCCCGCCGCTATCGCACAGCACTAAGGCTGCGTTCGATGCTATTTCTGAAGCCGACTCGGTCGTGATCGACCCGCACAAGCATGGCCTGCAGCCATACGGATGCGGCGCGGTGCTCTTTCGCGATCCGGCAGCAGGCCGCTTCTACGCCCACGACTCGCCCTACACCTACTTCACGTCCGACGACCTGCACCTGGGCGAGATCAGCCTGGAGTGCTCACGGGCTGGTGCGGCGGCGGGCGCGCTCTGGTGCACCCTGCAAGCCGTTCCCCTCGCTGAAGGCGAGGGACTGGGACCAATTGTGAATGCGTGCCTGTCGGCAGCCCGGTCGTGGACGGCTCGCCTGCACAAAGAAGAGACGCTCACCGTGTACACCGAGCCCGAAACCGACATCGCAACGTTCTTCCCCGTTCCCTCTGCTCATCATACCGAGGCCGTAAGTGCCCGCAGCCAGCGCGTCTTCGACCAGGCCATGCAGCAAGAGGAGCCGGTGTACCTGAGCCTCTATTCCGTGCCCAGCGCCCAGTTCACCACGCATCACCCTACGTATGCCGCCACCACAGACACCGTTACCATTCTGCGCAGCGTACTGATGAAGCCCACGCACGAGGCCTACGTGGATACGATGCACGAACGCGTGTGCAAAGCGGTAGCCGCCACGCAGTCGTGATCCAGCCCGATCATCTGCCGGGCTCGTTTGAAGTGCGGGCTATCGATATGCAAGACGGCCAGCGGGAGGCACGGGCCTGGCCCTTTTCCCATTGTTAAATTGCACAGCCTTAAATGGCTCTATACCGCCGTATCGGCTACCGCCGCGTGACCGTGACTTGCGCGCGTGCAATGAATGCATCGGCGAAGGTGTTGCGCACGAAAGACAGCGCCTCCAACGCCTGTTCGCGCTCGGCAAAGGCCCCGATGCGCACGCGGTAGTAGGGCTGCCCAAACTCAATGTTGATGGGCATGCCTTCGGGAAAGAGCGTGGCCGCCTCTTCGTCGCGCTCTTCTTCCCACCACGTCTGCACCTCCTGGCGCATCTCTTCTGCCGCGGCGCGTTCGACTGACGAGTATACCTGGATCTGAAAACCGTCCACAATCTGCTTCACGCCCTGATCCGCTCGTGCCTCCATGAGCTGTCTCGGCACGGTGTGAATGATAGCTGCGGTGCTCAGACGCGGCGGCTGTGCCTCGAACTGGCGCGCATCGAACGTCTCGTAGGGCGCTATCGACATCGTCGTACGAGAATCACGCCCTTCTCCTGTGTCCTCACCTCCTGCTGGCTGCGACGTTGACTCTTGCGGGCCCGTGCATCCAACAACAAACAGAAGGACGGCGGGCACAATGATAAGCTTGGTAATGAGCTTCATAACAGACACGGCCATGCGTCAGAATAAAGAATGATTGAGCAGCCTGGACAGAAGGACTTGTTGGGGGTTATGTTCAGGAACGACCTTAAGAACCTGTTTGGGTTTTGGTTTGACGGCGAGAGCGAGGGCCGCTGAGGCGAAAATTGGACCCCAATCGAGGTTCGTAGCCGGGGCTACGGGCCGAGATTAGGGGCAATTTGCAGCCCAGCGAAGCCGCTCGGAGCCCAAAATAAGAAATCAAAACAGGTTCTAAACGCTTCTGGGGCTACACACCGCCCTCGCGTTTCCAGTGATGAGGTTATATCCTTAGTACGCTGCTTCTGGATTGGTTGCGCCCTCCATGATGCCCACAGAGCCGCTGGCTCCAATTCGCGTGGCCCCATGTGCTACCATATCGGCCACATCGGATGCAGAGCCGACCCCTCCAGACGCCTTTATGCCAAGCGCATCACCCACAATATGACGCATCAACGCAACATCTTCAACCGTAGCCCCCCCCGTGCTAAACCCGGTAGAGGTCTTCACGAAGTCAGCGCCTGCACAATCTGCCACGTAGCAAGCAACCGCCTTTTCGGCATCGGTCAGAAGTGCTGTTTCCAGGATCACTTTCATGAGCGGCTGTCCTGGCTCCGACTGTAGTGCCTCCACAACGGCACGGATGTCGCGCTCTACGCGCCCCCATTGATGGGCTTTTGCCGCACCGATGTGCATAACCATGTCAATCTCGCTCGCCCCATGCTGCAGGGCCCACTGGGCCTCGGCCGCCTTCACTTCGGGATGGCTGTGCCCCAGCGGGAAGCTCACTACGGTGCACACATCAACAGTGGTGTCGGCCAGCGCTTTTGTGGCGTCTGGCACGTACGCTGTGGGTACACACACCGAGGCAAACGCGTACTCGCGCGCCTCCGAAAAGCACTGCGCATAGGCATCCGCATCAGCGGTAGGGCTCAGTTGCGTGTGGTCAATGAGCTGCGCAAGAGCCTCGGGGGACAGTTCGGGCGGAGGCGTTGGGCCGCTCAACCCCGGGACAGCCTTGGCTTGCAGGCGCTCAATGGTAGGAGCTACGTACGTACTTCGGACATCGTTCGGGACGTCCCATGCACGAATCGCTTCAATAATCGACTGGGGGGTGGACAGAGCCATAAGCCGGTAGGCGATGAATCAACAGAAACAAACATGCAAACCGCCTCACAATATGCAGATGCAAAGTCGTTCCTGCAAGCGCTTTTTTCTTTTCCAGGGGGTCCTGGCCCGAATCTCACAGCAAACGAACGTTTGCGCGTCCAATCATACACCCGAGGCCCCCTTTCCTCTCTTTAGGTTTCGGAAGCGACATTGCTTTCGGTAGAGCGTCCGCTGGATGCGTTGTCATGCCCGGAAAACGAAAGCGAAGCCGAGTTAATGCAGTAGCGCTTTCCAGTGGGCTCGGGCCCATCGTCAAACACATGGCCCAGGTGCGCATCGCACGAGGCACACGTGACCTCAACGCGACGCATGCCCAGGCTCCGATCTTCACGCAGCTCTACGTTGCCCTGATCCACAACATCCCAAAAGCTGGGCCATCCCGACCCGGATTTGTACTTGGTCTCGGAGTCAAACAGCTCGGCGCCGCAGCACACGCACCGATACACGCCATTGCCGTCATGATCCCAATACTCGCCAGAAAATGCGGGCTCGGTGCCGCCCTCCCGGGCAATCTTATACTGCTCGTTGGTGAGCTTCTCTTTCCACGCGCGTTTAGACATAGAGGAATTCATATTGGTAAGAGATGGCAAAGTGAATAGTTTGTGGATCGTACCGCACGACGAATGTACAACTGCGTTCCCACAACCCAGCTATGTATTACATTTGTCGTAGCCAAACCCTACGCACCTGCTCCTCCTGAGGCCTCTCTCAACGCAAACGGCCCGTCTATAGAGCATTTTCTTCCCTTCGCGCTTATGCTTCTCGCTCTGCTCGCCTTCATATCACAACAAAAGCCCTCCTGCATCGCCTGCAGAAGGGCTCAGTA
Organism: Longimonas halophila; assembly: GCF_002554705.1. GTDB lineage: Bacteria > Bacteroidota > Rhodothermia > Rhodothermales > Salinibacteraceae > Longimonas > Longimonas halophila. Next base: position 299,428 of record NZ_PDEP01000001.1, on the reverse strand, counting down.
CCGAGGCGCTATGTTACCATGCTATGCAAGATGCTTCAGGATCCTTTCGGATTTGAAGACTCTCCTGTATCGGCTTCATCCGTCTCAGATGCGTCAGAAGTTCCATTCGAAGCAGGAACGGCATCGGGAGTGGCACCATCGCCTTCGGTGTCAGAGGACATCTCATCACCAGCCGCTTCGGCCCCCGAGACGGACACCTCGTCGGCTACGTTGGCAGCACCATTGTTCGTGATAGCGTCGCCATTGAGCAGCGCCAGCACATCTTTGCCGGGCACTTCCTCCCGTTCGATGAGCAGGTCGGCGAGCTTATCGAAGGCATCGCGATGCTCCCCAAGCGTGTCAACGGCACGTCGGAATGCGTTTTCGGTGATCTGACGCACTTCGTCGTCAACCTCGCGGGCCGTTTCATCGCTGTAGTCGCGTCCCCGCGACAGTTCTTCGCCCAGGAATACATTGTCTTGTTCGTCGCCCAGAGCAATGTGCTTAAAGCGCTCGCCCATGCCCCAGTCGAGCACCATCTTCCGGGCCATCTTGCGCACCTGCTTCAGATCGTTTTCGGCGCCGCTTGTGGCCGTATCAAAGATCATCTCCTCGGCAGCGCGTCCGCCCATGACGACCGCCATGCGGTCGAGCAGGTATTCGCGGCGGTACAGGTACTTCTCTTTCTCAGGCATCTGCTGCGTGACGCCCATCGCTTGTCCACGTGGCACGATGGTGACCTTGTGCACCGGGTCGGCGTGCGGTAGCGCAGCAGCCACAATGGCATGCCCCGCCTCGTGATAAGCCAGCAGGCGGCGCTCTTCCTCGTCAAGCACTACACCTTCACGGCGCAGTCCCATGATGACCTTGTCGCGGGCCTCTTCAATATCGGCGTTGGTGATCGCGTCGCGCCCATATCGTCCAGCCAAGAGGGCCGACTCATTGAGCAGGTTCTCCAGGTCGGCTCCGCTGAATCCGGGCGTGCTCGATGCAATCGTGTCCAGATCCACGTCGTCGTCGAACGGCTTGTTCTTGGCGTGGATCTTCAGGATTTCGCGCCGCGCCTCGCGGGTGGGCAGGGGCACCGTAATCTGCCGGTCGAAGCGACCCGGACGCGTCAGCGCCGAGTCGAGGATATCAGGCCGATTAGTCGCGGCCATCACGACGACGCTTTCGCTTTTCTCAAAGCCGTCGAGTTCGGCCAGAAGCTGGTTCAGTGTCTGCTCACGCTCGTCGTGGCCGCCGCCTACACCGGCTCCACGCTGCCGACCAATCGAGTCCAGCTCGTCGACAAAGATAATGGCCGGCGCATTTTTCTTGGCCTCCTCAAACATATCCCGCACACGCGAGGCGCCCACCCCCACGAACATCTCCATGAAGTCCGAGCCCGACACGCTAAAGAACGGGACATCGGCTTCTCCTGCTACGGCTCGGGCCAGTAGTGTCTTTCCGGTGCCGGGCGGGCCCACCATCAACACGCCTTTGGGCACTTTGCCCCCCAGGTTCTCGAAGTGCTCCGGGTTTTTCAGGAACTTGATGATCTCTTCCAGCTCCTCCTTGGCCCCATCAGCACCGGCTACGTCGTCGAAGGTCGTATCTTCCTCCCCCTTGTCAAAGAGCTTCGCCTTGCTTTTGCGCACAGAGAACAACCCTTGCCCCTGCGACTGCATGCGCCGCAGGAAAATGTACCCAATGATAAGCAGAATAACGATAGGCAGCAGTCCGATGATGACCAACCCCCACGGGAAGTCGCTTTCCGGCTGGGCAACGACCTCGACGCCCGCCTCTTCCATCTCTTCCATGAGCCGATCGTCGCCAAACGACGGCATGTAGGTCACGAACTCCTGGTACTGCGTCGAGTCGCCCTGTGCGGTAGCGCGCATCGCGCTTTCTTTCAGCGCCCCACTCATTTCATCGCCCACGACTTCTACGCGTTCGACGTTGTTCGCGCGAAGCTGCGTGCGAAACTCGCTGTAGCTGATTTCGGGCCCTGCAGCTCGCCCGCCCCCAAAGTAGCTCCAGGCCAGGAGGAGCCCCAGCCCAATAGCCACAATAAACACGACCGAGCCAAGCGGCGAGCCGCCTTCGTCGTCACTTTTTCGTTTTTTGTTCGGCGATTTCCCCTGATCGGAACGGTCGGCGTCCGATTGGTCTCGCGACGTATTGCGCGGGGGTGAAGCGTCCTGTTCAGCCACGTTAAAAGGAGTAAATCAAATGAAGGTAGACGGCGACGAAAGCAGACGAATCGTCGTCTCGGATCTCCCATACACGCGTGCCTGCCGAAAGTGTCTCTTCAACCCCAACAAGTTGGATTCATGCCCAATTCTTGACATGCCACGCCGTGCCGTTACACACATGTTGCAGTTATGCGCGGGCTTGTTATGGTCGTTGCTTCCTCGTATCATACAGGATGTACTTGGTTTACGCGCCTGGCCGCAGAGCCCCGCGCAGCTTCCTAATCTGTTCATGTATCCCGTTTGTGCTTATGGCAACTGAAAGCGCTTCCGCCGATTCATTTCCGTTTCAGCAAGAGGTCGTGTGGACCCCCGACCCCGAGGTGGTGGCCAACTCCAACCTGCAGCAGTTTATGGATGCGCACGGCATTGCCTCACTCGATGCGCTCCACACACAGGCCGCCAACGATGTCGGCTGGTTCTGGGAGGCGGTGCTCGACGATCTGGGCATCGAGTTCTACACGCCATACGACGAGATCGTGGATCTGGAACGCGCACCGCAGTTTCCCGAGTGGTGCGTCGGCGGCTCCATGAACATCGTGCACAACCTGCTTGACCGCTGGCAAGATACGCCCCGCGCTACGCAAGACGCCCTGCGCTGGGAGGGCGAAGACGGATCCACCCGCACATATACCTACGCGGAGCTCTACGCGGCCACGAACCGCTGCGCGAACATGCTACGTGAACGCGGCCTGGGCAAAGGCGATGCCATTGGCCTCTACATGCCCATGACGCCCGAAACCGTCATCGCCTTCCTCGCCATTGCCAAGATCGGGGGCATCATCTGTCCGCTCTTTAGCGGATACGGACCGGGGGCCATTATCACCCGATTGCAGGGCGCCCGCGCCAAAGCGCTCTTCACCGCCGACGGCTTTCACCGCCGCGACAAGCTCATTCGCATGAAGGAAACCGCGGATGAAGCCCTGCAGGAATGCCCCTCGGTCGAGCACGTCATCGTCACGCAGCACGCCGGGCGCAGCGACACGCCCATGCACAGCGAGCGCGATGTGTTCTGGAGCGACGTGGTTCCCTCGCAGTCCGATGAGGCTCGCACCGAGCGCACCGCCGCCGAAGACCCGGTCATGCTCATCTACACGAGCGGCACCACCGGCGCGCCCAAAGGGGCCGTACACACGCACTGCGGCTTTCCCCTAAAGGGCGCACAGGACATGTACCACTGCATGGACCTGAAGCCCGGTGAAACTATGTACTGGATGAGCGACATGGGCTGGATGATGGGTCCGTGGCTCGTCTTTGGCACGCTTACCATCGGCGCCACCATGGTGCTCTACGACGGCGCGCCTGACTATCCCGGCCCCGACCGCCTCTGGCAGCTTGTTGAGGACCACAGCGTGACGCATCTCGGCATCTCGCCCACGCTCATTCGTGCACTCAAAACGCACGGCCCCGAGCCCGTCAACAAGCACGACCTGTCGGGGCTGCGTGCAGTGGGATCTACAGGGAGTCCGTGGGATCCAGAGTCGTGGATGTGGTGCTTTGAAACGGTCCTGAACAGCGAAAAACCGATTCTCAACTACAGCGGCGGCACCGAAATCTCAGGCGGCATCTTGTGCGGCAACTTCTTGCAGCCCCTTAAGCCGTGCGCCTTCAGCGGTCCCGCACCCGGTATGGATGCCGATGTCGTAGACGCCACCGGCGATCCGGTACAGGGCGAGGTTGGCGAACTGGTGATCCGCAAGCCCTGGATTGGCATGACGCGCAGCTTCTGGGACGGCGAGGAGCGCTATCTGAACGCCTACTGGCGCCGCTTCGAGGACATCTGGGTGCATGGCGACTTTGCGGCTATCGACGACGACGGTCTCTGGTACATCCTGGGCCGCTCCGACGACACGATCAACGTAGCGGGCAAGCGCCTGGGCCCCGCCGAAGTGGAGGCGCTCGTGAACGCGCATCCCGACATTGCCGAAAGCGCGGCCGTGGGCATCCCCCACGAGGTGAAAGGGCAGGCGGTGATCGTCTTTGCCGTTCCCCAGCAGTCCGACACCGCCGACGAGTCGCTGCGGGCCGCGCTGATGGAACGCATTATCGATGCGCTGGGCAAGCCCTTGAAGCCCGAGGCGATTCAGTTCTGCACGGCACTGCCCAAGACGCGAAATGCCAAGGTCATGCGGCGTGTGATTCGCGCCGCGTATCTCGATAAGCCATTGGGCGATACCAGTAGCCTGGAGGATCCTGCCACCGTACGCGCAATCGAAAACGCGTGGTAGCAGCGCGCAGGCGTCGCACAGGTCATGACTCTGCCATACAGCGGTGGGTATTCGTAACATTTGGTATATAAACCGCTACGTGGCCTCTCTTGCAAGCATCCGTTGCTCAGGTGGTGCGTAGGGCTGCTCGTGAATAACACAAGCGAGCAGGGGGTATCCAGATGACAGGCATGCACATAGCACGCACACAGATGGCGTGTTCGTCTGCAGCGGACTGCTCGACACCCCGATGCTCTGACTCTGTTCACTGGACGCTCTCATTTTACATTACGCCTGCGCGCCGCCCGGCCGTGCGATCTGCCTATGACCAATGTCCCTTCCGACCGCAATCCCAACGACGGGCAGCCGCGCCCCTCGTATGACCGCATCGACGTGCCACGCTCCGATGCCGAAGTCAAAGATCTGCTGCAGCGCACTATTGAGGCAGCCAACAACTCGGTTGTCGTTACCGATATGCGGCAGCCCGATAATCCCATTATCTACGTGAATCAGGGATTTAAGGCGCTCACCGGATACGACGAAGATGAGATTCTGGGCCGCAACTGTCGCTTTCTGCAGCGGCACCCCGACGGCACCATGGACAACGATCAGGCCGCCGTACGCGCGATTCGCGAGGCGGTGAAGCATGGGCGGTATGCCCGTGTTGTGCTGCGCAACTATCGGAAGTCGGGGGAGATGTTCTGGAATGAACTCTACCTCACGCCCATCGAAGATGACGACGGCGCCGTCCGCTATTTCGTGGGCGTGCAGAACGACATCACCGAGCGCGTGGAGCTTAACCAGTCGCTGGAGCGGCGCGTAGAGAAGCGCACCAACGCGCTGAAGGAGCAGCGCGACGAACTGGAACACGCGAAAGAGCGCGCCGAGGCTGCCAACCGCGCCAAGTCCGTCTTTCTCGCGAACATGAGCCACGAGATCCGCACCCCGCTCACCGCCATTCTGGGCCTCGCCGACGTGATTCGCGCCAAGAGCACCGACGATACGTTCGAGGAGCACATCTCCCGCATCAAGGCCGCGGGCAGTCGGCTCATGGACACGCTGTCGTCGCTCCTTACGCTGGCGCGCATCGAGGCTGGCTCGATGGACATGGAGCTGGAACCGGCTACCGTGGTCGACGTGGCGCTGGAGGTGACCGAGCTCTTCCGCAGCAATGCCGAGGAGAACGACCTCTCGCTCGACTTTCACGTTACCCCCGATGCCCGCGACGCGGTGGCGCAGCTCGATGCCGGTGCGCTCAACAGCGCGTTGCAGAACCTCATCTCCAACGCCGTTAAGTTTACGGATTCCGGGCGCGTTGAAGTGCGCGTGTATACCACCACCTACGAAGGCACGCCCTACGTGGCCGTCGATGTAGAAGACACGGGCGTAGGCATCAGCGAGAAGTTCAAACCGTTTCTGTTTGAGAGCTTCAGCCAGGAATCGGACGGTCTGACGCGCGAGTTTGATGGCTCAGGGCTGGGTCTGGCGATTACAAAGCAGCTCGTGGAAGCCATGAACGGCGTCATCACCGTCGATTCCATCATCGATGTGGGCAGCACCTTCACCATCGCCTTCCCTCGCGCCGACGAGCACGAGAGGCCCACCCAAGAAGCTCCCGGTACACGTCCTGTGGACGACCGTGACGCCCGCGTGCACCTGGTCGAGGACAACGACAACACAGTGTTTCTCCTCCAGAACCTGTTAGGCGATCAGATCGATCTCTCGGTGTCCCTGAATGCTGCAGATGCGGTGCAGCACGCCCAGAACGAGGACTTCGACCTCTTCCTGATTGATATTAATCTGGGAGCAGGAGGCAGCGGCGTAGAGGTGCTGCACCGGCTGCGCGAGATGGAGCGCCATGCCACCACGCCCGCCGTGGCCGTCACCGCTGTAGCCATGCCGGGCGACCGCGACAAGCTCCTGAAACAGGGCTTCGACGACTACCTCGCCAAGCCCTTTGAGGCCGACGACCTCATCGAGATGGTAAACCGGCACCTGGAGGCATGAGCAGGTCGTGCCCCCGACTCCTATCGGGGTGCTCACCATGCATAACAACTGTTCGTATGATGTCATCCTGAGCGCAGCCGAAGGATCTCCTGCACCTTCGGAAGCGCCTCTCATCTCGCCGGGTGGCTGCTAATCCTGAAGGAGATGGTTCGGTGCGCTTCGCTTACACTCTAAAAGCACTTCTTCCCTCCGGTCAGGGCGCTCACCATGACACCCATCCGTAGCTTGTCATCTTGAGCGAGGCGCAGCCGAGTCGAAAGATCTCCCCCACGCTCAGCACCTCTCACCCGGAAGGCGCCCGCCATATGAGCCGGAGATGGTTCGACTCCCGGCTTCGCCGCTCGCTCACCATGACACCACGGTGTGGGGCTGTAACCCCGACACGTTACGATGGCAGGCACATCGGGTCATGCCGTCCCGCGCCTTCCGTCAGCAACGTCTGCCCCGCGCGATGGCCCGCACGTACCACGTCTACATCATGAGCAACCGGCACCGGACGGTCCTCTACATCGGCGTAACCGGCAATCTGGCCCACCGTGTGCACGCCCACCAAGACGGCACCGGCAGCGCATTCACAAGGCGCTACAACGTGACCGACCTGATCTACGCTGAGCCGTATGCGGACGTCGATGAAGCGCTGCGTCGCGAGAAACAGCTCAAGCGATGGACCCGCGCGAAGAAGCTGGGCCTCATTCGCCGCCAGAACCCCACGCTGCAGACGATCCAGGGCCCGTATGGGTAGCAAGGATGCAAGACCTTCACGTGCATGTCATCCTGAGCGCAACGGCTCCCCCAAGGAGACGCGGAGTCGAAGGATCTCCTGCATGTCCGGCAGAACCTCTCACCCGCCAGGCGCCTGCTAACTGAGCAAGAGATGGTTCGACGCGCTTCGCTTGCTCACCATGACATCCCTTATAGCGTGTCATCCTGAGCGCGCGTAGCTGCATCCCTTTCTGCATGTCTGGCAGCATCCTGCCCTGTGACAACGCCCCGCCCGTCGCATCCTCCCAACGAACGGTTCTACGGGCGAGATTTTCGGAATCCTAACCATAGCAGTCGGTCAGATTCCGTATCCTTCGTATCTAACTGTACTGTTGCATCGCCCCGAACGACGACGCGATGCGTGGTGGGGGCCTGTGTATGGCCCGCACCGATTCGCCCATTCCGACTGATTGTACCCGAAAGCCTATGTCTACGACGCCCTCGTTCGACCAGATTACGCCGCCCACCGACGGTGCGCGCATCCGCAAGGACGACGATGCGCTGCATGTGCCGGATCGCCCCATTATTCCGTTTATTGAAGGCGACGGCATCGGGCCTGACATCTGGGCCGCTGCGCAGAACGTGTTCGATAGCGCCGTGCACCACGCCTACGATGGCGACCGCGAAATCGTGTGGATGGAGGTCTTTGCAGGCGGCAAAGCACAAGATGAGTACAACGAGTGGCTGCCCCAAGACACCCTGACGGCGATTGAGGAGTACCTCGTGGCCATCAAAGGGCCGCTGACGACGCCCGTAGGCGGTGGCATTCGCTCGCTGAACGTAGCGCTGCGTCAGCAGCTCGACCTGTTTGCGTGTGTGCGTCCGGTGCGCCACTTCGAAGGCGTGCCCTCGCCCGTGAGCGAGCCGGAACTGGTGGACATGACGATCTTCCGTGAGAACTCGGAAGACATCTACGCCGGCATCGAGTACCGCGAAGGCTCGCCCGAAAACGAGAAGATCAAGCGGTTCCTGATCGATGAGATGGGCGCGGACACGATCCGCTTCCCCGACTCCACCGCCATTGGCGTAAAGCCGATCTCGGAAGAAGGCACGAAGCGCCTCGTCCGCTCGGCCATCGACTACGCCATTGAGCGCGGGCACGACAGCGTGACGCTCGTGCACAAGGGCAACATCATGAAGTTCACTGAGGGCGCCTTCCGCGACTGGGGCTACGAGGTGGCGAAAGAGGACTACGACGCTGAAGACCTCGACGGCGGTCCGTGGCAGGTCATTACGACGGACGACGGCCGCGAGATCATTGTGAAGGATGTCATTGCCGACGCGATGCTCCAGCAGATTCTGACGCGTCCGAATGAGTACGACCTCATCGCTACGATGAACTTGAATGGCGACTACATCTCGGACGCACTGGCGGCGCAGGTCGGCGGCATCGGCATTGCGCCCGGCGCGAACATCAACTACAACACCGGCCTGGCGCTCTTCGAGGCGACCCACGGCACCGCGCCCAAGTACGCGGGCATGGACAAGGTGAACCCGAGCTCGGTCATCCTCTCGGGCGAGATGATGTTCCGCTACATGGGCTGGGACAAAGCCGCAGATCTCATCATTGAGGGCCTCGAAACAACCATCAAGCAGAAGCGCGTGACGTACGACTTTGAGCGCAACATGGAGAACGCGACCCTCCTGAAGTGCAGCGAGTTTGGCGAGGCCATTGTGGAAAACATGGGCTAAGTGCCTCTACATGCGAACACAACCCCCAACGGTACGCGTTACCGTGATCGTGTCGGGATGGACCGCCTCCGGTTGGTCCATCCCGTTTTTGTTTGGTGTCTTTTCTCAGCGGCTTTTGGATGCGTATGGCTTCCCGCACAACCACATTTATCGACGACGACGCACAGATCTTCACCGTCCGCGCCCCGGCGCACATCCCCGAAGCGCCGGTCGAGTCCGACCACCACGACTTCATGGCCGACCACTGGGTCGACCTGGCTGCCGCGTCGTATATGGGCTTTCAGAAGCTCGGTATTGGGCTGGTGGTGGTGCAGGAGCGCCCCTCGGTCGACGATGCCGTAAAGATGGAGGCGCACACGCTCGGCTACGCGCAGGCCGACGGCATCTGGATGAAGCAGCGCTCCGGGCAACTCCCTATGGAATGGGTGGATACGCAGCTTCAGTCGTACGACCCCAACGAATCCGTTCTGGCGCTTTTTGTGGAGAGTGAGGACACCATCCGCGCCTATGCCATCAGCGCCCAGCCGAATCCGCCCGATGCCCTGCGCGAGGCCCGCGCGCCGCTGAATTAGAGCCTGTTTTGATTTCTTATTTTGGGCTACGAGCGGCTCCGCTGGGCTGCAACGAGCCCCCGATTTCGGCCCGTAGCCCCGGCTACGAACCTCGATCGTGGTCCTCGTTTCGCTCCAGCGGCGCTCGCTCTCGCCGTCAAACCAAAACCCAAACAGGCTCTTAGGCGCTATCGCCGTGGTACGTGGTGCCGTTTTGGGCGTGGCGCACCAGCGACTCGGCGGGGGTGAAGCGGTCACCGTGCTCCTGCATGTGGCGATGCAACAGCTGCTGGATGCGCCCGGCCCCTTCCGCATCCACATAACGGAACGGCCCGCCCCGGAACGGCGGAAAGCCCAGCCCAAAGACCGCGCCGATGTCGCCATCCACCGGGTCGCGCAGGATGTCTTCGTCCAGGCAGCGGAGCGCCTCGTTCACCATGGTGAGCGCCAGACGCTGCTGCACGGCTTTCGGGTCGATGTCTGCGCGGTCGGATCCGCCAAAGAAGCGGTAGATGCCCGGGTTGAAGTCGCCCCGCTTCGGGTCGGAGCCGCTGCCTTCGTACGTGTAGAAGCCGCGCTTCGTCTTCTGGCCGTGCAGCCCCGCCTCGGCCACCGGCGACGCCGCCTCGCTGATGCGGTAGCGGTCGCCCTCGAGGTAGCGGCCCATCACCTCCGTAATTTTCGCGGCTACGTCGATGCCCACCAGGTCGAAGAGCTCGTACGGACCCATCGGGAAGCCGAAGTCTTTCATCGCAGTTTCGACCTGCAGCGCATCGGCGCCTTCGTCGAGCAGGAGCAGCGCCTCGTTCATGTAGAGCGCCAGAATGCGCGTGGTGTAGAAGCCCGGCCCGTCGTTCACCACAATCACCGACTTGCCCTGCCGCAGCCCCACCTCGTAGGCGGTGGCCACGGCTTCTTTGCTGGTGGATTCGGTGGCGATGATCTCCAGCAGTGGCATTTTCTCGACGGGCGAGAAGTAGTGCATCCCCAACACGCGCTCTGGACGTTCGGCATTGGCGGCAATATCGGCAATCGGAATCGACGACGTATTGCTTGCGATTACACACTCGTCGGAGACGACCGCCTCCACATCCGCCAGTACGCTCTGCTTTAGGTTGATGCTTTCGGGCACCGCCTCAATGATGAGATCAGCCGTCGCCAGCGCATCATACGACCCGACCGGCTGGATGCGCTCCATGAGCGTGTCTCGCTCGAACGACGAGATGATGCCTTTCTTTGTGCGCTTCGATGCGGTCTTGTAGATGTGCTTGCGCGCCGCGCTGGCGTGCTTCAGGTCAATGTCTTTCACAAACACGTCGAGTCCGTCGCGCGCGCTCACGTCGGCGATGCCCGCGCCCATGAGTCCAGCCCCGAGCACGGCCATACGCTGCACCGGACGCGCATCGTCGGCGTGGTCGTTGGTGTCGGCCTGGCGCTTCGCAAAGAAGAGACTGACGAGCGCTTTGGATTCGGGGGTAAAGACCAACTCGCCAAAGGCAGTGGCCTCGGCATCCAGCCCGGCTTCCAGTCCGTGTTCGAGGCCCGTTTTCACGCATTCAATGATGCGCGGGGGCGCCGGGTAGTTGCCGCGGGTCTCTTTCTTCGTGTCTTGACCCGCTTTCCAGTAGACGCCGCGCCGCGTGAGCGGATTGCTTTCGAGCAGGCGGTCGGTCCAGTCCGACGGACGATCAGGCGTGAGCGTGCCGTCGGCCAGCTGGCGGGCTGCCTTCTGAGCCGCCTGGTGCAGTCCGGGCGCGTGGGTGAGGGCATCCACCAGCCCGATGCGTTTGGCTTTCTTCGGATACGTGGTCTTGCCCGTCAGCAGCAGCGGCAGGCTCTGCTGCAGGCCCACCAGACGCGGCAGGTACTGCGTGCCGCCGCCGCCCGGAAGCAGCCCGAGCTTGACTTCGGGAAACGCCATCTGCGTCTTCGAACTCGTGGTGGCGATGCGGTAGGTGCAGCCGAGCGTCATTTCGAGGCCGCCGCCCATCGCCGCGCCATGGACGGCTGCCACCGAGGGCGCATCGAGCGCTTGCAGGCGGTCGAGCAGCGCATGGGCCCGCCGCGAAAGCGCCCGCACATCGGCCGGCTGCTCAAACGCCTTCAACATGTCGAGGTCGGCCCCGGCGATGAACGTGTCGTCTTTCCCACTGATAAAGACGAGCGCCTCTACCTCGGACGTCGTCTCTGCCGCGTCGATCACCGCCTCAAACGCCGCAATCATCGTTTCATCGATGGTGTTCACCCGTGCATCGGGCGTGTCAATCCAGACGGTGAGCACGCCGTCGTCAAGGTCGGTACGGAGCAGGTCGGTATTGAGCGTTACAGGCATGGCAAGTTCAGGCATGGATTAAAAAAGGAGGATATGGGAGCGGAGCTGTTCTGCCGGAGGCGCACGCGGCCCCAGCTATGGCGTACATCATACGCTACCTCGTCGCGAGGCTCCGCCTCGTGACGGTGCCGTTTAGAGGCACTGCCCCGTTCTCTTCGAAATAGAGACAGCCGGAAGCGCCGGAGACGTGCACACAGGCGCTACCCCAGGCGCTCAATAAGCAAGGCGTGGCCCTGTCCGCCCGCGGCGCAGGCACTGACGAGCGCCCACTGACCGTCTTCTTCGTAGAGGCGGTTCACCGCAGTCGTCACCAGGCGCACGCCGGTCGCGCCGAACGGATGCCCAAGCGACACCGAGCCGCCCCGCGTGTTTAAGATGTCCATGTCCACGCGGCCCACCGGGTCGGCACGGTTCAAATGCTCCTCGGCAAAGCGATCCGAGGCCAGCGCTTCCAGCACCGCAAGCACCTGTCCGGCAAAGGCTTCGTGCAGTTCAATCACATCGATGTCGGCGAGCGTCATGCCTGCGGCATCGAGCACCTGCGGGATGGCGTACGCCGGGCCCAACAGAAGCTCGGCACCCGGATCCTGTGCCACATAGGTGTACTCACGCAGCGCCGCCCGCGGCGTGAAGCCTTCGGACTGGGCGTGCTCGTAGCTCATAATGAGCGAGGCCGAGGCGCCGTCGGTCAGCGCCGAGCTGTTGCCTGCGGTTACCGTGCCAAACGGCTTCACAAAGGCCGGACCGAGGCCGGAGAGTTTCTCCAGCGTGGTATCGGGGCGGACCACGTTGTCTTTCGTGATCGGGTCGAAGTCGGGCGGCACACTGGCCGGAAAGAGTTCTTTGTCGATGCGTCCGTCTTCCTGCGCCGCAGCGGCCCGGTGATGCGTAAGCAGCGCGTACTCATCCTGCTCCTCGCGCGAAACGCCGAACATCGCCGCAAGCTTATCCGCGCTCTCACCCATTACCTCTCCGGTCGAAAACTCCGCAATCGAGGGCGACTCAGGCAGCAAATCAGATGGGCTCAGGTCTTTCAGAAGCGAGAGAAACTCTTGCGGCGACTTGTACTTGCGCGCCTCAAACAGCTTCTTGCGCAGCGGACGCCGCACTCGAATCGGCGGGTCCGAAAGCGTTTCCGTGCCGCTGGCAACGACCACATCGCCCTGTCCTGCACGAATCAAATCCATGCCCGACGTGACCGCCTGGTTGCTGGAGATGCAGGCTTGCGTGACGGTGTGCGCGGGCACTGTGTTCGGAATGCCCGCCGCCAGCGCCGACTCGCGCGCCACGTTGCTCGTCTCTACGTCTTGCACCACCGTGCCCATAATGACCCGGTCAATGGTGGAGGCATCGAGCCCGGTGCGCATCAGCAGCCCTTTCAGCGCCATGCGGCCCATGTCGTACGCCATCAGGTCGACGTATCCGGTACCCGAACGCTGAAACGGGAGGCGTCCACCGTCAATGAAAACAGGAGTGCGTGCATCAGGCGAGGCAGCCATACGAACAGAACGGTTTGGGGCGAAGAATAGTCGAGGACTAACTTAACGCCGTTAAGTCTTAGAATCAACCTGTAAATCGGCGGGTACGTGCGTATCCAACATACTTTTCGCTCAACATGCCGCTCCACATGGCTTCCCCCGACGCAACCCGCTCCCGCATCATTGGCCGCCAGCCCGTTCTTGAGGCGCTGGAGCGTACTCCCGCTGCCATCGACAAGGTGATGATGCGCCACGCGCTTTCCGGGCCCGATGCCGATGCGGTACGCTCCCTCGCCGAGGCCGCCTCGGTGCCCGTGCAGTACGTGCCCCAAAAGCGTCTCGACCACGAGGCCGACGGCGCCGCACATCAGGGGATGGTGGCGTGGGGGGCGCCCGTGTCGTATCTCACCGTGAACGCGCTCATGGAGCAGGTGGCCCCCACGTGGGACGATGTACAGGCCCAGAAGCCGCTGCTGCTCGTCATCGACCACGTCACCGACACACGCAACTTTGGCGCCATGCTGCGTTGTGCCGTAGCGGCTGGCGTTGATGGCGTCATTGTGCCCAACAGCGGCATGGCCCCGCTTACCACCCCTGCCATCAAGGCCAGTGCCGGCACCGCACTGCGCATCCCCATTGCCCGATGCAGCGACCTGGCCGAGACGCTCATCTCGCTCAAAGAGCGCAGCTACTGGGTTGTGGGCGCGCAGCAGGCCGATGCCACCTCGATGTGGGAAACGGACTGGGACCGCCCCACCGCCCTCGTCATGGGCAGCGAAGGCAGCGGCCTTTCGCACTCAGTGGCCACCGCCTGCGACACGTTTGCCCGGATCCCCATGCGTGGCTCCGCCGACAGCCTGAACGTCTCCGTAGCCACCGGCATTCTCCTTACCGAAGCCACCAAATCCCGCGTAGCGGCTGAATCAGAATAGCAAGCAACACCATGTTTTTTTAGGGGGATGCGAAAGTCAAAAGCTGCGCCCCCATTCAGATGCAGCTCCCGTGCCTATGCGTGTCTGTGACGTTTGCCCTCATGCGTGAAGCCTCCCGACGCGGTGAGAGGCGTTGGCAGGCGTGGGGGAGATCTTTCGACTCCGCGTCTCCGGGGGGAGCCGCTTCGCTCAAGATGACAAGCTATGAGGGGTGTTGTACTGAGCGGGCGGCCCTCCCCCTTCAAAAAAAGATGTCATGGTGAGCGGACGGCGACGGAGGAGCCGGGAGTCGAACCATCTCCTGCTCAGTTGGCAGACGCTTTCGGGAGCGAGCCCCGCGCGAATCCCTTGCAAGCAATAGTCATTTTCGCTGCCTGTACCCCAGCAATTCGTCGACTGCCCCGAAACGATAACCCTCCTCGTACGTGCGCCTGACGTACCGAAAAAGCGCTTCGCATCCGTCATCCGCCATCTGCCCCAACGCCGATGTTGATCCGATACGCGCTCCGTTGCTTCGCCCTCCTGGCTCTTTTGCTTGTAGGCCTCGCGGCATCTCCCCTCCACGCCCAGGAGCTCGATTCGGCCGCCGTGCGAGCGGCATTTGACAGCACCGTCGCGGCCCACACCTACACAGCGACACTCGATGGCGACACCCTTACCGGACCAGGCGCCGACTGGCTCGTAGAGCGCGGGCGAGAGGCCGACCACTTCCTGATGGGCGAGCGCCACGGCACTGCCGAAATCCCCAAAGTGGCTGCCAGCCTCTATGAGCGGCTTGCCGAACACGGCTACGGCCCGGTCGCCCTGGAAATTGGGCCATTCGCTGCTCAAGCAACAGACGAAGCGCTCGAAGAGGGCGGCTACTCCACCCTTGAATCCCTGATCACCCGCTACGAAGGACCTGCCATCCCCTTTCTGAACCGACGGGAAGAATCGGAGATGGCCGCTCGCATGGCCGAGGCCGGCGCCACGATCTGGGGGGTCGACTACGAGTTCATTTTCAGCCTGCCCATGCACCTCGATGCGCTCGCCGAACAGGCCGAAACCAACCAAGAGCAGGAGGCTGTCGAAACCGCGCAGCAGCAGATGCGGGAAGAGTGGGGTGGAGCGGGCGGACGAGCCGTAGCCGCTGCCGATCCTGCCGCTCTCCAGTCGCTTCGTGCCGCCTTCGAACCCCGGGGCGATGAGACCGCACTGGCCCGTATCGACGAACTCCTGGAGAGCAACACGATCTACGCACCCTACGTCCGAGACGAAGGCACCTTCTTCGAGAGCAGCAACCGCCGAGAGTCACTTATGAAAGAGCGGCTGATCGACTCCATCCGGGCGTGGGAGGCCGAGCACGAGGAGGCCCCCAAGGTCTTTCACAAAAACGCCCATGTGGCCAAACACCACTCAGACCATCGATTTATCACCCTTGGGGGCTTCATGGCCGAGTGGGCACGCAGCCGCAGCGAGGAGACCTTCCATGTGGTCGCCGACTGCAACGGCGGGGAGATCCCACAAACCGGCCAGGGCGGTGGCGGCAGTTGTACGGCCTGGATCGGAGGGGAAGACAGTCCGTTTGCCGACCACCTTCGTGATGACACGGTTACCGTTATCGACCTGCAGGCGCTCCGCGCCGAGTACTTCGACTCCGATGTTTTACCGGATGAGTTGCGCTACACGCTCGTGGCATACGACGCCTACGTGGCCATCCCCGACGTTCAGCACTCCGAACCACTGAATCCCGTCCCACGAGGGGAATAGTCTCATCAAGCGGAGTCAGGACCTGTTGCGAGCAATCCAAGCAAGTACGCGAAGAGAGAGTATGCAAAGAAGCAGTCGTCCTACGATCTTCGCCTCTCTTGTGCTCGTGCTGCTCCTGCTGCCTGAACAGGTCGTAGCGCAGCCAGAAGCGGAGACGGATTCCTTGCGCCTGGAAGAAGCGCTCCAAACGCATCGGTATCCAGTCCACCTCAACGACGGAATGCTTCGCGGGAAGGGAGGCCACATGCTGCGTACACGGGCTGCCGAGGCCACAGTCACGGTTCTCGGGGAATCGCACGGAACGAAAGACATTCCCGCTCTCATGAGCGCGCTCCTCACGGATCTCCAGGCGCAAGACGAGGTGGACTATCTCGCGCTGGAGACAAGCCCCTGGACGACGGCCCGAATTGCCGACAGCCTCCAGAAGGGACAGGCCGCATACACCCGGCTCGTTGAGGCCTACCCCGAGGCCATTCCCTTCTACAATCTCCAGGCCGAGCGCGACCTCATTGCAGAGTTCGTTAGCCAGAGCGAACGAGCCCATCCGCTGTGGGGCCTCGACCAGATCTTTGCGTTTGCGGGTCCGCTCGCATTCGACCGGCTGGAGACGCTGGCGCCGTCCCCCCAGGCGCGCCGGTCGATAGACACGATCCGAGCCGCAGGAGTAGAAAAGAAGGCCGACGACCCCCGACTGCAAAACCTTCCTCCTTCGGTACCGGTGCCCATTACAGTGTATCCGCCTGCCACCTTCGATACACTACGCACCCAGTTTGCAGATCAGCCCGAGGCGATGGCCCTGCTCAACGAGCTTTCAACCAGCACAGAAATCTATCGTCTTAACGACACCGAAAACTACCAGTCCAACCAGATACGGGCCCAGTACCTCCAGGCCAACCTGCGCCAACACGTCGAACAGGCCACCGCCGCAGATTCTGCCCAGCTTGCGATCAAGATTGGAGGGCGGCATGCCTTCTGAGGCCGCACCCCAAACAACGCGCTGGATGTCGGCAACCAGGCAGTCGAACTCGCTCGACAGCAGGGCGGAGACGCCTTTAACGTGGCCTTCCTGTGCGGCCCCGGCTCCGAAGGCCGATCCTTCCCCAACCGGACCGCCCCATGCTGGCCCGACCGGCTCGGAGACCCGTTTCGGACACTCACCGAAGACCCGCCCAATGAAGCAGACGCTGTGTTCTTCGACCTCCAGGCCCTGCGTCCGCTGCTGCACGAAGGAACCGTACGCCCAGACGAACCGATCGAAGAACTTATCTGGGGGCTCGACGCCCTCGTGCTCATCCCGCAGGCCCGCCCTGCCGACCGCATCGTGCCCCTGCGTCAACCGTAGAGTTGGCCTTGGTGCCCCAATGCAGACTGGACTGGCGCAAGGTACCGCCTTTTAGGGGGTTGGAGGGACACACAGGCCCCAGCCTACGCCCTCACTCCGATGCAGCCCCATTGCCCCTACATTGCTACAACATGCGGCCTCGGACGTGAACCCGCCCGGCACGGTGAAGGGCGCTGGCAGGCGTGCAGGAGATCCTGCGACTTCTGCCGACGGCTGTCGGCATCCACTCAGGATGCCCCCCTATCAGGATGACACCCTATCAATAGAATGTGTCATGGTGAGCGATAGATGTTGACAATTTTTGCAATAACGGGTTTCTATGAGCAAGTCTGCGGGAATCTGTGGGGTACGCGTAACCATCTGGAAACTTGCTCCCGCCTCTTCTTTTCCACAGCATGGGCTATTGGTCGTTATCAGTTGGTTTTCATCATCGCTTTCCGTGCGTCTGTATGGCAATTGTTGGCATTGATCTGGGCACCACGACATCCGAGATCGCAATCTTCGATGAGAAGGAAGGCCCCCGCATCCTCAAAGATGCACGCGGCCACGAGATCGTCGATTCGTACTTCGGGTTCGACCAGAAGACCAATCAGCCCGTCGTGGGCGAGGGCGTAAAGTCCATCGCGCAGTCCGATCCCGAACTCGTCGTGGAGCAGGTGAAGCGCTACATGCGCGAGGATGTGGAATTCACCGTGGGCGAGCAGCGGTTCACCCCCGCCGAGGTCTCCGCCCAGATCCTCACGCATCTCAAGAAGAGTGCCGAGCAGCAGCTTGGGGAGACGGTGGACCGATGCGTGATTACGGTACCTGCCAACTTCCCCGATCCGGCGCGCCGCGCCACCAAGCAGGCGGGCGAGATTGCCGGTATGCGTGTGGAGCGCATCATCAACGAGCCCACCGCTGCCGCGCTCTCCTACAGCTACGAGGAGGACCTCGGGAACGAAACGATGCTCGTGTACGACTTCGGCGGCGGCACCTTCGACGTGTCGATTGTAGAGTATAAGGGCACTGTCATCGACGTAAAAGCGTCTTCGGGCGACACCAGCCTCGGCGGCAAGGACTTCGACCAGGCGCTCGTGGCTCATGTGGCCTCGAAGTTCGAAGAGGAGCACGACGTGTCTATTGCTAAAGATTCAGGCAACTACTACCGCCTCCTCTTTGCGTGCGAGGCGGTCAAGAAAGACCTGAGCGTGAGCACACACGCTACGGTCAACATCCCGTACTTCATGGTGAAAGACGGCGAGCCCATCAACTTGCAGGTGGATGTCCGGCGCGAAACCTTTGAGGAGCTCATTCGCCCCATGGTGGAGCAGACCGAAGCCGCCATCGATAAGGCCCTCTACGATGCCGAGATGACGCATGCAGACATCGACCGGGTGCTCATGGTGGGCGGAAGCAGTCGCATCCCGTTTGTGCAGCAGTTTGTGGAGCAGGTGATGGGCCTCGTGCCCCATAAGCAGATCGATCCCGACAAGGCCATTGCCCTCGGCGCTGCGGTCCAAACAGCCATGCTCGACGGTACCACCGACCGCACCATCCAAGACGTGTGCCCGCTCTCGCTGGGTACCGTGGTCGTGCGCCGCGACTACGGTCAGCTGGTGGACGGGCAGTACTCTGAGATCATTCCGACCAACAGCAAGGTCTCCAAAGAGTACACACGCGAGTATACCACGGCTGTAGAGGGCCAGGAATCTATTACGCTGGCGGTCTATCAGCGAGACTCACAGTCCGATTCGCTGCAGGCCGAGATCAACGAGCGACCGAATGAGGCCGAGGGTTTTACGCGTCTTGACCGCCGTACCATCGACATTCCGCCGGAAGCCAACGGCGACGACATCGAAGTGACGTATGTCTACAACCCTGACGGCATGCTCGATATTTCGGTGACGTTCCCCGGCACCGACATCGAACACACATTTCAGGCCCATGCCGGGCTCGACGATGCCGCCGTGGCTCGCTCGCGCCAGAAGGTCGAAGCCACGTACGCTGCTTCTGAATCCGGTTCGTCGTCTGCCGACGCAGCATCCAGCGATGAGACCGACTGGGACAACATCGACTGGCTGAGCGGTCTTGACACGGATGAAACCGCAGATCCTACCTCTCCGTCAGAGGCCGCTCCGAATGGCAGCACGGCCTCCGCATCCGACCTGCCCGACAAAGCCGCATGGACGAGCTCGGACTACTTTTCGGATGTCAAGTCGCTTCTCGATATGGCCGAGTCGGAGCTCAACAGCGGGCACCTGCATCCCAACGAAAAGGACAAGCTGCGCGGGCTCATCACCAAAATGAAGCACGCCCTGGCCGATAACGACGAAAACCGCGTGTATGGCCTCGAAGGGCGTATCATGGATATGGTGCTGGGGCTGTCATAGCAGCTGCAGGACAATTTTAGGGTGCGGGTAGACAGCGTCCCGTCTGGAGCTTATATTCAAATCTACGCCTAACTCGCTCCGCTTTTCGCACGCCCCTGCTGTCGTCTATGCCTACCCGCTCTGCATCACTCCGCGCGTTTGGTGCGGTGCTGCTTCTCGCTCTTCTGCTGGTTGTTGGATGCAATACGGAGACGCCGCCCAACACGCCCTCCGCATCCACGGCGGACTCCGCTTCGGTGCACGATGCGGTCATCTACGAAATGTTCATCCCCGACTTCTCGGAGGAAGGTACCTTTCGGGGCGCGATGGAGCGCTTTGATCATCTCGAAAAACTGGGCGTCAACACCATCTGGCTGATGCCGATCCACCCCATCGGCGAGGAGCGCGCCAAGACCGACATTGGGCCGCTCGGCTCGCCCTACTCCATACGCGACTACTACGCTGTAAACCCCAATTATGGCTCGGAGGCCGACTTCCGCGCGTTTGTCGATTCGGCCCATGCCCGCGACATGCGTGTGATCATCGACCTGGTAGCGAACCACACCGCGTGGGATCATCCGTGGCTCGACGAACACCCCGAATGGTACGAAGACGGCCCCATCAACGGCTTCACGGTGCCCGTGATGGACGGCGACACGACCGACTGGACCGACGTGGTGCAGCTCGACTACGACAACCCGGAACTGCGCAACGAGATGATCGCGATGATGCAATACTGGGTCCGTGAGTACGACATCGATGGCTACCGCGCCGATGTGGCGGGCCTGGTGCCCCAGGACTTCTGGACGCGCGCCATCGACTCGCTTGAAGCGGTCAAGGACCCGGTGTTCATGCTGGCAGAAGACGAAAGTCCCGCTATGCACGACGCCGGGTTCGACCTGACGTATGCATGGCCGTTCTACGGCGAGATGGTACAGACCTGGGAGGAGGGGCGCTCGCTCTCGGAACTGGTGGAAACTATCGAATCCGTTGAGGACGACCTCCCCGACGGCGCGCTGCGCATGCGCTTCTCCACAAACCACGACGAAACCGCTTGGGATGCCCCGCCGCCGGCGCTCTTTGGCGGCCTGGAAGGCTCGAAAACGGCGTTTGTCTTTGCCACCACGCTGCCGGGCGTGCCGCTCATCTACAACGGGCAAGAGCTCGGTGTGCAAGAACCCATTCCGTTCTTCGAAGCCACGCCCTACGACTGGGAGGCCGACTCTACTCTGATGCCGTTCTACACCGAGTACATGCAGGTATACACCGAGAGTGAGGCGCTGCGCCGTGGCACGCTCGACATCCTCACGCCCAATTCCGACGACGCTCTGCTGTATCGCCGCGTCGCCGATGCGGAGGAGCTGCTCATCGCGATCAATGTGCGGGATGCTGAGGTCCGCATCGACCTGCCGACCGATCATCAGGGACGCACGTGGACGGATGTGTTCTCGGGCGCAACCCTCACCCCCAATGGCTTCACGCTTGTTCCGTATGAGTATCGGATTCTGCGAGCGGCGGAGTAACCGGTCACTAACGCGCGGGACCGCACCACATGACGGTCATGTGCCGTGCTGACAGCTCCACAACTTGTCATGGTGAGCGGACGGCGACGAAGGAGCCAGGAGTCGAACCATCTCCTGCACAGATGGCGGAAGCCTGCGGGGTGAGAGGTTGTGCCAGACGTGAGGGGATGCTTCGACTGCGCTCAGGATGACAAGTTCACGAAACGCTGTCATGATGAGCAAAGGCCAACGCAGGATGCCTGCGTGGGCATCATGCTTGCTCGGGCCGAGTGGCCTCGTTGCGGCGGTGCTGCAACGTCCACAGTTCGGCGTAGCGCCCGCCCTCGGTCAGGAGCCGGTCGTGCGTGCCGGACTCAACAAGCTGTCCGTCTTCCATCACGAGAATGGTGTCGGCGGCTTCGATGGTGCTCAGGCGGTGCGCAATCACCACAGAGGTGAGGCCGTCGCCGCGAGCAAAGAGGCCGTCAAGCGCATCCTGAATGACCGCCTCCGACTCGCTGTCGAGGTCCGAGGTCGCTTCATCCAAAAGCAGCACCTGGGCCTCCTTCAAGATGGCGCGGGCAATGGCCACGCGCTGCTTCTGTCCACCCGAGAGCCGGACGCCGCGTTCGCCCACCTGAGTGTCGTAGCCGTTGGGTAGCGCCTGGATGAACGCGTGGGCGTTGGCCATGCGTGCGGCGCGTTGCACGTCGGCGTCGGTGGCGTCGGGCTCGGCGTAGCAGATGTTGGAGGCCACCGTCCCCGAAAACAGGGTTGGATCTTGCGGTACGAGCGCGATCTTGCGACGCAGCGCCTTCAGGTCGAATGTGCGCAGATCGTGACCGTCGAGCGTCACGGCGCCGTCTTGCGGGTCCCAGAAGCGCCCAATCAGGTTGGCCACAGTGCTTTTGCCTGCGCCCGAGGAGCCCACCAGGGCCGCTGTCTCCCCATGCGGAATCTGCATCGATACGCCACGCAGCGCGGGTTCCTTCACATCCGGATACGTAAAGCGCACGTTGTTGAGGGCAATCGTTCCTGAGGGCACATCGGTCCTGGATCCCCCCGACTCCGGCTCCGCATCCATCAGGTTCGAGAGGCGCTCCAGTGCGGCCATGCCCGACTGCAGCTTGTCGTTGAAGAACATAACGGATTTCACCGGACCCTGCAGCTGGCGCTGATACATGATGAACGCCGTGAGTTCGCCCAGCGTGAGCGTGTCGCCCACGACCATCCAGCCGCCAATTACAAGGAGCGCGCCCAATCCGTAGTTGGCTGTGATGTTAACGAAGCCCTCCATCTTGCCCACGTCTTTGCGGCGGTCCAGGTTGAGATCGACATAGGCCTGATTCTGCCGCCCAAAGCGCTGGCGCTCTTGATCTTCGCCCACAAAGGCTTTTACGACGCGGATGTTAGAGATCGCCTCGGTGGAGGTGGCGGTGAGGCGTGCGACCGTCTCGCGGATGTCGCGCGAGGCTTCGCGCAGCGGCTCCTGGTAGTGGTACGTGATGACCGCCATAAGCGGCAGCACCACCAGGTTCACCATCGCCAGTTGCCAGTTCATGACAATGAGGATCGCCGCCACCACCAGGATCGCGACCAACTGGCCCGACAGGCGCGACGCCGCGGCCTGAATCATACCCTCCAGCGCATTCGGGTCGCTTACCACACGCGAGCTGAGCGATCCTGACTGCTCATTCGAGAAGCGCGATACGGGCAGCGTCATGAGGTGGTTGTACGCATCCATGCGCACATCGCTCACCACATGCTGCGTGAGGGCAAAGCTCCAGTACATGCCCGCGTACTCAATGACGGCGCGGAACAGGTAGAATCCAGCAAACGCCGCTGCAAACCACAGGAAAAGCTCCGCATTGCCCTCCGGAATGACCGTGTCAAAGGCGTAGCGCACAAACTGCGGTCCGACGGCTTCAAGCGCCGCCGTAAAGCTAATCAGCGCCACCAGCGACAGCACCCGCGTTTTGTACGGAGCCAGCACGCCCCACAGCCGCTTCAAGATGGCGAGGGTGGACTGGCGCGGCTCGGTGTTCGGATCGGACATACGGGGTTATTTCGGATACAAAAAGAGGAGGCGGCGTCGAACGCCCTCAGCAGGGTTGAGAAGCGGCTTCTGTTTTTGGTGTATGCTATTGTGTGTGCTCATCGATCGGGAGATGGTTCGACTCCTGGCTTCGCCGTCCGCTCACCATGACAGCTGTTCGTAAGATGTCATCCTGAGTGGATGCCGACAGCCGTCGCTCCGACTCCTGTCGGAGGAAGGATCTCCCGCAATCCCAGCACCGCCTCACATCCGACAGGTATCTGCCCTGCGAGGGTGCAGCTGCTACACCGCCGGGGCATCGGTATCGGTGAGATGCGCCAGGCGGCGGTATTCAGCGTGCAGTCCCTCGCGGAGTGGCACCAGCTGCTCGGTTGCACGGGTAGCGGCTTCGGTGAGCACTGCGTGCAAGAACCAGCACTGCTGCTCGGGACCCGCACTCAGCGCCGTGCGTCCCGGTGCCGGGGTAAAGATGTCGATGCCCTGCTCCAGCGTCTGGTTCATCGTCCACACGTTGTGATGCTTATCCGCCAGGCTGATGGCCAACGCTTCATCGGGAGCGTCGGTCAGGTGCTCCACGTACGCCTCCTTGCGCACGCGCCACGGCAGCTTGTTGCCCGCGTCGTCGAGTTTGGGCTCGGTAACATCCACAACCAGGCGCGTCACGTCGTCTCCCACCAGCTCACGCAGTTCGTCCGATGTCATGCGCTCGCCGTGCGTGTTGGGGTCTTCGATGATATCGTGCAGATACGCCGCCGCCACAACCGGAGGCGTCCACCCCGCCCGGGCCACCGCCATGGCCACCGCCGACAGGTGCGCAATGACCGGCACCCGCACCGGCTCGGGCTGCTCAAAGGGCTCAGCGCGCCATCGGCTCTTGCGATAGCAGTCGTTGTGCCACTCCGATGCCAGTTCGATGGCATGCTCTACAAGCGGACTAAACAGCGGGGCGTTCGAGGCCGAGTCGGACATAGTTGTAGCGGATGCGATGCAATGAGACGTTACAACTGAATCAGGCGATGCGAGGCGTCATCCACGTCGATGTGAGCGCGGATCGTATCCAGCAGGTCCATGCTGTACTTGTTGAAGAAGTACGTCGGGTTCAGGGTTCGTTCTTGCAGATTCTGCGTGGGCATGAGGTTGACGCAGACCTTCTCAATCTGCGCGCGCACCTCGTCTTGCTGACGCTTTTCGGCCCGCACCACGCGTTGCTTCAGGTCGTTCATCTCGTTCACCACGGCTGCACGCGTCGCTTCTACCGAGCGCCCGAGCGTAGCATCCACCGCCTCGGCCGTAGGCTTTAAGTCGTTCAGCGCCTTATGGATACGGGAAGCGGTCTGCCCAAACGTCTGGTCGATATCCACCTCCATCGCATCCACTACGACCGATTGGAAAAGCTGCTCGGCGGTCTGGTGTTCGACGTCGCGCACGGACAGCTCGTACTTGTCGAGCACCTTCTGCACCTTGCTCTCCACGAGTGTCATGCTAGCACGCGGCACAATGAGCGGCATGGTGGTGTCTATCCACTCGTACACGCCTCGATACTGCGCAAAGTACGAAATCTCGCCCGGCCCCGCCACGTATGCCGCCGTGGGCAGCAGATGATCTTGCACGAGCGGACGCGTGACCACGTTGGGGCTAAACCGCTCGGGCTGCTCGTCGATGCGGCGCTGCAGTTCGTCACGGCTCCAGGTGCGTCCGTCGTGGCGCAGGGTGAAGGTGCCATCGTCGTTTGCGTCGATGGCGTAGCGGCCGTCGTCCTCCATCCAGAAGAAGTTGGTCGGGCGCGCCTGCACCTGCATGTGGTAGCCATCGGCCTGCAGCGCCTGCCCCGCCGTGTGCACGGCCTCAACGGCGGCTGCGCTGTGGTCCATGTCGTGCGCAATGAGCGGACGCACCAGTTGTTTGAGGCGGCGGTCGTCGGGATTCAGCAGCACGAGCCCGGTATCGGCAAACCAGGTGGCAATGAGTCGGGCAAAGGCGTCCTCCAAGGTACGCTCGGAGGTGTAGGCATCGGCGATGGCGCCGTAGACGCTCGGTTTGAAGTCGGACGGTGGCAGCGCTTCGTCGAGCGCGTTGAGCGGTGCACGGATGGCGTCACCCAGTGTGTGGGGACCTACGGGTCCGGCAGGAGCCGGGTCGGGAGCGTAGTCAAGCGTCACCACGTCGTTGCGGGACAGCACGTGCGTGTGGGCGATCTCCTCAAAGTCGTGGTCTTCGCCCTCAATCCAGAAGACGGGCACAACGGTGCGCCCTGTGGTGTCGGCCAGGTGTTTGGCCCACGCGAGGGCCGTGCTGGTTTTGTAGAGCGTGTAGAGCGGTCCGCCAAAGAGCCCGACCTGCTGCCCAGTAACGACCGCGATCGTGTCCGGGTCGCGCAGCGCGTCGATGTTAGCCTGCACCCCGCCGCTGTCGTTGCCCCAGGCCGCGTTCTGCTCAGCGAGGACATCGGCCAACACGGTGCGGTCTTGCGGGCGGGTGGCTGCCACGTCTGCAGCGGCCTGCTGGTCGCCTATGTCGTGGCGATCGTAGGCGAAGTACGAGGCGGCGGTGCCGGTGCCATCGGCGTAGTCGGCAGCAAGGGCAGGGATGGCGTCGAGATCGGCCCAGGGCAAACATCGGGCGGGGGTGTCGAGCGTGTTGGGCATGGCGGTCGGTCGGGGTCGATGCGAAAGGCAGGCGGCGGGGCAATGTGCGGGCAGCGACAGGTGCGCCCGGTAGGCATGTAGGTGCAGGCACGCGGCTGCTCCTGCGGCGGCCCATTGGCGGATTCAGCACCTCGTTTCTGTGTCGGAACACACGTTGTGTGACGAAAGACTGTAGGTTTTCCCTAAACTGATATTTTGGGGCTGGGCTCGTGCACTGCTGCACAAAAAAAGAAGCTCCGTGGGGCGTTCCACGAAGCTTCTTGGAATGCAGCGGGCCACGACGAGCGATTAGTTCTGGCTCTGTTCGCTTTTGAGCTGTTCAATCTGATCGCGCAGTTCGGCAGCGCGCTCGTAGTTTTCTTCTTCGATAGCCTTGTCGAGCTGCTTCTCCATGCGTTCGAGAGGCGTTGCATCGGAGGAGATCTCTTCCTCGGCACCGCCTTCTTCGGGCGCAAGGCTTGACATACCCTCGGCGCCCTCCTCGTCGGCCACGATACCGGCTTCGTCGAGCACGCCAGGGGCTACAAAGATCGGTGCATCAACGCGCACGGCCAGCGCGACGGCATCGCTGGGACGGGCATCGAGCTGGTCGTTGCCCCCGTCGTGGCTGTAGCGAATCTTGGCGAAGAAGGTGCCCTCGCGCAGTTCGTCGATGACCACTTCGGTTACGTCGGCCTGCATGGAGTCGAAGGCATCGCGCAGCAGGTCGTGCGTCATGGGACGCGGCGGCTGGATCTTTTCGAGCTCCAGTGCAATGGCCTGCGCCTCGAACGCCCCGATGATGATAGGCAGGCGCCGGTTGCCGTCTTCCTCGCCCAGCACCAGCGCGTAGGCGCCGCCGCTGGACGGACTGGTGGACAGGCCAATAATTCGTACCCGAGTGAAGTTCATTATACAGCGTGGAATATCAGTACAAAAGGGAGCGCCAGGGGGCGCAAATGCGGGGGCGTTGGGCTGATTAGAGCACAGCATCCAACGCATCCAAAAATGCCTTGTTCTCGGTTTCGGTGCCTGCACACACGCGCAGGTAGCCTTGCAACGCGTCGTAGCCGCCCATGTTACGCACGAGCACGCCGCGTTCGGCCAGGGCGTCTTGCACGGCATCGGCGTGCTTCGTTTGCGGCGCAAAGAGCACGAAGTTCGCCTGCGTGGGTACGGTGGTTACGTCGGAGCGCGCCGATAGCGCATCCACCAGGTGGCGCGTGTGCGCCTTGAGCTGCTGCACCCGCTCGTTGAGCAGGTCGGGATGCTGCAGTACGGTGCGCCCCACGGCCTCCGAAAAGCGGTCGACCATAAACGGCAAGCGCGCCTTCATAAGTTCGGTGACGACCGATTCGTGCGCCATGAGGTAGCCCAGTCGCAACCCGGCCAGCCCGAAGGCTTTCGAGAGCGTGCGCAGGATGATGAGGTTCGGATACGCATCGAGCAGTTCGGTAGCCGGCGGGTGCTCGTTGAACTCGACGTAGGCTTCATCAATCACCACAATGCCGGGCGTGGCCTGCAGCACGCGCTCCAGATCGGACGGCGGGAGTGCGAGTCCGGTGGGGTTGTTCGGGGTGGTGAGCACCGTCATGGCCG
Source organism: Longimonas halophila (assembly GCF_002554705.1). Classification (GTDB taxonomy): domain Bacteria; phylum Bacteroidota; class Rhodothermia; order Rhodothermales; family Salinibacteraceae; genus Longimonas; species Longimonas halophila. Next base: position 272,031 of record NZ_PDEP01000001.1, on the reverse strand, counting down.
CGTTGGTGCGCGTTACGGCTGCAACGAGCGCGTCGATGTCGAAGTGCAGGTCGTCGCGCGGCGGGATGGTGGTGAGGTCGGCATCGTGCAGGCGAGCCACCTTCTCGTAGAGGGAGAACATGGGCGCGGGCAGCACGACCGGCGTATCCGGCGCAATAAATGCGAGGCCAAACAGGTACGTTAGCTCATTCGAGCCGTTGCCCACCAGCACTTGCTCGGGCGATACGTCGTTGTGCACGGCAAGCGCTTCCGCCAAATCGGACGGCTGCTCCGCCGGGTAGCGGTTAAACGCCAGGTCGTTGAGCGTCTCGATGAGCTCGGCCTTCAGCGCGGGCGGCAGGTCGTACGGACTCTCGTTCTGGTTGAGCTTGACCTCGGCACGGGGCGGCGCGCCCACCAGGTACGGCGATTCGTTGCGCACGCCGGGGCGAATGCGCTCCATCACGGTGTCGAGGGTCGCGGGGGATGCGGAAGCAGTATCCATAGCAATCGGGGAAACGTGGATGCAAAGGCGTTAGGCGGAGGCGTTGAGCTGCTTCAGGCGCTCACGGATGGCGTCGGCATGCGCCTGGAGCGACTCGGCTTCGGCAAACTGTACGATGTCGGGACCGGTTTTCGCAAGGCGGCGCGCCGAGTACTGGATGATGGACTGCGTACGCACGAAGTCGGATACGCGCAGCGCCGAAGCGTAGCGCGCCGTGCCGCCGGTAGGCAGCACGTGGTTCGGCCCCGCAAAGTAGTCGCCCACCGGCTCGGACGAGTACGGCCCGAGAAAGATAGCGCCGGCGTGCTTGATGTCGGAGCACACCGTCCACGGCTCGTCGGTAATGATTTCGAGGTGCTCGACCGCAAGTTCGTTCATCATATCAACAGCCTGCGCCATCGTATCGGTGACGATGCAGGCGCTGTAGTCGCGCAACGAAGCCTCGATGATATCGGCGCGCGGCAGGTCGGGCACGCGGTCGGCGATTTCGTCGCGCACGGCTTCGGCCAGTGGACGATGGGGCGTGACGAGCAGGGCGGAGGCACGAGGGTCGTGCTCGGCCTGGGAGAGCAGATCCGCAGCTACGAAGGCCGGATCGGCGGTATCATCGGCCAGCACGCCAATTTCGCTGGGCCCTGCCACTGAGTCGATATCGACACGCCCAAACACCTGCTTCTTGGCAGCGGCCACGTAGGCGTTTCCGGGTCCTACAATCTTATCGACGGACTGCACGGTGTCCGTGCCAAAGGCCAGCGCGCCTACAGCCTGCGCGCCGCCCAGGGCATACACGCGGTCGAGGCCCAGCAGCGCAGCGGCGGCCATGATGTGCGGATGCGGCAGCCCATCGTCTTGCGGGGGCGACACCATCGCAATATGCGGTACGCCCGCCACCTGTGCCGAAATCGCGTTCATGAGCACGCTGGACGGATACGCCGCCGTGCCGCCGGGCACGTAGAGCCCGACGCGCTCCAGCGGCTGCACGCGCTGGCCGAGCATCACGCCGTCGCCGTCGTCTTCGAACCAGGAGTTGGGGCCTTGCCGCTCGTGGAACCGACGAATGTTCGCCGCGGCCTCATCCATAATGCGCCGCAGGTCGTCGTCGATCTCGTCCAGCGCCGCGTGCAGGGCGGATTCGGGGACCTGCAACGCCTCCAGCGCTACACCGTCGAACTGCTCGGTGAAGCGATGGAGCGCCGCATCCCCCTCGGTGCGCACCGCGTGTAGAATGTCGCGCACGGCGGTGTCCACCTCATCGCTGAACGAGGCGCTGCGGCTGAGCACCGCTTGCAGGCGGTCAGCACGGTCGGCGTAGTCAATGACAGGAATCATAGGCGAAGGCATTGGGGCTATGGAGCGACGGCAACACATGCTCTATTCCGTGCGCCCGCCGAAAGGTTCAGCGGGGCGGTTCGGAGAACGTCATTCTCACGTCTTTTCTACGATGGCGCGCACCAGCGTACGCAGGTCGCCGCGCACCTGTTGGCCCACCTTGAGCACGTCTTCGTGTTCGAGGACCTCGTGGCCCAGCCCGGCCGCAAAGTTGGTGATGGTGGAGATGCCCAGCACGTCCATGCCCAGCGCGTGGGCCTGCAGCACTTCGGGCACCGTGCTCATGCCCACCGCATCGGCCCCCAGCGTGCTCAGCATGCGAACCTCGGCGCGCGTTTCGTACGAGGGGCCACGCGTCCAGGCGTAGGTGCCGCGCACGGTAAGCACGCCCTGCTCAGCCCCCACCTGCTGCGCCTGGCCGGTCCATTCCAGGTCGTAGTAGCCGGTGTGCAGCGGCGAAGCGGTAGATGCATGCACATCGCGACGCGCAGCGGTGTCGCGTGGGGACGCCATCTGCCCCTGCCCCGGATCGGCAAAGGCCATGTTCAGGTGGTCGGTGATAAACATGAGCTGCCCCGGCTGAAATGTGCGGTTGATGCCGCCTGCCGAGTTGGTTACGAGCAGCCGGGTAGCCCCGAGTGCGTGGCACAGCTCCAACGGGAAGGTGAGCCGTGGTGTGGGGTAGCCCTCGTACGCATGCACGCGCCCCTGCACGAAGACGACCGAGGTGCCTTCGAGCGTGCCAAAGACCAGCTGCCCGTGGTGACCGTCGACGGTGGACTGCGGGTAGTTGGGGATGCTATCGGCCGGCACCACGGTGGGCGCATCGGCCTCATCGGCCAGGTCCCCCAGCCCCGACCCCAAAATCAGGACCAGTTCGGGCGTGTGGTCGGTGCGTTGACGCACGGCATCCACAGCATCGGCAAGGGCAGGGGCAGGTTCGGCGGCAAGAGCAGACATCGGCAAAGGAGCATGTGAGTAGGACTACGAGAGTGCCAACCGCATAGGCGGTGCCTTCGCATCCCCCCGACTATTTCGTGCACACTTTAGGCACTTGTGTTTTTCAGGGGATGCGAAAGGAAGACGCCAACCGATTCGGCTTCAGTCGGACTATATAAGGTAGCCGTCTCATGCCGCACGATCCAGTCTCAGATTAGGGTGCGGTACGAAATATGTGGTAGTTTCGAACGCTCCACAGAATCTGGGCCCCGATCACGCGCACGATGGTGGTAAGGGGGATGGCCACGAGCATCCCAATGAGCCCGGCCAACTGCGCGCCTATGAGCACGACAAATAAGATGACGAGGGGGTGTGCGTTTGCTGCGCGCGAGAAGATATACGGCTGAAACAGCACGTTGTCGGAGAGCTGTGTGAGTGCCATAGCGGCCGCCACACCCAGCACCAGGCTCAGGTCGCCCGTCTGCGCAATGCCCACAACAGTGCCCACCAGAAATCCGAAGAACGGCCCAAAGTACGGAATGGTGTTGGCGATGCCCACGAAAATGCCGATGGCGAGCGCGTTGTCGAGCCCCACCATCCACAACGCAAACCACGCAACCAGCGCCACGCTCGTCGACTGCACCAGCAGCGCACGTCCGTATCGCCCAAGGCTTACCTCGGCTTTGGCAAGAACCGCAAGCGTAATTTCGAAGTAGCGATTCGGCACCCATTTCAGCAGACTGCGCTTGAGCTCCACCCCATCTTTCAGCAGAAAGAATGTGATAAACGGAATGATGATGACTGCATAGACGATGTTTGTAAACACCGACACCAGCGAGCTGATGGTCTGCGCCACGCGGTCGCCCTCCACCAGATCGCCCTGTGCCAGCGCCTGAAGCGCATCGCGCACCGTAGCTTCGATCTGCCCCGGCTCTACGGGCGCAAACTGCCCAGCCCAGGCTTCTACGTAGCGCGCAGCCTCGGTCGCCGCTTCCACCGACACCAGTTGGGAGAGGTCTTGAACCTGCTGTGCAAGAAAGGGCACAATGAACGTGAGTAGGATGGCAAACAGCCCCAGAACAAGCACAAACACCAGCAGGATGCTGGGCACCCGCCGCACTCCCATGCCCTGAATGCGATCGACCATGGGATGCAGGAAGTAGGCCAGCAGGCCACCTACGGCCAGATACACAAACAGCCCTGCAAAGTACCACACCGTAGCCACGGCCAGCGCCACGCTGAGCGCGCCCAGCCCCCAGCGTAGCGCCCGCTCACTACTCGACAGCCCGGGCGGCGGCTCGGGCGGCGACGGGGCGACCGTGGGGCGCGCCTCGTCTTCGGATGCTGCAGAAGACCGAGAAGGCAACGAAGAGATCTCCATGAGCGGTTGGAAAGTCGAAAAAGAGAGACGCACGCTATGGGGTCGCGTGTTCGCCTTGTACCGTTTCAACCGCTGCCCGTGCCATAGACGTCCCATAGCCACGGCGCACCAGATAGCCTTGCAGCTTCTTGGCCTGCTTCAGCGGATGCGACTCGTCGGCCACGCGGTGCCAGTACTTCTCGGCCAGGGCATGCGCCGCCTCTTGAAAGTCGACCGTTTCGTGGAGTCCAGCCAGGGCCTCTTCAATAAGCCCCGCATCCACTCCGCGCTCGCGCAGGTCGCGGCGCAGGCGGTGCGGACCGTAGGACTTGTTGGCGAAGCGGGCCTTTACGAAGTCGTGTGCGTACGCTTCGTCGTCAAGGTACGATAGCTCGTGCAGCCGCGTAATGACCTGCTCAATGATTTCGGACTCGTAATCGTCGCGCGCAAGGCGATCCCGCACCTCGCCCTCGGTACGCGGCTTGTGCGCCAGGTATTCCAGCGCGCACTGCTTGGCGTCAATGAGGCGCTCATCGGCCTCCAACTGCGCTTGCTCCTTGGGCGTGAGCGTGCGTCCAGTGTGCAGGTCGTATTTCACCACCAGGTCCTGATGGATACCGAGGGCAAACTCGCCATCCAGAAAGAGCGACACCCGATCGGGGTTATTCTTCTGTGCTTTCAGTGCAGTAACCGTGGCAGAAGGCGGCATGGCAAACGGGATAAGCAAAGGCAGCAGGCGGATGTCTGCTGTACGCCACACCGCAGGCGAAACGTTCCGGACGCCTGGCAGAGGAATCGAGCGTGTAGCTGTTCATTTCCGCGAGGCGCCCGGCGTCCCAGGATAGCTGAGCACTGCCTAACGGATTGTCACGTCAGGGCATTGTCAGAGCAACAAATGGCGTCACGATATAGCCCCCCAGTCCATCATTATACCGAAGATGCGTATCGAGGCGAAGTCCGACACGAAGCGGACGCAGGTCGTACGTGTACTGAAGGCCAAAAAGCAATCCGCCATACTCGCCCTGTATAGGGCGGCCCTGAAAGTTCTCGTAGTAGCGCCGGTACATCAGTCCGCCGTTGAGCCCTATCTGTTGACGTTCCTTTGTGACAACCGGGTACCGAAAGCGCAGCCGGAATAGGTAGTGGGTGGTATACTGACGGTTACCCGGGAAAAACTCGTCGTCATTCCGATATCGTTCATATGTGTGCCCAATGCCAAGCTCACCACTTACAATGAACCCCGTTGAGAGATGGCGCCCGGCCGCAACCGATATCAGGTACCCGTGATTACTGTCCTCCAAATCGGGAGTGAAGTATCCCACACTCCCTTCCACATCCCATGCTCCCACAGACTGTGTCTGGGCATATGCACGTGTTGGAGTCAACCAACCGAACCCCAAAAATACCAGTAGCAACGAAATTATCAGAGTAGACCGCATATCGACATAGAATAGCTTCAAATATAGTAGGCAACCACGTTGCTACCTACAGCGAAAACGAACTCTGAAGGCCAAAGAAGAAGATCCCAGTTCCGTCGTTATAATTGTACCCTTCCATATAGAGACCGAGTCGAAGCGCGGTCGTAATTCGTGTGCTATACATGACCTTGATGCGGGCCCCCACATCAGCCGAACGGCGTCGATCGAAGAAGATTTCTTGCTCGATAATTTCTCCTCCTCGGCGCCGGATCCGAACGCGATAGGCGTCATATTCCCATCGTCCTCGTGACGTTACCCCTGCCTCAAAGGAGAGCCGATGCCTTCCCAGTTCTACAGGATGCACGCCAATTCCCAGACTGGCGTCAAGATATGTGAGTCGATCACGACGCAGTAGATCCTCGTGATCCAATGTTGACAGGCGTGAAAATCGAATCTGTCCTTCCACATCCAGTACCGAAGCGACCGGATGAGCGTATCCAATATGCACAGATGGAATCAGCCGGTCTCCCTGCCCGACGATGCCCATCGACGTACCCACAGTTGTACGGAATCCCTGTTGCGCCTGAGCTGAGCCACAGAAAACGACAAAAAGAAAAATTGTTGTCAGCAGCGTGTAGTTTTTTAATTTCATTATTGCACACAAGTTAATTAGAAGCGTCAATCCGATAACAGAATGGGGAGAGCGGGCAACCGCCCTCCCCACCATAACCAGTCTTCAACCTTAATCAGTTAATCAGATTGGCCCCGAGGGTGAACCGGACGCTACTTCCACCTCCACGAATACAATTGCCGTCTCGCGTACCAAGATTGCGGCAATCATCTTGGTTAGTAGATGCAAATGCGTCTCGGTTTATCTTGATGTTGAATAATGGACTGCCGTTGTTGATGTCAAACGAACCCTCAGCACTTGCATCCACATCAACGCCGCCGACTTCTCCATCATAACCCACGCTGTACTCGATCGTCGTTTCTCCAAACCGGTCCCAATCGTAGACCAAAAAGCCATTTTCCTCATCGATTTGCTCCCAGTTCGAATCCCACACCGTCCCGACTTGCTCCCAGTCGTGATTATCGCAGTCATTACCGGAAAATTGGTTGACCTCAAAGTAGTTATCATACGTGTCCTCAGATGGGTCAACGGGATATTCATCAATGTCGGGCTCGTAGATGAACACACGATAATCTGGTCCCCCGCTAAAGATACTATCGGTGTCTTCACGACACTGCATCCAGTCGAGAAATGCTCCGAATTCGTCATCGGGAGAGATATCGTCTCCTGAGCCTTCATCCCCATCGTCTCCGTCACCAGGGCCACCAACACTTCCCCCTCCACAGTATGTGGTTATACCGCTTCGTACTCGGCTTAGCGCTGACTGCACTTCCAACCCATCACATGGAGCAATGATATACGTTGGATTTTCCATCGCATATGCCCTGTTTACCGGAACGCTATTGTGCTGCTCAACTTCTTCTTCCACCGGCTGCAGGCCATGAACTGTTAGCTCCGGGTTTGCTTTCTCCGCTTCAGGAGTCAGGGGATGAGCGGCCACAGTTGGAGACTGTGTCACATTTCTAAACCGATCATGGTAAGGCAGACGTATAATCGTACCACTATTGATCAGGAAAGCACGAAGTCCCTTAGCAGTAAATGCTCCTTCGCTTTTCTTAGCAGCTCTCGTAAGTGCCTGGTTGAAAGTGGCTGCAAACGGATCACGAATATCTACGTATGCCTGCAAAATCTGTGAATCGCGGGCAAGCATATGGGCAAACGATACGTTTTCATCGAAGCCCTGATCATCGCGCAGCTTCACTGCGCGGTAAAGCGCGTCTACTGCTTCTGGATCTCGCATTACGTCACTCATGACGCGTGTGGCCTGATTTAGGCGCTCACGCATGAATTCGACATCAGCCCCAGAAATCTGAACTGATGCGTCTTCTGGATTTGACGTCTCCGACGAATTTTCGGTATCAACTGGAGTCACTGCATCACATCCAGTAATGAATATGGCACCAGCTAATAGGCACCAAAAGATTGTACGATATTGCATGTTAACATAATGAGATGTTTATATTTTTGACTTACTCCACCGGATACTTTAAGTCTTCATCAAATCAATATCAAGCGACCAATATTTACAATCATGTTACGCGGAAGGGTTACAATTTAATTCTGTGATACCAATCAGGAATGAACCATACCTCGCACACGCCGACCGTCTCATCAGGAGTTTAGAGACGGGGTAGTGGATCACTACCAGAGGCCGAATCCTGGAATAGGTTCACAACGAACGTAAGCCCTTAGGCTCCGCTGAGACGTTTAAAGCTACCAAGCAGACGATCTTTGGGCATTAAGGAATCACCGCATTAGAGAGCAAGCGACGCTGAAGGCTTCTTAAGTGCCTTTAGGAAGAAAGACTAAATCGACGGATCCCACTCATAATGAACTGAGAAAAGACCTCCTTACCGCGAAAGGTCGTACAGCGGATCGTGGGGTTCGACGTGGTCGGGCGGGTGCGCCTGGTTGTGCTGACGGGGCTCCAGATGAGCGGTTACACGGACCTCGTCGTTGGCGAAGGCCTCGTGCAGGGCCGCTTCGACCTCGTGTGAGCGGGCGTGGGCCTCGCGCACCGACATCTGGCCGGGAAACAGCAGATGGTACTCAATCCAGAGTTGGTCGTCGGTGCGGCGGTGGCGTACCTGGTGGTAGTTGGCGATGGTATCGTCGGACTTTGCTTCGTTGAGCACGCGCAGCACGCGGCGGGTGGTGTTCGTGTCGGCGCGGTCCATGAGTCCACCCAGCGAGCGGCGCAGCAGGCGCCCGGCGGTCCACAAGATGTTGGCGGCCACCAGCAGCGCAGCTACCGGATCCAGCCAGAGCACACCCGTAAGTCGTACCAGGCCCACGCCCACGAGCACGCCCAGGCTCGTCCACATATCGGTGAGCACATGCTGGCCATTCGAAATGAGCACGAGGCTATTGTACGTGCGTCCGGTGCGTACCAGATAGAAGCCAAGGGCTGCGTTGCAGAGCGTGAGCACAGCGATGATGAGCAGGCCCGCATCGAGCTGCTGCAACGACGGGCCGCGCACGAGGTCGCCGATGGCCACCCAGGCAATGACGATTGCGGCGGCGCCAATGAGCACGCCCTCGAATGCCGACGCGAAATATGCGATCTTGCCATGCCCGTACGGATGCCCCTGGTCGGGCGGGGTTGACGCATACCAGAGGCTGAATCCTGAGAATCCAGTAGCAACCAGATGGATGACCGACTCCAACGCATCCGAAAAAATGGCAGCGCTTCCGGTGTACCATGCCGCCAGCGACTTTCCCGCCAGCATGACCACGGCGACCGCGAGACTCCATATCATGGCGCGACGCCGGGCGCGCTCGGCTTCTGAAGGCATGGCAATGACAAGATTATTGCGAACTGTATCGGAATCGGCTTGACGCACAGCGGTGGCGGATGTTCATTGAAATGGTGTGTTGCCGCTTGGGCACGCATACGAATCGCCGATTTTCCTTCTAATATAGCCGAATGCATGCTTCGCCTTGAACATGTGGGGCTGGCTGTGCGCGATGCCGACGCTGCACGAGCCACCTACGCCGCTGTTGTAGACGCCCTCTCCTACAAATCGGAAACCGTTGCTGAGCAAGGGGTTACGACACACTTTATGGCGGTAGAAAACACCAAGCTGGAGCTGCTGGAAGCGCTCGGGGAAGACTCGCCCGTGCATCGATTCCTGGAGCGGCAGGGCGAAGGCGTGCACCATCTGGCGTTTGAAGTGCCCGACATCGACGACGCGTTTGAGCGGATGACGGAGGCGGGCTTTACTCCGCTGTCCGATACGCCGCTCAACGGGGCCGATGGCAAGCGCATCTTTTTTTTGCATCCGAAGTCCACCCACGGCGTGCTCATAGAGTGCTGCAGCGGACAGCCTGTGATGCCTGATCCAGCGTATGCCGACACACCTGCTGGGGCGGTAGCATACTACACATGGGGCAACCCGAACCGTCCGACGCTGCTTCTGCTGCACGGCGCCGCCGGAAGTACGGAAACTGAAACGCATCGCCTGGTGCGCTATCTGGAGCCGTGTTTGCATGTAGTGGCGCTCGATTTTATTGGACATGGCGCGTCGGCCAATGCCTCCCCCAGCCAGCCGCTCACCCCCGAACTGTTTGCGCAGAATGCGCAGGCCGTGCTCGATGATGTAGGCGTGTCGCAGGCGCATGTATTTGGCTTTTCGATGGGCGGCAACATGGCGCTTCAGCTGGCTCATGACGCGCCCGACCGCGTGGCGCGGGTGATGGCCCACGGCGCCCACATCGACTGGACGACTGCGACGGTAGATGCGATGACACGCCGCCTCGATCGGGCCGATGCCCAGACCGATCGCATGGATGCGCTACACGGCGACTGGGAAGCGCTCGCAGAGGCGCTGCGCATCTTTATCGAACAGCTCCCCGGCGCTGCACTGCGCCTGCGCCGCCAGATGCAGACGGTACGGCAGCCCGTGCTTGTAAGCATGGCCGATGCCGATGACCTCTTTCCGTTGCAGGCCGCCCTCACACTGCATAATGCCTTGCCGAACAGCCGACTGGCCATTCTTCCGGGCGATCATCACGCGCTTCAGCACCAGCGCATCGCCCCGCTTGCCAACCAGATGCGTGCTTTCCTGGCGCCAAGTGAGCACGCCGACTGACATTCAAATACGACAGCATCACCGATGCAAATGCAAATGTCCTGAATGCAGGCCGGTCGGAACAGGATGTGAAGGTTTCATTGCTATGTTGTACCTTTAGCTTCCACTGCATAGCTCTTTTGCTCTTCTATCTGCCATGACAGGCCGTATCTGCGCCGTAATGGGTGTACTTCTGGTCGCCATCATTGGTCTCAGCGGAATCGGCGTCCATGCGCAAGACCTTACGCCATCCAGCCAAAGCTACCCCGATGGGCACGGCGGCGAGATCACGTTTCCGATGGGCGATCAGTCCTTTGCGGATGCGATTGAACACCAGATGGTAGGAGACCCCAGCGGCGGTGCGTTTTCGGAGCGCCCGGAAGCGCTGGTGGGGCCGCCTCGCTTTGAGGACGATGGGGCCGACGCGGTGTACACGCTTGGCTGTGGGGGAACCATAGAGGTCGCGTTCACCCAAAACACCCTCATCGACATTCCTGGACGTGACCTGTACGTCTTCGAGGTGGGGCGCGACATTGAGGCCATGGCCGTGGCCGTGTCGCAAGATGGGCAGACGTGGACCCGCGTGGGCATGGTAAGTGGAGGCAATGCCTCGCTCGATATCGGTCCGTTTACCCCGGCTGGCCATCACTACCGCTACGTGCGGCTGGTAGACCTGAAGGAGGTGTGCGAGGGCCGCACGCCCGGCGCCGATGTGGATGCAATTGGGGCCATTGGGGCGGCTACGCGACTGCAGGTCGACAGCGCTGTGCTCTTTGACACCGACGATGCCACGCTCAAAGAAGAGGCATTCAGCATCCTTGACGACATCATAGCGCGTATTCCCAACCCGCGCCAGACGCAAATCGAAGTGCTCGGGCATACAGACAACACCGGCGCAGCTGCGTACAATCAGGGGCTGTCAGAGCGGCGGGCCGAGACGGTGGCCAACTACCTGAGGCGTGAATCGGGCTTTGTTGATGATATGGTTGTACCGCGTGGATATGGAGAGACGCGCCCCATTGCATCAAATAACACTGCCGAGGGGCGCCGCCGCAACCGGCGCGTTGAATTTAACGTGCGCACCATGCACACCGTCCGCGACACCACCGCTGATGTACGCCAGGAGGTGCTTGGCGTGTGGAATACCACCGAGTATGGGATTCTTGAGATTCAGCAGCGCCTGGATAGCGGACGCGTGTTTGGCACATATAGCGAACAGCCCCGCACCATGACAGGCACCTTCACGAGTGCAACGGTTTTCGAGGGGATCTGGATGCAGCCGAACTCGCCCCGCACCTGCGCAACCGAGGAAGGCGGCTATCAGCACTGGGGCCGCGTACGCATGGAGTTCGACAGCACCGACCGCGATACCTTTACAGGTAGCTACAGCTACTGCGATGACCCGCCCGGCGAACATGTCTTTGAGGGACGCCGCATGATGTAGACAGCTAACCATTTGCATGTCAACGCGATAACGGTCTCGAACCGTACGATGCATAGATTGCCATACGAAAGCAAAACGCACGTTACAACAAGAAAACACCTCTCCATTCATTTGATTATGTGCTGTATCCTCTTAACTTTAGAGGGATCATATTCGCCACAACTTGAATGAACACCGCGAGCCTTATGGAAGCGTTACTGGAGCAGCTAAGCAACATCGAAGTGTCTACCGTTGTGTTTTACGCCGGTCGGTTGGCGGCAGCGATAGGTATCTTTGTGATAGCCCGGTGGATTGGCGGGCGCCTGCGCGACACGGTCCGATCGATGCTCGACAAGCCCGAGTACGACAAGACGCTGGCACGGTTTGGAGGCAACCTGCTCTACTACGCCATCATTATTCTGGCGGTGCTGGCTGCACTGAGCACCGTGGGCGTTGAGGTTGCAAGCTTCATTGCTATTTTGGCTGCGGCTGGATTCGCTGTGGGGCTGGCCTTGCAAGGTACGCTCGCAAACTTTGCTGCAGGCGTCATGCTGCTGGTCTTCCGTCCGTTTGATGTAGACGATGTGGTTGAAGTGGGTGGTGAGCGCGGACGTGTGCGCGACATCCAGCTGTTCTACACCCGATTGAATACCATGGACAACCAGCTGGTCATTATCCCAAACAGCGACGTGTTTGGCTCCAGTATCCGTAACGTGCTCTACAACGACGAACTGCGCGTAGCGTGCGAGGTGGGCACCGACTATCCCGCCGACTTAGATGAGGCGCGTGCCATCATCAAACAAGCGGGCGAAACTATCGACGAGCGCATCGAAGAACGGGGCGTGCAGGTGCTGCTTACCGAACTCGGCGGCTCATCCATCAATTGGGAAGTGCGCGTGTGGATCCGCCCGAATGGCTATGGCGATCTGCTCCGCGTGCGCGACGAACTGGCGCGTGCTGTGAAGTATGAGTTGGATGCGGCCGACATTGGCATCCCCTATCCACAGATGGATGTGCACCTGGATCGCGTTGACGCGGGTGGAGACGGTGCTGCATAACGTCGGCGTACCACACGGCACTGCCAGCACGTCGACACACGTGTGCGCCGCCTGCGCCTTGGACTGAAGATATGACGAGGGGCAGACCGGCCCACGCTGTGTAACGCATCTTTTGCGTTGCACCGGGAACGGATTTGGCGGCGCGCAGGTGTGCCTACTGACTACATACTTATCTACTCAGACAACTACCCCCTTATGCCAACACATTCCGCACAAGCCACCTGGAACGGAAACCTGCAAGATGGAAAGGGCACTTTTGAAGGCAGCACAGGAGCCATCAGCGGGGCCTACTCCTTCAAGTCGCGCTTTGAAGGCAACGACGATACGAGTCCTGAAGAGCTCATTGGGGCGGCCCACGCAGGTTGCTTCTCGATGGCGCTCTCAAACATCCTGGCTGAGGCAGGCCACACACCCGAAGACGTAACCACCGATGCCAATGTAACACTGGAAATGGTGGACGGCGACCCGACAATCACAACGATTCATCTGACCACCAAAGGCGTGGTGCCGGGCATTGACAACGATACGTTTGTACAGCATGCTCAGGCCGCAAAAGAAGGCTGCCCCGTTTCGAAAGCGCTGGCGGGCGTCACCATTAAGCTGGATGCAGAATTGGTTGGATAACCCTGCACGGTCTCGTGTGCAGCGAACCGCTACATGTTGATGCGACGCGCTCCCCATTACCGGGGCGCGCCCGAAAACTGAGCAGGAGTCCTCGACATGAGGCTCCTGCTTTTTTTGCGTTGGGTGGTGCTATACGAGCGTTGCTGTGGGATACGCGCGACCGTCCCTTCGGCGAACGAATCCGCCCTGTATCCAACATTCCTGCATAGCTAAGGAAGCTGGACCTGCTCATCCCCCTGTACCCTGCTCAGCAGCAGGGATAATCTCCTCCGTTACAATGGCCTGTAGCCGACGCCGGTGTTGGCGTCCGCCACTGGCGTAAGGCTGCGAGGTAGCCACGATTGTCAGCTCCAGCGTGGGCACAATAAACACGTATTGTCCGCCGTAGCCCCAGCCGTAGTGCATGCGGTGCCCCTGCTCGCGGCGCGTAAACCAGCTGTATCCGTACCCGGCACCGCTCCACCGCGACTGCGAGCGCTCGACCCACGACGCCCGCACCCAGTCTTGCGGCACCACGCGCTGCCCGTTGTACCAGCCGCCGTTGCGATACATCTCGCCAAAGGCAAGCAGTCCGCGTGCCGAGATACGCATGTCATTCCCACCGAAGTAGATGCCCTGCGGATCCGCCATCCACTGCGGAAGCGCCATGCCCATGGGCTCAGCCAGGTGCTCTTGCGCAAACGCCCAGGTGCTCTGCCCCGTGGCCTGCGTAAGCACTGCCGACAGCAGGTGCGAGTTGCCGGTGCTGTAGCTGCGCTCGGTGCCGGGATCGGACTGCATGGGGCGCTGCAGGGCATTGCGCACCCAGTTGCTACTGGAGACCCACGCGCCGTAGTTGCTTCCGGAGGTGCGCTGCAGCCCCGAGCGCATCGATAGCAAATCGCCCACGGTGATGTCGCGCTTGCGTGGATCGCTATCCTCACTCAGGTACTCCTCAAAAAACGGAGCGATGCGCTGGTCTACGCCCTCCAGGTGGCCCTTTTCAATCGCAATGCCCACCAGCGCCGACAGCACGCTCTTCGACACAGACTTGACGTTCACGGGCGTGCTAAGGCTGGGCCCATTGGCGCGGTGGGCCAGTTCGACCTGCCCATGACGCGCCACCATCAGGGCCTGGAGGTTGGGCAAGGTGTCAGCGCGATCGCGAGCGCGTTGCATGCGGTCGGCAGCCAGGCCCAGTGGATACGGAGCGTGTGCTGCAGCATCAGTCTCGGCGGGACTCGGTAGCGGATCGCGGTCGGGCGCGCAGCCTGCAAGCAGCCCAATCATGCAGACGCTCCACAAAAGATAGAGAACAGCACCGGAACGAGACGGAAATATCATGCACCGCATAAAAGAAGCTGAAGAAGGCAGTGAAGGCAACCACGTTACGCACTGGGATTCCCCCAGATGCGGTCCCAGAAGCGTGCCAGCAGCTCGCGGTCGGTCTGCATAGGGGGGCGGTCCTGCTCGAATCCGGTGACAGCCCCTGTGTCTGAGTCTTGCTCCAGGCGGAACGTAAAGATCGGCTCACCTTCGGCGCTGAGCCCCATATCCGAGCGCCCAAAGCGCAGGTCGTGTATGTAGAGCGTGCCGTTGGGGGACTGCGAGACGGTGTAGTAGCCGCGCGAGAACCAGCGGAGCCGCTCCAGCGCTTTCGTATCCGGAAGATCGGCCAGGAGGTCGTGGCGCTTCGGAATCCGCTCGAAGTCGGTGGGCACGCGGGGGTCGAAGTGCGAATACGATCCAACATAGAACGCCTCATCGGTTTCGCCAACGACCTGCCACAGCACGTTGTTGAATGCGGTGGGCTTGGTGAACATGCGCCCAACCGAGAGGCCGGCCTGCTCGAATCCCTTGCTAAATGCCTCTTGCGCCAGCATCTTGCTCGGAATGGTGAGCATGAGATATGCTGTGCTGATGAGAAGACCCGTCATGTTGGCCCAGTAGCGGATGCGGCTTCTGGGGGCGCGGCGCCAAGCCACAACGATGCCCAGCAGCATGGGCAGCGTGTACACCGGATCAATGATGAAGATGGTGCCGAAGATGACCGGGTAGTTCGTAATCGGAACGAATAGCTGCGTGCCGTAGGTTGTGAAGGCATCGAGCAGCGCATGCGTCGAGAGAATGAGTCCGGTGGTGAGCGTCCACTGCGTCCAGGGCACGGCCTCGCGCCGGTGCAGGCGGTGCAGCGCTGTACCGATGAGCAGCGCCCCCAGCACCCAGAAGACCACCGAGTGCGAAAGGCCTCGGTGAATCCCCAGCGCCGTCACGTTCGAGATGAACGGGTTCAGCAGCACATCCAGGTCGGGCAGCGTACCCAGGGCAGCGCCCCAGTACAGTGCTTTATTGCCGATCTGACGGCCCAGCATGGCCTCGCCCACGGCGGCGCCCAGCGTAAGTTGAGTTAGCGAATCCACAAAATGAAAGCGGTTAGTAGAAGCGGTGATCGGGTTGTCATTGATCTTTACGGTGTACGGCGGAAACGGACTCCCGGCGCTGCGGTGTATGCTGTGACAACTCCTTAACGTTTTCTGTGCTACGTACTTTCTTATGGACACCACCCCCGGATTTTTGCATAACGCGTCGGTGCGTGCCGATCGCGCCAACGATCTCGACGCGCTCATTCGTGCCCTGTTTGCACGTCGCCATCTGCGCTCCTCAGGCGCAGGTAGCCAGCAACAGATGTGGATGGTGGCGGAGTTTGTGCAACAGTTGCGCAAGCGAAGTGCCGTGTTCAAGCGCATCAGCAGCAAGATGGAGGGGCCAATTCCATTTGGGCTGGGGCACTGCACCGTGAAAGATGGCGCACTGGTGCCGGTGGCGCGTCCGCTGCCGCTGCATCACCCCGAGGTGTTTGCACGCGTTGTCAGCGAGTTTGTGGAGGCAGGGGCGGTCTGCTACGTGGCGCCCCCCGATGCATCGCCGCACGGCTGGCGCATCGACGGGGTGGATACACTCATTCCCTTGGATACGGAGGCACTGAAGCAGGTCGACACCTCTCTTGAAACGTAACAGGCCAGGGGCCAGGAAAAGATGCGGGACATCCCGTGCACAAACTGCGCGCTCCTGCTTGAGCCCGCTCATCATTGGGACGTGTACTGGGGGAAATACAAACATCTAAAAAATACGCGTCCATATGATGTTACGCCCCGAGCCGCACCCGCTCGCTGATTGACATTGAAGGAGGCGCCCCCTACCCTGCAACGGTAGATTCACTACACAAAAGCGTACGCTGCGTAGCAGGCGTGCGTCCTCTCGTCTTCTATTGCCTTATGTGATGGTCAATGGCCAAACAGGCAGGATTTGAGCGCAACGTCGGTCTTTTCATGGCGGTGATGATCGGCATCGGGGCCATGATGGGGCCGGGCGTCTTCGCCTTACCCAGCGAGGTTGCGCAGTCCATCGGGCCGCTCGGCATTATTGCGTATCTGTTGATGGGTGGACTCACGCTCTTCACAGCGCTCAGCTACAGCGAACTGGGAGCAGCCATTCCCATTGCGGGGGGCGGCTACTCGTTCGTGAGCCGCACACTGCCCGATCCGGTGGCATTCTTGACCGGATGGTTTTTCCTGGATTGGCAACACGCTGGCGTGTTCGCTCTACGCGGTCATCTTCGCGCTGACGATCAAGAACTATTTCTTCCCCGAAATCAGCGTGGTGCTGGTTGTACTGGCTACGACGGTGCTCTTCACGGCATCGAACTACCGGGGACAGGCCGAGGCACTGAAGGTGATCACGGTGATGAACATCGTGGAGCTTGCCATACTTATCGGGGTAGGCGTGCTCGGCGTAATGCAGGTGGAGCCCGCGAACCTGGAGCCGTTTGCTCCGATGGGATTGGGCCCGCTTCTGCCTACCATGGCGTTTATCTACATCTCGTATGTGGGATTCGACCTCATCACCGTGGCCGCGGAAGAAATCATCGAGCCCGCAAAGAACATCCCGCGCGCAATTCTCATCACGCTGGGGGTGGGCGTTGCGATTTACTTGCTCCTGCTTTACGTGATGATGGGCGTTGTGAACTACACCGAGTTAGCCCAGACGAGCACGCCGTTTATCTTCGTGGCAGATGTGTTATTCGGACCATGGGGCCGTTGGGCGGGCGTCATAGCAACGATCATGGCCAGCCTCTCGGCATTTAGCGTCACGCTGGGGGCCAGCTCGCGGGTGCTCTTCGCGCTGGGGCGCGATGGCTACGTGCCCGAGGTCCTGTCGCGGCTCCACCCAACGCACAACACGCCCCACATTGCACTCCTCGTGTGCGCGGGTATCGTCGTACTGCTGGGCGCGTCCGGTATCGTGCGGCTGTTGGCATCAGCCAGCAGCTTCGGCTACCTGATTGCGATTGGGGTCGTCAACTATGCGGTCATTGCACTGCACCAGAAGATGCCCGCCTTGCGGCGGCCCTTCAAGATTGCGCTTTACCCCACCATTCCCATTCTGGGCATCATTTCATGCTGGTTCTTCGTGCCCCTTCTGGAGCCGCAGAGTCTGCTGCTGGGAACCGGGCTCACGGCCGTCGGGGGCGTGCTCTACCTCATCCAACCGGAAAACCGCCCCGACCTTGGCGCACTCCCGGCGGTGGTTCATCGACTCAAGCTTCGCATTCAATCGTACTGGAGGCCTCACATGAATTTACTCATCATCGGCGGCGGCAGTCAGGGCCGCAACATTGCCGACCGCCTGCTCAAGCAAGACGAGTTTCGGATGGTCTTTCGGTCGTCCGAGTACCAGATCACCTTTATCGAGCAGGACGAGGCGACGTGCGAGTCGCTCGAACAGCGCTACAACGTGCCCATCTACCAGGGCGACGGCGCCAAGCAGGAGATCCTTGAGCAGGTGGAGCCGCACAAGATGGACGTAGCCATCGCTGCCACCAACAGCGACGAGCGTAACACCATCATGGCGCTTCAGGCCAAGCGGATGGGCATCGAGCGCGTGATCGCCATTGCGAGAGACCCAGACTACGTCTCCCTGATGGAGGACAGTGGCATCACCTGCATCAGCGCGCCCTACGCTACAGCAGCGATGGTAGAAAACTTCCTGGATCGCCCGGGCGTGGCTGATCTCTTTGAGATTGAGAGCGGCATCGCCAGCCTGATTGATATGGAGGTGCCTGTAAATGGAAAGGTGGTTGGGCGCATGATTCAGGACATAGACATCCCGGAGCAGTGCGTCGTTGCTGCGATCATCCGTGATGACAACTTCGTGGTGCCCCGAGGCCGCACAGAGGTCCGCAGCGGCGATCATGTTGTCTTCGTAGGACCCAGTGATGCCGTCCAAGAAGCACACAACACATTCTCGTCTGAGCAGGAAACGGCGTGACGGCGCAGAATGGGCTGAGACACTGCACCCCGCCTCGTTAGAAGCGGCTCCCGCCCGGCGCCCGTTCCCATTGACTGGTTCCAGGAGGCATCATGCACCTGCGTGGGCCCATGCCCCGCCTCACGCCCATCGGTTCAGCAGCTGTGTGAGGAGCGCGTCGCGCTGCAGGTCGGTGGTGGGTTTCTCGTTGGGCGGAAGCAGCGCGAAGGTGTGGCGGTGTACATCGTCATTAGGATGATGGCGGTGCACGCGTACGCCGATGCCTTCGCCGCCATGGGCCCAGAGTGCCGTGCGGGTGTGCGGACGCCGTGGAAACGGCTCGCTCTCGGGGAGTTCGTTCTGCATCGCGTCGAGGTGCGTGTTCAGCACGCTACGGGTGGCGTCATCCACGCGTACGAAGGCGTCCACGTCGTAGTCGCGGTTAAAGGTGACCTGCACCTGGCTCAGGTGCGGCGAAAAAGGCCGCCAGTCCAGGTCGAGCGCGCCCAGGCCGTCGGTTGCGGTGCGGATGGCGTCGCGCAGGTCCGGGAAGCTCTCGTTCAGCGCGCGGCGTGCGGTGCTGTAGCCGTGCATGGCGTGGGTGGCATCTTGCATGGCGGACGGCGGCTGCTCGGCAGCGATTTCGGAGGCGGTGGTGCGCATCCACTTCTGAACGGCAGATACACGCGAGAGGGCCTCGTTCGCCGCCCGCACCGACACCGGCAGGTGCGTGCGCAAGAGCTCGGTCCAGTTGGGCGAGGCGGTGTCGGCAGCTTCATTTTCGGGGACAGCGCACATAGCACAAGGGGAGACGGGAGGAGACGATCGTGAGCACTGCGTTGCACGAACGGAGGGGCAGGCCGTTTCACGTACGAGGGCGTCAGCGCTTGTGCAATAACGTTACGGTAGTGGGGCCGGATACGCTGTACGTTTAACATGCAATCGTTCCGATTTCCTCCAAACCAATCGACAACACACTATGGCAGAGCTGACGGATCAGGTTATCGTAATTACGGGTGCATCCAGCGGGATTGGCGAGGCCACGGCCCGCCTGCTGGCCGAGAAAGGTGCCCGCGTGGTGCTGGCCGCCCGCCGCGAGGAGCGCCTGAACGAACTGCGCGATAGCATCGAGGCCGACGGCGGCACAGCGCTTGTCGTGCCCACCGATGTGACAGATCGCGAGGCCGTGGGCCATCTCATCAACACGGCGCACGAGACGTATGGACGCCTCGATGTGCTTGTGAATAACGCGGGCCTTATGCCGCTTTCGATGATGGAGAAGACCCACGAGGACGAGTGGGAGCAGATGGTCGACGTGAACATCAAGGGTGTGCTTTACGGCATTGGCGCTGCGCTGCCCATTATGACCGAGCAGGGCCACGGGCACGTTGTGAACGTCTCCTCGGTTGCCGGGCGGCGCTTATTTCCGGGCGGAGCCGTCTACTGTGGCACCAAGTTCTTCGTGCGGGCGCTCTCGGAGGGCATGCGCAACGAACTGTCGAACAAGCACAACATCCGCGTCACCAGCATCGAGCCCGGCGCGGTGGCAACTGAGCTGACGCACACGATTACCGATGAAGACATCCTGGCCAACTTCGAAGGCATGGAGATGACGCCGCTCGAATCCATCGACATTGCTGAGTCGATTCTGTATGCGATTTCAGCGCCCGACCGCGTGAACGTGGAGGAACTGCTCGTCATGCCCACCGAGCAGGCGATGTAGCGCTGAAGTGTGCTGTGACTTGGCAGGCGCCCGCCAACTGAGCGGAGATGGTTCGGCTTCGCTCACCATGACATTTCTCGTAAACTGTCATCCTGAGCAAAGCGGCTCCACCTTGGAGACACGCAGTCGAAGGATCTCCTACACGTCCGGCAGCTTCCTGCGTCGGTCTTCGCTTCTCATGTCACCGGCGCCCCGATGCATGCCATCGGCGGGGCCGGTGGCGTTGGTGATTGCCCCGCGTGTCTGTTATTTTTGGAGATGCGAGGAGCGCCGCGCTGCGCCCTCATTGCACTCGCGCTCCGAACGATTCGCTGCTTGTCCACTTGACCAATCTCGTTTATGACTGCTTTGCCACTCCGTTATTTCGTCGCATGTGTGCTGGGCCTGCTCTTGGTGGCTGCGCCCGACGCGCAGGCGCAAGAGGTGCCGATTGCCATCGACACGCCGGTTGAGGGCATCGACCGCTACAACCCCGACATCCCCACGCCGCAAGACGTAATCGGCCACGAAATCGGCACGCGCCACACGCGTCCGGCGCAGGTGATCGACTACTTTGAAGCCGTCGCCGAAGCCAGCGACCGCGTCGTGATGGAGCGCCACGGTACCACCTACGACCACCGTCCGCTCATCCACGCCGTGGTAGCCCCGCCCGAGGACCTGAGCCGCCTCGACGAAATCAAAGCCCAGAACCAGGCGCTGTCGTCAGATCCCAGTTCAGTATCGGATGCAGACCTTGCCGACCTGCCCGCGGTGGCGTACATGGGCTACTCCATCCACGGCGACGAAGCCAGCGGCACCGAAGCCGCCGTCCTGCTGCTCTACCACATGGCCGCCGGTGAAGGCCCCGCCGTTGACGCTGTGCTTGGCGATGTCGTCACGATCATCGACCCGCTCTTCAACCCCGACGGGCGCGCTCGCTTCGTGAACTGGGTCAACGGCAACCGTGGCGAAACCGCCACCGCCGACGACCAGGACCGCGAGCACAACCAGCCCTGGCCCGGCGGACGCACCAACCACTACTGGTTCGACCTGAACCGCGACTGGATGCCCGTGCAGCATCCGTCCTCGCAGGCCCGCATCGCGCTCTATCAGGACTGGCGTCCGCAGGTGCTCACCGACTACCACGAGATGGGCTCCGAAGCTACCTACTTCTTTCAGCCCGGCGTACCCAGCCGCACGAATCCGAACACGCCCGATGAAAACCAGGAGCTGGCGGGCGAACTCGCCGAGTACCACGCCGACTTCTTGGACGAAATCGGCTCGCTCTACTACACGCGCGAGCAGTTCGACGACTTCTACTATGGCAAAGGCTCCACCTACCCCGATGTGCAGGGCACCGTGGGCATCCTGTTTGAGCAGGCGTCCTCGCGGGCGCTCAAAAACGACACTGACAGCGGTGTGATGAACTATGCCTTCACCGTGCGCAACCAGTTCCTGGCGTCGCTCTCCACGCTCCAAGGCACGGTTGAACTGCGCGAGGACCTGCTGCGCTACCAGCGCGACTTCTTCGCCGACCGCGACGAATTCCTCGACGACGCGCCCATGACGGGCTATCTCATCAGCAGCGAGCGCTATCCGCAGCGCGCCCAGGCGCTTGGGCAACTCCTCATGCAGCACCGCGTGGAGCTCTTTGATCTGGAGGAGACCGTTGAATCCAACGGACGCACCTATCGTCCCGGCTCCGCCTACTGGGTGCCGCTCGACCAAGAGCAAGGCCGCTTCGTGAAAGGCGTCATGGAGCAGCGCACTACGTTTCAAGACTCGCTCTTCTACGACGTGTCTACGTGGACCCTGCCGCTGGCCTTTGGCACCGACTACAGCGAGCTGACGTCCACACCCGATGGCGTGCGCGGCGAGCGCATCACCGACATGTCGTACGACGGCGGACGCGTAGTTGGCGGCGAGGCCGAGGTCGCTTACGTGATGCCGTGGGGCCGCTACTTTGCTCCGCGCGCGCTGTACCAGCTGCAAGACGCCGACATCACCACCCGCATGATGCCTGATCCATTTGAAGTGGAGGTCGGCGGCACCACACAGTCCTTCGACCGTGGCGCCATCGTCATTCCACTCCAGCAGCGCAACGCCACACGCCAGGAGGTCCACGCTGCCGTGCAAGAGGCCGCTTCGGCACACCACGTCGAAATCATGGCCGTGAATCGGGGCCTCACCCCGCAGGGCCCCGACCTGGGCTCGGCCAGCAGCACCGTGCTTCAGAAGCCCGAAGTCGCACTCGTCACCGGCAACGACGGACGCTCCCGCTGGGGCGGCGCCAGTGCAGCCAACGCCGGCGAGGTGTGGCACCTGCTTAGCGAACGCTTCGACATGCCCGTATCGCTGCTCGACATCAGCTACATCGAAAGCCTCGACCTCAGCGAGTACAACACGCTCGTAATGGCCGGCGGCAGCTACGACGGACTCGATGCCGAGCGCGTGCAGGCATGGGTCGAAGACGGCGGTACGCTCATCGCCTCCCACACCGGCGTGCGCTGGGCCGTAGACCACGAAATGGTCGAACTCGAAGCCAAAACGCTCGACGTCGACTCGCTCGTGGCCGATCAGGACTACGCCGACCTGGGCGAGGCCCGCGGTGCGCAAGGCATTGGCGGCTCCATCTTCGAGGCCCAGCTCGACACCACCCATCCGCTGGCCTTCGGATACGACGAAACGATCCCCGTCTTCCGGCGCGGCACACGGTTCTACGAGCCGCATGAGGAGCCCGGACACACCGTGGGCACGTACACCGACACCCCACGCATCAGCGGCTACATCTCGGATCCCGTTGAGGAAATCGCCCAAGAAAGCGCTGCTCTCGTGGCCGAACAGCGCGGCAGCGGACAGGTTATCCTGCTCATGGACAATCCTAACTTTCGCGCCTTTTGGTACGGCACGAACGGCCTGTTCCTGAACGCCTTATTCTTCGGCGACACGTTCTGATGGAACGTCACGCAAACGAACTGTCATGGTGAGCGGAGCCCCGCCCCCAGTGGCTCCGACCACTGTCGGAGGAACCATCTCCTGCTCAGTTAGCAACGGCCTCCGAACGGGCAAAGCTAACATCCGGCTACGTTTTTAGGGGGAACACAAGGCATTACGCCCCATCCGCAGGATCTTCCGCGCTCCGGGAGGTCCTGTTTTTTGTGATAGGTCCTATTCCAGCGGTAAAGCGATGGCGCGCTGCTCCCCCATGCGTCGCAGTTGCCCAGTCTCCCGAACCCACCGCGCAGCGTCTCGTTAAGGCAAATCGCTTACGCAATTTTACGTACTGCATCCCCTGCTCAACCATGCTATCCGACGACGCCATTGCCGCGCTCGAATCCGCCGTATCCACCTGTGATGCCGCCCGACGCGACCTGGAGGCGGCCCTTACCCGCGCCGAAAAAGCCAGCGACGACACCGACCACAACGAAGCGCTGCAGGCCATTGCCACCGCCATCCAGGAGTGGGGCGCCGGACAGGAGCAGTTCGCCGACGCCGTGGACGCCTCAAACGCGCCCGACATTCCGATGGCGGCGCTGCTCCTCAAAAACGAAACTGGCACCGATGCCATGAACGCCCGGCGGGGAGTGCCCGGCGTCTCGGTCGACGGCACCGACCAGCCCTTCGACGTCGACCTCTCGGGCATGCGCGGCAGCGCCCTCACCGATGCCATTACCATGTACGTGGAGTAGCGGTACAAGCACAGACATGCATGACTGGGAGATCTTATGCCGTCGCTAAAATGCGCCCACAGTCAGCGTCAGAGTAACCATAGGGCGGTGCACAGTTGGGGCATACCCGGCATAGGCGCTCACCTTGATGCCGCCCCTTGTATCCCCCTGGGCGCGGATGATGGACAGGGCACGCATCCCCAACGAATGAACGCCTGCTTCGCTTACACCAATGCCGATTGGAGAGGGGGATTTGAACGCAAGTGTATCATACCGGTACCCGAGACCCACCGCAGCGCCCAGCCGGGGGCTGTTGTAGGTGCGATGCTGAAGAATGATCTGTCCTTGCTTCAGAGCAGACAGAGAGACTGTCAGATAGTTACGCCTCCACAGTTGCGTAGTGGCATCAACGCCGACCGTAAACAGACCAAGCGTAAGCCCCGCCCCATATCGGCCCGCTGAATCAAAGCCGGCAAGGTAGAGTCCGCCACTGAAGCGGCTGGGATTCACAGGCTCCCGCGACAGGTTCTCATCTGTCGCGACATCTCGGGCCAGGTGCTGCGTGGGCGAATATGTGCCCGTTACACCTACGCCCATCGTGTTCTGATGCGAAGGATACGTGGCCCGATCATGAAACATGGCCGACTCGCTAACGGGCGTATGCGAGACACATCCGCTGGTAGCAATGAGCAGCACTCCGAGGGCGAGAATAGGCTTAACACGACATATCATATTCTGTAGCAGAACTGATGATGGGAGATTGCATCCGCATCAATACTAAAACGCATATCCGAAGCTGATGCCGCCAGATGGCACAAACCGCCCGTTGGATCCCACAAACGGGGTAAACCCGATACGAAAGAGGAAGCCACGTTCGATCGGCTGGTAGCGGTAGCCCACGACAAATGACGCCGCGATCCCCGAAGTGCTGGTGTCATCCGTGTTATGCGGTCGCAATCCAGACGGGCCGTTGCCCCTCACCAAGGTGGCACCGGCGCCGAGTTCGAGGCCATGTGTGGTGTTGGATACGAAGGCCAACTGTACGGGCACCATGTGGGCGCGACCATTAAACAGGAAATCGCTCATCAAGGTGGCGTAGCCTCCGCGAAGGTGCAGGCGCCCAACGAGATGACGATCGTAGTTGATGCTGTACAATAGACCCGCACCGCCCAGTTCAACATACAGAGCATTGCGAGCAGGCTCCGCCGCCGCTCTGGCTGTCGAATCTGAGACCGCGGTAGTCTGCTGCGCATAGGCTGGGGCAGACAGTACAACGAGGCCGAGCAGCCCGATGATAAAGGCGACACGTCGTGCTGGAAAGAGAGACAAGGGTATGTGAAAACTGTGAGACAGAAATATATGAAAGACTACATGTCTTCACGATGAAAATATAATTGCCCGTGCATCGTATTGCAACAAGACAGCTGCGCGTAGGGCGGACTCATATCCTAAAATAGAACCGCAGTTCTAAGAGAACGACACACAGGTAGCATGTAGCGGAAGTATGGGGGCAGTACGTTCAGAGAGCATAATGGAGTGCACCAATGCGGCGCTCTATATCAGCCTGTTTTCCCTCTCTGTGATGATATGCCCATGACACATACCATACAATCCTCGCAAATCTCTCTTGACTCCTGCAGCGCGTTTTGTGCTCCACAGCGCTGGCTTGTAGCGCTCGTATTGGGCCTGCTGCTCATGGTGGGCACGCTCCACAGCGCATCAGCCCAAACCACGACCATTGAGCGCCTGACGTCGCCCAATGCACGGGGCGGTGGCTTCTACGGCTTCAGCGTCGACTTCGACGCAGCGAGCGGCAACTTCATGGTCGGCGCTCTGGCAGAAGGGGTCAACGTTTCGTCTCCACGCGGGCGGGCGTACATCTACGGCACCTCCGTAACCGCACCTCCGTTTTTACGTGCCACGTTGGATCCTCCCATAGGTCCAATCGAAGGCAGTTCGCAATGGGGGCGAAGCGTGGCTGTAGGGACGTCCGCTTTTAGCACGTCCTACTTCGTTGGTACACCGCTTGACAACAACACCACACTTACACCGGGTTTCCCCGTCGACAACACCGGCTCTTGGTCACGGTTCGAGTTTCTGAGCGGAAGCTACAGTCGGGTTCGGACGTACGAACTCGGCTCCAGAGACCGAGCACGGCGTTTGCTTGGCATCGGGCTGGCACTCGACGGCACGACGCTCGCCGCCGGGGCGTCCACAAGTGCCGACTCGTTCAGTCCTGGCGGACGCGTGCACATCCGCAACCTGACCGGCGTCACATCGGGGTCTAACGGGGCTACCATTGCCAGCCCGTCGCCCCAGGAGAATGCGCAGTTTGGGCGCGGCCTGGCCCTCGATGGGGACCGCCTCGTCGTCACGGCGCTCAACTACGACGATGGAGGCCTCACGAATCGAGGCAATGCCTATTCGTTTATCCGCGATCCGGCGACCTCGACATGGAGCCAGGAACAGCAACTCGTGCCCACAGGCCTTACCGACGGGGCTCAGTACGGGCGTGCGGTTGCGCTTGCTGGAGACGTCGCGTTCATCTCGGCCTCCGCACAGGACGTAGGCGCCACGCCCGATGCCGGAGCCGTCTACGTCTGGATGCGCGACCCCGCAACGGGAACATGGAGCTATATGCAGACGCTCACGGCGGCCACGCCCGAGACGGATGCCATCTACGGCTACGACCTCAGCTACGACACATTCACCGGTACGCTGTATGTTGGTGCTCCGCGCGAAGATATTTCCTCGCCCAGCGCTGTTACTGATGCTGGGGTTGTGTATGCCTATCAGCAAGATGGGAGCGGTACGTGGCAGGAGCAGCTTCGCTTCGCGTCCACCAACCCGCAGTCGGGGGCGCTTTTCGGTGCGGCCCTCAGTGTAGACAGCGACAAGCTCATTGCGAGTGCTTACAGCGAAGACATTCCCGATGGCGCAGGCGGCACGTTCACCGACGCGGGGGCCGTCTACGTCTACGACATGGTCTCGGCGCTACCTGTTGAGTTGGCCACCTTTGAGGCACGCCTGCAGGGCACCACCGCTCATCTGCAGTGGCGCACCCTGAGCGAAACGGACAATGCGGGCTTTCATGTTGAGCATCGCGCTCCCGGCGCGCGCTTCCAGGACGTGGACTTTGTGTCCGGGGCCGGAACGACGGGTGAGCCGCAATCCTACGCGATTCGCATCAAAAACCTGAGCGCGGGCACGCATGCGTTCCGCCTCCGTCAGGTCGACCTCGACGGCACCGCAACGCGCAGCGATGTCCTCACAGTCGAGGTGCGCACGCCTGCTGGCGTCTCGCCAGTATGGCCCAATCCGAGCCGCGGACTCGCACAAGCCGAAGTTACGGTTGGCGCACCCGGGCGGGTGCAGGCAGCCGTGTATGATTTGCTCGGGCGCCGCGTGCTCACCGTGCACGACGGCCTTGCCCGGCCCGATGCCCCTGTAGCGCTTCAGATTGCGACCGATGCGCTGCCCAGCGGTATGTACCTGCTGCGTGTACAAACACCGCAGGAAACCACCCTGCGCCGGTTTACCGTGGTGCGGTAGAGGGTACATGCCAGAGAGAAAGCTGCTGTCTGCCCAGGATCCACGATAGCAACCCACAACAGAGCTGCCGTCTGGACGATCCAGGCGGTGGCTCTTTTTCTTTTTGGATGACAGGCCATGCGACTTGAGTCCGACGGATGCGGCGCGTAGCTTAGGGCATCGTATTTCCGCATGCGGCTTTCATTCATCATGACCTATCATCTTTTTTTGGTTGGGCTCATTCTGGGGCTACTTGGCGCCGACCTTGCCGTGCAGGCCCAGCCCCAAGGGCAATCGTACCGGTTTATGCATCTGGGCGTTGACGACGGCCTCTCGCACCGCACGGTTACTGCACTCGCGCAGGATAGCACCGGCTACCTGTGGATTGGCACCAAAGCCGGGCTGAACCGCTTCGATGGACGCGCCATGCGGGGGTACCATCATGTGCGTGGGGATACGACTGCCTTGCCAAGCTACCACGTTGCGGCACTGCTTGTCGATCCGGAAGGTACGCTGTGGGTGGGCACCAACGGGGGATTGAGCCGCTTCGACCGGACAACCGAGTCGTTCCGCTCGTATCGTCACGTCCCGAACGACCCGGCTGGACTCTGCGGGCCTACCGTCCGCCGCATTGCGCAGGATGGCGCGGGGGGGCTGTGGATCGGTACCGAAGAGCACGGCCTCTGCCACTTCGACCCAGCGCACGAGCGGTTTACGCGGGTCTCGGTGCTGGGGAATACGCTCGACCGAAAAAGCATCATCATGGATTTTGCCCCCACGCCCACAGGGGCCGTCTGGGTTTCTGTTGCCGTGACGCGTGGACCGCGGGTGACGTGCCAACTCGACCGGCGGACCATGTCGTGCGCATCCAACCCACCCCAATTTTCAAATGGCTGGCATGCGATATGGAGCGATGCACGGGGCCAACTCTGGGCGCTGCAGAAGCAGCGCGGCTTGCTACGGCTAAATACGGACGCTGGCACCGTAGTAACGCACACTCCGAGTGCAGCACAGTGGGGCGATGGCGCTGTTGCTATGCGTCCCAATGGAGCGATATGGGCTGGTACGCCGCGCTGGGGCGTGGTGCGCTTTCACGCTGGGCGGCGCACAGCGGACCCGATTCGGCACGATCCGGGCGACGCGGCGTCGCTGGGGGGATACGACGCGCGGACCCTGTTCGTAGATCGACAGGGCATTGTATGGGTCGGTCATGAGCGCGGCCTAAGCTACTGGACGGACGCCGGCAGTCCGTTCCAGCTATATCGCACCTCCGATGGACTCAGCGACGAGCGCGTCAACGGGATACACGAAGCCCGCGACGGCACAGTGTGGATTGCCACAAATGGTGGACTCAACCGCCTGTGGCCCGCCGAAGATCGGTTTCGGGCCTACAATCCCGCCGAACAAGGCCTCGCCGACGCCGACGCGGTGTGGCAGGTCTACGAAGACCGCAGAGGCACAATCTGGGTGGGCGGCAAGCGCGACGGTCTGATGCGCCTTAACCCCGAAACGGGGCGGTTCTCGCTCGTTGCTGGGGTGGCACCCGGCGTGCGGTCTATCAGCGAAGACCGTAGCGGACGCCTGTGGATTGGGACCAGCACGGGGCTCTTTGTGCGCAATCCGGCAACAGGCATCTTACGTACGTTTCGTCACGACCCCACTCGCCCAAACAGCCTGCCCAGCGACCGTGTAAACCGCGTTTACGAATCCACCGATAGCACGCTGTGGGTGGCCACCGACGAGGGCATTGCGCGAATGACACACACGCGCCGCGACACGGTGCGCTTCCATCGTCTCGGATACGACGCGCAGGATCCAGCCAGTCTGGGAGCACCCGTGGTGTGGACCATGACGGAGACCCCCGCCGATCCGGGAGCCCTGTGGGTGGGTACGTTTGGAGGCGGCAT
Organism: Longimonas halophila; assembly: GCF_002554705.1. GTDB lineage: Bacteria > Bacteroidota > Rhodothermia > Rhodothermales > Salinibacteraceae > Longimonas > Longimonas halophila. The sequence goes on along the minus strand of NZ_PDEP01000001.1, from coordinate 242,601 downwards.
GTGTCGCCTTGACATAAGCACAGAACAGTTCGACTGTCTAACTGCTGCGGAGGGCCTACCGCACAACGTGGTCTACGGGCTGATGACTGATACCGCAGGGCGCCTCTGGGCAACCACCGATGGCGGCCTGGCCCGCATCGATCCGCATACGCAGCGCATTGTCGCGTTTGGCGCCGACGATGGGCTGCAGGACGACGCGTTCGACCTGATGGCGTACCATCAGGGGCGCAGCGGACGGCTGTACGTGGGCGGGCCGCGTGGTTTCAACAGCTTTACCCCGGAGGCCACCGGCGTCGATCAGTACGCGCCTCCGGTATTGATTGCAGGCGTTCGCATCGTTGGAAAGCGGCGCCCCGGCTTCCTGGCACCTGCGAACGACACACTGCGGCTCCAACCCCATGAAACGCACCTGACCTTCGACCTTGCGGCGCTGGACTACATCAATCCCCAGGCTATTCGATATCGATACCGGCTGCAGAGCGCGTCCGCCCCCATACGCGCCCGTCCCGATTCCGATGCGCAGACATGGCGCCAGACGCATGCCACACAGCCAGTGGCCACGTATACCAACCTGGCTCCTGGGGCGTACACATTTGAGGTGCATGCAACCAACCATGCCGGCGTGTGGAGCACCAAAACGACCCAGTTGCACGTCATTGTGCAGCCTGCGTGGTGGCAGACGGTGTGGGTACGGTGGGGCAGCTTGCTAGCGATGGTCGGGCTCGTTGGAGGCGCTGTGCGGTGGCGCATCACACGTCTGCGCGCGCAGCAGATGGAGCAGCTACGTGTGCAGCGGCGTCTGGCACGAGAGCGCCGCCAGGAGCGCCATCGCATTGCACGAGACCTGCACGACGGGCCCATTCAGGACTTGTACCGCGTAGGTCACGACCTGGACCGCCTTGCTGATGCGGCACCGGACCACCAGCCCCGTGTGTTCGAGACGCGGAATGCGGTAAACGAGGTTGCGCAGCGCCTGCGCTCTGTGCTGGTGGCACTGCGTCCACCGCACATTGAGGCGCTTGGGCTGTCCGCTGCCCTGCGGCGCCTGGCCCGCATTACAGCAGAGCGAGCGCCAACATGTTGTATCCGCATGGAGAGTGCTGCCCACAAGCGAACCCTTGGCCTCACCGATGAGGCGGAGTACGCGCTCTACCGCATCGCACAGGAAGCGTTGACCAACGCCGTGCAGCATGCGCAGGCCACTGATGTGACGCTCCATCTTGTGTGCATGCCCGCATCTGTACAACTGACGGTCTCCGACAATGGAGAGGGATTCCGCGTTCCGGCGTCGCTGTTTGATCTCGCGCGCGAGGAGCATTTCGGACTCGTAGGCGCTGCCGAGCGGGCAGAGGCGCAGGGCGGCACCTTTCAGGTGAAAAGCACACCGGGCCAGGGCACTACGGTGCGCGCCAAGCTTCCCCGAGAGCAAGGAGCAGCTCACCCCAAACAGACCGCGGCGTCGTGAGAAACGGCACGCCCGATCTATTCAGAATAGCACGAGGGTTCCATATCAACGGAATCTGAAATCGCGATACTGTAAAGACCGTACCCGGAGCCCCATCACTACTCAACGTCTATCCACTACTTTTCTGACGTCTCTACGCTATGTCTGTCATCCGCCTTCTGTTAGCCGACGACCATCCGGGGTTTTGCGCGGGGTTGCGTACACATCTTCAGCAAGAGCCCGACATGGAGGTCGTCGCGGTGGCGCACAATGGGCAGCGCACCCTGGCACTGGCCCAACAGCACCATCCCGATGTGGTGGTCTTGGACATGGAGATGCCGGGCAACAGCAGTTTGGCCGTAGCGCAGACGCTATGCACGCTCGACCCGCCGATACAGGTGCTCGTCTTGAGCGCGTATGAGGACGAAGAGTACATCTTTGGCGTGCTCGACGCGGGGGCTTCGGGATATCTGTCGAAGCAGGAGCCGTTGCGTGCAATCACCGAGGCCGTACGTGGCACCGCCCGGGGCGAAACAGGCTGGCTGAGCCGCAAGGTGGCCGCTATGTACATGCAGCGGCACCGGAACCCGGCGTCGTCGGCGCAGCACCTTGTCAGCGATGCGCTGAGCCAGCGCGAGCGCGAGGTATTTCAGTTGGTGGCGCATGGGATGACGAATCCCGCGGTGGCCGATCGTCTCTGCATCGCTGAGAACACGGTCAAAAAGCATGTGCATGCGCTCTACACGAAGCTCCCGGTAGATACGCGGGCGCAGCTTGTGGCGTGGGCGTGGCGCAGCGGCGTGGTTGCGCCTCCAGCCGAAAGCAAGGACGACAGCATACCCCGTCCATGAATCGGTAGATAATGTAGGGGATGCACAGCTGCTTCTGCATCCCCAAAACAAACACTGCTACATCTCTTACCACGCCTGCTCAATGCGCTCCGGGCCCACGCTGCGCTCAATGTAGTAGAGGATGCGGCGGTACTCATCCGTCCAGCTGCTGGGCTCGGTAAAGCCGTGCGGCTCCACTGGGTAGGTGGCCAGCTCCCAGTCGGTCTTGCCCAGCTCGATGAAGCGCTGGCTGAGGCGAAAGATGTCCTGCGGCTGCACATTGGCATCGACCAGGCCATGGGCCATGAGCAGCGGGTCGTCCAGCCCCTCGGCAAAGTAGATTGGTGAGGAGCGCTCGAACGCGACGGGGTCGACCGCCGGCGTGTTCAGGATGTTCGAGGTGTACGGGTGGTTGTAGTGCGCCCAGTCGGTCACGGAGCGCAGGGCCGCACCGCCGCCAAACGCATCCGCCTCGTTGAAGAGCGCCATCAGCGTGATGAATCCGCCATAGGAGCCGCCGTAGATGAACTGCCGCTCGGGATCAATGCCATGCGTCTCTTCGAGATGCGCGGATGCATCCGCATAGTCCTGCAGGTCGCGACCGCCCATGTGGCGGTAGATGGCCGTGCGCCAGTCGCGTCCGTAGCCCGCGGAGCCGCGATAATCCACGTTGATGACGGTGTAGCCCTGTTGCATCAGCAGGTTGTGAAACATGTACTCGCGGAAGTAATTGCTCCAGCCGTTGTGCACGTTCTGCAGGTAGCCCGCGCCATGCACAAAGTGCACCGCCGCGCCGTTGGGATTCTCCGGTTCGAAGATCTGCATGGGCACGTCGGTACCATCGTCGGCCTCGAAGGTGGTGAGTTCACCCGTGCTCCAATCAACAGACTGCCATTCGTCGGTGGGCGAGGTGGTGATGCGGCGCTCGCCGTTGTCATCGCGAATGTAGACTTCGGGCGGCTGTGTGATGTACTCGTAGAGCAGGCCCAGCGTGGTGTCGTCGGGATGCGGAGCAGCGGCGTACTGCCCGTCTTGTCCGCTGGTAACACGCGTGCGCTCGCCCCCCTCGGCGGGCATGCGGTACCAGTGGCGGTTGTGGGGCGAGTCCTCGGTGCTGGCAAAGAGCCAGGCGGATCCGTCTTGCGTGAGCTGTGGATCAAACACCTCGAAGTTGCCTTCGGTGAGCGCTGTTTTCTCGCCGGATTCGACGTTGATCGTGTAGAGATGGCTGTAGCCGGTTTCTTCGCTCTGAATGTAGATCGTTTCGCCGTCGGGCATCCAGCCGAGCGTGCTGGCGCCGCCGTACCACGAAATGCCCGGACCCGCAATCCATGCGTCGTCGTGCTGATGGTTGAGCGAGGTCACCGATCCGTCTTCGGGATTCAGACGCGCCAGCCAGCGGTCTTTGTTGTCGGCGGCGCGGACGTCGAGCACAGCCAGCGAGCCATCCTCGTTCCAGTACGGACCGAACGCGCGCAGCGTACGCGTGGAGTCGACGCCGTCGATGGTGTCGGGGTCTGCGATGGTGGGCATGGGCCACTCGTCAGCGCCGGGCAGCGTACTGAGATCGACGGTGTAGGTAGTGTCGCGCTCCGCATCGGCCAGATGCAATGTGTAGCCGCTCGGGGCGCGTCCTACTTTGGCGCGGGCGTTGATGACATCGGCAAACCCGGTTTCGGTCACGTAGTCGATGACCTGCGTGTTTTCAACGTTCTCTGCATCGGAGGTGCCCACCGCGGTGTATCGCTCCGACGGGTCCATGGACAGGTGCACGATGCTGTCGTCGCCCACGTAGAGCGTCGTCGGGTCGGGATCGGCGGCTTCGTCGGCTTCCTGCGCCTCTTCGGCGCGTTCTTCTTCTTCCTGGCGCTCGCGGATCGTCTCGAACAGCTCGGTCTGCTGCTCCTCAAGGTAGCGCTCTTGGGGGGAGGGCTCTTCCTCCGGCGGTTCATCAGAGGCCCGCACGTCCGTAAGCTGCTGCAGGGTGCCGCGTTGCAGGTGGAGGGCGAAGAGGTTGAGCCCGTCGCGGAAAATCACGCGCGCACCATCCGACGAAAAGCGCGGTTGGGTGAGTGCGTTGGGCGTGTTGGTAAGGCGCGTGGTAGTGTCGCTTGCTCGATTGTAGAGGTAGACATCGCCGTTGTGAGTAAATACCTTGCGCGCAAAGTCGGACGTGTAGGTGTGGCTGCCGTGCTGCCATCCTGCGAAAAACGGAGTGGGGGCACGACGGGCCTCTGCATCCACCTTGACCGGTTCATTGCCGTCGACGGGCACGCTGTAGAGCGAGTCGCTGGGGAATTGTCCCTGCGGGTTCCAGTCGAAATAGAGCGCGGAGCCGTTTTCGTGCCACCGGATGTTGGTGGGCCAGTCGCCAATCCACGTCTCGGGATCTTGCATGATCTGTTGGACCGTGAGTGAGTCGCTGGGCGCTTGGGCGTGCACAAGCACAGGAGCAAGGCTCACAAGAAGCAGCATCAGCCCGCACAGGCGGCGTAGCAAAGAGGTCATAACACGCGGTGGTGGGTTGGGAGGAAGGCGCATTGTTCTGAAAACGTACAAAACAGGAGGCACCCATGCAGGCCACACGTTACAGAGAAAAGCAACGCATTACAGAAAGTTGGTTTTACTTTTGACGGCGACGGCGGTACACTGAATGCGAAGCTGGGGGTGCCTCACGACCGAGGCTGAGAACATACCCTTTGAACCTGAACCGGATTGTGCCGGCGTAGGGAAGCATGGTCGTTTGGGATGCGGAAGCATCGCATCTGGATGGAGGCACTGCCAGCTAAGAACCTGTTTGGGTTTTGGTTTGATGGCGAGAGCAAGGGCCGCTGAGGCGAAAATTGGACCCCAATCGAGGTTCGTAGCCGGGGCTACGGGCCGAGATTAGGGGCAATTTGCACCAGGGGCATGACCTTCGGCCCCAGCCCAGCGGAGCTGCTCGGAGCCCAAAGCAAAAAATCAAAACAGGTTCTAAATCACTGTTCTTGCTGGTACCCACACTCCACACTCGCTATGGATACGCTTCGTTTAGGACTCGAATGGTTCTTGAATCCGGACCATGCTCCGCTTCTCATTGCGCAAGAGCATGGCTGGTTTGCCGAGGCGAACATCGACCTCGACATCGTTGAGCCTGACGCGCATATGGACGCCGTCGACGCTATCAACGATGGTACGCTCGACATGGCAATCACCGAGCCGCTGCATCTTGTGGAAGACCGGGCTGAGGGCGCTTCGGTGGTTGGGTTTGCTCGCTTCTTGCACACCAACGGCGGCGTGATGTATCTGCGCGGGCGTGGTATCGAACGTCCCCGCGATATGGTGGGTGCGCGCATCCAGTACCCCGGTGCGCCGGGTCCAGGCGGACCCGCTATTGTGCAAACGATGATTGAGCACGACGGCGGCACCGCCGAGGCCGACGACTTTACACCGGTCAACAACAGCTTCTACCACACCGACGCGCTTGCGGAGGACAAAGCGGATGTGGCGACGCTGGTGTTCTACAACTTTGAACTGGTAGAGGCGCAGCATCGCGGTCTGGATGCAGGGTTCTTTGCATTGAAGGACTGGGGGATCCCCGACTTCTGCCAGCTCATTATGATTACTACGCCCGAGCACCTTCAGGCGCGTCATGACGCGTTTGCCCGGTTTGTGCGCGTGCTGCGCCGCGGGGTTGATTTCCTGCATCAGAAGCCCGAAGCCGCTGCGTCCATCTACCGCCGTCGTGCCCACGTGGAAGACGACGACACGCTCACGCCTAAGACGTTTGCCGCTACGCTACCGTGCTTTACGTACGACTTTGGCATGACGGATGCCTACTACGCCGCACTTGAGCACTGGATGTTCGAACGCGGCCTGATCGATGCGCAGCCAGGTGCAGACGTCTACTGGACGAACGAACTGGCGCTTCCCGTAGCCGCGCCAAGCACATCAGCAGCCATGTAACGAATGGTTCGTTCGTCGCGTCTATGTGAGTGCCTGTGCCGAAGACTTTGCACAGCATTCAACGATTCACCACAGCTGACGACATGCTGCTATGACAACGCGCTTGCTTGCTGGATGCCTGTTGCTGCTTGGAACGATTGCGCTGGCGCCGGAGGCTTCCGATGCTCAGGTGCCTGACACAACGCACACCGACTCTACTTCGGCGCAGCAGGGCACCATGGATCTGGTGGGCTGGCCCGAGCGCGATCAGGTGGAGGCGTGGGCAGATGACCTCGACGACCGGTGGCTGCCGCAGTTTGACCGCATCCAGGTCGACTATGCCTACACGGCCCGCGACTCAGTGACCGACTGGCAGTTTACGCTGGCGTGGTCGCCGGGCGCGTGGGTGCACACCGGAGCCGATGGCATCCAGCCGCTGAACGAGGTTGACGGGCCGGGACGGCTGGAGCAACTCTACGTGGTGGCCAACGCCGTCGTGGAGGACTCGACTCGCGCCACCGCGCTCTTTGCGTTTGACCAGATGAACGTGGGCCCGCGCCCCGACTCGGTTGAACTGACATGGCGCGATGTACCACACGAGGAGTTGTTTTTGGAGCTGGATGCGGAGGCAGCGCGTGCGCTACTGGCGCAGAATCCGACGTTTGAGATCGTAGAGGTGGAGCGCGTGCAGGCCCTCCCACCCGACCGCCGGTCGGTGGCGTCGGGCGAGCGGGAGACGCGTGAGGAGCGGCGCGCGCCGCGAACCAACGAGCCGCGTACACGACGGTCAAACACCGTGTTTGTGATTCGCACCGGATACATATTTGGACGCACATGGCCCCGCACGGTGGCGCGTCCGCCGAGTGCCGAGCCCGCGACACCTGCCGACGAAAGTACACGGGGCGGACGCGGCAGCACGACCACCGCCGACGGCGACGAGTCTGATGACGACCGCCCCCGCCGCGATGATGACGATGATGACGATGACGCGCCCAGTCTCGGCCCGGCTGCGATGGGGGCTGCGGCGGTGGTCGGCATTGCGGCAGTAGCCGGAGGCAGCATCGGGCTCTCTGGGTCAGGCGATACGCCGCTGGGCCTCTCGGCGGGGTGGACGCGTCCGCGCGGTGGGGTATGGCTCGAAGCGGCCATTAACGGAGCGGTGCTCACCGACGATTCGGGGCAACGCTTTGCCGCGCAGCTACGCGGGTTCACAGACATTGGCGGACGCGAGGTGCAGCCCGCGCTCGGGCTGGGGCTGCGCTATGAGCAAGAAGAGGGCGACCTCGTCTCCAATGCCATTGTGGCACCCGGATTCGTCTGGAATCGCGACCCGGTGGCGGTGTCCGTCAGCTATGATCTGGTGAATACCACGCCGCAGTTTGGGCTTGTGTTTAACCTGCGTTCAGATGCGTGGTGAGCAAGGCTGTTGCCGCAACGTGCTGCAATGGATTAAAGGCGATAACGAGATAGCACGTGCGCTGCGAGCTCTATACAAAAAGGTTGTTGATTGATACGATGGAGAGCGACTTGTGGAATGGAGACTGAAGTTTACGGGGGCTGTAGGCGACCGGGCACCAGAGCACCGCATAACGTATCTGTCCCCACAAAAAAAGCGTGCGAACAAGACTCAGGGCCTCATCCGCACGCTGCAAAGCATACAACACGAGCGCTGCGCCAGCTGTGTAGCAAGCGCACTACGCAGCTGGCAGCACTGTGATACGCAAGGTTACGGCTTTTCAGTGGCCACAAAATCAGCGCGCTCGCCCGTGGGGGTACTAATCACATTGGTAACATCCACCGTGAACGACTTCTCGCGCTCGCGGCTACGGTCGTACAGGATGCCCGTGAACGTGGCATCCTCCTCGCCATCGACCAGCCCCTCGATGTCGCCAGCGCTTTCAGCGAAAAAGACGCCTTTGTAGGCCTTTCCGTATACGGTTTTTTCTGAGTAGGCAAAGCCCTCTCCGTCCATGTCATCCAACTGGGCGTCGTGCAAATCGTACAGGCTCATGAGTGCAATGGTATTCTGAATGACGAAGTACAAGTGCGATTAGCAGCATCGGCGGCAAGCGTGCCCGTGACCCCTGCAATCCATATGCGTTCGCAGTTCAATTCATGCGGAACGAATATCGTAGGGTTCACACTTAAGATGCCATGTTGTAGTGTACCATGTTCACCCATTCATCGTTTCCGACCACTGCCCCTGTGCCTATGTCTGACCCCGCCGACTTTGCGCCCGAGCGGGTTCGTGCTGCCCAAAATGGGGATGAGCACGCGCTCAATGCCTTGCTCAACGCGCTGGAGCCGATCCTGCGTGGATACTTCATTAAACGCATTGGCCGGGGGCCCGATGTGGATGACCTGGTGCAGAATGCGCTGCTACGTGTGCACAAGGGGCTCGACGACCTGCGTAAGCCGGGCAGCTTTAAGTCGTTTGCAATGAAGGGGGCGCTCTACGAACTGCAGGACTTCTACCGCGGGCGCTACGACATGAAGGAAAACCTGTTCGACCCCGAAAAGCCGCTACAGCGCACCACCGAGGCCAACGATAGCCTGCCGGGTATGGACGTGGAGCGGGCACTGGAGGCTCTTTCGCCGAAGGCACGTCGCATTATTGAACTGCGTGAGTATGGCTACCGCTATCGTGAGATTGCCCAGATGATCGATACCACCGAGGCCGCTATCAAAATGCAGGTAAAGCGGGCGTTCGACAAGATGCGCGATGCGCTATCGAGTCTGCTGGCCTTCATCCTGGTCGCAGGCTGATGTGTTGCCATTGACCCGCTGTGTAAACGAAGCCGCATGAGCAAGCCTGCAAAGGGAAGCCAAAACATAGCGCGCAGTCGAGCACCAGTGCAGCTTCCACATACGCGTGTGGATACAGGGCTGTTACTCTTTGTCAAATGAAGGCGGCTTTATTCACGTACCGGCGCTACATCACACAAGCTGCCCGTTGCTTCCCCGTAGATTTTTACTGATCCCTCGCTCTTGACTCATGGACCGTCTTTTCGAAGCTGTTCTCTTCTACGACGACCTGCCCGATGAGCGGCAGTCGGACGTGCGCAGGCAGCTGGCTGAGCACCCCGACCTGCGCGATACGCTCGTGCAGTGGATGCAGGTGCGTACGGCCATCCGCCGCGAACTGGAGGCCGATGTCCCGCGCCGTGAGCTGCTGGTGCTCTACGCGCTCGACGAATCGGGCATGACCAATGCCCTGAATGCCGATGAGCAGGCGGCACTAAACGAAGCACGTCCGGCGCTGGAGGAGGCGCTGGCGGCGCACCCTGGCCTGCGTGATGTGGTGGCGCGCATCCAGGAGGAGCACGCCGACTTCAACGCTGTGTGGGATGCCGAGGTGGGCGCCTCCCACAATGCCTCTGCCAACAACACCCTGACCGAAGAGGCCCTGCGCCATGACGCTCCAGACCGGGCTGCCGACGACTACTCGTGGGCGCTACGTCTGGCAGCAGGTGTCGCGCTCATCTTGGTGGCGGTGTCGGTGGCGTTTTTGCTGCCGAGTTCACCCGATAGCACCACGGTCGACGTAGGCGCTGGTGAAGCCGAAACCATCACGCTGGCCGACGGGTCGTCGGTGCGCCTGAGTGGCGTAACGCGCTTCACGTATCCCGAAGAGGTGCCCGATGACGATGCCCCGTACGTGGTTTCCATCCAAACAGGCAAAGCCTTCTTCGACGTGACGCCGCGTGCGGAGCGCACGTTCGTCGTTGAAACGCCCACGGCGACCGCCGAGGTGCTGGGCACGCAGTTCGGCGTAGACACCGCGCCTAATCATACCGACATTACGCTGGCCGAGGGCGCACTACGCGTTGGGGCTCCCGATGCCCCCAACACGGCCCGGCACGAACTTGCTCCGGGGCAGGCCACGCGCGTTGCTCGCGATCAGGCGCCTACGCCTCCGCAAGACGTGAACGTGAACGACGCACTGGCGTGGACGGGGCTCTTCCTGTTCCAGCAAACACCGGTGGAGCGCATCGCCGCGTCGTTGAGCACCGCCTACGATGTCTCTATCACGGTAGATTCGGACCTTGCGCAGGAGCCGGTTACGGGTACCTTTGAGCGGGAGCAGCCCGTGGACGATGTGCTCGATGCGCTGGCAGCAACACTGGGGGCCAGCGTAGAGCGCTCTGCATCCACTCCCACAACCTACCGACTCGTGGCAACGCCGTAACGCCATGCGGTAGAACAGGGAAGCATGCTATAGGTACGATTCCATCCGCCGTTTGTCGTACCAAGCTGCCCTTCTACCGTGACGCGCTGGATTCTTGTGTGGTGTGTGATTGTACTGTGCGGAGCCGGATCGTCCGCTACCGCGCAGTCGATCTCGGTAGAAAACGGACAGCCGCTGCGCGACGTGCTGGAGATGCTGCGTACCACCACCGCGCTCGATCTGGTGTATGCCGACCGCCTGGTGCGGGAGCGCCGCACTACATGTGCATACACAGGCGAAGACGCACGAGCCGCGCTCCGGTGCGTACTGCAAGACACCGGACTGGAGGCTGAGCGCATCCGCCGAAACCAGTATGTGCTGGTGGCAGCCCCCACAGCTTCCAACGATACCACCGCCCAGACCGTGCGCCGCGTGGCTCTGACGGGGCGCGTCCGCGATGCGGAGAGCGGCGAGCCGCTGCCCGGGGCCAACGTCATTATGCGCGATCTGCAAGCCGGGGCCTCCACCGATCGGAACGGCTACTTCGTGCTCTCCTCCCTACCGCCCGGGCCGTATCGCGTACGCATCTCATATCTGGGATACGCCACCGCCGACACCACGCTGACGGCGGGCCACAGCACGGCTGCTATCGATCTGGCCCCGCAGTCGCTGGATGTGGAAGGGGTCGTCGTCAACGACCGCCTCACGTCAGTAGCCGCCCAAGAGCCGATGGCGGGTCGCGTAGAGGTAGCCCTGGAACAGGTTGATGCATTGCCCTCGCTGGGCGAGTCGGACCTGCTTACGGCACTGCAATGGACGCCGGGCGTGCGGCGGTCGGGCATTTTGAGTGGCGGGCTTAGCGTACGGGGGGCGTCTACCGACCAAAATCTGTACTTGCTTGAAGATGCGCCCATCTACCATCCGTGGCATGCGTTCAGCCTCATCTCTACGTTTCAGACGGAAACTCTGAAGCGCACAACGCTCTACCGCAGTTCGTTTCCGGTGGAGCACGGCGGGCGCCTCTCCTCGGTCGTGGATGCGCAGCTCAAAGATGGGAATCGTACCGAGCCGGAGGCCCGCGCAGCGCTAAGCGCACTGAGCGGGCGCTTCTACATTGAGAGTCCGCTGTCGTCGAGCACCTCGTTTATGGTGTCGGGGCGGCAGTCGTACATCGATCGCATCATTGGGCGCGAGCATGCAGTGGAGCAGGGCGGACGCCGCGACACGATGCGCACCGGCTACGTGTTCTACGATACAAGCGCAAAGCTCACCACGCAGTTCAACGACCGCAACCGCCTGTCGGTAAGCTACTACCATGGGCGCGACGAAGTCGACCTGCGCCTTCCGTTTAACCTCTCAATCGACTTTTCATCGTGGCTGCGCCCCACCAATCTGTTCTTTGAGGTCGACCAAAACTGGTCGAATCGAATGGTAAGCGCGCAGTACCAGAGCATCCCCACGCCGTCGGTCGTGGTGAATGCCACCGGCTACTACTCGGGGTACCGGGCCCGCGAATCCTCGTTTGTGCAGCCCACCACCGCCGCCTCCCTGGCCTCGGATTACAGCGTTTCGGTCAATGATGTGGGACTGAAAGGGGACGTGAGCCTGTACCCGTCGATGGCGCACCAGTGGAAGCTGGGCGGCAAAGTGGCGCATCTTGCGTTTTCCAGCGCGCTCGATAGTGAAATCCGGCGCACGATCACCTCCACCGATACAGAATCGCAATCCACGAACCGTCGCGCGGTAAAGCTATCAGGCTTTGCGCAGCATACCTGGATGCCCACCCCCCGCCTGGAGGTGCAGAGTGGCGCGCGCCTCAGCTACTTTTCGAGTGGCCAGTACCTGCATGTACGTCCGCGGATCAGTGCCCAGTACATTGTACATCCGCAGTTTCTGACGCTGCAAGGAGGAGTCAGCGGACACGTGCAATCGTTGCATCAGATGCGTGACCGCTTCTCCCTGGCGTACGATTTGGTATCCACCCGATGGGTGCCTGCCGATCGTACTGTGCGTCCGGCTGAAAGCTGGCAAGCCACAGCAGGCGCGCGCAGCCGTCCATGGCGGAGTCTGCTGGTGCAGGGCAACGTGTACACACGGATGAGCCGCCATACGCTCATTCCTGAAGACAATACGCAGACCAAAGATGGCTTGCAGGGGCCGGGCATTGAACTGGGAGCGCTGCTGGGGCAGTACACGCCAGCTCGCGAGCGTGCCTTCGGGGCCGAGGTCGAACTGCGGTGGGAACGGCCCCACTGGCGCATCCAACAAAGTGCATCGCTGAGCCGCACGTTTGTGCGTGCAGCCTCGCAGAATGGTAACCGCTACCGCCCGGCCGATCTGGACATTCCGTGGTCTACGCGGAGCGCAGTTACATGGCAGCCCGGCGCGCTTGAGGTGACCCTGGCGGGTACGTTGCGCAGTGGCTACCCGCTCTCGTCGCCCATAGCGCGCTATCAGATTGGCGACGGTACCGACACCAAGCCGACCACGTTTCTGTATCGCCCGCATGTCAACAACAATCGCTTGCCTATGTACGGGCGGCTGGATGCGTCGGTGGGCTACCAGTTTCAGGCGCTTGGTGCAGCGTGGCAGGTGCGCCTCCATATGCACAACGCACTCAACTACCGTAACGTGGTGGGCCGCACATACGAGGCCACCGAGCGTGGCATCACGTCGAGTGATCAGCGCGGACTGCCCATCCTTCCGCTCTTTGAACTACAACTGGCGCTTTGAACATGACTGCTTCTTCCTTTTGGACAGGCGTTGGTGTGTTGGGCGGAGTGCTCCTCCTCGTGCTGAGCATCAGCGGCTGCGACCTGACCGATTTTGAGGCGACCGAGTCGGTGGTCGTAGAAGCATTTGTGGAGGCCGAGCGTCCGCTGCCTCCCGTATTTGTGCGCGCAGTGCAAGGCTTGGGCGACACCACCGCCAGCGGTATCGAAACCGCGCAGGTGCGCCTTATGGTGGACGATCCATCGCAGGGCGAGCAGTCGGTGGCCTACGCACCGGTACCCGGGGCGCCGGGCCGGTACGAGCCGGTCAATGCGTCGGATTCGATCGGCATAGGCATGCGGTTTCGGCTGATGGTGGAGCATGCCAACGGGACTGCTCAAGGTCGGAGCCGCACGCCTGCCCCCATCCGTCTCGATAGCATTGTAACCAGCGTGCCCAATAAGCCCGTAGAGGCCGTGCGCGTGGACTCGCTGCGCCGCGACTCGCTCGACATTCCCACGACCACCAATTTTATCTATCCCATAGACGTGGAAGCGTACTGGACCGCCCCTGAAGCCGACACCGCCTGGGTGCGCACGGCGCTACGGCCCGAGAATCAGCCTTTCACACCGCGCCTTGTCGATTTCTTTATTCAGCCCGAAGCTGTGTTTCAGGAATCCACAGCAGGCGACACAGATCTCCGACGCTGGCGCGGCGTGTACGCCATCCCCGTACAGGAAGCCACCGACCCACTCCCCATCCACCGCCTGGTGGTGTGGATTGCGCGGGGCGATGCCGAGTATGCCTCGTTCATGGCCGAACGCGACGACCCCGACCGCCGCGAGCCGCCCTCCAACGTTACGGGCGGACTGGGCATCATCACTGGCGTGGCCATGGATTCGGTAGAGGTGGAGGTGCCGTAGTAGAGATGCATTGTCTCCAATAGCGCTTAATCCAGGCAGGCCATGCACGACAACAATGCAGGATGCTACCAGCCACTGCGGGGGGCGTCTGATTTGCCGGTAGCTGCAGGGGGCGATGCTTCGCCCGTGTCGAAACGCATCAGATCTGTGGGCAGCAGGCGTTCTATGCGGGGAGCCGTAGGGTCGTTTGGAGGATACGCCGTGCGGTCGTAGGCATCGGGAAAGAGGTGGTCGAGCTGCTCTGCATTGCCAATATACGCAGCCGTGTAATCCCACGCAGCAGGCAACGCCTTCCGTACAGGCTCGTACAGCGCCGAGGCCTCGCGCATGTCGGGCGTTGGCCACCCGGCACGGGCCAGCAGCAACAGCACGCCGCTAATTACCAGCAGCACCTTACCTGCCGAAAGCACGCTTCCCAGCACATGGTCAAGCACGCCCAACCGCAGCGCTTTGATAAGGCGCTCGGCCAGATGCGTAACAAACGAGACTCCTACATACACCACCAGGAAAATCGTCGTGAACGCCGTTAGCTCTGCAAATGTAGGCGGCACGCCCCACGCCTCCATCTGCACGCCCATCGGACGCATGTACTGCACGGCTACGACAAACGCCAGCACCATCCCGATAATGCTTGTGATCTGTCGGATGCCGCCCACCATGTAGCCGCGTACCAGCGCCAGCGCCAGCACAACCAAAATACCCAGGTCAATAAGGGTCATAGTATCCACACAAGATATGAGAACGACAGGTTAACCCATCAGCTTGTCTTTCACGATCTGCTGCACGCGTCCGCCATCAACTTGGCCGCGCAGCTTGCTCATGGCCGGGCCCATCACGCGGCCCATATCCGCCATGGAGGAGGCTCCGGTCTCTTCGATGATATCGTCGATAATGGCATGCAGCTTCTCATCCGAGAGCGGGTCGGGCAGGTATTCTTCGAGCACATTGAGCTCTTCCTGCTCCTTCGCCACAAGGTCGTCGCGCCCGCCTTCCTCAAACTGCTCGATGGACTCCTTACGCTGCTTTGCTTCCTTACGGATGACCGTGAGCACCTCCTGCTCCGAGAGTTCGGCTTCCTCGCCCGAGCCATCTCGCCCGTCAATCTGTTTCTTCTGCAGCGCGGCTCGAAGCGACCGCAGCGTGCGCAGGCGCACCTTGTCTTTGGCACGCATGGCGTCTTTGATGTCTTCCGTGAGTTGGTTAAGCATAAAACAAAGGAAAATTAGAGTAGCGGTACATGTAGACGCCTCGGCAGGGTACCTGACCCGAATGCTGGCCTCAGTGTCCTCCGTGGCTCTTTGGATGCGAATGTTCGAGTGGGGCGGCGGCAGCTTTTGCAGGCGAATCTCGTTACGAATCGTCATTGGCAGATGACTCGTCGGGAGCGGTCTCGCCGAAGCCCCGCGCAAATAGATCGGCAAGCGCGGCAAGGGCCTCGCTTTCATCGGGCCCGTCGGCGCGGAGGGTCAGCTCGACGCCTTGCTCGGCAGCCAGCGTCATCACACCGATCACGCTCTTGCCGTTGATCTCGTAGGCCCCGCGCTGGATGATGATCTCGGCCTCGAAGTTCGACGCCGTGCGCACAATGATTGAGGCCGGACGCGTGTGGATACCGGCCTGGTTGGTTACCGTAACGGTTCGTTCGGTCATGGGATGCGAAGCGCAGACGGAACAGACGTTAGTACGAGCGGCGTTGCAACTGGTTGAGGAGCTCCACGAGCGCCGTGCGGGCCGCCCCCTCGGGCAACACATCGAGGTAATCGTGGGCCCTGTCGGTGTGCTCGGCCACCGCGTCGCGGGCCGCGTCGAACACGCCCAGATCACGCATGGTGGTCTGCACGGCCTCAATCTGGTCGGGCGGGCAGCCGCCATTCTCGAAGAGCGTACGGCGGAGCCAGCGTTCGGTATCGCCGGTAGCTCGTTCGAGCGCGGTCAACGTCACGAACGTTTTCTTTCCCACCTGCAGGTCGCCGCCAATGGCTTTGCCCCAGGCGTCGTGGTCAGCAATGACGTCGAGCAGGTCATCCTGAATCTGAAAGGCGCGTCCTACGGCCATTCCGGCTTCGTGGAGCTGCGTCTGCTCGTTGGCTGAGGCCCCGCCCACAATGCCTCCCCATGCCATACACGCAGCGATCAGCGCACCCGTTTTGCCGTCGATCATGCGCATGTAGTCGCTAACTGACACCGCATCGCGCGTCTCGAAGTCGGTGTCGAGGGCCTGCCCCTCGCAGAGCGCATCCATCGTGGGATGATACACGTCGAGCAGCGCGTCGGTGGGCGCATCGGACTGACGGAGCAGGCGCGTGGCGCAACCCATGAGCCAGTCGCCCACCAGAATGGCGGTGCCTTCGTCCCACTTCACGTGCACGGTGGGGCGACCCCGCCGCGCATCCGCCTGATCCATGATGTCGTCGTGCACCAGCGTGAAGTTGTGGAAGACCTCGGCTGCCAGCGCTACCGGCTGCGACGCGCTCGGCGGGGTGCCGTAGGCCTGCGCCACGAGCTGCACGAGCACCGGACGCACGCGCTTGCCACCGCCCTGTAGCACGTACCGGATGGGCGCGTAGAGCACCTCGGGTGTGCGATCGGGGGCCACCAGCGCCACCAGCGCATCGTTGCACTGCGTGCGCAGCGTATCTACGGATACAAGATCAGCCATGAGGAGCGGGGCTTACGCCAACGTGGTGAGCGTATCGGCAATGCGCTCGTGCACGTCGTCGGGCGTGCCGGTGCCGTCAACGGGGACGAGCAGGTCGCGCTCTTTGTAGTACGACTTCAGCGGCTCGGTCTGATCGCGATAGACGCTCAGGCGGTTGCGCACCGTCTCGGGCTGGTCATCGGGCCGCTGGATGATGAGCTCCTCGTCGACATCGGCGGGCGGGGGGTTCACATCCAGGTGGTAGTTCTCGCCGGTCTTGGCGTGCACACGGCGTTTCGAGAGGCGATCCACGATCTCCTCGTCGTCTACCTCCAGGCTAAGCACGGCCTGCAGCGAGGCGTCGTGCTCGCTCAGGAACGTGGTGAGCCACGTGGCCTGCTGCAGCGTACGCGGATAGCCGTCCAGGATGAAGTCGTCGTAGCCGGCGTCGGCAATGGCGCCCTCGGCCAGCTTACGCACCACGTCGTCGGGGACGAGTTCGCCCTGCTCAACGTACGATTTGGCTTCGCGTCCCACCGGGGTGTCGTTCTTCATGGCAGCGCGAATGATGTTGCCCGTCGCAATCTGTGTGAGGGTGTAGCGGTCAACGAGCTTGCGGGCTTGGGTGCCTTTGCCCGCACCGGGCGGGCCAAACAGGAGTAAACGCATGAGGCGAAGCAGCAGGATAAGTTTGTGTACAAGGGATGCGAAACGAAGCCGCCCGGACACGTGGTCGCGGGCAAGCGTTTAGCAACAGGATATCGGGCGCTATCTATTCGTCGGAGGCACCCGGATGGTTCGATTCGAAGGCGCGGTCGGCCAGGCGGCGCGAGAGTTCGATGAGCACCACCTGAATCACGATCTGCAGTGCGCTGCCTACGGCGCGGCGCAAGAGGCTGGGCGCTTCGGGCTGCGGGGCGGCCTCGATGAGCACCGGCACACGGTCGCGCAGCACATCGTCGACGATGGTGTCGGCATCGGCGCCCGACTCGATGGCGGCGCGCAGGTCGTCTTCAACCGCTGTGGCGTAGCGCGTGGCCCACTGGCTGCGCGTGCGCGGACGGCTCAGTAGCCGGCCCACGACCCACCCGACAGCCAGCGCGCCCACCCCGCTTACCAGCGGATACGCGCGGAGCGTCTGCCGCACCGAGGCCTTGATGTCGTCGGCCTCGCCGCGTAGCGCGTCGACCCGCTCCATGAGCGAGTCTTGCGCCGCGTCGAGCTGCGAGGAAATGTCTTCGCGCGAAGGGGAGGAAGAAGTTGGCATGGGAGCGGGAAACGGGACAAAGGGATGCTAAAACGCTTACGAGGCGGCGTTCGACGACGCCGTATCG
Source organism: Longimonas halophila (assembly GCF_002554705.1). Lineage (GTDB taxonomy): Bacteria > Bacteroidota > Rhodothermia > Rhodothermales > Salinibacteraceae > Longimonas > Longimonas halophila. The sequence continues at coordinate 224,628 of NZ_PDEP01000001.1, read as the reverse complement.
GATGCGGTTGCGCCGTTGGACTTCGGCTCCGAAGGCGGTGGGCCCTCGGGGTCTGCGTTGGATGGAGCACTGGATGCCTGCGCCTCGGCTTCCGCCCGTGCCTTTTTCCACTGACGGTAGAGCTGCGTCTGCACAAGCGTGGGCTGCACGCGGCGCACAATGGCAGCCGTGGCGCCAAGCCCGGCAGTGACGATGAGGAAGCCCCAGAACGGATGCCCCAGCAGCCAGCCCAGCCCCAGCGCGATGGTAACCAGCGTAAAGAACGCCGCGAGCCCGCCGAATACGGCAATGATGATGCCGACAGCGACGGCGTTGAGGCGCTCGTCGAGCTTATCCTCCAGGTCGATGACCGCCAGGTCGATACGCAGGTCGACCCACTTCCGCAAGTCAGCCACCACGCCCTGAGCGTGAGTAGCGATCCGCTTCATGCGGGGACCGGATTCAGCAGCCGGGGTGTCAGGGGAAGAGGGTGATCGCTCCATAGGAAACGGCGTGATGCAAGTTCACAGGCAGTGGTAATATAGCGGTTTTCGGGCGCATCGCAAATGAATACCCCGTTCACTCTCCCGGTAGGCCCAGCGCCGGGTGGGCACTTTCTGTAGCACTGCCAATAGTACCCCACGCCCCGCCGCAGTTGTTCGGTGGGATTCGTTTGCTTTGTGGATTGTTCAGCGTTGCACCTGCCCCATGACCATTGATACCGCCCCTACGCCCAACCCCAACAGCGTAAAACTGACGCCGAGCGCGGGTTCGCTCCTTAGCGATCATCCGATGCTCGCTATTAAAACGCCTGCAGATGCACAGGGCCATGCCCTGGGCGAGGCCCTAATCGGGCTCGACGGCGTGATCGACGTGTTTATGACGCCGGGGTTTGTGACCCTCACCAAGGCCGACGATGCCTCGTGGGACGGCGTGCTCGACACCGCGCGGTCGCTCATTGCCGAGCATGTAGAGGGGGTGTAGGCAGATGTGTTAGCCGTACTTGGTGTTGGATGATGGGCGCTGTTTGGCGGGCTGTCTGCTGCTGCGGCGCGGCCACCGAGTCCATAGCCACGCCGGTGATGATACCCAGCCCGCCTGTGACGTTCGAGGGCGGTTCACGCCGGTCCAGATCGTCGAGTTCGGCGCGCGGTCAACTCTGGCTGGCGGCGAAGGGCCAGCTCGGCGACTTCGTGCAGCACGCCATCAAGCCGGTACCGGACGCGATAGGTCTCGGCGTAGGGCTCAATATGAATGTCGCTGGCTCCGCAGGCAATGGCCCCCTGAATGATCTGATACACCTGCTGAGGCGCCGAGCCCTCCACCCGAAGGTCTTGTAGACGTCGTGACGCGGCGGCCTGGCGAGGCGCGCCCTGCTCTGCGGGCGGCGCCTTCGCCTGTTTGTCTGCCGTTTGTTTGCGTTCTGTGGGGTGATCTTGCTGCTGGCGATCGTCCGGCGGCATGTCGCCTCCGTTGGCGGGGGCAGGCGTCCCTGGTTCAGGAGTTGCTGTTTCGAGCGCTGCTGCTTCAGAAGTTCCTGTTTCAGACACTTCGGGCTCAGGGGACGGATCGCTGCTCCCATCTGGAGAGGTTGCCTCTGGAGGGTGGTCATCGGGGCCGCAGTACGCTGCCACGCGTTCATCCGCCACGCGCTCAACAGCAATCGCATGGCCGGTTGCAAAGGCGATTTCGTTCCGGACCGCGGGCGACACCGGGCGGGCCGCGCCGATCACAAGCGTATCGCCTTCCTGGCGGAGCGGCACCACGCGGTGCTGCCGGGCAAGTGCGCGGCTACACGCCACCGCCTCCTCCTCCGATGGAACCGGATCGACGTAATCGGAGGCCGCCCCGGCGCGGCGCGGCGTCTCGGGCGATGGTTGGTGAGAAGATGTCGGGTGGGAACGGGACATGGGACGGTGAGCCATTCATGAGGGCCACGGGCATAAGGGCCACAGGGGCAGAAGACTGCGGCGATCAGCGTACATGCTCAAAGAACGGCCTCGCTCAACTGAGATTCATGAGCAGACTATGAGCAAAGATGAGGAGCAGATTAGGAGATGGGGCTGTACGTCATTGGGATTGGGTCACTTCGTTCGCCGTCTGTCCTGCTTACTTCCAGATCTGTTTTTGTAATCTACGCTGTGCGTTAGCGGGCGCGTTCAGCAGCAACTCGTTGGGCTGCTGCCTGCCGAATAGACGGGGCGCAGATAAGGTGCTGGCAGATCTCGTGTTGCAGGGCCCACTTCAAGCGCTCGCGGTCCGCTTCGGTTGCAAGCGGGCCGTTGGTCTGTGCAATACCTCCATTTCTGCGGGTATTCTCTTCAGGCCCAGCTTGGCCTTCAGGGGGTGCCCCACACGACGGCTCGATCTCGGACGTTACGTATCCCTTGTCGTCGAAGTAAGGTGTGACCTTGAGCGTCATCGGGCAGTGGTCTTCCCGAAGACGGATGTCGGTCCAGGTCGTCTCGTTAACTCGGCGACCCAGCGTGTCGAATAGCGGTCCGTAGTTGCGTCTGAAATGACCTGAACGGGTTGTTACGACCAGACGATAGCTTTTGGGAGTGGAAATCGTCTCTAAGATCCCTACTTCGTTGCAGGTGGGTCCCTTACAATCCAGCCAACTCCCTTCTTCGTACTCTGCTACTGGAGCGGCTCTCTCATCTGGGGATACCATACCTCGCTCTTGGTCCTCACTTGGCATGCAAGCTAAACTGCCACTACACAGGAGCGCCAGCAGGACGAGGGGTAGTAGCTGCGTGCGTATGTACTCAAGAACATAAACTAAAACGTAAAACCCTGACACAATTGCGACGATTGAAAAGAAAGCCAAGTACACTTTTGACATATGTTGGACCGGGCTGAGGTGGTGGCCATCCGTTTTATCTGATGGCAGTTCTATGTCTTTCCAACTCATGTATATCATTGCTAACGAGAACGCCAAGCAACTGACAGCATATAGCAGATTGCTCATCGTGGCTCCTCATCGCTGTTCATCCGGCTGTTCGCTTCTTTAGCCGCCCCTCCAACAGCAGATCGCCATATGGAGTGGAGAGATTGAAGTATTGTTTCCTGCTGTTCGGTGTCAGTGACTCGACGAATTCCCCTATCTAACGTTTTACCCAACCCGAAGAAACCAATATCGGTAGCAAAGTTGAACCGATTAAAATCTCCCCTGACAGCATCTGCTGCATGCTGCATGATGGTACCGCCTGTGCTCAGTGTGTTGCCTAAGAGCACCATGGGTATCGCAAGCTTTGTCCCCAGTCCGCCCGATTTTGCAGCCAGGGAGTAACCAGCTGCTGCTGTCCCTTGCCCTACTGTGCTCGCCGTTTCTCCTGGCACCTGTAAAAAAGCCGCGAGTGATTGTGTGCCTCCACCTTGCACGAGGAGTTGCCCCATACCCTCCGCGGTAGAAAGGCCTCGTTGTTCGTTCTCGGTTACCGACCCCCATATATGATGGCGTAAATCGGAGTTCCTTGCAACCGCATTCGATAGCTGTGTACGTCCGCTCTGCGTGCTCAAGTCGAGTCGCCTCTCATTTCCTGCTTGATCTACCAGAGTATACGTGTTTGCTCGGTTTGTAGGCTGGACGGTAGCACTTCCATCCTGATGGATACGGTAGTCATCCATCGGTGCTCGCCCATCAGGATCGACGAGACTCACCGGGTTGTTTTGTACATAATTATAGGGACTCCAGGCGGGAAAGTCATCCGCCAGCGGATCGGTGGTGCCCCACCGCCCGAGGGCACTCATGTAGAAGCGGGCGCCGGCATAGTGCATGCCGGTCTCCGCGTCGAGTTCGTGGCCGGTGTAGTCCTCGTCGGCGCGCGGGGCCCCTGCGCGAGGGTGCGGCCGGGCATTTGCAATCCAAAGGGGTAATGGTCGCGACGCTCAACGACGGTTCCGCTCTGGTCGGTCACCGCGCGGGTGGAGCCTAAGTGGTCGGTGTGGTAGTAGCGGCGGTCATTCGAGGACCCATCCACAAAGCGCCCAATGGGGGTGCCGCTGGGGAGGAGGACGTTCCAGTAGTCCACCGAGGGCTCCCCGCCGGAGTCTGCGGGGCCGCGGAGCTGCCCGAGGGCCGCTGCGCCATCGCGAACGGTGAAGGTGGGGGCGCCGGTTTCGTTGGTACGCAGGCGTGTTTCCGCCACTCACCCAGGTTATCGAACCGGTACTGATTGTCGTGATTGGCGGAGTGATCGGGGCCATTGTCATCGCGCTCTACCTGCCGCTTTTCGACCTGATTACGGTGGTGGAGTGATGGTTTCTGTGGAGTAAACGAGATGATCGTGGGGAGGACATCATGTGGGGAGGACCAAGCGCTCCCGCGAGGACCAAACGCTCCCGCAGAGAGCGTCCCTGGCGCAGGATTTTGACTCAGAACAGCGCCTGATGAAGCCTGGCCTCACGCCCCAATTCGGCGAATGTACTCCTGGAAACGGGGGCTGTCACTAATTACCTCGTCGGGAGCGTATTTATAAACCAGTCGCAGCGCCTCCTTTCGATTCGTCATAAACATCATAACTGACACTCCCTGACGAATTGAACGTCCATTTTCGATACGGGTGCCCCGAACAAATGCTGTGTAATAAGGGTCCAGCCCCGTGATCGTCGAATACCGGATATCGTCCACTTGCTCCCATGGAATGCAATGGTCGTTCTCATACAGCGTAAAAGATCCGATCCCAATGCGCCATGTCCTTCGAATCCACGCGTCCGTGATGATAACGCGATATGAGGGGAAGATAAATAATCCCCCTCCAATGACAAGTACGTTTCCAAGTACAAAAAATATAAGAGATATACCATGTTTTTCAGTCACCCCGACCCAGAGGCCGAATACGCCGAGTGCCGCAATTATATATCCAAACAACTTGAACCAGACTGAAAAGCGGAATACATGAGCGGAGCTCTCGGACTCAGGGCCCTCCGGTGCAGGGTCTGATGGTGGCGCAGCCTCTGGGTCGGAAGATGGCATAGGCGTATTAATGAGGAGCGTGGAAAGGAAGCACAGGGATAGCTAAGATGTGTATGCTTTTAGGTCCCCTCAGGCGGCCTGGATCCGGTGGTGTATACATCGGCCTGGAGGATGAATTACGGACGTGAACTCGTGCTGCTCGTTTCCGGGTCAAGTCCGGAATGACAGGGTGTGGGGTTGAGTGCCTGCCCCGCCGCTTCGTCATCCTGGACGGAGTGAACCCGACCGCTGTCGGCACAAGCTCTCCGTCTATGTTTGGACCCTATCTTGCAATAACGGATGCAAGGCGTGCCCTACCTACTGCTTCAACGCATCCGCCAGGGTCTGCACGGCGGGCGGCCACCAGGTGGCGCGGTGCAGCGTGCCCAGCGGCTCGACACGTACATTGGCAGGCAGATGGCGCTGCACGCGTTCGGTGATCGCGACGCGGCATCGCACAGACCCGACGGGCGGGGCGGTGCCGTCGAACGCCTCTGAGATCTCGGTGAGCGCGTCGTAGGGCGTCCACCGCACGTGCAGGCCGCGCTGGGGCTCGGGAGCGCCCTTGCTGAAGAGAAATGTGAGGTCGTCGGCGTAGGCATGCGGAGCGTCTTGGGCGTCGAGCAGGGCCTGCTGCATCTGGAGCGTGCCGGGAATGCGCTCGTGGGCAGGCACCGCGGCCCGCATGTGGGCAAGCGCTTCAAGATAGGCGTCAGGCAGTACGTCTTCGGGGGCCCAGATCAGGTCCACGTGCTGCGGCGATTCGCCGTCGTACACGAGGAGGTCCTCGGCCAGCGCCTCGCGCTCGTCGGCAGACTCGTTGCCGTCGAGGACGACCCAGGCGGGATGGTCGGGACACGCATAGTCGGCAGCGTCCATCGCGTCGGCGTCGGGCGCACCCATGACGGCGATCGGAGCGGATTCAGGGGCAGAGGTCTCCCACTGCACGGGGGCGTGCTCCGCCTCCACCGACAGCGCCTGCTGCGCGGCGCTCAGCACAGCATGGAGCACGGGGCGCTCCGACGGCGCATCCGCAAGATACACGCGTGTGCCCCGCAGGGTCAGGTAGGCGATCAGTGACAGTCCGTAGAGTGGCACGTGGGCGGACAGTTCGACTTGCATGGCTTCTGGCCCCGCAGGTTGCTGTGCGACATCGTGGAGCGACGCCTGCACCGCCGAATCCATCTGCTGATTCACAGCAAAGGCGATATGAGCTTCGGTGAACGGATAGGCTTCAGCGTCCGCAGCCGCCTCAATGGCCGCTTGACGCGGCTCGTGGTCGGGGTCAGTCCAGCGGTGGGCGGTGGCGTGCAGGGCATCGGCCCAGGCGGAGCGCGAGAAGGTAGGCATGCGAGGGGAGCGTTGTAAGGGAACAGCGATGCGCCTTCAGCGGGGCGGTTTGAGCATGCATCCGAACGGGCGTGTATCAGGCTCGGACACCGACTCGCCGTTCAGTGTGGCTTGAAGTGCCTCGCGCAGATAGGCTACTTCCACGTCATCGGGACTGCCGGGGCTATCGTCGATGGCCCCACGGTAGACGAGCGCGCCCTCCGCATCAAACACAAACGCGTGGGGGGTGCGCTCGGCCCCGAGTTGACGGGCAAAAGCAGCGTTTTCATCACGCACGTAGCGAAGATCGCCATACGACTGAGCCTGCTCGGCACTGGTGCTACGTCCTTCATCGGCAAAGGCATCGGCGTCGTTGGCATTCACAAGCACAAACTGCACGCCGCGGTCGGCGAAGGTGTCGCGCAGGTCGAGCACCCGCTCTTCGTAGCGGTCGATCCACAGGCACTGATTGCTCCAAAAGAGCACCACCGTTGCCTGGTCGCCGCGCAGGGCGCTGGTGGAGACGGAGCTGTTTTGCTCCACGTCGTAGAGCGTGGCCTCGGGCAGAGAGCTACCCAGCGACAGTGCATCGGTTTGCGCGTGGGCTGGCGTCCCCCCAAGCAGGAGCGTGCCGAGCATAAAGATACCGGGCAGCAGCCATCCAGCAGAAAGCGTACGCATGACGATCAGCAGTCTATGAGGGATGCATTGAGAATGGGTTACGACGACGGCGCGCGCTCCATCATGCGGCTTACGTACCGGTCGTTCAGCGCCCACAGCACGATGCCAGCCAGTCCCCATTGCAGCAGGCAGGTCATGAGGCTGAACGGATCGAGCGGGTTGAACCAGGTGTCGGGCGCAAACACAAACACCGATTGGTAGATCCACCAGCCTAATACGATAACGGCTTGCAGCGGAATAAAGTATGTAATGAGCGCATCCCATGTGGTGCCGGGGTTGATTTCGCCGCCGTGCCCCATGGTTTCCGTGCGGAAGGCGCGCGGTCCGTAGATGATCACCGCCAGCGCCACGAGCGCACCCGAGATGAGCAGCCCCACGCCCCACACAAAGTCCTGATTGGCGAAGATGTTGAGGTTCACCGCCGAGGGGATGCCCAGCAGAAAGCCGAGTCCGGCAACCCACCCGACTGCCGTGGAGCGCCGAACCCCCGCATCCACAAACGACCGCGTGGCCAGTTCGATCATAGAAATGAGCGAGCTTAGCGCCGCAAACGCGAGTCCCAGGAAGAAGAGCATCGCGAGCGGACGCCCAAACGCCATCTGCTCAAAGAGTTGCGGCATCCAGATGAAGGTGAGTCCGGTACCGGCGGGACCGCTGGTCTGCATCACGTCGAGCACCTGGCCCTGCGACATGTCGGTGCCCAGCACGGCGAACACGGTGCCAAAGATGATCACCGCGGCCATGAGCGACACAATGTTGTTGCCGATACCGGTGATAAGCGCGTTCGACACCACGCCGTGCCGCGCCTGCATGTACGCGCCGTAGGTGAGGATAAGCCCCCAGCCCGCGCCGGTATCCCACGCGTTCTGCGTGAGCGCCTCCAGCCAGAGTCGTGGATCCGCCAGCAGCGACCACTCGGGCGTAAACAGGAAGGCAATGCCTTCCCATGCGCCCGGTAGCGTGAACGTGCGGATGAGCGCGACCACCAGAATCCCCAGGAGCGCCGGGACGAGCACGCGGTTTACGCGCTCAATCGAGGAGATGCCCTTCCACACCGCCAGCGTGCCTGCGCCCATGGCCAGGGCATGCACGATGAGGGGTGTACCACCCGACTGAAACGCATCCCATCCGGCCTGGGCGGCTTCATTCGAAAGCGGTAGCGGCGACGACAGCGCCTCCCAAAAGTAGAACAAGCACCACCCGGCCACCACGGCGTAGTAGAACATGATCGCGGTCGTCACCACGCCAATGAACCCGCCCATCCAGCCGCGCTTTTCGCCCGCCATCTGCACATACGAGCCCACCACCCCCATGCGGCCCTTGCGCCCGATGGCGTACTCGGCGATGATAAGCGGGATGCTCCACAGAAACAAGAACATAACCCACGCCACCAAGAACGCCCCGGCTCCCGACTCGCCACTGGTCGACGCTGCAATACGCGGGAACCGCCAGATGTTACCGGTACCCACCGCAATGCCCAGCACGCTCAGAATGAGCGTCCACCGCGTAGAAAATCGTGCGTCCGAGGAAGAAGCCATAGCCGTTGAGCCACGTTGAATTCAAAATACAGGGGGATGCGCAGGGCGCGTGCCCCAATGTATAAAAGAACCGACCACTTACGCACATTCGGTAGCGATTCAATGCTAAGTAATTGCCATGTGGACTACATTATCGGTCAAGATCATGGGCATTGGGCTGTGGGCGCGCACTTGTGTCCAGGAACCAGGCCAGGTGTTCGCGAGGCGAAATGTGGGTTGCCGGAAGCGACGCGTCGTTCTCATCTAAGACGGCTCGGACGGCACCTCGCTTTGCTTCTCCCGACACCAGAAAGAGGGCCTGCCGGGATCGGTTGAAGACCGGAAGGGTGCAGGTCAGGCGCTGCTTCACGTCGTGGCGTGCCGGTGCGGTGACAGCGCGCACCTGCTTCGGGTCCGTGGTCAAGGGGTTGTGCTCGGGAAAAAGGGACGCGGTGTGTCCATCGCTGCCTAACCCGAGGAGGGCGCAGTCGAACGTGTGCGCCTGGTCCGCAAACTGGCGCTGGAGGTGGGCTGCGTACGTGGAGGCTGCTGCCTCGGGGGTACCAGCTGTCGGCATCGGGTGGACATTGTCGGCTGGAATAGCCAGATCTGCCAGAAGCGTCTCTCGAACTAATTGCACGTTGCTCTTCGGATCGTCGTGTGGCACGAACCGCTCGTCGCCCCAGAACAGGTGAACACGCTCCCACGGCAGATCCGCATGGGCCAGATGCTCATAGAGGCGACGGGGCGTGCTTCCACCTGCAAGGGCAAGGGCACACCGGTCCTGCTCGTTCAACGCACGTGCGAGAACGGACTGCACATGCGCTGCTGCCGCCTGACTAAGGGCCTCATACGTTGAGAACACGGTGACATCTACAGAGGGTGAATCAGGCATAATGGAAGGACGAATCGATGAGCATATGCACGCTTCTTCGTATCGGGTATCCGCACGAGGCGAAGACAACCTGCAAGGGATAGCTATTTGGCCCGTGCAGACTTATTCTGCCGACGGGCCGGTTCGAGCCGTTGAGGTCCACTGCGGAAGCAGGCGTTCCACCTCGTTGGGCCCCCAGGTGCCTGCCTCGTACGCATGCACTGGCGATTCCGCTTCCAGAAGGGGCGCATAGAGTTGCCATGACGCCTCTACCTCGTCAGCGCGGACAAAAAGCGTGGGGTCGCCCAGAATGACGTCGCGCAAGAGCGTCTCGTAAGCGTCGGGCACGGGACCAAAGGCATCCTGGTATGAGAAGCTGAGCTGTTGCGTTTCCAGCTCCATCTTTCCGCTTCCGCCTGGCGCCTTCACTTCAAAGCGCAGATCGAAGCCCTCATTCGGCTGCAGCGTGATGAGGAGTTCGTTGGAACGCATCTCGCAGCCCGCATTCTGCGGGATGCAGGGCTGGCCACTTTCCTGAAAGAGGGACACCGGGGCCCCTTTAAATCGGACCGCGATTTGCGTGAGCTTTGCGGACAGCCGCTTGCCCGTACGCAGGTAGAAGGGCACGCCCTGCCAGCGCCAGTTGGCTACGTTGAGGCGCAGAGCCGCAAACGTCTCGGTGATCGACTCGTCCGGTATGTCTGGCTCATCGCGGTAGGCGGGCACCGACTCTCCATCTATCGTTCCCGCTTCGTACTGGCCGAAAACAGCGTCAGTCGCAGGATCGGGCTGCTGCACGGCATTGAGCACCTTCACTTTCTCTTGCCGGATGGCCGTAGCGCTCATGCTGGTAGGCGGCTCCATGGCCGTGAGCGTGAGAAGCTGCGTGAGATGGTTCTGGACCATGTCTCGCACCTGACCCGACTGGTCGTAATATGCACCGCGTCCGCCCACACCCAGGCTTTCCGACACGGTAATCTCGACGCGTTCGATGTGATTCCGGCTCCAGATCGACTCGAAGATGGCGTTTCCAAACCGGAAGGCCAACAGGTTTTGCACCGTTTCCTTCCCCAGATAGTGATCAATCCGGTACACCTGGTCTTCGCTGAAGTACTGGTGGACGTGATCGTTTAACGCACGGGCCGATTCGAGGTCATAGCCGAACGGCTTTTCGACCACGAGCCGCGTCCACCCCGGACTTGCGTTCAGCCCCACTTCTCCGAGTTCTTCAATTGCCGACCGGTAAATGCTGGGGGGAAGCGACAGGTAAAACGCGCGATTGCCCGGCAGGTCGCGGTGCCGTTCAAGCTGTTCAATACGGCGGCGCAGCCCCTCGTAGTCGTTGCCTTCCTCACCCAAACACTGGTAGTAGAGGTTGCGCGTACACCACTCGCTGACTTCCTGCTCGGCGTATCCCTTGTCGCGAAGTGCCTCGCGAGCGTTCTCTCGAAACTGCTCGTCGGTCCAGTCGGTGCGTGCTGTGCCAAGGACGTAGCAGCGCCGGGCGACCTCCTCGCTTTGCATCAGCCGGTAGAGGGCTGGGAGGAGCTTGCGCCGGGCCAGATCTCCCGAGGCCCCGAAAATAACGAATAGGTGGGTTTGTATGTCGGACATAGGGCGTTATGCGCTTCGTACTGGGTAAGGCTCATACATGGATCAGGGCCTGCAGAACGTGTGGAAAATACGCCTACTCATCTGACGCCTTCACGTCGTGGCCCCCAAACTGATTACGCATGGCGGCGAGCAGCTTGTGGGTGTACGAGTTTTCCGCGCGAGAGTCGAGCCGCGAGATCAGGGCGTCGGTGATGACCGGTGCAGGGACGTCGAGGTCAATGGCCTCCTTGACCGTCCAGCGGCCCTCGCCAGAATCGTCGACCCAGGGGGCAATGTCAGGCAGGTCCGGGTCGTCGTCAAGCGCACGAGCGGTGAGGTCCAAGAGCCACGAGCGGATGACGCTCCCAAAACGCCAGGTTTCTGCCACGTCCTTCAGGTCGAGGTCGAACTCTTCCTTCGCCTGCAGGATGTCGAAACCCTCCGCGTAGGCCTGCATCACGCCATACTCGATGCCGTTGTGGACCATCTTCACAAAGTGGCCCGATCCGACCGCACCCATGTGCCCCCACCCTTTGTCTGGGCCCGGCGCGAGGGTTTCGAAGGCCGGACGCAGGTGGTTGATCGCTTCATCGGGGCCGCCAACCATCATCGAATAGCCCTCTTTTAAGCCCCACACCCCGCCCGAGGTGCCTACGTCGACATAGTGCATACCCGCCTCTTTCGCCCGGTCGGCCCGGCGGAGGGTATCCTTGTAGTTCGAGTTGCCCCCGTCCACAAGGATATCGCCCGCATTGAGATGGGGCAGTACCTCGTTAATGGTGGCGTCCACGGCCTCGCCAGCGGGCACCATCATCCAACACACGCGCGGCGGGTCGAGCTGGCCGACCAGTACGTCAAGCGCAGTGGCGCCGTCGGCCCCGTCTGATTCGAGCTCCTGGACTGCTTTTTCGTCAAGGTCAAAACCAACGACCTCATGACCGTCGTTCATGAGCCGACGCGACATGTTAGCGCCCATTTTGCCAAGTCCGATCATTCCAATCTTCATAGGTCGCAGGAAGGTTTGTGCAGAAAAGGTAGTTCGAAAAAGAGGACGGTAGGTGCTCCCTCGCAGCGTAGCGGATTCGAAGTCAAGGTGCTGTTTCAATGCTACGTGATGGAGGAAACACACCAGTAGCTGGAGACTGGGCGCGCCGCTGCCCAGCACGGACATCTCCGGCATAGGCTTTTCCGACATGCCCAGTTTATGTTTTACTGGTTTACGTACCCGCAGACAACCGGCTTTGATGATCGTAGCATGGGATGATCTTGTATGTTTACCCAGTTCGCTGCCCGGATCACCCGCAACACACCCTCGATAGCGCTGATGCTATTTGCGACGGGCTACCGGACGACCGTCACGCGGCGGGGTTTGGAAAACGCATCACCGATCGCCCCCGGAAGTACAGTCGGCCCAAAAGTCGATGTCCCTCGACAGTGAGATTGTAGCGGCGCCCCGGCGCCATCGGACCGTTGTGCAAGGTCTGCACCGTACGGCCCAGTAGGCTGCTTTCCCCGTTGGGCACGTCATATCACCGCCCCCCAAACGCTGGAGAGAAGAACAGAGCGCGCAATGGGGAGATGAGTTGGAACAGGCGCACCCTACGACTCGGGTACCAGCGGGACAAAGCGAAACGTGCCAAGCGTTTCGTGCTCGTAGGTATCCTCGTCGGTGCGTACGATGCGGTGCATGACATGCTCGCCCTCCGGCCCCACAGGAATGATGAGGCGTCCGCCATCGGGACGGAGTTGATCGAGCAGCGGCTGTGGCACCTCCTGAGCGCCTGCGGTTACGAGGATGCCGTGGTAGGGCGCCAGGCCGGGCCAGCCCTGGGTGCCGTCGTTGTGACGCGTGCGCACTCGGTAGCTTAGCTGCTTCAGCGTGCGTTTGGCGCGCTCCAGAAGCGCCTTGTGCCGCTCCACTGAAAACACCTGCGCCTCCATCTCACAAAGCACCGCCGCCTGGTAGCCGCTCCCGGTGCCCACCTCCAGAATACGCTCGCCGGGCTGCGGGTCAAGCAGACTGGTCTGGTACGCCACCGTAAACGGCTGCGAGATGGTCTGGCTGCGCCCAATGGGCAGTGCTTCGTCTTCGTACGCGCGCTCCTGAAACGCCGGTTCAACGAACGCATGGCGTGGTACCGCCTCAATGGCGTTCAACACCCGCTCGTTCGAGATACCACGCTCCCGCAAATGGTCGACCAACGCCCGGCGGCGCGTACGGTACAAACGATCGGCATAGGAAGCAGGCATGGCAGAAGGCCAACAGGGAAAAGACTGACGAAGCGCGGTTGAAGCGCACGGCTTGGGTGTGTTAACGGATCCACTACGCAGCGCGTTGCTTGGCGCGGCGGCGGTCTGAAGACGAGCCCAGCGCATTGCGCAGGTACGTGGAAAGTTCGTTGGGCGTGATGTTGGAGATGAGCGCGCCATCGCGCGAGATGGAGATGTTGCCCGTCTCCTCCGACACAATCACCACAAATGCGTCGGTCTGTTCAGTGAGCCCAACGCCTGCTCGGTGCCGCAAGCCCAGTTGCGGACTCAGCTTCATGCTGGTCGACACGGGCAGGATGCAGCGCGCCGCCTCCAGTCGCCGGTCGGCAATGATGACGGCACCGTCGTGCAGCGGCGTCTCCTTGTTGAAGATCGTCAGCAGCAAGTCGCGCGTGACCTCCGACTGAATGACCTCACCGGTTTCAATGTAGCTGCGCAATCCGGTCGTGCGCTGAAACGCAAGAAGCGCCCCCTGCTTCGTATCGCTCATATGATCGACGGCAGACACCGTGGCCTTGATGACCTCTTCCTGGCTATCGGTTGACACAAATTGGCGGATGAGCGGGTTGCGGCCCAGCAACAGAAGGAGACGCCGAATCTCGGGCTGAAAGATGATGATAATCGCCAGCACAAAGACCTGATTGAAGTAGCTGAATACCATGTTCAGCACCTTCATGTCAAGCACCCACACCACCAGTTGAATGGCGAAGAGCGCCCCCAGACCGAGCGAAATTTGCACCGCGATGGTGCCCTTCATCAGCCGGTAGAGCTGATACATCAGAAACGACACCAGCGCGATCTCAAAGAAATCGCCTGCCCCAATATCCAGGATCTCAAGAAGCGTCACCAGTGGCAGGGCAGTCGTTAGTCCAGAGACAGGCGGTCGGGGTCGCGCACGGCGTCGGCCACGCGGAGCGCTTCGGCGGTGGCGGCTACGTCGTGCGTACGCACCAGGCGGGCGCCCTGCTGCACCGCCAGCGCCGTAGCGGCGAGGGAGCCATGTAGGCGCTTGCCTACCGGTGCTGGTGCATCGGGCGTTCCAAGGGCGGCTCCGATACTGCTTTTGCGAGACACGCCTATAAGGATCGGGCGTTCCAGCGCCGTGAGCCTGTCTAACGCGTTAATCAAGCGCAAGTTATCGGCATGCGACTTTGCAAACCCGAATCCGGGGTCCACCACAATATCGTCTACCCCTGCAGATGCAGCGCGCGCCACGGCCTGTTCGAGTCCATCACACACCGCCTGCATCAGGTTGCCGTACGTCTGGCCGTGCGGCATCGCGCCGGGGCGCCCCAACGAGTGCATCACAATGAGCGGCGCCCCGTGATCGGCCGCTACCTCCGCCGTTTCGGGGTGGATGCGCAGGCCAGTGATGTCGTTAATGATGTGCGCGCCCGCTTTCAGGGCCGCCTCTGCGACCTCGGGCTTGTACGTGTCCACCGAAAGAAGCAGCTCGGGGTCCTCCTCATGCAGCCGTTTTACCACCGGCACCACCCGGTCGATCTCTTCCTGACGGGCCACCTTTGCCGCCCCGCTTCCGTACTCGCGCCCCGACGGTCGCGTCGACTCGCCCCCAATGTCGATTACGTCAGCCCCGGCATCACGCATCGCAAGGGCGCGTGCCACCGCATCCTCTACCGCCATATATTTTCCGCCATCCGAAAACGAATCGGGCGTCACGTTCAGCACGCCCAGGATGCGCGTGGTGGTGCGGCAATCGAGCGGGTGTGCTTTGCATTGAAGCACGTGGCGGGTGGAAGCCGTGGCAGTCATGCGGTTGAGGCAGCGCTTGAAATATTGACCGGTGAGCGAACCTTTCAAACATGAAAGAATACCAACGATCGCGCTAAAAAGGCAGATCCCATGCCAGGTTTGGCGGAAAATTGGTAGGCTGTGCTGGTGCTGTGTGTTTACAAACCAGGAACGTGACGAATGTGGCTCCGGCGCACTCGCTGTTTCTCTCATTGACTGTGCCTCTTATGTTCGCTCTTCTTCGTGCGCTGCTGCACCGCGTAGGCCCCCTTGAGCGCGTACGAACGTTTCTGGATGATCCCGTCGATACGCAGCGTCACCTGCTGCGCTCTATGCTCAACCACGCCGCAGCCACCGAGTGGGGCCAGCGCTACGGGTTTGCCGACATTGCCCGGCAGCGCGACGTGGTGGCGGCCTACCAGGAGCGCGTGCCATTGCACAGCTACGACGACCTTGCTGCTGACGCCACACGCGTTCGTGAGGGCGCCGAAGATGTTATGTGGCCGGGCCGCGCCACGCACTTTGCGGTGTCCAGTGGCACCGTATCAAACGGCAAGGTGCTGCCCGTCTCGCAAGCCACCATCGACGCCAACCGGGGCTTTAGCGTGGGCGTGGGGCTGCATTACCTGCTCGACACCCACAAGTGGCAGTACCTGCTGGGACGCCACCTAACGCTGCCCGGAAGCGTCAGCGAAGATCCCGATTATCCAGGCACCTATGCGGGCGAGGTGAGCGGCATCCTGGCCAAACACGCTCCGGGCTTCTTTAAAGCGCTGTATCAGGCCGTACCTAACGAGATCGCATTCCTTCCAAGCTGGGAAGAGAAGCTGCGTACTATTGCCGAGCGCACCGTTGACCAGGACATCCGGCTGATTGTGATGGTGCCCTCGTGGGCCAAGAAGCTCTTCGAGCACGTCATTGCGGCGCACAACCGGCGCTACGATGCACATGCTACCACTGTACACGAGGTGTGGCCCAACCTGCAACTGTATATCTCGGGCGGGGTGGCGCTCAGTTCGTACCGCGACCAGCTGGAGGATATTGTGGGCGGCCCCATCGACTTTATTGAAACCTACGGCGCATCGGAGGGCTTTTTCGCCTTCCAGAATGCCCGCGATGACGACGCCCTCCTGCTGCATCTCAACAACGGCGTGTTCTACGAGTTCGTGCCGATGGATGAGTACGGGTCTGCGAATCCCACGCGCCACACCATTGCCACCGTAGAGACCGACGTGCGCTATGCATTATATGTGACGTCGTACAGCGGGCTGTGGTCGTACGATGTGGGCGATGTGGTGCAGTTTACCCAGCGCCACCCGTTCAAAATTGAGGTGGCCGGGCGTACCAGCGAAATGATCGACACGTTTGGCGAGGCCATTTTTGCCGATGAGGTGCGCGATGCGCTCTACGAAGCCTGTGACGCGACCGGCGCTTCGTTTCACCACTACCATGTGGCTCCCGCCCCCGCCCACGACGACGCTCCCCCGCAGCATGAGTGGATTATCGAGTTCGATAAGATGCCGGGCGACCTTGATGCCTTTCGCGACACGGTTGATACGTATCTCGACCGTGTGAACCGGCACTACCACATCCGCCGCGAATCGGACGTGATGCGCGCACCACAGATTACAGCCGTCGCAGAAGGCACGTTTTATGCCTGGCTGCAAGCAACGAAAGATCGCATCAGCGGGCAGACCAAAGTACCTCGTATGAGTACAGAGCGCACCGTGGCCGAGGGGATTTTAAGAGCACAGCCCTCGCGCTCGACAGTAGTCTCATCGTCGATTACGCTGCAGTAGGCTACTTCGTCTTCTCACCTAACGAGAGCCGGGAGAGCCGCTGAACACCGATAGGTACACGTATGTTTGGAACAAGCCGTTACATGGTACGTGCTGAAATGGCACCGCGCGCTCCATCCATTCCTGTAGGAAACAGCAATACCGCAGTGGTCCCCTACTTCTCTTCTCGAACGGACAGCGCCCGGCTCGTTTCGCTCTTTCCTTTGTGCCTGCCCCGGCGGCACGCTACTGCTGATACGCACGCCCCTGGCACGCCCCACGCTACTGCACGCAGTGCGGTATGCCGCGCCCGTACAGGGCTCTTTCACCTTCTGCTCTCGACCGTTCCCAGGGCCTCTGATCGGCATTCTTACCACACAGCCTCCGGCCAGGCCTGACCGGCCTGCTGTATTACGGATGCTGTGCCGCGTAGGCCCCTGCATCCTTCTCGTACCCCTTGCATCCACAAACCCCCAGGCGTTATATGTACGTTCCGCGCGAGCAACGCATGTTGGACCAGTACCTCCAAGAGATCGGCAAAATCGACCTGCTCGAAGCCGAAGAGGAAGTGGAACTGGCCCGACGCATCAAACAGGGCGACGAAGAGGCCCTGCACGAGCTCACCCGCGCCAATCTGCGCTTTGTCGTTTCGGTGGCTAAGAAGTACCAGGGCCAGGGGCTTTCGCTCTCTGACCTGATCAACGAGGGCAATTACGGCCTCATCAAAGCCGCGAAGCGATTCGATGAAACCCGTGGCTTCAAATTCATCTCCTATGCTGTCTGGTGGATTCGCCAGGCGATCTTGCAAGCGTTGGCTGAGCAGAGCCGCGTAGTGCGCCTGCCGCTCAACCGCATCGGCGTGATCTCGAAGATCCGCAAAGCCAGCGCCCGCCTGCAGCAAGAGTATGAGCGCAAGCCCAACATCGAAGAGCTGGCCGACGAGCTCGAAATCGAACCTAAGAAGGTGCGCGAGGCTCTGCAGCACACCAGCCGCCACCTCTCGGTCGACGCCCCCTTCAACGAAGAGGACGACAACAGCCTCCTCGACGTGCTGCCCGACGACGAATCGGATTCGCCCGACGACGAAATGCTCGGGGAATCTGTCAAGATCGACATCGAGCGGGCGCTGAATCTGCTCGAAGACCGCGAGGCCGAAATCACGCGCCTCTACTTCGGCATTGGGCGCGAGCACCCGCTCACCCTCGAAGAGATTGGCAAGCGCTTCGGCCTCACCCGCGAGCGTGTGCGTCAGATCAAAGAGAAAGCGCTCCGCAAGCTCCGCAAGCGTCACCGCCGCGAAGACCTGCAAACCCACGTCCGATAACTGCCTCTGATACACGGCTACTACGCGTAACTCCTTAACGCTCCTGCTGCACAGGCTGTCCTCGCTTTAGCGCAGCCGCCTGTGCGCGTATCATTTGCTCGCGCACGCCCTGCAGCCTTACGCTGTGGGGCGTGCTGCATTGCCCTCGCGCCGCTACTGCTTACTTGCTTCGGATTCTATGCCTGTAACTCCTGACGATGTCGACCATGTGGCTGAACTGGCCCGCCTCTCGTTCGACGATGAGGAAAAAGAACGGCTCGCCCGCGACATGAGCCGTATCCTCGACCATATCGATACGCTCAACGAACTGGATACGGCAGGCGTACCGCCCATGTCGCACGGCGTGACCCGTGAAAATGTGACGCGCAGCGACGAGCCCAACGCACGCATCTCCAGAGAACAGGCCCTGCAGAACGCCCCCGACACCGACGGCGAGCACCTGCGTGTTCCACGCGTCATCGACACCGACGCATAGCCCCGCCTGTCGCCGCTCCACACTCTCTTGAGTTGCTGCCCCCGCCTGCATGGCCGATTCGCCTGACGCCTCCCCGCTCACCGACCGCCTCATGCGCATGGCGCAGCGCCACGGGCTCCCGCTGGTCGGATTCTTTGTGCTCTCGCTGCTCTACTTTGCGCCGATTCATTTTGATGGAATGGGCCTGCACGGCTCCGACATTGTGCAGTGGCGCGGCATGGCCGAGGCGATGATGGAGTACGAGGCTGAAACCGGCGATCCCGCGCTCTGGGCCCCTAACGTATTCTCGGGCATGCCGGGCTACCACATCCGCTATGCGCCCGCCCCCCCCCAGCTCGACACCATCGTCGACGCGCTGCGCCCCTACCTGTGGCCCACCACGCACTTCTTTTTGTTGATGGCAGGGCTCTACGCGCTGGTCCTCTACCTCGTGCGCGACCGCTGGGCCGCGCTCCTGGCTGCACTCGGATTCGGGTTCACTACCTACCTCTTCATCATTCTGGGCGCCGGGCATCAGACCAAGTTCGTGGCCCTGGCCTACGCGCCGTATCTGCTCTTGGCCTTTGCGTATGGGATGCGAAGGCCCGGCCTGCTTAGCAGCCTGCTCTTTGGCGCCGCCCTGAGCCTGCACCTGCGGGCCGACCACCCGCAGATCACCTACTACGTGCTCATGGTGGCGCTGGTGTGGTGGATCGTGGAGACGATACGCGCCGGACGCCAATCTGACTGGATGCCGCATCTCAAAACCACGGCATGGCTCGCGCTGGGCACCGTCGTCGGGCTCATCATGGTCATCCACCCCTACTGGTCCACCTTCGAGTACAAGGACTTCTCCATTCGCGGCGCGGCTGCTGGCGGCGAGGCTGGGAGCGGGAGTCTTGACTGGGACTACGCCATGCGCTGGAGTCAAGGGCCCAGCGAGTTCCTTACGCTCTTTGTGGCCGATGCCTTTGGCGGCGGCGGACAGACCTACTGGGGCCCGAAACCCTTCACCTCTGGACCGCACTACGTGGGCGGGATTATCGTGGCGCTGGCCGGACTGGCGCTCTGGAAGGTGCGCTCACGCATCGTCTTGAGCCTTGGGCTGGGTGCGCTCGCGACTGGTCTCTTCGCAATGGGCCACCACGCCGCCTGGCTGAACCGCCCGATGTTCGAGTACTTCCCTTATTTCTCAGCCTTCCGCACCCCCGAAACGTGGATGAGCATTACCGTGCTCGCCATCGTGCTGCTGGCTGCATTTGGACTGCGAGCGCTGCTCAAACGTCCCGCCCCCAACCGCAAAAAGCGGCGCTCCACGCCAGCCCCAGATGCCCTCTCCATGCGCGACAGCTTGCTCCCCTTCGGCGTTGTAGCCGGGCTCACCCTCCTCTTGTGGGTCGGCGGCGACGCGCTGCTCTCCTTCGAAAAACCCGACGAGCGTGCCCGTATCGAGCAGGCCATTCAGCAGCAGCGGCCCGATCTTTCGTTGCAAAATCCGCAAGTGCAGCAGTTCATTCGCTCACAGCTGTCCGATCAGCGCCAGGAACGCCAGGCCTTGCTTCAGGCGGATGCGCAGCGCACACTTATTTTCGTGATCCTGGCGATGGGGCTCATCTGGGCCTACCGCTCCGAGCGCATTACGGCCCCGTGGGTCGTAGGTATCGGGCTCGCTGCGCTCGTGCTCGTGGATCTGTGGGGCGTAGGCAAACGCTACCTGAGCCGCGATGACCTCTCGCCAAACCAGCGTGCCGAGGAACAGATTGCGACGTACGACTTCGACCGCTTTCTCATCGACGAGCGCGAAGACGCAGGCGGGCCAGGGCACTTCCGTGTCTACCCGATGGCGCTCAACCCCATGAACAACGCCGAGCCGTCGTATCACCACGAGTCGATTGGTGGATACCACGGCGCTAAGCTGCGGCGCTACCAGGACTACATCGACTTTATTCTGGAGCCCAACCAGCGCTCCGGTCCCAACAAAGGCGCGCTCAATCTGATGGCCGGACGCTACATCATCGGGCAGCGGGCGCTTCCTGGTACCGAGCCGGTCTACCGCGACGAACGGACGGGCCTACAGGTCTTCGAAAATCCTGATGCGCTGCCCCGCGCCTTCTTCGTAGATCGCATCACCGTCGAATCCGACCAGGACGCGCTATGGGAGCGTCTGGGCGATGCCTCCACCAACCTGCGTGCACAGGCCTTCCGCGAAGAACCGCTCGATGTGGACCTCGACGCTATTTCGCAGGATAACCCGCCTTCAGTCGAACTTCAGACGTTCACTCCGCCCGAAATCGAGTGGAGCGTCGAAACTGGCGGGCAGCACCTCTTGGTCGTGAACGAAGTTTACTACCCGGCGGGCTGGAACGCCTACCTCAATGGCGAGCCGGTGCCCATCCACCGCGTCAACTATCTGCAGCGCGGCGTGGTCATTCCCGAAGGCGAGCACACGCTCACGATGCGCTTCGAGCCGACCTCCGACCGCGTGGGCGGCGTCATTGCGCAGGTGGCTACGGCCAGCGTGTACCTCACGATCATCGCACTGGTCGCGCAGCCCTGGTGGCGGCGTCGCAATGATGCATCGGACCCCGACGCTCCGCATCCCCCTGACCCAGACGCTGATGAGCCTGACGCATAACCTGCCTCAGAGACTGCCGGAGATGCACGTGGCGTCCGGCTATGGAAGCATGACGGAAGCATCATCCCTCCAACCATCCATCCCTCGATCTCTCTAACCATCCCTCCGCATGCCTGCCCCCCGCCGCGTCCTGCTCGTTGCGTACTACATGCCGCCTGCGGGCGGACCCGCGGTGCAGCGCATCCTGCAATTCGTGGAGGGGCTGCCCCGTCACGACTGGCAGGTGGATGTGCTCACCGTGCAGGCTGGTGCGTATCCCACGACGGATCCGGACTTGCACACGGTCGTGCCACCATCGGTCACGGTGTACCGCACGCCCGCGCTTGACCCGTACGCGCTCTACGCCCGCCTGAAAGGAACGAGCACGAAAGACGCCCTGCCTGCCGGATCGTTTGACCCGAATGCCGCCTCGTGGATTGAACGCCTGGCCCGGTGGGTTCGCGCCAATGTCTTTCTGCCGGATGCACGCATTGGGTGGTGGCCCTTTGCCGTCCTGCGCGGGTTGTGGCTGCTACGCAGGCAGCGCTACGACGCGGTGCTCACCACGGGCGCCCCGCACTCGGTGCACTGCATTGGCCACACGCTGCACAGTTGCAGGGGCACACCGTGGGTCGCCGACCTGCACGACCCGTGGACGGATATCGGGTTCTACGACGAACTTCCCCACACCGATTTTGCCCGTCGTCTCGACGCTGCCCTGGAGCGCCGCGTGCTGCAAACGGCCACGCGCGTCACGACCGTGAGTCCATCGTGGCAGCAGCTCTTTGCTTCCAAAGGCGCTACCGTAGGGCCCGTCATCGAAAACGGCTTTGACCCGGTCGATTTTCGCGCCCTGGATGTGCGCGTGCGCCGCGACCGCTTTGTGATCTCGCATGTGGGCACGCTCTACGCCAACCGGAATCCGGTAGCGCTGTGGGATGCGTTGGCCGCGCTTCGCACCAGAGGCGCGCTGCCTACCTTAGAACTGCAACTCGTAGGCCGGGTGGCGCCTGTTGTAGAGCAGGCCCTGCGCAAGCGTGAGCTCTGGGACTGCACAACTGTGGTGCCCTTTGTCCCGCACCACAAGGCGCTCCGCTACATGGCCGAAAGCGCTCTGCTCCTGCTCTGCATCGAACCGTTTCAGGCGGATGCAGGCATGATTACCAGCAAACTGTACGAGTACCTGGCTACCGAGCGCCCCATTATCGGTGTTGGGCCGCCCGATGGCGACGCTGCTGCGCTTCTCGATCAGCATAGTGCCGGAACCATGATTGCCCGCACCGATGCCGACACCGCCGAGCAGATCCTTCAAACGCACCATGACGCGTGGGCTGCTGGAACGCCGGCCTCGGGTGCACAGCGCACGGCCCTGACCGCCCACGCACGTCCCCGCCAGTCCCAGCGCATGGCTCAGGTGCTGAATGCGATCGCAAAGAGATAGCCGAACACTGCGAACCTAAGAGCGCACCGTGCGCCCCGCATCCTCCATCCCTCCATCCTTCTATCCCCCCATGCCCATTGGAGCCCACGTATCCGTAGCCGGTGGCATTGAGCACGCCGTAGACCGTCAGCGTCAGATTGGCGGCACCTGCGGACAGATCTTCACGCATGCCCCGCAGATCTGGGCCCACACGCCCATCAGCGATGCGCAAGCCGAGGCGTTTCGCACCACCACAGACGCGCACCTCGACGGGGCCTGGCTCATCCACAGCTCGTATCTGGTGAACCTGAGCACGCCGAAGCCCGACCTCCGCCGCAAATCCATTCGGTCGATGCAGCAGGAACTTGACACCGCTGCCCGGCTGGACATCCCCTACGTGAACGTGCACGCCGGGGCCCATACCGGCGCAGGCGCAGAAGCTGGACTCCAGAACGCAGTCTCTGCGCTCGATGCCCTCGACGTACCGGAGGACGTGACCATTCTCATCGAAACGGATGCGGGCAGCGGCACCAAGCTTGGCGCGCGCTTTGAGGAGCTGGCCTACCTGCTACACGAATCGAGGCACGCACTGGGCATCTGCCTCGACACGGCGCACGTCTTTGCTGCTGGATATGACCTATCGACTCCCAAAGCCGTCGACACGATGGTGCAGACTTTCGACGACGTGATGGGCCTGTCGCATCTGCAGGCAATCCACCTAAACGACTCGAAGCACGCCTGCGGCACGCACCGCGACGAGCACGCGCACATCGGCGAGGGACACATTGGACTTGAGGGGATGCAGCGCCTCGTCACGCATCCCGCCCTCCGCGATCTGCCGTACGTGCTGGAAACGCCCAACACCGACAACTTCGGCCACGCGGATAACATTAAGCGGGTGCGCCGGATGCAGGTGGGGGCAGCATAGCGAGAAATGCCGTGTCCAACGTAAGGAGATAGTACCCGAGGTGGGACTCGAACCCACACGGTGCACAAGCACCAACGGATTTTAAGTCCGTTGCGTCTGCCGATTCCGCCACTCGGGCATTGAGGGATATGCAGAAGGGCTCGCCAAAGACAATCCGCATCCCGATACCCATGCATTCCGATGGGGTTTCGGACAACCGATAGGTCCCGATTGCTCCCGTGCGGGCCCCCTGTTCTTCGACTGACTTTGCATTGATCTTGCCTAATCCACTGCGTATTGTTGAAGCAGTTTGTCCTACACGCTGTCATCTATGATTGTGTGCAGGACCGGCGTCCCGACTTTTTCGCCTCTCAACGATTAACACATGCGCTTCGTAGCCTTCTGTGTTTGCAGTGTCGTCCTTTTTGTTGTAGGAGATGCGTTGCCCCTCGCCGCTCAGCACACTGGGCAGACCCAGCGGGCCGTTGCACCTTCGGTTGAGGCGCTCGGTCGCGGCGATGTAGGAGCGGCTCTCCCCGGACGGGCGCATCCCTTTGCCTACAATCCAGCACACCCTGCGGCGCTTCCCACGCAGATCACCGCCTTTCGCATTCAGGGTGCGGGCAGCGGACACGTCTCCGACCATCTCCGTCACATGTCGCGTGGTGCGCCTGGCAACCTCCTGAATGGCGAGCCCAGCGAGTTTGATGACGACTTCCAGACCTTTGCCGATAGCACACGCCGCGTCGGGGCGCGTCCGTCGCTCCTGGAGGCAACTATCGCTCTCCCGTCGTTCGTCTACCGGCGCGGCCCCTATGCGGTGAGCGGCGGGGCTACGGTGCACAGCCTTCTCAACCAGCGCTTCCGCTCGGACGGTCCTGATTCGGTTCCGATCGCTGACCACCGCGCGCGCACCGATGTCACGCTGTCTGGTACGGTCGGATACGACGCATCGGTGCACGTTCCGGGGCTTCGGCTGGGACTTACGCTCAACGCCGTGCAGCGTTATGTGTCGATTCTGGAGCGCCGTATTGACCAGGTGCGCCCCACCGACAAAATGCCCGTAGTCGAGTCCACGCCGCTCCTCGACCAGCTCACGTTTTTCGACAGCCGCGCTGCCCAAAACCCGGTGTGGGTGGGCCGCTCCGTCAGTCTCGACATGGGGGCCATGTACACGGTCTCGGCGTTCGACCTGCCGGGTACGCTTCGTGTGGGGGCAGCAGGGTTTGACCTGTGGGCGTCTGACTTTACCTTTGCGCTGCAAGACACGGCCCCGCGCATCCCGCTGCTTGGTCCGCTTCTGCCCGACCAGTCGGCCCCGGTTACAAACGGACGCGTATCGCCCTCAGACCCGCTCTCTAACGCACAGGCCGAGCGCTTTCAGATTGACCCGTCGGTGCGCGTGGGGGCGGCTTACACACAGGAGGCCTGGGGCCCCTTTCGTAATCTGGCGATAGCGGTCGATTACCAGGACTACCGTCGCCCATCCGTCGAGCAATCTGCACTGGCCCACCTTCACATTGGAGCGGAAGCACAGTACGACATCCTGATTGCGCGCCTCGGCATCAACCAGGGCTACCCAACGGCAGGCGTGGGGCTACGCATGGGCCACATCCATGTTGATTATGCGTTCTACGGGCGTGAGGAGGGGACCTCGTTTCGCGAGACGTACAACTACGTGAACACGCTGCAGGTGGCACTTCGGTTTTGATGGGGCAGGTCATGCCAGCATGTAGGTAGGGACACGGCGCGACGTGTACCTACACCCATCAATGGTTCTTCCACCGTCCCAACGCAAAAAAGCGCCCTCCTCCCGAAAGGGAAGAGGGCGCTTCGGTGTTTAGGTCGTATCGCCATCACGGCGATGCTGGGGTGCGATTACTGCGCACGCACCAGGATGTCATCGACCTGCCAGAGCTCCGTGGTACCACCATCGGTTCCGCTGGTAATGTACTGGAACGCGATGTAGACCTCTTCGGCCTGGAACTCCTCGTCGCTGATGTCAATGGCACCGGTGGACACAAATTCGTATCCGCCTTCCGAATAGACAGCGCCTTCACGGTTCGTGATGTCCGTCCAGGTGAAGTCTTCCGGATTGCCTTCTCCGTCGTAGTCGGTCGACACCTTCACGAGCAGCCCTTGCTCCACGCCGCCATCGTCAAAGTTTTTCGCGTTGGCGAAAGACAGCGTCTCACCGTTTGTTTCGGTGAAGTCGAACGCCGGTGAGATGAGCCAGCTGTTCGATGGCGTATCGGCGCCAAAGCCGTTCGCCTCCATGTACGGCGACTGGTCGTTGTCGAAGGTCGCGAGGAACCAGGAGCTTCCGCTATCGGGCGCATCAACCACTGCAAATGGTGCTGGCTCCTCATCGCTGAAGTTTTCTTCGAGCAGCGTGATGGCTCCGAGTACCAGTTCGAAGCGATTGCGTGAGCCAATCGTAGCGCCCTGCACATTTTGCAGCGTGAAGACCGCCGTGAGCTGGTCGTCAACGTCTGAGGTGCCCGAGAGCGGAACGTCTACCGTAGCGGTGGCCGCATCGCCTTCGGCGTTAGGCGGAAACGTGACGCTTCCGGCTACATAGGCGTTGCCATCACCGACCACTGCATCGCCCGGAAATCCGAACTCGGTGGCTTCGGTTTCGCTGATGGCATTTGCGTAAAGCAACTCAGCCGTAACCTCACGGTCCGGGGCATTGCTGATCGTCACCTCGATCGGCACACTGTCTGCCGAGCGCGAACTGGAGACCGACGAGGTCGCAAATTGAACCGCAGGCTCGTCATTTTCGGTTTGAAGGTTGGGGTCAACGCCGCTGTCGCAGCCCGTGCCCATTACGAGCAGGAGCGCTGCTACAACAAGCGCAGAAAGTCGTGAAAACGTAGAATACATAGGAATAGAATCCAAACTGTGGAGAAATAGGGGTAGGGCTTTGCGATGCGCAGGAGCGGCTCGTGGGCCATATTTCGCCCACGAGTCCGCCTACGCGTCGCTCATCTTAAAAGATGTACCGCACGCCCAACTGCAGACGCCAGCGGGAAGCGATGTTCGACGTTTCCAGGAAGTCTTCCGTGATGCGATCGCGCACGGTTCCTTCGTCGAACTCAATGAACGGCTTGCCAACGTCGTCTTGCGTCAGGAGGCGTCCTCCGATTTCTCGGCCTACATCGCGCGCTTCAACATACGCACCGCCCGACTCGGGGTCTTCTGCCACCGACCAAGCATTGTTGTTGTTGAAGCCGGAGAACTGAATCTCACCCCAGTCGTCGTTGAGTAGATTCAGAACGTTCTCCACCACAGCGGTCACTTCGAGGCGCTGGCCTTGGAACGTTGCGATCTGCTGGTTGACACGCAGATCAAGGATGTTCTCCCAGGGATCACGGGCACTGTTCCGATCGGCAAACTCGCCGCGGAACTCGTTCAGGCCGTCTTCGCTCTCGATGAAGGCGTCCATCAGCTCCCAGTTGTCGCTCAGGAGCACCACGTCGTTCTCGTTTTCTGGAACGTAGACGAGGTCGTTGAAGCTCTCGCCGTCGCCATTAGCATCGCCTGCGTAGATCCAGCTAAAGGGCGTGCCGGAGCGGCCCTCATAGATCAGCCCAATCGAAGTCGCAAACCGCTCGAGATACTCGATACGATAGTCGAGGTTGAGCAGCACGCGATGGCGGCGCTCAAAGTCGGCCGTCCCAATGTCAGGATTGTTCACGTCCACGTTTTCGTTGAACTGCCAGTTCGAGATCGCCCGGCTGGAGGTGCCGTTGTTGACGTTCTCGGCGCGGCTGTACGTGTACGACAGCGATCCGCTCAGGCCATTCGGCACGCGGCGCTGAATCTGACCCGTCAGGCTGTATTCGTAGCCTTTGTCCGAGTTTTTCAGGAGCAACGCATCGGTAAAACGATCGTCGACCAGGTTGCGGTCGCTCCCAAAGGCGCTGACTTCACCATTTTCAGCGTAGATCGGGCGCCCGTACGCACTCGTCGTAGACTGCTCCAAGTTAATGTTTTCGAATACCACCTCGTTACGCGAGTTCGAGTACAGCGCTTCTGCGGTGGCAATGAAGCCAAACGGCAGGTCCTGGTCAATCGCCAGGTTCGAGCGCCACGTCTGCGGATACTTGAAGTCATCATCCAGCAGGTTGATCTCGGTTGTCGTGATCGGGTCGAGACCCGGGCAGTCGCCGGGGCGCGGGTGGGCACGCGGATCTCCGCTTCCAGCGAAGCAGCTTATGGTTTCCTCGTAGCTGCCACTTCCATCGACAAAGTCCTCCCCAGGATTGAAGTTTACATCCAAGCGAGCAAAGTCAACGCCGGTGTTGCTGTACTGGTTTGAGATCCAAACGAACGGCGGGCGTCCACTAAAGATGCCGGTGCCACCACGGATCTGCGTCTCCAGTCCGTCGCCAAAGAAGTTATTGGCGTAGTTAAACCCAACACGCGGCGACCAGAGCAGATTGCCACTGGCTACGTTGGTCGTGCTACGGCCAAAGGCATCGCGGGCATCGGGATTATCACGCGGCTCATCGGGCAGGATGGGCATATCGGCACGAAGCCCGGCGGTCAGCGTCAGGTCGTTCGTCGCGTTCCACTCATCCTGAACGTAGAGGCCGAACTGCATACCCGTGAACTCAGCCTCAGGCTGCGGCTCGCCGTCAAGCAGCGAGTAGCTCAACTGGTAGCTGGAGGGCTGACCGCGTTCAAATGCGGTGAGCGGGTCCACGGCTACCGTCTCGCCCGCTTCGTTTTCGTACTCAAACCCACGGAAGGTGTACGAGCCCACGGCATCCTGAATAAACAGGTTTGAGAACGAGAAAATCTCGTTGTTCGTACCGATGGTAAGCGTGTGATCACCCTGCGTGAAAGTGAAGTCGTTTGTGATCTCCCAGATGTCCTGGTCGAGACGGTTGGCCTGGTTAAAGCGACCAATACCCATGTTCACCGACTGCGTACCGTTCAGGTCGATCTGCGTATCGGGCCAGAGCAAGTCCTGCACGTCACGCTCATCGCGAATACGGGTGTACACCACACGCGCTTCGTTGAACATGTTGTCGCCGATCGTACTGTTCAACTGCAGCGTCGAAGAGTTCTGCACGCTGTTGAACACGTACTGACGGTTTGCAAAGTCGAAGCTGTTGCGGCCACGTCCCAGACCGCTGTCATCACCGGCGTTCACGTAATTGTGACGAGCGGTGAGGCGGTGATTGTTGGTGATGTTCCAGTCGATCTTCGCCAGGAACTTCTCATTGTTCTGCTCTTGCGAAAGCGGCGAGATTCCCCCCGGCGCAAAGCCATACTGATTCTGTGCAATGTTCTGAATCTGGTTAAGCAACTCCGAAGTGCTCCCGATGCTGCTACCGCGGCTCTCGTTGATGCTATTGAGCGTGCCAGACCCAACCTGAAAGGTGTTCGGACCGGATACATCGCCGACCTGTGTGTCGAGCGGCGAGCTTTGACGACGGAATTCGCCATTCACGAAGAAGAACAGCTTGTCTTCGATGATGGGGCCGCCGAGCGTACCTACGTAGTATTGCTCCTGGAATTCGCCTGTGCCTACACCGTCGAGGTCGCCAGTGAACTCTTCATCGCGGTAGATCGTGCGCAGCGAACCGGAAAACTCGTTGGTTCCGCTTTTCGTAATCGCGTTGATCTGTCCGCCAGTAAAGCCACTGGAGCGCACGTCGTACGGGGCAATGTCGACGTTGAACTCTTCGATGGCGTCGAGGCTAATCGGCTCTGCGCCGGCCTGACTGCCGGGTACTGCGTCGCCGAGGCCAAAGACATCATCAAGCGTGGCGCCGTCCACCTGGATCTTGTTGTAGCGTCCGTTACGTCCGCCCAGGCTATTGCCCCCGCCGGACTGCGGGAT
Organism: Longimonas halophila; assembly: GCF_002554705.1. Taxonomy (GTDB): domain Bacteria; phylum Bacteroidota; class Rhodothermia; order Rhodothermales; family Salinibacteraceae; genus Longimonas; species Longimonas halophila. The sequence continues at coordinate 195,321 of NZ_PDEP01000001.1, read as the reverse complement.
GAGGCGGGCGAAGTCGGTGAGGCTTCGGTTGATGGTCGGCAGGCGTTCAATCTCTTCCTGCGACACGTTGCGGCTGGCGCCGGTGCGGTCGCTGCTGATGACCGAGCTGCGTTCGCCCACCACGCGAACCTCTTCCAGTTCAGCGGATTCGGGAACCATGTCGAAGTTGAGCGTCAGGTCCTGGCCCAGTTGCAGGTTGATATCCGTTTCTTCCAACGGGCGGTAGCCGACAAAAGAAGCCGTTACGGTGTAGGGGCCGCCTACGCGAAGCCCGCGAAGATTGTAGCGTCCGTTCGACTGCGAGGAGGCGCCGTATTGCGTGCCCGAAGGCTCGTGCACCGCAATGACATTTGCGCCGGGAAGAGGCTCGCCCTCTTCATCGACGACCGTGCCCGAGATGGAGGCACGCGTGCCTTGCGCCTGCACGTCGACGACTCCCATCGTCAGCGCCAGCCCAAGCAGCATAAATAGTAGCGATCGAGATAACTTCATTGTGTACATCGCGTCATGTTTGCAGAATATCGATCTGGCAGGCGACAGGAAACTCAAGCGTAAGCTAACAATCCGTTCGATTTTGGCTCCGTGGTACAGGCGGATTATCACGTGGGTAGAACGTAGCCTACAACAGCAGTCCGTAGCCAGAGCCACGAGCCGAAGTTAGAGACACGTTGTTACCCATTAGGTCCGTCTGCACCCCCAAGTAGAACATCGAAACAGGGTAAGATAAACGCTTAACTGCAAACCGTCTGCCAGTGCAAGGTTGCAGGGATACGTATTGCAGAGGTACGATGGGTGGTGGGAAGCACATTGCCTATTGTCGTTATGCGTAGCAACTCACAAATGGTCGTTGCCTCTGATATATCCGCAAAAGCACATGCTGTCCGATCCGTGCCGGAGAACATGTTACGTGCGGTTTGTGTGCGGCCTGCATGTGCGCAGGCGGAGCGGGAGACACCAAAAGTGAATCACTGGTACGTATCGTACGAAAACAGGCTATAAGCTCACAAACCCATTGCCGGTGCTATCGTCACGGTTCATGATAGCTGCTTTTGCTACAGAAGGCAATAAAGATATCATGCATTAAGGTATGGTAATGGTCGCGATACTGTGAAAAACCCTTTGTATTTGCCTTGCTGTAGCCTTTTACTCCTTAATCTCCCTCTTTTTAGCAGGTACTTACAGTGGCTTGCTGATATAAAGCTCCTAATTTTACTGCTTCGAGTCTTTCGCAAACCGCCATCTTACTGGGCATCGCATCCTCTCTATTGGGCCTTTGTGGGGATCGTTGCTACAATTTTGCAGGGGAATCCCCGCATCCACTTGTAATTACGAGTCAAATCAGGAAACCTGTAGGTACGGAAGTGTAGCACTTCCTCCGATCACCCTCCTACTCATGAACCCTTGAACCTATGAGTGACTCCTTGAAGGTCTCTCGACGCTCGTTTCTTCAGCGCATTAGTGCGCTGGGCATTGCGGGTGTAGGCGCCAGCACGGTCCTCTCAGCTTGTGGCGGAGGCAGCGACGATGCCTCGTCCACGGGCGATGATTCATCCGGCAGCGCTGACTTCTCTTGCGATGACCTGTCTGGGCTTAGCGACCAGCAAATTAGCCAGCGCGAGACGCAGACTCAAGCGCTGCAGTATGTCGAAGAGTCGCCAAACCCCGACCAGAACTGCGCGAACTGCTCGTTCTGGCAAGCCCCCGAAGGCAACGCCAACTGTGGCGGATGCCAGCTCTTTCCGGGCCCGGTGCACCCCGACGGTTGGTGCAACTCGTGGGTGGCTGCCAGTTAACCGTGTGGCTTCACTCCCAGCCCATCGCCCCGCTTGCTGTGCTTACCCGGCACCTGGCGGGGCTTTTTCTGTTTGGTGGTGGATAGGAGGGGAGTGATTGCTGAAGGCTGCATCCGCAGGTCATCCGGCCCCCAACGATTGTCGAGCCGCACGGCGGAGCCCTGCGACGAGAGGACTGCTCAGGAACTCCGTCCGCGTGACCTGCGATGCTTCACTGCGCCGTGTAGCCGCCGTCGAGGACGAGCTCAGCGCCCGTCACGAATCGAGACTCGGTAGACGCGAGATACACGACAGCATAAGCAACATCGTCGGGCTGTCCCATAAACCCAATGGGATGCATCGCATCAAGCTCGTCTTTCGACACGTCGTTCATTTCCGCGCCGTAGTCGGCCATTCCGGTGTCTACGTAGGCGGGGTGTACCGAATTCACGCGAATGCCCGCATCGGCCAATTCGATAGCAGCATCTTTGGTCATGGTACGCACCGCGCCCTTGCTGGCACCGTAACACACGTGCCGCGCCGACCCGACGAGTCCAGCCACCGACGACAGATTGATGATGGAACCCTGTCCGGCCTCTCGCATTGCGGGAACGACGTGCTTCATACCAAGGAAGACGCCGGTCACGTTCACATCCATGAGGCGGCGCCACTCCTCCACGGTCGTCTCTTCAAGAGCTTTGATCAGATAGATGCCGGCGTTATTGACGAGCACAGTCGGGGGCCCTATATCGCGTGTTACGGCGTCCACGACCCGTTTCCAGTCGTCTTCCTCGGTCACGTCGTGGGAATAGAACTGGGCCGATCCTCCGGCGTCGCGAATCTGGGCGGCGGTGGCTTCGCCTTCCTCTTCGTTGAGATCCGTAATGGCCACGGCAGCGCCTTCGTGCGCCAGATGCTGGGCCGCTGCTCGGCCAATGCCGACTGCGCCTCCCGTTACGATAGCAATGTTGTCTTGTACGCGTCCCATAGAGCAATGTGGTTGGATGATGAGCGGTATCGATCGGATGCCAGGGGAGGACTACAGGTCACGGACAACCTTCATCATGTCGGTTGCGGTAATGACGCCCTCGATGCGCCCGTCACGCGTTACAAACAGCCGACGGATGTTGCTACGGAGCATCACATCGGCAACCTGCTGGACGGATGTGTGTGGATTCACATCGTAGATCTCGGGCGTCATAACATCGCGCACGGTCGCTGTGCTCGTTTCCGTGATGTGAAGCGCTTCCAAGTCTTCGTCGGCGTAGTCGGCGGCGAGCTCATCGTAGTACGCAGTGTGCACCCGCGCGGTGCTGCCGTTGCTGCCGTCGCGGACATGACGGGCCAGATCTGTCACAGAGACGACGCCAATGAGGGTGCCCTCGGTATCTACAACCGGAGCGCCCGTAACGTCGTGATCAAGGAAAAAGTCGGACAGCCCGTGCAATGTGCGGTCGGCCTCCACCGTGTGCACGGCACGCGTCATGACGTCTTTGGCCTGGGTGTACTTCATGGGTCAGCTTGCGCGTCTGTTGAGCGTAATAGAGCAGTACGCACAAGCATACACGATAGGGAATAGACGCGCCATCAGGCGTTTCCCCGCATTGCCTGTGGGGATAACGCGCAATTGCTTCTACACGAAGGCGCAGGCAACTTCCAGCAGGCCATCGCGAACTCCGTATCCTTCGACGAAGCGTGTCATGGTGAGCGCAGTCCCGCCCCCTGGGGCTCCGACCACTGTCGGAGGAACCATCTCCTTGGGGCTTGGCAGATACAGCGGGACACAGGGCCCTGCCTATCTCGAGGGAGATCTTTATTCACTGCGTTCATCAGTCGCTTCGCTCGTGTCAGGACTTCGCTTCGCTCCAAGATGACAGCGTACGAGAGGAGTACGTTGCTGCTCCAAGATTCACGCGTAACACAGCAGTAGAGGGCTATCCCGCAGTGCTACAACCGGATTTGGTATTACTTATTGACAAAGCACAGCCTCTTATCGGTCCATCTGGGCGAAGCGGTTGTGGGGCGTTGCACGGCCGTAGGCGAGCGTCCAATCCGAGAGGCGGTCGAAGGCGGCGCGGTCCAGAGCCGTAGGAGCAAAGCGCCACTGCCAGTTGCCGGTAGTGGTGCCGGGCGTGTTCATACGTGCGCCCGAAGGCAGCTCCAGCAGGTCTTGGAGGGGCAGCACCACGCGCTCAGCGGTCGAGGCCCACAGCGCTCGGTGGGCGGCGTGAACAAGCGAGGGGGCATGGTCAAGATCGAGGTAGCGGTGGGCTGCACGCTGTTCCTTGGCGGTGGCATCGTCGGACCACCAGCCGCGCAGGGTGTTGTTATCGTGCGTACCCGTGTAGGCGACCGTGTTCGGTCGGTAGTTGTGCGGCAGGAAGATGTTGCTTGCATCTGTCTCGAACGCAAACTGGAGCACCGCCATCCCCGGAAAGTCGAACTGGTCGCGCAGTTCGTACACCGAATCGGTGATGTCGCCGAGGTCTTCGGCCACAATGGGCAGCGAGCCCAGCGTCTCCTGCAGGTGCTCGAAGAACGGCGCGCCGGGGCCATCTTCCCAGTAGCCATCAACGGCGGTGTCGGCGTGGGCCGGTACCGCCCAGTACTGGTCAAAGCCACGGAAGTGGTCCAGGCGCAGCAGGTCAACTTGATTAAAGGCATGGCGCAGGCGGCGCGTCCACCACGCAAAGTCGTTGTCGGCCATACGGTCCCAGCGGTAGAGCGGGTTGTCCCAGCGCTGTCCGTTGGGACTGAAATAGTCGGGCGGAACGCCGGCTACTGCAGTCGGCTGGCCGTCGTCATCCAGTCGAAAGAGATCCTGGTGCGCCCATACGTCGGCGCTGTCGTGCGCCACGTAGATGGGCAGATCGCCAAAGAACTGGATGTCGCGCTGGCGGCAGTACGCGTGCAGCGCCTGCCACTGCTGAAAGAAGAGAAACTGCCAGTAGGCATGCTTGCGACATGCTCGGGCATGGATGTGGCGCGCTTCGGCAACGGCGTCGGACTCGTAGCGGGCCAGGGGCGCGGGCCACTCGGTCCACGGTGTGTTGCCGTGCGCCTCACGCAGGGCCTCGTAGAGCGTGTAGTCGGCCAGCCAGTCGGCATGGCGGATACGAAAGCGGCTCAGGTCGGCCTGTTGGGCTCCCATCGTGCGTGTGTCGAAGCGCTCGAACGCGGTGGTGAGCGCCGCCGTCTTGTGTTTGAGCACAGCCGGATAATCGACGCGCTCGGTAGGCAGGTTGCGGAGCGGAGCCACGTCTCCGTCGGTGAGCAGCCCATCATCAAGCAGCGGGGTGAGGCTGATGAGCATGGGGTTGCCCGCAAACGTAGACCGGCTGCTGTAGGGCGACCCGCTCGGCCCGGTGGGTCCGGTGGGGAGCACCTGCCAGAGCTGCTGGTGCGTTTGGTGCAGGCGATTGGCAAACGCGTAGGCCGCGTCGCCCAGATCGCCGATGCCGTGTGGGCTGGGCAGCGAGGTAATATGGGCAAGGAGTCCACTCTGGCGAGGGTTAGGCACGAGACGAGTCGGTTGGATTGGGAAGAGGGAGCGCACGAGGAACAGCGGCAGCGGCTTGCCGGAGGTCGAGCGGAGTAGTGGGAGAGGCAGAATGCTTCGCCTCCGAGACCATGGCCCGGTACAAAGTGTGGAACTGGCCGTAAATCGTGTCGACAGCATCGTCGGCAGTATCGGCCTCCACATCCACAATATCTGGATACGCAAACGCCGACGCCCCTGCGGTATCCACAAAGAGCGTTTTGAGGTTCAGGCGGCGCTGCAAGAGGCTATCGGTAGCATAAGCCACCTGGTAGCGGTTGATGGGAATCATCCACAGGTAGTGGCGCAGCACACCCCGGCGCACGTACAAGCCGTCGTGGTGGATGGCAAAACGGTGGTAGTGATAGTGCAGGTAGGCGGCTACGCCCAACGCTGGAATAACGAGCAGGCTCCACCACGGCAGCGCCACGTCGTAGGGCGCCCACCAGTCGTGGGGCCAGAAGTAAGCCGCCGGGGCCAGGGCTGCCAGCAGCACGCCCAGGCGGCGCAAGAAGTGGCGGCGGATGGTAAGGGGCGAGACACGATCGAACGTATCGGGCATTTCCATAGGACGCACATGGTCGGCCAGGCGCATGACGGTTTCCCACTTTGCAAACGGGGCGACCACGCGCTGCCCTTGCTGGTCGGTGTTGAGGCCCATCGTCTGCACTTCGAGCGTGTGCCAGCCAAACAGGCGCATCAGCGGGGTGGTTTGCACGATAAGCACTTGCACTTTGGCCAGCGGAATGGTGCCTTCGGTGACGGTAAAGAGGCCATGCCGTTTGCGCAGCTTACCGCCGTCCAGCCACAAGGTAAAGCCGTAGTAGCGGTTGAGCGTAAGCAGGATGCCGGAGAGCCATCCCAGGAGTGCAGCTACGACCACGGTGCCCAGGGCCGTAATCACAGGCGATTGGTACATGGCGTCGACAATGACATCAATGCGGTCTTGCGACAGGAGCAGCCAGTTGGTGAGGGTCTCCGGATCCACAAACTGAAGCACCGAGAAGATCAGCGCCAGGTAGAAGAGCGAAAACCGAAAGGCTCCCGCCAGCAGCACGTGGCGCAGCGACATCGAAAAGAGCGTTCGGGGGGACGAAGTCGGGGCATTGGGCGCTGTTGCGTTTGCCTCTGAGGGGGTGGCATCGCGACTGCTTTGTGCATCTTCGTCGGCCCGTTGGAACGCCCGCACAGAGGATCGAATCTTCTGAGCCTGCTGTACCGACACGTATTCGATGCTGGCCTCGGTAGAGGCGCTCCCGGCGGTTTCTACACGAACCTTTGCCAGGCCAAGCAGACGCGCCAGAAGCTGCCGCTCGATCTCCACGTTCTGAACACGCTCTATCGGGATGCTGCGGTTCTGTCGTTTCAGTACCCCGCTTTGAATGACAATCTGCTGCGGGGTGATGCGGTAGCTGAACCGCAGATACTGCAGGACGATAGCGGGAAGCGCAACGAGTCCATAGACGGCCCCGAAGAAGAGCGGCAGCCACACCTGGGCGTCGTCGTTCGTGAGCGTGGGCAGCAGAACAAGAGCAAGTGCGGGCAGGCTTGTAAGGAGGCGCACAAACAGCGTGAGCGGATGTAGCCGCTGGGGTTCACGCACCGCACCAAGCGGAGCGGGCGAGTCGGATGATGAGTCGCCAGAGGGGCCGTTCGCTGCTGTCGACTCTGAGGCCGAGGGGTCGTGCACCGACGAGCCAGCAGGCGATGAGTCAGAAGACGGGGCGGCCATAGGCAGAATGCAGTGAAAAACGCAGTGGAAAGAGAGACGAGCGGAGGGATTGGGAGGCGTACACGCCGTTGCGTGCTACAGCAGCGTGCTACAGCACGTCTTCGGTGAGCGGGTCGTCTAAGATGTACTGCTTTACGTCGTCGCGAATCTGCTCGGCGGTGGTCAGCGGCAGGCCCGGAATCACGACATCGCTGGAGCGTGTGCCAGCGGTGTGGATGACCAGACGCCCCAGATCGAACTCGCGCTCGAAAAGGTCTTGCGATACATCCAGATGCTGGATGCGGCGCAGCGGGACCACCGAGCGCACATGCGTAATGACGCCGTGCTCCAGCACCAACTCATCCTCGTGCAAGTCATAGCCCCAGGCCTGATAGCGCCAGCGCGGCCAAAACACAATGTAAAGTGTCATGAGAAGCAGCAATCCGCCCAGCACACTCAGAATGACCGCACCATTGGCCCCAGAAAACCACTGCGTAATGCCGAAAAACAGGGCTGTCAGGAACACCACGGTGTGAAGGAGGCAGAGCTTAATGCGCCACACCGACTGCAAGTCAGCCTCCAGCGCTGTGAGGCGGCTTGTGGGGAGCAAGGCGCGCCGCACTCCGTCTGGGGCAGACGATGCATCGGGCGACGAAACGGCTGAGGAGGAAGCCATGAGGCAACGAGGAAGGCGAAATTAAAAGCTTTACTCATAGCAGTTCGGTGCAGACAGGTTTCAGAAGAGCAGTCGGGGCTGCCCTGCGGAAATCACTGCGCAAGATCCGGCCCAAAGGGCACAAACGCGTGGCTCGGCCCTTGCTTGGCACGTTCCTCTGCAATAAGCCCACCATATGTGCAGGTTACAGCAAGATGCGCCAAAAGAGCACAAGAAACCATCCTGCTTTTCCAGAGATGCGTTGCATGTTTGTGTGAATATGTTGTATGATAACATGCCATAGTACAAATACCCTGTAGCACGCACTGTACAAACTGTCCCCGTCTATGCAGTGCGGCACTGTTTCTCTTGGTAGTGGGTAGACGCTAAGTGATAAGGCTATCGTAGAATGTAGGTTTGTCTTATTCGAAGCCCCTCTCCCTTTTATTCCGCTGCGCTCCATGAGTCGTCCTGCGGACTCGTTTGGGTTTCTCCCCCTCTTCCAAGGGGGAGATGTCGATAGACAGAGGGGGTTGTCTGGCTCCGATGATGTCGGCCATATGACAATCACTTACCATTGAACCGCTACCCCCGTAAGCAATCCAAACAGGCTCTAAATTCGCTGTACTGTGCTCCGTTTGAAAATCCTTCGCAAGTTGCACGCGCCAAGAGGGCGCCAAAAGAGCAGCATACATGCATAGCTACCATACCAGTATATGGGTCATGGGTAATGCACTGTAGAAGGTCATCTAACTATTACAGACAGCAGTTCAGGGACGAGCGTGGTATATCATTGAGCTATGGGAGCATCCGTTTCAAAATACGAACTCAAAAACGGGGGACAGGCATGAAATTACGTGTTGACACAAATCCCAAACATTTTTACGCACTAAGAACAGAGTTTGACACGTATAGGAAAACATTTGGCACATACAGAGAAGCATTTGAATCCACATACTGCGTTATTGCTACTGTGTCGATGCGCAAATCACGCACATGGCATAGATCTCCTGACTACTGTACAGCTCCGAAACGACCTATGCAGCGTACTACCAATATCCCTTCTTCGCTATCTCGTAATCCCTTAACTGCATGCCGGACAACTGAAGGCAAGCTCTCGATGTCTGCCGATAAGTATGACTCTTCCGGAATAAAAGATCGGGTGCTATCGGGGCAAAATCTCTGCGACCTCCCTATACATGTGCTCTCAGCGTCCGTGCTGGGCGTAGGCGTCCCCGCTCTCCTCGGGTACGATGTGGCCTGGTCTACAGTGGCGTATATCGTGCTCATTATTGCTGCTATGGCGGCAGCGACGTGGGGGGCACGCAAGCTGGTGAAGCGCAACGAGCAGTTGGAGCAACTGGTTGAGCAGCGCACCGCGCACATTCAGTTGCAGGCTCGCCAACTTGCCCGCTACAACGCCGAACTTATCCGCAGCAATAAGGTGTTGCAACAAACCATGGATGAGAAGTCGAAAGTGCTCGGGGTGGCGGCGCACGATCTTAAGAACTCGGTGTTCGGCATCTGCGCCCTCTCGGAGGTTATGCTGGAAGAGGGCGTAGGCAACAACCACGCTGCGCGGCGGCTGTCGCTGATTCATAACTCGGCAGAAGAGGCCATGACGCTTATCAACAATTTGCTTTCCTCGGCAGCCAGCAGCGTGCATGGCGAGCTCGAAAAGCAGGCCGTTAATGTGGATTCCATGGCCCACCTCGTAATGCATAGCTTTGCCGATCAGGCCAAGCGCAAGCAGCAGCAGATTACCTGCGATGGGGCCGCCACCAATGTCTTTGTTGAGGGCGACGAAGACCGACTGCGCGAGGCACTCAATAATCTGGTTAGCAATGCCGTCAAGTACGCGCCGCTCGACAGCACCATTCAGCTTGCCGTGCAGGCAACGGACGACGAGGTGTATGTGTCGGTTGCTGATGAGGGGCCGGGCCTGAGTTCGCACGAGCAAGAGGCGCTCTTTACACCGTTCAAACGCCTCTCGCCGGAGCCAACCGGCAACGAAGGATCTTCGGGGCTTGGGCTCTACATTGTGAAGCAGATCGTTGAGCGCCATCAGGGCACCATTCGCGTCGAATCGGAAAAGGGCGAGGGCAGCACCTTTACCATCACGCTCCCCCGCATCGAGTCGCCCGAAAGCGCGGTGAATCTGGAGCCGTCTGCACACGAGCCGACATCTGAACAGGAAACCGATACAGACGCGGGGACCCCGGCATCGTCGCCCTCAATGTCTGTTATGAGCGAACTACAGCAGTAGCTTCTAATACGAGGGGATGAACCGCACTATCCCTTTCGAAGCACACTATTGGCATGTCAACGTCAGACGTTCGTAGAGAGCAGCCACATTCTGCAGAGTCCCCATCCGTTAGCATAGTGGGATGCGGATGGGTGGGGCTGGCTGCCGGACGTGTACTGGCGCAACAGGGCTACACCGTCTGTGGCAGCACCACCCGCCCCTCCCAACGCAGTGTGCTTGCCGACGCAGGCATTGAGCCGTTTGTGACTACCTTTGGTCCCGATCCGGAACCTGCCGTCCCAGATCTGTTCGACAGCGATGTGCTCATCTGTACCCTGCCGCCAGGACGCTCCAACGCCGATGAAGCCCCGTATCTCGACCAGGTCGCGGTGCTCATGGCACAGGCGCAGGCCCATGGCATAGAGCGGGTCATCTACACCAGCTCCACAGGCGTGTATCCGCCTACGAAGGTCCCCGTCACCGAAGAGGCCATTGACCCACGCGCGCCGCATGGGGCCGCTGCGCCCCGACGATCCACCGCCGAAGCCGTGCGCTCAGCCGAACAGATTATTGTTACCGCCTACCCGGAACGAGCCGTAATTCTGCGCCTGGGTGGGCTGTTTGGTCCCGACCGCCACCCCGGACGGTTTATTGCCGGGCGCACGGATGTGAAACGCCCCGAGGGCCCCGTTAATATAGTGCATCAGCAGGATGTTGTCGGCGCAATTCAGGCGGTTGTTGAGCAAGAGGATGTACAGGGCGTGTTCAACGTGGTTGCCCCCAAGCATCCTACGCGGCGCGCCTTTTACGAGGCGGCAGCTCGTGACTATGGGGGCGATCCGCCCACGTTTGCAGGCGACTCTAACACCGAAGGAAAGCGTGTGGTGTCCACCAAACTCATGGATACGCTCGGGTATGTGTTTACCTATCCCGACCCAACGGCCGCATTTCGCCAAGAAGCATAGCCCTCAATACGTCCGCTTCATGCGTAAAATAGGCTACCTGTCATATCTCAGGAAGACAGAGGTGTAACGTTCTGTACAAAGGCGTGTACAGACACTGTGTACGCTTTCTTTTATCCACGTGCACACCGTTTGTGTACATGTGCCTTGAACGATGAATCGCTTTTCCACTTTCGCCCGAACGCGCTATGTCTACTGCCGTCTCCCCGACCGATTCTTCGGCCCGCTTACGATGTACCGACCGCGCCACATTGCCCAGCCGGTTTGCCACGGTGCGCGCACAGACAGAGCAGTTCTGTGAGCCGCTGCACACCGAGGACTTTGTGGTGCAGACCGAAGAACATGTCAGCCCCACCAAGTGGCACCTGGCTCACACCACCTGGTTTTTCGAGACCTTTGTGCTGGAGCCCCACCTGGACGGCTTCGAGCCGCTGAATGAGCAATATGCGTATCTCTTCAACTCTTATTACATCCAGGCGGGTGAGCGCCACTGCCGCGATCGCCGCGGGTACATCTCGCGTCCTACGGTGAGCGAGGTCTTCGAGTATCGTGCTTTTGTGGATGAGCAGGTCCACACGCTGCTCGACCAGGCCGATGCGGCCACGATGGACACCATCGCCCCGCTGATTGAGCTCGGCATCCACCATGAGCAGCAGCACCAAGAGCTCATGGTTACCGACATGAAGCACGTACTGTCGGTCAACCCGCTGCGTCCGTCGTACCGCGACGACTTGCCCGAAGCGCGTCCCGACAAGCCCATGCCGCTGCGCTGGGTCGGCTTCGACGAGGGCCTCTACGAGATCGGATACGATGGCGATGGCTTCCACTACGACAACGAAACGCCCCGCCACCGCACCTACGTACAGTCGTTTCAGCTTAGCAATCGACTGGTAACCAACCGCGAGTACATGGCGTTCATGGACGATGACGGCTACGAGCGTCCTGAGTTGTGGCTCTCGGCGGGCTGGTCGACCGTGCAGGAGCGCGAGTGGACCGAGCCGTACTACTGGGAGCGCCACGACGACCAGTGGTACGTGTACACTCTTGGGGGACTGCGCGAGGTCAACCCCGATGAGCCGGTGTGCCACCTCAGCTACTTCGAGGCTAACGCCTTTGCCCGCTGGGCCGACGCGCGCCTGCCCACCGAAGCCGAGTGGGAAGTTGCCGCCGAAGGGCTCCCCGTGCAAGGCAACTTCGTAGAAGACGACGCCTACCACCCTCAGGCCCTCTCGGCAGATGCACCCGGCCACACGCCAACCCACGGCAACGGACCGCTGCATCAGATGTACGGCGACGTATGGGAGTGGACGCAGAGCCACTACTCGCCGTATCCGGGTTACAAGCCGCTGCCCGGTGCCATTGGCGAGTACAACGGCAAGTTTATGTGTGGACAGTTCGTGCTGCGCGGCGGCTCCTGTGCCACATCGCAGACGCACATCCGGCCCACCTACCGCAACTTCTTCCATCCCGATGAAGCCTGGCAGTTTATGGGCCTGCGCCTGGCCCGTACACCACAGTAACCCGCGCTTGATGCGTTATGAGAACGGGGCGAAGCTGCAGCACGCGGCTTCGCCCTAATTCGTATTATCCGACTTATCTTTCCGTTGTATGGCTTCCTCAATTCCTTCAACCGCGCTCAAGCCGGGGGTTCACCCGCTGACCGACGGCCCGCGCACTACGCAGTCCATGAAAGACGACGTGCTTCATGGGCTGTCGCAGACGCCCAAGCAGCTTCCGGCCAAGTATCTCTACGACGAACGAGGCTCCTCGCTCTTCGACGACATCTGTACGCTGGAGGCCTACTATCCCACGCGTACCGAGGTACAGATCTTAGACACACATGCCAATGACATGGCCGCTCATGCAGGATCGAAAGCGGCGCTCATTGAGTACGGCAGCGGCACCAGCCAGAAGACCCACCGGCTGCTGAAGGCACTGCATGACCCGGCAGCGTACGTGCCCATTGATATTGCGCGAGAGCACCTGCTGGCTGCCTCTGAGCGCATTGCCGAGGCGTTTCCTGCGCTTCCCGTTTTTCCCGTGTGGGCCGACTACACTGCTACTGTGCCCATGCCAGTACCTGCCGAGGCATACACCCGCGCAGTTGCGTTCTACCCTGGTTCCACCATCGGCAACTTCTTACCTGAACAGGCTATCGCGTTTCTGCAGCAGGTGCGCACGCGAGTCGGAGCCAGCGGCGGGCTGCTCATCGGGGCCGATCTCAAGAAAGATCCCAACCGCCTGCGCCATGCGTACAACGATCCCCAGGGCGTAACTGCTGCATTTAACAAAAACCTACTTATACGCTTAAACCGCGAGCTTGACGGCGATTTTGCAATCGACCAGTTCGCTCACGAAGCACGCTGGGTGCCCGAACACAATCGCATCGAGATGCATCTGGTCAGCCAGACCGAACAGACGGTTCAGGTAGCGGGTCGGTCATTTGCATTCGAGTCGGGAGAGTCGATCTGCACCGAATACTCGCACAAGTACACCCTTGAAGGATTCGAGGCCCTGCTCGCCCGGGCCAACTGGCAGATTCGTGCAACATGGACCGATCCCGACCGATTGTTCAGTGTGCACTATGCTGAGCCTACAACGATGGACGTTGCGGATTCATAACTGTTATGGGAAACGAAGCCGCGATCCATCGCTTCCAACGGTACGCTTCTTCGAATGAACCTTTATACGATTATGGCAAACGCATTTGCATTTGGGCTGGCTATTGAACCAGGCACTCCCGATGAACTGGCACTCACCATTGTTGAGCGCGATGACGAAGACGACCAGGTTTTTGTCGTGCGGCGTACGCTCACAGAGTCTATTGATGGCTCGGTAGAAGATGTGGCGAAGCAGGTGCAAAATCGCCTGGCCGAGAGTCCATACACAGCACGGTCGTCCGTCATTGTGTATGTGAACAACGAATCTGGCACAGCCCTGGCCGACGCGTTAAGCGATCGGGGCGTGCGTCCGGTGCGGGTACACGTGCGGGTGACCGACGAAGGGGCTGCTGCTGAATCGGAAGGGGAAGCAGTTATCGACGCCCGGGAGGAACTCTTCTCGTTGAGTACAGCCCATCGCACAGGCAACCTACGCCTGGAGCACCGCACCACCGAAGATGCGGCCCGCCTGGCCCGTACTCTGGGGCATCTTATTGACGACAGCAGTGAGGGCACCGAAATCAGCACCGATGTGCTTGATGTGCAGGGTATGAGTGCGCTGCTTGCATACTGGTGGAGCACCGAACAGACTACCGACCCCACCGAACGCCTTCGGGCTGACCTGCCTGGCACCGAGGCGGCGCGTCCAACCACGTAGCGTGTAGTGCCTGATGTTGCACACCGTGTGGTGCGAGGACACCCCACACACCCTCCACCCATTTTGTGTAAAATCATAGGCATTCCATCAAAAAGCGAACGGCGGCGCTGGTTTTCAGCGTCGTCGTTGCGTAATGTTTGAAGCCTACAATATCGCGAATACCCACAACGTCGTAACGCCTTCTTATGGATCACCCGTGGCACGACATCTCCATTGGCCCTGACGCCCCCGACATCATCGAAGTTATTATCGAGATTCCGCAAGGGGGGAAAGTAAAGTATGAGCTCGACAAAGACAGCGGAATGCTGCGTGTCGACCGCATGCTGTACTCGTCGGTCGTATATCCGGCCAACTACGGGTTTATCCCGCAGTCCTATGCCGATGACGAAGACCCGCTCGATGTGCTTGTGCTGGCGCAAGAGCCGGTCGAACCGCTCTGCCTGCTGCGTGCCCGTCCCATCGGCCTGATGAGCATGGTGGACGAAGGACAGGAGGATGCAAAAGTCATCTGCATTCACGTTGACGATCCGGCGTTCAACGACTACTACGACATCTCAGATCTGCCCGAACATCGCCTGCGCGAGCTGCATCAGTTCTTCCAAGACTACAAAAAGCTGGAGGATAAGGAAGTGCTTGTTAAGGATTTCTCAGACGCAGAGGTCGCCCGCGAAGCGGTAGTGAAGAGCATGGAGCAGTATAAGGAAATGTTTGGAACTCCAGCAGGAGCGTAACGGCTCACCACAGAGCAGAAATCAGTAGCGCTCCAATTGTTAAGTGACGAATGAGTCCCCCGGTAGCCGAAGACTGGGAGCACCGCCCGGCGCGAACGTCTCTGGCGGGAGCGAACGGGGAACCGTTCGCTCCAGGTTCGCCCCAGGAAGGATTTTTATCAGGTGAGTTATCATCTAACGTATATCCACTACCCAATTCCTCGCATGCACTCGGAATGGCATGCTGGGGGGCTGGGAATACCGATTCTGCGAAGGCCCACTCAGGTTTTGCGTGTACTTGTGGTAAAACACAACGCGTTCTCAGACCATGCCTAAAAGTCGAACAGCGAGCGTGGTTTGTTGAGCTCCAGCGTAATGATCACCTTCTTGCCTTCGGGCTTGACGGATGCTCGTGCCTTTGTTACGGAAATACGCCGGAACGACCATCCACTTGAAATAGCTTCGTTCACCTCCTCCAGATCGTCAGTGCTCGCGTTATAGGGTACGACAAATTTCTTTGTTCGCCGTGGTGCTTCATCGGCACCGCTGGAGTCTGTGGAGGCGGTAGATGCATCCGTGTGGTCGTTCGCAATGCTATGCCGGAGCACATCGGCCGAAAGCTCCTCAGGAAGAGCAACCTCCAGGCCCGAAGTGTCGGCGGACGCCGGAGGTGGAGTGGTATCAGAAGACACGCCATCACCGCCCACAACTGGCTTATCGCCTGCAGAGGCACCGTTGGGCGCATCGCGGTCAGACGTTTCCGAAGAGCGGTCACCCGTGCTACCTGAAGACGCACGATCTGAAGAGTCGTCGGACGTACTATCGTCTTGTAAGAGCGGATCGTCTTCAGGAGAGTCGAAAAAGTCCTGGAAGATGGAAGACAAGGATAAAAGCATAAGCGTGTAGGCTACCGGGTTCAGGGATCCGGGTTATGAGTTGGAGGCATGAGCGCTGCGGCGCTTCTCATTCTTTTGAATCGTGCGATACACTTCGCCATATCGCTCCAGGCGGTCGCTCACCTCGCGCGTGAGCGCTTCATACTCGGCTGCGCCCTGCGAGTCGGGGGCATATGCGTAGATCGACTCGCCGTGCCCAGGAGCCGACTCCAGTGCCGGGTCTTTGTGGATAACGGTGTCGAAGACCTTGCCGCCGTAATGTTTGCGGACTTGCTCAATAACGGCTTCAGCGTCCTCATCGTGTTTGGGGACACGTGTCATGAGCACCCCCAGCACCGGAGCCGCTTCGCCCATGTTCTGGCGCACGTTATGGACCACTTCGCCCAGGCTAATTACACCTTCGAGCGAGAGATAGGAAGGCGATACTGGGATAATAAACCCGTCGGCGGCTACCAGTGCATTGATGGTAAGTAGCGAGGTAGATGGAGCACAATCAACGATGACAACATCGTAGCGGTCATTGACCTCGTCAACGATGCGCTTCAGATGCTGCTCGCGATGCTCGGTACTGCCCAGCCGGGTGTCGGCGTTAGAGAGGCGGAGCGAGCCGGTAAGCAGGTCAAGGTTCGGAATGGAGAGGTCGCGAATGGAACGGTTGAGCGAGGCATCCCCAAAAAGCACATCGGCGGTTGAGGGGTTGAGTTTGGCACGAGGTATGCCTAATGCAAGCGAAGCCGAGCCCTGGCTATCCAGGTCAATGAGTAGCACGCGCTTGCCCTGGCGGGCAAGTCCCACCGAAAGGTTGATACTGGTCGTCGTTTTTGCAACGCCGCCTTTGTTGTTAACAACAGGTATAGTTTGCAGCATAGTGCCGAAAAGGGCCGTGAAAAGAAACGGGTTAGGGAGACGATCAAACGCTTCCGATAAGACGCGTGGAATGTGCGCCTGAGCAAGAGGCTGCGCGCAGCTTTGACCCAACATTGGGAGGCACCTCTGCGATAAACAAAAGCCTCTATGGCAGAAACATATCTACAACGGTACGACAAACCAGCATAGAAAACTGTTGCGCCTGTGTACAGCGCAAATAGCACACCAAACTGTTACAGTTGGGTAGCCATGTTTATAGAGGCACGGCGGCAAGAACGCTGTTGAGCGCTGTATCGAGCCCATGAAAGCAATGCAGGGCGTGCCGTATGCGTCTGGATACTACCACAAAAGCAGGACAAATGGAGCGCTTGCTACTCTTTTGTCCTACCTTGTGACGGATGCACACGGATTCGACGCGGCGGAAGTACGAGGCAGATCCAGTACAGAGATCCAAAAATTCTGTGGCCTACCACCAGGCTATGAGATTGAGGACGATACGGTGTTCGCCGAAGTTGGCTGTTGAATTCCACCCAGTACCGCATCGTAATTTGCCCATCGTTGGGTAATTTCTCCGGTCAGGGCGCGGTACTGTTTCGCTGCTTTTGAACGTGGCGCGTGCGTAAAGAGCGACTGATGACGCTTCTGGGCTTCCTCAACGACTTCGTCTTCAGGAATCGCTGTTTCGAATACATTGCGGTGGTAGTGATTCCGGATTTCGCGGGTGGCGTCCTCCATTTCGGAGCGATGGCGGTTGATGCGTGTGAGCGCAATACCGGAAAGAGCCAGTGTATTGTCGTAGTCGGAACGAGTACGCGACACGACTTCGCCAATGCTTTTGAGCCCCTGCATCGACAGATACGACGGCACGGTGGGAACGAGCAGATCGGTTGATGCCATCAACGCGTTAAGCGTAACCACGGATATAGAAGGCGGACAGTCAATCAAAACCGTGTCGTACGTTTCGGTGACCGCGCGGCTTGAGAGCGCATGCGTGAGCCGCTTCAGTCCCCCGTCTTCGGGCGTAAGGCGCAGCCCAGCATGCGCAAGGTCGATGGAGGCGGGTACCAGGTCGACCCCAGGCCATACGTTATGATAACATGTGTCGATTATATCGCGCTTGCCGAACAGGACATCGGCGGTTGACGGGCTACTGGTGAGTTCCTGGCGTGAGAGCCCCATTGCAAAAGAAGCCGAGCACTGGCTGTCCAGGTCGAGCAAAAGCACGCGTTGGCCGCTTTCGTGCAGGGCGGCAGCCACGTTCAGGGTCGTGGTCGTTTTGCCTACGCCGCCCTTGTGATTCATAACTGATAAAATGTGCATCGATACGTCCGTATTTATACTACAGTTACGTTAGCACAGCTTGTACTTGCAAGAAACGTATGCGTATGGCAAGCCCCGACATTGCCACACCTAAAAGCGCCGTGCTTTGATGGTGGGAGGTTAACTCCGCAAAACCAAACCGAAGAGAAGGTAAGAAGTGCACGTTCTTTTGGGAATATGATGTTTGCTCCACGCATCGTTACAATCTGAGCCGATGGAGCTTGTTATTACGATGCAACGATTTAGCCTATAGGATGCATTTTCATGAGGATCGGGCAATAAGTAGAGGCGCCTCGATGACACACAGTACCATGCTCGCCATCTGTATCCAGATTCGGCTATCAGATGCGGAGACGTAGTCACCAGAAACTATGCGACGGACGAATGGCTTGAATCACACGTCACAAGGGGTGCTCCGCTACGTATGCCCTTGTGCCGCTCACTGTGCTGCTGATCCATTGTCCGTGTTTTCATGTCCGAATCGCGCTCTCCCGCTCTGCGTCCTGACACAAACGATCCATCTGAATCTGACATCGAGTCGATGCTGCGCCCGCAGCGAATGGAGGACTTTATCGGGCAGGAGAAAATCAAGAAGAACCTGCGCGTGTTCATGACGGCGGCGCTGCAACGGGGCGAGACGCTCGACCATGTGCTTCTATCGGGACCGCCAGGCCTTGGCAAAACCACGCTTGCGCATATCGTGGCCAATGAAATGGGCGCGCGCATCCGCACCACGAGCGGACCGGTGCTCGAAAAGCCGGCGGATGTGGCGGGCGTGCTCACCAATCTGGAGGAGGGCGATGTGCTCTTTATCGACGAGATCCACCGCTTAAGCTCGGTCGTCGAGGAATATCTGTACTCGGCAATGGAAGATTATCGCATCGACATTGTGATCGACTCGGGACCGAATGCGCGTACGGTGCAGATCTCGCTGCCGCCGTTTACAATGGTGGGCGCAACCACGCGCAAGGGACTGCTGACTTCGCCATTGCGGGCACGGTTCGGGATCGACTTCCGGTATGACTACTACACCGCCGACCTGCTGCAAGCCATCACGAAGCGTTCGGCACGCATTCTGGATGTGCCCATCACCGACGATGGCGCGTTCGAGATTGCCCGCCGCAGCCGAGGCACGCCCCGCGTATCCAACCGTCTGCTGCGCCGCACCCGCGATTTTGCGGAGGTCGAGGGCGACGGCGAAATCACCAAAACGATTGCCGACCACGCCCTGAACGCGCTCGACGTGGATGAAGCCGGACTCGACGACATGGACACGCGCATCCTGCTCACCCTGATCGACAATTTCGACGGAGGCCCCACCGGACTCAAGAACCTGGCGGTGTCGGTGGGCGAGGAGTCGGGCACGATTGAGGAGGTGTACGAGCCGTATCTGATTCAGGAGGCGTTCATGGAGCGCACGCCCCGAGGGCGGGTGGCCCTGAAACGCGCCTACAAGCACTTCGACCGCAACCGCCCGTCCGAATCGGGCGATCTGTTTGAGGGCGAGTAGGGCTGTGTCACAGGTTAATGTTTGAGGAGCAACGTACCCCTCTCAGATGCTGCTTTCTTGAGTAGATACCGCCCGGGACGTCCGCCCCGCTCCCAGTCCCGGGTTACAAGTCACCCCCCACAGGGATGTCATTTTGAGCGGCGCAGATGCACCAAGCATCTGCAGAGTCGAAAAATCTCCTTATCGCATCTGTTTTGCTCTCAGTGGAGGAGATTCCCGCAGGGGATGACGGGTTGGCCCCTGTGTACAACAGGCATGACCTGCGGCCCGCGCTTCGCTCCTCCAGAATGACAAAATGTGGAGGATTGGTGCCGTACCTCGCAACTTGGATTCTCTACTCCGGAATGTCCCACAGCGCGGCGCGGGGCACGAGCACATGCCAGGTGGCGGGATGCTGCATGCGTCCGGCACGGGTTTCGGCATCGGGGCCGTGGCCCCAGAACACGTCGCCCCGGAGCGGGCCGCGGATAGCGCCACCGGTGTCTTGGGCAATCATCAGCCGCTGAAACGGGACGGTGCTGCTGTCGTCGGTAGCGGTGGGAGCGCTGCCGTCGATCCAGATGGGCATGCCCATCGGAATGACCTCAGGGTCTACGGCAAGCGAGTACTCGGCGGTGAGCGGTACGCCCTGCGAGCCGATGGGCCCGGCCTTGGGATCGAGGTCGGTGCGCTCTTGGAAGAAGATGTATGAGGCATTGCGATTCATCAGGGCGTCGACGCGGTCGGGGTGATTGGCCATCCACTGGCGGATGCGCTGCATCGACATCTCGGAGCGAGGCACTTCGCCCATCTCAATCAGGTCGCGGCCAATGGCGCGGTAGGGCTGCCCATTCTGTCCGGCATAGCCGACGCGCGTCATGGTGCCATTCGTCAACTGGATGCGTCCAGAGCCCTGAATCTGCAGGAAAAACTTGTCGACGCGGCTGTCGACCCAGAGGAACGCCAGGTTGCGGCCGTCGAGTGCGCCGTTGCGAATGGATTCGCGGTCGTAGTACGGCACCACGCGGTTGCCTTCTCGGCGCCCGATGAGCGTTTCGCCCTCAAAGCGCTCGCGGAATGCGCCCAGGTCAATGCGCAGCAGGTCGCCAGGCACGCGGCGCAGCGGCACGTTATAGCGGGATGAGGGGGCTTGTGCCCCTTGCAGAATCGGTTCGTAGTAGCCGGTGAGCAGCGACGTGGTGCCGGGCACGCTCAGCTGCACGGGCTGAAAGAGCTGGCGGAAGCGGTGGCTGAGCGATATTGAATCGGGACGCTCTGCGAGGCGGCGACAGGCGTGCTGCCAGTCGCCCATGGTGCCGAACCAGGCGCGTTCGGGATGCATGGGCTGGTCGGGATCGGCGTCGTCCCAGGTGGAGCAGGAGCGCTGGAAGGCTTGCGCCGGGGGAGCGAAGTTGGCGGAGGCGCGTCCGGGCAGGGCATGCCACGGCACCGACGTGGCGGTGAGTGCGGGGGCCTCGCTGGATTCGTTGGCGGCGGGCCGTTCCGAGCATCCGGACGCAAGTGCACATCCCAAAAGGACCAAGACGCTCCATGCGGATACGGCAGCAACACGGCGTATCCCCCTAAACAAAAACATACAGCAGATGGCGAATTCGATGGGAGCGAAGAAGGAGTGGAGGCGCAGGGACTTTACGCTACCGAGCCCTCGGGATCGGGTGCGATGTGCTCATCGGTCAGCAGCAGGCGCGCGGTAGACTCGTTAGTGGCAAGCGGCGTATTTTTGACGACGCAGGCGCGCATGAGCGTCTGGATATCAGGTTCGTGCGGGTGTTTGCCCTGGGGGTCGATGAAGAAGATGACGGCATCGACGGTGTCCTCGATCACGCCCGCTGCAATCTGCACATCGCCGCCGAGCGGACCCGATTCTTTGCGCGTGACGGACAGGTCGAGCTCTTTGTGCAGCAGGCCGCCAGTGGTGCCGGTAGCTACAAGCTCGAACTGGCGCAGCAGGTCGGCGTGGTGATGGGCAAACGAGATGAGGTCGGCTTTTTTGCCGTCATGGGCGATGAGGGCCAGAGTAGCAGGCATAGGTGGACGCTAAAAGTGCAAGGAGCGAAAAGCCGCTGTAGGGATACCGTGTAATGGTGCCGCAACGGGGCGGGTGGGGCTGGAACTGCACAGAAGATACAGACTAAGACGCATCCGAATCAACCACTGGATGTCCCTTATTTCGCGTTTCATGCCGTACGTCGTTACCGAACCCTGCATCAACTGTAAGTACACCGACTGCGTGGAGGTGTGCCCTGTCGACTGCTTCTACGAGGGCCCCAACTTCTTAGCGATTCAGCCGGAAGAATGCATCGACTGTAACGCCTGCGTGCCGGTGTGTCCGGTCGAGGCGATCTATCCGGATGACGAGCTGCCCCAGGAGTACGCGCATTACATTCAGTGGAACGAGTATCTGGCCAATCAGTGGCGCGAGATGGGATACAACATCACGGAGATGAAGGAGCCGCCCGAAGATGCCAAGGAGTGGGAGACCAAAGAGAAATCGGAAGAAGACATTCTGACGTGGGATGTGTGACCAGGGATACGTCCCATTGTCACTGAGCGGAAGCAGGCAGATGCGGGGACACCGCGTCTGCCTGCTTGGCGTTGAGGGAAGGCGTTGAGAACGTCTCAAGATGGAAGCGCTTTGTAAAAAGTAGTTAACAAAAGGGGGAGGTGGTGGTATCCGTTCTGTGGAACCAGTATGTTCGTTGTTGAAGCGTACATTCGATTCTATCCTCCGTATCTTTTTTCCTTGTAGCCTGACATATACCATGTTGAATCGACTTATGAAAGGGTCGCGAGCCTTAACGTATGTGCTCGCCCTGGCCCTTGTGTTCTCCCTCACCGCCTGCGATGACAACGGCGGCGGAATGGATGATGACGACGACGATAACGGCGACGAGCCCACGCTGCTCTCAGATATATTGGGAGAGCGGGATGACCTGAGCACGCTGTTTGATGCGGTAGAAGCGTCGGGGCAGCTCAACCTGACGGAAGATCCGAACGCTGACATCACGGTCTTTGCACCGAACAATAACTCGTTTGCCGACATCAATCTGGAAGCGGCCCTGTCTGACGACAACTCTGCACTGCTTGAGGAAGTGGTGCAGTACCACGTGCTCCCGCAGTCGGTGCTTTCGAGTGGGTTGAGTGAGGGTACGGTGGAAACGGCCCTGGGCGATGAGATCCTGATTACCACAGATGACGACGGCAACTTCCTCGTCAACGGCAATTCCATCACCACGGCTGACCTTGAAGCCGACAATGGCGTGCTGCATGTGATTGATGGGCTGCTGCTGGAAAACCGCACGCTCTTGCAGCATCTCGGACTGACAAGCTCCACGCAGGCGCTCCTCGGTATTGCCAGTGAGGCGAGTTTGGGCGACGCGTTCTCGAATGCCGAGAACTGGACCGTGTTTGCTCCTATCAATGAGGCTCTTGTAGAGGTAGACCCCGCGAACTTCACCCAGGAGCAGTTGCAGCAGATTCTGCAGTACCACGTGATCGTTGACGAAAACGGTCCGATTGATGCTGCTACGCTGCAAACCTTGCTGGCCGACAACGGTGGCGAAGTTTCGGTACAGACGCTTCAAGGAGAAGATATCACCTTCACCGAAACCGACTCGGGCATCTCGATCAACGATGGGCAAGCCAACATCGTGCTTGAAGGCGGGGTTGATCGCTTTGCCGGTGGTCTCAACGAAGCGGGCGATGGCTTCGTCAACGTATTCCACCTGATCGATGGCCTGCTCATGCCGCCGAGCATGCAACCGACGGAGGCCACTCCGATTGCGGACGCCCGCGAACAAGGCGTAGGCACCGAAGTCACGATTGAAGGCACGGTTACGCGCGCATTCGGCGACTTTGCGCGCATCCAGGATGACAGTGGTGACCTGGGCGCCAGCGGCATGGTGATTCGCCAGACTGAAGGCGACTTCAACGCTGAAATCGCTGATGGAACGATCACCGAGGGCACTACTGTGCTCGTGACGGGCACGATCAGTGAATTCAATGGGCTGTTCCAGATTAATGAAGACGATCTGGCCTCGTACGAAATCACCGGCGAAGCATCGGTACCGGAGCCGATTACCATTACACTCACGGAGCTGGCCAACAACGGCTTAGATTACGAGAGTGTACTGGTTCGGATCAACGGACTGACGTTGAACACCGAAGATACGGAGTTCAGCAACGGTGCGTCGTACACGGCTGTAGACGGTGACGGAAATGAGGGTGTTTTCCGCGTTCAGCAAGAAGGGGAAACCCAGCTTATTGGAGAGCCGGTTCCTTCGGGTTCCTTCGATTACGAAGGCGTCATTGGCCAATTCCAGGGCGAACCGCAGATGATTCCGGTAGAGGTGTCGGATATCATTCAAGAG
This sequence comes from Longimonas halophila, assembly GCF_002554705.1. GTDB lineage: Bacteria > Bacteroidota > Rhodothermia > Rhodothermales > Salinibacteraceae > Longimonas > Longimonas halophila. The sequence goes on along the minus strand of NZ_PDEP01000001.1, from coordinate 171,447 downwards.
TAAGCGCCTGGTCTTAGCCACAACAGCTAAGCCGAAGTTCAATCTTTCGGCTTCACATCGAAACGGGCAGCCCCACGAAGGGGCTGCCCGTTTTTGTTTGTGCAACAACACTTCCACTGTTTTTCTTCCCGCTCGTCGTGAGGCTCTGCTCAGGAAGGTGGCTTTTTTGTGCGTCATGCAGGTTCCCTGGATACACAGCGCAACTCTCCCAAAAGCCGCACCTCCTTGTACGTCTCTTCTCACTGCGACCGGAGTAGGGACACGGCGCGCCGTGTCCCTACGTAACGGCGGGGAGCGACTTTTTGAACGCATCAGATCGAGTCGATGGTGGTCTGCTTTTGATGAAGACAACACGTCACCGCTGGGTTCGAAGAGATTCCCGCAACGGATGACCTGTCGGCCCCGTCGTACAACAGGCATGACCTACGGCCCTCGCTACGCTCCTCAGAATGACGAAAATCCGGGCGTGTGAAGGGCCATGTGAGTTTTGTCATGTGCCATGGGGCGGAGCCCCTAAAAAAGTGCGTCGCACGGCAGAGCCATGCGACGAGCGTAAAGCAGATAACCCTTAGCCCGGGATCAGGAGCGAAGCGCATATCCCGGCGATCTTTGACGACCGCTAAACAGATACGCGCTGCGTGTCCCTACTCACACCGCAAAGAAGGCCAACCCCGTGTATGCCGCCGCAGCCAGGAGTCCGGCCATGAGGGCGAGCGGGAACTGACTGTAGACGTGGTCCATCAGGTCGGTGCCGGTGGCGAGAGAGGAGAGGATCGTGGTATCCGAAATGGGGGAGCACTGATCGCCGAACACGCTGCCGCCCACTACCGCACCAAAGCAGAGCGTGATAAAGAACGGTTCCGGCGAAACCGCCCACGCCAGCGGCATAGCCACCGGGAAGACCACCGCGTATGTGCCCCACGAGGTGCCGGTTGAGAACGCAATGAGCAGGCAGAGGCCCATCAGCAGAGCGGGCAAGGTGACGGGCAGCAGCACGTCGCCCAGCGCCGCAACGACGTAATCGGCCGTCCCTACCGCATCGGCGACTTCTTTAAGCGTGACCGCCAGCGCCAGAATGATGGCGCCGATGGTGACGCCGCGGCAGCCATCCACGAAGCCGTCGATGGCGTCTTGCAGGTCCATGCCTTTGGCGAGGGCAATGCCCATCCCCGCCAGCACGGCCAGCACGAACGCCTCGGCAATGAGCAGCGTAGGATCGTCGGTGCGACCCAGGTAGAAGTACGTCACCATGTATGGAATGATGGCCACACCCAGCAAGAGCCCAATGGGGCCAAAGAAGTCCACCAGGCCCGGCTGGTAGCGCTCGGGCACCTTCATGTTGGTGAGGTCGTCGGCGGCAAGCGGGTTGGCGTCATCGCGGTCGAGCTTGCCGGTAGAACGGGCCCGGTCCATGGCCGCGCGCATCTGCTTGCCGGGCACAAACGGAAGCTTCTCCCATGCAAACAGCAGCGTGATGCCGACCGCGAAGATCGCGTAGAAGTTGTACGGCAGCGCCGAAAAGAAAAAAGCAATACCCTCTTGCGAGGTCTCAAAAAGCGGAATGGTACCGGCTACAAGTCCGCCCACGTAGATGGGCCACACGTTAAACGGAATGAGCGTTGCCGCGGGCGAGGCGGTCGAATCCACCATGTACGACAACTCCTCATGCGACACGTTGTGCTCGTCGGAAATGGGGCGGACGGTGGCGCCGGTGAGCACGGTGCTTACGGTACCGCCCTGGTGGAAGACGAGGCCCATGATCCATGCGAAGAACTTCGCCGAACGCGGGCCGCGCACGATGAATCCGCTGGCCCAACGTGCGAACCGCAGCGCCCCGCCGGTGCGCGTCCACAGCCCAATGAGTCCGCCCAGTGCCCACAGGTAGACCAGCAGAATGAGCGCGAAGTCCTCCGTGCCAATCGCCGGGATGAGAAACGCTTGCACCACGTTCAACTCGCCAGCAACCACGCCCCCTACGGCAATCCCCAGAAACAGGGCGCTGACGACCTCACGTGTGTAGAACGCCATCACGATGGCCACAAGCGGCGGCAAAAGCGACCAGAGACCGTAGTGACCGTCCGTTTCCGGAATGTGACCGCTCACTCCAACGGCCCCTCCGACAAGCAGTACCGCAATCCCGACAAAAAGCCATCGCACACGAGAAGACGCCGGGTCGTCGGTAGCGTCGTTGGGCGAAGCAAACAGAAGCATAGCATCAAATCGTAAAAACAGGGAGCACGATTGCCCCATAGTAACAGATGCAGAGCGGCATGTCCAACCCCGAGCGGTGTTTTCCATACAGATAGGGCAAAAGTGTAACGCGCCTGCTATAGCGTGCTGAAAGCGGACAGAGATAACAGGGCCGTTGAATGAATCGTGAACGAGGTTGAGCAGGGGACGTGATGGGATACTGGACATTGAAAACGCCGGATGCGCTCCGGCGCGTGCGTTTACTCCCCCTAACACTTCCCGACAGTTATGCTTCGCTCAAAACTTATACTTTGGACCGTCCTGGCGGGCCTCTTTTTAGGTCTGGCGGCCTGCGACGATGACAACCCGGTCAGTGATGATCCGGACCCCGATCCGGATCCCGATCCTACGCAAACGATCGGTGATATCGTGGGCGATGACGACAACTTCTCTACGCTGCTTGCGGCGCTTGAGGAGGCCGGACTCGCCAGCGCACTTGCGGATGAAGAAGACACCTTCACGGTGTTCGCCCCGAACAACGATGCGTTTGGGCCCATCAACACCGAGGTACTGCTTGGGCAGTCGGATGCGCTGGAAGCCGTGCTCGGCTATCACGTAATCCCGGACCAGGCGCTGACAGCGTCTGACCTTCAGGAGGGCGAGAACACCGTCGAAACCCTCTCAGGCGACGAGCTCACCGTTGAGGTGAACGACGATGGCGTCTTCATCGAAGGCTCCGAGGTGATTCAGACCGATGTGGAAGCGGCCAACGGGGTCATCCACGTACTTGACCGCGCGCTGCTGGGCAATCAGAATCTGGCGAACACCGCCTGGTTCGTAAGCGAAACCGAGGAGCTGTACAACGCCGTTGTGGGCGCTGAACTGGGCGATGCGTTTGCGAATGAAGAAGGCTGGACGGTCTTCGGACCGAACAACGCCACCTTCGAAAACGCCGACCTGAGCGGATTCTCCAGCGAAGAAATCCAGCAGATTCTCCAGTATCATGTCTACGCAGCAAGTGCGGTAGACTCGGGTGGGCTGCTCGGACTGCTTGAGGAGAACGACGGGACGGTTGCAATTGAGACGCTGCAAGGCGAAGACCTCACCATCACCCAAGACGGCGATCAGATCGTCTTCAACGGCGGCCAGGCCACGCTCGACATGGCGAACCTGGACTATGTGGCCAGCAACGGCATTCTGCACGTGATTGACGGCCTGCTGCTTCCGCCAAGCATTGCCGAAGCCAATGCCGACGCCATCTCGTACGACCTCGCCGCGCAGTCGAACAGTGGCGCGATTCCCGATGGCGTAAACGGCACCGCCACGTTCTGGCGCTATGGCGATACGCAGACGATCGTTACGCTGGAGCTGACCGACGGCGCTACCGGAGCCAGCGTCTCGCATCCGGCCCACATTCATAACGGAAGTGCCGAAGAAGGCGGCAGCATCGAGTACTACCTCACGCCGCTCGACGGATCGGGCGGCGGCGGAACGAGCGCGCGTGTTATCGACGTGCCGTTCGAAGAGCTCACCGACTTCAACGGCTACATCAACATTCACGAAAGTGTAGCCAACCTGGGCACCGTCGTGTCGCAAGGTAACATTGGCGCGAATGCATCGGGCACTGTGCAAGAAGGGCTCGAATTCATCGAGTCGCCGCGTTCCACCGACTACGACCTGGCAGCCAATGCCAATGACGGCGACGTAGCTCCCAACGGCGTACCCGCTACCGCTACGTTCCTTGAGCTAACCAGCGACCTCACGCTCGTTACGCTCGATATGAACATCGACGGTGCAACTGGTGCCAGCGTATCGCATCCGGCCCACATTCATAATGGGAATGCGGCGGAAGGCGGTGGCATCGAGTATTATCTCGGTCCCATTGACGGAAGCGACGCCGACTCACGCAGCAGCAAGATCGTGTCTGAACCGTACGACACGCTCACCGGCTTCGACGGCTACATCAATATCCACGAAAGCGTAGCCAACCTGGGCACGGTCGTGTCACAGGGCAACATCGGCGCCAACGCAGGCGATGACGGCTCCTCAACAGCTGATGTCACGGTCACAATCGACAACAACGGCGCTTCGTCGTGGAGCGTGACCAACGTAGACGGTGCCAGCGGCGTGGCCGGATCGGAAGAAAACCCGGACCTCACCCTCACCGTGGGCACGCGCTATCGCTTCGTGAACAACGGCGGCGGTGCGCATCCGCTGGGCTTCCAGAACGCCAGCGCCGAGTACCTGCTCAACCAGGATGGTGATGGCAGCCTCGAAGGCAACACCGCCATCAATTACGAAGAAGATGGCGACGGCATTACGTTCACCTACACGCAAGAGCTGGCCGACGCAGTTGCCACGTATCGTTGCACGGTACACGGCTCCATGGAGGGCGCGGTGCAGACCAGTAACTAACGGCTGCATCCGCCTGTGAAACAGGCTCTTGCAACTAAAAAAGCCTCCGGCACGCCATCATGGCCTGTCGGAGGCTTTTGTGTTGGGGGAAAGCACAGGCCGGCTGTCTCCACCCGCATCCTACACAGGCCTCCAAGGATCGTCCTTGCAGCGCTATCTGTGTTGCTGGAGGCACAGGCTCATGCATCCACCTAAAAATAATACCGGAGCCCGAGGCCGCCCCCAAAATCGCCGTCCGTATCAGGGGCCAGGTTCAAGCGAGGCGTTAGCTGGCCAAAGAACTCAATGTACTCGTTGGCCATCCAGTTGATGCCGATGCGTCCGCTAATGCCCAGCGCGGCCTCATCATCCTCCACACCAATGAACGCTCCCGGACCAAAAAACCACTCCAATCCCGACACATTGTTAGCACGGATCGGCTGGCTGAACTGCGCATGAGCATTCAAGAAAAAGAACTCGTTCAGGTCCCACGCGCCCAGAAAGTCGTACGAGGGGCCCCCTGCATTGTAGAACTTCAGCGTAACGCCGCTGGGCGAGCCGATCTGTCCGCCCAGTCCTACATTGCCCGAGGCACGCTGCGCATCAGCCGAACCGGCAGACAGGCTCACGGTGAGAAGAAGGGCAACGCTCAGCGTGTACAAGAGGCGACGTAGAGAGCAGCATGTCGAATACATAAGCACGAGTTTGATTGGGGAACGATACAGACGTTGGATCTCCTCTACATACAGATCGTCCTGCCAGACGTTGCGCGCGGCGGTCGTGAAATGGGTGTGCTTGGTGCGCTTTCGTAGCGTGTTGGTGCAGCAAAAGGGGCCGATTGTAAGGAACGCATCATTCCTGCAGCGGCAGAGGAACCGCCCAAAACACCGGGCGTGCCAAACTCGGATTGTCGCGTCTCGCTCATCGTTCTCGTCCTCTATATGGCTATCGCTGCTACCTCCTCGTCTCCCGACATCAGTACGCTCGGCGGGCTTCGTGCGTCTGGATACGTACACCGCACCGTGAAAGAAGAGATGCGGGCGAACCTAATGAAGAAGCTCCAGACCGGCGACCCGCTCTTTCCCGGTGTGCTCGGCTACGACCGCACCGTACTTCCACAGTTGGAGAACGCGATTTTGAGCCAGCACGACATCATTCTGCTGGGGCTACGTGGGCAAGCGAAGAGCCGCATCGTGCGGATGCTGCCACGCTTCTTGAACGAGTGGATTCCGATCCTTAAAGACACACCGCTCAACGAGCACCCCTACAACCCGCTCACGAAGCAAGGGCGCGAACTGGTCGATGAGTACGGCGACGAAGCGCCCGTGGAGTGGCTGCCTCGCTCCGCCCGCTACGGCGAAAAGCTGGCTACCCCCGACACAACAATTGCCGACCTGATTGGCGACATCGACCCAATTAAGGCAGCCAACCTGCGCCTCACCTATGCCGATGAAGAGATCATCCACTTCGGCATCATTCCGCGCACGAACCGCGGCATCTTTGCAATCAACGAGCTGCCCGACTTGCAGCCGCGCATCCAGGTGGGGCTGCTCAACATTATGGAGGAGCAGGACATTCAGATTCGCGGGTTCAACGTGCGCTTTCCGCTCGATGTGATGCTCGTGTTCTCGGCCAATCCCGAAGACTACACCAGCCGGGGCAACCTGATTACACCGCTAAAAGACCGCATCGACAGCCAGATCATCACTCACTACCCGAAGACAACGGAAGTGGGCATGGCGATCACCGAGCAAGAAGCCTGGCAAGACCGCGCCGACGACGAGGGGACCCTCGTTGACGTACAGATTCCGTACATCTTCCGCGAGGTCATCGAACAGGTGGCGTTCGAGGCACGCGATAGCGAGTACATCGACCAGAAGTCGGGCGTATCGGTGCGCGTGACACGGGCAGCGCTGGAGTTGCTGATTTCGGCAGCCGAACGGCGCGCGCTCGTCAATGGCGAAGACGAAACCGTGGTGCGCGTGAGCGACCTGCTGCATCTGGCACCGGCCATTACCGGCAAAGTCGAGCTGGTCTACGAGGGCGAGCAAGAAGGCGCCGAGAACGTAGCCTACACGCTCATCGGGCGGGCGCTGCGCACCGTGTTCACGCAATACTTTCCCGATCCTGGCAAGAAAGACGGCGGCCGCGAAGCCTATGCCGATGTGCTGGCGTGGTTTACACAAGGCAACACCGTGAACCTGAACCAGGACCTCTCCGACGACACCTACCGCACGCGCCTTAGCGAAGTCGAGGGCCTGGCCGAACTTGTGATCTCCGAATCCACCCCCGACACCGACGCCCAGCGCTTTGTAATGATGGAGATGGTGCTGGAGGCCCTGCACCAGAACTCACTCCTGGGCAAAGAAATGCGCGACGATGGGCAGTCCTACAGCGACATCATGGGATCGATGCTCTCCTCGTTTGGCAACGGCTTTGACGAGGACGACTTCGACGACGATGATTTTGACATGGATGACTTTCAGTAGGCCCCTGTTGGGCAGCAGTATCAGAACGCACGGGCGGCACAGTGCCAGATGGGCCACGCTGTAACGACACGGTCGGTGTGGATACCCAACTCGTGCCGGTTGGCCCGGTTGATCGATGGCTCGTGTATGTATTCCGTTCGCTTCTATGACGACACTCGTCATCATTCCGGCATTTAACGAGGCCGAAGCCATCGGTCAGGTTGTGGGCGATTTGCCTTCTGATCGGGTGGACGAGGTGGTTGTCGTGAACAATGCCTCGACCGATGCAACCGAGCGCAACGCCCGCGCGGCTGGTGCTACCGTGGTGCGCGAGCCCGAGCCCGGCTACGGGGCGGCGTGCCTGCGCGGACTGGCGTATGCCGCCTCCGCCTCCCCCGACATTATCGTCTTTCTGGATGGCGACTACAGCGACCACCCCGACGAACTCCCCCGCCTGGTCGATCCCATTCGCCGTGGTGAGGCCGACTTCGTGGTCGGGTCTCGCATTCAAGGAGATGCCGAGCCGGGGGCGCTGCTCCCCCAGGCGCGCATCGGAAATCGGCTGGCCTGCACGCTCATGCGGTGGATCTGGGGCGCAGAGTACACCGACCTGGGGCCGTTCCGCGCCATTCGGTACGAGGCACTGCAGCGCCTCGATATGCAAGACCGCACGTTTGGCTGGACGATCGAGATGCAGATTAAGGCGATAGAGGCCGGGCTGCGTATTCAAGAGGCACCCGTGTCGTACCGCAAACGCGTAGGCGTATCCAAGATTACGGGCACCGTGTCGGGCACCGTTCGGGCCAGCGCCAAAATCTTAGGGACAATTGCCCGCTATGCTGTGCTGGGGACGCCCGTGCGCAGAAGCGCTTCCAGTATTCAAGCTGAATACGCCGAACCAGGCTGAACTTTCGGGCGCGTTTCTCCGTTTTGCATGTGGTCTTTGTTGCTTCACATTCCCCTGCTTCCATGAATTACGACATCTGGTTCAACGGATCATTCGTCCCGTACGAGGATGCGCAAATCCACGTGCTCTCGCATGTGGTTCACTACGGCTCCTCGGTGTTTGAAGGCATCCGCTGCTACGAAACTGAGAAGGGCTCCGCCATCTTCCGCCTTCCTGAGCATATGGAGCGGCTGGAGAACTCGGCTAAGATCCACCGTATGCAGATTCCGTACGACCTGGATGCGCTGAATGAAGCCGTCATCGATACGGTTGAGCGCAGCGGGCTGCCAGAGTGCTACATCCGCCCGGTCGTGTTTCGCGGCATGGGCCCGATGGGGGTGAACCCGCTCGAAAACGAGGTGGACACCGTTGTGGCCGTGTGGGAATGGGGCAAGTACCTGGGCGACGAAGCGCTGGAGCAGGGCGTGGATGTGGAAGTCGCCAGTTGGAATCGTATGGCGCCGAACACGCTCCCCGCGATGGCCAAAGCCGGAGGTAACTACCTGAACGCCTCGCTCGTCAAGATGGATGCAGTGAAGAACGGCATGACGGAAGGCATCATGCTCAGCACAAATGGCTACCTGGCTGAGGGAAGCGGCGAGAACCTCTTCATCGTAAAAGATGGCAAGCTCTACACCGCACCGGTAGGGCTCTCGATTCTGCCTGGTATCACGCGCGACGCGATCATTCAGCTGGCGCGCGAGCGCGGCTACTCGGTTGAGGAGAAGACCATCCCGCGTGAAGCGCTCTACGTTGCCGATGAGCTCTTCTTTACAGGCACGGCAGCAGAAATCACGCCTATCCGCAGCGTAGACCACTATACCGTGGGCAGCGGAACGCGCGGCCCCATCACGAAGGAGCTGCAAGACGCGTTCTTCGATATCGTAGAAGGCGGCAACGACCCGCACGACTGGCTCACGTTTGTCGATGTGCCTGAATCTGAAGAAGAGGCAGTCACTGCGTAGTGCAGGTGATGCGTCATTGAGCCGCACACGTGTCACACAACATATTGCGCCCGTCCTGGCTGCCTGCAGCGGGGACGGGCTTTTTTCTTGGGGATGCAACAGGAACTGCTCGTAGCGAAGATTCCTGTGCATCCCCTGTCTTGTGCCAATTGTCTGTGCCAAACGACGAGGCATGCCACGCCACTTCTTCATAGGCTTCTGTGTCGAAAAGCGCAGGGGTTGTGTACCCCGTAGCACATGCACTGTAACGGAAGCGGAAGTATGCTGCTTAGAACCTGTTTTGATTTCTTACTTTGGGCTGCGAGCGGCTTCAATGGGCTGCAAATTGCTCCCGATCTCGGCCCGTAGCCCCGGCTACGAACCTCCATCGGGGTCCAATTTTCGCCGCATTGCTGCTCGCTCTCGCCTGCAAACCAAAACCCAAACAGGTTCTTATAGCACGCTGCGCACGATGATGTTACGATTGCCGCGTTACGACGACGGGGCTATGTGCGTCCAACAAACCAACTCCCACGGCCCGGCATTGGCGGCGCGCCCTTCTCGGCGCGACCGATGCGGCCCACACGACGCTGTTTGCACCCTGGCCCCTTGCTCATGACACATCCCGATACGAACCCCTTAGAGCGCACGGATGCTACACAAGTCTCTGCAGGGCGCCGCCTGTACCTGGCATTTGAGTTTCTGATGCTCTTTGCGGGGCTTCCGCTCCTGCTGTACACGCAACGCGATGCGCTGGGTGGACGCGTGGTACCCTTGCTGGTTCTTTTAGCCATCGGATGCGTGGCTGTGCTCTGGTTCGACCCCAAGTTCGACCGGAAGCGCATGTGGAACGCCAACTCTGTAGCGTCGCAGCTACGTCCCATGCTGGCGATATTTGGGCTCGGCGTGGTTGGCATGATTGGCATCTTTGCGTGGCGCCATCCCGATCTGCTGTGGTCGTTTCCGCGCGAGCACACCCGCACGTGGGTCGTGATTATGGTTACGTATCCGCTTCTCTCTGTGTATCCACAAGAACTGATCTTCCGTGCATTTCTGTTTCACCGGTACGATCCCCTCTTTGGAGGCGTACGAGCGAAAATAGCGGCCAGCGGCACAGCCTTTGGAATGGCCCACATCATTTTTGCGAACTGGGCCGCCCCCCTCTGCACCGGGCTCATCGGCTTCTGGTTTGCCCGCACTTACGCCCGCTCTGAGTCGACGCTGGCCGTTGTGGTAGAGCACGTTCTGTGGGGCATGCTCGCGTTTACGGTGGGACTGGGCTGGTACTTCTACAGCCCGGCTATTTAGCGAACGTGGGGAGCCAGCTATGGCTGCTGGGCGGAGGTGTCGGCGGGAGCGTCGGGTGGGAGGTTGAGCGTGGTTGTGTCGGGCAAGACGCGGATGTTGCGAGCCTGGATCGCTGCATCGGCCACATGCAGATCAAACGCGATGGGCGTACCGGTATCGAGCGTATCGAGCGAGCCAGGGCGGTCTACGGGCACCGTCATGAGCATCGCATCCATCACATCGGGAATGGGCTCGTGATGCACAATCATGTCGCGCCCGCCGGTGGCTGGCGACTGAAAGGCTCCGCGCACCTCTTCATAGACGGTCGCATTGTCGGGCGGGGGCGGGCCCTCGGAGGATGAGGACGAGCAGCCATGCAGCGCAAATCCCACGCATCCCACAAAAAGCAGGATGCAGAGCTGATACGTAGGCGCAAAAGCGGAAGAGGATACAGGCATCAGGGCGTAGGTGGGTCAACGAGGGGAATAAAGCGGCACATTTCGGGGGAGAACACGGCCTCGCGCAGTTCGGGGCTCAGGAAGGTACCGAGCGAGAGGCCCCGCAGAATAAGCAGCAGGCCCACCAGCGCAATGCCGTATGGGGCCAACTTCAAGAGGCGGGCGCGCCAGGAGGCGGGCGCGCGGCGGCCCATCCACTGCACGGCCAGGAGCGCGGGAAAGGTAGCGAGTCCGAACGCGCCCATGAACATCATGCTGTTGATGAGCGAGCCGGCAGCCAGCGCAGTAGCAATGGCCGCATACGAAAAACCGCACGGCAAGAGTCCGTTGAGCACGCCCAGTGCAAACTGATTGCCCGGGCCGGGCTGCTTCATGAGCGACTGCAAGGGGCCGCGTAGCGTGCTGAGCAGGCGGGCAGGAGCCGCCTCGAATCGCTTTACCCACCGACGCACCGGACGAATGAGCACCGCGCTGAGCATGAAAAGGCCCAGGATAAGCGAAAGCATGCCCTGATAGCCTTGCAGCGCCACGGCCCATCCGAGCGAGCCGATAAGCCCGCCGAGCGTCATGTACGCGAGGGTGCGTCCGGTGTGGTAGATAAGGCGGCCCACCCAAAAGCGCCAGGGAGCATTCGGACCTGGCACAGCCAGCACGAGCGGTCCGCACATACCTACGCAGTGCAGGCTGCCCGTGGCGCCAAAGACAAGACCGGTGAGCATCCATTCGAGCACGGGGCCAGGGCGGCTAACTACTGGGAAAGCTATTGCGGAGGCGTAGGGCGCACATGGGCCGTTACAGTGTGCATGAGATCACCAAAGTGCAGCGTAACGCGCACCGAATCGCCAATAACGAGCGCGGGCTGCACGTCGTACACCATGACGTGTGGACCGCCGGGACGGAGCGTGGTTGTAGTGTCGGTAGGAACGGCCAGACCGTTGTTGAGAGGCCGCATACCGGTGGTGCCATCGCTATGCAGCACAGTGGTATGAAGCTCTGTTCGGCTGGATACAGGGGTTTCTACACGCATGAGGGTGTCGGCGGTGGCGCGGCGGTTGTGCAGCTCCAGGTAGAGCGCTGTAACCCCGCCTTCAGGAGCGGGGCGCACCCAGGCATTGGTGATGCGCAGCGTGTCGAGGGCAGCGCGTTCGACGTTGCGACCGTCATCGCTGGTGGATGATTCGCTTTCGCATCCCCCCAGCGCAGCGATGCCAAAGAGAAGCACAGCGGAAAAAGCGAATACACGCATAACGAGGGAGGGCAGATCAGGAACAGAGAACGGCGTGGTTAGGAGGCCGGGCGAATCGTGGCCAGATCCTCGGCCAGGATGTCAACAGGGGTCATGCTGCCGCCATAGTGAAAGAGCACGCGTTGCTGCGGATCGATAAGCGAGATCTGGTCGGTGTGGTCAATGAGGTAGTCGTCGTCTTCGTACGAGCCACGCGAGAGCTCTACCCGTACGTCAAGGCGCTCCATGAGTTGGCTAATGGTGTCGGGGTCGCCTGTGAGGAACTGCCAATTGGTATCGCCCAGGCCGTAGGCCTCGCGGTAGGCACGCAGGCGGTCGGGCGTATCGCGGCGCGGGTCGAACGTGATGGTGACGAACGCCACGTCATCAGGCGCATCTACCCGGTCGCGGAGCTGCCGCATGTTGGCGGTGACCATGGGGCAGATGTCGGGGCACTGCGTGTAGATGTAGCCCACAACGATCGCCTGCCCGGCAAAGTCGTCGGGGAAGGTGACTGTAGTGCTGTCCTGGTTGACCAGCTCGAACGAGGCATCAGAGAGGTCGTCGATGCGGTCAGCCTCGTCGCCAGTACAGCCCGTAAGGGCGAGCAGGCCCATAAGCGGGACTGCAAGTAGGATCGCCAAGAACGAAGGAAAAAAGCGAGCGGTCATGGCGGGGAAAGCCTCGTGGGGGAGCACGTCATTGTCATGACATGCACGACTATGCCGGGCGGTCGTTTCTGCGGACATGCGCAAATTGCATGGATTGAGACCTGGGTTTTTATGCTCCCAAACCGCGTTGTGCCATAGATGAACCTGCCGCTATCGTCATGGGGAGCGCAGTGGAGCATCTCAGGTCAGGCGGACGGAGCCCCTGCTTCGGGGACGCGTGATGCGGTGCTCCGGTGCGGGGCGCGATTTCAAGCGTAAACAGGGGGCGTTGCTATCCTTTCCTCGACAGCGATTGGGGGCAGGATGACCTGCGAATGAGGCCTTCAGCGATCACTAACCTGCTATCCGCTACCGGGTCCTGGGCTTTGCTTTTGGGAATCGACGCGTACGCTACGTCCGAGCCATAGCGAGCGTGCACAGGTAAATGCGCTCGGCTCCTGCGTCGAGAAGGGCGTGCGCCGCAGCGGCAGCAGTGGAGCCCGTGGTGAGCACGTCATCAACCACGACCCAGGTGCAGTCGGCAACGGCTTCCGGATCGGCGGCTTGAAACGCCTGGGCCACGTTGGCCCATCGGTCGCGGCGCGGCAATCCGGTCTGCGACGCGGTGGGACGCACACGAGCCAGCACGTCCGCTCGCGAGGGGATGCCGGTGGCTTCTGCCAGCCCGGTGGTCAGCGCCTCGCTCTGGTTATAGCCGCGCTCCAGCCACCGCGTGCGGTGGAGTGGCACTGGCACAAACCCGTCTGGCTGCCAGACCTCTGGCACAACGTCGGCCATCCAGCGGCCCAGCGTATGACCGATATGCGGCTGGTTCTGGTACTTGAGCGCATGCTGCACCGACTGCAGCGCCCCCTGCGCATCAAACACCCACAGACTGCGGGCGTCGGCCAGGGCCTCGGCCTCCGCAAGACGCGACAGCCGATCTGCTACGCTCTTCGGCGTGGCGCGCTCAATGCGGGCTACGCAGTCGGGGCACAGCGGCACCGCAGGCGAGGCCGTGCGTACGCCACAGTCCATACAGCACGGCGGATACAACACGCGTAAAAGACCATCCCCGATATGGCGCATCCAGGCTGTCATGGCGCGAATTGATTGTTGGAGAAGTCGCTATGCTGCGCATCCAATTACGCAATTATTCGTCGGTTGCATGTGCAGCCGCCTCTTCTGTATGGTATACTACATGCCTACCAAAGTCCACCCCTGGGCTTCGTTATCCTTTTTCGAAACGTCTGCCTTGTTCCTATGGCTGATCGTGACCGCCGCGGTATGCTGATCAAGAATACCGGCTCCTCGACCGAACAGGTTGCTATGGCATCACGCATGATTACGATTGGACCGGGCGAAGAAGAGTTTATCACCCCCGGAGAGGTGCGCGACCCGAAGCTGCGCGAGGCGCTTCAGGTGCGGGCGATTGCCATTGTGCGCCCCGCGACCAAAGAAGAAGACGAAGCGCTTGCCAACCGGTTAAGCGACTCCGCGTAGGCGGCTCGCAGCACGTCTTGTTCCATCTCAACATGTTGTCTGACCGCATGCGGATATGCACATCCTGGTCGTAGAACCCTGGTATGGCGGCTCGCACCGCCGCTTTATTGATGGGCTCTGCGCACACTCGTGCCACACCTATAGCCTGTGCACCCTGCCCGGACGCCACTGGCGCTGGCGCATGGATGCGGCCGCGGTGCCGCTAAGCGAGCAGGCCCGCCGTCAGATCACCCTGCACGGCCCGCCCGATGTCGTCTTTGCATCGGATATGCTCGACCTGCCTTCGTTTCTGGCACTGATGCGTCCGGTGCTGGCAGAGGTGCCCGTCGTGCTCTACTTCCATGAGAACCAGCTCACCTATCCGCGTCCCAAGGGAAGCAAAGCCCCGCGCACCTATGCGCTGCTGAACTACCGCTCGGCACTGGCAGCCGACGCCTGCTGGTTCAACTCGGCCTTCCACCAATCCGATTTTCTGGAGGCGCTCCCTGAGTTCCTCCAGCGCTTTCCGGATCCGCCGTCCCCAGCCACCACCCATGCCATTGCCGCGCGCAGTCAGGTGGTGCCCCTGGGCATGAATCTGCAGCAACTCGGCACGCCCCACGCCCGCCCCGCCAACAACCCGCCCGTGCTGCTGTGGAATCAGCGCTGGGCATTTGACAAAAACCCTGAGGGGCTGCTCAATCTGCTCACCGGACTCGATTCGTCCGGGGTCGACTTCCACCTCATTATCACAGGACGCGCAGCCGGGCGCACACCGGATGCCCTCGACACCATCCGCGCACGCTTTCAGGATCGGCTCCTGCACATGGGCTTTGTCGAAGATGCCGACGTGTATACCGAACTCCTGCATCGCGCCGATATCGTGGTGTCCACCGCCCATCACGAGTTCTTTGGGCTCGCGGTGATGGAAGCGGTGCGCTGCGGATGCCACCCGGTGCTGCCCAATCGACTAAGCTATCCCGAGCTCATCCCCGACCGGCTGCACGACCCGCTGCTGCACGCGCCCACACTCTACGATCGCCCCGACGACGCCCTCGCGCTGTGCACGGCCCTCCTCAACGGAAGCGCGCGTCCGCTGCCGTCCCGCACACTGCACGAGATTCCGGCCCCGTTCGACTGGAGCACCCGCGCCGACGCCTTCGATGACGCCTTTGCCGCCCTCGCCTAAACCGCCGCGCTCCATCCCTCCATCTTCCCACACCTCCCCCATCCCCCATGCGCTTCCTGCACACCGCCGACTGGCACCTGGGCCGCCTGCTCCACAAGCAACACCTGACAAAGGATCAGGCGCACGTGCTTGATCAATTTGTCGAGGCGGCCCACACCTACGCGCCCGACGCCGTCATCGTAGCGGGCGACATCTACGACCGCGCCGTGCCGCCGTCCGACGCCGTGGAGGTGCTCGACCGCACGCTCTCGCGCCTTGTGGTAGATGCAGGGCTGCCCGTGATCCTGATTGCGGGCAACCACGACAGCCCCGACCGCCTCGACTTCGGCTCCAGCATTCTCGAACGTCAGGGGCTCCACGTGCTCTGCAATCCGCGCACAGATCCCATTATGCTTGAGGATGCGCACGGCCCAATCTACGTTGCGGGGTTGCCCTACGCGCAACCGGCCCAGGCGCGCCAGGTGTTCGACACCGACGATCCCATTCGCTCGCACGAGGCCGTCTTATCCGCCCAGCTTGACCACGTGCGCGCCCAGATTCCAGCCGAGGCGCGCTCGATTGCCGTGGCGCACATCTTTGCGCAGCGCGGCACCGTGGGCGACTCCGAGCGCACGCTGGTGGGTGGTGCTGAAACTGTGCCGACCGACCTGTTCGACGGATTCGATTACGTTGCGCTCGGCCACCTACATCAGCGGCAAGAGGCCGGGGCCCCGCACATCCGCTATGCCGGGTCGCCCATGAAGTATTCCTTCAGCGAGCACAATCACACCAAGTCGTTCTACGTTGTTGATATGGATGCAGACGGCGCCTGCACGGTGGAGGCCGTGCCCTTTGAGCCGCCGCGCGACCTGCGATGCATCGAAGGCGCCTTCCACGACGTGCTCGACCGTGGCGCCACCGACCCCAATGCCGACGACTACCTGCAAGTCACACTCACCAATCGCGGGCCCGTAACCGACGCTATGGCACGGCTGCGCGAGGTCTATCCGAACTGCCTGCATGTTGCGCTTCCACACGTGGAGCTCGACGCCGATGACGACCTCGTACCGCCTGCCGATACCGACACGCCTGCCGACGTCTTCCGCACGTTCTACCGCTACGCCACCGGCACCGCCCTCGACGAGACTGACGAACCGCTGCTGGAAACGGCCCTCGAACGCGTCGAACAGAACCGGCGCAACGCGTAAGCTGCTCCTGATACCAAATCCGGTTGCAGCGTTACGGTGAGGACGTACGCAGTTGTGGCTCACACACATTATCTCGTCGCGGGGCTCCGCCTCGTGACGTGACCGTTCAGGGGCTCTGCCCCGTTCTTCATGCTGAAAGTAGATGTTTTTCGTTTACCGCTTCGCTTCTTCAGCATCGGAATCATAGACACACACCCGGCGCACCGAATTGCCACTCATCATCTCGTCCCACGCCTATGACGCTTGAGCACCTCCAGTTTACCCAGTTCGGCCCGTACGCCAAGGAGCAAACCATTGACTTTTCGGCGTTTGCCGGTCATCAGCTCTTTTTGATCCATGGGCCCACCGGTGCCGGAAAGTCATTTGTACTGGATGCGATCTGCTACGCCCTGTACGCCGAATCCTCGGGCGCTGAGCGCGATGCGACCGACCTGCGCAGCCAGTATGCCACGCCCAGCGAGCCCACCGCCGTAACGCTCGACTTTCGGCTGGGCGAGACGCACTACCGCGTGCGGCGGCGCCCGAAGATGGAACTGGCCAAGAAGCGCGGCGATGGCACCACCACGCGCGGCCCCGATGCCTGGCTGTGGGATCGCACCGATGCCGTGGCCCACGCCGACGCAGGTGCTGAGGGCACGCTTCTGGCCGACGGCAAGCGCGACGTGACAGATCGTATCGAGGATTTGCTGGGCCTGAAGGCCGCGCAGTTTCGTCAGGTGGCGCTGCTGCCGCAGGGGCAGTTCCGTGCGTTCCTTTCGGCGAGCTCCAGCGACCGCGAGGACATCCTCAAGATTCTGTTTGATACGCAGCGGTTTGCCGACCTGGAGGCCGAACTCAAAGCCATGCACAGCGAGGCGCAGGAGGAGGCCCGGGCGCTGCTCAACCAGCGCAAGGCGCTCTTGAGTCAGCACGACACCGACACCGCCGACGAACTACGCGCCCTGCGCGATGAGCGTATCACCGCATTAGAAGCGGCCAAGGAGGAGCGCGAGACGGCAACGACCAAACTCAAGGAGGCTACCCAGACGTTGCAAACGGCCCGCGACCACCAGCAGCGGCTGAATGCGGTGGAGGAGGCGAAGCAGACCGTCAAGACCCTGAAACCGGAGCAAGAGGCCCAGGCCGAGCGCACGGCTCGTGCGGAGGCTGCCGAGCGGGCCCAGCGCATCACGCCCGCTGAGGAACGGATGCAGGAGCGCGACGCTGAGCGCACAGACGCCCAGGAGGCGCTTCAGGAGGCCAAGACAACGTACGACGCCGCAAAAGACGCTCTCAACGACGCCCAGTCCGCGCTGGCCACCGAGCAGGAACGCAGCGACGAGCGTGCGGCGCTGAGCGACAAAATAAGCGCCCTCGGCACGGCCCGTTCGGATGTTAAGAAGCTCGCCAAGGCAAAACAGACCGTCGCATCCGCCCAGGACGAACTCAAGGCCGCCCAGCGGGAACGCGACGCACTACAGGATACGGTCAACCAGCTGGAATCCAATGCCGAGGAAGCCCAGTCGGTTATCGACACGCATAAGGACACGGCGCAGACCGTGGCCGAGCACAAGGCGACGGTGGATACGTGGGCCAATCGGCTGAAGCAGGCCAAGCGGCTGCAGGACCTACAGGAGCAGCGCCAGGAGGCCAAATCGGAGCTTGCAGAGGCGCAGGCCGACGCCAAGGAGCGCGAATCGGCACGCGATGCCCGGAAGCAGCTCGTGCGCATGCTGGAGCAGTCGCGCGACGAGAGCTACGCCAGTGTGCTGGCATCGCGGCTCGAAGACGGTGATCCGTGTCCGGTGTGCGGCGCCACCACGCATCCCGCCCCCGCAAACGAAGTCCACGATGTGCCCGATGCCAAGGCCCTTGAATCGGCCCGGGAGGAACTCGACCAGGCTGAATCGGACCTACAGACGGCTCATCAGAAGCAGACCCAGGCCCAGCGAGCAGTCGACAAGCACACGAGCGCTATCGAAACGCTTCAGGATACGGACGCGGCCCTCACCGAGCACACCGTGTCTGAGATGGAGGCCAAGCATAAGGAGGCAAAAGAGGCCCTCGCATCCGCCCGGACGGCCCAGTCGATGGTCGAAAACGCAACAAACGATCTGGAGGCCACGAACGAGGAGCTCGAAACCACACGCGACGCGCTACAGGCGAAGCAGGACGCGGTGCGCGAAGCGAAGAGCACGTACGAGCAGGCCACGGCCCGCGTGGATGACCTGACCGAGCGCGTGCCCGATGGTGTAGACTCGGTTGAAGCGCTGGAAGCCAAGCAGGCGGCGCTGGAGGACGAGCTTGCGACCTTGACCACGGCGCTTGAGGAGGCTACCCAGGCCAAAGAGACGGCGAGCAACGCCTATGCCGCAGCAGAGAAGGATCTCGAAAACAAGCGTGAACAGTCTGAGACTGCCCAGCAGAAGTATGCCGACGCCCAAGAGCAATTTCGGACGGCGCTGCATGAGCACGGGTTCGAGGATCGTTCGGCGTACGAAGCCGCACGCATGGAGCCTGATGCGCTGGCGGAACTGCGCGAACGGATTCAGGAGGTTAATCAGCAGTGGTCGAATGCGCAGTCAAATCTGGAGGAAGCGAAGGCGCGTGCCGAGGGCATTACGGCTCCTGATGTAGAGGGCGCTGAAGCAACGGTGGAAGCACTGAACGAGCGCATCAGTGCACTGGATCAGGAGATTGGAGCACTTCAAAATGCGAAAGAGGCGCTTGATGATGCGATAGATCAGCTGAAGGCCATTCAGGAGGATGCTCAGGCGGCAGAAGAGAAGGCGGAGCACATCGGGCATCTGAGTCAGGTGGCGCGCGGCAAGCAGGGCAACGAGCGCAATATCAGTCTGCAGCGCTACGTGCTGGCCGCGCGCCTGAAAGATGTGTTGCAGGTTGCGAACAAGCACCTGCGGCGGATGTCGCAGGGGCAGTACCACCTGCGGCGCGCCACCACGCTCGACGATGCCCGCAGCAGCGGCGGTCTCGACTTGCGGGTGTACGACGCGCACACCAACGAGGAGCGTCCCGTGAGCACGCTATCGGGCGGAGAGGGATTCAACGCGTCGTTGGCGCTGGCGCTGGGCCTGAGCGATGTGGTGCAGCGCCGCACCGGCGGGCGCCGCCTAAATACGCTCTTTATTGACGAAGGCTTCGGCACACTCGACCAGGACACACTCGAACGTGCGCTGAACGTGCTGTACGACGTGCAGGAGCAGCAGCAGGGGCGTCTGCTGGGCATCATCTCACACGTGACGGAGCTCAAGCGCCGTCTGCCTGCCCGCCTTACCGTGCATACGGCTCAGGACGGCAGCACGCTTAGCGTAACGACGTGATGTAGATGCGGGACGGTGAAGTATTTTGCTGCGTATTCAGCCGCTCTCCAGATGCAGGAGCATCTTCTTCGTAAACGTCCGACACGGCCAACGGGGGGTATCTATTTTATCTATTTAACGGCATGTGCAGGTTTCCTTCCTCCTTTGTTGATCGCCGCCTTGTGGCAGAATGCGCGGTCCTGATATCCCCCATTCCCTCACGCTGTTCGGGCCTTTCCCCCTTCGCGAAGGGGGAAAGGTCGCGCAGCGACAAAGGGGGATGCCCAACCCAAAAGGACCATCGAAAAACTCGCACACTGCGTTATTTAGCCCTCGTCGCATGGCTCCGCCGTGCGACGTAAGCTGTTCAGGGGCTCTGCCCCGCTAACTTGGTCTAAGCACCGCCCGGGATACCCGCTTCGCTACTGCATTGCGCCTCTCAAAGACACAGACCACGTAGTAGCCAACACCGCAAGGCTACGCAAGCGCACTTTCGTTGCCGGAGTCGCGGACGAAGAGGCTGCTGGTGCGGCTTTGAGAGACAAGCGCACGCATGCGCTCGAACCGGGGTGGGTCCATCAGTCCGAAGACGTTCACGTCGCCGCGTGGCGCGTTAGAGAGATAGGCTTGGAAGTCGCCCACGTGCACCACGATTTCGGCATCGGGCATGCGTGCCAGGTCCGTAATCATGTGTAGGAAGGTGTGGGCAGCCTGCGCATCCTCTTCGGTATCGACCACGGTAAGCAGCCGCATCTCGGCATCCCAATTGCGTTTGAGTTTGTACGCCATCAGGATGAGCAGGTCGAGGTTGCCAACATCCATCGACACGCGCCAGTGCGGACTGCGGTCGTTAATCCACACGTTAATGGTTTCACGCTGCCCAAGTCCCACCCGTTCGTGCGGTGCGTAGATGAGGCTCCCCATCTGCTGCTCGCTTGCGGTGGCTACAATCTGCTGAAAGTCGGCCTCGCGCTCGTTGGTCGGGGGAAGCGCCAGGAAGAGCACATTCGGCTTAAAGAACGCGCCTTGCATCGTCTGGATGCTGGCGGTGAGGCTGTTGGCAAAGTCGTGTGCAGTCACCACAGCCGAAGATGCAAACACGCCCTGTTTCCGGAAGGCCGCCGTAAGATCGCGCACCTGGTCGGGCAGATCCGACGACGAGGACGTGCTCTGCAGACCGAGCACGTTGACCGCGCCTTTGGGAGCCGCCAGGTCTTGCAGAAAGAGAAAGGACCCGCGCAGCGTATCGGCATCGGTGATGGGCACCAGAATATTGGGCTTCCAGGCGCGCTCCTGACGTGGGTCGAGGTCTTTGACATGCTTGGCCGCCCACTCCGCCAGCGATACGAAGAGTCCACTGCGTACGTCGGCCATGGAGTGGTCGAGAGTGCGGCGCACCAGAATCCCGTAGAACACAAGCACAATGGCAAGGGCGGCCAGTCCAAACGTAGGGTTCACGATAAACATGGCGAGGATGCACCCTGCGGCCCCCGCAAACGAAACGAATCGCGGAATACGAAGGAGCGGACGGAAGCTGACAAGGCCCAGCGTCTGCTCTACAAACACCACGACGTTGATCATGGTGTAGGTAATCAGGAAGAACATGGTGATAAGTGGCGCGATGGCGTTCAGGTCGCGCACCATGAGTGCGGTGAGCACGATACCGCCCGTAATGAGCATGGCGTTACGCGGCTCGCCCGAGTCGGTGCGCCGGGCCATCCAGTCGCTTTGCGGCAGGATGTCGTGGCTGCCCAGCGCCTGCAAGATCCGTGGGGCTCCTACGGCCGAGGCGAGGGCTGAGGAGAACGTGGCCCCCAGGAGTCCGGCCACTACGGGCGGCCCCCAGAAGGCCTTGTCGATCATGACGGTGTAGTTGGTGAGCAGCTCCTCGGTAGAGGCTGAGCGCAGCAGCCAAATAGCCAGCAACACATAGATCACCGCGCTGAGTCCAATGGCTGACATGGTACCCAGCGGAATGCTGGTGCGCGGGTCTTCGAGTTCGCCCGACATGTTGGCCCCGGCCATGATGCCCGTGGCTGCCGGAAAGAACACCGCAAACACGACCCAGAGCGACACCCCGGGGAAGCCATCTTCGGGCGCGCCCGGAAACTCGCCCCAGAGCGGCACCTCGGTAAGCGGAATGGTCATCGACCCGGTGGCGGCCGCCACCGCCACCGACACAAGCGACCCCACAATGATCGCGAGGATCGCGTACTGCACCCGAAAGGCCAGGCTGGCACTGATGTAGGCGATGCCAAAGATCAGCGCAAATGCCGCCAGGTCCACAAGCAATGCCGCATGATCCGGAAAGACCCAGAGCCAGCCCTCGCGGAAGCCGAAGATGTACATCGTAACGGCAAGGGCCTGCGCCAGGTACAGCGGGATGCCCACGCTGCCGCCGACCTCCAGGCCCAGCGACTGCGAGATAATGGAGTACGCGCCCCCAGCTCCAATACGAATGTTGGTCGTAATTGACGACATCGAGAGCCCGGTGGCGGTTACGATGCCAAACGCCAGCAGGATGATGAGGAGTCCACCCAGCAACCCGGCGTTGCCCACCACCCAGCCGGTGCGCAGGTACATGATCACGCCCAAGATGGTGAGCAAGGTGGGCGTAAACACCCCGCCAAAGGTGCCATACTTGGCCGAATCGGGCAGAATGGAGGACTCTGCCGAAGGCTCTACGTCGGCATCTACGACACCTGTATCTGCAGGGGGCGCACCGTTGGGGGAAGGATTGGGAGCGGCAGCGTCAGGTGGCGCAGCATTGGAATCAGCCATGCGAGCCAGGAACGGCGTATGAAGAACGAGGAGCCTGAACGTGGTGCGACGCACGAGCGATACGGGCATCAGTTTCACGCCCATGACGAAACGCGGTGCCTATGCAAAACGCCCTTATCTTTCATGCATGCCTGTCGTTCATCGTTCTGCTATTGGCTGTACGTGTTGAAGCGAGCTACTTCTCGGGCATTTTGCCCTCACGCGCAGGCACGTATGAACGGCCTACAAATCCGCCCAAGAACCACTCCTGCATGGTAAGCTGCCGCTCAGCGCCGTCTTGGCGGGCAGTTTCGAGGCGGCGTGCTGTCGTCTGGAAGTAGTTAACGACCGTAACGAGGAGGGCGCCCCCAACTGTGTTTCCAAGCACCACGGGAAACACAAATCCCGTAAGGCCGGCCCAGAACACCGCGTATCCGTTAAACACCAGATACATCAGTTCGGTGAAGGAGACCACGACGTGGAACAGGTTGCCAAATGGGATGCACAGAAATGCCATATACGTCAGCGCAAAGCGGGCGATGACGTCGCGCGCGGTAAAGTTGAGCCACACCACGCCCGCTACGATAAACCCGGCAGTCAGCGCCTTAAAGAAGAGATCTGCAAACGGCGTTTCAAGGCCTTTCTGGCTGATTTCAAGCGCGGCATCGGCGGCTTCGGGCGAGAGGACCCCGGTGGTCGCCAGAAGCAGCGCGCCCAGCGCGCCGCCCACAAAGTTACCCGTCAGTACGGTACCCCACACTCGAAAGAGCGCGGGCAGGCTGGCCAGCCGCTCCAGCACCAGCGCCACCGGCGGCAAAGTATCTTCGGTGTACAGGTTGTAGCCCCCCAGAATGATGTATACAAACCCCACCGGATACAAGAGCGGACTGATCAGCGGATTGCCGCCCGACGCTGCCGTCAGCGAGGCATACAGCAGAAACGTGATCGTGATGCAGAACCCGGCGGCGAGTCCGCTAAAGAGCAGCTCGCGCCCCGGCGTGCCGATCTCCTCATCGGCCGCCACAATGATGCGCTGAAAGATCTCGTCGGTCCCAAACCGGTCGCGTACCGCGGCGCCCACCGCAGGAGCCCCGTGCGCGGAGCGCTCGGTATCTGCTACCTCCTTCACGACTACACTGGGCTCGGGGTCGGGCACATGCGGAACAGCATGGGTCTCGGACAGCCCGTCGTCAGGCAAACTGGTATCCGACAGACTTGAAGAGGTCGTGCGAGCGTCGTTTGAAGAAGAGGTACTCATGAACTCAACAGCGGCGATAGTGCCAAGGCAAACAGGAGGAAGTCGCACCCCTGTCATATCTCTGCGTTCCCACGTGCCCAATGGCCTTTCGTCAATTCTGGGTAGCCCGCATCGGTTGTAGCGACACGGTAACACCACCCCGCGTATCTTCCACCAGTCCACAGGGTGGCAAACTGGATACAGGAAAGCGGAGTCACCCTGAACACGCTACCCTACACGTCCAGCCGTGTCTTCTTCAGGCGATGACGTCAGTCCCAATCGCTCTTTGATCCGCTTGAAGCCTTCGGTGGCTTTCACCGGCAATGTGTCGGGGACATAGCGGCGCACCATCAGCACCGAGCAGTCGGCCTGGTCGGCCACCACGTCGGGAATGGAGCCAAAGAGTACCTGCCGGAACGTCCACTCGCGCGAGGCTCCGATGATGGTGAGGTCGAACGGCTGCTTCGCCATGTAGGCTTCGATGCCCCCCGTTACGCTGTCGGCATGCTCTACCTGATACGTAACCGGTCCGTCATCCCCAATTTCGTTTTGTACGGTGCGGCGAATTGCGGCACGCTCGGTTTCCTGATCTACGCCTTCGCGCACGACGCGGAGCACATGGAGCGTAGCGCCGGTCGCACGAGCAGTCCGCACCCCCAGTTCAAGACCAAGGCGTGCATGCAGCCCCCCGCCCCACGGCAGCAATATATCGTCTACCGTGTCGAGTCCTCGGTCTTTGAGAAACGCAACATCGGATTTCAGCTCTTTAATGATGCGCTGCGATGGATTGTTGTAGATGTTGCTCACATTGAATCCGCCCTGCCACCCCATGAGCAGCAGATCGGACTCCGACTTCATCGTCTCGTCGATCAGTCCGCCGAATACATCGTGGGCTACATCAATGGACGACTCGATCTGCGTACGCATCAGCGGAGAGGACACCGCGTCCCCGCGCTCTTCATTGGGGTGGTCTTCTTCGCGCGCCTCGATGCTCTTATCAGACTTCTGAGCGAGGGATGCAATCGTCTTCGCTATAGAGGGACGCTGGGCGAACTGCGCGCGCGCCTCGGTAAGTGGGGTTTGCAGCGGCACGCGTACCAGGTGGATGCCGGTGACGTGTCCGCCCTCGTCTGTGCCGGTTGCCAAGTAACGTCCCAGTTGCAACAGATCCCGCTCGGTGTTGGGGTTGGCCAGTGCCACTGCAATTCGGCGCGGCTCTTCGGCATTGATAGCCCGCTCGCCCGGCAGTACGGCTTCGGCGAGACCACTGCCATTGAGCACCGGCGCAGGAGCCTGCATAAACACACTCCAGCCGTGGGTCTGCCACTCGGCCTGGAACTCGGGAAGTGCATGATCGATCTCCACGCGGCTGCGCCCCCACACGGCATACCACGCCAGGCTGACTACGATGAGCACCACCACGGCAATCTGGGCAAACGGACCGGAGTAGATGATAATACCAACGCACGCAATAGCGGCAAATACCTGTGCAAACGGGAAGAGCGGCGTACGATACGACGGCTCGTACCATTCGGGCTTAGCCACCCGCAGCGTGATGCATCCAATGTTCAGGGCCGCATAGCTGTACAGCTGGAGCACACTGGCGATTTTGGCCAGATCCTCCAGGCTCTCCAGCAGCAAAAACGCAAGGGCCAGCACACCGGTCAAGATGATAGCCCGATACGGCGTCATGAACGTGTTGTGGATGGCGCTTAGCCAGTTCGGTACCATGCGGTCGCGAGCCATGGCCAGATTGATGCGCGACGACGCCAGAATGCTGGCATTGGCCGACGACACCGTAGCCAGGAGCCCCGCAAAGATGATGATCCCTGCGCCCACCGGACCCAGCATCAGGCGTGCGGCCTGCGTGAGTGGATCGCGCACCTCGCCGATGGTTTCTTGCGTAAAGATGCCGCCGATGATCAGCAGGATGACCACGTAGAGCACCGTCACCAGCGCGACCGAGCCAATGAGCGCCCGCGGCAGGTTCTTCGACGGGTTCTTGATCTCTTCGGCCACCGCGGCAATCTTGACAAATCCCAAGAACGATACAAACACCAGCGCCGTCGTAGAGGCCACCGGTGCCGTTCCGAACGGGAAGAAGGGCTCAAAATTGTTCGGATCAATATAGAATAACCCAATCACGCAGAACCCGCCCAGAATGGCCATGAGCATAAGCACCACAATCACTTGCGTCTGACCGGATTCTTTAGCCCCGTATGCGTTCAGGGCCGTGAGCAGAATACCCCCTATAAAAGCGCCCCAGAACGGCGTGATAGGGGCAAACTGAGACAGATACTCCCCCAACCCAAACAGGTAGAACGCAATGGCAAAGGTAAGGCTGAGCCAGATGCCGACCCCCGAAATTGCTCCCATCGCCGGTCCCAGCGAGCGCGACACAAAGAAGTAGTCGCCGCCCGAGGTAGGCATGCCGGTCGCAAGCTCCGCCGCACTGGCCGCGGTAATCATACACACCAGTCCAGCAGCCAGATACGAGAAGATAGCCGCCGGTCCGGTAAGCTCCAGCGCGACTCCAGCAAGCAGGAAAATACCGGCCCCGATCATCGTACCCGCGCCAATGGTCAGTGCATCCCAGAACCCGAGTTCACGTCGCAGGTCATCTTGGGCCAAAAGAACTACCTCATCTGTTGTGAAGGAATTTGATGGCACTGGGCGGTTGTTAGCTGCCAATAGTGCCCCTGTAGCATAGGCACTGCACTCGACACTGTCCACTGCTCACTTCGGTGTTATGCATTCGTTACGGACATTTAGATCGATTCTTACAATAACGGATTAAAAGGCAGTGTCTGACTTGCCCTTCGCCTTCACCAATCTACGGCCTCGTCACACAGGCAGCACAGAATAGCTACTTTCGAATATCTACAGGGTATCAGCAATTTCCCTCGGCCTGCATGCG
This sequence comes from Longimonas halophila, assembly GCF_002554705.1. Classification (GTDB taxonomy): domain Bacteria; phylum Bacteroidota; class Rhodothermia; order Rhodothermales; family Salinibacteraceae; genus Longimonas; species Longimonas halophila. The sequence continues at coordinate 144,814 of NZ_PDEP01000001.1, read as the reverse complement.
CCAAAAGTCGTCCCCATCTCCACCACAGCATGATAACAGGAGGTCTCTTGCCTTTCTACACTTAAAGCGTTCCTCCTGCTGATTTCGTGTCTGGTGATACGCTATGTCTGCCTTTTCTTCGCCTGCTCCTTCAGCTTCTTCAGTACCACGTGTTAGCATTGGGCTGCCCGTATACAACGGAGCCGAGTACCTGGAGGCCGCCATTCAATCGGTGCTCAATCAAACATTTACAGATTTCGAGTTCATCATCTGCGACAACGCTTCGACCGATGCCACCGAAGCTATCTGCAAGTCTGCTGCCGATCGTGATGCACGGGTCCGATACATTCGGCATCCCGAAAATTTAGGAGCGGCTCGCAACTACAACAGCACCCTGGCCGCTGCGCGAGCCCCCTACTTTCGGTGGACGTGCCACGACGACCTCTTACAACCTACGTGCCTGGAGGCGTGCGTGGACATGCTGGACGCCCATCCAGCAGCGTCGGTCGTCTACACCGGCACGCAGGTCATCAATGAAGATAGCATGCCCCGCGAATCCCCAAACTGGATTCACGATGTGCACCTGGTTGACCCCGACCCCGCCACGCGTTTTGCAGGCTTCTTGGATGCCTACTGCTGGGGCGGCGACAGCGGCCCACTCTTCGGACTGATGCGCACCAACCTGCTGCGCGCCACTATGCAACATGGCAATTTTCCGTCGGCTGACCTCATCCTCATTGGCGAATTGGCGCTATGGGGCCCCATCTACCAGATCCCCGAGCCGCTGTTTGTAAGTCGCCTTCACGACGCCAACTCCACCCGCTCAAACGACATGCAGATTGCAGCGATCTGGAAGTGGTTTGATCCCCGTCAACAGCAGACGCTTCACTGGCTCGAATGGCGGTGGCTCTATGAGTTGTATCGCGCCATCTGGCGGGCCCCGCTCACACGTGTCCAGCGCTGCCGGTGTCTGGCTGTGTTTATGCGCCGTTATGTAGCCCCCCACGCCCGGCACTGCCTTAAAGAAGTCTTCTACATGGCCCTGGCTCGCACAGGAATGCAGCGTGCCTCCCCGCCCCCCCGCGTGATGGGACTCCGCACGCGCTACTCGCTGTTTTAGACACGGTTGGATGCGTCATCGCCTCGTTTTCTCTCACTATCACTTCATGCTATCATGACGGTTCTTGTTACTGGAAGCCAAGGCTACATCGGGTATCCACTCGTACAACGCCTGCACAAACGCGGATACACTGTAATCGGACTCGACACGGGCTACTATGCCAGCGGAACGCTTTTCGAATCGGACTGGCCCACCGGCGTACGCCAGCACTGGAAAGACATCCGCTCCATCACGCCCGATGACCTGGTTGGCGTCGATGCCGTGTGCCACCTGGCGGAGCTCTCGAACGACCCGCTTGGGCAGCACAACGAGGCCAACACCTACGCCATCAATCACGGCGGCACCGTGCGTCTGGCGCGCCTGGCGAAGGCCGCGGGCGTAGAGCGCTTTGTGTACACCTCGTCGTGTAGCGTGTACGGCCTGCCGAATGGCGAACTGTTCAAAACGGAAGACTCGCCGGTGCATCCCCTCACGGCCTATGCGCGCTGCAAAGTGTTGGTCGAGAACGACGTGGGGGCGCTGGCCGACGACACATTTTCGCCGACGTTCTTGCGCAATGCGACCGCGTACGGCCCCTCGCCCCGCCAGCGCTTCGACATCGTGCTCAACAACCTGAGCGGCGTGGCTTACACCACCGGCGTCATTGACATGCAGAGCGACGGCACCCCGTGGCGTCCGCTCGTGCACGTAGACGACATTTGCCAGGCTATTGCCTGCACGCTGGAGGCCCCCCACGATGCAATCCACAACGAGGTGTTCAACGTCGGCGCCTCAACTGAAAACTACCAGGTGCGAGACATTGTCGATATCGTGGCGCAGACCCTGCCGCAGTGCCGCGTGTCTACCGGCTGCAGCGATGGCGATGACCGCAGCTACCGCGTGTCGTTCGACAAAATTGCGACCCAGCTCCCCGGGTTTGAGCCGCAGTTTACCCTCGCTGATGGAGCCCGTCAGTTGGTTGGACTCTACCAGACAATCGACCTAACCCCCGACGTCTTCCGCTTTCGCGCCTTTACACGGCTGAAGCAGCTCCAGTATCTGCTCAGCACCGGCCAGCTCGACGAGCAGTTCTTCTGGCGCCAGCCCGTTGAACGGTCGATTCCGTCGTCACTCAGTGTATAGATAGCGAGAAACGGCCCATGCGCTTTACCGAAACCGCCCTGACCGGTGCGTACCTCATTGACCCCGAACCACACGGGGACGACCGCGGCTTCTTTGCCCGCATGCTCTGCGTAGACGAACTCGCCGCACACGGACTGGGCATGGACATCGTGCAGGTGAACATTAGCTACAGTGCCGAGGCAGGCACGCTGCGCGGACTGCACTACCAGGCCCCGCCGCATGCCGAAGCCAAGATGATACGCTGCACCCGCGGTGCCATCTTCGATGTAATGGTCGATCTCCGTCCCGATTCACCTACGTACCGGCAGTGGGTGGGCACAGAATGTAGCGCCGAAAACCGTCGCCTGGCGTACGTACCTGAAGGCTGTGCACATGGCTTCCTTACCCTTACCAGCGATACCGAAGTACTGTATCCCGTAACCGCCCGCTACACGCCCAGGGCTGAGCGCGGGCTGCGATACGACGATCCGGCTCTCGCGATCGACTGGCCCGCACCCATTCGCGTTGTTTCCGACAAAGATCGCGCCTGGCCGCTCTGTCCTCTCACCACCCCTACGAACAGACTATGATTCTCGTTGACACCGCGCTCGAACAACGCGCTGACGCCAACAATCCGATTCGCGTAGCCCTTGTAGGGGCTGGATACCAGGGCCGTGGCGTGGCCCTTCAGATCCTGACGGCTATGACAGGCATGCGCCTCGTTGCCGTCTCGAACCGCACGCTTGCGCGGGCCCGTCAGGCCTACACCCAGGCCGACATTCACGACGTAAAGCAGGTGGGCACGGTATCGGAGCTCGAACAGGCCATTGCTACCGACCGCTTCGCGATTACCGACGATGCAGATCTGCTCTGCCGCGCTGCGTGCATCGATGCCATTATCGAGGCCACCGGCACCTTCGAGTTTGGCGCGCAGGTGGCCCTGTCGGCCCTTGAGCACGGCAAGCACCTGATCCTATCGAATGCTGAGTTGGATGCCACGCTCGGCCCCATCCTCAAGGTGTATGCCGACCGCGCTGGGGTCGTCTTCACCGACATTGACGGCGACCAGCCCGGTAGCATGATGAACCTGCATCGCTTCGTGGCGACCATCGGCTACCGGCCCGTGCTCGTGGGCAACGTAAAGGGCCTGCTCGACCACTACCGCACGCCCAAAACCCAGCAAGCCTGGGCCGATCAGCACGGGCAAACGCCGCACATGGTCACCTCATTCGCCGACGGCACCAAAATATCGATGGAGAACACCGTAGCGGCTAATGCAACGGGCTTCCCCGTCGGACAGCGCGGCATGTACGGTCCCCGCTGCGCGCATGTCACCGAGGCCGTCGATCTGTATCCCAAAGACGAACTGCTGGATACGGGACTCAACGACTACGTGATTGGCGCAGAGCCCGGTCCGGGCGTATTTGTAATTGCATACAACGACCATCCCATCAAACAGCGCTACACGTCGGTGCTGAAGATGGGCGACGGCCCGTTCTACGTGTTCTACACGCCGTACCACTTGCCGCACCTGGAGGTGCCGCTCACCGTGGCCCGTGCCGTCTGCTTTGGAGATGCGACCGTAGCACCGCTCGGCCCGCCCGTATGCCACGTCCTCACCCTGGCCAAGCGCGACCTGCACAGCGGCGAAACGCTCGACGGACTCGGCGGCTTCTGCACCTACGGCTGGATCGACAACGCAGACGTAACCTACCGCGACAGTCTGCTGCCGTTTGGGCTCTCGAAGGGCGCAGTGCTTACCCGCGATGTGCCGCAAGATCAAGCGCTTACGTTCGATGATGTGGTGCTGCCCAAAGGCCGACTCGTTGACCGGCTGTGGGCCGAACAGACTGAACACTTTGGCCTGGAAGCATCCCACCCGATGCTTGCCTGAGTGAATGCGTGCTACGCGCCCGCAAACTGCTGCACCACCTGGCGCGCTCGCTCCATGTGCGCAGGAGTCGCCCAGGTCGTCCACAGGTCGGGCACCGGCATCGTCACCGTGCGCAAGCGGCCCGACGCCGGATCCTCAAACCGCAGTCCGTAGTGATGCAGCGCAATACCGGGGCGGCGCACCTTGACCGAGGCCCCGTAGCGTCCGTCGTGCACCACCGGATGCCCGCGCTGGGCACACTGCAACCGAATCTGATGCGAGCGCCCGGTGTCCAACTGAACGTGTACAAGCGTGCGGTCGTCGTCGGTGAGGAGCGCCTGATACTGCAGCTGCGCCGCCTTAGCCTCGGGATGGTCGGGCGACACGATCTGCGGTCCGGTGGCGGTCTTGGCAATCGCATCTTGCATCGTGCCCACGCCCTGCATCGTGCCCTCAACGAGCGCCAGGTAGTGCTTGTCGATGGTGCGGTTTTGCACCTGTTCGGTGAGTTGGCGGGCCGCATCGGAATGCTTGGCTACAATAAGCAAGCCCGAGGTGGGCCGGTCCAGGCGGTGCACCAGTCCCACAAACGGGTCCGGCTCCGACGCCCGCCGCCACTGGTGCTTCAGCACGTCGAACACGTTGGGCTTGCCGGTGGCGTCGGGCTGCGAGAGCAATTCCGCCGGCTTTTCGACGACCGCCCACCCATCGGTTTCAGCAGCAGCGCGCAAGGGCGGCGAAAACGAGTCAGCATCAGACATGGGCGGTACGGGGCATCAGTAGAAAACAACCGTGCGATTGGACGAGCCACACCCTCGTTTGTTTGCCCGTTGTTTGCACACGCCCTACATGCATGCTGCGCCAAACCCTGACAGCAGAATGTGCCAGTTCGCAATACGTTGCCCTGCTCGTTTCCGTTATTCTTGTGGATGCTTATGTTTGTCTTCTCCCGTTCAATATCCACGCCTTCCATGGTTCGGCTCTGGGTGCGTGCTCTGTCTCTCGGTGTATTGACCCTGCTGCTCCTAACTGTAAGCAGCCGGTCTGCACCCGCACAGTCGCCCTTTGAGGCGTGTCTGGACGCCACCAGCGGCAACGCCACCGTCATCATTCCCGCCAGCGCCCAAATCTCCATCAATGGCCGCAACCTCGCCCCCGGCGACGAAATTGCAGCAGTTGATGCCAACGGGCGGTGCGTGGGGCACCTTACGTGGTCGGGCACCGGCAGCGAGGCGCTTACGGTGTGGGAGGCCGGGCTCTTCCGCGACAGCCACGCGGGCCTCCACCCCGGCGACCCGATTGCGCTGTGCGTGTGGACGCAGGACGACAAGCGCCTGTTCACCCCCGAAAACAGCACCCTCAGCATTCAGCTCGACACCTCGGCCCCGCACCTGCGCGACACGCTCCGCTACCAGCGCAACGGCATGTATGTGGTAGAGGCGCTCGTCGTTGAACCCGGGTCGTAGGAGCAGCTTGGTCCTCAGTAGGATTCGCTGGGCCGCCCCCGTTCCGGGTGCTGCTCAGTGTCATGTGTTAAACACAGGCAGCGCGGCCTCAGCAAGATCGGCAAGCCGCGGTGCGTCGCGGTCGGAGGCCGACAGGACGGGCGTGTCGACGGGCCAGTCGATGCCAAGCGCAGGGTCGTTCCACCGGATGGTGTGCTCGCAGTCGGGGGCGTACTCGTCAGTACACTTGTAGGCCACGAGCGCATCGGTGGCCCCCACCACGGCAAATCCATGCGCAAAACCGGGCGGAATGTAGAGCTGGCGCCCGGCCTCGGCATCCAACTGAACTGCGACATGCTCCCCGAAGGTGGGACTGCCCTGCCGAATGTCGACAGCGATGTCGTAGATGCGTCCCGCCCACACGTCGATCAGCTTCCCCTGCCCGTGCGGATGCTGGTAGTGCAGCCCGCGCACCACGCCGGGCCGCGAGCGCGACACGTTGTCTTGTACGAACGGCCCGGCGATGTCCGCCTCTTGGTACCGCGAGGCGCGCCACACCTCCCGAAAAAAGCCACGTTCATCGGGGTAGCGGGTCGTCTCGATGCATCGAACAGCAGGAATGGCAGTCGGAGTTACGGTCATAAAGCGCTAAGCACAGCATCAGAAGGAGCACGGCGGATGCCCTAACTTGCCGCCCCAACGTCCAGGTTCCGCAGTGCCGTCGGTTCCTCCTCCAAATGCTGCGGCCTTGTCATCCAAAAGCGCATCTGCAATGCGTATCGAATCCCCTATCGATCAGCATAAAGACCCACTCATTCGCGGGCGCTCGCCCCTATGATTAGGTCGAAGTGATGTCAGGGTTGCATGCCCCGACGCTCCCCATTTTTTGAGTTACCTGTCACCCACATGCCCCCTTCCGATACAACGCAGCCCACGCAAAGCGACCTGCGCATTCTCGCCCCCAGCTTTCGCCGTTATGCCGGGCTCATTGCTCTTACATCGGCCTGTGCACTCTTGGCCTCGATCTTTGAGGGGCTTAGCATCGGTTTGCTTATTCCGTTTCTGCAAACGCTCGACGATCCCGGATCCGCTGGTATAGGCATTGCCTGGATCGACAATATGCTGCTGGGCTCAACGCAGAGCGTGGTACGACAGCTCTACATTATTTGCGGATTGATTCTGCTGGCCACCTTGCTCCGCAGCGTGCTCGGCTACGCAGCAGCCGTGCTGGCTACCATTAGCCGCGTGCGTATCGTCGAGGATTTGCGCATGCGCATCATTGACCAGCTGCAGTCGGTTTCGCTCTCGTTCTACAGCGGCAAGCGTGGCGGCGACCTGCTGAACAGTCTTATGAACGAGATTACGCGCTCGGCCAGCACTCTGGGGGCCCTGTTTACACTTGTCAACGAAACGACGATGCTGCTCGTGTACCTGAGCCTCATGGTCTGGATTTCGTGGGAGCTCTCGCTGATGGTGCTGGTGTTCTTTGGCGTGCTGTCATACGCGCTCACGTTCCTCATCCGACGCGTGCGTACCCACGGCGAAAACATCACCGAAACCAGTGCCGACTTCACCAGCACGCTAACCGAGTTCATTCAGGGAATTAAAACGGTTGTCGCATTCAACCGGCAACAGGACGAACGCGACCGCCTGGAGCACGCCACCCGCGACTTTGCAGATGCGGTTATTGCTACGAACAAGCGGCAATCACTCATCAAGCCGCTTACACAAGGCCTGGTAACCACAGGGCTGATTGTGCTCATTGTGGTATCGGTGCAGTTTCTGGTGCTCGAAGGCGCCCTCGACCTGGCCTTCTTGCTCGCGTTCCTGTTTGCGCTGCTTCGCATGATGCCAACCATGCTCAACCTGAACAACATTCGGGGCGACTGGGCCCAGAATCGCGCCGGGCTTGCCAACGTGGCAGAACTGCTCCGCGACGAAGATAAACCCTATCTGTCCAACGGCTCACGCAAAGCGCCACCTCTTCAGAAGGAGATCCGCCTGGAGCATGTGGATTTCCAGTACACCACCGGCCCGAAGGTGCTGCACGATGTATCCATTACCATCAAGCAAGGTGCCACCACCGCATTTGTAGGGGGCAGCGGCGCAGGAAAGTCGACTCTGGCCGATCTCGTTCCGCGCTTCCACGACCCGACAGACGGACGCGTGCTCTACGACGGCACGGACCTCCGCGAATTCGATGTACACTCGCTGCGAGATCGCATTGCCATTGTCAGCCAATCAACGTTCATCTTCAATGATAGCGCGCGGGCTAACATCGCCTACGGACGCCCCGACGCCAGTATGGACGAAATCGTTAAGGCAGCCGAGCAGGCCAACGCACTGGGCTTTATCGAAGAGATGACGCACGGCTTCGACACGTCGCTTGGGGACCAAGGCATCCGTTTATCGGGCGGACAGCGGCAGCGGCTTGCGATTGCACGAGCCCTGCTTAAAGACCCCGAAATCTTGATTCTGGACGAGGCTACCAGCTCACTTGACAGCATCTCGGAACAGGCGGTGCAAGAGTCGCTGATGCGTCTCATGGAGGGTCGCACCGTCATTGCGATTGCGCACCGCCTCTCCACCATCGAGCATGCCGACTGGGTCGTTGTGCTGGAGAACGGACGCGTGGTCGAGCAAGGGCCGTACTACGAGTTGATTGCCCAGGAGGGCGCACTCTGGTCCTACCATAAGCTGCAGCGTTCTCCCGTCAACGCGTCTTAGAACCTGTTGTGATTTTTTACTTTGGGCACCCCAAGAGTACTTCTTCCCTACGGTCAGGGCGCTGCGAGCGGCTTCAATGGGCTGCAAATTGCCCCCGATCTCGGCCCGTAGCCCCGGCTACGAACCTCCATCGTGGTTCAATTTTCGCCGCATTGCTGCTCGCTCTCGCCTGCAAACCAAAACCCAAACAGGTTCTTAACCCCGACGTCTTGCCCCCCACATTCCGACCGATATTTTGCCATGTCGCACTCTAATACCGCCTCTGCCCCCATTTTTATCGTTGGCGCCAGCCGCTCAGGCACGACCATGTTCCGCCTGATGCTTAACGCGCATCCGTCCATCGCCATCCCTGACGAGCTGTCGTACTTCTCGCTCTTGGGGACGCTTCCGACTCCCTGGAATGCACCGCTGGGTACCGATCAGTATGTGGACCTCGTTGACCGCTTTTTGGATCAGAATGAGCCCGTGCTTACCGGGGTGGATCGCACTGCGCTACGCCGCGCCATTCTTATGCATCCTGCGCACACCATCCGAACGCCCTACGCCGTGGCGCTTGACCACTGGGCGGCTGCACAAGGCAAACCGATCTGGGGAGAGAAGACGCCGTACAACTTTTTCTTTGTGCCTGAGCTGCACGACATGTTTCCCGAGGCGCGGTTTATCCACCTGGTGCGCGATCCACGTGCAGCGGTACATTCCATGAATGGATTTAAACGCTGTGTCCCTAACACCGTCATCAATGCCACGAACTGGCGTGCATTCATGCAACAAGGCGCGACGGTGCTGGAGGCAACGGTTCCTGCCCATCAGCGGATTACGATTCGGTTTGAGGACCTGACTTCCAACCCTGACTTCGTGCTGCAGCATCTTTGCGCCTTCCTCGATGTGCCGTTCCATTCGTCTATGCTCTCGTTCCACGAGAACTCGCATCAGTACATGCACCCGGTGTTTGAAACGCTGGGCGGCGCGCAGACCGTGACGCGTCCGGTGAATACAGCCACGAAAGCACGCTGGACCGAGGAGATGGCCCCGGCCGATATTGCAACTGTGGAGCACATCTGCGGCCCCTGGCTTCCCATCTTTAGCTACGAGCGCCAGACCGCCCCGCTGTCGTGGACCGAGCGCCTGCGCCGTCTGCCCGATATGGCGTACTGCGTCCTAAAGCGCTGGCAGCACCGCCGCGCGCGCGTCCACCTAATGCACTACAACGTGCCCTGGGCTCGCCAGCAAGCCCCTGAGGCGTGATCCCCCGGCGCCTCACTGCGCCGTCTCTCCGTTTTCTGTTGCACTTTTTCTGATGTACCAGCCCATGGGCAACGTGCTCGCTATATCGTACCGCTTCCCCCCGCAGACGTATCCGCTGGCAATTCGGGTGGACTATTTTCTGAAGCACCTGGCACAGACGCACCGCGTGCGTGCCGTAACGGCTGCTCCACAGGCGGCCCTTCGTGGCGTGGAGGTCCACCACGTGCCTGAGCGCAACGCAGCCCGCTTTACGCGGTGGATGCGTCGTCTGCGCCTCCAGAAGATCAGCGACCTGCTGCTCTGGCCCGACTCGTTTGTGCTGTGGATCCTTCCTGCACTGTACACGGCGTATCGCCTGGTGCAAGAGGAGCGTCCTGATGCCATTGTCGCATTTGCGATGCCGTACTCGGGCGCCATCGTGGCGGCTCTGCTTAAACAGTTGACGGGCCTGCCGCTCATCATCAACCTGAACGACTCTCCCACCTGTCCCGATGTTAACGCCATGTATCCGTCGCGGCTACACGCGTGGGCCAATGCGGCGATGGAAGACTGGCTCGTGCAAACCGCTGATGCGGTGGTGTACGTATCAAAGCGCAACATGGAGCGAGTGCGCCGGCGCCTGCCAAAGGCTCACCAAAACAAACTCTGCCTGATTCGGCGCGGCGTGCGCCTGCGTGATGCACCCAAGCCCGCAGCGCGCTCCTCCGATGCGCCGGTTCAAATCGTATACACCGGCGGCCTGTCTGGTTGGCATATGCATCGCGACGCCGACGACGCCTCTGCATCCACCTGGAAAACCTGGGGACGCGCGGCCCTGCACTGGTGGAACCACTGGGGCACATACACTACGGCTCCGCTTGACCCTCGTACCCACACGCCGGTCTATGTGGGCCAGGCCGTGCAGCGCCTCGTAGCCGCTCATCCGGAATGGGCCGGACGCGTGCAGGTGCAGGTATACGGCAACACGTTTCCCGACGACGTGGTGCGCCGCGTCTTGCATAAGTACGACCTGGACTCCATCGTGCAGGTGCACGACCCGCAGCCTCACAGCGATGTGCTTCGTCTCATGCACGAGGCCGACGTGCTCTTCCTCACACTACCCGACCGCCCCGATGGCAGCCCCGGCGGACGCATCTCTGCAAAGACGTACGAATACCTGACGACCCAGCGCCCCATTTTGGCAGCGGTGCCCCCTGGCGAAAACCACGACTATCTGGTCAATAAACCGGGCGTATTCTTGAGCCGCCCCAGCGATGTCGAACAGATGGCTGCGCATCTGGAGCCGCTTGTAGACGCTGCACTTGCCGGAACGCCCTCGACATTCGACCGCTCGCACCTGCGCACGCTGCTGCAAAGCTCCCGCCGGGCCGAGGCGTTTTCTGCCGTGCTGGAACAGGTAGTGCCGAAGCTTGCCGTCTCTACGGCTTCCGCGCTGCCTTCCTCACCTCGCGAGGCCTGCACTGCGCCCGTCGCAGCCTAATTTTGCCATTTTGTTTTTTGGTTGCTGTTATGGACACGCCCCCCACGTCCCCTATTTTTGTGGTCGGCGCCAACCGCTCTGGCACTACACTCGCGCGTCTCATGCTGAATGCGCACCCCCGTATCGCCATTCCTGAAGAGCTGAATTACTTCAAGATACGTCCGTACTGGCACTCCTGGGACGAACCCGTGTGGGATGCTGAGGACTACGCCCAGTTCGTAGACCGCGTGCTGGACCGCTACCTGCCGCTATTGCCCGGCCTGGACGCTGCGGCGGTGCGTCCGCGTTTGCTTGCGGCTCCAAATCCTACGTATCGGACTCCCTATGCCGAGCTATTGGGCGCGTGGGCGGCTGCCGAGGGCAAAGCCCGCTGGGGCGAGAAAACACCTGGTAACTTGTTCTATGTAGACTTGCTCATCGGGATGTTTCCGGATGCGCAGTTCATCTACGTGCAGCGCGATCCGCGAGCCGGCGTGGCGTCGATGCAGGGCGTGTCGTTCTTTCCAAACGACGTAGTCTTGAACGCACTCAACCGCCGAAAAAGCTGGACCGTCGGGCATCGGCTGCTTACGCAAGTGGTTCCTGCGAAGCAGCGCATCACCATTCGCTACGAAGACCTGGTCTACACGCCAGAGCAGGTGGCCCGCACATTATGCACGTTCCTGGGCGAGGCCTATGACCCGGACATGCTCCGCTTTCACACCGACGCGGAGCGGTACATGAAGACGGAAGCCGCGTCATCATTCAACGCTGCCGCAACGCGTCCCATTTCCACAGCGCCCGCCGAGCGCTGGAAAACCGACCTTTCGCCCATCGAAATCGGCTGGATTGAGTCAATCTGTGCCGAGGAGATAGATCGCTTTAGCTATCATCCCACAGCGCCCCCACGCCCGCTCTCGGCCCGCCTGATCCAATACGCCAAGACGGCATACTGGCACATGGACGTATGGCGGCACCGCGGGTACCGCCCGTACGTCGTGCGGCACGAACCGGGCACCTCGCTACGCGAGATGATGCAACGGTGGCGGCAGCGGCTCTCGCTCTCTGCAGCGAACTCCTGATTGCTTCACCACACCCCACACATCCACCTACGCCAAAAGTGACGCCGGGCTCGTCCAAAAGCGATACGCTGCACACGGCCTGCTTGCTATCTTCCCCTTCGTCCGTCTGATGCGGCAACGCGGCTCCCTGGCGGCTCCCCCCAACCCTGGCTCATCCGGTTTCTGCTGCTCATGACTCCCTCTGCTCGCCCTGCGCCGGTGTCGGCGCTTTCGCTTCCTGCTGCCACGGACATGCCCCTGGTGGCCTTCTACGGACATCATAAGTGCGCTACGGGGTGGATTACCCGCATCTTTCGCGAGATGAGCTTTCACTTGGGGCGGCGCCATGCCATCGTGCACCTACCGCGCCACATAGCCCCCCACGCCTCGCTGGCCGATAAGATGCGCGCCGAGGACATTGATGTGCTCATCTACACGAACGCCGACATTCGAGAGGCCCGTACGCTGTCTCACTCACGCGGCTTTCACGTGGTGCGCGACCCACGCGATGTGCTGGTGTCGGCGTACTTTTCGCACAAGCACTCGCATCCCTCCACCAAGTGGCCCGAACTGGAGCCGCATCGCAAGCTCCTGCAAACGCTCTCGCTTGAAGAGGGCCTGGCTGCAGAGATGGTGTTTAGCCACGACGTGTTTGCTGCTATGGATGCGTGGGACTATAACCAACCGAACGTCTTGGAGCTTCACATGGAAGACCTGACGGCAAGCCCAGATGCCGGATTTACGCGCATTGCCCAGTTTTTGGGGTGGCTGGACCCCGAAGCCACCTACTCGACCGGCTACCGGGCCCTGATTCGCATGAACCGGCTTCATTACAAAGGGCACGCACGGGTGCCCGGCCCGTGGCCCCTCTTGCCCATCCCACGCCGCCGCCTCCCCACTTTGCCCTCCGATACATTACAGCGCATCTTAGAAGCCCACCGCTTCGACCGCCTGGCGGGCGGGCGCACGAAAGGAGAGGAGAACGTGCACAGTCACTACCGCAAGGGCACACCCGGCGACTGGCGCAATCACTTTACCCCGGCGCTGGCTACCCGCTTCAAAAATGAGTGGGGGGAGTTGCTTGTGAAGCTGGGCTACACGTCGGATCTTAGCTGGGAGGTGTAGCCCATGCGTATTGCACACTACGTCTCCGATCTATGGGCCCCGGGCGGCATCGCCACGTATGTCGACCGCCTGACTACCGCTCAGGAGCACACCGGGCACGATGTGATCTGGCTCTGCCACGCTCCGCCCGACGACCGCACGCTTCCCGACCGCATGCAGGTTGTAACGCCCGAGACGCTGTACGCAGCAGCGCGCCAGCTCCGCATCGACGTGCTGCATGCGCATCGCACCTTGCCCGAACCGCTGCCGGACGACCTAACGCTGCTGCGCACCATGCACGGCCACCAGGGCGGCTGCCCCTCGGGCACGCGCTATCTGCGCCGCTCCGGCACGCCGTGCGATCGTACCTATCACCCGATCGGCTGTATGCGCATGCATGTGCAAGAGCGATGCGGCAGCTGCCGTCCGCGCAAAATGTGGCGGCACTTCAAGCGGCTCCGCCGCGAGCGCGAACAGACCGAGACGGTGCTTACCGCTGCAGTTAGCATGTACGTGCAGCAGATGATGGCTCGTGCGGGGTGCAACGTCAGCAACATTGTGGTGTGTCCTTCGCCTGCCCCCGATGTGGTGCCGTACACCACTCCTCCTGAAAACACACCCAGCATCCTATACGCTGGACGCATTGCTCCTGAAAAAGGATTGCACTGGCTGGTGGATGCTCTGGCCCAGCTTGATACGGAGGTTACACTGCATGTGGCCGGCACCGGGACCGATGACCACATGGAGTCTGCACACGCCCAGGTAGCCGCCCAGGGACTGGAAGACCGCGTCGTGTTCCACGGCTGGTGCGACGAACCTGCCCTCACCAGCCTCTTGAGCATGGCCTGGCTGGTGGTGGTGCCCTCGGTATGGAACGAACCCGCCGGTCTCGTCCCGCTCGATGCCGCCGCCCACGGACGCTTCGTTGTTGCCAGCGATGCGGGCGGGCTGCCCGAGTACGTGGCTCCCAACGCCTCGGCTCTCGTGCCCCCGAACGACACTGCAGCCCTTGCCTCCACACTGGAAAAGGTGCTCAGCGACTACAAACTGCTTGCTGATGCAGGCAAACGCGCCCAACACCACGCAGAGGTCACGTTTTCAGCCCCCCACACCGCCCGGGCCTACGAGCAGCTATACGACCAGGCCTCAGCGCGGCGTCCGGCCCCGGTGGCCGCCTCGCCCCTGTAGCCTGCGCCCCCTCTTTCTGTCACTCTGACTTGCACACCCATGGCTCACGTACATCTGCTTTCCAGCGCCGATCGCGAGCATCCCGGCCGCCCGTATCCCTTCGACGAGCTCAACCGGATGCGCGAGGCTGCTGCCCACGACCGGTTTGGCATCCACACTGTCGTGGATACGCCCGATGCCGCTGACCTTATTCTGTTTGTGGAAAACTGCCACACGGTACAGCACTACCACGAGGTGCGCTCGCACCCGGTGTATCAGCATCACACCGACCGCTGCCTGCTGCACAGCCGCCACGACCAGCCCTTGCCGTTGCTACCCGGCGTGTATGCCTCGCTGCGCCAGGCCGAGTACCACCCCGAGCGCACCCGCACGGGCGGCTACCTGAAGGCCTTTGCCCACGACCATGTGCAGTACGACCCCGCTTCTGCATCTGGACGCTACCTGTATTCGTTCATTGGGAAAACCAGCACACATCCGGTCCGCTCAGCGATTATGGCGTTGGGGGATGACGACGCATTTCTCTTCGACACCGATCCGTTCTGGCCGTACGGCACCCTGCCCGCTGCAAAACGAGAGGCGCTGCAGACGCAGTACCGCACCGTCGCCCAGGAGAGCACGTTTGTGCTGTGCCCGCGTGGCATTGGCACGAGCAGCATGCGCCTCTTTGAAACGCTGCGCATGGGCCGCGTACCCGTCATCATCGCCGACGACTGGGTGCCGCCGGTCGGCCCCGACTGGGAGGCGTGCAGCATCCGCATACCCGAGGCCCATGTGCCGCACTTGCCCGACCTGCTGCGCGAACGCCGTGCCGAGGCCCCCGCAATGGCCGCTGCCGCTCGCCAGACGTGGTGCGACTGGTTCGCCCGCGACGT
Source organism: Longimonas halophila (assembly GCF_002554705.1). Classification (GTDB taxonomy): domain Bacteria; phylum Bacteroidota; class Rhodothermia; order Rhodothermales; family Salinibacteraceae; genus Longimonas; species Longimonas halophila. Next base: position 129,640 of record NZ_PDEP01000001.1, on the reverse strand, counting down.
GACGTTTCACCGCACGGTGGAGTGGTGCCTGCAGGTGCAACCGGCCTCGCGCGGATGGTCGTGGGACACGCTCCCGCATCTGCTCTCCCCAACCCATCTGAAATCGGTGTGGCGGTATGCCGGACCTCGGCGGTCGGTTGCGTGAATGGCGCACGGGGCATGCGCCATTAGTAGGGGGAGTCAACCATTCGACATCCCGATATTGCGGATGCACGGTTCACACTCTCCATCACTTGCCCTGGCCTCCCATGCGTATCGACCTGCTTTTTCCGGCATACCCACCGGCCCTTGACGGCATCGGCGACTATACGGCGCATCTGGCCAACACCCTGTCGGGCCGCCACGATGTGCGCGTGTGGACCGGACAAACACCCGCGTCTGGCCCTTCTGAAGTGGACGTCCACACCATCTCTGGACTCCCTGCAGCACCTGCGTTGACCACCTGGGCCGATCAGATCTGCAACGACCCACCCGACTGGCTCGTGGTGCAGTACAATCCGTTTGCCTACGGCACGCGCGGCTATGCGCCCGCCCTTGTATCCGCCCTGAGCGATGTACGCGCCCGCTGTCCCCAATTGCGCATTGCCGTTACCGTGCATGAGCCGTTCATGCCGCCCGACTCTATTCGCCTGTTTGTGATGTCGCTCTGGCAGCGCCACCAGTTCAAAAAGCTGGGACGCCTGGCCGACCACCTCATTTTTGCGATTGAACCGTGGGTGGAGCGCTTTGCCTCGTGGTTTCCGGATACGACGTGCACGCACATCCCTGTGGGCTCGAACATGCCCCACATCGCGCTTACCAAAGCCGATGCACGCGCCCGCACCGGACTTCCGTCTGATGCCTGCGTGCTTGGCCTCTTTGGGCGCGGCCACCCCTCGCGGCTCTTCGACCACATTCGCCGCGGCATACAGCAGCTCGAGGCCGGGGGCCACCGCCCCTTGCTTCTGTACATTGGGCCCGGCGTAGACCGTATCCGCACAGCCTTCCCCGATGTGCGCCTCCACTGCACCGGCGCGCTCCCCGCCGCTGGCGTATCGCACCACCTTAGCGCTATGGATGTCTATCTGGCTCCCTATCACAAGGGCGTATCTACGCGGCGCGGCGCATTCCTGGCAGGGCTTCAGCACGCACTACCCGTGCTTACCACCAGCGGCCCCCAGACCGATCCGCTCTTACACGACGCTGCCGGATCTGCTTTTGCCATGACACCCCGCGACAACCCCGACGCCTTTGGGCATGCCCTCACTGAGATCGTGAGTACGCCTGCGCTTCAGCATCGACTGGGGCGCGGGGCCCAAAGCTTCTACCTCGACCACTTTCAGTGGCCGGTCATTGCGTCGCAGTACGAGCGGGCGCTTGCCGTGGCTCCCATGGTTCCGCCCCCGCACCGCTACGCGGCCCCGTTCACGCGCACCCGCTCCCTCACATGATTCGCACCCTCGCCGACATTGCTCGCGACCCCAAACGGTCGCCTCTTTTAGCAGGTGGCATCATCCTCATTGCCTTTGGGATGTACGGCATGCTCTTTCTGAGCGCGCACCCGTCTGCACTCCGGCTGCTTAGCCTGTCGTACATGGGCGTAAGCGTCGTCGTAGGGGCCTGGCTCTATATCTCCAGTCCTGCCCTTTACCTGGGCTTTATCTGGTGGCTTTGGTTTTTGTCGCCGTTCGTGCGGCGCATCATCGACTACCACCTGGGCTTTTTCACACCGCCAAGTGGCGCCTTCTCGCTGCTGGCCCCCTACGCCGCTACGCTTGTTATCCTAATCGACCTTCCCCGCTATGGGCGCATGCTTACGCGCCGGTTGGGCGTGCCGCTGCTCATCTGCTTTATGGCCGTTCTATACGGCTACCTCGTGGGGATGACCAAAGTCGAACCCTTCCGCGCCACCACGGTGCTGCTCGATTGGATCTGCCCGCTGCTCATGGCACTTTTCATTCTGGCCCGTTGGCGGCAGTATCCCCGCTTGCGCTCCGTATTCCGTACCGCCTTCACATGGGGGGTGCTCATTATTGGCAGCTACGGCGTCTACCAGTTCTTCGCGGCACCGCCGTGGGACGTTCTATGGATGGAGGGCTCTCGCATGCTTTCGGCTGGCAAGCCCGAACCGCTCGGTATTCGCGTCTTCAGTATGCTGGATTCACCGGGCCCCTTCGCAATGATTATGATGGCAGGACTCATCCTGCTCTTTGACAGCAAAGGACCTGTCGGACGCGTTGCCGCCATTCCTGGCTACTTGGCGTTCCTTCTATCGCTGGTACGCGGCGCCTGGGGCGGATGGGTTCTCGCGCTCTCTTACAGCCTGCTTCGCCTGCAAAACGCAAGCCGTGGACGCGTTTTTGCCATGCTCGCGCTGGTGGCCTGCCTCACCATTCCTCTCGCGCTTTCTGGAGACATCGGGGATCGCACAGGGGCGCGCATGGAAACCTTTAGCAACCTGGAAGAGGACGGCAGCTTGCAAGAGCGCCAGCACATGTATGGCTACATGCTTACCCAGTTGCTCTTTAATCCGATCGGGCAGGGCATGGGAGCCCGCACCTTCGACAGCGACTTTGTAACCATCATCTATCAGCTCGGCTGGGTGGGCGGATTTGCGTATCTGGGGGCGCTCATCACCATACTCATCACTGTGCTGCGCGACACCCCGCCGTCAGACCGCTTTGCGATTCTCGTATCTGGTATTGCGCTGGCGTACTTCGCGCTCATGCTTATGGGCCCGCAGGTAGTTGGCGCAAAAGGATGCCTGTTTTGGAGCTGCATAGCGTTTGCTGTTACATCGCGTCAATATCACAGCGAGCACGATTCAGACGAGGAGGAGCATAACACCTCCCTCGAACCCGCTCCATCTTCTGCTTCTCAAACGTCTGCTTCCCGATGAACATCGCACTCTACCATACAACATTGCCCGAGCCGCATCGCAAGGTGGGCGGCGTGGAGGCGGTCGTGCATCGCCTGGCCACAGCGCTTACCGTGCACGCAGGGCTTAACGTGACGGTGCTTAGCCTCACTCCCGCACCGAGCGACGCGCCCTATCGGCACCGCCAGCTGTTCCCCAACCACCGCTGGCTCGCCGACCGCTCATGGGCGCGCTGGTTTGTGCTGCCTGCACTGCTAAATAGCATCTCGCTGTCGGAGTATGACGTGGTGCATCTGCATGGCGATGACTGGTTCTGGATGCGCCGCGGCACCCCCTCGGTGCGCACGATGCACGGCTCAGCATTGGACGAAGCCCGCACCGCCACCTCGCTCAAGCGCCGCCTGGCGCAGTGGGCCGTCTACCCGCTGGAGCATGTGGCGGCGCGGCGCGCGAACCAGGTGTGGGCGATTAGTCCGCCGTGCGCGGCCCGCTACCATGCCGACCGCTGCATGCCGAACGGCGTCTCGCTCGACCGCTTTCGTCCCGGCCCCAAGGCCGAGCGCCCCACGCTGCTCTTTGTGGGCACGTGGACCGGACGCAAGCGCGGGAGCTGGCTCTTTGAGCAGTTCTGCGACCATGTGCTTCCTGCAGTGCCCGATGCCGAACTCGTCATGGTGTCGGATACCGTGTCGGACGCCTGCCGGGCGCATCCGAATGTGCGTGTGCTCAACCGCCCCGACGACGACACGCTCGCCGCCTGGTACCGGCGCGCCTGGGTGTTTGCGTATCCAAGCGTGTATGAGGGATTCGGCTTGCCCTACATCGAGGCGATGGCCAGCGGCACGCCCGTGGTGGCGTCGCCCAATCCAGGGGCCGACTATGTGCTCGATGGCGGCACGTACGGCGCACTGGTTGGCGACAGCGCGTTTGCCTCCACGCTCACGGCACTGCTTCGCGACGCTGAGCGATGCCAGCACATGGCCGACCAAGGCCTGATTCGGGCATCGGAGTTTTCGTGGGCTGCGATTGCCAACCACCATGCCACAGCCTATGCATCCCTCATAGATAAACCGTTGCAGGTCTCTTGACGGAAGCTCTTTGGCGTCGCCTAACCTATTGTTTAACTGCTGTTTTTTATGTCTACCGATCGCATTAATCTGATTTATGTGGCCAGCATTGGACGCAGCGGCACCACGCTATTTGAGTCGATGCTGGGCGCGCATCCGCACCTGGCTACGTGTGGCGAGGTGCATCTGTGGCCGCACGAAATTATGATGGGCGGCGTGCGCCCGTGCGGCTCGGGCCACTACGTGCAGACATGCCCGTTCTGGCAGGAGATGGAGGCGCGCGTGGATCCGCTGCACCAGCCGGGGCCGCAACTGCATCACTTTCGCGAGCATCACGACGGCGGGCGCACCGTGCGCTGGCAACGCTGGAACGACTTTGCGCCGGGTCCGCTCGCGCCCCGCGTGCAGGCACAAATCGACCAGTACGGTGCCAACAACGAGGCGCTCTTCCGGTACTTTCGCGATCTGGTGACGGAGCGCACAGGCACGCGCCCAGAGTGGATCGTGGACGCCTCGAAAGACCCGTACCGGCTGCTCTGGCTGCTACGGTCGGGGCGGTTCAACATCAAAGTGGTGCACATGGTGAAGCATCCGTGCGGGTTTGCATACTCGGTCACGAAGCCGTGGGTGCAGTCGCCGCGCTGGCCAAGCGCCGTGCCGCGCCTCTACTACACCGCGCGGCAGTCTACAGCGTGGGTTATTCAGAACCACCTGTTTGGACGGATTGCGGAGCATCACCTAACGGCCGATGACTACATGCTCATGCAGTACGAAACCCTGGCCTCCACGCCGCACGACACGTTCGAGCAGGCCTGCCAGATGATTGGCCTGCCCTACGTGCCCGAGGCGGTGACCGACTTCCGCGACGGCAGCCAGTTTACCATTGCGGGCAACCCCATGCGCTACGAAGACCGTGGCATTGAGCTGGATGAGCGCTGGAAACGTGACCTGCCGCCCTCCAGCCGCTCGCTGGCGCGCACCATCACCACCGTAAATCGCCGTTCGTTTGGATACGCCTGACCGTGCTCCTATGACTACAGCTACACGCCGTCATTCTGCTTCGCGCGCCCCGCTTGCCGCTCCCCCTGCACCGCTGCGCGTGTGCACCGTGGGCATGGACTGGTTTCCGGAGGCGCCTGGCAACGGCCTCGACCGCATGGTGCATGGTCTCACCACGCATTTTGCGGAGGCGAACGTGTCCGCACGCACCTGGGTTACGGGTGCACCAAACCATGCTAAGCGTCCCACCGACGTGCGCGCCTTTGCACGCGGAAGCGATTCGCTCCCCGCCCGGCTCTGGGCAGCACGCACACGTATTGGCGCCGATGTGCAGCGCGGCGATTACGACGTGCTGGCGTGCCACTTTGCACTGTACGGCTGGCCGCTGCCGACCACCGACCTTCCCTTTGTAATGCACTTCCACGGGCCTTGGGCCCTGGAGTCCGACACCGAGGGCGACCGCTCGTTGCGCGTTCGTCTGAAGCATGCCCTGGAGCACCACGTGTACCAACGCGCGGACCGTTTCATCGTGCTTTCCGAAGCATTTCGTACCGTGCTGGTGCGCCGCTACGGTGTCGATTCCGATCGGGTTCACGTCGTTCCTGGCGGCGTGGACACCGATCGTTTCTATGCGGGTTCGCCGCGCGCGGCACGCGCCGCGCTGGGGTGGCCCACCGATCGGCCCATTGTGCTTACGGTACGCCGCCTGGCGCATCGGATGGGCCTCTTTACACTGCTCAACGCCGCCGACCGCCTGCGCCGCACCCATCCCGATGTGCTGGTGTGCATTGCCGGTACCGGTCCCCTGGCAGAGTCGCTTCAGCACGCCATCGACGAGCGCGGGCTGCACGACCACGTGCGCCTGCTCGGCTTTGTGCCCGACGCCGACCTGCCGCTGGCCTATCAGGCCGCGACGCTGAGCGTGGTGCCCACCACCGCGTGGGAAGGCTTCGGCCTGACGACCGTTGAGTCGCTGGCTTGTGGCACGCCCGTATTCGTAACGCCCGTGGGCGGACTGCCCGAGGTGGTGCGCGACCTATCGCCTCGCCTCGTGTTGCCAGATACGTCGGCGGAGGCGCTGCACGAGGCTCTCAGCCAGACCTTGCACGGACGCCTCGCGGTGCCAGATGCTGCCCCCTGTGCAGCCTACGCGCACAACCGCTTTGCCTGGCCGCAGATTGCTGCTGCTACGCGCAGCGTCTACGACATCGCATGCGCAACTTGACTGCCTACGCCCTTCCTTTGGTGACCGAGATGGCTCCCCGCATCCTTTTTGTTGACCACAGTGGTGCCCTCGGCGGGGCCGAGTTGTTTCTGCTGGATCTGGCTCGCCCGTATGCGGACACGAGCACTGTTGTGACGTTCGAATCGGGCCGTTTCACCGAGCAGTTGGAGGCGCACGGTCTGCCCCACCGCATACTCGAATCGGGCGCGGCGCTGCAACGCGTGCGCAAGAGCGGCACCTGGATGCAAGGGCTGCAGGCTCTCCCAGCACTGGCCCGGACCGCGCACGACGTAGCCCAGCAGGCTCGCTCGCACGATGTGATCTTCGCTAACTCCCAGAAGGCACTGCTGCCCGCCGCCTGGGCTGCCCAACGGACCGGCACGCCGCTCATCTGGATGGTGCACGACCTGCTCACGCCCGAGCACTTCGGCTGGATGCAGCGCCAACTTGTTACCCGTGTGGCCAATGCCAGCGCCACCCTCGTAGCCGTAAACTCCCGCGCCACCGCCCGCGCCTTTGCCGATGGCGGCGGTACCGGGCCGATCATTGAGATTCCCAACGGACTCGACGCTGCGCCTTTCGACCGTGCTTGCCAGAAGGATACGACAGTTCTTCGTGCCGCCCTCGACTTGCCTCACGACGCGCCCGTGCTGGGCGTGTTTAGCCGCCTGGCCGAGTGGAAGGGGCAACACGTACTGCTGGAGGCCCTGCACAACCTGCCCACGGCCCACGCGCTCATCGTAGGCGAAGCCGCCTTCCCCGGCGACGAATCGTACGCCGCGCGGCTTCGCACACAGGCCGCGCATCCCGCCCTACGCGGACGCGTGCACTTTGCCGGGCACCGCGCTGACATCCCCGAACTCATGGCCGCCTGCACGATTGTGGTGCACACCTCCACCGCCGCCGAGCCGTTCGGGCGCGTGGTAGCCGAGGGCCTGCTGGCCAAGCGCCCCGTGGTGGCCACCAAAGCAGGCGGGGTGCCCGAAATTATTCGTCCCCAGCACAGCGGACTCCTCGTTCCCCCCGGCGACGCAGCCGCGCTGGCTACAGCCTGTCAGTCGCTGCTCGACGACCCGGACTGGGCGGCGACCCTCGCCCGCACCGGCGCGGCCGACGTGCGCACGCGCTACGGTTTGAAGCGCATGCATGCGCAGTTTGAAGAGGCGCTGCGCCGTGTGTCTCCACATGCCTATGTCAACGCGTAGTCTGCTCTCAGCTTAACCAAATCAAATCTGCATTCCCCATGCTTACCACGTTGAAAGAGCGCGCTCTACAGGCCAAGTTCGAAATTCGCACCCGCTGCGCCGCCACACCCTGGCTGGCACCAATCCATCAGGCTACGGTGTGGTGGACGCAATGGAAGATGCGCGGCCACATTGACCCGCGCGAGTGCCAGGTCCTACCCGACACCGAACTCGTTATCGACGGATTTCAGGGGTCGGGCAATAGCTTTGCCACCGTAGCGTTTAAGTCGTGCCAGGAGCGCCCCGTGCGTCTGGCGCACCACCTGCACGCGCCTGCGCAGATCATCAAAGCCGTAGATCAAGGCGTACCCGTGCTGGTTACGCTCCGCGATCCGTCGAATGCGGTTGTGTCGCTCGTAAGTCGATGGCCGTATGTAGGACTGGGGCAGGGCCTGCGCGCTTACATCCGGTTTTACGAGACGCTTACGCCCTACCTGGGCGGTATGGTCGTCAGTCCGTTTCCCATGACGACGGGCCCCATCGATCAGGTGTTCGAGGTGATCAACGAGCGATTCGAGTGCTCATTTGAGGTATTCCGCCCGATAGACGAGAACGTGGCCCGTATCCGGTCGAAAACAACGCTCAACTCAGACGCCGAAGCGGCGCGACGCAAAAAGAAATCGGAGCTCCGTGCTGCCATTGCAGATCCGGCCTACCGCGCTCTGCGCGAGCGGGCCGAAGCGCTCCATGTCGATTGGGAGCAGTACGGCGTCATGCCGACAGCCTCGCTCTCATCGTCTTCCTGATTCTCTTCTCTGTTGGATACTGTACGCATCCTAAAACAAACGACTATCTCAATGATCAACGTAGGCACCCGCCACATCAAGAACTGGATCTTCGTCACGGGAAGCATCCGCAGCGGAACGACATTCCTCGCAGACATTCTCAGCACGCCGCTTTCCGTTGATTACATTCACGAGCCATTCAACGTGCGCTGTGGGATGCCTGGCATGGAGAAACGGTATCAGTACATCGCAGAGACACTGGAAACGGACACGATGCAAATGCTCGACCGGCAGTTTGAGCGGCTCAAGCAGTACGACTTTGCGCTTCAGACCTCCTACTACCCGAACGATCCGTCGCACCTGAAGCTCATTAAGAAAGTCGTAGGGAGTCGCGGACCGTTTTTCTTACGGCTGGCGAAAGCTAACTACCTGCATCGGCACTGTATTGTTAAAGACCCCACGGCTCCGCTCGTAGCGCGACATCTGCACACCGCGTACCAGTTCAAACCCGTTGTGATTATTCGGCACCCGGCGTCTCTGGTCGCCAGCTTTGAGCGTGTGTCGTGGTGGCCCGAAACGCAGAAATTGCTCAGTCAGGATGCCTTTGTCCGCGATTATCTGACAGAGCAGGACCTCGCAAATTACAACAGCTACGACCACTCCTCACTTACCGACGCCTGCTTCCACTGGCTGTTCACCTATCGAACGCTTCTGCAGTGGGCCAATGCGTTTGAATGGCCTGTCGTAACACACGAGGAGCTGTGCGCATCGCCGGTGGAGACATTTGGGGCACTGTACGACACGTTGGGCCTCCCCTGGTCGTCATACGTAGAGCGCAAGATACACCGCAAAACGCACGGCGGAAACTCGCCCGAGGCCAAGCAAGGACGCGTTCAGGACTTCAGCCGCGACAGCGCGCAGATCTTTGAGATGCGACGCGACTCGCTCTCCCCATCGCAGCGACAGACGATTTTTGACATTACCCAAGAGGTCGCTCTGCAGTGCTACTCACGCAAAAGCTTCAACCTGAACGCACCTCTGGAGACATCTCACGAATAGCCAATAGCCCCGCAAGAGGCACACATACCCATAACGGTAGCGGTTCAATGGTAAGTGATTGTCATATGGCCGACATCATCGGAGCCAGACAACCCCCTCTGTCTATCGACATCTCCCCCTTGGAAAAGGGGGAGAAACCCGAAGGGAGAGGGGGTTCGAATAAGACAAACCTACATTCTGCGATAGCCTTATCACTTAGCGTCTACCCACTACCCCCATAACATAGGGGGCTGCGCCAGGGCCTACGCGCCGATATATGGTTCGACGAGGCACGTACGCCCTCCTCGGATTGCATGATGACACGCTCACTCTCCATGACCATCGGACCCATCGATCAGGGGTTCGAGGCAATGAGCGATATATTAGGGGTTCATTTTTCCGTCTTTTCCCCGACGGGTAAAAATGTGGCACGTATTCGGTCGAAAACAACGCTCAATGCCAAGACCAAATCGGATCGGCACGCTCAGAAAGAAATTTTACAAACTGAAATTACAGCCCTCACTTACGAGGCCCCTCGCTGCCAGACCCAGCACACCTATAACGAATGGGACCAGCATAGGACATAAAGGTAATGCTTTCGCATCCTATATGCACAATATTGCACATTTTACAATCTGCCACTACATACATCTTGCCTCTATTTCTATCTACATATAGACACATCTACCCATACGCTACATGAAACGAACCAATGCCTCTCATTCACAAAACACATACAAAGCGCTTCCGGATACATGAGGCCCTGAATTACGCTCCCCCATTTACACCAATGGCGCAACGTGGTATGCCCCTTGAATAGATAGTGGGTGCCGTCGGGAAGATTGCTCGGCGGATGTCCACCTGCTTATATTTAACGGTTGCTATGACTGGAACCTCGTACATATCGCAGTTGCGCTCGGCCTTGCGGACGTTATGGAAGCGTCCGGCTGTTCACGCATTGGTATTATTGCTATGCCTGAGCACCCTTGCTCTGGCCGTGGCCTTTCAGCTCACGATTGTATCTTCGGATACCAATGATGAGCTTGTTTTCCCCATTGAAGTGATGGGCCCCGATGGCTATACGCGTTCGGTGTCGCTTCAGGTGTCGGATGCAGAGGCCGCCTCGCATGTGTACGTGCGGGCGCACTCCATTGGCTATCCGTACCACCACACCGACATACGCGGATACGACACAGACAAGGCGTCGATTCGGCTGAACGGAGGCGACTGGCTCAACATCAACAACAGCACGGTTGAGTGCGAGTCACCCGAATCCAGCATGCGCTGTATCGACGGTCCAATGCACACCGTGCGCTTCCGCATCCCGCTTGATGACCTGGGGGCGGTACAGGAGGGCCCGAACGTGGTGCAGTTTCGCATGAACTACCCTATCGGTGATAACGGACTCGGAGACCCGTCGATGGGCTACCGGATCCTGGCACTTGAGGTGCAGTCGGCAGGAGACGCAAACCTGTCAGCAGGGACACCCACGACATGGGACGATCCCGGCAGTTGGACGGCGCCCGAGGGCTTCGACAACGCGTCAGACATTGAAGCCGGGCGCGAACTCTGGACTCAGCGCGACCTGCTTGTGGAAGGCTGGAACGGCCCTACCATTCGCGCTTCGTGCAACGACTGCCACGTAGAAGGTGGCTACGACTTGCAGTACTTTGCGTACTCAAACTACGCCATTGAGCAGCGAAGCGAGTTTCACGGGCTGAGCGAGACCGAGGGCCGACAGATTGCCGCCTACATCCGCTCAATCGAACTCACTACTTCCGACGGCCAAACGATCGATCCGCCGGGCCGCCCGTGGCAGCCCCCGTATCAGCCCGGCCCCACCTCCATTGCCTCGCGCAGCGAATCGGATCACCGCACCAGCGGCCAATCGATGGACGCGATGGACCAGACCTACTGGGCTGCGGGAGCCGGTACCGAATGGGTGCTGGAGCGCGATTCAGAAATGCGTGACTACGTCTTCCCTAACGGCGTCATCCCCGATGCCTTCGCGATTGACGGCCAGCTGAACATGCGCGAAGCACCCGTCAGCGTCCAGATGCCCGACTGGAACGAGTGGCTTCCCGAGTTTCATCCACTCGACGTGTGGGGCGACGAGTTCGAGAGCAGCGATGCATGGGACTGGTACGTAAACGAGGTGCCAGGTCTTATCAACGAAGACCGCCCCTGGCGCGTCGAGGACTCCGCCGAGCGTGCTTCGCAACAGATATGGCGCAACCTAAAGAACGACTGGGCTCCCCCGAACAGCGCCCCTGCCCCCTACGACTATGAGATCGCACGGCAGGTGCCGGTGAAGTGGGGCTTGGTCAAGACGTTCGAGGTCTTCCAGCCCAATCATAACGAAGAACATGCGCAAGAGCTTTACGGCAGTGAGGCTGAGCCCCGGCAGTGGACGAGCTTCTCGCGCGTGGTGTTCGACATGGCTCCACATATTATTGGGGGCAAGGGCTCTGGAGGAGGCATCATGGATCGGTATCACGACACCGCCTGGTATCAGCATCAGATCACACTCAACCCCGGCTCGGCGCTGACCACCGGACTGAAGCCCGTCGACTGGAAATATCATTTCCAGCATCTTTCGGCAGTGAACGAGCCTGAGCCCCACTATTGGCGCTACCTGATCTCGTACATGAAAATGGTGCAGGTGGCTCATACTGTGCCCAACGACTATTCCGACACTGAACCACGCGGCTGGTACATGCGCCATCTAACCCCCGCGATTGCTGACAAGGCGCATTTCTGGGGCAGCCCACTGCGCGACATGCCTGACGATGAGTATCGACAGGCGCTCAATGTAATCATGAGCGCTTACGCAGACGGGCTCACAGCCACCGACATGAACGACTGGGCTCGGCGCACCGACGACCAGTACGGCCTTGAGCCCGAATCGCACGTACCCCAGTACATGAACCGCTACGACCGCACTACCTACGCCGACCACTTCTGGACAGCATTGCAGAACTTCGGCGAATACGGTGTGGCCTACGAGGTGCTGTACGACCTGGCGACCTGGGCGAACGACGCCTGGCCTGAAGGCGACTGGATGGCGCACATTGCGCCGTACCAAGACAACCCGCCAATCGACGACACCCCGTCGGCTCCAACCGAGCAGACCGTGTCGTTAGATGCGGGATGGAATATCATCTCCACGCGCATGATCGATAGCGCTCGTCCGATGGAGGAGGTGCTGGCCCCCATTCTCGACGAGGTTATCCTCGTGAAAGACGACCGCGGCCGCCCGTTTAGTCCGTCGTACAACCTGGATGTGCTCGACACCTGGATGCCTGACGAAGCGTATCAGGTATACGTGACGAGCGCAGTGGAGCTGCCAGTTGAGGGCACGGCCCGCCCGGCCAGCGACCCGGTAGAGGTTGTGCAAGGCTGGAACTTCATTCCGTATCTGCCCAGTGCCCCCCTCGGAGTTGAGGAGGCCACCGCCAGCCTGGGAAGCGATCTCATCTTCATGAAGGACATGTCGGGCGACATCTACCTGCCCGACCCCGATGATCCCATCAACACGATCGATGTACTGGAGCCTGGCAAGGGCTACATGGCCTACGTGGTTGACGATGGCACCCTGGAGTACCCATCGGCAGACGCAAGCGCCGCTCAGCAACTGCACGCTATGGCACGGTCTGAAACCTCGTCGGGCGAGTCGGGCGGATACGAGTCTTCCGCTGTACTGGTGGCTACCGGCACTGAGTGGCCCGCCGATACGCGTGTATGGGCCGAAACCGAGTACGGCGAGCGTGTAGGTCACGGGCGTGTTGCCGATGGCGCTCTCGTGGTGCCTGTGCGCGGCCCCAGCTCAGTGGCCGATGTGCCGAGCGCTCAACCTGGCGATGCGCTCACCATCTATACGCAGCGCCCCGGTGAAGACGCCCACGCTGTATCCGTTAACGACATACGCAACGTGCTCACTGACGGGACACACGAGACGCTTACCTTTGAGCCGCGTGCTGTGTACCGGGCACGCGTGGAGACTCCTGAGGCTGCAACGGGCTTTGCTGTAGCAGGCCCTGCCCCGAATCCCGTACGAAGCCAGAGCACGATCTCGGTCACGGTGCCCGAAGCCACACGCGTACGCATCGAGGTGTACAACACACTCGGTCAGCGCGTGGCTACCTGGCTCGACCGCCGCCTGCAGCGCGGGGCGCACGAGGTAGCCATCGACGCGGGCCAGCTTGCCAGCGGGACGTACTTCTACCGCGTGAACGCCGGGCGCCACACCGAATCGCGCCGCGTTACGGTGGTCCGATAGCTGCAAGCCTCACCCGTGCAGCACCGGTTACGTCCCTACAGCAGCGTTCCTCATCATGTGGCACGTCGTCCTATTGGCGGGCGGCGTGCCATTCGATGTGCGCCCCGGACCTGGTGGCCATGATGCACAGCCTGCACCATGTGGCGTGTAAAAGATGCGTTATCTGATCGTATTCGTGTCTACCGAAAGACCAAAGGTGTCACATCGGTGTCTTTTGCCCCCATAACGCGCAACCGAGTGCAACACTGGTGCGTGCGACTGTGTGATTTGCTGATCCATATACGCGACATGCGTCTTTTCGCTGACGTGCACAAATCCACCGGAGCAATACTGCCAACCCGTTTATCCACCATCCATGAGGTGACCTATGTACACAGCGACATCCTTTCGTATCATGGGTTCTGCCGGTTGGGGAGCGTTCCTGGTTTTGCTCTGTGCTGCCTTTGCCGGAGCACCGGTACACGCACAGTCGTCCCCGTTTACCAACTGCCCCGCAGAGCCGAACGCCGACAATGCCACCGTACGCCTGCTGGAAACTGTAAGCGTTGAGTTTCCTGATGGCACCACCCAGTTTAGCACAGGCGACGAAATTGCGTTCTTTACCAACGATGACGTTTGTGCGGGCCGTACGATCTGGGACGATAGCAATCCGGATAGCCGCGTACTGTCGATTTCTGGCCCCCCAGGTGCAGTTGGTTCAGAAGTAGACGGCTATGCCAACGACGAGCCTCTACAGCTTAGCGTGTGGCAGGCCAGCACCGACCGTCGCTTCGACGTAGCTCCGTCTGACATTGGCTATACGCCTTGCGATGGCAGCGACCCGCTCTGTCGCGACGATGGACGCTACGAGAGTGATGTCATTTTTACTGTGGAGGCTGTCGGAAGCGGGGTGCTCCCCGTTGAATTGAGCAGCTTTGCACTGCGCCTGCGTGGCAACCGCGCACAGGCCATCTGGCGCACGCTCAGCGAAACCAACAACAGCGGGTTTACGATCCAGCATCGGCGCGATACCACACACACCTGGCAGGCGCTGGGATTCGTGCCCGGACGCGGCACGACCACGACCCCGCACAGGTACAACTTCACGACCGACCCGCTGGCATACGGCGCGCATCACTTCCGGCTCCTGCAGCACGACCACGACGGCACCACCACCGAAATTGCAAACCAGGCTGTCGTTCATCGGCTAACGGAAATGCCTCTTGTGCTATCGATTGCCCCGCAGCCGGTGCGCAGTCAAGCCACCCTCACCCTTACGACAGCCACCGCCCAGCCCACGCGCGTTGACCTCTTCGACCTGCTTGGGCGTCACGTGCAACTGCTACACCACGGGCCGTTGTCGCCGTCTACCCCGCATACGATCATGCTCAATACAGCAGGACTTTCCTCTGGTCAGTATATCGTACGGGTGCAAAGCGGAAGCGACCGCCTTACCCGGCGTGTGGTGGTGCTCCGCTAACAGCCCCCCAGTACCCTCCCACAGCCTCCGAGCCTTCTTATAGAACGGGGCCCCTTACGGCGCATTCCTTATGCCGTTTGTGAACGCGTGTGCCTGCATTCGCTTGTGCACAGGCGGAATTGCTTCCGGGTCGTAGTTCGGTTCCCACACACACCAAGGGGCCTGTCCTTGCTCCCAGAGCGCCGTAAGGTGCTGGTTATCGCGTAACGTATCCATCGGATGCCAGAACCCGGTGTGTCGATAGGCTGTGAGTTCGCCATCGTGGGCCAGTTGCATAAGTGGCTCTTGCTCCCACACCGTATCATCGCCTTCGATGTAATCGAACACCTCGGGTTCTAAAACGAAGAAGCCGCCGTTTATCCAGGCGGGGCCGTCGGCTGGCTTTTCACGAAATCGGCGGATGGTGTCGCTGTCTGGCGTGAGCGTGAACGTGCCAAAACGCCCCGGCGGCTGCACCGCTGTGAGCGTAGCGCGGCGTCCCTCTGCATGGTGGTGCGCCACAACGGCACGCAGATTCACATCGCTTACGCCATCGCCATACGTGAGGCAGAACGTCTCATCGCCCACGTACTCACGTACCCGCTTGAGGCGGCCTCCGGTCATGGTGCGCAGCCCGGTATCCACCAGCGTAACTCGCCACGGCTCCACCCGATCGTTGTGGATCGTAGTGCTGCCGCTGGCAAAGTCGTAGGTCACATCGGCCTGCATTGCCTGGTACTCGGCGAAGTACCGCTTGATCACTTCGCCCTTGTATCCACAGCAGATGATAAAGTCGGTGATGCCATGGGCCGTGTACATCTTCATGATGTGCCACAGCATAGGCTGCGGCCCAACAGGCACCATGGGTTTCGGTCGGACGGCAGTCTCCTCGGCAATCCGAGTGCCAAATCCTCCGGCAAGGATAACAGCTTTCATAGGACATCAGGCTGGATGGGCAGAGCAGTATTCAGGATTATTAATTGCTGTCTAAACGATCAAGCAGGATGAAGATGGACACCACGGATGCTATGGTACCTGTCACCTGACTGATGTCACGCCACGAGAGACGGCGGCGCGTGCGCGACTCGATGACGAGCACATCGCGTTCACGTAGTTCAGGGAGCGTTACGCTGCGCGAGAACACGTCTTCGAGTCGCGCCTCAAAGGCCGGGTCGCCGCTTCGATCTCCATCACGAAACAGCCGCAGCGTATGAATCTGCCGACGTTCGGGATTCCGCTCGTCCAGGCCCACGCGGGCTGTGGCGCTTACCACTTCGAGCATTGACGCCCCTTCTTCAACGGTCCACACGCCGGTTTGGGCATTGCCCCACACGTAGATTGTGATGCGCGGCATGCCGGGCCGCCCGTAGTCCTGAATCGCAGGATTCTCACCGATATTCTGCGCCATAGATGGTGCAGGCAGGGTCAGAGCCAAGAGGCTTACGAGAAGCAATGCCAAGAAGGCGATACGACGTACTATGTGTTGTGTATACATGATGTGTTGGGAGGATTGGGGGGTGTGGCGGCACATGGGCATAGCGAATGAGCCTGCACTGTAGCACGGGCCTGCTGCGCGGTGCCGCATAAGGCACACAGCAGAGGCGTACATTGAATCGCACGCCCTCAGGTCTTTTCGAAAATTCGTTACGAGTGTAGAATGCATTATTTAGATACCTGAAGCACTGACTGCCTTCAGGCTTCGGCCGTGGGCGCGTAGGAGTATGCAGCATCGTAGCCATACCCGTAGGCATAGCTGCCCTGGCTCTGTGCAGGATCGAAGCGGTTAAAGATGACCCCGGCCAGCGGCACGTTGACCCCGGCAAACGTTTCCTTGACTGATTTCAAGGCTCGTAGGTCGGTCTTATTGGCTGATGCCACAACCAGTACCGCGTCGCAGAGCGAGCTTACCACAAGTGCATCGGTAGCGCCAAGTACCGGGGGCGTATCGATGATGACCACGTCGCAGCGCGAACGCCCAAGCGCAACCAGTTGGCGCATGCGCGAAGAGTCGAGCAACTCCGTCGGAGGCACCTTCACCGTGCCCGCAGGCACGTAGTAGAGGTTCTCGATAAACGTACGCTGCACAATTTCGCGCTGCGTACTGTCGGTCAGCATCTCGGCCAGCCCGGGCGAGCGGTCTACGCCCAGCATCTTATGCGTTGTAGGCCGCCGCAAATCGCCATCAATGAGCAACGCACTGCGTCCGCTCAGCGCAATGGTGATGGCCAAGTTAACGGCCGTGGTGCTCTTTCCATCGCCCGGTTCAGGGCTCGTAATCATAAGCACCTCGGGCATATCCTCTACGTTGGCCTGCGCAAACTGCAGGTTCGTCCGGATAAGCCGATAGTTTTCGGTAACGGGCGACCACGGGTTGAGCAGCGGCATCAATGACGTGCTTAGCTGGCGGCCTTCCACGTCAACCGACTCTTTACCATTGAACGAACTCTTAATCTCTCGCTTCATGTCAGGGATTACGCCAACCAGGCTAAATCCTTGGCTTTGAATGTCTTCGGGATCGTAGATCTGCCAGTTCATCGCCTGCCGCACGAAGGCCCCTCCGATGCCGAATGCCAACCCCAGCAGCAGCCCCAAGATGAGGTTTTGCTGGATGTTAGGACTCACCGGCAAGGCGGGAATAGATGCGCTACGAATCACCTGAACGTAGCCCAGCTCCGACTCTTCAGTCACGATGGTCCGCTGCAGCTCCATCGCAATGTCTCGATAGAACCGCTCTGCCTGATCCAAGCGCCGTGCCAGTTGCTCGCGCTCCACGGTTTGCTCAGGAATTTCCTCAATGCGGTCTTCGTACCCTCCAATGCGGTTATTCAGCCGACTGACCTGCCCTTGGAGCTGGCGCACGGTCGCCTCTTGCTCATCAATGCGAGCCCGAAGCTCCGTGAGGCGGCCCAAGGCAGCCCCTTGTCCCACCCGGACTTCCGGATCGGCGGCCAACTCAACCATTTCAGCTGTTAGCCGCTCTTTGCGATCTTCGAGGCCCTCGATTTGCCTTTTGATCTGGCTCAGCTCACGCACCTGATCCTCGTTGCCACGCAAATCCGGGTTGTTGATGTAGTAGGGTTCGGCCTGTGCCTCCAGATCTGCGATCTGCTGATCAAGCGCAGCAATCCGGTTCTGCATCGACTGGACCGACTGCTCGCCTTCCACATCGCTTCGGAAGCTCGACTCCGCCTCGTTCAACTGGTTGACCAACATGTCGAGGGTACGTTGCTCTTCTTGCAACTGGAACTCCAGTTGATCGCGCTGCCCCATCATCTCCACATAGTCTGTTGCCACGCGGTTTCCGTCTTGCCCATCAATGGCAACGTCATGGCGGCGCGCAAACTGCTGCCACTCGTTCTCGACCTCTTCGATGTCTTCCTCGCGCCGGTCCAGTTGCGTTTCGAGGAACTCACGCGCAGCGGCTACGCCCGCCCGTGCCGACTCGCGGCTGTATGCGCGATAGGCGTCCGCATAGGTGTTCGCGACAGCAGCCGCTTCTTCGGGATACTGGCTGCGCGCCACAATACGGATGAGCCCCTGATCCGCCTCAGCTGCAAAATCGACCATATCGAAGAGGCGTATCATCGCCTCGCTGTCGGTGGGCTGCTCATCATCTACAGCTGCAAAGAGCTGGAACGGCGTATCAGTCGTGTCGGCAGCGGTGCGCAGTTCGGTGATAACACGCATCGCCAGCGACCCTGAGTTCGTCAGAATGCCGATTTCGCTGCTAAGCTCAGGCTGGATGTCGAAGCGGACCGTCTGAGCCTGATTGGGCTTTTCAACCTGGACCGTAGCGGCGGCTTCATATTCAGGAGCCACCATGAAAGTGTAGCCGGCAAAGGCCGCAATCATGGCCAGGCAGGTGCCTAAAATAATCCATTTGCCTCGCTTGATGGTGTGCCAGATTGTGTTTAAATCGACTGCGTTGGATTCGGTATCGCTATTATCAGACCGCGAGAGTCCAATCTGCTCTACCTTTTTCCGCCGAATGTCGAGGGCGTTTTGGTCGTTTGTATTCATAACTGGGGGTCAAAGCGTAGTGTACGACGTAGTGTGCAAGACGTACAGAGGGGTGAAAGCTAATGCGCCCCGCGTCCGGTACAGACAACCGGGAGCGTGCGCGCCAGAAGATAGAGATCGAGCCACGGCGACCAGTTGTGCACGTAATGCACGTCCAGATCGACGCGACTGCTAAAGCTTACGGCGTTGCGTCCGGAGACTTGCCAGAGTCCGGTGATGCCGGGTGGGGTTTGGAGTACAACACGGCTCAACCCACGCATCTGAAAGAGTTCTTTGGGCATATAGGCACGGGGGCCTACCAGGCTCATGTCCCCGCGCAGTACGTTTAGGAGCTGCGGGAGCTCGTCAAGACTGTAGCGACGGAGCCATTGCCCCACGCTGGTAACACGCGGATCGTTGTGCAGCTTGTGGTACTGCTCGTACTCGGCTCGGCAGCGCGGATTGCGTGCCAAGAGATCATCTAAACGAGTGTCGGCATCGGTATACATGGTGCGAAACTTGAACACGGTAAAGGTACGCCCCTGGTAGCCCATGCGCGTCTGTCGGTAGAAGACGGGGCCCGGCGAAGCATACCGGATGGCCAGCGCAATGGCGGCAAACACCGGGAGCAGCATAATTAGCAGGCTGGCCGCTCCTACCACATCGAGTGCACGCTTCATAAAGCGAGCCGCGGTCTGATGCTGCAGGTGGCGCACCCCAAATCCGTAGAGCCCGTCGCAGGTGGCGGTGGTCGTCCACGTTGCTACCATGCCGTCTGTGGCAGGCACACAGAACACATGCTCAAAAAACTGGCTGTAGTGGGCCAGCGTGTGGGCGCGCTGGTCAGCAGGCACGGCCTCTTCAGCAAGAATGGCATACGGCACCTGGTGCTGACGGGCCCAGTGCAGGGCTTCGGGCGAGGACCCCGTGCGTGTTCCATGTTGGCCTGTACCCGCTTCACAGACTGCCACTGGACGCAGCCCAATTTCGGGCCACCGTTTCATCGTATCCACAATGCGCGCGGTCGCAGACGTCGATCCAACAACCACTGCCGGAACGCCCCACCAGGGCAAGTGCGCCCCCATAATACGGGTCGTGATGCGCGCCAGAGGCACAACAACTACTGCCAGCGCACCAGTAGCAGCCACGAGCCCCACAGCCACCGGACTTCCTGCCATCATGTAGGTAAAGCCCGGTGCAATTAGGGCGAGCCCCGTTACCGGCACTGCTATCGACCGCAACTCCTCAACGGGATGCATCACGCGAGTTCGATAGAGCCCCATGCCCACATACAGCGAAAGGACACTTCCAACAGCGATCGGGGCTGCAGACATAACCATTGGTGCAAACGCCGGAGCAACCCACAGGCTGGCAATGTGGAGCACATATAGGAGCACGCCCAGCGCCAGCGTGTCGCCTGCCATGAGCAGGGCTGTCATGCGCCATGGTCGCGCCGCTTCATGCCGGGTGGCCGCAGCAACCTCTGTTTGCGCAGATGGGCGCAACAGTACGTCGCTGGCAACAGACGGCGCAACAAATGAAGGGGTAGGCATGGGTTTCGTATCTACAGACGCCATAATCAGAGGGGCTTACAACGAGGAAGCAAGAGCGTCAGACACGTCCCACGGCGCTTTCGTCTGGAACGCGTCGTAGGCGGTGTCAATGAGAGTGGAAAACGTGCTTCGGAAGCGGTCGGGCCCAAACTGTTCAGCATGTGCCCGAATCTGCGCGGGTTCGAAGCGTGCTTCGTCGGATTCAAAGCAGGACACCGCGTCGGCAATGTGGGCCGCAGTTTGCTGAGCGTACAGCAGTCCGGTTTGGCCCGGTACCACCGTTTCGAGCACGCCGCCCCGTCCGTACGCAATGACCGGCGTGCCGCACGCCTGTGCCTCTACCGGCGCAATACCAAAGTCTTCTTCTGCCGCGTATACAAATGCCCGTGCATGCTGCATGTAGTACTGCACAGCCTCGTCGGGCTGGTAGCCCAGCAGCGTTACGTTAGGGCCGGCTTGCTCTTTGAGGCTATCAAGCTCGGGTCCGCTCCCAATGACGATGAGCTCTTTGTCGGGCATTGCCGCAAAGGCCTCTACAATCAGGTCAACGCGCTTATACGGCACAAGGCGCGCCATTGTAAGGTAGTAATCCTCCTTATCCGTCTGCAGCGCAAATGCATCTACATCTACCGGTGGGTACACAACATGCGCCCGGCGCCGGTAGGTCTTCCAGATACGACGAGCCACATACTGCGAGTTGGCCACGTACACGTCCACCCGAGATGCACTTGTGCTGTCGTAGAGGCGCATGTAATGCATAAGCGCACGTGCCATAAATCCGCGTACGCCACGCGTTAGATTTGACTGCTCAAGGTAGTCATGGTAGAGATCCCAGGCGTAGCGCATGGGGCTGTGCACGTAGCTTACATGGAGCTGGTCGGAGCGCGTAAGCAGTCCTTTTGCTACTGCGTAGCTTGACGACACCACCACATCGTGCTCGCGGAGATCAAACTGCTCGATCGCAAACGGCGCAAACGGCAGATAGTAGCGGTACAGCTGCTTTGAAAAGGGCATCGACTGGATGAACGAGGTGTGCACGGGCTTTCCTTGAAGAAAGCCGCGCTGCTCTTCAGGGATATAGTCGATTAGGCTGTAGATGGACGCATCAGGAAGCGCATGAATCATCTGCTCCAACACGCGCTCGGCCCCGGCATATACCGGAAGCCAGTCGTGCACCAGCGCAGGAGCTGTGTATCCCCCCAAAGCCGAAGACGCGTCAGGCGCCTCTGCAACTTGCGGGGCCCCATCGCCCTGGTCTTCGATCTTCCGTACGGCGTCCAAAAGGTGGTGGGGCCGTGGATGCTGACGCGGGGTTGGAGTGTTATTCATGGAAACGCGGTCATGTGCGGTATAACGAGCGGAGCATGCTCTTGGATAGCGGGGCCCTTAACAATAGGGGGCCCCGAACACGCACATGCAGGATACAACAGAACTTCTCTTCGGACTATATCGGCAGAGCGCACCTACTACCGGATGTGTGGCACAGCCCGCATGCGCTTTTGGTAGTGCATTTGCTTAAATGGTGCGTCAGAGTCCCATTAGACATCGGTATAAAGTTACAGCCGTATGCGCCAGATCTTGACAGTGCGATGCGTCAAGATGCTTCGCATGGCACTCGCCCCCGGCGTTCCAGAGCAACGTTTCCATACAGGCAGCCCATACGCGGGCTTTTCAGACACTGTCTAATTGGAGGTCGATGAAGAAAGTATCGAATCATCAGTGCGCCCTTTGCCCTCACGCCCGTATGTCCACTGCACAGCGTACTGCAGCAGTTCTGAGACGGTATCGAACCCCAGCTTCTCTTTGGCACGGCGCCGGTATGTCTCAATGGTCTTGCGGCTTAGTTCGAGCTTATCGGCAATGTCGCGTACAGTGTGGCCTTCCCCAAGCATCTGAAAGACGGTCATCTCACGATCGGTCAGGCGCTCGGTGGTTGATCCCACCTCGTAGTCCTGCTGTCGTATCACTTTGCCCAGAATGCGTGATGACATCCGGCGGCTCAGGTACACGTTGCCACCGTGTACGCTCTCAACCGCGTTGATCACATCGGTGGTCGGCTTGTTCTTCATGACATAGGCCGAGGCCCCCGCGCGCAAGGCACGCTCGGCATACACCGACTCGTCGTACATCGAATATACCACGATGCGGACGCTGGGGGATACATCGCGGATGTGCTCAATGAGATCAAGGCCGTGCATATCTTTCAGCGATATGTCTACAATTGCGACATCGGGCGTGCGGCGCTTTATCTGTTCAAGCGCCTGTGCGCCGGAGCGGGCTTCTCCGCTAACTCGCATATTGACGCGCTGCGATATAGCCGCACTGACGGCTTCTCGGATCGCCGGGTGGTCGTCCACAATAAACACGTTGGTACGGTCGTGGCGCGATGAGTCGGGGGACGGCATGTCGTGTTTGGCGTTCATAGAAGAGGGGGATCTCCAAAACAGACGAAAAGAGGAACATCCGCCACAGACCTTCCTGGCTCACATCTCCTGAAGCGCTTCGCACGTGCCGCTATGGGCATACTGAAGGCACTGTTGGGGTGAGAGATCGGTCGGATGCATACCGTGCATCGGTACAGTGCCAAATATAGGGGTAACATGCGAAGTAGCAGGGTTTATTGCGCGCCATCGTAGCGGTATTTCGAGCGCAGGCTACACCCTACAGATTTGCCGGTGCAGGCCGTTGCCTATGGCTTATCCTTCTGTCATCCTGGAACCTGGACCTCACTTCTTTTTCTGCCTACGAAATGATGCGTATCCTTCTTTTTTACAGGCTGTTACATTAGGCGAATATCTGGATGACATAGCAATATTGCACGGATACGTACATACGTCTACATAATACAACAGCGCCTGACAGCGGAGTCGCTGCCAGGCGCTGGATGCATCCGACCGTTCTAAGATCGGTTACAAAATAAGGGGCGTTTTGACCTACGTGCTACTCACGGGTGTTGGTACCCTGGCCGTAGGTCCACTGCACAGCGTACTGCAGCAGCTCAGATACCGTATCGAAGCCCAGCTTTTCTTTAGCGCGGCGCCGATACGTTTCGATGGTCTTACGTGTCAGGTTCAGGCGATCTTGGATCTCCTGGATGCTGTAGCCTTCGCCCAGCATCTGAAAGACGGCCATCTCGCGGTCGGTAAGTTCGTCAATGGCAAAGCTCGGAGCCGAGGAGCGCCCGGTCGCGACTTTGTTCAGGATGCGCGACGACATCCGGCGACTCAGGTACACTTCGCCATCGTGCACGCGGCGGATGGCCTTGAGCATCGTTTGTGTCGGCTCGCTCTTCATGAGGTAGCCTGATGCGCCTGCCCGAATGGCTCGCTCGGCGTACACGTTTTCATCGTACATCGAGAACACGATCATCTTTACATCCGGATACTGCGAACGCACGTTCTGAACGAGATCAAGACCGTGCGCATCATCGAGCGAAATGTCGATAATCGCAATGTCCGGCTTCTTCTTCTCGATGAGGCGAAAGGCCTCATCCGAAGAGCCGGTTTCGCCGCACATGTCCATGTCCATCGTCTGGCTAATGGTGTCGGCAACGGCCTCCCGGATAGCCGGGTGGTCATCTACTAAAAACACTTGGATGTGATCGGTACGGGTTGAAGCTTCTTTAGTCATAGTGATATAGGGGGGCTGAGCGTGTAGAGCGAAAAGGCCCACAAGTGTAGCCGATCAAGGCAATCGAGCGAACAGAGTACGGGTAGGTGAATCAGAACGTGACCCGCTCTTGGCACAGGAAACAAAACACATTTTCTTCCACCAAGCATGCGCTTTTGGATGATCGCACATGGGCTTCAGGTGTGTATATCTGGCTCCAATCTTTTTGTTGGAACACATATACGACTGTTTTTCTGCAATTGGGAGCAGTTATTGCGATTAATGAAACCGGTTACGGCACATTTTATAAAGCCCAAATATTGTAAAGGTTCTGTGACAGCTGCGTTTTTGCGCGGTACCTGTGGTTTTTCATTATCCAAACCGAGGTGCTGATGCATTCCTCGGCATAGCTGTCTCCTGATCTTTCATCCACAGCCTGTCTTCGATTAGGAACATATGTTGGTGCAACATACGCGTTTGTACACCAATTGCAGAACCGGTTCTACACATCTCCATCGGAATTGAGACGCCGCTTGTCGGGCTGCCTGGGCACATGATTGGTAACAGCTCGGCTCAGCACGCCACCGGCACAGCACGTCGGCAGCAGTCTCAGCATCACCTGGCGGCACTACGACCCCGCAGTTGTGACGCTCGATAAACGATCGCCACAGGGGGAAGTCTGAGCACAGAATGGGTAGCCCATGGTGGAGATACTCGTAAAACTTAGTTGGAATAGACTGTACGCAATTTGGATGTGGTTGCATTAAGCATAGCCCCACAGCCGCCTCCTGGTAGTATGAATTCATACGTTCGGGAGATACAAACCGGCTCCAACCAACTCGTCGTATAAAAGCGTCGAGGTTATCATCATGGATACGAGATTCGGCTCTTTGACGCTCGGCATCAATGTAGCAGACACCGACCCAATCCATTCCTGCACTCAAGGAATGATTGCGAGCTTTGCGTGCCAACTCGATCATTGTGAACAACCCACGCTTCTCTGCAATCACCCCTGTATACAACAAGCGCATATTACGAAGCCGTGCGTCTTGTGCAAAGGGTTCCCTGCATGACCCTGCGTACGGTTTGTAGTAGTTCGGCAGGTAGCTGTACGAGTCACTTGCAGAAAGTATATGTGCATAGCTTGCTTCTGCAATAAAAATATGATCAACCCACCGAAACGCCCAGCGCTCCAGCGCACGCAGCAGTCGTCCCTGCACTGGGCCGTGGCCGCGATAGTCTTCGTGCATGTCGTAGATGACGGATGCCCCGGTGGTGCGCTTCAGGACCCACGCCAGCGGTATCAGTTCGGGGTCGTGGATGTGATAGACCGCAGCGGGAATGGTGCGGGCGATGCGGTACATAGGGACTTGCAGCTTCAGGCGTCCCGCGCGCCCGCTTACTTCTGGAAGCGCATGGATACGGATGCCATCCACCGTGGCGGATGCGTTGCGCTGCGCCACCAGGTGCACGGTGTATCCGACATCGCGCAGGGTCTTGCACTGCCGGTGGAAGATGCGCGGGTCCTGCGGG
This sequence comes from Longimonas halophila, assembly GCF_002554705.1. Taxonomy (GTDB): domain Bacteria; phylum Bacteroidota; class Rhodothermia; order Rhodothermales; family Salinibacteraceae; genus Longimonas; species Longimonas halophila. The sequence continues at coordinate 104,074 of NZ_PDEP01000001.1, read as the reverse complement.
TGGTGAACCGTGGTTAAGTGCGCGACGTGGGACATCGATAGGCGGGCGAAAGACGACCTTTGACGATGAGAACCGGGCGTGCAGCGCGTGCCGTTTGCCTCACAGACCAACGAGATGCTCCTGAGGTACAGGCAGGTCGCTGCATATCCCTAAAACATAATAAGACATGCCTCAAACAAAAAAAACGCGACCCGGCGTGAGAGCCAAGTCGCGCTGTTTTACCTTGTGTGAGCGGGTGAAGAGATTCGAACTCTCGACCTTCTGCATGGCAAGCAGATGCTCTAGCCACTGAGCTACACCCGCTGGCTGAGTTGCTTTGTCATAAAAGCACGCTCTCAAATACAACGAAGCCACATCAGTTCCAGTCGAATCCGATCTTTGCGGATCCTTCGTTGACATCGCCCTCCTCCTCTTCGGAGCCAGATTCGCTCTCGACGGGTGCTGTCCAGATGGTGGCCAGGGGCGCGGCGCCGTAGGTCTGCCAGAAGGCGGTGGCGGCCTCGTTCGCGGCCACGGTGGAGAGGCGCAGGCGATCGGCCTTGACCTGGGCGGCCCAATGGGCAATAGCATCAATCAGGGCCGTGGCGGCGCCCTGGCGGCGGTGCGCGTTGTCTACGAAGACCTCGTCGATGTACACTTCGGCGCAGTCGGCGTACACCGGCGGCGGACCCGTGCGGTGGGCCCGGACAAACCCGACGACCTCATCGTTGTGCTCGGCCACCCGGATCTGCACGGTGTCGTCGTTGAGCCACATGGGCAGGTCGTGCTGCCAGCGCTCGGCGGCATCGTCGGACAGCGGTAGCCGGTCGTCGTGCGCCGACTGCTCGCGCATGAATGCCTGCCAGAGTGCGGTGAGCGCCTCGCGGTCGGCTGTGGTAGCGGGACGGATGCTGAAGTCGGCGGCCATGAGCACGGAGATTTATATTTTCGGTAATCGTTAGCTGGCAAGTGATGCCTCCCACGTAGTCATCCCGGACAATCCCGACTTCTGTCGGGAGCAGATCCGGAGCCGAGCGAAGCGGCACACGAAGTAACCTACGCTTCCTCTGTCAGCACCAACCACTCCAGAATTAGCGACTACCATATTTCCAAGTCGTCGATCAATGCGCCGCCCCAGGTTTTTCAAGCGCCGACGCATCGTTATGGGAGACGCAGGAGCGTCTCTCTCGTGCCCGTCCGACGGGACCGTCGGACGCAGGGCAGGGCATTCGTGGGGATGCGAAGGCGGTGGCTACGCCACGGCGGGGGTGATGCGGCCTTCGTGCACCAGCTGCTCGGCGTTGAGGATCGCGCCTCCTGCCGCCCCCCGAATGGTGTTGTGCGAAAGCGCCACAAACTTGACGTGGTTCACGGTGCATGCCTGAATGCGTCCCACCGTGACGGTCATGCCATCGCCCGCGTAGACGTGCTTGCGAGGCTGCGGGGCATCGGGCGCGTTGTCCACAACAACGAGCCGCTCCGGGGCCGAGGGCAACGCGCTGACGTCGACGGGGCTTTCGTATGTGCGGAAGGCGTCTTCGACCGCGTCGGGCCCGATGGCGTCGCTAAACCGGACCGAGGCGCAGGCCAGGTGGCCGTTGCGTACGGGCACGCGGTTGCACTGGGCACTGACGGCAAGATCGGCCTCCTGGATCGCGCCGTCGGCATAGGTGCCCAGAATCTTGCGGGGCTCCTCGTCGAGCTTTTCTTCTTCGCCACCGATGTATGGGACGACGTTGCCCAGTGCATCTAACGAGGCCACGCCCGGATAGCCGGCCCCCGAAAGCGCCTGCAGCATCGTGACCTGCACGGCTTCGACGGTAAATGCTTCAACGAGCGGACGCAGCGCGCAGACGAGCCCGACCGTGGAGCAGTTCGGGTTCGTGACGATAAAGCCGCCGCCCGACCACGTCTGCTCATCGATGAGCGCGGCGTGCTCGGGATTGATTTCGGGGATGAGCAGCGGCACATCGGGGGCCATCCGGTAGTTTTTGGCGTTGGAGATCACCGGGAAGCCGGCCTCGGCAAAGTCGGCTTCAATCTCGCCCGCAACCGAGGAGTCGAGCCCCGAAAACACAAGATCGGCGTCAACGGCGTCGGGCGTGCAGGGCACCACCTCCATGTCGGCCACGGCCTCGGGCATCGGGCGGCTGCTGAGCCAGTTTGCGGCGTCGCGGTACGATTTGCCTGCTGAGCGCTCCGATGCAGCCAGCGCTGCAATCGAGAACCAGGGATGATTCGCCAGGCGGCGCACAAAGGTTTGTCCAACGGCGCCGGTAGCGCCTAAGATGCCAACACGGATAGCGGGCTGAGCCATAGGAATAAGGGAGGCGTTAACAGGAGTAAAACAGTGGTAGAGGGATGCGCAGATGCTACGCTATCACGCCGCAAGCGGCGGCCAGAAGGCAGACGTGCCTGCAGCATCGGGCACGATCTGCGTGCCGGGCGCGGTGGGACGGTCGATGCTGCGCACCTGCATGGGGATGGCGCGCTCGGCGAGCGGGCGCAGCGTTTTCGGATGCATGCCCAGCCGCCCCGACTCGGTCCAGGCAAATGCCTGCTCCATCGTAAGGCGATCCAGGCGCTGCGCGGCAGCATCGGTGTTGGGGTCGGCGGTGTAGATGCCGTCTACGTCGGTGAAGCGCGTGAGTGAGTCGGCGTGCAGAAACGACGCGAGGAGCGACGCAGTGTAGTCGCTGCCCTCAAACCCGAGCGTGGTGGTGGTACCATTGGCATCCGCACCCACGAATCCGGCAACGACCGGCACGGCCTCATCCGGCAGCCCGGCAAACCAGTCCGTGATGCGCGCCTTAGACGGCTCCAGATGCACATTAGCCTCGCCGTAGGTGGCGTCGGTCTCGATGAGCGCCGTGGCATCGCCCACCTGGGCGTGCAGCCCCTGGTCGCGCAGGGTAGCGACCACCATCGGCACGGACAGCTGCTCGCCGGTAGCCAGCACTGCATCGCGCAAAGCCGGCGTAAATCCGGTATCGACCACCGTGTTCAGGCGGATGCGCAGGGCTTTTAGCTGCTGTTGGAGCGTGTCGGCATAGGATGCAGACTCCGCCTCTGAAAGCACCTCGCGGGCTTGCGTCTGGTGGCGCGTCTTCAGATCCGCCAGAAACGTATCGATGGCACCGTCTGCCGCTGTATCAGAGGCCTCGCGCGCTGCCACAACCGCTTGCAATCCGCGATCGAGCCGCCGCGTCACGCCCGACAGGGCCGACACCACGAGCACGGGCCGCACCGATGCCTGTGCCTGCCGAACGACCGCGCCAATCGTGCGCATCCGCCCAACAGAACCTGTGGCCGTACCTCCAAACTTCATAACGACAACCGGGCGCGACGCGGTGCTCATAGCAGGCATAGGTTACGTAGAATAAAGACCGTAAGCTGAACCTGCCATTTTTTCGACGTGTTCCTCTGTAGATGCAACAGCGTGGTGCCCTTTGTCAATAATTCCGGTGCCCAAGCGTTGTATTGCAGACCGTATGGCTTTATACTGGAGGCACAGGTTGCTTGCAGAAGCAACACGCGTACTTGTCTCATCTATTTCTTCTGATCTCGTGGACGCTCGCCTTGATGGACGCGCGGTGGCCGAATCGGTCCGTGCAGCAACGCGCCAGGCTGTCGAATCCTTTACACAAGACGCCGACCCGCCCGCGCTGGCGGTGGTGCTGGTAGGCGACCACCCGGCGTCGGCCTCGTACGTGCGTGGCAAGAAGAAAGCGGCTGCCGAGGTCGGTATCGAATCGACCGTGCACCGGCGCGCCGACGGCATCTCGCAGCACGAGCTGCTGGAGCTGATCGGCACGCTCAACGCCGACGCCACCGTCGATGGCATCCTGGTACAGCTGCCCTTGCCCGACCACATCGACCAGCACGCCGTCATCGAGGCCATCGACCCAGCCAAAGACGTGGATGGCTTCCACCCGCAGAACCTGGGACGCCTGCTCATTGGCATGCCGCAGTTTACGCCCGCTACGCCGTCGGGCATCATGGTGCTCCTCAGGCGCGCCCTCGACGACCTTTCGGGGAAGCGCGCGGTGGTGGTGGGCCGCTCGAACATTGTAGGCAAGCCGCTGGCCGCGCTTCTCATGCAGCGCGACGCCAACGCCACCGTCACCGTGTGTCACAGCCGCACGCGCGATCTGGCTGCCCACACCCGCGCGGCCGACATCGTGGTGGCCGCAGTGGGCCAGCCGAAGCTCATCACCGCCGACATGGTACGCGAGGGCGTTACCGTGATCGACGTCGGCATCAACCGCGTCGACGACGACGCGCGCGAACGCGGCTACCGCCTCGTCGGCGATGTCGATTACGACGCCATTGCTCCTAAGGCCCACGCCATCACGCCCGTGCCCGGCGGCGTAGGGCCCATGACCATTGCCATGCTGCTGCGTAACACCTTGCAAGCTGCCCAGCAGCGGCGCGCATAGCCCTGCACGCTCCCCAAACCGCTCAAGGCCAGCGGCTGCCCCACCGTTTTGATGCTGTTTTATGGCTTTCCCCATGCAAGCCTTTCCCTCTAACGCTGTCCCCGCCGATACCACCGGAGCACTTACACCCGGCTCCCCTGCCCCCAGCGGCGACACCGAAGGACTGGACGAGTTCAACCAGACGTTTCGCGAAGCAGTACGTCTGTTCTTAGAGGGTAACTGGGAGCTAATGTCAGAGCAGCTCTGGGAAAGCGCCCTGAGCCTGTCGGCCATCCTGTTGCCCCGGCTACTGCTGGCTGGCATCGCATTTCTGATCTTCTATACGGCCTATCGGCTTGTCGACAGCGCGCTGTTTCAGATCTTAAATCGAAGCGAGCGTGTTGAGGCCGGGCTCCAAAATCTGCTACTGAAGAGCTACCGCGTGGTGGCTGTCGTGCTCATCAGCATCATCGTGCTGGGGCAGCTCGGCGTTGACGTCACCGCACTGGTGGCTGGGCTGAGCATTGCTGGTATCGCCCTTGGTTTTGCCGCGCGCGACTCACTCGAAAACTTCATCTCGGGCGTAACCATCCTGGTCGACGAGCCCTTTGTGGTGGGCGATTACATTGAAGTCGAAGACCAGTATGGACAGGTCGATGAAATCACACTGCGCTCCACGCGCATTCGCACCGTGCGCAACGAGATTATGGTGCTCCCCAACACCTTCATGATCACCAACCGCCTCATCAATCATACCAAGCGCAACACCATTCGCGTGGATGTCGACTTTGGCATTGCCTACGCCGAATACCCCCATGAGGCCCGCCAGGTGGTACTTGCGCTGTGCGAGGACGACGACCGCATCCTCAGCACGCCCAGCCCCACTGTCGTCGTCACCGAAATGGCCGCCTCCAGCGTCAACATGAAGCTGCGGTTTTATCTGCGCGACCCTTCGACCGAGGTGCCCATGCGCTGGGCCTACACCGAAAAAGTGCGCGAAGCGCTGCGCGAGGCCGACATCGAGATTCCCTTCCCGCACATGCAGCTCTTTTTGGATGAAGCCAAAGGGCTGGAGCACTCCGTCCTCTTCGACCGTCCCGATGCCCAGAGCAACAGTCCCTCGTCGTAGCCCGCTGTCTTCGGGCGGCAGAGGCGCGGACCGTCCCCAGCACGGGGATGCAGTGCGGCAGGTCGCCCTGCTCGTAAAACCTGACAGGTGTTGGAAACCTGTCAGGTCGAATGGGAATCCCCCACTCACAAGTCATCCCAGACACAGCACCACACCCACGTACAAGTCATCCCGGACAAGGCGCCCTGGGGCCACCGATCCGGGATCCATTCTTGCCTTGACAACTCCGATCCCTCCGGGATTAGCGACTATCCGGCAATATTTGCATCAAATCCGCTTTTAGTTTGTGGTGCAGACCCGTATGTTTTGTATGTCTCTATGTAAACTTCAGCAGTTTGCTCGCTCCTTCTTTACCAACGGCCTTGTACTCATGCGTTCTGTTATCACCGTGCCACGCTCTTCATGGCTGCTCGGCATCAGCGTGCTCCTTTTGTTCAGTCTTGCTGCCTGTAGCAGCAGCGAATCCACGACCTCAAACTCAGCAACCGACAGCGAGCCCGCCCCTGCTCCGATTGAGCGCCCGGCGTGGAACCAGGGCAACGACACGTACCTGATCCGACTGGCTCCCGAACGCGGGGCCACTTACACCACCGAACTAACACAGTCCACCACGAACAACATGATGGTGCAGGGCAACGCCTTCGACACCGAGCAAGAACAGACGGTCACGCAAACGCTGCATGTGGCCGACTATACCGAAGACGGCATCACCACCCTTGAAACCACCACCGATCGCATGCAGGTGGACTTCAGCGCCCCCGGAGGGCAGGGCCAATCCTACGATAGCGCCGATAGCACCGCCACCGGTCCAATCGCCTCGGCCCTCGCTCCCATGATTGACAAAACCCTTCGTCTTGAACTCAACCAGGGCGGCGCGTTTGTTGGCAATCGCGACTCGCTCACCGCACAGGTCGACTCGCTTATGGGCGAAAACGGCCCCGACAGTGACATGCTGATCGATCCGATTCTGAACCAATTCCGCTTTTATCCGAGTGAGCCGGTTGCCGTCGGCGACAGTTGGTCGAAAGAGGTTGATATGAACGTTGGCGTGCCGCTTACCGTGGACGCCACCTACACGCTCGACGACGTTACTGACGGGACGGCGACTGTTAGCGTCGCTGTTGACATCAACACCAACGGTGCCCCCTTAGAGCTCGGACAGCTGGAAGCGGAAGCCTTCCTCTCGGGAACGCAATCGGGCACGATGACCATCGATCTGGAATCGGGCCTGACGCAATCGAGCGAGATGTCGGCCTCGGTGTCCGGCTTTGCCGAGTTCACCCCACCCGGCCAAAATCAGATGCAAGAGATTGACATGGACATCAACACCTCGACCTCGTTCACGTCGACACGTGCATCGGAAGCAACGACAAACGGGGACGCTGAGTAGCTTGCCTCTCCTCTTGCTTTTTGCCACCAACCCGCTGCTTGACTGTGTCGTTTGCTCCTGAAGGCTATCTGCTTATCGGTGGGGCCGCCGCGCTGACGCTGTTTTTGGTCGTACTCGGGGCCTGGCTGGGCGGGCTCTGGCTGGTGCTGCTGGGCGGACTCGGTGTCCTTGCGCTTGGGTTTACCGTCTGGTTCTTTCGCGACCCCGAGCGCCACGCCCCTGCCGAGGCGCGTACCGGCACCGCCCTCGTGGCGCCCGCCGACGGGAAGGTGGTTGAGCTTGTCGAAGACGAGACGTCCGACTTCATTGAGGGCCCGGTACGTCGCTGTTCGATCTTTCTTTCGCCACTGAATGTGCACGTAAACCGCGTTCCTGCAACTGGCACCATTGCATGGACGCGTTACGTCCCTGGCGACTACCTGGTGGCCTGGCATCCGAAAGCCAGCGAGAAAAATGAGCGCTCCGAAGTAGGTATGCATCATACATCGGGCATACCCATTGTCTTCAAGCAGATTGCAGGCGCCGTTGCCCGTCGCATTGAGTTTACCCTGCACGACGGGCAGGCGGTGGAGGCCGGAGCACGCTACGGCATCGTCAAGTTTGGCTCGCGTATGGACGTGCTGGTACCCGCATCGGTCGAGTGGGCAGTTGACATAGGCATGCGGGTGCGGGCTGGGGAAACGATCATCGGGCATGTGCCTGCCTCCAATGCTGCGTCGGCGTCCGGTGCCGCCTCAACGCTTTCCCGCGACGACGCTGCAGCATAGCTTGCGTTCTGTTGCTTCCTCTGGTAGCTTGCCGCTTTCTCATGCGCGCTCCTGATTCTACGTTTTCGGCCCCGCCTAACGCCTCGCCCGACACTGCCTCGCGGCGCCGCGCCATTCGCCAGCGTTTTAAGGCGTACCGCGCAGAACGCCGGGCCGCCCGCAGCGAACGCCCGCCGCCCCGCGTAGCCGTACCGTCGTTCTTCACCCTCATGAACCTGTTCTGCGGCTTTCTGGCACTTACGCAGGTGTGGGAGGGCAGCTTTACGATGGCCTGCTGGCTGATTGTCTTAGCAGGCTTCTTTGATCTGTTGGATGGCATGATGGCGCGCCTCACCAACGCCGTAAGCCCCTTTGGCGTAGAGCTTGACTCGCTAAGCGATGTGGTGTCGTTCGGCATCGCACCGGCGTTTTTGGTATACGTGTACAGCCTCAGCGATCTTGGGCCACTGGGGCTGATTGTGGCCGCCTTACCGGCGCTATGCGGCGCAGTGCGGCTGGCGCGATACAACATGAGCTTCGATGGCGAAAAGAAGGACCACTTTGAAGGGCTCCCTATTCCGGTGCAGGCCGTTACGGTGATCGCCCTGATCCTGACCGCCGAAACCGCCTCCTGGGGACCGGCCCTGGCCGAGGTGCGCATACTGATTCCAACCGTCATTGTGCTTTCTGCCCTCATGGTGTCGAGCATCAACTTCGACGCTATTCCACGCCCCACGGTCGCCTATATCCGGGCACGCCCGCAAAAGGTACTGGCATATGTGCTGGCCGGTGTGCTTATTGTAGGACTGCAGGCCGTCGGACTTCTTGCTGTGCTCTCGCTGTACGTGCTCCATGGCATGGGCCATGCTGCCTATCGCCTGGGCAAAGCACTGACTACCCCGATTTCATAGCTGTGCGCCTGCACACAGACCACCAGGGTCTGTGTTCGTTTGTTTTGGTTTTTGCTTTCTACTTATGCCCACTTACCACGCCACCATTTCGGTTACGCTCCGGCCTTCGATCCTCGACCCAGAGGGCAAGGCCGTGCACCAAGCGCTGCAGAACCTGGGCCACACCATGGTAGAAGACGTGCGTGTTGGGAAACGCATTGAGCTCACTATTGATGCCGAAGACGAAGATGCAGCCTACGAGGTGGCCGAAACGTCGTGCCAAAAGGTGCTGGCGAATCCCGTTACGGAAAACTATGCGATCGATATCACCGCTGCATCACCGTCGGCTGCATAACCCTCCCATGCCGTTGGCCCCGCCGAAATGCTTACACATAGCTTACGGTCATATGGCTCCTTTTACGCTGTCGCCTGACGTTCTATCGCATGAATATAGATTGGTGCTACACCGGGAAGCGGGGCGTCCTGCCGCTACCGCTTATCCGACTGCGCTCCCCGAAACCGCCTCGCCCGATGTAGAGGTGCTTGAAAAGGAAGACGATGGCACCGACACAGACGACCCCTGGTCGGTCGTTCTCTTTAACGACGAGGTCCACACCTTTCAGGAGGTGATTACCCAACTGGTGAAGGCCACTGGGTGCACGCCTGCAAAAGCCGAAAAGCTGGCCTGGACCGTGCACACGAAAGGAAAAGCCACGGTGTACGAAGGATCGTTTCAGGAGTGCTTCGACGTACAGGCCGTTCTCAATGAGATCAACCTGGTTACCGAAATCCAAGGATAGGCGCGCAGGATTTCTTTTTTTGGTAGCGGTTCAATGGTTAGTGACTGACATGTGAGCTACATCATCGTAGTTACTTCGACCTCCTCTGTCTACCGAGCTTCGCCGAAGGCGTGATCCTCTGGACATTTCTCTCCTGGAAAAGGGGAAAACCACCCGAGTCCGCAGGACGACGGATGGAGCGAAGCGGAATAAAGGGAGAGGGAGTTCGAACAAAACGAAGGTACGAGGTCTCTTAGTTTTAGCACGTAGCGTCTATCCACTACCCTTTTGTGATTTCGTGAAGCAAAAACAGGCTTCCCCCTACTTACACTGCTGCCTCACACGGCTGCCTTACACGGCCCTGCACCGCGTTGTCTTCCCACCTTCAGCACGTGCTTGTACCCGGGCACAGTCTGTATCCAAACTGTGATCGCCGGATCGTGACCTGTGGCCGGACGCAGTTGTTTGCTCTTTCACTGCTACTTTCCGCCTTAGCTCTTTTATACCAACTATGGATTTAGCCCCACTCACCGTGCTGAACGGTATGTACACCGTCCGGCGTACGTTAGAAGACTCCAGTCCGTTCGACTTCAAATACTTGGGCGAGCGCTCCGACGATGGCCAGGAGGTCATCATCCGCGAGTTTTTTCCGTCGCCTCTCATCCGACGCAAATCTGGGAAAACGTCGGTTAGCGCAAAGGGAACGAACCAGCAGGCCGCCTTCGACGACGGACTCGACTACTTCGCCAAAGAGTCGCGCGCCCTGCGTCAGCTCTCGCACCAGGCTCTGCCGCAGGACTACGATGTGTTTGAGGCCAACGGTACCATGTATCGCGTGCGCAACCAGCACCCGAGCATGTCGCTTGCCGAAGGCTTGCGCAGTAAGGGCACCTTGCCCGAAAAAGCGGCACTTACCATTATGATGCCGGTGCTCGAAGCACTGCATGAGGCCCACGAGGCCGGGCTCTATCACGGCGGCATTTCGCCCGACACCATCCGCCTGCTCCCCGATGGCAATGTCCTCGTTACCGGTTTCCGCGGGGCCTACTTGCAACTGGCACGTGACCTTGACGTGCTTGATGACTTCATCCATCCCAGCACGAGCGCCATTGAGCAGTACACGCCGCGCGCCGAGCAGGGCCCTGCTACCGATGTCTACGCTGCTGCTGCAACCATCTGTATGATGGTGACGGGAACGGAGCTTCCCACAGCGAAAGACCGGCTTTCTGACGACCAGGCCGACCCAATGGAGCTGCTCGTTCAGGATGCCGACGCCTTTACCTCGCCCGAGGTCCGCGACGTACTTTTGGATGCACTGCGGGTCGATCCCTCGAAGCGGCTGCAATCCGCTCACGACCTGCACACCACGCTGGAGCAAGCCTCGGAGCGCTACGACAGTGAAGACGATGCCTACGTTGTCGTCCCCGTTGAGGACGACCAGGGCCCTGCAGAGGCCAACGTCATCAGCGAAGGCCCATCCGATGACCAGGGTACCAACCCGCTACTCATTGCGATACCAGTCCTGCTTCTGATAGGCGGCGTCGTGTGGTTCATGATGAGTGGAAGCAGCGGTGGACCCTGTGAGGGGTTTGCCACCACGTCCATCAATCAGGCCCGCACCTGCTATACAGATGCCGAAAACGATGGCCCCGTTGAGGTTACACTCAGCGGCACCGTTACACGAGCTTATAGCGACTATGTGCGCCTGCAGGACGAAAGCGGCGACATCGGGGCCAGCGGTCTTGTGGTCCGGCGCACCACCGGCCCGTTTCATGATGCCATTGGAGCCGGCGATATCACGCCCGGCACACAGCTTCAAGTTGCAGGCACGCTAAGCGACTTCAACGGCCTCATCCAGATTAATGAGCAAGACCTGGACAGCTACGAGATTACCGGAGAGACGGACGTCCCTGAGCCGCTCTCTATTGACCTGCCAACGGTAGCCAGCGAGGGGCTCGCCTACGAAAGCGTACTCATCCGCGTCGACAGCCTGCAGATTCAGGGCGATGCCACCACCTTTGAGGAGCAATCCGACTATGTTGTGGAGCGCGATGGGCGTACTGCCGCTTTCCGTGTGCAGCGTCCTTCGGAGACCGAGCTGCCCGGCACAGCAGTTCCCCAGGCGCCCTTCACCTATGAAGGCGTGGTCGGCCAGTTCAGCGGCGAGCCGCAGCTGATCCCCATCCGCACCAGCGACTTACAGGTGCAAGAGTAAGCGGTACATAGCTTTGCCGCAAGAGGTGCCCTGATCTGCTGTTGTCTGTAATGCATCGCAAAGCGCCCCGCGCTCTGAGTGTGGGGCGCTTCTGCATGTTAACAGAGCGTGTTGGGACGCTATGCGGCTTCGGCCGTAGCAGGTGCCCACATCTCGTTCTCGTCTTTCGAGGCATCCATGTTCACCGGCACGGGGTAGTTGCCTGTAAAGCACGCCGCACAGTACCCCTGCGTGTTGTTCGAGTTGGCACCATATACCGCCCGCTTCATACCCTCTGCCGAAAGATAGGCCAGAGAATCCACCCCGAGCCACTCGCCAATTTCTTCGACGCTGTCGAACTGATTCGCCAGGAGCTCCTCCTTGTTGGGGAAGTCCATACCGTAGAAGCATGGATGCGTAACCGGTGGACATGACACCCGAAAGTGCACCGACGAGGCCCCCGAATCCCGCAGCATTTTGATGAGATGTCGGGCTGTAGTGCCGCGCACAATGGAGTCATCAAGAACAATGACCGTACGGTCTTGCAACAGCCCCTCGACCGTGTTGAACTTACAGCGTACCTTCATTTCGCGGCGGTCTTGGCCGGGCGCAATGAACGTCCGCCCCACGTAGTGATTGCGGATCAGCCCCAGCTCAAACCGGCAGCGGTAGCCTTGCTCTGCGCATTCGTTGGCATAGCCAAGGGTAGCGGTATTGGCCGAGTCGGGCACTGGAATCACAATCGGCGTTTTGGCGTCGTCGTCGACTTCCGGCACGGGCGCCTCGCGGGCCAGTTCTACGCCCAAACGGCGGCGCACCTTGTCCACCATCTCGCCAAAGATCTTAGAGTCGGGCCGCGAGAAGTAGACGTACTCAAAGATGCACTGGCTCACGCCAAAGTTCGTAGGAATCTCGTAGCTCTGAAAGTCCCCCCCATTGGCGCAGCCCTCGCGGTCGATGACCAGGATCTCGCCGGGGCGGATGTCCCGCACGAACTCAGCACCGATCATGTCGAAGGCGCACGTTTCGCTGGCCACGCAGTACGCAGCCCCACCCGCCTGATCGGGATCGCCCAGCCGTCCCAGCGCGAGCGGACGAAAGCCGTTCGGGTCGCGCACGGCGATCAGGTGCTCATCGGTCAGGAGCACAAGCGAGAACGCCCCCTCTACCTGCATCAGCGCGTCAATGACCTGGTTCAGGTGCTTCTGGCGGCGGCTCTGGGCCGTGAGGTGCAAGATGAGCTCGCTATCGCTGGTTGTCTGAAAGAGCGTGCCGCGCTCGCTGAAGCTCTTGCGCAGCTCGCGTGCGTTCGACAGGTTGCCGTTGTGCGCCAGCGCCAGGTTGCCTTTACGGTGGTGTACCACCAGCGGCTGGATATTGGCGCGGTTCTGCGACGAGCCTGTGGTCGAGTAGCGGTTGTGACCAATGCCCGCATCACCAATGAGGTGATCATCGAAAAGCTTCGGATCGTCGAACACGTCAAGCACAAGCCCGAAGTCACGATGCACCGGCATAACGGGCGCTCCGGTATCGGAGTCGGTCGTTGACGTCACAATCCCGCTCGATTCCTGGCCGCGATGCTGCAAGGCATGCAGGCCATAGTAGATGTGACGGGCAGCATCGGGAGCGTTGAAGATGCCGAAGATGCCACAGTGATCTTTCACACTCATAAGTCAGGGGGAGGCTGGCGCCGACAGACATCGGCAGATGGCAGAGAAGCAACAGCGCATCTACGGTAGATGCACACGTAGTCAACCTGTGCGAGCCCGGGATTGATCCGCTGCGCCATCTGCTTCAATCGGCCTTCGTGGCAGAATCCAGAGGGAGTGGTGCACGGGTCGGGCTTACGCCTGCCCGGGATATCCGCACCCCAAGAGCACTCGGTCACTGCGTTCCCAGCGCTTCGCTCCTAATCCCGGGCTATGGGAATTCATAGCCGGGTAACCTGTGCCGACCACTGTCGGTACCGCTTGCGTCCCCGGCGACACGGAACGGGACGCGGTGTTAAGCCATCACGGGTTGAGTTGCCCGCTCCTGCTACTACAGCACAATCAGGGCGGCCGCCAGTCCGATACCGACAGCATTGGCCGTCATGTCGCGCCAGCTGAAGGCATTTTGAGGGCGACGGTGGTCGTACAGCTCTTTGGTGAGGCCAATGGTGAATCCAGAAGTAAGCGCCCACGGAATGGATTCGTTGTGCGAGAGCGCCGTTTTGTGGGCAAGCACATACTGCGAACTGAGCGTCCACAGGAAGCTATAGCTCAGGTGCAACGCCTTATCGCGGGCAAACCACGGGTCATTGCGGGGCGCCCGGTGTACTGTGCGATACGAAATGCGCGTTGCAACCGGGCGGGGCGGCACACAGGTGGAGGCTGCGTGTGGACGCCCGCTTCGGGCGAGCGCAGACGGGGTGAACTCCTCATGCATCTGAATGGAGGCCAGAGCGGCGCCGTGGGGTGGGCCGCTCCCGGAAACATGCAGGCAGGCCGAATCCGTCTGGCTCTGCGCCTGAACAGGCGGGGTCAGCAGGAGGCTGAGCATCCCCCCAACTCCAATTAGCCCGCAAAGAAGTTCCCCGATACGCTTGAAATACATGGCGTTAGAGCGTACCGGTGATGTATCCGATGATAATGACGAGCACGACAAGCGGAATGATGTAGCGGATGACGAACATCCAAACCGAGAGCACCTGGGCGCTCATGTTGCTGCCCTGCATCATCTCCTGGGCGGCTTCGTCGGCCCCCCATACCCACCCAATGAAGATGCTCAAAAAGAACGCGCCAAGGGCGAGCCCGAGGCTGCCTACGTAGTAATCCATAAAGCCCAGAAAGCCGGTTTCAGGGCCAAAGATGCCCCCTGCGCTGAGGCTGGGCACCGCGCCCTGCGAGAGGGCCGAGGGAATAGCCATCAGGAAGGTGATGCCGCCAATGATGAGCACCGACTTTTTGCGCGACCACGAGCGCTCGTCCACGAAGTAGGAGACAACGACCTCCAGTAGCGAGATGCTTGAGGTGAGCGCGGCAATGGAGAGCAGAATGAAGAACGTAACGCCGACGAGCCCGCCCAGCGGCATCTGGCTAAACACTTCGGGCAACACCACAAAGACGAGCGCTGGACCGGTGGCTGGATCGACGCCCATCGCGAAGATGGCGGGGAAGATCATAAAGCCTGCCATCAGGGCAATGACCGTGTTGAAGACCACCACGTAGATGCCCGAGGTAGCAATGTTTTCTTTCTTGGAGAGGTACGAGCCGTACGTAATCATGGCGCCCATGCCCAGGCTCAGCGTAAAAAACGCCTGTCCGAGTGCGGCGATGATGATCTCGGTGGTGAGGCCCGAGAAGTCGGGCATCAGGTAGAACGAGATGCCTTCGCCGGCGCCTTCGAGCGTGACGGAACGAAAGATAACCAGCAGGATGAGCACCAACAGTACGGGCAGCAGAATCTTAGACCACCGCTCGATGCCCTGCTCCACCCCGCCCAGAACGACCAGTAGCGTAACGCCCAGGAAGGCAGCCAACAGCGTAATCACCAGCGTGGGCGATGCCACAAAGGCTTCGAACCCCATTCCGGGCGCAATGATGTCTTTTACGGCGTAGCCCACCGCCCATCCGGCAATGACACTGTAGTAACTAAGGATGATGAACCCGGCCAGCACGCAGAAGCCGCCCACAATGAGCCAGGCCGACCGCTTGCCGACGATGGCCTCGATGGCCCCCACCGGGTTGCGCTGGCTGTTGCGCCCGAGCGAGAGTTCGGCAAACAGGTACGGCATCCCGATGCCCAAAATGCAGAACAGATAGACCAGCACAAATGCACCGCCGCCCCCTTCGCCTGCTAAGTACGGAAAGCGCCAGATATTGCCGAGTCCAATGGCAGATCCCGCAGCGGCCAATATAAAGCCGAGGCGCGAGCCCCATTGTTCGCGAGCAGGAGCGTCGAGGGGCGGTCCAGATTGCGATGCCATACAGAAAAGCCAGTTGGTGGGGAGGGAACGCCAGACGAAGGTAGCGGCGTGGCCAGAGCCACGCCCGAGCAGTAGAAGGTCCGCAGTAGGCGGATGGGATGCAGGTGCTGTCTTGTGTAGATGTGCAAGAAAGTACAAGCACATAGGGCGTTACGCAATCGTGTCAACCCGCTAAGCCGAGCCGCCTCGACGAAGAATCATTCAATTCATGATGATCCTGGAAATTGTCATGACAAATCAAGCCATAGAAACGGCTCTGGCGGACTACATCGCCTGGATGGTATTGACGATGCCCGTGCGAATCAGCGCAATTGCAATAGCGGCCAGAAAGAGCGTTGCCACCTTCGCAAACGCTCGCGCTGCGCCGTTCCCAATAAGCGCAATGAGCGCGGGTCCGAAGTAGAACACCACGTACGTGATGCTGAGGTTCGCCACCAGTGCTACAATGGTTGGTATGTATCCGACACTATTCTGCAGCACCAGAATGGCCGTGATGGCCGCTGGCCCCACAATCAGCGGCGTGCCCAGCGGCACCACCGCCAGGTCGGCCCCCGAAGCGCCATCCTCTACGCTATCGCTCTTGCCCGGCTGACGTGTCAGGTTGCTGAAGAGCAGATCGGTAATCGACAAGACGAGCAGGATGAGTCCACCGCCAATGCGCAAGTCATCCACGGTAATGCCGAGCGTCTGAAAGATGAACTGCCCCGCGAGCACAATCACAATGGCGATGCCGAATCCGGTAGCGGTGGCACGTTTCACCAGAGCGCGCCGCGTAGGCAGCGTCATGCCCTCGGTGAGTCCCATGAACAGTGGCAACACACCCAGCACGTTCATGGCTACAAAGATAGAGAGAAAGGCTTCAACGTACGGCGTGGTGTTCAGTGTGGGCAGTTCGAGCATGAAGCAACAGTGGGCCAGAGGGATGCGCAGGCATCTGCGTGTGCGAAAGCAAGGGGCAGACCCCGCATGAAAGTCAGCGTACGCCACGCCGTACCTTGTCGGATGCAGGATGTTTTGCCGATGTGCCGCCCTGCCGACGAACAGCCTGTGGATTTGTCTTTGGTGCGAAACGGTTGAACGTAAGGACACGGCGCGCTGTGTCCCTACAGGCCAGAACAACGCAGGCGCTTTCGATAGCACGGTGCCAGAACGCCCCGCACGCTGACGATCGGCCCGTTTCACCTTGCACCGCATCACACCGACACAAGCAGATCGGTCGAAGCCTGCCGGGCGGTGTCGGGAGGCGTGGCGCTGGTTGGGTCGCAGGTAAAGGTGCGCGTGGTGGCTTCGCGGCCATACACGTAGAGACGCTCGGCAAACAGGAAGCGTCCGCTACGGTGCTGCAGCATCACGGTGGAAGCACGCGTACCGTACTGCTCACCTGTAATGAACATGGGCGACACCTGGCGCTCTCTATCGAGAGGCAGCCCGGTATCCGGCAACAGCGAGTCGGGCGCAGGCTGTGTGTCGTGGAGCGCGTCGAGCAGCGCTTCGGGATGTACCCTGTCGCCTATCGCATCGATGATGCGCTGCTTGCCTCGGTTCACCTTGGGCCACGGTGTATCCAGATAGGCGTTGCTAAGGCCGTGCCATCCCGGTTCAACGGCTTCGGGGGCACGGTCGGGATGGGCCATGTAGTACGCCGTACTGCCGCGTCCGAACAGCAGGTTAAACGGGGCCCGCGGCGTGAGGGTGCGCAGTGCTGCGAGGTACTGCTCGGGAGCGGTGTCGGCGTGCAGGTAGTCGGTCACGACGGTGCCACGCGTGGGGCCGTCGGGAACGGGGCGCGTGAAGTCACGATAGTTGGTGAGCGCCGCCCAGCGTCCGTCGCAGGTGAGTCCGCACCATGTGCCACCGGCCTTCAGGTCGCGCCCGGCGCAGATGTGGGGCGCGCTGGGCCACCACTGGGCCGGACGCGTAGGCCGGGCGTAGAACTCGTCGCGGTTGCTGGCCATGATGAGTGGGTAGTCGGGGTGCACTTCGACCCCCATGATAATTAGGCACATGGAGCACAGTTCAACAGTGAACGGAAACGGTCAGAAGGGGGCTATGCTGCGGGCACTTGGATCCCCCAGAGCAGCGGGGCATCGGGGCCCGCGCTATACGTACGGCTTTGCAGGATGCGCAGCGTGTCGACACGAGCGTCGATCCAGTCATGGACGCGTTGGGCCTCTTCGGGCCCGCCATCATGGCCCCGGTAGGCGAGCACGGTGATGAGTCCGCCCTCGGTCATGAGTGCACAGGCGGCGTTGAGGGCGGCTACCGTCGTATCGGGGTGGGTAATGCGCGTGTGGTCGTGGCGCGGCAGGTAGCCCAGGTTGAACATGGCGGCATGGATGGGCGCCTCAACATGGTTGCGCATGGTTTCGTGTCCGGCGTGCACCACTGTTACGCGGTCGGATACATTGGCGCTTGCCAATCGCCGGCGGGTGGCGGCACAAGCGGGGGCTTGCACATCAAAGGCCGTAACGTGGCCCGAAGTGCCGACCTGCTGGGCTAAGAATACCGTGTCGTGCCCATTCCCTGCCGTTGCATCCACCACCTGCTGGCCCGGCGATAGGTGCGTAGCCATCCACTGATGCGCAACCGTTGTGAGCGGCGGAAATCCCATGAAGCTGAAGGCCCAGTGCAAGGAAGCAGCAAGGTGCCTGGCCGGAGCTACTCGTTGGGGTCAACCTCAACGACTTGTCCGTTCGGCAGGATGCGCTCATTCGGGCCAGGACGTACGGTAGGAAAGTCATTCAGGCGCTGGTCGGGATTACGGTCTTTGGGCACGTAGTGCACATGATCGCCATGAGGCACCTCCATGTAGGGCTGCCCCGGAAAGGGGTTGATCATTTCGTAGAGCACAAACCCGAAAAATACGGCTGCGATGCCAAGCACCACCCAGCGGCGCATTGACCACGACGTGCTGGTTTCGGAGGACTCGGAAGGGGGAGACGAAGCCGAGGTAGCCATGGGGAGAATTAACGCAAGGCACGATAGAGATAATAAATCACCAACGTATGATACCTCTGGTGGGAGGTAGCGTTTCTGTGCTAAGCCGTCAGTAGCCGTAGATGGAAAGGGCATCGCGGCGCATGTGAATGCTTACGACAATAGCCAGCAGCAGCGTGTACGAGACCAGGGCCGAGCCGCCGTATGAGAGGAACGGCAGCGGCAGTCCAATGACGGGGAGCATGCCCATCACCATGCCCAGGTTAATGATGGTGTGGATGAGATACACACCTACGGCTCCAGCAGCAACCAGGCTACCAAAGGGATGCTTGGAATCGGCTCCCAGCTTGATAAGCCGCAGCAGTAGAAAGCCCAGCACCAGCAGCACAAACCCGGCCCCCATGAGGCCAAACTCCTCAGCAATTACGCTGAACACGAAGTCGGTGGACTGCTCGGGAATGTAGGCGCCTTGCGTTTGGGTGCCCTCCATGAAGCCTTTGCCCCACAGCCCGCCCGACCCAATAGCCGCTTTCGACTGCACGAGGTGAAAGCCCACGCCCTGCCGAAATTCCTCAGCTTCAGGGTTCGTGAACGAAATGATGCGCGCCACCTGGTGCGGGCGAAGAATGTGCACCAGCGCAAACGAAGCAACGAGTCCGGCAGCCGTGCTTAGCGCGCCAGCCGCTATCGTGAGCATGCGTTGGCGCGTGCCAATCCACATGCCGAGCGTGAAGAGCACCGTGACGGCGACAGCGGCCCAGGCGCTAAGCAGCCCGGCATAGAGCGCCAGGCCGGGTACAATCATGAGCAGGATGAGCGAGATAGGAAGACCGCCCCAGAACAGCACAATTGGGATGAGCCCAACAAACACCAGCGCGGTGCCCATGTCATTTTGAAGCATTACCAGCAGCGCCGGAAGGGCTACGAGTCCGGCAGCACGCAGGGCATAGCCCATATGCTGCGCCGACACCGCCCGCCGATCCGAGAGCAGCCGCGCCACGGCAAGCACGGTGCCTACTTTCGCAAGCTCTGATGCCTGCAGGCGGATGGGCCCAAAGGCCAGCCAGTGCGCCCCGCCTCCGGCCTCGTGCCCCAGGAAGAGCGTAGCTACCAGCAAAACGAGCACGCTGCCATACAGCGGGTACGCAGCCTGCATAATCATTCGGGGGGATACCAGGAGCGTTCCTGCCAACACGCCCCCAGCAATGACCAGCCAGGTGGCCTGCCGGTAGAAGTTGTTCTGCACCGTTTCGTATAGATGCTGAGCTCCGGGCCCATGGGTGCTGCTGTAGATAGCAACCAGCCCCATGCCAATGAGCGTGAGCCAGGCAATCAGCGTAGGCCAGTCGAGGTTGCGATACCAGGCGTTCATACGATTGGGAAACGGAGGAAGAACGAGTCGAGGACCAGCGATTCGAGGACCAGCCTATGGAGTTGTAACCGGTACCGCTGGTGTGCCTTCCGGCTGCATCTGGTCGGGGTCGAGTTCGTCGGGAGTAGGGGTCGAGGTGGTGTCGATCGGTTCGCTACGCTCTTCGTTGAGCAGACGATCCATCCAGTAGCGGCGCTCCCAGGTGTCAGCAATCGTGCCCGTAAGGTACTTTTCGGCCATAAAGCTGGCGATGGGCCCGGCAACCGAGCCGCCGTATCCTGCATTCTCCACCGCTACGGCAATCGCAATTTCGGGATCGTCGAACGGCGCAAACATGATGAAGAGCGAGTGGTTCTCGCCGTGTGGATTTTCGGCAGTGCCTGTTTTGCCTGCGCTCTCAATTCCGGGGATGCTCACCCACTGCCCGGTGCCGCTTTCCATAACGCGGCGCATGCCCTCACGCACACGGTCGAGGTAGGCCGGCGATACACCCGTTGGCTCGGCAGGAGGTGAGTTGGCCATCTGGCGGTCGCCCGTAGCTGGATGCTCGGCGTAGCGCACAAAATGCGGGGCGGGTAGATCGCCCCCGTTGGCGAGCGCGGCCGTGTAACGCGCCATCTGAAGCGGAGTGACGCTCATGTCACCCTGCCCAATGCCCAGGTTCACCGTGTACCCGGCAGTCCATCGTCCATACGTCCGGTTGAAGTACGACGAGTCGGGGATAAGCCCTGGAAGCTGGTTGTTTACATCGAACGGCACCTCCTGTCCAAACCCGAAGCGGCGCGCCCAATCGGCCCAGGTGTTCACGTCCAGGTTCATCATCACATGGTAGTAGAGCGTGTTGCACGACACCTCCAGGGCCTCTTCGAGCGAGATGCGGCCATGTTCTTTGCTCTGATGATTCCGAAAGACACGGTTGCCCACGCGGTACCCTGCGGGACAGTCGACGAGCTGGTTTTCATTGGGTGGAATGATGCCCTCCTCCAGCCCTACAAGCGACATGAACGGCTTCCACGTCGATCCCGGTGGAAAACCGCTCATGGTAGCGCGGTTGTACAGCGGCTTGTCGACATCGGCCTGTAGGCTGTCCCATGCCGCTCGCGAAACCGCATCTGTGAATATCGCGGGGTCGTAATCAGGGTGGCTCACGAACGAAATGATTTCCCCCGAGTCAGGGTCAAGGGCGACCGCTGCGCCGCGCTTGTTCACGAACAGCGACTCGGCCAGCGCCTGCACCTGGTGGTCGAGCGTCAGGTGCAGGTCGTATCCACTTCGTGGCGGACGGTCTTCGGCACCGTCGCGGTATGATTGCACTTCCATGCCGCGCACATCAACAACGACAAACTCGCTGCCGTAGGTGCCGCGCAGCTCCGGCTCAAACGCGGCCTCGATGCCCGTTACGCCCACCCGATCGCCGGGGCGATAGCCGTCGTCGCGCAGCTCAGTCAGGCGCGCGCCATCAATTTCGCGCACGTAGCCCAGCGCATGGGCTGCATTCATGTCGGTATGGTAGCGCCGCTGTGCATCCACCTTAAACGACACGCCGGGCAACCGGTAGAGCTGCTCTTGGATGCGGCTGTAGGTGTCGAAGCTGAGGTTAGCGAAAGCACGGCTCGGGCGCACCACCGACCACTCGCGCGCCTCACGAAGCCGGGCTGTTACCACCGAGTCGGGGACACCAAGCAGCCCCGCCAGGTCGGGCAGCGTCTGCTCGTCCACGTAGCGCGGCGTAAGCATAAGCGTATAGCTGGGAGCGTTGTCTACAAGCAGCGTGCCATCGCGATCATAGAGCGCGCCACGCGCAGGCATCACCGCGTGTTCGCGCACGGCATTGCTCTGCGAAGCGCCCCAGTACGCTTCGTTATCGAACACTTGCAGGTATACCAACCGTCCGCCCAGCACCATAAACACCATAACAATAGCTGCCGCAAACAGGCGGATGCGAAGGCGATATGATTCCATGTGGATGTGCAGCCTGGATAACATATTTGCTGTAAGGAACCTAAGCATTCCATTCAACGAAGGCCGTGTATACAGTTCCACTGTCAGCGCCAACAGAGTACTACGGCAGCACATGCACCGAAAGCACACTTCCCTCCTCACCGAGTCAATGCCTGTATTGAACTGCGTCCGTCATTTCTCTTCATGCAGCTTCACTTTCAGCTCCAGACCGCGGACCACCATCACCCCGCATCGGGGCACTACCGGTCGCAGAAGGCATGTAACCATGTAACACAGACGCTTGTGATGCAACAGGGGGAGAGCAGGGCGTAATACATAAGATAATTACGCCTCACAAGCCGTGAAGGAAGAATCAAGTCAGCCTACGCGCCGTTGGAACTTATCCACTATTTCGCCCTCGCAACCTGACCCTCCCTATGTTGCGTTCCCTCCGAACCGTTGGCATCTTTGCGCTCCTGGTGCTCTTCATAGGTATCGAGCCTGTGGCTGCGCAGTACTTTGGCCGAAACAAGGTGCAGTACGACAACTTCGATTTTCGGCAGTTCAGCACCGATAACTTCGACATCTATTTCTATCCAGAGGAGCGCGATGCGGTAACCGATGCTTCCCGCATGGCCGAACGGTGGTACCGACGCCATTCGCGTAGCTTCCTCCGCGAGTTTGACGACCGCAAGCCGCTCATCTTCTATGCCAACAGCACCGATTTTCAACAGACAAACGTCATTCAGGGCAACATTGGGCAGGGCACCGGCGGCGTTACCGAGTCGCTAAAAGAGCGCGTGGTCATGCCACTAACCGGCTCCTACCGCGAAACCGACCATGTGCTGGGGCACGAGCTTGTGCACTCCTTCCAGTACGACATTGCCCTTCGGGGGGATACGCAGAACTTCTCCCTGCGCCGCCTGCCGCTCTGGCTGGTTGAGGGCATGGCTGAGTATCTGTCGGTGGGGCGCGAGGATCCGCACACTGCTATGTGGCTACGCGACGCGGCGCTGCGCGACGACCTGCCCACGGTGTCGCAGATGACCTCTGACATGTTCTCATACTTCCCGTACCGCTTTGGGCAAGCGTACATGGCCTATATCGGCGGAAAGTACGGGGATTCAGCCGTCACCAATCTGTACAAGCTGAGCGGACGCGTAGGGGTCGACTCGTCGTTCGTCTACGCGCTGGGCACCACGACAGACTCGCTCTCGTCGGAGTGGCAGCAGGCCGTGCGCGATGCCTACCTGCCGCTCATGGAAGGCCGCACCAACCCCGACGAGGTCGGCGAACCGCTTCTGGGCACGCCCGGCGAGGAGAACCAGTTCAATATCTCACCCGCCATTAGCCCCGACGGACGCTATGTCGCTTACATATCGCGGCGGAATCTCTTTACCACGAACCTGTTTGTAGCGGATGCGCAGACCGGCGAGATTGTGCAGGAGCTGCGCAGCACACGCTCGAACCCGCACTTTGACGCGCTCCGCTTTATCGATGCAGCCGGTGCATGGTCGCCCGACGGGCGCCGGTTTGCCTTTGTCACCTTTACGCAAGGCCGCAACGAGATCAACATTTTGGATGTGGAGTCGGGCCGCATCCAGCGCCGCTTTGCAGTGGGCGATGTGGGCGCCATCCAAACCCTGGCGTGGTCGCCGCAGGGCAATACCATTGCCTTTACTGGGCTTGACGGCGGCCTCAGCGACCTGTATCTGATCGACCTCAATACCGACGAGGCCCGCCAGCTCACGAACGACCGGTTTGCGTATCTGCAACCGACCTGGTCGCCCGATGGCGAAACTCTTGCCTTCACGACTGACCGTGGCGCCGACGGTACCAACTTTGAAACGCTGCAGTACGGCGACTATCGCATCGGTTTCATTGATATTGACTCGCGCGAGATTCGGACCTTGCGTCCCTTCGAACGCGGTATGCACCATAACCCGCAGTACGCTCCCGACGGGCGCAGCCTCTACTTCGTCTCCGACCAAGACGGCTTCAAAGATGTGTATCGCTATGCCTTTGACGAGGAGGCCGTGTACCGGCTCACGAACCTCAAGACCGGGGTGAGCGGCATCACTGCCCTCTCGCCTGCCATGTCGGTCGCCCAGCAGAGCGGGCGGATGGTCTTCTCTCTCTTCTCAAATAGTGGGTACTCCATTGTTGCGCTTGACGATGAGGCGCTGACAGGAGCAGAGATGGGATTCACAACAATAACCGATGCGGCCTCCGAGTCATCTTCGTCAGCAATGCCTACCCCAGCTCCAGACACGACCGCTGCCGATGCGTCTGACGCAGGGTTCGCTGCTCTGGTTGACCCGTTGGCCTCACCCTCAACATCAGCCGACACTACCGAATCCGACATCCCCCAAACTGATACGGCAGCCGATACCACCGAAGCTGACACCACCGCTCCTGCCGACACGACACAGCTTCCCGATGCGGTGCGCGACCCCACCGTGGTCGCCACAACGCTACCTTCGTCCTCGTCCGTTCCTGCACCGGGGCGTATTCTGCCTCCGTCATCAGCCCTCAGTGACGGACTGGTGGCGTCATACCTTGAGGATCCGCTCACCGGGCTTCCCAGTTCGGGTCCCATTGATGAGGAAAATTATAGCAGCAAGCTACAGCTCGACCGCATCGCCCCGCCGCAGGTGGGTGCCCAGGTGGGCGGACGCTTTGGCTCCCAGTTTGTGGGCGGCGTAGGTTTCTTCTTCAGCGATATGCTGGGCGACCGTAGCCTGAGCACGTTTGTACAGGCAAACGGCACATTCAAGGATATTGGAGGGGGCGTGTTTTACCAGGACCGCGGACAGCGCCTGAACTACGGCGGCGGTGTGGCCCACATTCCATCGGTATTTGGAAACGTGCTCTTTGACCAAGAAAACCAGGAAATCGTCCAGCTTATTCAGCGCCGCTTTCAGACACAGGCATTCGGGCAAGCCACCTATCCCCTCTCGCAGACGCGCCGCTTTGAACTGACTGCTGGTGGCACGCGCTACGGATTTGACACCGAAGCCATTGCAATTGATCAGTTCGGGCGTGTACGCGAGCGCGACTTCAGCGAGTTCAGCCCCGATACCATCTACCTGGGCCAACTGGGCCTGGCCTACGTGGGCGACTTCTCGAACTTCGGTTTCACCTCGCCGCTCGACGGCGGACGCTACCGCTTCGAGGTCACTCCGCAGGTTGGGTCTCGCAACTTCGTATCCCTCCTGGCCGACTACCGGCGCTACTTCTTCATCGAGCCGGTTACAATGGCGATGCGTGTGCTCCACCAGGGCAACTACGGGGCCGAATCGCAGAATGTCTTGAGCGGACAGGTCGATTCGGATTTCATTCGCGAGACGCTGGGAGATCCGTACCAGCTGGGATTTGTGCGCGGCTATGCCTTTAGCTCCATCTTCGACGAACCGAACTGCCGCGCCGGCCTGCGTCCGGGCAGTTGCGATGTGCTGGGCCAGCTCTTGGGTACGCGTATGGGTATAGCCAGCGCCGAGGTGCGCCTGCCTTTCTTAGGCACCGACCAGCTTGGGCTGTTCAACTTCCCGTATCTGCCAACCGAACTCGTAGCCTTTGGCGACGCGGGTGTGGCCTGGACAAGCGAAGACCTAAGCAACTTTACATTCAAGAACGCAAGCATTCCGTCCAGCGGAGTTGGCGGAGTCAGCGCGGCCCGACCGGTGTTCAGCGCGGGCGTCTCAGCACGCGTTAACTTGCTGGGCGCATTGGTCTTCGAAATGTTCTACGCACGCACATTCCAACGCGCTAAAGACTGGGACTTTGGCGTGCTTCTGCGTCCGGGCTGGTAGCATTCGGAGGCGCCTGCCACGTGCCCTGCACCATGGTACAACACGCCCCAAACAGGTGCACGCGGGCCTCCGAAGACGCAGGTGGCTCAGGCAGGTGGATGCGCACGGTTCCGCCTCGGCTTGAGGCCTGGTAGCCCGTGAGATCCGAACGGCCCAGCCGGTCGCGCCAGTACGGCCCAAGCGCACAGTGGGCTGACCCCGTTACAGGGTCTTCGGGCACACCCACCTGAGGCGCAAAGAACCGTGACACGAAATCGTGATCGGACTCCGACGGACTTTCAGCGGTGAGGATGACACCACGAGTATCAAACTGGGATAGCGCGTCCATATCGGGGGCGGCGGCCTCCACATCCTGAGGAGTAGGCACATGCAACAGCCAGTCGCGGGCCGAACGCCCACTCCACACCGGTACGGGAATGGTGCACGCGTCTATCAAACCTGCAGGGGGATCGGCTGGGCTCGGTGCATCTGCGGGGAAGTCGAGCCGGATACCCGCATCGGTGTATTGCGCTGTGAGCAGGCCGCTTGCCGTCTCGAAAATGACTGATACGCGTTCAGGAGCATTTGTGTCGGCCTCGTGCATCCGCAGCGCGTGCGCCGCTGCCAGCGTGGCATGCCCGCACAGGTCGACCTCATCGGTGGGCGTAAACCAGCGCAGCCGTGCTTGCTTGCCTTGTGGAGCAACGACAAATGCAGTTTCGGAAGCTCCCACTTCGCGCGCCACGGACTGCATCCAACGGGCGGGCGCGGCCTCGGGCAGGATGCACACGCCTGCTGGGTTGCCCTCAAAAGGGCGATTCGTAAACGCATCTACCAGGAAAAAAGAAATCGTCATATTCTACATTGGGAACCGAGAAGAACATGTATTAGGTTGCATACGGCCTGTTCTACTCAGTTGTCCCGACTGCCATGTATCGCCGCTTCCTTCGCCCGCTGCTCTTTCGGTTTGATGCCGAGCGTGCCCACACCTGGAGCCTACGCGCGGCGCGCCTGCTACAGTATACAGACAGTTCGGTGCTCAACAGGCTGTACGGCTATCACAACGCGCGCCTGGAGCAGACCCTCTGGGGGCACACGTGGCCCAATCCGCTGGGGCTGGCCGCCGGGGCCGACAAGAACGGCGTGGCGCTGCGCTACTGGCATGGCATTGGGCTTGGCCATGTGGAGGTGGGCTCGGTAAGCGCACAGCCCTGCAGCGGAAATGAACGTCCGCGCGCATTTCGTCTGCCCGACGACGAGGCACTTATCAACCGGATGGGGCTGAACAACGAAGGCGCCAAAGTCGTGGCACAGCGGCTCCGCAAGTATGCGGGCGACACGTACGAAGGCGACTCAGGCACGCCGCCGCGCCCCGTGGGGGTGAACCTGGCCAAGACGCACGACCCGTCGATTATGGGGGCTGAGGGGCGTGCCGATTTCTGCGCAAGCTTTCGTGAGTTAGCCCCTCACGCTACATACGTTGCCCTGAACGTGTCGTGTCCAAACACCCGGTCGGGCAAAACCTTCGAATCCCCTGAGACGCTCGACGCATTGCTCACCGACATTTTTGCGCTGCGGCGCGAGATGGCGCTCGATGTGCCCATCCTGGTGAAACTGAGTCCCATTTTAACAGAGCGCGTTATTTTTGACTCTGCGCTGGAGGCCCGCATTGAGGTCGCCGAGTCGCATGGCGTACACGGGTATATCGCAGCAAACACAGCTCCCGATCGGCACGGGCTAACGACCGATACGAGTCGGTTGCAAGCCATCGGGCGGGGCGGCCTAAGCGGTCCGCCCCTGCATGCACGCAGCATCCGGCTCATCCGCTACCTGCACCGGGCTACCGAGGGCCAGGTGCCTATTATTGGCGTAGGCGGCGTCGATTCTGCAGAAACCGCCTTCGCCAAGATCCAGGCCGGAGCCTCGCTCGTGCAGCTTTACACGGCGCTTGTGTACCACGGCCCAGGGCTTATCAAATCGATTAAGCAGGGCCTGGTAGGCCTGCTGGATACGCATGGGTTCGATACCATTCAGGAAGCCGTAGGCACCGATCCGGTGCTGGAACGCTTCGTCTTATAGCCGCCCAGCCCCCACGCTACGAAACAGTGCCACCCGGCGTAAAGTTGAGGGAAACCGCTGTTTTGCCACGCCGTTTCGCGGTGTGCCTACCTCAATAGACCACACGCAGCGTCGTGACCCTCTGTACGCTCGGACGTGCAGGATCGCGTTTTATTCCTCACACACCCGTCGTATGTCTGCGCAGGTTGACTTCTCTACCATTCCCGAACTGTTCACCCGGCTCGTTAACCGGTATCGTGGCACCGACCGCACCGTGTTGCGCCACAAGCCCAACGACACGTGGCTCGACATTTCGTGGGAGGACCTGGAGATGCGCGTACATGCCCTGGCAGGGTTTCTGCACAAGCAGGGCGTGCGCCCCGGCGACCGCGTGGCCATTCTGTCCGAGAACCGCCCCGAGTGGGCCATCACCGACCTGGCCACCCAGATCTTAGGCGCGGTGAACGTCTCCATCTACAACACCCTGCCCGAGTCCAAAGTCGGCTACATTCTGCGGGATTCAGGGGCGAAGTGGGTCGTAGCGTCCGTTCCGGTGCAGCGCAAGAAGGTAGAGGCTGTGACCGATGCGTGCCCCGACCTTGAGGGCATCCTGGTGATGAGCGAACTGCCTGCCGATCCGCCTGAAGGCATGGTGCAGTGGAACGATGCTACAGATCAGGGCGCAACCTACTGGCAGCAACATGCTGATGCGTTACGCACGCTGGGCACCAACGTATCCCCCAGCGACACCAGCGCACTGATCTACACCAGCGGCACCACCGGCGACCCGAAGGGTGTAGTGCTGAGCCATGACAACTTCTGCGCCAATGTCAAAGATGCGCTGCAGCACATTCCTTTTTACGAAACAGACCACCACCTGTCGTTTCTCCCGCTCTGCCATGCGTTTGAGCGCACCGCAGGCTACATTGCGGTGATGGCGGCAGGGGCAACCATTAGCTATGCGGAAAGCATCGAAGCGCTTACACAAAATCTGCTGGAGGTGCAGCCGACGGTCCTTATTTCGGTGCCGCGCGTCTTTGAAAAGGTGTACAGCCGCGTCCGTGAAAAGGCAGAAGACGGCTCGGCCATTCAGCAGCGCGTGTTTGACTGGGCCGTACGCACGGGGCAGCGCTATGCCGAGGCCGAGCAGAACGGAGGCGCGGGGCTGCTTTTGCAGGCCCAGCAGAAGCTGGCCCATAAGCTGGTCTTTTCGGCGCTGCACGAGAAGATGGGCGGCAACCTGCGCTTTGCCGTGTCGGGTGGGGCCGCACTCCCGAAGGAGATTGGTACGTTCTTTCAGGCGGCAGGCATTGTAATTGTTGAGGGCTATGGCCTCACCGAAACCGCCCCCGTCATTTCTGCCAATCCGCTGGAGGCTCCGCCCTATGGCACAGTCGGCCATCTGCTACGCAGCGTGACCGTAGCCATCAAAGACTTGCAAACCGACGAGCCGATCGGCACGCTACGCGGCACCGACTACCCCTCGGCGCTTACCACCGACGAGGGAGAGATCGTGGTGAAAGGGCCTAACGTAATGCAGCGCTACTGGCAACGCCCTGAAGAGACGCGCGGCGCGTTCGATGCGGACGGCTGGTACCACACCGGCGATGTGGGCCGCTTTGTGGATGGCTACCTGCAAGTGACTGATCGCATTAAGCACATGATTGTGTCGCAGGGTGGCAAGAACATCTATCCGGGTCCGATCGAGGAGCACTTTAAGACGCAGGCTCCCTTCGATCAGATGGTGGTGCTGGGCGACGACCGTCCGTTTCTTACGGCGCTCATTGTACCCGACTTCGAGGCAGTGCGCATGCATGGGCGCGACATAGACGAGCGCGACCATCCGGGCGATAACGAGGCGCTCATTGAGGAGCGCTGGGTCGATCGGCTCTTTAGCAAGTCGATCAACGCGTACAACCGGCAGGCGTCGGCCTACGAGAAAATCCGGGCGTTTCAGCTTGTGGCCGAGCCCTTCACCGTTGAGAATGGGATGCTTACTCCCACGCTTAAGACGAAACGTCGCATCATCGAATCGACCTATGCCGATGAGATCGAAACGATGTACGAGCGCTTTACCAAACGAGGATGAGGCGAGCCTGCTGCCAGCGATGAACCTGCGTATCCGTCCAAACCCGAAAACTGTACGATCCGGAGCATGTGGATTCGTATTGAACTCTGTGGGCTCTCCACATTTTGAGGACGGCGGTGCGGATCCTTCGTGCGCGGCGTTCAGTATAGCGTCTTGTAACATATCGGGGCGTGGCGCAGCCAGGTAGCGCGCTTCGTTCGGGACGAAGAGGTCCCCGGTTCAAATCCGGGCGCCCCGACACACATGTCCAGCTTGCCCGACCCATTTGATGGGTCGGGTTTTTTGTTGGATACGTAAGTTCATCTCTACACTGCGGCTGATACCAGCCCAGAACGCCCGAGCGTATACGCTCATAGCCCTCTTTCCTCAATTCGTGCGTGTCAGGCGCACCGGTCTGTCTCCATAAACGCATAGAGGCTGGCAACCCGTTTGCGCATATTGTTGGTGCGCGACCTGTGCTTATGCACTTCGTGTATGTAACTTCAGTGCTTGCAACTCCTTGGTTTTTTCTGTTGCCCTTCGGGAGTTTGTGGAGCCTTGCATGCAGTACCTATTGGCTGCGTCCCCCTCGCGCCCTTCTGCTCCTTATCATGCTACCGCGCAACTACCATGTCTTCTACAGCACCAGCATCTGTTGACACGAACACTGCCGCTTTTTGGGATACGGTTTTTTCGAAGGGTCAGTCGTGCCCGTACACCCGCGTTGCAATGCCGGACCCCGACGATGCAAAGCTACAGCGCGCCCACGAACATTTCGGCAACCTGGCGGGGAAAACCGTACTGGATATTGGGTGCGGAAGCGGCGCTACCTCGCTCTTTTTCGCTCAGCATGGCGCCCAGGTAATTAGCATCGACATCAGTGCGGTAGCCATTGACAACCTGAAGCAGTATTGCGATCGGCACAGCATCTCAAACATCACCCCGATTCAGATGCCTGCTCAAGACATTCGCGAGGTTGGCCCGGTCGACTTCGTGTTTGGCGCTATGATTCTGCATCACATTGAGCCGTTTGAGGAATTCGCTGCAACGCTCCGCCAGACGCTCGTGCCCAGAGGCAAAGCGTTTTTCTGGGAGAACAACGCCAGCAGCTCATTTATGATGTGGTGCCGCAAGCACCTAACCGGACGGTTCGGCATCCCCAAACACGGCGATGCCAAGGAGCACCCGCTTACGCCGCGCGAAGTCCGCGCGCTGGATGCCCACCTTGACGTGGAGGTTGAGTACCCCGAGCTTCTCTACTTTCGAATGTGCTCGACGTACTTTCTGAGGGGACGTTTTGAGGCTCCGTTTAAGGCACTCGACGACTTCTTTTATCGATACGCGGGATTTCGCAAACGCAGCTATCGGCAGTACCTGCTGTGCACGCGCTAACGCGAACGTGCATCTACGCGGTCGTAGGTCACGAAGTCGAACGCGTCGTGCTCTTCGCGCTGGGTTTCGACGAACGTGTCGCCGATCAGGTGCTCATACGATGGAAAGAACGTGTCGCCCTCGTAGTGGCCGTTCACTTCGGTGAGCTCCAACCGGTCGGCCCGCGGGAGGAACTGCTCATAGATCTGCTGTCCGCCCCCCACGTAGAGCGTGGCGTCGCTGGGTACAGCATCAAGCGCTTCAGGAATCGAGGCGTACGTCTCCACGCCGGGGTAGTCGTACGTGCGCGTTGTCGTCAGAATAAGCTGTCGGCGGTCGGGCAGTGGGCTGCCGAACGTGTTCGTAATGGATTCGAAGGTGCGTCGTCCCATCAGCAATGGGTGGCCGGTGGTGAGGCGTTTGAAGCGCTTCAGGTCGTCGGGCAGATGCCAGGGCATGTCGCCCTCGGCTCCGATAACGCGGTTCTCTTTAGCGACGGCAGCAATAAGGATAATCGTCACGAGTCAACATAAGTCGGTGAGCACAGGCAGCGTGGGTGCGTCGTACGTAACGCGCAGCGCCCTCGCTCCGTGAAGAACGAGGGCGCAAGACCTATGCGTGCTACATGTGTGCAAGGTGCGGCGGCTTACCGCACAACAGCCACACGGCGCGTTTTCTGCATGGTAGCGCCTTCAATGCGCACGAAGTACGTGCCGCTGGAGAGAGTGCTGGTGTCGAGCGATACAGTGTGCACCTGGTCGGGCGTGGGCGTGCCGTCGTAGAGCGTCTCGACGCGCTGCCCGAGCACGTTGTAGACCGACACCGTCACCGGCTCGGCCTCTTGCACGGCAAACTGGATGGTGCCCGCGCCGCGCATGGGGTTCGGCGTCGTTTCAAGCATCGCCAGCTGGCTCAACGCCACTTCGATCGTCTGCGCTTCGGTGAGCGTCGACGTGCCGTCGAAGTCGGTCTGCTTCAGGCGGAAGCGGTGCGTGCCGGGAGCCAGATCGTCCACGCGGAACGTGTACTGCTGCGGCGTATCGGTGGTGCCGTAGCCTTCCACAAAGCCGTGCGCTTCAAAATCGCCTTCGGGGGCGGCGTGCTGCACCTCAAATCCGGCGTTGTTGGTCTCCGAAAGCGTTTCCCACTGGAGCTGGGCCGTGGTGCCATCGAGCGCAGCTGTGAACGAGGCGAGTTCGACGGGGAGGGGATCGGGTGTCGTGTGCTGATCTCCTGTGATTCCCGTAAAGTCGGGATTGTCTCCCAGATTGGTCCCCGACTGGCCTGAAATCTCAGGCAAGGTATTGGCCGAGATGAAGGAATCAGCTCCGTACATAGCCAGGAACTGAAACTCATCGCCTGGACTCGCTCCAATGGCACTCAGCGGAATAGAAAGCTCCCATCCCTCAACGCCGGTATGACTACTCAAGTCGCCCGTATCGTTGTAAGCGAGTGTTGTGCCGTCATACGTTCCGCCGTCAACCGAAACCGTGGTCCCGTCATTGGGAAGCGTGCCCAAAAATGTGTCCTCTGCGTCTCCACTCTCCCATGCTACGTAATCAACGATGCTCACAAAGGCATCATCGTTAGGATCATTGTTAACACCTGATTGAAGCCGAAGCCCATAGTCCGTCTCAAAGTCATTGGTGGGTTGGAATGAAGCAAAGGGTGAGAGCCCATCATTGCCACTGGGCAACTGTGTGCCGGAAGCTACTCCGCTCTGACTATCTACATCAATAAATAGATAGAATTCGTTACCATTACTCTCCGCTTCCCCGAGAACAAAGACGTACAGATTATCTCCGTCTCGTTCGGCCCATAGCTCCAGTATGCCATGATCACCAAACCCGGTATCGCTCTGGGTCCACTCGGCCAGTTGTTGATAGTTGCTGGTGTTGATGGTCCCATCAATCGTAGGCTGCCCATGCACCATGTACGGTACAGCCGCACATAGCAAGAATGCGAAAAAGACAGCCTGAATACGTCTCATGTGCTTCATAACACTGATGTTATTGATTTAAAGAATGCGGTTACTTTTTATGTAAGCGCTTACATTCGTACGCTACAAAATGTTAGTGATAAATGCAAGAAGCATGAATTGACGTGAAGAGGGATCTGCGAATCAGTTGACTTCGCGTGCGCCATTGCGTTGTTTGCATCACCTCGCTTCTACTCATGATCGCCACTGTGCGCTATGTACCTTTGCCTGTTCGAATCTTCCGACGCTGCCCATCTGGCTCCACTTACTGATCTACGCGGGGTAGCTGAGGTGCGCAGTGCACGATACACGCTGGGCGAAGCGCTGTCGGTGGCGTTTGCGCACGACGCGCTGGTGCTGCACACACGTGATGCTGTGGCTCCGGTAGTGGCTGAGCGCCATCCGCAGGCTACGGTCAATGCCTTACCGCGTGATGCCGGGGTGCTGTTCGTCTCGGCCCACGCCCTGCCGCATCCGTCGTGGGTCAGCGAGGTGGCGGGCGCGGTCGGCGATGCAAAAGCACGCACCTTCACCGATGGCGATGCCCTGATTGCAGCGTGGTGCCCCGATCCTGCAGCGCTGCCTGCAGATCTGCTGACGTCTGACGCCCTGCCCGTAGCGCCGTTCGGCGACGCTCCTACCACCGATCTGGGTACGGTGCCACGCATCACCCGGCTGTGGCACCTCATGGATCATCTGCACGATGCGCTTGCGCGGCAACTGCCCGAGGCATCACCGAAGGATACAGGCTCTGTGAATCCGTCGGCTATCATACAGGGGGCGGAGCGTGTGCACGTTGCGCCGCGTGCCGAGGTGCGCGCTGGGGCGATCCTCAACGCTGAAGACGGTCCGATTTATGTGGATGCGGAGGCGACAATCTACGAACAGGCGGTGGTGCGCGGACCGGTGTACATCGGGCCGAAGAGCCAGGTCAAGACGGCGGCGAACATTGCCACATCGGCCTTTGGCACCTACAGCAAGGTGGGCGGCGAGGTGCACGATTGCATCATCCAGAGCTACTCGAACAAGGGTCACATGGGGTTTCTGGGCCACAGTATTCTGGGGCAGTGGTGCAATCTGGGAGCCGACACGAACACGTCGAATCTCAAAAACAATTACGGTACGGTATCGCTACGCGACCCGGTCGAGGAGGCGTTTGTGGATACAGAGCGCCAGTTCATGGGCCTGGTGATGGGCGACCATTCGAAGTGCGGCATCAACACGATGTTTAACACGGGCACGGTGGTCGGCACGAGTTGCAACGTATACGGAGGCGGCTTTCCCCCGCGCTGGCTGCCTGCCTTTTCGTGGGGCAGCCCTGAGCAGGGATTCACCGACTATCGGCTCGACAAAGCGCTGGAGGTGGCCGAGCGCGTGATGGCGCGACGCAACCAGCCCCTCACCGATGGCCAGCGGGCCCTACTTACACACCGGTTTCAGGCGACGGCGTCGCAGCGCGCGGCGATGCATCCAGATGGATGACATCGACATTGGTGGCCTTGCCGTCAGTTACGGTGAGGCGCAGGCACGTCTTCTTCTGGTGAAACCCTTGTCGTCCCGCCGCCCCCGGATTCACAAACAGCATGTTGTCCAACTCCGCTACGCGCTCGATGCGCAGAATGTGGCTGTGTCCACAGATGAACACGTCGGGGGGATCCGCAGCCAGGCGCTCGCCCATGTTGGCCTGCCAGCGTCCGGGGCGCCCGGCAATGTGCTCCACCCACACCGACAGCCCGCCAAATGAGAAGCGCTCCTGTTCAGGCAGACGGCGGCGCGTGTCGGCATCGTCAATGTTGCCGTAGACGGCATGCACGGGTGCTACGGCTTCCAGTCCGTCAAGAATGGCCAGATCGCCGACATCGCCTGCATGCACAATGGCATCAACGCCGTCAAGCACGTCAACCAGGTCGGGGTGGAAGTAGCCATGCGTATCCGCTAAAATACCAAGTTGCATATACGGTGAGGTGCGTTGCGTGGATAATGGTGCGTATGCATGGCAATAGGGACGACCCGTACAGCGGCAGAGCCGTCCCTATTGCATGGGGATGTGGTGTGTGCGTTCGCGCTTACAGTTCTACCGTTTCATCGAAGTCGACCACGAGGGGCTCAAAGCCTGCGTTGTCGGCGGCCTCTTCGAAGTCATCCAGGTCCACCTCAATAAATGGGAAGGTGTCGTAGTGCAGCGGCACGATGGTGTCGGCATCAACCATGGTGGCGGTGTGGATGGTGCCGGGAATGCCCATCGTTACCACGTCGCCAATAGGTGCGAGCAGCACGTCGATGTCGTAGTTCTCGCCGATCCACTCCATCTCCATGAAGGGCGCGGTATCGCCGGTGTAGTAGACGGTGAGGTCGCCAAAGTCGAGCACAAATCCGATGGGCACGCCGCCGTAGCTGCCGTCGGGGAAGGAGGCGGTGTGGCGTGCATGCACGGCTTCAATGTGCCCCCACGGCATGTCGAGCGAGCCGCCTTCGTTAAGCGGATGCACAGTTTCGTGCCCAAACTCCTCTTGTACGTGCGTAATGACCTCGAACGTGCCGATGACGAGCGGATCGCCCTGCTGTGTGAGCGCCTCCGTGTCCAGAAAGTGATCGGCATGCGGATGCGACACAAAGATCACGTCCGGGTCAAGGTCGGAAGGCCCGGTTTTGGTGTGCGGATTGTTGCCTGCCAGAAACGGATCGAAGAGCAACGTGTGGGTGTCCGTCTCCAGCTGAAAGGTGGCGTGCCCAAAATAGGTAAGATCCATAACACGGTCGGCCTTGGTAAAAGGAAGAATGCATCGGTGCAACGGCACAACGAGGGAATGCGGTTCGACCGTACCGGCTCTTATTATGCCACAATAATGTAACGGGCAGGGGATGAAGATGTGCTGTGGTGATTGCGCAACAGGTCCGCTGGGGGCATTTCGGATGCGGCATCATGCGTCTTCCCTGTCGCTTGGTGCGGACGAACTCGACCTGCATAGCCTACTTTACCTCGCGGTACGCCCGGATCCAGTCAACTTCGAGCCGAAACGGGCCATCCTGCCCATCTATGATGTACACCCCAATCGACGTCACGGCCGAGCGGTCAAGTGGGTCAACCCGTACAGGCTCGCCGTGTGCGCTCGTCTCCAGCGAATCGAATGGAACGCGGACTGTTGCCCATGAGCCGCTCGTCGGAACCGGCCCGCGTCGGTTCACCTCACGCCCCCGGCTCCGGGTTCCGTCGTCGACATCGAGCTCAAACGTGCGCCCCCCACCGCGAACACGGAGTTCGATTCCGTCATAGTCCGAAAGGTCTACCTCTCGTTCCGCACGGACCGACGAGAACCCGCCGCCTTCGGTGACCACCTCTCCGGTAAACACGAGCGTGCCTCCGTCAACTTCGACGACGCCTTGTGAGCGCCCGCCCATCACGCCGTCGTTCTCAACACTCCACGCAGCGGCATTTACATGCTCAAAGTTAAATAGCATCATGGGTTTAGATGAAAATGCGAGAGTGTCAGAATCATTCGTTTCTGAGAGAGGACGTACCGAAACGGCAGTCACTTCGGCACCTATTGCATTGTTGGGGACCGGGGCATTGTTGATATGCACAGCAAGAATGAGGACCGAAGCGGCGATGACGACAATGAGAAGCCGAGACATAGATTGATGACGGTAAGCAGAGCAGCAGCGAGAAGATCACATGATCGCTAACTACGCGTTGTTGAAAATGATGCGCAGATGCAGTTTCTTGGAGCACCCGCTCGTCTTCAACAAACCCACCAGGCTGTCATGCAACGATATCACTTTTGGAGCGCGCTACTTATGCTGTGTGTGCTGAGCAGTATTCCCCATGCTACGGCCCAATCTGCCAATGACACCACGCGCTGGACGCCCGATCTCAGCATGCAGTACCATGCGATAGCGGGCGCTGCGATGGCACCAGATGGACAGCTTGTGGCATACGTTGTGCGCGAGCCGCTCATGGAGGGCGAGCAATCCGAGTACCAAAGCCAGATTTACCTGGCCTCAGCAGATGGCGCAATGAACGTGCAGTACACGCGCGGCGAGCACTCCAGCTACAGCCCGGCTTTTTCGCCAGAGGGCCAGCACCTCGCGTTCATTACCACGCGCTCGGGTGCCCCCCAGGTGTGGGCAATGCGTGTACAGGGTGGCGAAGCGTACCAGGTGACGGATGCCGAAACGGGCGTGGGTCGCTTCCAGTGGGCCCCCGACGGCTCCAAGATCGCTTACACAATGACCGACCCGAAGTCCGACGAGGAAAAGCAGCGCGAAAAGGAGCGGCGCGATGTGCAGGTTGTCGATGAAGAGCACCTGTACAGCCACCTCTATACGACCGACGTGGCCGAGGCCAGCGACTCAACGCGCCAGGTCCAGCGCCTCACGGGCGGAGATTTCCACATCCGCAGCTTTGACTGGTCGCCCGACGGGAGCACGCTCGTCTTTGACCACCAGCCCACCCCGAACATCAACAGCGGCTTCACACAGGCCGACATCTCTACCGTGCCTGCCGACAGTGGGGCTGTGACAGCGCTCGTGGAGCAGCCGGGCGTAGACAGCGATCCGCACTTTTCGCCCGATGGCAGCCAGATTGCGTTCACCGGGCAAGGCGGCCAGGCTGAGCCCGTGGGCCTGAACGATGTCTACGTGATCGCAGCCTCGGGTGGCACGCCGCAGAAGCTGGCCGAAACCCCCAATCGCAGCAGCAGCCTGCACGGGTGGAGGGCAAATGACACTGTGCTCATCAGCGAGCCGGTGCGCACCTCCAGTCACCTCTTTGCTGTGCCCACAAGCGGCGCATCGCCCCGCCAACTTACTGAGGGCGACGGCCTCCACGGCACCATTGCGCTCAACGCCGATGCAAGCCAGATGGCCTACACCTACGAAAACACCGACACCCCCGAGAACCTGTACGTTACCGGCCTCGACGCCTACGAGCGCAACCAGCTCACAACCCTGCACGAAGACGTGCCCATGCCGCCGATGGGCCGCACAGAGGTCCTTACCTGGACTGCACCAGATGGCACAGAGGTGGAAGGACTCATTACGTATCCAGTTGGATACGAGGACGACACGCGCGTGCCGCTCATCCTTAGCGTTCACGGCGGACCGGCGGGCGTCTACAACCGCTCCTTTACGGGTGGGCCCAGCATCTACATGACGCAGGTTTTTGCCCAGGAGGGATACGCCGTGCTGCGCCCCAATCCGCGCGGAAGCACCGGCTACGGG
Organism: Longimonas halophila; assembly: GCF_002554705.1. Taxonomy (GTDB): domain Bacteria; phylum Bacteroidota; class Rhodothermia; order Rhodothermales; family Salinibacteraceae; genus Longimonas; species Longimonas halophila. The sequence goes on along the minus strand of NZ_PDEP01000001.1, from coordinate 65,846 downwards.
AAGGAGTTCCGCTACGCCAATGTCGAGGACTGGGGCAATGGCGACTACGAGGATCTGATGGCAGGCGTGGATCTGATGGTTGAGCGCGACGTGGCCCACCCGGATAGTCTCGCGCTCATGGGCTGGAGCTACGGCGGCTATATGACCTCCTACGCTGTCACCAAAACGGATCGCTTCAAGGCCGCCAGCATGGGGGCGGGACTGCCCAACCTCATCAGCATGGTCGGCACAACGGATATCCCCGATTACCTCGTGGGCCACATGGGCGGGGAGTTCTGGGATAACTTCGAGACGTACGAGCGGCACTCGGCTATCTACCGCATCGACAATGTGACTACGCCCACCCAGGTGCTCCACGGCGCGGAAGACGACCGCGTACCTCCGAGCCAGGGCCGGGAGTTCTACCGTGCCCTGAAACGTCTGGACGTGCCTACCGAGATGGTTCTCTACCCGCGTACACCACACGGTCCCCGCGAGCCCAAACTGCTCATGGACGTGACGCCGCGCATCCTGGATTGGTTCGATACGCATCTTGGCCGAGCAGCCGGCAGTGAGTAGTGCATGTCGCCCACAAAAGACGCCTATAGACCAGATTGACACACAGAGCAAAGGGTCTGACCTCAGTACATGACAAAACCCAAACAGGCTCTGAGGTGCTATCCTGTACCTATCCGTGCCCGGGTTTACTCCAAAAGTAGGTCGTCAGGGTGTATCCCCATGCGTCCTTTGCTCTTAACTTGTGGGGGCTACCATGCCTCATCGCTACGTATCTACGCTCGTTCTCTACGCAGCGGGTGACCGTTGTTCGGTAGCAGTTGCAGCCAATCTCTCGACTTCGAGAAGCATGTCCTGCAGGAACGTGCCGGTAGCTGAAGTCTGGAAGTGCCCAAAGGCACGGATGAACTTGTCTCAAACGCCTTCAGGGCCATTCACCCCGTTGGAAAAAGCCATCATCTACAAACAAAAAAGCCCCGCCCTTGCGGACGAGGCTATCCTTTCCGGATTGGATTGCCGGGAGGTCGATCTCCTTTGAGGCCGACTACTTCAGGTCGAACCGGTCGAGGTTCATGACCTTGGTCCACGCGCTGATGAAGTCGTGAACGAGCTGTTCTTCGCCGTCGTCCGCTCCGTAAACCTGCGCAAGGGTGCGGAGACGGGCGTTAGACCCAAGAACCAGGTCAACGCGAGTTGCAGTCCACTGCACATCTCCAGTGTCGCGGTCCTGGATCTCGAAGCGCTCCTTTGCCTCCGAAACCGGCTCCCACGTATAGTCCATCGAGAGTAGGTTGACGAAGTAGTCGTTGGTAAGCACTTCCGGGCGATCGGTGAAAACACCGTCGCCATTGGCCTGCTCGTGGACAGCGCCCAGCGCGCGCATCCCCCCAACGAGCACAGTCATTTCGGGAGCCGTCAGGTCCAGTAGATCAGCCTTGTCGACCAAAAACTGCTCCGGTGTCCAGTCCTGCCCCGGATCCTCAGCGATGTAGTTGCGAAAGCCGTCGGCCTTCGGTTCGAGGTATTCAAACGCCTCCACATCGGTTTGCTCTTGTGTGGCGTCGGTGCGTCCGGGTTCGAACGGCACATCGACATCATACCCTGCATCTGCGGCGGCCTTTTCGATCGCCGCGCATCCTCCCAGCACAATGAGGTCGGCCAGCGAAACCTGCATGCCATTGGTCTGCGAGGCATTGAAGTTCTGCTGGATGCCTTCCAACGTTTGCAGCGCGCGCGACAGTTCGTACGGCTCGTTGGCTTCCCACGTCCGATGCGGCTTCAGGCGGATGCGAGCTCCATTCGCCCCCCCGCGCTTATCGCTGTCGCGGTATGTTGAGGCCGAGGCCCAAGCGGTCTTAACGAGACGGGAGACCGACAGGTCGGTGGCAAGGATCGCGTCTTTGAGCTCGGCGATCTCTTCGTCTCCGATAAGCTCATGGTCAGCACTGGGCACAGGATCCTGCCAGATCAGATCTTCCTCGGGCACTTCTGGACCCAGGTAGCGCTCCTTCGGCCCCATGTCTCGGTGAAGCAGCTTGAACCAGGCGCGCGCAAACGCATCCTGAAAGTAACTCGGGTCGTCTCGGAAGCGCTCGATGATTGCTCGATAGCTGGGATCCCGCTTCAGGGCCACATCTGTCGTGAGCATCATCGGGTCTACCTTCTTTGAGGCATCGTGCGCATCAGGCACGGTTCCCTTTAGCTCATCGCTTTTCGGGCGCCACTGCCACGCTCCCCCGGGGCCTTTGTGCGGCTCCCATTCGTAGGCGAGCAGGCTGTCGAGGTAGCCAGTGTCCCACTGCGTGGGCGCTTCGGTCCACGGCCCTTCGATGCCACTCGTGATTGTATCGGCTCCCTTCCCGGAACCGTACGTGTTGCTCCAGCCAAGCCCCTGTTGCTCAATGGGAGCCGCCTCCGGTTCGGGGCCGAGGTGTTCATCGGTGTCGGCGCCATGGACTTTCCCAAAGGTGTGGCCTCCAGCAATGAGCGCAGCGGTTTCGACATCGTTCATGGCCATCCGTCCAAAAGACTGGCGGATGCGCTGGGCCGACCACTCCGGGTCTGGGGTATTCTCAGGCCCCTCGGGATTGACGTAGATGAGCCCCATCACGGTAGCGCCCAGTGGATTTTCGAGCTCGTCGTCGGCGTCGAAGCGATCCCAGGACTCCATTTCTTTTTCAGGACCCCAGTAGACGGAATCGTCGGGGTGAAAGTCGTCTTCCCGGCCTCCGCCAAACCCAAAGGTCGTAAAGCCCATCGATTCGAGGGCCACGTTGCCAGCGAGGACCAGCAGGTCGGCCCACGAAATCTTCCGACCGTACTTCTGCTTCACAGGCCACAGGAGCCGCCGGGCCTTGTCGAGGTTTGCGTTGTCGGGCCAGCTGTTAAGAGGGGCTTGAAGCTGCTGCCCGCCCGACGAGCCGCCGCGCCCGTCGGTGGTGCGGTACGTTCCGGCTGCGTGCCACGCCATCCGGATGAAGAGCGGGCCGTAATTGCCGTAATCAGCAGGCCACCAGTCCTTCGAGGTGGTCATCACCTCTTTGATGTCCGCTTTCAGCGCGTCGTAGTCAAGCTGCTGAAACGCCTCAGCATAATCAAACGACTCATTCCAGGGACTAAGGTCGCGGGCGTTCTGATCGAGGATTTCGATGTTGAGGCTGCTGGGCCACCACTGGCGATGCGCCGTGAAGGTGCTGGCTCGCTCGTTCTTATCTCGCTGATGGGCCTCCGCCCCATTGTGCGAACCGTTATGCATCACGGGACATCCGTTGGATTCGCCCGTGTTCTCGGTTGAATGGTCTTCTGACATGTATTGAAAGTAGGGCTTTGCTGAAAAGAATAACGTCCATTCACAAACGTAGATGTCGGCGCTTGATTATTCAAATTAATCTTTCCTATATTTGAAATAGTCTGTAGCTATTAGAGAGTGCCTGCTATGACCTTCACACAATTGACGTACCTCGTTGCCTTAGACGAACACCGGCATTTTAGCCAGGCTGCAGAGGCGTGCCACGTGTCGCAGCCCACGCTAAGTGTCCAGCTTCGTAAGTTGGAGGACGAACTCGGCGTTGCACTCCTTGACCGGAGTCATCAGCCGATCGTGCCCACGGGGGCCGGGGAGCGGCTTATTGCGCAGGCGCGCACGGTGCTGGCCGAGCGAGACCGCCTTCAGGCGCTTGCGGAAGAGGTGCAAGAGCGTGTTACGGGTACGCTCCGGCTTGGCCTGCTGCCAACCCTGTCGCCGTACCTGATTCCCCTTATCCTGCCAGCACTCGAAACGGCCTATCCCGATATGACGCTCGTTCTACGCGAGTGGCCCACCGCCGAGGTGCTCGACGCTCTTCAGCGAGACATCCTTGACGTTGGACTCATTGCTACAGATGAGGCTGGTTCGGACTTCCATGTCGAGCCGCTCTTCACCGAGCCGTTTGTGGGCTACGTCGCCCCCGACCACCGGCTCACAGATTGTAGTCCGCTGGACGTATCGGCGCTCTCTCTCGACGACCTCTGGCTCCTCAGCGAGGGTCACTGCTTCCGCGATCAGGTGCTCCAGATCTGTAGCCGCCACCCTAAGGACACTTCCTCGCACGCACGTCTCAAAAGCGGATCGTTAGAAACCCTCGTGCGCCTCGTCCAACGCAGCGGCGGCATGACCCTCCTTCCTGCGCTCGCTACCTGCCACATGAGCGAGCACGAACAGAGTACCTATGTGCGTCAGTTTGCGTCTCCCCCGCCGTCGCGCACCATCCGTCTCGTCACGCGACGACGCCACAAGGAGCGTCTCCTCCACGCGCTTAAGGACACCGTGCGAGCGATCCTGTCAGACGTCTGCGGCGATATTCTCCCATGCGGCTGATTCTGCTTTGCTGACGATCACTCCACGACCAGCCTTCCTGTCGCTGTGCGTCCACGCGTCTCGGGCCGGTACATCAGTTCGGCCTCCACGGCGGGATGCACAAACGTGCCGCTCGTGGTGGCGCGTGCCACGTACCGATAGGTGTGCGTGCCCCGGCGTAGGTAGTCGGCAAAGAGCAAGACCCGCGTATCCTGCTGCTCGGTGTGGTTAAACGAGCCCCACCAGCGATCCTGCCCCGTGTCGGCATCGCGGAGCAGCCCCGTATCGGTCGTTTCAAACGCGCTGTTAAGCGTTTCCAATCCAGCAGGCAGCGGGTCGTCGACCACCACGTAGTTGCGATCGGTGGGACTGTTTAGGCGGAGCGTGACGCGCACGAGGCTGCCTTCTGCGATCTGGCGCGTGCCGTCGGCGTTAGGGTCGAGCGTGCGTGCGACTTCGCCATCTGTATCCAGCAGTTCGAGGGTGCGCTCTACGCGTAGCCCTTGCTCGCGGGCCTCCACCGGAGCGGTGGTCGCCGTCTCCAGGCGCGCGGTGTAGTAGAGGCGTCCGGGGCCGTCGTCTTTCTGGATGCGCAGCGGCGTCTCGCCGTCGGGCAGATCGGATTCGGGTACTGTGGTGCGCTGCGTGTCGAGCGTGCGGGTGCGGAAGGCCGCTGCCAGAATCTCGCGTCCGGCCAGCTCCACTGTCGCCGCAAAGTCGGGCGTCTCCGCTTCGTAGGCCTCAACGTAGCGATCGAAGGCTTCGACCACAGCGGCGTTGTCCTGGGTAGAGGTCCAGTGCCCCTGCGTGCGCTCGTCGACCAGGTACTGCACCATGCGCTGCGCCAGCGGCTGAAAGTCGCTCGATGCGTCGTGCGTCAGCAGAGCTGAGAGGCCAAACGCGGTGGCGCGGGCATCGCTCGCAAAGATCCAGCCGAAGCGGTTGTCGTCGGGCGCCGCAAGATAGGCCTGCGTCGATTCGACGCGGATCTGTGCGCGCAGCCGGTCGGCAATGGCATCGCGGCGGGATGCGAGAGCGGCGCTGTCGGTGGTGTGCAGGGCACGCAGCAGGTAGCTGAGTCCGTCGGGCGAGGCGGGCGGATTGTCGGCGAGCACCGAGAGCTCCGACGTGACCACGCGTCCGTGCCGGGCCAGCGCGTAGAGCATCAGCGCGCGGGTGTCGGCCCAGACGGCGCTGCTGTAATAGTCGGGACGATCGCTCGGGTTGCGTACCCATTCTTCGAGCGCGTCGAGGGCGTTTTCGGTGAGGGGCTGCGGCACATCGACGCCTGCTTCCTTGGCCTCGGCCAGCGCCAGCGCCACGTATCCAGTAAGATACGGCTGCGCGGTCGAACTACCGGGCCACATCGCAAAGCCGTCGCCGGTCCAGAAGCGGCTCAGTTCATCGCGCCACTCGGCAATAGCTGCATCGCGATTGTCGAACGGCAGCGCTAAGCCAAACGCATCCACCAGACCGGGTGCTAACAGGAGCGGGCGGATGCGCGAGGTCTGCTGCTCGATGCATCCGTACGGATACGTGAACAGGTGCTCCAGCGCGCCGTCGAGTCCGGTGAGCGCGGTGGAGGCCAGCCGCACGTCAAGCTGTCCGGTGCCGGATACGCGGTCGGGCCGCGGACGCAGCGTTTCGGTGGCGGTGCTCTCGGTCGAGGCGAAGGTGGCCTGCACGTCGGTGGTGGTGCTGCGGGTTATGGGCAGGGGGATGCGCAGGGCATCGGTTTCGCCGTTCATCTGGGCGCGGAAGGCCACGCGGGCGGTGTCGGCGGCAGGGGCTTCGGCGCGGAACGTAACCGCTTCGGTGGCACCGGGTGCCAAGGTCACGGTTTGTGTGGTGGATTCGGGGAGCGTGAGGCTGTCGGCGTCGATCTGCACCTCGGCGGTGCCTTCGGTATCGGTGCGGTTCGTGAGGAGCACGCGCGCCTCAAAGGTGTCGCCCTCGTGGATGAAGCGCGGCAGCCCCGACTGCAGCACCAGCGGCTTGGTGACGGTGATGTCGGTCTGCCCGTTGCCAAACTGATGCGTGGGCGTGTGCGCGGTGGCCATCAGGCGCATGGTGGTGAGCTGCTCGGGCAACTCAAACGAGAGCTGAGCGCGGCCCTGCGCGTCGGTTTGTACGGCGGGATCCCAGTGCGCGAGCGGGGTGAAGTCCGTGCGAACGGATTCCTCGCCGCCGCCTCCGCCCAATCCCTGCGCCTTAGACGTAACCACGTCGCCCGTGCGTTGCTTCACGATCGCGGAGCGCGTCTCGGTAGTGGTGACGCTGAGGGGACGCGTGCCGTAGAATGTGTTGAATGGGTCGGGGAGCGCATAGCCGATGAGGTTGAGCACACCGGCATCCGCCGCGCTGAACGTAATCTCGCCCGGCACGCCCTGTCCGGTGTCGTCGCGAAGCTGCATATCCACCGTAACGGTTTCGCCGGGGCGGTAGGTGTCGGTGTTGGGTTCGATGTCTACGGAGATGCGACGTTCGCTCGCATCTACCGGAAGCTCGACGTATCCCACCCGAAACGCAGGTGCGCCTGGATCGGCGGTGGCCTGCGGTGGCGCGGTGCGCTCGTTGAGCAAGATGACGCTCGCGTACACGTTGGGCAGGTAGTCGTCTTCGATGTCGATCTCGATCTGCGGGGCGCTGCCCGTGAGCGTTTCCACGCGGCTATGCAGAATGCCGTCACGCTCGATAGTGATAAGCGCGGTGGCTTCCTCAAAAGGTGAGGGCACCATGATGCGTGCGGTTTCGCCGGGCGCGTAGGTATCCTGATCGGTGACAAGCTCGACCTGATCGTCGTCCTCGCGCTGCCAGGCCACGTAGCCCGATCCGCTGGCGTAGACGGTGGCCTCGGTCTTCAGGGCGTTGCCGCGGATGTCGGTGGCGGTGGCGCGCACTTCGTAGAGCCCGCCCTGGGGGATGGTGAAAGCGGCGCGCTGGGCGGTATCGGACTGCGAGGTGAGGGTGGTATCGGCCACGGGCACTTCGGTCTCTTCGCTACGCCAGGTCATGCGTCCGTCGGAGCCGACCTCGCGCACGCTGTTCCACTCTTTGCGCACCAGCTCCACGGTAACCTCGTGGTCGCCCTCGGGTCGCCCATTCGGGTCGACGGTGATGAGATCGACGGTAAGCTCGTCAGTCTCGCTCATGTCGAGATACGAGGTGGAGGGCTTCATCCCGATGTAGAACTGCCCCGGATGCACCATCGTGGTGGTGCGCCCAGCAATCTCTTGCTGCGAGGCGTCGGTGACGCGCCCCGTCCACGTGAGGCGCATAGGATGCCCGTCGGCGTTGCCTGCGGTCGGCACGCGTACCGAGACATCGCTGTCGGCGCTGAGCGTGGTGTCTTGCTCCAGCAGCGTGCTGTACTCGTATCCGCTCATGGGACCGAACTGGTAGTCGTCGTATCCGGGCGGCTGGTGGCGCGTGCTGCTCTGGCGCACGCGGAGAAAGGCGGATGCGCCAGGCAGTCCGGCCCCGAAGAGGTAACGTGCCGAGAGCGTGCCCTCAAAGAAATCGCCTGCTACGTACGCATCGGCGGCACTGCTGGCCTCGACGGTGAACGCGGCCTGGCGGAACGACTCGATCTGAAACGTGCCGCTGGCGATGCCTTCGCGGTCCCAGCGGCGCTCGGCCGTAAGCGTGGTGTCGTCGACCAGGCCCACCTGCACGTCGTAGTCGCCCTGGGCGGCGCCACGCGGGGCGCGCCACGTGGTGTCGAAGCTGCCCAGGTCGGAGGCGGTGAGCTGTTCATCGAGCACCACCTCGTCGCGCGGATCGTGCACGACCATTCGCAGCGAATCGGTGATGGGCTGCCAGTCGCGGTCGGTGCGGCTGCGCAGGATGCCTTTGATGTGCACCGTATCGCCCGCTTTGTAGAGTCCGCGGTCGGTGAAGATGGTGCCGGTGCGCGTAACCGGCTCGGGCCGCCAGCTGCTCTGAATCCCAAACCGATACGCCCGAATCCCGCTGCCATACTCGCTGCTGGTGAAGGCGAGGTCGCCCTCGTGCTCCACAATCGCAAACAGATCGGGTACGCCGTCGCCTGGATCGTCGAGCAGCTCGGTCCAGCCAGGAAAGTCGGCGCGTCCGTCGGCGCCGGTGGTGCCGGTCCACAGCACGCGGTTGTCGCGACTCCGGATTTCGACTGCGGCATCTGCAACGGGCTCGGCCTGGTCGAGCGTGGTCACGAGCAGCAGGCTCTGGTGCGGACTAAACTTGGCGGTGAGGCCCAGATCGGTGTACTGCGCCAGCCCGCGGTGGGTGTCGGGGCCGTCTGAGGTCCGGTCGTAGTTTAACTGCCACCCCACGATGCCCTGTCCGCTCGTCAAAAGGGAGTCGAAGCGAAGCGATGTGGTGCGGTGTTCGGTGCGCGATTCGTCGAGCGTCCATGTGCGCTGAATCGGCACGGGGTCCTCGGCTTCCTCGCGATACGAGCGGTCGTACGTCTGATATGCAGGCACAATCTCATCGCGCGTGATGACTTCGGCTCCAATGCGAGCTTCCGTCACATTCACGTAGCGCACCGGCAGGGCCCGTTCCTGGTTGGATTCGACGAGCATGGCCCCGTCGGGCACCTGCAGCGATGGCGAATAGGCACGCGTCTCGAACGTGCGTTCGGTTGCGGGAAGCGACTGTCCGAAGCGATCGGTGAGGTTTTCGATGCGGAGCGTGTAATCGGTTTCGGCCTGGAGTGGCACGGAGATCGTGTGCTCGGTGGAGGTATAGCCGTCGCGTGCGCCGGTGCCGGGGGGCCACTCGATCGCAGGCTCCATCGAGAACGCCGCGCGCAGATCGCCGAAGCGGACCGGCGTGCTAAAGAGCAGCGTGAGCCCCTGATCGGGCGCAAAGCGGCCCTGGTCGTCGGGGTACTGCCAGCTGGATTGGTCGAGCGCCTGCAGCGCAAGCGGCGGGTAGGTGCGAAACTGGATGCGCGTGGTATCGGCCGTGCCCAGCGGTCCGGCGGTGGTGGGCAGGCCCGCAGCGGCGGTGAGCGTGTACTCGGTGCCCTGTGCCAGTTCGGTGCTGAGGGGCAGCACCAGCGTGCTATCGCCGTCGTTTTCGGCGAGGCCGATGGGCAAGCGGTCGGAGTCGAGGAAGCGTTGCGTGGCGGTGGCATCCACCGGCAGGTTGAACCGCAGGCGCAGGGACTGGTCGAGCGGAGCAAAGCGCTCGCCATCGCTGGGCGTGGTGGATACGATCTGCGGGCGCACGGTCTCGAACGTCCAGGTGTACGGCTCCTGCATGGCCTCGCCCTCAGTAGATTCGAGCACCGGGTGCACCGTGACGGTGAACTCCGTGGCCGGCGGCAGGTCGTCGTTGGGCGTAAACACGAGGGTCTGCGTGCCCTCCCAGCGGAAGGAGCCCTCCACCGCAGGCTCGACGCTGAGGGCCGAGTCGGGCGGGGCCTCGGTATCCCCCAGGGCCACCATGGGCTGGCTGAACGTAGCAGTGATGGCCTGACGGGGCTGGTACCGGGTGCGCGTGCCGCGTGGGCTGACGCTAAGGAGGCGCAGCGGGCCGTCGAGCGTGGGTGTAAAGCGCTCGGTCACGGCGCGGTCGCTCAGGGAGTCGGGGGCCTCGCTGGTCGAAGACGACGACCCACCGCATCCTACAAAAAAGAGACCGAGCAGAAGCCCGCCAAGCAGCACGGGCCAATCAAAACGAAGCGACATGAGCAGGCGGGTCGGCTGAGCACGGATAGCAGGTTCGTTGCAATGTAGCATGCACGCCCCTCGAATGCGAATGCATTACGATGGCACCGGGCCATAGCGGTTGGGCCCGTCGGTACCCGGCGCAAAGAGCACATAGAACGTAAACGGGATGTTGACGATGGGGATGAGACTCAACCAGTAGAACCAGCCTGATAGGTGCAGGTCGTGCAAGCGCTGTATAGATAGGAAGACCAGCAGCACCATAGCAACCACATAGGCAATCACCATAGCAGCGATGCCCACCAGAACAACCCCTTCTGGCTCCACAACGCGTTCCGGAGTCAGAAGGTGAGGCACAGCAGCGATGCCCGCTATCGCGACGAATAGCACGCCCATAATCGCGAGCGACTGCAAGAAATATCGCAACCGAGCCACGCGTCCCCGAAATGAGAAGAGCGACGGGTTCGATTCGTAATCGGAGCTGTCGTTGTAGCGGGCTTCATGCTCCGCTGCTGATCCTGTAGGCGGAGGCTGATCCGAGCCGTTCCAGTGGCGTTCGTTGCGAAACATGCCGTACTCGGCTGCCTCGCGGAGATGTGCCCCAGGCCGCGACGCCGTCTCTTCAGGCGCCAGCAGACCGGGGACGTTCTGGGCCTCGCGCCACTCGTTGAGTTCGTCGTTCCAGACCAGGGTGTCGGGCTCAATGAGTCCGTCGTTGACCTCGCGCAGAAACTCTTTGTCGGTAAACGGCCCGCGCTGGGCGCCGCTGGTGCTGTAGTACCACATGAGACGATAAGGGTGTGTGCCAGGAGGCGTCTGAAGTGACATGAAGTATTTCTAATGTATCAGCGAAGGGCGGAAAATGCAATGCCCTAAGCCGCCTACGCTATCACAAATTGCCGTGACGGATCTTGCTCTGATGCCATGCCGTCGCATCTTACCTGTTGTCTCGTACACGTTTTCTGAACTGAACACCCGCTCATGGCTTCCTCTGAAACTGCTTCGCCCGACGGCTCCCCCGCCGACTGGACGGGCATTCTCGACTTTCTGCGTCGTGCCGAACAGCTCAAGGATACGCTCCGCTCCGGCTACACGCAGAACGGACGCCAAGAGAGCGTAGCCGCGCACACCTGGCGCCTCTGCCTGATGGCGGTGCTCTTGCAGGACCGGTTTCCGGAGGTCGACGGCCTACGCCTCATCAAGATGTGTCTGATTCACGATCTGGGCGAGGCCATTCATGGCGACATCCCCGCACCCGAGCAGTCCGATACCGGCGATAAGGCAACCCAGGAACGCCGCGACTTCCAGGCGCTCATTGCGCCGCTGCCTGCGCATCAGCAAAACGAGTTTATGACGCTGTGGGACGAGTACGAAGCCGCGGCCTCCCCTGAAGCACAGCTCGCGAAGGGTCTCGACAAGCTCGAAACGCTGCTGCAGCATACGCAGGGCGACAATCCCCCCGATTTCGACTATCGCTTCAATCTGGAGTACGGGCGCGCCTACACCGATGCACATCCGCTGCTCGCTGAGATCCGCGCCGCGCTTGATGACGAGACCGCTCGCCGGGCCGAGGAGAGTGAGTCTGTCTAACTCAGGTCAGAACGCAGACCGAGGGGATAATACGTACGTCTTTACACATCGGGAGTATGTGAGCGGAGCCACCTGATCCAATCATTAATGCGCCTGCGAATTTGATCGACACGTATTTGGATGCATCTTGATGACCAGGGAAAACTATATGGTTGTAATTACCTCAAGCAAAACACATATGGTGGCGATGGCGAAGGTGCTCTACACGGTTTCTTTTTTCGTCCTGTGGATAAGTTTCCCGTTGACCGTAGTCGGGCAGGAGACATCAGCAAGCTCCGATTCGATACAGGCAGTGGGTCACGCATCCCCAGATACAACAGCGACCGACCGCATACGCAATGCCGTGTATCTGGAACTGTTGGGCGCAGGCGGGCTCTATAGCATCAACTACGACCGGCACATAGCTGGAGCATGGGGCGTTCGCGCAGGGTATTCGCAGGTCGGCGCCTGGATGGCACTTCGGGACGGTACGATACGAACCATGCCTGTGCATTTTGTCTACACGCCCAGTGCCTCTCGGAGCGGACTCGAACTCGGAGCGGGGGCAATGTTTTACTGGGATGACAGTGATTCATTTCTGGGTTGGCAGGTTTCAGACGAGTTCCGCGTCTCTGCTTCCTTCAACGTCGGCTATCGGTACCAGCCTGCCGAGGGCGGTTTTCTATTTCGGATTGGATTCACGCCATTCGTTGGCTACAATGATGGCCTTCGAGCCGGACCGTTTGGAGGCATCAGTTTCGGCTATGCGTTCTGATCAGCTCAACTAATTACAACTACCACCGTCGACCCGCGCCGCGCTTGATGCCGAGACCGCTCGCCGGGCCGAGGAGGGTGAGTAGCCCGGAGCATGTGTCTGCCATGATAGCTTACAGGAAGGTCGCAGCCTGCAGGAGGATCGCATAATTTTTGTGCAGGCCATCCGGCGCTCAGGGTTTGAAACGCCTAAATTGGCCTGAAATCGATCCCTGCGTTACCTTGACGGGGGCTCCCGCGTCTCCTTGTGGCCCTCTGCGTTGAGAGACGTCAGAGGGCGCTTTGCTCCCGTGCAAAATCCATTCTCTTAGCGTCCGCATCATGAAGCATTTCCTGCTCGCCGGCTTTCTTCTTGTCACGCAGTGTGGTTGCCTCACGCTAACCACCGCCGAAACCGGGCGGACCGCTGGCGAAGATACCAAGGAGCTTACGGTGAGCGCGGCCTCGGGGGCATACGCCGACCTGTCGATAGGCGGGCCAAACGACGATGGCATTCCGCAAGAAGACCGAGAACGCAACGATCCGCTGAACTACGTTCCCATTGTGGAGGCCAGCGGGGTAGTCGGGATCGGCGATCGCACCGACCTCCGCGTGCGGGGCAACTCGGCGATGTTTCTGGCGGCGCGCGTCAAGCAGCAGCTTGTTGGCACGCCTACGTCGCTCTTTGCCGCGAGCGTAGGGCTGGAAGGCGGCGTGAACCCCGGAGCGTTGCTTGCAGGCGGGGTCGCCTACCTGTACGGAACGGTTCCGCTGTACCTGTCGCTGCACCCTCGCGAAAACGTGGCGCTCTACGCCGTGCCCCGATACGCCATCACGAACATAACTACGGTGGCGCGTCCGCCCGACGGCACGCGGAGCGGCACGGCGCGCTGGAGCTACCCCGGCCTGACGTATGGGGTTGGCATCGGCACCAGACGGCGGGTCTTCGTTGAGGTGTCGCACTTGGGACGCGGGGCCTTCGCCCCCTCGCAGGTGGCGGTGGCTTTCAGCACGCCGGTGAACTGGGGCGACTGATGCCACGCGCCCGAGCGTTACGTGCACACCCCGTCCTGCGGCTTCATGGGTGTTCGTTTCTTCACTTCGCATCCCTCTTATCTATGCCGTTTCGACGCTTGCTTTTCGGGGGTGTGCTGGCCCTCCTTCTGGCCGGGTGCAGCACGCCGCAACTCGCCGTCTACCCGCTAACCGACCTGCAGGGCCGCGCGCCAACCACGCAGGTCGACGTGTACCCGCACCCCGACAGCCTGCAGCGGGCGCACCGGGAGATTGCGGTCATCAGCGCAACCGAACGCAAGCAGGTGTACACCCTCGAAGAAGGCCATCCTGAACTCATGGACGCGCTGACCGAAACAGCACGGGAGATCGGGGCGGATGCGATTGTGGTCATTAAGAGCAGCGACCCCACGCTGCTCGCAGGGGGAGACGACCCGAAGAGTGCAGAGCGACGCGACCGTGCACAGCGCGATGCCGAAGACGGAACGATCCCCCGGGCACCCTGGACGATTCGCGTGAAGGCGATCGTGTATCAGTAATTGCGATGCGTAGCCCCCGGTGGCGTCTCATTGACAACATACTTCGGTAGCGGGTAGACCTTAAGGGATAGCCCTACTGCCCAAAACCTTCCCTGAGGCGAACGGTACCGAAAGCATTCGGCACAAGTTACCCCATTCGCCCTGCCAGCCCCGCCGGAGACGTCTGCGCCGGGAGGCGCTTCCCGTCTCCGGCTACGGGCACCGTTCCGCCATCACTTGGCATTGAACCACTACTGGAAGGGTTACTCTTCTAAGGAGGCCAGCGATGGAAGCGGCGGGGCAAATTCGGGCTCAGCGGTCTGTACGGGTGTGTCCCATTGCAGTAGAGTGGCGCTCCGAGCGACCTGCGCGCGCTCCAACGGATTGAAGGGCTGGACGGAAGCCAGACCGAATGCCAGGATGAAGGCAACAGCCGACATCGCCAGCGCGATGCGGCCTGTGATTTCCAGGCGGCGCACCCGCGTTACATGACGGCGTAACCAGGTGGCGCGCTGGGCGCGGCGCGCGGCCCGAACGGAGCGCGACACGGGACGCACCGGACGCCGCACACCAATGAGGGCAGCGCCGGGAAACGGGCGGAGTGAACGGTGATTGCGAGTATGGTAAGAGCGATACGTGAACCAGTTCATAACAGAAAGAGGCTGTAAAGGGAGAGTAAGTGAGCGTGTCCAGGCCTCCTCGGAGACAGGCACAGCGCAACATACGCTCTCCATGTTACAATCCCGTTCTGCGTACGTCATAACCTCTTCTGCATAGGTCACATGTGACGTGGACAGAAGAGATTGTGACCTCATCGTATAGGACCGCATTGCATCACGGGCCTCATTACGCCGCGCTGTGGGGGCGACCTACTCGTTTGCGGTCGTGGCGCTGCTTTCGTGCTCCGATCCAGCATAGGCCGAAGGGCGGCAGCCGTACGCCTGCATGAAGCTGTCCGAGAAGTGCCCGATGCTCTTGAATCCCACGGCGTATGCAATCTCACTGACGGTGCCTGCCTGGCATGCAAGCAGATGGGCCGCCTGCTCCAGGCGCATCGTCCGAATCAGGTCGGTGGGCGTCAGATCCGCCAGCGCCTTCAGTTGCCGATGGAGGTGCCCGCGACTCACGCCCACCTCATCGGCCAGGCGCTGCACCGAAAACGCCTCGTCGCTGAGGTGGGCGGTGACGGCTTCGCGCACCCGTCCCAGAAACACATCGGTAGCCGAAGCCACGGCCTCGAGTTCAGGAAGCCGCGTAGATCGGTCCGTATCTTCGCCGTCACGAAGGGCCATGCCCTCCTGCCGAAAGCGCTCGCGCAGCCGCGTCCGCACTGCGATTAGGTTCGCGATCTGCGCCTGGAGTTCGGCGACGTCAAACGGCTTGGTGAGGTAGGCATCGGCCAGTTCGCCAAGGCCCTCAATCCTGTCTTCGGGCGCGGCCTTCGCGGTAAGAAGGATAACGGGGATGAAGTCAGTTTCGGGATCGGACTTAAGCGCGCGGCACAGCTCCATGCCGTCCAGGACGGGCATCATAACGTCGGAGAGCACGATGTCGGGCAGGCGCGCTTTGGCAAGTGCCAGACCGGCTTTGCCGTCGGCGGCTTCGAGGATGCGGTAGGGGGCAGCCGGACCCGACGCCTCTTCGAGATGACGGCGAATGTAGGCACGCACTTCCGGGTGATCCTCCACCACGAGAATCGTGGTCCGGTCGGAATCTGGGGGGGCGCTGTCAGGCGCCGCGTCTTGGAAAGCGCCGTCAAGAGTGAGGTCCATGAAGGCGTGCGTGGCATCTGGGGTCCAGGAATCGTCCAGTTGGGCAGTTTGTGCCGGAGCAAGATGAGCCGTTCTCCGGGGGAGCGTCAGGGTAAACGTGCTCCCGGCGCCCTTTTCACTTTCCACGGTGAGCGTCCCCTCGTGGAGGTCCATGATCTCCTTGGCGAGGGCCAGCCCGATTCCGGTGCCCGGATGCATCTGCATGGCACCGCCCACCCGGTAGAATCGGTCGAAGATGTGGGAGATATCGTCTGCCGGAATGCCAGGACCACTATCCTGCACAGATATGCGGGCGATGCCGTGCCGGGCGGTTACGGTGACATGCACGACGCCGCCCGTTGGGGTGAACTTGAGCGCATTCGAAAGCAGGTTGACGACGACCTTCTCCAGTTGCATCGGGTCGGCCACCACCTCAACCGGATGCAGCGGCCGATCCACGTCCAGATCGATCGATCGGTGCGTAGCCAGTGCTTGAAAGAGATCGGCGATGCCTACAACAAAAGCACAGAGCTCAAACGGGCGGGCTTGAAGCTGCGTACGTCCAGCCTCCAGGCGCGCCACATCCAGAATCTGGTTGATGAGGTCCAGCATCCGGCGGGCGTTGCGGCGCGCGAGATCGATCTGTGGTGCCATTGGTATGGGCAGAGCGCCATAGAGACCGGATTTGAGATCGTCGAGGGGGCCCAGGATGAGCGTGAGCGGGGTTCTGAACTCATGACTGACGTTGGAGAAGAAGGCGCTTTTGGCCGCGTCGAGTGTTTGCAGGCGCCGGGCCTGAGAGGCTACCGTTTCCTTTTCGGATTGAAGCTGCCGCGTCCGCTCGTCCACCACCGCTTCGAGATGCTGCCGTCGCTGTTGTTGCGTTTGCTCGCGGAGATGCAGCCCCCCTCCAAGAGCGGCCAGCAATCCGAGAATGCACATAAAGGCGAACCAGCCTGTTTCGTAGAAATACGCCGGGACCACCAGGGTGGCCTTCACCGGGTCGCTCCACACGCCGCCGCCGTTGCGCGCCTGCACCCGAAACGTGTACGTGCCGGGTGCGAGGCCGCCATAAAGCGCAGATCGTGCGGTGCCCTGGTTGCGCCACGTCGTGTCGAGGCCCACGAGTTGCGTGCGAAAGCGAAGCAGAGCCGGTGCGGTGAAGTCAAGAGCCGTGTAGACCACCGAAAGTGACCGCTCGCCCCGAGGCAGCCGGACGGACGAAGGGCCCGAGGCCAGCAGCAGTTCCTCCGCATCCGTCTGGATCGCCTCCACGATGACGCGCGGCAGAGACGCAAACTGATCGGCATATGCCGCCGGATCAATGCGCGTGACGCCCTGGCTGGACGGGATCCACAGGCTGCCATCGGTGGCCCGGGCGGGGCGAGAAAAGAAGTGGGACGACCCGAGATGGCCGTCGGAGGGGCGAAGCGTAACCACGTCGATGGAGACGGGCGTTGTCGCATCGAAGGCTCGATCGAGATCTGCCGTGCGAACACGGTAGAGCAGCGACCGGCCGTTCATCCAGGCAAAGCCAAGGTCGTCGAAGATGATGGATAGGAGGTGCGTGGTAGGAAGCCCGGACTCAAGGCCCACCACGTCGAGCGCCCCATTGCGGAGGCGCACCAGACCGCGGGTTTCGGTTGCAGCCCAGAGCGATCCGTCGGGCCCGGTGATCAAGTCGCGCACCGGTACGCCTGCGAGCGCTTCCACCGGGCGTGCAACCCCATTTTCAACCACGACGAGCCCGCCTCGACACGCAATCCAGAGCCGCCCGTCGGGGGTTCGGTGGACATCCATGGTCCAGGAGGTGCCCGACACGGGAAGCGGGATGCGAATCGAGTCGGTTGCGAGGAGCGTCTCGGTATCCACGCGCACGACCTGCCCTGGCCCGGCCCCCACCCACAGGGCATTGGGGTGGGCGGGATCGGGAAAGGGGACCTCCAGAGTATGATCGCTTGGGCTCTCCCAGAAATCCGTGCCCCGATCGCCGTTCAGCCGCACAAGCCGATTCACGTACGTCCCAAACCGCCGTCCGTGGCCGTCTTCGGTGACCATACCCACGGTTCGAACGCGACCTGGGTCATCAAGCGATAACGCTGCGGCGCCGGGGCGAACGATGCTGCTAAACCAGGACGCGCTATGTACTACGAAGAGAGCCGCATTTTCGGCACTGCCCCGGGTACTGACCAACACCTCGCCCGTGGCCGTCGCTATGGCCGACTCTGCGGACAGCGGGGCGCCCTCGTCCGCGTCAAACCGCCGAAACGGTTCGGGGGTCACCTGAAGAAGGCCGCCGCCGGACGAAAGCACCCACACGTTCCCCTGCTGGTCTTCGTACAGGTGCTCGACCCACCGGGCGCCTTCGGGCCGGATACGTGCAACCACCACATCCCCATCGAACACGGTAAGGGTTCCGTCGCTGATGATGGGCTCCGTCCAGACCCGCCCGGCTCGGTCAATGAGGTGGGCCGAGCGTGGGACATCCGTCACAGGATACGCACCACGGTACGTCCCGTCGGCATCCGT
This sequence comes from Longimonas halophila, assembly GCF_002554705.1. GTDB lineage: Bacteria > Bacteroidota > Rhodothermia > Rhodothermales > Salinibacteraceae > Longimonas > Longimonas halophila. The sequence continues at coordinate 47,725 of NZ_PDEP01000001.1, read as the reverse complement.
AAGTTGGATGCGCATGTTTTGCATCTCTGCGAGCGATGCAGGCTCCGCATCAACCGGACGATGAAAGAGCGGGCCGTGCTGTGTCTTTTCAAACCCGAAGAGGCGCCAATCCTGCACAGGAACGAACTGCACGCCATTCCACCGGGCTACCACGCCACCGTGCCGGTGCAGAAACGACGCCGGTAGTCCCGGCGCATCTGTCGTGTCGAGATACGTCCATGGGGTGCCAGACGCATCCACGGTAAGCGGTGTCCAGACGGGACGCGTTTGCTGGTCGAGAACCTCCCAACCGGCAGGGCCAAAGCGCGCGAGATTCCGGCCGGTGCCCGATGCCCAGACCGTGCCGTCGCCGTCTTGCACAACCCCCCCAATCCAGTCTATATCCGGAATGCGGTGGGCGGTCCACGTACCCGCGCGCAGCCGGTACGTCCACCCCGACTTTCCCCCTACCCACAGGTCGCCGGAGGGCAAAACGTCGACGGCAACGAAGTCGTCGGTGTGGAAGGCGGGAACGGTTCCCGTGGTGAATCCGACAAAGCGGGCGCCGTCGAATCGGAACAGCCCCTGATCGGTGGCCACCCAGAGGTATCCGTCGGGCGTCTGGGCGACGTCGGAGGCGCGGCCCAGGAGGCCATCGTCGACGGTCCAGTTTCGCATGCGAAACGAGGTAAAGGCGACCGGAGGCGTACGCGGGGCATCTGCCGCTGTGCGCGCTTCGCCAGATAGCGAATCCTGGGATAGCGTATCCGATGCGATGACCGCCTGGCGGGCTGAGGACGCCGAACGACTGTAGGAGCCAGCACCCGCTGCAAGCGCAAGCAGACCTATCGTGACGATGAGAAGGCAGAGCCCAAGAACGAGCCGCCTCTCCTTCCAGCTAAGGAATGAGGCGGCGCGCTGGACCGCTTCAGAGACGTCTTCCGCTTCATGTGCCATGGTCTGCACGGCTGGTGGTTGCAATGGCTGGTATAATAGCCACAATATGGTGTTAAAAGACGGCACATCGGGCGCAACTGGTGCTCCTTACTTGGCTCAAGTCATTGGACTCCAGTAGTTTGTCGAAGAACATTCCGTAGCGTCATCACATCTCGCCCTGTCTTCGACTTCGGGAAGGGCCTGGCGGAGGCTGTGATTAACTTTGTGCTGCCGAAGGTGATTTGCGAGTGGGATGCTCGGCCTCGCGCCCCGCCGGTTGACCTCGTGGCCTCGGCGTCACATTCCGTTGTCCATATCGATCTCAAACGTACGATCGCCGCTCCGCACGCGAAGCGCAGTCCTCTCATAATCTGAAAGATCGACCTGCTGTGCGGCGCGTAGTGACGTGCATCCGCTTCCTTCGGTGACAAATGTTGCAGTGAACCCGAGGGTGCTGTCTGCGGTTTCCCGCAGAGCGCCCCCAGGCTCCAGCTACGGCCCTCCCACGTAACCAACCCGCAACAGGTGCCATACACGGAATCTGTTGCTCTCCCGTGTGCGTGTTGCAACATACGTATGTGCATACCTCACCTGTAGTGCAAACCACCAACCGTTATGTCTACAACCGCCGCCTCCCACACGCCCACCATTCGCCTGCGCCGTAGCGACGAGCGCGGGTTCGAGGACATGGGCTGGACCGACAACTGGATGACGTTCTCCTTTGCCAACTATCACGACCCCGAGTGGGTGCACTTTGGCCCGCTGCGTGTGATGGTCGAGAACCACATCCAGCCGCACGAAGGCTTCGGCGCGCATCCGCACCGTGATGCCGAGATCGTGACGTACGTTGCTTCGGGCACGCTCACGCACGGCGACAACCAGGGCCACACCGCCGAGGTGAACGCGGGCGAGATGCAGCTCATCAGCGCCGGAAGTCGGGGCATGGTGCACTCCGAAGAGAACCTGCACGACACCGTCGAGCACAACTACCAGATGTGGTTTGTGCCCGACCGCGCCGGCACCGACTTCTACTACGGACAGACGCACTACACGCCCGCCCAGCGCCAGGGGCAGTTCCGGTGCTACGTCTCGCCCGACGGACGCGAAGACACCATGCCCATCAACACCGATGCCTTTATCTATGCCGGACTGTTCGCTCCGGGCGACACTACTACGCATCCCCTTGACGCTGGACGCGGGGCGTGGGTGCAGGTGGTCGAGGGCAAACTCACCATAGAAACCGGCCCCGACACCCTCACCCTGCACGCCGGCGATGGCGTCGGCCTCACCAACACAGACGCCGTTCGAGTGGCCGCCGAAGCCGATAGCGAGGTGCTGCTGTTCGACGTACGCATGGACGTGAACCGCCTATGGACGTAGCCCGTGCTGTGCGTTCTGCCCGAACCGGCTACGCCTCGTCAATCGCAGCCTCCAGGCGGTTTGTGTGGCTGTCGTAATCCGGACGGTTGTTGGCGTGGGGGGCGTTCATCAGCGGCGAGGAGACGATAAAGTCCGCCGACGTCCGGTTACAGGCCACCGGAATATTCCACACCACTGCAATCCGCAGCAGCGCTTTGACGTCGGGGTCGTGCGGCTGGGGCTGGAGCGGATCCCAGAAGAAGATCATCGCGTCAATGGTGCCCGATGTAATGAGCGCCCCGATCTGCTGATCGCCGCCCAAGGGACCGCTCTGCAGCTTGTTCACGGTAAGGCCCAGCTTTTCCTCCAGCAAGCGCCCGGTCGTTCCCGTAGCGTACAGCTTGTGCGTGCGGAGCAGGTCGCGGTTGTACTCGACCCAGTCGAGCAGATCGCTCTTTCGATTGTCGTGCGCCACCAGCGCAATATGCCGGGTGGCCGAGGATGTCTCTTGCGATTCCATAATAGCTCGTGGGCTGTAATGAGCATGCAGTGTGCCGAGGGTCGCGGCGATAGCGTCGTAGCTACGTGCCGCATCAACCGGCTCCGTGTTGCGCGCTGCAATCCCATCTGCCGAACAGTGATTCCGCGCTGTCGAATTGTAAGCACTTCCTGATCGAATTCTTGTCGCTTCCTTCACGTTTCGCGTGTGGAAAGCGCTCCCACAATTGGAAAAGGCAGCAGGTGCGTGAATCGGTCTTGTTTGGTTGGATACGCAGGGGCTGCTCGTGGTGCCCGGCACGCGACAGCCCCCGCAGGCTAAATGCTCCGCTCCAACGGCCGGGTCTCATCGTCCGCTTCTCGTGCCTGTTTCCAGGCATCCTCACATCGCATGGGGGGCGCTGAGATGGTAAAGATCTGACAGGTCTTCCGAGACCTGTCAGATCTATTCTGGCGATGGTCACGTGATACCAAATCCGGTTGGAGCATTACGGCGAGGACGTACACAGTTGGCCCTCACACATGTCACCTCGTCGCATGGCACCACAGGCATGACCTACGGCCCCTCCGCCGTGCGACACAGGCTGTTCAGGGGCTCTGCCCCGTCCTCTTGCCGGGAACGCAAGCGGGCCCTGGCTATGGGTGTGCTGATTCGAAATCATGCTGGAATCGCCTACCTCATCTCACCTTCCCAAGCACTTGTTTTTTTGCAGCCCCATAAGTTCCTTCTCCTCCGACGGGGGCAGGAAGAAGGTCAGTTGAGGGGATGCCAGCCTGCGAGGAGAGTGCGAGCCACGAACGAGGAATGCCCCCCTCCGTTCACATCGGACAGGTACCCAAATAAAAGCAGATCCCTCTGCATCCAACGGTCCCCCGTTGGATGCACACGATGGAGACGCTCCGGCGTCCTCCGTATCGATGCCCTCCTGAAACGCTCGTTACCTACTCTCAATCTGTTTCCCGCATGCCCACCGCTGCCGACTGGATCGACCACCTCGACCTGGAGCCGCTTCCCGAAGAAGGCGGTCTCTACCGCGAAATCTACCGCGCTGACGAATCCATTGCTGCCGACGCGCTGCCCCAGCGCTTTGAGGGCGATCGTCCGTTTAGCACCTCCATTTATTATCTGCTGGAACCCCCTGAATTTTCGGCGTTTCATCGCATCCAGCAAGAAGAAATCTGGCACTTTTACGACGGCACCTCGTGCACGCTGCACATCATCGATCCCGAGACGGGCACGCTCTCGCAGCCTATGCTTGGGCGCGATGTACGTGCGGGCGAGCAGCTTCAGCTTGTGATACCTCGTGGTCACCTGTTCGCCGCGACCGTGAACGACCCCGCGGGGTACGTTTTGGCTGGATGCACGGTCGCGCCCGGCTTCACCTTCGCCGACTTTGAAGCGCCTGCCCGCGAGACGCTCGTGCAACGCTATCCGCACCACACCGACCTTATCACCCAGCTCACGCGATAACCGCTTCTATGCATGACTGATCTTCTGTTTCTTCTGGCGGGTGTCGTTCTGCTTAGCGTAGGCGGCGAATCGCTCATCCGAGGGGCGCTTGCCGCCGCCGATCGTATCGGACTTTCGCCGCTCTTGAGCGGACTTCTCATCGTGGGCATGGGCACCTCGGCGCCCGAACTGGCGGTGTCGGTGGATGCGGCGCTCTCTCAGCGTCCCGATATCGCGGTTGGCAACGTGGTAGGCAGTAACATCAGCAACATCTTACTCATCCTGGGCACCTGTGCGCTGATCTCCCCCATTGCAGTGCCGCCCGCCAGCCTCTCGCGCGATGCCCTCGCGATGGTCGGTGCTACTGCGCTGGCGATGCTCTTAATGACCACCGGTGCCCTGCTCACCCGCCTCGACGCGCTCCTCTTGCTGGCTGCGCTCGCCGGATACCTGGTGTGGGCCTACCAAAGCGAACGCGCCGTCTACGCTGCATCGGCCACTGTGTACGACGAAGCCACATCATCTTCGTCGCTCTCGACCGGATGGATGCTGCTGTACATCGTCGGAGGACTTGGGCTGCTCGTCGGCGGATCGCAGGTGCTGCTGCGGGGCGCAGTCGGTATTGCCACCCTGTTTGGGCTCTCCGAAGCTGTAATCGGACTGACCATCGTGGCGGTGGGCACCTCGCTGCCCGAGCTTGCCGTGTCTACTATTGCGGCCCTACGCGGACAGGCCGAAGTTGCGGTGGGCAACGTGTTGGGCAGCAACATCTTCAACCTGCTGGGCATTCTGGGCGTCTCCGCCGCTGCGCTGCCACTTGGTATTCCTGAGCGAGTTCTGACCATAGACCAGTGGGTCATGGGCGGCACCGCCCTGGTACTGCTCGCGTTCTTGTTTACCGGACGCCGCCTTACGCGGATCGAAGGCACGCTGCTATTTGGCGGATACATCGCCTACATTGCGCTGAGTGTAATCGTTTGAGCATAGCCTCCTGCAACGGATCCTGATCCCGCGTTAGAGGTGTACACACGCAGTATCATCCGACCCTCTACTCAAGACGTTCCCTCTGCTTGTATGTCGTCCTCCTCTCGTCGCACTGAATATCCCGACTGGGCGTCCTCTTCGGCTGTTGCTATGGCCGATGTCGACACCCGCGCCACGTTTATTCTGCGCACCTACCTGCACCTGGCCAGCGCCGTGGTTGGGTGTGTGGCCGTGCTGTATGGCCTCTTCTCGCTGGGGCTGGCCGAGCCTATTGCTCGTGGCATGCTCAGCATAAGCTGGCTTATTCCCATGGGCGGTTTCATCCTGATTAACTGGCTGGCCAGCCGCGCCGCACATCAGGCGCAAGACCTGGGCACGCAGTACCTGGCGTTGGCCGGATTCGTGGTGGCTCAGGCGCTCATTCTGGTGCCGCTGCTCTTTATGGCCCAGATGATGGCGCCCGGCGTCATTGAAAGCGCGGCCTCCGTCACGCTCCTTGGCTTCCTCGGACTCACCTTCATTGCGTTCTACACGCGCAAGGACTTTTCCTTCTTGCGCAGCCTCCTCATCTGGGGCGGCGTAGGCGCGCTGGTGCTCATTGTAGGCGGCTCGCTCTTCGGATATGAGCTGGGCACCTTCTTCGCCGTGGGCATGGTCGTATTTGCGGGGGCTGCGATCCTCTACGACACCTCCAATGTGCTGCATCACTACCCCGAAGACCGCTACGTAGCGGCGTCGCTGGAGCTCTTTGCCTCGCTCGGCCTCCTCTTCTGGTACGTCCTCTCGCTCTTTATGCAAGGGGAGTAAGGACAAAGGCAAAACTCTAAAGTCGAAGTGCGAAGTGTTTTGAACCCGCCATTTCCCCAAGCGCCCTGCTGGCTTATTGCTGGCGGGGCGTTTTGGCTTGGAGGGATGGATTGCGGATGTTTGACTTTCGACTGAGGATTAGGATGAGAGTGAGCACATATCAAAATCAAAGCGGCTTCGAGTTCTGCAATAGCGGGTCGAGTGGATTTTTACTCTTTTCTGCTATACTCTATTAGTGTAAATATTCCTACTCAATTCCATATTCTCAATACATAATCTCAAATATGAGCGGTGACACACGGGAACCGGGGATTTTGATTGGAGCGCCGGTATCAGACCTCGCTGAACAACTCGGCATCGACTACCGGGGGCTGTTTGCAGATCTTGGAAAGGCAACCGTCAGCGGGCTGATCGGGGTTTCTACTGGAAGTCCGGGCGCCATTGGTGGAGCGATGAAGAACGTTATCTCTACCTACACGCGATTTGGCGACGCAAAGACGCTACATGCGGTTCAGGATCAGCCGGGGCCGCTGGCCTGGCTTCTGATCCACGAATCGCTTCTGGATGCTATGAGTCGGCTCATCCTGGACCACGGCGCCCGTTTCCGGGATGCATATTCCGGAAAAGAACTTCCGGTCGAGGATGCAATGCGTGATCAACTCCACAATGAGTTGAGCATTCGCCTCGCGGACGAAAACCTCCGGATCACTGCCTCTTTCTTCGATCGCCCTGCAGAAATTGACATCCTCCACACGGTCCAGGAGGACCTGAAAGATTGGTTCGTCGCCCTCGGCGTCGAACGTGGAGAGGCGCAAGCCGCTTGTGGCCACCTGCCCAGCTACTTTCGAAAGTCGCTGATCGACACCTGGCGATCCCACCTCGACGCCTTCCAGTTCCTGAAGGACCACCTCAAAATCCCGTTTTCTCATCATGAGAAGGCAGAGGCAGCCTGGGAACGATATCGTGCCATCGTGCAGGAGGAGGTGGACAAGCCGGTCTTCGGGGAAGCGGTGAGCCTCCGGCAGATGTACATTTGGCCACGAGCGTACACGCTGGTTGAGGATGATTCAGATGAGATCGCTAATGAAGAGATCTCCCCTGAAGTCGGCGAGATGATGGCCGAACGTCTGAAACGCGACCACGATGAGACCAAGCGGGTCGTGGATCTAAAAACTGCTGTCCTCGATTGGCTCAATGGCGCAGACCCTGATGATGCCATTCGAATCATCAGCGCAGATCCGGGCATCGGGAAGTCTTCTTTCTGCTGCATGCTTGCCGACGAGCTTGCCACATCGAAGAAAATGCCGGTACTGTACGTTCCGCTACACAACCTGGATACGAGCAAAGGTCTTCGCGAGGCTGTTCACGAATACCTGCACGACGCCAAACTCTTTCCCCGCGACATATACCCGCTCGACGGCGACTCACTTCTGCTCATCTTGGACGGCCTCGACGAGCTGTCCATGCAAGGGGCAGTCGGTGCTCGGGAAGCTGCGAAGTTCGTACGAGAGGTGAAGGACAAAGTCCTGAATCTCAACCAGCACACGTTCCGCGTCCGTGTCCTGTTGTCTGGACGCAAAATTGCCTCAGCAGCGGCCAAGGAAGTTCTTCGGCGCCCGTCTTCTGTATTCTACATGGTTCCGTTCGTGCCTGAAGACAATCCCAAGTCTTACGTAGATCCAGACGGGCTTTTGCAGGTCGACCAACGCAACGACTGGTGAGAGCAATACGGCAAGATCACAGAGCAACCTGCCTTCACAGAGTTACCGAATGATCTTGACACCGAACAGCTCGCAGACATCACGGCACAGCCGCTGCTGAATTACCTTGTGGCGCTGGCGTACAGTGACGATCCGTCCCAATTCGACGAGGACGCACGCCTGAATACCGTGTACGCCCATCTTCTGGACGGCGTCTACCGGCGAGATTACGATTTTGGGCCGCATCCCGGTGCTGACGTACTGTCTGGAGAAGATGAAAATGAACAGAAGCGTGGATTCCTTCGCGTATTGGAAGAAATTGCGCTGGATGCCTGGCATGGCAATGGGCGCACAACCACGATTCCCGCGATCGAAAAACGGTGCAAGGAAGCATCACTCGAACGGCACTTTAGTGTAGTCCGAGAGAAGCTCGAGGACGGTATCACGCAGCTACTCGCCGCCTTCTATTTCCGCCGCTCCGGGGAGACCCCGAAAGGCGTTGAGACCTTCGAGTTTACCCACAAGACCTTTGCAGAATACCTGACAGCCAAGAGGATCGTCAGAGCTATTGACGAGATCCACGACCGGTACCAGCAGCATAAAGACGGAGGGCGCTATGCGCTCAATCTCAGGAAATGCATTGTGAAATGGATTGAGATCTGCGGCCCGGCTGATATTGGCCGGGACTTGTACCGGTTCATCCAGGACGAAATCACTATTCTCGTCGAGACGTGGGAGACGGATGCGGATGAATCCAGTGATGCCTCCTACAGTCATGCCGAACTATCGAAACGAGGGGTGGACGCCGAAGCCTGGCAGGAGACGTTTACAGATATGCTCCGCCACACCATCCCGCACGATGTACCGATGAAAGAGATCGATCAAGATCTGGACTTTCAACAGCAAAAAAATTGGGCTGTGAATACGGAACGGTCTATCCTCGCGATGCTGGACGCATGCCGAAAGGCACTCCGCCATCGCGACCGTCAATTGCGAGACTTTGAGCCTAACGGTGATGCGCCAACCTATATCGTTAGTGTTTTTGACGAGGAAACGAGAACTGCTCCATTTAACTGGATCCGTCGTTTGCATGCATTAAACCCTACATCTCAACACCTTTCTGCTATATCGTGGATGGGCTGCAGGTTATCCACTGTAACGCTAATCTTTGCCGATCTCAGGAGCGCCGACCTCCGGGGTGTCAATCTCCTGCGTGCTAATCTTCTGAGTGCTAATCTTCTGGGCGCCGACCTCCGGGATGCCAATCTCCGAGGCGCTGACCTCCGGAGCGCTGACCTCCGGGATGCCAATCTCCGAGGCGCCGATCTCCGGCGTGCCGAGCTCTGGCGCGCCGATCTCCGGAATGTCGAGCTCCAAGACGCCAACCTTCGGAATGTCGAGCTCCAAGACGCCGACCTCCGGGATGCCAATCTCATAGGCGCTGACCTCCAAGACGCTGACCTCCAAGATGCCGACCTCCAAGACGCCGACCTCCGGGGTGTCAATCTCCTGCGTGCTAATCTTCTGGGCGCCGATCTCCTGGGCGCTCATCTCCAGGGCGCTGATCTCCGAGACACCGACCTCCAGGAAACTAATCTCCGGGACACCAATCTCTGGAGTGCCAATCTCCAAGGTGCCAATCTCCAAGGTGCTGATCTCCGAGGTGCCAATCTCCAGGGCCCCGATTCCCATCTTGCAGACGTACTGGTTGCAAACTTGCAAGACATAACATTTAACGAAGAGACTCGACTCGACTCAGGCATCCGGGAGACGATGATCGACCAGGGAGCGATTTTCCTTGACGGCTGACTTTTCTCGTCTACGGGCACGCTGATGGGCGGATGCCCCATGCATCCCCCTGTACAACGTATTGGCATCACCACACCAGCCGGTTGCCCTGTATGGGAGCAACCGGCTGGTGGCGTTTGGTCGTAGGAGCCCGACGCGTCACGTTATCCGCGATAGAGGGCGTAAAGCCCGGCCAGCGGAAGCGCGTACACGATGTGCCCGATCAGGCTCATGATGGTGGGCGCCCCCAGATTCGGGAAGGGCGGCGCCATGGGAAAGCCCACCGCCTGCAGCCAGAGCGGCATTACCAGCACCGCCAGAATGAGCGTCGTGACTATGCCCCAAATGAGTCCGTGCAGAATGGCTCCGGAAAATGTCCGGGCATCCTTCCAGGCGCGCACCGCCGGAAGCTCCACATACGCTACGTACGCCAGGCCCAGCGTGACGCCATGAAACTGGTGGAAGAACCACCCGGCCAGTGGCGCGGGGTTATCCGGCGTGGCCGCAATGCCATACATGTTCGGAATGACGACCTCCAGCAGGGGCGGCGGCATGATAAACGCCATCATCAGTCCAAAGCCAACGCTGCCCAGGAAGCCACCCAGTGCACCACGCCACCAGTCCCACGGACTGATTGAACGAGCGGTTGTTGATTCGGTCGTTGGGGAGGATGCTGTCTGTGTAGCCATAACAACTGTGTGCGTCTATTACATAAGGAATCTAACAACTACAAAGCGCCCCGATACACAGGCATATTTGCTCCGCCTTATGCTCGGAAGGCGCTTCTATGTAGCTACAAGATGTGTATCGTTACAGCCGTGGGGGTTGCGATTGGGGATTGGATGGGGCCGAGACGAAAGGAGGTTGCGGTTTCTGATGAAGATCGTGGAGGAGCGTAGAGGGATGGAGGATTGCACGGAGACGACGGCTTTCCTGACATGCTCAATCGAATGTCGGCGGTTGCTTCTCGATGAACCACGATGCAACGTCGTGGCGCAATGCGTGCAGCAGTCCGACTCGTATCTCTCCACCCGTCCATCCTTCCATCCTCTCTACACCAAAGCATCGACACCTGCGCCATCGAACACCTCCACAATCCGCAACCCAAAATCACAAATCCAAAATCAAAAAAAACCGTCGCCCCGAGCAGAGTGCCCAGAGCGACGGCGTATGTCTGTCATACAGCAATGTGCTGTAGGGAGAATCAGGTGCCGGCCGAGTAGTCGGTGGCGTAGATCTCCTGCTCTTCCGTCAGGCTGTCGATGTTAATGCCCATCGTATCGAGCTTAATGCGTGCAATCTCCTGGTCCAGTTCTTCAGGCAGGTCGATCACGTGCGGACCAAAGGCCTCGCCCGACTCGTGCTTGCGTACCAGCGCGAGGTGGGCCTGAAACTGGTTGGCAAAGCTCATGTCCATGACCTCGCTCGGGTGGCCTTCCGCCGCGGCAAGGTTCACGAGACGTCCGTCGGCAAGAATGAAGATGCGCTTGCCATTTTCGAGCGTATACTCGCGGTTGTTCTCGCGCACTTCGCGTGTGTCAACCGAGAGCTCAGCCAGCTCCTCCAGATTCAGCTCCACATCGTAGTGGCCGGTGTTCGACACGATTGCACCGTCCTTCATGCCGAGGAAGTGGCGTCCGCGAATTACGTCCTTCATGCCGGTAGCCGTCACGAAGATGTCGCCGATCTTGGCGGCTTCATCCATCGTCATCACACGGTGCCCGTCGAGGGTGGCCTTCAGCGCGGCCGTCGGCTTCACTTCAGTCACGATTACATTGGCGCCCATGCCCTTCGCCCGCATAGCCACGCCGCTGCTGCAGTGTCCGTAGCCTGCCACGACAAAGTTCTTGCCCGCCAGCATCACACTGGAAGCGCGCAGAATGCCGTCAATCGTGCTCTGGCCGGTGCCATACACGTTGTCGAAGTCCCACTTCGTCTCCGCATCATTCACCGCAAAGACCGGATACAGCAGCTTGCCGTCATCGTCCATCGCGCGCAGGCGATGCACACCCGTGGTCGTCTCCTCCGAGCCACCCACGATGGTGTCGGCCATCTCTGGATACTCCGAATGCACGCGGAAAATCAGGTCCGCGCCATCGTCGAGCGTCAGGTGCGGCGCCTTCGGCTGGATGGTCTCGTCAATGCTCCAATAGAAGGCCTCCGTATCCTGGCCGTGCCAGGCGTAGATCTCGGCCATGCCGTTCTCGGCGAGCGCCGCAGCCACCTCGTCGTTGGTCGAGAGCGGATTGCAACCGCTCCACGCCACTTCGGCTCCACAGGCTGCGAGCGTCTCTACGAGCACCGCCGTCTCTTTCGTGACGTGCAGGCAGCCCGCAATCTTATAGCCCTCAAACGGCTTGCTTTCCGAAAACTCTTCGCGCAGGCGCATGAGCACCGGCATGCGGCTCTCGGCCCATTCAATGCGCTTACGGCCTTTCGGCGCCAAGCTCAAGTCCTTTACTTTGTATGCCCCTTCCTTGTGATCCATCAAGTTGTTGTAGCTGTGCAGAGTGGTTCGTCAAATACAGTTGTGCATACCCGCGCCAATCCCTACAGGATTCGGAAGCCCACCCGTTAGGGTAAAATTCAAGGGGGATGCGTATGCGGTCTAATCGGTGCGTAATGGTCGCAAGCGTTCAGGCGCGTGCCCACCCCGGCACCCCGCAGCATGAGTACAGGTCGTGCTCGCTTGGGCATACATCGCAGCACGCGGTTCTCAGGTGTTCACTGCACCATGCCCTGCACGGCAAGACACCACGCACGGAGTGGAACGTACAGAGAGAGCGCACATCGATTATGGCGCCCACTAACTGCGCCGTGCTTCCTCCAATGTAAGCTGTAGTTATGATCCACATCGCGCTGCATGTTGTGGTCCCGCTGCTGGTAGCAGGGACGCTGTACCGGCGTTACTGGAAACGGGCCGCCATCGTCCAGTGGGCCACAATGGTAGTGGATGTAGACCATCTGCTGGCCACGCCGATCTACGACCCGGCTCGCTGCTCTATCGGATTCCACCCGCTGCATACGGGGCTGGCCATCGCTGTGTACGTTTTGCTCTTTGCTGTTCCACTGGTGTTTATGCGCCGCACGGAAGATGATGCGCCTACCGTAGCTCACATGGTGCACTGGGTGGGGCTGGGCCTGCTCATCCATATGGCGCTCGATGGACTGGATTGCGTGATGTGAATGCGCACGGCCTACCCATGCATCGAATAATCGTCGTCGAAGAGCGCAGTTAGGGTGCTGAGGGTCAGGTCGGGAGCGGGGTGGGGTGCTGCATCGCCCGAACGCTCCGCCGAGTGTGTCATGAGGATGCTGGCGATACCGGCCCGATGCGCGCCCAGAATGTCCGTATCCGGATTGTCGCCAATCATAACCAGGCGCGCGTCCGGGTCGAAGGCCGAACGCACGACCTCGAACACCAGCGGCTCGGGCTTGCCTGCAATCGTGGCCTGCACACCGGTGGCTGCTTCGAGAGCCTGAATGAGCGCCCCGGCCCCGAGTCCGCGTCCAGAGGACGTAGGAAACGACGTGTCGGGATTGGTGCCCACAAACTGCGCACCGGCGCGGATGTGGTCCATCGCCCGCTGCAGATCGCGATAGGTGGTGGCGTGGTCGGCCCCCACGATGACGGCCTCGGGATCGTCCTCCGTACGCGTGAGGCCCTCGTCGGCACAGGCCGCCGTTGCGCCCGCGCTGCCCACCACATCCGTCCGTGTAACGCCCTGCTGCGCCAGAAAGCGCGCCGCCGCCCACCCCGACGTAACGATATGCTCCTTGCGGATGGCGAGGGCGGCCTCTTGAAACCGCTCGACCAGCGCCTGCCGCGAGAGGCGCGGGTTGTTGGTTAGAATGCGAACGTGTGCCCCTCGGTCCAGCAGCCGCTGCACAGCTACAATGGATTCGGGGATCGGTTCGCTACCCAGATAGAGCACACCATCGAGGTCGAGCAGAAACACATCGAACTGGTCGGCAATCATGCGAAAGTGGGGGGAGCGTGAACAGAACAGGCAGTAGAAGATGGGGGCAGCGGTCTTCAATCGCAACTCCAGCGGTCAGGCGCGCCGGCTCCAGAGCCCGGTCCCCGCCCGCCGCACCCATACGAATCGGGGCCTCTGCCGCGTTGGTATGGGCGAGGTGCTTTCCTTCCACACATTGGTAGCGGTTCAACGCTAAGTGATGGACCAAATATACCAGTAGCCGGAGACTGGGAGCACCATCCGGCGCGGCTGACGGGGGCGAACGGGGGACCGTTCGCCCCAGGAAAGGTTTTTATTAGGGCAGCTATCACGTGACGTCTAACTACTACCCATACATTGATTGCCATTTGCTTATGTCTCGCCTCTTTATGCGCCGCACCCGGTCTATTCTTTCTCTTCTTGTGCTTGTAGGATGCATGGCCTCATCTGCGTACGCCCAATCCGATGCAAACGACAACATGCGTACCATTCACGTCGAAGGTGAAGCCACGGTGCAGGTGGCCCCCGATGAGGCCACCGTACGCTTTGGCATTGTGACGCGCGCCGATACGCCCGAGGCCGCCCGCACGCAGAACGGGGAGGCCTCCAGCGCGGCCCTGCAGGCGGTGCGCGCAGCCGATGTGCCCGAGGAGCAGATCCAGATGGAGCAGCTTCAACTACGTCCGCACCGCGTGTACGACGAGGAGCGCCGCCGCACGGTCGAAGACGGGTTTGAGGCGGTGCGCACCGTGCGCGTCACGCTCAACGACCCCGACCAAGTGCCGGTTGTTGTAGCAGCGGTCGTTGATGCAGGCGCTAATCGCCTGGAATCGGTCGAGTACGGACTGCAAGACCGCACGGCGGCCCGCAACGAGGCGCTTTCGGAGGCCGCACGCAACGCACGCAGCAAGGCCGAGCAACTGGCCAGCGCGCTGGACGTGCAGGTGGGCGCTGTGCACACGATTCGCGAGCAGCAGTTCTCGTTTCCACGTGCGCTGCAGATGGGGCAGGCCCGCACAGCCATGATGGCTGAATCGGCATCCGATGCGAATCCAGAAGCCTATGCGGCAGGCACCATTGAAGTGGAAGCGCAAGTGAGCGTGGTCTTTATGCTTGTGCCGTAGTGTGCGGATGCGACGTTTCGTCTTGGCTCTGCAGGGACATTCGCGCATCCAGCCAGGCGACGACATCGGCAAATACGTCGTGGCGCTCGGGCTCATTGAAGATCTCGTGGCGGAGCCCCTCGTAACGGCGTAGCGTCTTATCGGCGGAGCCGCTTGCGCTGTGAAATTGCGTGCTGCCTGTGGGATCTACAATGGCGTCGGCGGTGCCGTGCATGAGCAGGTAGGGATGTGTGATGGCAGCGGCCCGGGCCTGCACCTGCTGGCCAACACGCAGCATCTCCACGCCGGTACGGGCGGGAACGCGCCCGTGGTAGTTGAGCGGATCGGCTTCGGCCTCCGCAACGACCTGCACATCCCGCGAAATGCCGCCCTGCACCTTGCCTACGGTGGGAAGCGTAGGCAGCCAGCGGCTTACCGCCTGTGTTAGGGGCGCGAGTCCGGGCGGCACGTTGCCCCCAATGGCAAGCGCTGGGGCCGACAGCACAACGCCCGCTGCAGACAGGTCGTGCATGAGCAGCGTCCACAGCACCACGAGCCCGCCCATGCTGTGGCCCAGCACAACGAGCGGCGCTGGGCTGTTCGCCTGTACATGCCGACTCATCGCGTGCAGGTCGTGGGCAAGGATGTCAAAATCCCACACCAGCGCGCGGCGCCCTGGCGAGCGGCCAAATCCACGCTGATCGTAGGCGGTGACGGCGTATCCGGCCTCCTTGAGTACGGTAGCCACATGCCCATAGCGTCCGCTGTGTTCGGCATAGCCGTGTACAAGCAGCATATGCCCCCGTGGCGCCGAAACGTGCCAATGTTGCGTGAAGAGCGCGGGTCCGCTTGGAAGTACATGGCGGCGTGTGTGGGTGGGGGACGTAGCGGAAAAGAGCATAGCAGCAACGAGAGAGCAACACAGAGGGCAGCGAAGGAGTGCAGTGACAGTCAGCAGGACAGGGGGCAGCGAACAATCGTGCTGGAACAATACGCCGCAATGCCGGATTTTGTGCAGTGTTGTTTTTGCATCGTAACAATATCGGGGCTTGCTCCGCATGAATCGCCTTCGCTCGCGTACCCTTCGGTACCTCATGGCCAGCATCCTGGCGATGAGCATGGTGCCGTGGTTGGGTGGAGCCTGGGGCGATGCGCTACGTGGATCCGGCACAGATGCCCGTGCGGTCTGGCTGCAGGACCGCGTTGATACGTGGCCCTCGGATGCCGATCGTGCGGCCTTTCAGCGTGCGCTGAGCGAAACTGAATCGCATGCCTGGACGACCGCTGAGCAGTTCACTGCGCGTGTACTGAAGGCGTATGAAGCCTATGCCCCCGATGGGCGCACGGCCGCTGACCTGCTTGGCCACCACGCGAGTACGGATGTGGATGCGCTGGCGCACTGGCTGCATCATCAAGATTCGCAGTGGGGCGGCACCGCGCCGGTCCCGCGCCTGCAATCGGCCGCACTGGCTGCGTTGGCCGGGGCCCGCGCTGCGCTGGGGGGAGCCACCATTCCGCCGCGCAGTGTCGTGCCCACGCGCTGGGCGCAATCTGCCGAGCGGCCCTCTGCTGTGACAGCAGGACGCTGGCTCATCCGCCGCCTCGTGCAGGCTACCCCGCGCGCTCCGTAGCACTTCTTCCAAGGCATGAGCACCTGCCCAAGTGTGTTGGCGTGGCCCTTGTAGCGGCTCTCGCCAATGCCGTTGCTTTTGCCTTTCGTTTTGGGCCCTGCGCTCCCCTGTTGCTCGTGCGTCTGATTCGCCGGGCCGATCCTTGCCTGTCACGCACAAAGACCGTGTGCAAATTGGGCAGCGAATGCGGGAGTCTGCATCCCCCATTGCGGGGCGTTGCCGTGGCCTACTCTTTCCCCCTAACTGCTCTGGACGGGCATCTGTGGGAAAGCTGCGGGCACTGACGACCTCTTCATCCCTTGCTGTATATCTTTGGTGACTGATACTTTATGAAAGACAACGGATTTAAAATAGCGCTCACGGTGTTCTTCGTGGGGCTGTGTGGATACTACCTGTATCCGACAGTGCAAAGCATCATGCTCAACCAGCGGTTGAGCGACATGACCGAGCAAGAGCGCGTTGAGTATGAACAGGAAAACTTTACGCAGATTCAGGAAATCCGCCAGGAGGCGTTGGGGCTGGGCCTCGACCTGCTGGGCGGGATGCACGTGACGCTTGAGATTCGCGTGCCCGACCTGCTGGGCCAGCTTGCTATTAACCAGGACGATACGTTCCGCGACGTACTACAAACCGCTGCCGACCGCGCGCTCGAAGAAGATCGTCCGGTGGTAGAGGTGTTTGTGGAAGAGTTTGAGGAACGCGACCCGAACGTACGCCTTTCGCGGTACTTTCGGAATGAGCAGGCCGACATTACGCGGCGCTCAGAGAACCCCGAAGTCATTGCCTACCTGAACAGTCAGGTGGAAGAAGCCGTGACGCGCGCTATGGAGATTGTGCGCAACCGGGTGGACCGTTACGGCGTGTCGGAGCCCTCAATTCAGCGGCAGGGCGACCGCCGCATTGTGGTGGAGCTGCCCGGAGTCGACAATCCGGAACGGGTGCGCGATCTGCTGCGCGGCACGGCCCGGCTGGAGTTTCGTTTGATGGCGGATCCGCAGCGCCTCACCGAGGCGGCACAGGACATCATCGACTACTTTGAGGCCCAAACCGCTGCCGCAGACACCGCCCAGGCAGACACCGCCAACACGGACGGCGGGGAGGCCCCTGACACCTCCACGGACGATGCACTCGCTGATGCCGGTGCCGAAAACAACGACACAACGGCGGCATCTGACACGACTGCCGATCCGACCGCAGATCCTCTTGCGCAAGACGATCCGCTGGCCGAAGACGGTGCGGCGGCGGAGAACCCGTTTCTGCAGCTGATGCAGCCGCTGCCGTATCAGCAGCAGCGCCCGGTGTTTGCGCACGTTACCGAGCCGGACACCTCGGCTGCAATGGATCTGCTGCGCCAGGATGAGGTGCAGCGCCTGATGCCTTCGGGTGTGGAGCTAATGTTTGGCGCCAACGCGATTGGGCAGACGGAAGACGGCATCAACGTGTACGAGCTCATTGCCGTGCGCGATGAAGTGGAACTGGCGGGCGAGGCGATTACCGACGCCTCGGTCGAGTTTGACCAGTTCACCAACGAAGCCAAGGTGCTCATGGTTATGAACTCCGACGGCGCTCGCACCTGGGCCCGTCTCACCGGCGCCAACGTCGGCGAGCCGGTGGCTGTGGCACTCGACGGCGAGATCTACTCGTATCCCACTGTGCAACAGCGCATCCTGGGCGGACGCTCCGAAATCTCGGGGCTGGAGTCGCGTCAGGAGGCGCAAGACATTGTCACAGTGCTACAGTCGGGGGCACTCCCTGCGCCGCTTGACATTGTGGGCGATCGCACAGTAGGGCCCAGCCTGGGCGAAGCCTCCATCCGCGCCGGGTTTACCTCGGTCGTGGCGGGCCTTGTGCTGGTAATTCTCTTCATGGTGATGTACTACCGCACCGGTGGCATTGTGGCTAACGTAGCTTTGCTGCTGAACCTGGTGCTCATTCTGGGCATCCTGGCTGGATTCGGCGCCACGCTCACCCTGCCGGGGATTGCCGGTATCGTGCTCACCATCGGTATGGCGGTGGATGCGAATGTGCTCATCTTTGACCGCATTCGCGAGGAGCAGAACACCGGCAAGACGCTCAAGGCATCGATCGATGCCGGATACGACCGTTCGCTCAGCGCCATTTTGGATGCGAACATCACCACGTTCTTCGTGGGCGTGATTCTGTACTCGTTTGGCGTCGGGCCCATCCAGGGCTTCGCCGTTACGCTCATGGCCGGAATCCTGTCCTCGCTGTTCACTGCCATCATCGTCACGCGGATCATCTTCGACTACCTCGTCGATGAGCGCAGCATGCGCGTGTCGTACGGATGATCATGCCAGCGCCGCCCGCCGCGTAGCGCAGACCTGCTGCGCGGTGGCGCCGGGCCAATGACATCCGCCGTTTCCTGATCCGCTGACTGTACGCTTTTACTTTCTGCTATGCGTTTACTTGAAAACCCTTCTTTTTCGTTCATCCCGAATCGCAAGATCGGGTACCTCATCTCGGGCACGCTCATTGTGCTGAGCCTCCTGTCGTTTATGACGCGCGGGCTGGAGCAGGGCATTGACTTTTTGGGCGGCACCGAGATTGTACTCGAAAACGTGGGCGAGCTCGACGCGCTGGAGGTGCGCTCGGCGCTGACTCAGCCGCTCGGCGGGCAGCCCGAGGTAAAAACCTTTGGCACCACCGGCTTACTCATTCGCACCGCCGCCGACCGCGACGTAGACGATCTGCGCCGCGCCATCCTGTCTGAGTTTGAAGCCTCATTCCCCGAGGTCACGCCGCAAGTGGTGCAAACCGATGTGGTGGGCCCCCGCTTTGCGCAAGACCTGCAACGCGGCGCCATCTACTCGGTCCTGGGCGCACTCTTTGTTATCTTCATGTACATCATGCTGCGCTTTGAGTGGCGCTACGGCATCGGCGCCCTGGCGGCCATTACGCACGATGTGATTATCGTGCTCGGCATCTTCTCCATGTTTCAGGACCTGCTGCCGTTCTCCCTCCAGATCGATCAGGCTATCATTGCAGCATTCCTGACGATTGTAGGATACTCGCTGAATGACACCGTGGTGGTGTTCGACCGAGCGCGCGAGTACTTGAATCTGTTCAAGACCGATCCGTACGCGGAGGTCATGAACCGCTCCATCAACAGCACGCTGAGCCGTACGGTGGTTACCTCGATTACGACACTCATCGTAACCTCGATTCTGCTGTTCTTCGGGGGCGACGTGCTGCGCGGCTTCTCCTTTGCGCTGGTGCTGGGCGTAATCATCGGAACCTACTCCTCGGTGTTCGTGGCCTCGCCGGTTGTGGTCGAACTGCGCAACTGGCTCGAAGATAAGGATACGAAACGCAAACCGGCGCGGGCGTAGCACAGCCCCAGCGCATTGTACACCGGCTTCCCCGTTTGGCGGGAGGCCGTCCACTGTTCCTCCTACCTACCTGTCTGTAACTACGTATGCCTGTTTCTATTGTCATTGGAAGCCAATGGGGCGATGAGGGCAAAGGGAAAATCGTTGATCTGTTGAGCAACGATGTGGACGTGGTGGCCCGCTATCAAGGCGGGGCCAACGCGGGCCACACCATCTGCTGGGACGACCAGGAGTTTGTGCTCCACCTCATCCCCAGCGGCATCTTTCACGATGGCGTCGACTGCGTCATTGGCAACGGCGTGGTGCTCGACCCGAAAGCCGTGATCGAAGAGATCGAGCAGATTGAAGCGCTTGGCTATCCCGTTGAAGGGCGGCTGCACATCTCGCACAACGCCCATGTCATCATGCCACACCATAAAGCCATTGAGGCGGCGCAAGAGCAAGGGCGCAAGTCCGACACCAACGACGACGCCATTGGCACTACCGGGCGCGGCATTGGCCCGGCCTATGCCGACAAGTTTGCACGCACCGGCATCCGCGTAGTCGACCTGCTCGACCGCGACGTGCTGCGCACCAAGCTGACGCGCGCCATCGAAGCCAAGAATGCCCTGCTGAAGCAGGTGTACGGCGCTAACCAGCTCGATGTGGATGCGATTGTCGAGGAGTACGTGGAGCTCGACCAGAAAATCGATCCGTACGTCACCGACACCGCCCAGTTCTTGGGCCGTGCGCTCGACAACGACAAGCACGTGCTGGCTGAAGGCGCCCAAGGGTCGCTGCTGGATATCGACTTTGGCAGCTATCCGTTTGTGACGTCGAGTCACCCCACCGCAGGCGGTTGCTCCACCGGGCTGGGCGTATCGCCGGTGCACGTGAACCGCATCATTGGCATCGCCAAAGCCTACTGCACCCGCGTAGGCAACGGACCGTTCCCCACCGAGCTGGAGAACGAGATGGGCGAGCACCTGCGCAAAGTGGGCGCTGAGTTTGGAGCCACCACCGGGCGTCCGCGCCGCTGCGGCTGGCTCGACCTGGTGGCGCTGCGCTACACCACGATGATCAACGGCTTTACCGAGCTCGTCATTACCAAGCTGGACGTGCTGTCTGGGCTCGACGAAATTAAGGTGTGCGTGGCGTATCAGTACGACGGCAAAGAGACGCAGCGCTTCCCGAGCGAGGCCCATACGCTGGAGCGCATCACGCCCGTGTACGAAACCCTGCCGGGGTGGGACGAAGACATCAGCGATGCGCGTCACTGGAGCGATCTGCCGTCGGCAGCGCAAGAGTACCTGCGCTTTGTGGAAGAGCACTCACGTGCTCCCATCGGCTCGGTGTCGATTGGCCCGCGCCGCGACCAGATCATTAGCGATGTGAGCGAGGCGCCGGTCGCATAGCCCCTCGACATTGCCATCTGCGTAACACCGCGCATCACCACGCGTTTAGCGATGCCGTCGGGGCGAGCCTTGTGTGCTGCCCGGCGGCGTTGCTATATCATGCTTTCCTATGCACTAACCGTCTGCTCGTCGTGCGCGCTTATCGTTGGTCGGTTCAGTTGAAGCTGGGGCTCATTGTCTTTGCCATGATCATTGCGCTGGCCTCACTCTGGTACACCAACCAGCTGGTTGAGCGGCTGCGCGACCGCGAGCAGTCCATGATTCAGCTCTGGGCCGATGCCCAGGCGCAAGTGGCGCAGGCCCAAGACCGCGCCAGCAACCCACACCGCGAGGCGTGGCAGACGCTGGAGCAACGGGTACGCGCCCGCTCCAATTCAGCCGACACCCTTGAAGCCCCGGAAGTGCAGCAGACAGATGAAGAGACGCGCGCACTGCTCGAAGCCCTGGCCTGGGCGCGCTCCATGCCGCCGACAGGGGAGCTCGACTTCATCTTGAACGAGATTCTGGAGCCGAACCCGTTTGCGATTCCTGCGATCATCACCGACTCCACCCAGACCGAACCCCTGTTCTGGCGCAACGTCTCGGTGCCCGATAACCTGACGCAGCTCAGTCCTCAAGATTCATCTCGGGCGCGCGAACGCCTGCGTGATCACCTCAGCGACATGAAAGCCGCCTTCGCCCCCATCCCGATTACACTGCGCTACTCCACCACCGAGTCGGGGGCCACCGAAGAGCTTACGCAGTACGTGTTCTACAACGAGTCGGGACTGGTGAGCGAGCTCCGCATCTTTCCGTATGTGCAGCTGGGTTTTGTCGGGCTGTTTATTCTGGTGGGATACCTGGGCTTTTCGTACGTACGCCGCAGCGAGCAGAGCAGTTTGTGGGTCGGCATGGCCCGCGAGGCCGCCCATCAGCTTGGCACGCCCATCTCCAGCCTGATGGGATGGACGCAGCTCCTACGCAGCGACGACCTTTCGGAGGCGCACCGCGACGAGGCGCTCACCGAAATCGAAAACGACATTGAGCGGCTGCAGCGCGTGGCCAACCGCTTCTCGGATATTGGGTCCATGCCCAAGCTGCAATCCATGAACGTAGTGCCTGTAATCGAACAGACGACCGCGTACATCCGCCGTCGCATCCCGCAGCAGAGCCAGGCCGTTACGCTGCAGGTCGATGTGCCTAATGCGCTTACCGCACGCATTAACGAGGAGCTGTTTGCGTGGGTGTTGGAGAACCTGCTAAAGAATGCACTGGACGCGCTTGAGGGCGCTGGGTCCATTGCGATCACGGCCCAGCAGACCGATGAGGGCATTGCAATCGACGTATCGGACACCGGGAGCGGCATCAAACGGCGGGCGCGAGCGAACATCTTCCGGCCCGGATTTAGCACGAAAGAGCGGGGCTGGGGGCTGGGGCTCAGCCTATCGAAGCGTGTAATTGAGCATTATCATGGCGGTTCACTCCAACTGGTCGACTCGACCATGGGTGAGGGCTCCACCTTTCGCATCCAACTGCCTACCGCGGAATAGATAGCACGAGTCCGTGAGACTGCTGGCCAGAGACGGGAGCCTCTGTGCTCGTACTACGCGCCAGCAGTTACGGTGCAGGCGTAATGCGTTGCGGACGTACGTTGCGTGCATCTGCTGGAAAGACGGCGACGTAGATGCGGGAGCGCACGCGCCAAAGAAGCACCGCCCGGCCATCAACCGACTGCTCAACGAAGGTATCTTCGGCTTCCAGCGTCTGCCGTAGTGCGCGCGAGAGCGTGACGCGGGGGGCCAGGGCGTCGAGTTGCGCATAGGAATAGGCCAGCACATAGAGCGGCGTTTCGGCATCCACAATCTCATAGCGAAGCACGGGTACCGGCCGGTTTTCGTCCAGCGCAAGCACATCAAGGCGGCGCAGTTCGGCCTGGGCCACCGCAGGCACGATAAGCGAGGTGCCCTGCGTCTGTTGCCAGGCCGATTGGGCACTATCGGGGGTCGCCGGATCCAGCAGCGGCTGGGCCATGTCGGCATGGCGAGCCGAAAACGCAACGAGGCTGGTAGAAGTAGAAGAGGGGGCCGTGTCGGAGCCGACCCACAGCGTATGCAGCCCCCACGCTACCACGAACAGGGCAAGAAGCCCGGCCATCACGCCCCCGGTCTTGAGCCACTGGCTGCGTCGGCGCGAGGAGCGCTGCTCGCGCGTTTGAGACGAGGGGGTGCGCTCGGCCTGGATGGTGCGCGTAACCGCAGCGCGAAGTGAACGCGGGGCCGCGCCGTGATCTGACTCCAGGTAATCGCGGATGCTATCGTCGAGGCGCGAATCCGGAAAGGCCGTGTCAACGAGCATGCGCTGCGGCCCCACGAGCATGTCGCGGAGCGTAGCCCGAAGCGTAGCCCGCGCCGTCTGCACCGCCGTTTCAATGTCCTCTGCCGAGAGGTCCACCAAAGAGGCAAGCGTTGCGGCCGAGAGGTCGAGGTACAAGTGCGCCGTCAGGAGCGTGCGGTCGCGGGGCGAGCAGGCCGCCCAGGCAGCAGGAAGCGTGTCACGAACCAAGGTCTGAGCGGCTGCCGTGCGCAGGTCGGGGGTGTCAGCATGTGCAGGCTTGTGCTTGCTGTAGGCGCGCAGGGTGCACTCCAGCATCCAGAGCGTGCGGTTCTCGGGACGCTCGCGAGGCGGCACGGCAGCGGCATGCTGAAAGACCTGCTGGGTGAGCGCCTGGGCCTGCTCGGGACCTACGAGCGTGCACGCCAGGGTGTACACTGCATTGAGGTGCTGAAGGAGCGAGGGCGAATCGGAGTCAGCCATGAGCGAGGGCGGGCAGAGAAAAACAGGCAGCATGCAAGCACACGTAGTGCGGCGGGTTACGCCGAGGCATTGGCTGCGTCCAGCGAGTGAGGAAGCAGTTTCACCGAATCACTTTTGCGGATGTTGAGCAGCTGAGCGGCATGACCGCCGTTGACTGCGATCTCCAGAAACCCGCTGCTTCCAAAAAGCATGAGCGGGTCGCCCTCTGCCACAGCAGCGTAAGTGGGATGCAGCGCCTCTAAGATGGTCGAGCCCACGTAGCATTTAAGCGGAATAGGCGGTTCTTGATGCGGTGGCGCTAACTGGTCGGCTCCAATATCGGGAAAAGCCTCGGTTACCGTGTCGCGGCGGATGTTCGTAATGCAGTTCCCGAACCGGTCGATGTGCACGATCCACCCTTCTATGGTGTGCTCTACGACCATGGGCAGGGCCCAGCGTAGCGAAGACAGACGGTCGATCGGCGTGCCTATGTCTTTGAGTGTCGCCCCCGCCGCCAGATGGGCAGCAGCAGGAGCAAAGATGTCGCGCCCGTGAAAGGTTGAACTGGGCGTGGGGGTGCGCCACGCCTCAGGATTGTCAAGCACCACGATCTCATCGGGGGGCTCCTGGTTTAAGAGCAGAGAAAACACCCCATTATCGGGCCCCACAAACCACTGATCGTTGTGCCGAAGGGCAATCGCCCGACGGTTGCCCCCGACCCCTGGATCGACCACCACCAGGTGCACCGTGTCCGCCGGAAAGTACGGCATTGCGCCCTGCAGCACAAACGCTGCCTCCATAATGTCTTGCGGACTGACCTGGTGGGTGATGTCGACCAGACGAACGTCGGGCGCAATGGAGAGCATCGTGCCCTTCATGGCCGGTACGTACGCGTCTTGGGTCCCAAAGTCGGTGGTGAGTGTAATCATAGAGGGCGCAGGTCGCGTCACGAAAAGATAGCAGGCACAGGAGGCAGAACAGTTGCCTCTCCAAGGTACAAAACAGCAAGCTCGTGTGCATAAAAAGCGATACAGGCATACCTGTAAGCATACACGAAGACTGCCACCGCAGCGTTGCACAAAAACGTATGGGGAGCGGTTGGATTGCCCATGATGGATTCCCCTATGAAAAACGACTCTTGCGGCGAGCAGTACCGGCGGGACACATCCAGACCCCGGCGTCGCTCCCTGTCTTTCACGACCGGTACGTTTTTAACGCTGCATAGCATTGAGCTCCCACCAACGTAGTTGTTGACGAACCACTGAGGGGGCGTGACGGGAACCATCGGAGGCGCTGCAGGAATACGTATCCCACAGTTGTTTCCATGCCACGCACGGGCTGTTTATGTCTGCCTCAACGTCTTCCGACGCCGGCCAAGCCTACAATGACGCTGTGGCTTCGCTCGTTACGTTCTGGGGCGAGATGGCCTCGCAGTGGGGTATCAACCGCACCATGGCGCAGATCCATGCACGCCTGTTCTGTGCGGATGCCCCCATGAATACTGACGAGATCATGGAGGCGCTGGATATTAGCCGGGGCAACGCCAACATGAACCTGCGGTCGCTCACCGAGTGGCGCCTTGTGTCGAAGCAGCACCTGCCGGGCTCGCGCAAGGACTACTACGAGGCCGACACCGACGTATGGCGCATTACCGCGCGCATCATTGAGGAGCGCCAGCGACGTGAACTGCAGCCGGTGCAGGCCCAGTTGGAAGACTGCCGTGCACAGCTTCCCGAAACCGAGACCCCGGCGGCCACCGCCCGCACCGACATGCTGCGCGAACGCCTCGACGCCCTCATCGACCTGATGGAGGCATTCGAAGCGGTCTCTGAGGTGCTGCTTCCGCTGGTGCAGGAGAGCAACACCGACACGTTGGGGCAACTGGTACAGATGGCCCAGCTGGTGGCCAATGCTACCGACACAGCCCCCCGATCCGCCGCAGCCAATCCCCCCCCTACCCGCGACGCTCCCGCTTCGAGTTCGCCTTCCAACGGTACCGCCGCTCCGTCACCCGATGCCGCATAGCAGTATTGCACGGCCTGCGCATCCCCGTATCTCCTGTCCGATTCTGTGCCTCCCACTATGAGCAACCATACCGACTTAGGCGCCCGTGGCGAAGCCCTGGCCGCCTCGTATCTGGAAGACAAGGGCTACCACGTTATTGAACGTAACTACCGGTTCGAGCGGGCTGAGGTCGACCTCATCTGCTACGACCCAACCGCCGAGCCCACAGGCGACCTGGTCTTTGTGGAAGTAAAAACGCGTTCCGGACTCGGCTACGGCGCGCCCGAAGAGGCCGTCACCGAGTCCAAAAAGGAGCAGCTCGTCAAGGTGTCGGAGGCCTACCTACACCAGCACCGCATGGAGCGCTCCAGCGCCCGCTTCGATGTCGTTGCCATTGTGCTGCGTCAAGGCAACGCCCCCAACATCGACCACATTCAACACGCGTTCTGGGCGTAGCATCCCCCCTATTCATGAGACCGGGCTCTGCAGCCCTGCATGTTATGACGGTTGCTTTTCAGGGCGTGGCTGGGGCCTACAGCGAGGCCGCAGCGGCCCAGCTCTACCCCGATGCAACGCCCGCTCCGTACGACACTTTCGACGCGGTCTTTGCAGCGGTCGAATCGGGTACGGTTGAGGCCGGGGTGGTCCCCATCGAAAACTCGCTCTTTGGCAGCGTCCATGCGAACTACGACTACCTGCGCACACATCATGTGCACGTTGAGGTCGGGCAGTTCCTACGCATCCGCCACTGCCTGATGGCTCCGTCTGGCGCCAGTATGGATGCAATCGAAGCCGTGCACTCGCATCCGCAGGCGCTGGGGCAGTGCCAGGGCTACCTGTCCGACACGCTCCCGCAGGCGCAGTCCGTAGCCGCCTACGATACCGCCGGGGCCGCGCGCGATGTGGCTGAGTCGGGCACCGCCACCCACGCCGCCATCGCCAGCCGCCAGGCCGCTGCCGAGTATGGACTACAGGTGCTGGCCGAGGGTATCGAAGACCATGACCGCAACTACACCCGCTTTCTGGGCATCCGTGCGGGCACGGCCAAAGACCATGTGCACCCGCAGGCCAACCGCACCTCGGTCGTGTTTGCCCTGCGCGAGAACGTGCCCGGGGCCCTGTTCAAGAGCCTGGCCGTGTTTGCCCTGCGCGAACTCGACCTCTGCAAAATGGAAAGCCGTCCGCAGTTTGGCACGCCCGGGCAATACCTCTTCTACGTCGATGTGGCCGGCAGCTATGCCGATCTGCCGCTGCGCCGTGCCCTGGATCATCTGAGCGAGATCACCACCGAGCAGAAGCTGCTGGGCGCCTACTACGAAGCCCCGGTACCACCTGCATAAGCGTACATGCAGTCCGATAACCGCCTTGTAAGGTCCCCTCAAATTTATCTTTAGGGAGAAAGAGAGGGGAAGCGCGCGGGGCGACCATCTCATCCGGATCCCCACAATGCATTGTGCGTCCGAGGCGCTGCTGTGCCGCTGCACCGGGGTTCGACATTGCCCCGCAAAATACGTACGTTGTGCGGCACGTTCCTGCCTGCTTTGACCTAACACCCGGTGTCCTGCTGTGTCCCTGTTCTTCTCGATCCGCGAAGGCATTGCCAACTTTCGCCGCGCCCGTTTCGCAGCCTTTGCCTCTACGATGGCGATGGCCGTAGCCCTGCTTATGCTGGGCACGTTGGCGCTGCTTGGACTGGAGGCCCAACAGGTACTTTCGTGGCTTCAACAGCGCGTAGGCGAGATGGAGGTGTTCGTCGCCGAAAGCGCCACCGAATCGGAGGCTGAGGCGCTGTTCTCGCGCATCCAGACACACCCGCAGGTCACCTCTGCCGAGTATATCTCTAAAGAACAGGCGCAGGCCATCTTTCAGGAAGAGTTTGGCGAGGGCGCAGAGAGCTTCATCGACGAGCCGTTCCTGCCCGCGTCGGTCCGCCTGCAGGTGCGAGCGCCTTTTGTGCAAACCGATAGCCTGTCGCAGCTACAAGCCGATCTGCAGACGTGGGACCATGTGGATGAGGTCGTGTTCAACCAGCCGCTCTTGAACACGGTACAACAGAACATTCGGCTGGCCGGAAGCATCGGCGCGGCGGTGGGCGGTATCATTCTTATTGCGGCGTTGTTTCTGGTAGGCAATACCATTCGTCTCACCATCTACGCGCGGCGCCTGCTTATCCGCACCATGAAGCTTGTGGGCGCTACCGATGGCTTCATCCGTCGTCCGTTTTTGGTGGAGGGGGCGCTGCAGGGCATGCTCGCGGGTATGCTGGCGGGGGGCGGGCTGTGGGCACTCTACCGCGGGGCGCTGAGCTACTTTCCGCAAATGGCGGGCCTGGCCCCCAACATCGAGTGGATGCTCTTGGGCGGAACGATCATCACAGGCATCGTGCTGGGCTGGGTGGGCTCGTTTATGGCGGTACGCCGTTTCATTAACCGCGTTGAACTGCATTAACTACTATTCTCTATTCAGGGGGCCTTGCTATGCATCAACAACAGATTATATCTTCTTCTCTACAATCAGATAGCGCACGATGGATTCGGGGGCTGCCCCTTCTCGTGCTTGCCGTGCTGGTCATGAGCCTGTCCGCGTGCGGCACCGACGAGCCGGGCCTCGAAGAAACCGAACGGGGCGCGCTTGCCGTGGGGCAGGTGGCAGTGCAAACGGTCGAGGAGCGCACCGTGGCGCCCGCCGAGCGTACCGTGGCGCTTGAAGGACTGCGCGGTGCGCTCGACCTGCGCGCACACTCCGACGACACGGCGGCGTGGACGTTCACAAAGATTGCGCGCGACCGCGACTCAACGCGCGCGCAAAATGTGCTTGAAGGACTCGCCATTGCTGAGCGGGGCAGCGAAACACGCTATACGTTCGACCTGCAGAGCGATGTGCCGGAGCGCAGCATCATCAATGTGTCGGGCACGCTGCCGGCCAGCACGCCGCTCACCGTGCGTCGCTCCAGCGGTGCCGTGCACCTGCACGGGCTGCGTAGCGCGATCGACATCGAGCAGACGCACGGCGATGTGCACGTTGAGGCCGCAGAGGGGGCCGTGCGCGTACGTCTCAACAACGGCGACATCACCGTAGACTGGGCCACACTGCCCTCGGGCATCGAGGCCGACCTTGAGACGGAGAACGGAACCATTCGCATCACCCTGCCCGATACGGCGTCGACACAGCTGGATGTGGCGACAACAGCGGGACGCGTGTTCTCGCAGGGGCTCGCCTACACCGAGCGTGCGCTGCAGGCCAGCGAAGCCGGATACCAGTTTACGGGGCAGTTGGGCACCGGCGCGGCTTCGATCCGGGCGCGTACCACGCACGGCAACATCATGCTGCAGGCGCGGGCCAACGATATGCGCTCCGACACCAGTGCCACGGCTCCCACCGATCTGGCAGCGCCCGACACGCTGATCGAGCGCGAGACGCTGCCTGCCGATTCTGACACTACTGAAGCATCCAGCGCCCCTGCACCGGCGAGCGATTCAGTATACACCGAGGTTGATACCGAGGCCGCCCCAGTTGGTGGTCTGGAGACGCTAACGGAGGCGGCTACCTATCCGGATGAGGCGGCGGCCAACGACATCACGGGCCGCGTGTATGTGCAGGCTACGGTCGATGCCGATGGCACGGTGCGCACGGCCGAGCTGGTACGTGGCATAGGCTACGGCTGTGACGAAGAGGCGCTACGCGTGGTGCGTAATACCTCTTTTGAGCCCGGGCAGCGCGATGGAGAGCCGGTTGCGTCGCGCATCACCGTGTGGGTGCAGTTTGGTCCTGAGGAGGCGTCGGAGCAGGGTTAGCGCTGCGATGCAGGAGGAGACTCGACATCGGTTGAGGACGGGTCCTCACTGTCTGGAGCAGCTGCGCCGGGACCGGCAATAAGCGCCGCCCGGCGGGCGCGGGTCTTCGCATCGGCCTCCAGCACCGGCGATACGTAGTTGTAGGCAAGGGTTACACCGATGGCAAAGAGCGCTGCGCCCACGCCGAGTGCCGCGTCGATATAGCGCGGCCCGGCCAGCGCCAGCCGAATCATGACCGTGGCTACGGCAAACCCTGAGTTCCGAAACACCACGTGGTAGGCGTTGCCGTAGCGCAGCGACAGCAGCACAATGAGCACATCGCTGAAGATGAACACCGTAAAGATGGTTTCGAACAAGGGATACGCCAAGTTGCCTTGCATTAAGGCCACGCCGCCGTACAACAAAACGCCGCCGAAGATAACGAGCAATGCTACTGCCAGGGTCTTCTTCGACTCCACAAACCGGCGCAGTTCGGCAGTAGACGACGTGATGTTCTGGTGCTTCTGCAGCGCATAGAACCCGCCTACCAGTGCAAAAATGGCGAGTGCGCCCGTGGCATCAACTACAACGAGCTGCACCGCCTCCACCGCGTCTGCCATCTCCAGCGTCCACTCAATAGGTTCTTGCTCAAAGTTGACCAGCTCCTTAAACGACTGGCGTAGCAGGATGAGCGAAAAGATTTCGAGCTGTTTCCCCGCGGTGTCGGCCACAGAAGTCGCCAACCCAAATACAAGACCGATGACCTCAAACACAAGAAAGAGCGAGAACGCGACATCGATGGCGTAGAAGTGGTTGGTGGGCACTTGGCCAAGCAATCCCACGTTGGGAAGCCAGCCAAGGCGTTGCGCCTCAATGGTGCAGAGCGCGGCAGCAAACGCAACGATCAGCAGTGTGGCCAGGTGACGCTGAGATGCCGGGCGTTCCCAGAATGCTTCAAGGCGATCGTAGACGCGCGCCACGCGCTTTTGCAGACGAATCATGACCAACAGATGCTGGGACTCAGATAGGAAGCGAAAGGCGCTACGTGTGCAAACATCCCCCGCACGTCACAGCCCAGCTTCAAGTTTCGTTCATGCGCCCAGAAGGGCAGTCGTCCCACGGCATTGTTACGCCGCAGCAGTAAGGTGATCTGAGTGGTTCGGGAAACGAATCGATAGCCGAAGATGTGAAGCGCCGTTGGGATTGGGGTTAGAGCGTGTCGGGGTCCACCTCAACCACCTGTCGGTTCATAATGGCCAGGGTGCGCGCTGGATATTCCTTCACGAGGCGATAGTCGTGCGTGGCCATGAGGAGCGTCATCCCCTGGTGGTGCAGGTCAACGAGCAGGCCCTGAATGTCGGAGGCCACGGCGGGATCGAGGTTCCCGGTGGGCTCGTCGGCCAGAAGCACCCATGGGTCGTTGGCGATAGCACGAGCAATGACGACGCGCTGCTGCTCTCCGCCTGAGAGCTCATGCGGAAACTGCGTGCGCTTGTGGTTGAGTCCCACCCGCGTAAGCGCCTTAATGGTACGCTTCCGCACCTCCTTTTTCCGCTTGCCCGTGGCATAGAGGGCAAAGGCCACATTGTCGAACGCGCTGCGGTCGGGCAGCAGCTGAAAATCTTGAAAGACGACCCCCACCTCGCGACGCAGATACGGAATCTCGCTGTCGCTGATCTGGTCGGAGCGGTAATCACCGACCTGTGTGGCGCCCTTGTCGGGAAAGTGGTCCATGTAGAGCATGCGTAAGAGCGTGCTCTTCCCACTCCCGGTGGGCCCAATGAGATACGCCATTTCGGCGCGCTCGATGTCGAACGAGACCTCTTCAACCACCACGCGCCGCTCGCCGTTGGGAGCCGTGTACGAGGCAGTGATGTTGCGGAAGTGAATCATGCCGCGTAAGGGAGCGAACGAAAGATTCGAAGCGAACACGTGTTACTGGGCCGGGGCTGCAGTGGCCTGGCGATGCTGCGCAGTGAAGGCCGCCACCTCCAGTGCACTCTCCATACTGCCGGGCAGCGCCATGCCTTTGCCTGCGATGCCATAGGCGGTGCCGTGGTCGGGCGAGGTGCGCACAATCGGGAGCCCCGCCGTAAAGTTGACGCCGCGATCAAAGGCCAGCGCCTTGAACGGCACCAGCCCCTGGTCATGATACATGGCCAGCACCGCGTCGTAGCCGCTGTTGAGCTGCGTGGCGAAGTAGCCGTCGGCAGGCAGCGGACCACTCACCTGGATGCCATTAGCCCGAGCGCGCTCCAGCGCCGGGGCAATAATCGTTTCCTCTTCCATACCGAGCACCCCGCCATCGCCCGCGTGCGGATTCAGCCCCAGCACTGCAATGTGCGGCTCGGCAATGCCAAAGTCGCGCTGCAGAGCGGCGCTCAGCACCTCAAGCTTAGTACCAATCACAGCCTCGGTAAGCGCATCGGCCACTTTCGCAATGGGAATGTGCGCGGTTACGAGCCCCACACGCAGTTGTCCGGCTACCATCATCATCATAGGACGCGGGCTGTTGGTGCGCTGCGCAATAAACTCGGTATGACCGGGCACGGTGTATCCGGCTTGCGCAATCGCATCTTTCGAAATAGGGGCCGTCACCATCGCGTCGGCGCGGCCGTCGAGACAGGCGTCTACTGCTGCTTCTACTGCTTGCATGGCCAGTGCGCCCCCTTCGGCAGTAATTTCGCCAAAGTGGACGGCGGGCGTAGCCCCATCCGTGACGTCCCACACCGTGACGCCCTCGTCGGGCAGCGTGTCGGGCATGGCATCAACCGTGTGAATGGTCAGATCCGAGTAGCCAAGCACGTCCGCATGCTGGCGCAACACATGGGCCGAGCCCACCACAACAGGCGCAATGGAGGGCGCGATGTGCGGGTCATGCAGCGACTTGAGCAGCACTTCGGGTCCAATCCCATTCGGGTCGCCCAGCGTAATGGCAACCCGCGTACGGGCATTGCCACTAACCGATGGGTCAGGACGCTGGTAGGTCGGGCGCTGAATGGCCATGGGGGGATACGCAGGATTAGTGACACAAACAGTGGGTAAACGGCAGGCTATGCCGCGGACCGCTACGCACGGGCGTAGTGGTCGAGGTAGTCAGCCAGCAGACGCACGCCGGCGCCGGTGCCGCCTTTGGGGCTGTACGGCTGCGCGCTGCTCAGGAATGCGGTTCCGGCAATGTCCAGGTGCATCCACGAGTAGTCGGTAAAGTGCTCCAAGAACTTGCCTGCTGTGATGGATCCCGCCGGACGTCCGCCCACGTTGGTGAGGTCGGCAATCTCGCTCTTGAGCTGCTTCTTGTAGTCGTCGTAAAGGGGAAGCGGATGCACGCGGTCGCCCGTGCGCTCACCAGCGCGCTGCAAAGCATAGAGGCGCTCGGCAGCGTCGGGCGTATTGCTCGTCATGACCGCCGAGGCGTAGTGCCCAAGCGCCGTAACGGCAGCACCGGTGAGCGTCGCCAGGTCGATGACAAGTTCGGGGTCGTAGCGGCGCGCGTATGAGAGCGCATCGGCCAGAAGCATGCGGCCCTCGGCATCGGTATTCATGACCTCAACGGTAGCGCCACTGTGCATCGTCACGACCTCGCCCGGCACGTACGCGTGCCCGCCGGGACGGTTGTCGGTGGCAGGGACCAGACCAATCAGGTGCAGCGGCAGTTTCATCTGAGCAGCAGCCTCAAAAGTACCGACCACGGCAGCCGCGCCGCCCATATCGGCTTTCATGAAGTCCATGGAGTCTTTCGTCGGCTTCAGCGAGAGTCCGCCAGTGTCGAACACTACGCCTTTCCCGACAAGCACAACGGGGCGGCTGTTCACGGCCTGGTCGGGGGCCCACTCCATGATGCTAAACGTCGGCGGTTCTACGCTGCCCCGGTTAACCGCGAGCAGGCCGCCCATCCCTTCGTCTTCGATCTGTTCGCGATCCCATGTTTCTACAGTGTAGCCATGTGTATCTCCTGACGCTTCAATGGCGGCGGCGAGGTCGCGAGCGGTTTTTTCGTGCGGGGATCGATTCACCAGGTCGCGGGCGCTGTAGGTGGCCTGCACGAAGTGCTGCGCACGGGTAGCACCGTCGGCAATGGCCTCGGCGTCGTGGTCGGAGCGGTAGGCTACATGTACGGCATCGAGCGTGGGGGCTGCGTCGTCAACGTCGGTTTTGTAGGCCGTGTAGCGGTAGTGCGCCAGCGCAAGGCCTTCCACCAGCGCCTGCGTGGCGGCTTGCGTGCCGGCTTGTAGGCTGGCAGGAAGCGAGGGAAGCACGAGGCCTACGGTGTCAGCCTGGGCAGTACGCACAGCGTCTGCCGCCCCTGCAGCTCCACGGCGGAGCGCCTCGGCGTCGTCTGCATCAATGGCACCAGCGTGGACAAGAACAACCTGCTCGGCCTCTGAGGCCTCGGGGTAGAACACGACGGTATCGCCGACTTCCCCGCCCAGGTTACGCAAGGCCCGCGTAAACGAGACCCCTAATGCGTCCGTAAGCGTATCAGTATCGGCGCTGGTAACGGGATGGGGAAGGGGGATCACCAGCGTATCCACAGAAAGCGTGGTGAGTGGCTCGGAGGTTGGTGTAACGGTCATAAAGCGAAAAGCAGGTACAGCAAGGAAGACGAAGGTCTGCAGGCAGGCGTGCAGGCTGTTAACCGGATAAAGACGTTACCGCGTGGGCGACTTCATAAGCTCGGCGATGCGCGAGGCATCTTCATCCGAGAGCGGGTCACTGTCTTCGAAGTCAAAGTCGATGAAGCGCGGGGCCGCGCCAATCACGTCGGCGATCACGTCGCTAAACGAGTTGCCCTTCACGTAAGCCCCGGAGGCGTTGCGGTGGCCGCCGCCATCAAACGCGCGCGCCCACTCGTCGACGTGGGTGTCGGACTCGGAGCGGAAGCTGATCTTGGCGCCATCGCTGACTTCTGAGAACAAGACCGCGGCTTTCACCCCATCAATCGAGAGCACATAGTTTACGAAGCCCTTCTTGTCATCCCAACTGGCGCCGGTGTCATCCACCATGCGCTGCGTGACGACGGAGTAGGCAAGCTGGCCGTTGAACTTGATGCGGATGCGGTTCAGCATGCGTCCGAGCAGGCGCAGGCCCGCCATGGAGCGGCGGTCGTAGATCTGCGCGTGGATGGGAGCGGGGCTGATGCCGCCGCGTTCGAGCACATCGGCAATGATGCGGTGCAGGCGCGGCGTAACGCTGCTGTAGCGAAACGAGCCGGTGTCGGTCATGACAGCGGTGTAGAGCGCGGTAGCCACCTCCTCGTTGATCGCGGTCGGGTCGATGCCGTCGATGAGCTCGTAGACCAGCTCGCCAGTGGACGAGGCGGTGTCGCGCACGAGCATATGGTCGAACCACTGTTCGGGCTCGGTGTGGTGGTCGACCAGGAGCACGGGGGCATCGGCCTTGCGCAGGGTACTGCCCAGGCGGCCCAGGCGCTCTTCGTCGTTGGTATCGAGCACAATAATGAGGTCCGCTTCGGCAATGGCTTCGTGCTGAGGGAGCGCGCCCTCGAACTGCTGCACATGCTCCATGCCCGGCATCCAGTCAAGGTTGTAGGGCGCCTCGTCGGCATTGATGATATCGACGGTCTTGCCCCACTGGCGCAGCGCCCCAGCCAGGGCGATTTCGGAGCCGAGGGCATCGCCATCGGGGCGCAGGTGCGAGGTGAGAATAAACCGGTCGTTCGAGCGCAGCAGCGCGAGTATGTCGTCCATGAAGCCAGAAAGCGGCAGCCGTCGGGGGAATGCGAATAGCGGTTCCTGTACGCAGGCTGTACGCGTGGGTTCAGCCGCATGAACGTGCTTGCGAGGAACGACGATGCATATTGATGGCATGAAATGGGGCCCACCATGACGGGCCACAATCCCACATCGTATCAGTTGATGCGTGACGCACTGGCTCACTTCGCCGAATGAAATGCATCGTGATACCGCACTACGCCCTCTGCCTCCTGAAGAGCCCCTCGCTCCAGTTCCAGTGCCATGAAAACCTCGCTGGGTACATCATATTCGCTCTGGAGCCCCAACTTCTCTGCGGGCTGAAAACCAAAACGAGGATAGTATGCGGGATGTCCCAAAACGACAACTGCCTGAACTCCTTTCTTTTGACACGCATGCAGTCCTTCACGCACCAGCATCGATCCGATTCCCTGCCGCTGCCATTCTGGAATGACGGCCATAGGGGCCAATCCCATAGCGAGCACCGATTTCTCATCTGGCACAATATCTACAGGACTGAAAAATATATGCCCCACGATTCGCGTCTCCGTCTCTGCAACAAGTGATACGTACGAGGCCGTACTCTGACGCAGTTGATCAACGAGATCGGCTTCCTTGTCTTGCTCGAAGGCCCGTTGGTTGATTTCGTAGACCGCCGTATGATCAGCAGACGTTTCAGGTCGAATGGTTACCATTGGTCGCAATGTAGGGTGTGTACCGGTAAAGCTGTATGCACAACAACGTCGGCAGCAGTGCAGGTTATAACGGGGCGAGCTGACCTGTCTGCCTGTAGCTTGGGCGCTTTCCAGAACGGCACAATGTGGGCGGGAAGCGCGAGCGAACAAAGTCGCCTCCCCGGAAGGTCAGGTGCAACGCTGGGTTATGTGGCATGCGTTCTCGCCCAAGCCCAAACGTCAGAACCTCACTCCTATGACGACCGGAATGAAGTTGGCCCTGTCGTCTTCGGTGAGCACGCCGTGGAACCGGGCCTCAACAAAAGTGCGCATCGAGCCGGTAGGGAGCTCAAGCCCGGCGCCTCCGTTGAGGCCAAATCGCGTCTCGCTCTCTGAAGGTGCTCCGTTGGCAACGGCTCTCCCGTCGGAAGTCGTGATGTTAATGGTACTCGACAACCGGTAGATGCCCAACCCGCCGATCAGATATGGACGTAGGCGACTACCGGTGGGTGCGGCGAGTATGAAGTTTCCGGTGCCGTTGAGCATGCTTGCAGTCCCGTCGGCGACGACGGGGGCAGCCCCTCCTACCTGAACCCGTCTCTCATCACTTAGACCGAGGCGAGTGTACTGCGCCTCCAACCGAAAACGCAAGGGCAAGTCAAGTAGTCGGGCCTGCACCGAACCGGCCACCGTAAAGCCGGTGTTCGTTCCCCCGGCTACGTCCACATTGCCCAACCTGTTGGCCTGCGGAAAGGCAGCGCCCGCCGCAAGGCCGACCTCTACAGCCGATCCGGGGCTCGGACTCTGAGCATACGCCGATGGCCCGGCAATGACAGATGCTAACCCGAAGCTGATCAGAACGGCGATAACAACCACACTAACCCGACTTATGCGCTGCTTCATCGTCGGAATCGAAGGGTTCTGCATATGACTGCTCGGGAGCCTGGCACGGATGGATTCGAGCGTATTCGTGAGCATAGCGGTGAAGGGACCGGGTTGAGAATGAATCGAAGGTACAACCAGAAAGACATCAGTAGCTGCGGCAATACCACATAACGGTCGAGTTCATCTTCGAGTGAGCGCCTGAGCCTGACCGCCTCACGAAGTCCTCGCTCGTCTGAGGAAGCTGTTAGCGAGGAGCGCAAGCCCGCTACGCAATTCGTCAGGTGCAGCTTTAGGTTATGGGGCCTTACTTTGCCAACTTGCTAAAGGCTTCACTGAGTGTTCTCATACGTTCTTCCACCTTCTCCTGGGCTGCATCTAGCCTGTATCCCTCATCGACGAGTTCTTTGACAAGAAGAACCTTCTTGATGTTGAGATAATCGAAGCGGCGTGTTGCCCCTTCCGCGTCGTCAACTGGCTCAATAACGCCCTTCTCTTGCCAATAGCGAAGCTTGCGTTTAGACACGCCTGTTATCTCAGCCACTTCACCAATGCCGACGACAAGACGATCCAAAAGCGCCCAATCCATGAGCACGTTTTCTGGGTCTGATTCGGTGTCCATTGCTAGATCGCTACATGTGAATGAGGACGCTTGTACTGGACTGTAGATAAAACGTCATGTCTCCCAATCTGTTGCACTTCCTCAAACGAGGTAGATCAGCGACTAAAAGTGAAGGTTTTCTACAAAAATGTAGTTAATCTACAATATTTGGAACCTATCTCATCAAATTGGTAAAAGGCTTCGCAATCTACTTGCTGAACATCAATCCTCTCCCAAGACGATGCCTACTTCCTATTCCGACGCTACCGTGCCTGTGCACCGCTTGTTTGAAGCGTTCGGGGCAGGCAACATGGACGGTATTTTGAGTGTCCTCGCCGAGAACATCACCATTAAGGCCGGCAACCCTGAGTACGCCAGCAAGGTGCCGTGGTACGGGACCTACCAGGGGCAGAGTAGCGCACAAGACTTCTTTACGGGACTGGCCTCCAACGTCGAGACCGAAGCCTTTGCCGTCGAGGACCTCGTTGGAGACGGGTCCCTGGCGTTTGCCTCTGGGCACCTGCGCCACCGTATTCCTGCCACTGGCCGCGTCTTCGAAAGCGACTGGGCCTTGCGCTGCGAGGTCGCCGACGGGAAGATCACGCACTACCAGTTCTTCGAAGATACTGCTGCTGCACAAGACGCCTTTGCGTAGGCCCACATCCCCCCTTGTGTCTGATCGCCTATCGCTTCTCTATTCACGACCTCCTGCTGCTTTTATGGAAACGTCCTTCGCTCCGGCTAATCTCGTCCCGGACCAAAGCGCCCTCGTGATGATCGAGTTTCAACGCGAATGGCTCGACGGGGATATCGGAAAGCTCAATGCTCTGATCAAAGATCGTCCGCAACTAGAGCAGTCTCGACAGGGCGCGCAGAAGGCGCTCTGGACCGCTCGCAAAAATGGGTTGCACGTCATCCACGTGCCATGTCTCTTCGAAAACGACTATCCCGAAATCGGCGGACAGCGGCCTGCGGGCTTGTTTCATGCCATTCCCAACGCCGGAACGTGGACTGGGGAAGGCTGTGCGTTTGCCGAAGGCTTTGAGCCAGACGAGAAGGAGTTCGTTGTAAAGGGAAGAGTCGGTGCGAGCACGTTTGCACACTCGAATCTCGACGCCTATCTGCGCAACAATGGGATCACCGACCTATACCTTGCCGGCTACGCGCTGCATGTCTGCGTTGAGTCCACGCTTCGGCAAGGCCACGACCTCGGCTACACGATGCACGTGATTGAAGGCGCCACGAGTGCATTCACAAAAGAGCAGCGCGAGCA
Source organism: Longimonas halophila (assembly GCF_002554705.1). Lineage (GTDB taxonomy): Bacteria > Bacteroidota > Rhodothermia > Rhodothermales > Salinibacteraceae > Longimonas > Longimonas halophila. The sequence continues at coordinate 9,094 of NZ_PDEP01000001.1, read as the reverse complement.
CGTCTTACAGAGCGTGGTGCATCACTTCGGCGATCACCTCACCGCCGATGTTTTTGCAGAGACGTTCAGCCGCCGCGTATCCGCATGACCGAGGATTCTGAAGGGAGCATCTTCGAGCGCTACCACACTCTATTTTTCGTGTTGATCGTCGCCACGCCGATTTGCGCAATCAACTCGGCTGTGCAGACTGCTCTCCAAGTAGGATTCTCATGCGCCTTCCCGGACCATTGGGGACGCGGCTTCGCGCTGGCGTATGCCCTTACGGTGCCAGCCGCACTGGTCGCTGTGCCACTGGCGCGGAAAGCACTCGCTCAACTTTCCTCTGACGAAAACAGGTTGCGAAAATGATTCTGGTTCACGTTCAGCACTACTTGAGCACGAAAGGCCGGAACCAGTTTGACGACTGGCTTCAAGAAGTGGCCCGTGCGCTTCAACACTTCGATGGGTTCATCTCAATCAGACGAATGGAGCCTATTGAGGCAGACGACGAATGCCACCTTTTGCTCAAGTTCGAATCACTGGATTTGCTTCGCCAATGGTCTAACAGCTCGGAACACGATCAGATGATTAGCAGACTGGCTCCATATCGACAAAAGTCGCAAAGGTCGCGGATATTCCGCCTCGGAGATTCGATTTGATTCGTCACAAGGCCACATAACGGTTGAGTCCACCTGCAAATAGACAGCTCGGCGTTAACGCCTCCTGAAGCTTGGGGCTGTTTGCTAAAGCACCGATGCGGTAAGAACGTAGCAATGCAATTCGTCAGGTGCAACGCTGGGTTATGACGCACTCTGCTTTGCGTTCACCCATCGAGCAAGGCGCTTGGCGATGCGGTCGTGTTGCCCCGCGTCGATGCGCAAGCGGCTATTTACCTCCCAGCGATCCGGGCGGAGGTCCGGGCGAAGAACCACCTCAACGAACGCATGTCCACTCCTATCGCTTGTGCAAGAGAGCGCCATCTGTCCTTCGATAGATTTCCAGGTTTTCGCGCCGTCCCAACCGCGATATTCTTCGTTCATCTGCTCGAACAGATCAACGAGGGATTCTGGCCCGAGATCAAAAACTCGGACGTTGGCGTGGAGCCCGTCGTCTTCGATTGTGGCGACAAAAGATGCCCAGGAGTCCTGCCCGCTTCCGTCGTATGAGAGATCAGACAGCAGCAGTCGAGCGGGGCTATCGCAAGATTGTATTTCTACAGTCTCATCCATCGGCAACCTGTGCGTTATAACGGCTGAAATATGCCCGCGAAGGTCAATAAAAGGATACACCACTTCAGCGTCGTAGACGCTGTCGCCACACAACCGCTGGGGGTAAGCACCAGCCTTTCATCAGCATAAGCGAAAAGGTTATATAGGTTACAGGGCTTCGCTGTCACGCAGAAAACCGTGTAGCTTTGCCACTGTGGCCTCGTTGACTGAATTGATGCTACCAATTATTAACGTCCTCGCTGTGCTATCAATTTCGCTTGATGTCGCTTCGCTCTCGACTGTTTTCGACGCGGCAGTTTGGTCCGAGCGGACGATTTCTACTGTGGCCGTATTTTTAGCGCCTGTCGTCCATCCTGAGTCAGACTCGTGCTCGATCTCCTGAATCTCAAGTGTGTGAACGACCACACGGATCGTTGTTGCTGCACCTGGAGATACAGCAGCAAATCTCTCCTCCAGATAGCTACGACTCATCCGTTTCAGAGCGGGTACGACAGGAAGATCGTAGCCACTGTGCCCCGGTAGCAAATTCTGATAATTGGAGCCATGTGGCATCAGTCGACCTTCTGGAAGTTCAGAGACGAATTCGAAAGACACGGCCTGATCGCTCTGAGTACGTCTTGTGCTATGGGTAAATCATCGATAGAGGCTCTTCAGGGCCGTTCCGGGGCGACCCAGGGCCTCGTTGGCGACAAACCCCACCATGTAGGCCAGCAGCTTCGCAACGACGCGCGTCATCACGCCCCACACCGACCGGGCCCGCGTCTCCTCAATCTGGAACTGATCTTCCAGGGACGCAAACACGCTTTCGATGCGGGCTCGCAAGCCTCGTTGCCAAGCGCGCAGCGCCGCTTCTTCTTGCGTAGTAGCCTCGGTGCTTCGCCGCAATGCATACCAAAGCCGCCCCCCATGTTTTCCAAACAGGCCGGCGAGCCAATCGCCACAGTACCCGTTGTCTGCCAGGACCGGACGCGCCTCGGCAAATAAGGCCGACTGGCGGTTCTGCCACGCGGCCTCAACGGCAAGCAGGTGCTCGGCGACGCGGCGCTCCCCGACATGGGCTGGACTCAACACAAAGTCGCAGATCGCTCCCGTATTCGATACGAGCAGATGAAGGCGAAACCCGAGGAAAAACTGACGCTTCGACGGCGAAAACCCGGCCTCAGCAGCCCAGATCGACAATTGGGCCGACTTCCAACGCGGCGACTTCGCCGTCGTAATCGGAGCCGAATCCAAGGCCAGCCACATCGCCAGCAGCCGCAGCCGGTTCATCAGAAGACGAAGCATCTCGCGCTGAATACCCATCAACGCTTTGCGTCTTCGGTGATAGCGTGAGCGACTGATCAAGCAGGGAAACAAGTGACGGTAGTCCTTTTGAACCACGCGGTGGAAACTGAGCTCCGAGTCATTCGAATGGCCTTCAGCCTATGGCACAACCCGTTCTGAGTGATGGGTAGACCATATCTTTCCAGAAAAGAGGCAGTCGTCCGTAGTTCATAATCAGAACCCGGCTGGGTCTGGGCACAACCAACAATGCCAAAGAAACAGATAGCGACCACGAAACCACTCAACATTTTCAACACACAGTTCATGGACGTGCAGTGGACTATTTGAGTTGGTAGCGATGTAGGCGGAAAACTATACAATGGAAAGCTATGTAGTGGGGGGGGTGTTCTGCAGCGACGCGCATCTCTAACTTACGGAGACGGCGTGGGAAACGCTACCGCTGGAAGCACGCTGCATCCCGCCATCTGCAGAAGCATTGGGGGTATGCCGCCCGAAGGAAAGGTATATCATGGATCGACAATTGCAATAGACCACCGGGCTGTCACGCGATCCGAGCGTGCGATCGCATCAACACTTCCAGTTGACAGCGCCTTGAGGACACCGCCTTCAGAGACTGCAGCCACATTCGGTGCGCTTGAGGACCAATTCACATTCGGAGGTGAAGGGCGGTCACAATCATCGAGGAGGTCGAGTTGGCCCGCAGAGAGTTCAACAACGGTCCCAACTGCAACTGTGTCGGGGTGATAGTACGCTTGGCGGATACATAGGGGCGGTTCAGACTGACATCCAACTAAGGAAAGAACGGCAAGAAGTGCCAGCACCGAGAGTGGAGCGATCGTTTTGATGTTCTGGCGGGGGTGTCCATAGAGCCACCATTCAATTTTCATATTAACGCTGATTACAAACTTGTGTGTTCTCGTAGAATTTATTACGTATAAGCAATTGAGATTTACTTTCTTGCTCATAATAAAGAAGCATCTGGTTTCAAGCTTCTTTGTCCCGTTTCCTGTTCTTACCATCAGATTGTACATACCATGAGTGCTTCGCAGTCCAATATCTCTTCTGAGAAATACGGCTACGACTTCGTTGTTGCTACGACGCAAGCAAGTATCAACGCCGGACTGAAAGAGTATCTCCACAACGCCGACCAGCCTACGACTTATATCTGCTTCCTCGCTGATAAGGATGGCAATCCAACCAAGCAAATCTCCCTTCCCGAACTCAAGAAGAAGACCGGCGGAATCAATCCATTCGAGATTCCGAAGGGTACCGACTACGACGACCCGCGTATCAAAACGCTCACTGAAAACATGTTCGTGGTGGGGCTGAAGCTCAAAATGGGGCTTCCGCCGGGAATCCTACCAAAGGACCTTCCCCCGATTGTGAACCTGGGCACCTCGGCCAACAACGTCCGCTTCAACCTGCTCTGCTCTGAGTTTGAGCTCATCCAGAACAGCCCGCCCAGCGGCTTTGGGGGGAAGGGGTCATGGAATGTGTGGAGTCAGCCGAACGGCCACGCGTGGTACTTTACGACGAAGGTAGACCTCGTCCTGTCAGATCTGGACAAGGAGTTGGATACGCCCTACTTCAACAACCATCCTGCGAAGAAAAAAGCGTTACTCAATCGGTTGAAAAACATCAGCGCTTCAGCGTTTAGCCTGCAGCAGTTGCTGTTCAACCTTGACAGCGCCGTGGTGATGAGCACGCCAACAATTCAGGGGCTCCCTTCTGGCTCAGATGCAGCCATTGTGCTAACCAAGTCGTTCACCAACATCTACTTCAAGGCGATGAAGAAGCGTGGCGAACCGGTCATCGCGGTACACGCTGCCGCCCAGACCCCCGACCATGCTTCATTGCGCCTTACTGGAATCGAGCGAGAGGTGGGGCCCTTCATCGACTCGAACGGCAATCCGGTATCCAACCCGTCTCCCGATCAGCAGAAGGCTGTTACCCTCGACTATCTGTGCGCTGCCAATAACAACCCTCTGCCTGGTGCAGCCACATTTAATTGGAACTGGGTAGAGCCATCAAAAATTACGGACGAGAGCGGTGCGATGGCGATCAACCGCAAGACAATGGCCAAGTGGCTCTACAACCAGCTTCTCCCTCAAATACGAAGTGCCTGCATACGGCCCTCCACCTCCACAACTGCTTACTGGTACGGAAGAGGTCATGCGTCTTGGAACTTCTCACCCTACCAGACGCCCCAATCTGTGGAGTATCCCGACAGCGGAGATACGGTGCTAAAGGTCTCGTATACGAAAAAAGCAGACTCCAGCGACAAGAGCGGCGCGACGTATACCGAGTTCGATGTGCACAGCTCGTACAACTGTACTGTAGATTTTAAGGACAACCAGATCATCATTAAGCAACACCTCGTCATGTGGACGAAGGTGCAATTCGATGCGACCTCCACGTCCGGTAACGTCGTAGACAAGACGATCACCGACACCTATACGCTGTCGGTTGATGAAAACGGCAACCTTCAAACCGACCGAAAGACGTCGAAGAAAGACAAATCCCAAAATATCGACCTTAGTGGGTTCGTTAATTTCTTTGTCAACCTGAACGACCTCATCGATAAGGTCGCAAAAACAGAGAAGGAAATCACGGAGGCGACCTTTCATAAATTTCCGCTCCAGGACGTACAGAACTTTGTGTTTCCAGGAGCAGATGTGTTCACGTACAAGGATGTCTTGTTCTCCAATAGTCGCGATCTGGTAACGGCCATTACGTACGTTCGGCCAGACTGACACGCCTCTGGGACGTCTTTACTGACCGGCGATGGCACGCCGGGTCGTTTCTTTTGATGCCTATCTCAAAGAACCTCTTATGTCTACGCTCGACATCACATACTCAGCTGAGATGATGGAGAATCGTCTCCAGGCTGAGTTGATTTCCCCACAGGAAAAGTTTGAAGCCCTACAGACACATGACGGGCACTCTCTCTTATTTACGGTCGGTACCAACGGGGTGTTGAACCTCCTTCGAGACGAAAGCGGCAAGACAGCCGCGGGCTGGTCAGTAACTGACCTCAGCAGCGCTCAGATTGCGAGGGACTTCCCTGACGAAAACGCCACTGTCAAGACCTTTGAAGCCGCGCAAAACAGGGCCGACGGGTCGCTGGGACTGGCGATGGTGGTAGAAGCCGGCGGTACGAGTCACCTTTACTTGAGCCTGAACAATTCCAATCGCGACTTGTCGTGGGCACAGGCCCCGGAATGGACGGCGTACCCCTACGACGACCCGTTGGTGGATCTCGATTCTCTCGAAATCGTTAACGTATACTTCTGCGAATCGGCCGCAAACGTCGAGTACATTGTTGTTGATGTCTTGCGGGATCCGTCGAGCCCAGCGAAGTACATTCATCGCTTCTTCGTTGAGCCGGGTAGTGATACCGGCCACTACTGGAACTCGCACGATCTGCCCATCGACATAGAGGCTGGCGACTATGACAGCGCCATCGGGCGTGCAGAGAACGGATATGTCGACGGACTCTACACTGCAGGCCGGGCGGGATCCAGTGGCCAGATAGCGTTCGTGCCCATTGTTAACGTGTTCGGCGAGGCCGCGCCCACGCCTGTGCGCCTTGACCTGCCTGGCGAGGGTGTGCCGGACGCCATCGCGTCTACCCGTAACGCGGACCGCTCGACCGATCTATTCGTGGTCAGCGGTTCCAGCCTTTACTATTTTGCGAGCTCCAATCAGGATGACGGAGCCACTGGGGTTAAAGTGGCGACCCACGATGTGCTTGCGGGTACCCATCACCTCGTGGCGATGGCCCATGGCGGTGTCATCACGCTGTGGGGACGCAACGGGAGTGATGAGGTGTACTCACTGGCTTGCCAGGCCGATTCGCTCGGCGACGACTCGTCCTGGAGCGTACCCGTACCGCTGCTGTCTCGCATCGAGAAGATGTCTCCATACATCAACGTCACCCACGGCGGTAACACGATCTTCGCGTCGGGAAAAGATAAGCTCGTGCGCATCACCCGCGACCCGACAACGCAAGTGTGGACGACCGATCGTATCACGTTGCCTGCGCCTCCAGAGCAACCGTCGATCTCCTTCAAGTCGTACACCACTACTATTCAGGTTACTGACGAAGAGGGCCTGCCGCAGTCGCAGGTGACACTGAGCCTGAGTGCAAGTCAGCAGACGGCCGTGTACATCAACGGGCTCTACTACACGGTTGGGACCGAGCCGGTGCACGTGCAGACAACATCGCTTGGATCAGTGACGATCGTCGAGGCGACCGACACGCTCTCGGGCACAACCTTCACCGTGTCGGCAGGAGGCAGCCACGCGGTGACGATTACTCCGATGAAGGAGCCGTTCAAGAAATTGACTGCGCTCGACACGCCCGACAAGTTGACATCGGCAACGGTCACGAAGAAAGACGGCCAAACCGCACCGTTGGTCTCATCAGATGCGTCCGAGTCAAACCTGAAGACGGTGGCAAACGGGCTGAAGAATCTGAAGAGCAGCTACAACCAGGTGACTGCCGCGTCCCGATCAATGGATGTGGGAATGGCACTTGCAACGCCGACGATGGGAGGCTTTGCGGCCCCCGCACCGGTTACGGCTGAGAGTTTGGGCGAGGACATCGCCGTGGCTGTCGGTGACCTTTTTCAGTGGCTGGAGACCGGCGTTGACGCCGTGGTCGACATCGTGGAGGACGCAGCGAACGAGGTGTGGCACTTCGTAGCCCAAATTGGAGATACCGTGTACCGGGCCCTCTTAGACAGCGTTGAGGCCGTGGTGGGGGCAATGGAATGGGTGTTCAAGGCTGTCGAGACGGCAGTCGAGGACCTCGTCCGATTCGTGGAATTTCTCTTCGAGTGGGATGACATCCGTCGGACGAAGGAGGTCTTCCACAATCTCATCAAGCGGTTTCTCCAGAGCCAAGTCGCTGGCATCAACGACGTTAAAAATGGCCTCGATCATGCCATTGAGGAAGTCGAGAAGAAGGTCGCCACCTGGGCAGACATCGACGATTGGTCGGCCCTGGGCGACGTCGCCTCGCAGCCTGCGGCGGGGAGCACTGACAGTCCGGTGAAAGGGCAGACGGCTGCATCCCAGCACCTCGCGCACCACTTCCAGAACAATGCGTCGAAAATCACCGTCAAGAGCAAAGAGCCAGACCCGAGCCTCCTGCAGTCGCTAATCGACGACTTGTTTACGGCACTGAAAAACGAGGCTGCTGTCCTCGACGAGGTGATCACTCATTTCGAAGCGCTGGCCAAGGACTTCTCGTCGCTTACGATTGGGGAGGTCCTCAAGCGTTTGGCGGGCATTTTGGCGGAGGGCGTGCTCGGAAGCGCAAAGGTGGTGATCGACGTGATTCTCGACATTCTCGCCGATGTTGCCGCCGCCGCGGTTCGCATGCTGGATGCCAAGATTCACATCCCCGTGGTGTCGGACATACTGAACGACATCGGGGTGCCAGACATGTCCTTCCTTGACCTGTTTTGTTGGATTCCTGCGGTCGCCCATACCGTCGTCTACAAGATCGCCGAAGGCAAGGCGCCCTTCCCCGACACCACCCACACGCAGTTTCTGATTGATGCTACCTCAATGGCCGAACTTAAGCAGGCCTTCCAGGCGCCGAAACCCACAACGGATGTGCCTCCCCTGCTGGCCTCGCACATGCAGGTTGCCAAGCCGTCTCAGGCGCCCGGTGGGTCGACGACGAAGCGTATGCAGACGCGTCCGATGGCAATGTCGGCAAGCAGTCCAATCCAGCTTCCTGATTCGGTCCAGCAGTCCGTGTTCGTTGCGGGGCACCTGTTTTCGGGGTTCTTTACGCTGATGGACGACTTCGTGACCACGTTTGAGGCGGCCGCCCCAACCGGAGAGAACCCGTGGGCCATCCCGTCGGCCGTCCTCGGTGCCCTCGGTGGCGGTTCCGTTGGTCTCACAGACGTTCTGGTTCCGAAAGATCCGATTGAGAATAGCGTAGTGAACTGGCTTAGCCGCGGCACGACGGGACTTCGATTGCTGAATAAGCTCTTATTTTCTGGGCCAGTCCAGAAGAAGTTCGCGGCCTCGAAAGGGGTTATGAAGGCGCTGGCCGCTGGCGATGGGCGAGCCACGGGAGCGGTCATTGATGCCATCCTCGTGCTTCCGGGGCTGGCGTGTTCAGGGTGGCACTTCTACGAGCTCTCGCAGAAAGACGCGGGACCGGAGCGTACAGCGGCTATTCTCGGCGAGGTTTCCAACTTGGCTGCCTACGTCTCCCGAGTCGCCTATGCCGTTGCGGTCAATGATGAAGATGAAGAGTCGCGTGTGATCATCATCGGGGTCATGGCCGGATCAAACGTTGCCTATGCCGGTCTACAAACGGCCGAGTCGATCGCCGGATGAGATGCGAGGGTTCAGCTACGTAAAAGAGACAAGCCGGTGAGAAAGGGCGAGCACTGGAAGTGGACGATGGCAAGGTCGCTTATGCGCCCGTGCTGAATGGGAGCTACAAATGCCAATCCAGAGTTGAGACCCACATCACCGCAAGCTGTTTGAGGAGGGTGCTTAACGCCGCTCTCACAAACAGCCCTTGGTGACATGGACTGGCAATCTACGCTCATTCGCGTCTTTGTGTTCGT